>JAVJQA010000035.1:0-101731 GCA_040218045.1 Marinoscillum sp.
CTCATGAGGGAAAGAACGGCAATTTATATAACTTAACCGAGTCAATAAACGGTTATATCCGTTTGTAACCGTAAATAACCAGATATTTAAAATGGAAAATTTTGCAATTAAAAAGTGCCTGACATGCGGGAAAACCCTGACAGGCCAATCTGATAAGAAATTCTGTGATGCCTATTGCCGAAACTCATTCAATAACCTGTACAAAGCAGCTGATGAGCAGTACATTCAGCAAGTCAGTTCATTGATCCGTCATAATCGGCGAATCCTTAAAGACCTTTGCCCCGAAGGAAAGTCCACGGTGAGAAAGGAAGTACTGGATATACGTGGGTTTGATTATAAATATTTTTCAGGAATATTTAGCTCCGCTAAACTCACCTACTATATCTGTTATGATTATGCATTTGCTGCTGTCATTGAGAAGGGAAAAGAGAAGGCCTTAATTATTCAGAAGTAAAACTATATAGATCAGTATGTGATCAATCCCTGGGCTGGCGGTTAATGAGGCAAATTACTGGCTCTTCCTCAACAGCTCCACCTTCTCCTTTTCACTGGCCAAAAGTCGCTCATAAAGCTCCACCACCTTATCCAAAGGGTTGAATGTGCATTTATAATTTTCACTAAAGGAGTATGCGGATGCATCATCATTGAAGGTGCTCGAAATAATATTGAAAACGACCTCTTCACTGAAAGCTTTTATCCCTTCAGAAGTCACCCCAAGAGCCTTACCTACCTTCTCCAAAGTCTCTTCTTCCACTGTTTCACTTTGCTCTATTTTGGATACCGCTTGTTGGGTGATGCCCAGCTCATAGGCTAGTGCCTCCTGTTTCATCCCACGCAGCTCACGTATGCGGCTGATCTTGCGGCCTATATGCGGTCTGGGAGATTTTGTAGCAGTTTCCATGGTTCTCAGGTTTTAGAAATCGAATCGTTAAATATAGGAATTTTAGCCATTGAATGTGCATATTTTCACATAGGAAATGTTAACCTTTTAAACACATAAACAACAAAGCAGCCATATCACAGTGGCGCACGTCCACGATCAGTCATGGGGACACTCCATAGATGAAGCATGGATAAAGCATGGACTAAGCATGGATAGTGCATGGGAGTTACGGGTCAGCTACTATCAGAGTTTACACAGCACACTTGCCTGAAAAACCACCAAAAACAAAAGAACACTACATCCACCGGAATTATCGTGTATGTTCCTATCAATGTATTTGCTGATCAGGGGCGAATTGTGGACAGTAAATTGAAATATATCTGGTGCAAGTGTAAATATTTCCGGTGCAAACAGGAATATGTCTGATGTAAATTGTAATATTTCCAGTTTAAATAGGAATTTGTTAAGTGTGAATTGTAATATTTTTAGTGAAGACCTTGATTTGGTGAATGCAAAGGTGCTTGAGGTACCGTAGCTTTGGTTTTGTTGACCTGAGTGGCGGGTTTGGTTACTGCCAGATAAGTATTTGTCAGGGAAGTGTCCCGTTTTGAAAGTAAGATTTGGAAGTGTTGGTCATGACGGGTGATCGCACAGCCTTGGTGCTTTGCCAATAATACCTGGGAATGGCCACATGGCATATATCCATTTGAGATTTCAAAAAGCATGCTACGGGCCACCAACAATTAGCGGAAGATTGGGAGAGCGGCTGGGCAAAGAGATGATTTATTTTGGTCAATCGGTGGGCTGCAGCCCACTTTTTAAACAAAAATATTTCGGATTCCACCCCTTATTGTCAAAAATACTATAAGTTCATATGTTTAAATGACATTCGATACCCCATTGGATACCAAACGAGATCATAAAGTTTGGAAATTGGGACTATTATTGTCGCTTCCCCATTAAACCTTAAAATGATTTTGGAAACACAACAAAACACTAACACTTTTTACATTATTCTCATATCACTTGTCGCCACACTGGGAGGGTTCCTGTTTGGTTTTGACAGTGGAGTAATCAACGGTACGGTCAAAGGACTTGAGAGTGCCTTTAATGCACAGGACATTGGCAGTGGATTTAATGTAGCCTCCATGTTGCTCGGATGTGCCGTTGGAGCATTTTTTGCCGGCAGGCTGGCGGATAGCTATGGGCGCAAGACTATGCTGCTCGTGGCGTCGGTATTTTTTATCATCTCTGCCTGGGGATCGGGAATTTCCGTTTCTTCCGGAGAATTTATTGTCTACAGGATTCTTGGTGGACTCGCAGTAGGTGCGGCATCAGTTATGGCGCCTGCATACATCAGCGAAATTGCTCCTGCAAGGTACCGGGGTGCGCTGGCTACGGTCCAGCAGATCGCCATCATTTCAGGATTGTTCTTTTCGTTTTTGAGCAACTACTTATTGGCCAACGTATCAGGTTCGGCAGAGAATGTGCTGTGGATGGAGTTTGAAACCTGGAGATGGATGTTTTGGGTAGAGCTGGTTCCAGCCTTTACTTTCATGATCTCTCTATTCTTTATACCAGAAAGCCCAAGGTACCTGGTCACAGTACAAAAGAAGGAAAAAGCACTCGCTGTACTTCAGAAACTTTATGGAACCGAAGATGGCACCCGTAAGGCCAATGAGATAGAGCAATCATTATCAGCAGACAGGCATAAGCCAAAGCTCTCTGACTTATATAACAAAGCCGCTAAGAAGATCAAACCAATCGTGTGGATCGGGATTGGCTTGGCCACTTTTCAGCAGTTGGTCGGTATCAACGTGGTTTTCTATTACGGTGCTGTACTCTGGCAAGCCGTGGGCTTTGGTGAGAGTGATGCACTCCTTATCAATGTAGTTTCAGGAGCACTAAGTATCCTGGCCGTGGTAGCGTCACTGTTATTGGTAGACAAGTTGGGCAGAAAACCGATTTTGGTTATAGGCTCGGTAGGAATGAGTATTACCCTCGCTTTGGTGGTTGTGGCGTTTTCTACTGGCACCCTGGATGCTGGCAATACACTACGCCTCAGTGATTCTATGGGACTGCTTGCGCTAATCTCGGCCAATGCATACGTGATCTTTTTCAACTTCTCCTGGGGGCCTGTCATGTGGGTGATGCTTGGTGAGATGTTCCCGAACCAATTGCGTGGTTCAGGGCTGGCAGTATCAGGACTTGCCCAGTGGGTTTCTAACTTCCTGATCACGCTTACCTTCCCAATATTGCTGGTGTCAATGGGGCTGGCCTTTGCTTATGGCATCTATACCGCCGGCGCTATTATTTCTATCTACTTTGTGGTGAAATTCGTCTACGAAACCAAAGGCAAGGAACTGGAAGAAATGGAAGGTTGATTGAAGAGATTTTAGTCGGAGGAGTCTAGAAAGTGCTTTTTTGAGGTCTTCCTGAACTTGTTTCAGGATCTTCTTAAATTTTTCCACTTGATTTGATCAGATGCTGAAACAAGTTCAGCATGTCGCCAAGTGGTTACGCTTTTCAGGCTCCTCTTTTTTTATTGCCTTGTGTAACAATAGTCACAAAGCGGTAAAGTCATAGCTCATAGCTTTGCTACCAAAAAGAAAAACATGGGAATACTAAGTAATATTTTTGGTGGTGGAAGTGCACAAATGGCGGAGTTTAAAGAGCGTGGGGCAGTTGTGGTTGATGTGAGAACTCCCGGTGAGTTTGGTGGTGGACATGTAAAAGGTTCAAAGAACATTCCGCTTCAATCCATTCAGAATCGCATAGATGAGATCTCAAAAATGAATAAGCCGGTGATCCTTTGCTGTGCATCAGGAATGCGCAGTGGGCAAGCCACTTCTATATTGAAAAACGCAGGCGTTGAGTGCATTAATGGAGGTAGCTGGACTAAGGTCAATCAGCTTTACTGACAGCTATTCGTAAGCCCAGTAAGCATCCCTTTCAAGTGATTTTAAAGATAACTTGCGACCATCCGTGCTCTCCATTTTCAAGAGGGTATTCGGATAGTCTCCATTGATCCAATAGGTTAGATCAGGGCCATCGGCCCTGGAAATCGATATTTTCCAGGGGTTGGAAATGAAAGTGCTATCCAGGTTTGCCAATTCTGATTTTTCAGCTTTTGAAACCGTAATGGATGCACTTTCTGATTTGGGAACAGCAGCAATGCTACTCACCTGGGATGGGTACATCTCCACTTCAAATTCTAATCCGTCTTCAAATTTCAAAGCTCTCAGCGTATAGCTCAGCTGATCTTCGAACCACGGACTTTTGTCAATTTTGGTGATACCATTACCCTGTCCATCCCAGTAGCTCATGTACTGGAATTCGTATTTGTTGCCTTTCTCCAAAAAGGACTTGGCAGTGTTTCCGCACCACTCCTGGCTGGTATTGGTCAATTTGTGGACTTGAGTTGGATTTTCTCTCCTGAAAAATACGGAAGTCAAATAATGATAGGGATACTTTAAGGTTTCAATCCTACAGAACTTGTTCACTTTCATGACCGCATAGAGATCATTGCGCTCATAGTCATCCGTTTTAACATGGAAGGCTTCATTAAACGTCTCCTTTACCAACACATAGACATATTCAAATTGTCTTGGTTCTCCATAAACGATCCTTTCTGCATTATAAATGGCCACTTCTGCCTTGCCATCGTCCCAAAGAGAATTGGAAGCCCACTGTTGGTTGATCTGATCTGGCGCACTCGGTTGGGCTACCCCATCACAAGAAGTAGTAGCCAAAGCTATTACGATTAATAAAAAGAGGATATCAACCTTCATCCTCGGGTTCCACAAATTCAAAATCAATGTCCGAATCTTTCAAATCCTGAAGGGTATCGATATCACTGAGTTCCGGAAGTAGGTGAAACTCCGCATCCATCTGACCGATTTCAGTGAGCACATCTTTCAATACATTGTCATGACTGTATTTCTTGTCATGAAAGAGCCCAGGATAGAGCTTGTTCATCCCTATAAGGTAATAACCGCCATCTGTTGCCGGCCCTATGACCACATCATTCTCATTGAGCTTGTCAAACGCCTCAGTGATCACCTCTTCGCTCAGTTCCCAACAGTCTGTGCCCACGATCACGGCTTTCTCATATTTCTTATCAAAAGCATGCTTGAACGCATTGAGCATACGGTCACCTAGATCCGGGCCTTTTTGTACAAACAGTTTATACTCTTCAGTATCCCAGATGTCTTCTATCTCCACATACTCTGAGTAAAACACGGCTTTCGAGTATGGCAGATCTTTGGTGACTTCAAAAGTATGTTCGATCAGGTATTTGTAAACATCGAGTGCTCCGTCGATCCCGATATCCTTGGCCAGTCTTGTTTTCACATGACCCGGGATGAGGTTTTTCACAAATACGATAAGGAGGTTTTTCTTGTTACTCATATACTTTTATTCCATTATTGAGCCACTGAGACCAGTTCTTGTTATAAGTATGTACACTGTCTGTTGGCATTTGTTTGAGGTTTATTACTGTGTTTCCCTGGTTTTTCCAATTGAAGATGCCCCCATAGAGATTCTGAACATCCTGGTAACCAATTTTTTTAAGTTTTTCACCAATGCGCTCACTTCTATACCCTACCGAGCAGTAAACTACTATCCTGGCATCTTTCGGGATGTCGGCAATTGTTTTTTGATCAAAATCATCATAGCCTACAAACCTGGATCCCGGTATGTGGCTGACCTGAAACTCTTTAGTTTCACGTGTGTCCAGCACAAAAACCTGGCTCGAATCCTTGAGTGATTTGAGTTCAGCTGATTTGATGAGCGGAATGGTATTTCTGTACAGACTTTCCATTTTCTCATCAAACGTTTTTTGTCCACAGGACGGAAACGAAATTAATCCGGCAATGAGCAAGAGCCAACTATGAATTTTGCGCATCAGACTTTTTATAAAGTTCAATTCCCAGAGTGATTATAACCACTATATATTCCAAAACTATCCAAATCGGAGATAGTTCAAATCCGGTATTTGTATACCCAAAGTAAGAGACAAACACCATGAGTGACCAAACGATCGGGTAGATAAATCCCGATAAAAGACCCAGCGCGATCAAAGGTAAAATATACCAGGGGTGAACTGTGGTGGCCAGAAATAGATAAATGGTCAAACTCCAAAGCATCACCTCGTAAACTGGCCACTGCTTTATCTTGCCTAAGATGGCAATGGCCAAAACCCCAACCAATGTGATTATGGAGAGTGCCGGACCTAAGGTGCCTATGATGTTATAGCCTTTCGCAATAAAGCCTACTTCCCGGATTAAGAAATAGATACTTCCATTGAACTCAAATTTTTGGAAATACAATCCAAGACTGGAAGTCATGCCGTTGACCAGGGACTCGTCAATCATTGGTATGAAGGAAATTATGGCCAACACAAATGCGATGAGACAGACCCAGAAACCTTTTTTAATCGATGTGGAAAATAGAAAAGCAGGAAGAAAAATGAGTGGTAAGAGCTTGGTTCCAATAGCCAATCCCAGTGATATGCCGGATTTGAAAGTTTTGGATTGCTGAAAAAAGTAGATTCCACCCAGAAGAAAGAAAATCACCAACACCTCAAAATGCAGGTTTCCGACACCCTCCAGAATGACTAAAGGATTTAGAAAGTACCAATTGCTTAGCTGAGTGTTTTTACCAGAGTTAATGAAGATTTTTCTTAACAGGACAAAAGCTCCAATGTCCGCGATTAGTAAAAAAGACCGGATGATGTTGGCACTTGTTAGCCAACTATCGGTGAGGGTAACACTCAACCAAAAAACAAATTGGTTGATAGGAGGATAGATGGTGAAATAGTCTTTGGAGTTGAGTTGGTCAAATAATGCACTTGAAGTACCGGCTGGATAGTCTCCGGATTTGGCGATTTCACTGGGTAGCTGTGCGAAGGGACTCACTCCCGAATCAAGCAGATTTCCATCCCAAAGAAATCTGTAGAAGTCATCAGATAAGGCGGGCAGGCCCACAAATAATAGTACTCTGACCAATACACCAATAGCAAGGATTGATTTAAAAGAGGGAGGAAACTTACAAACCCAAAAGTATCCGGTAAACGCGGTGAAGTAAGCAATACCAAGAGGGAGCGTGTCATATCTTGGAATCAACATGCCTACTGCTGAGATTCCAGCAAAGAAGATGAAGATACTCGTATAGACCGCCGTTTTATCTTGAGGCTCCATTTGGAGATTTTCTCAACGAAAGAAAAAATACCGCCCCAAAACCGCAGGCTAACATCAAATGGAAGAAAATGAGCCCAAAGTCCATGAGCCAAACTGCAGACATTACACCGAATACAAAATAAATGGCCAGAAGACCTTCCATGATGGTCAGGAAGGAAATTTTGTGGTTGAGATATGTATTTCCTTTCCAGGTATCAGACCTGGAGACGATGTTAAACTTGGGCGTGCGGATAAAAGGGGTCTTGATTCCCAAATAGCCTTCAGTCACTGCAATGGCATTGTGTAGCGACATCCCCATGGAGAAGGTGAGGAAAAGCGGAAAGTTCTTGAGGTAATACTTTAGCGAGAAATCTTTGGCCGTAGCCTTTGAGGAGATCCAGTAGAAGATGGACATGCCTACAAACCCAATAATAAAAACACTGGCCAGGTTGAAGATCACTGAAAAATCCGGATTGGTCTGCTTCAGGTAGAGCATCGGGATGGACAAGACTGAAGCAATGATCAGAAACAGGAAAACCGAACTATTCATCAAATGCATGAGGGCATGCCATTTTACGCCAAAGGAGACCTTTGACACCAGGACATTCCTGAGGTTTTTTCGGGCAGTTTCTGCTGCTCCTTTGTTCCATCTGTATTGCTGTGATTTAATAGCAGGAACCAGTACCGGTAATTCTGCCGGAGCAGTCACATCTTCCAGGTACTTAAATTTCCAGCCCTTTAGCTGTGCCCTATAACTTAAATCAAGATCTTCAGTAAGTGTGTCATGCTGCCAGCCACCTGCATCTTCAATGCATGATTTTCTCCAGACTCCGGCTGTGCCATTGAAGTTCATGAATTTGCCAGACATGTTGCGTCCGGTCTGTTCTACAGAAAAATGGGCATTCAAACCAAAAGCCTGCATTCTGGTCAGTAAGCTGTAATCCTGGTTGATATGCCCCCATTTAGTTTGGACCATCCCAATCTCACCACTAAAATGCCCGAGCGTTTTCAATAAGAAATCTTTTTCAGGGAGAAAGTCCGCATCAAAAATGGCGATGAAATCACCTTTTGCGATTTGTAAACCATATTGCAAAGCACCTGCTTTGAAACCCTCTCGATTGTCTCTTCTGACTTGATGGATATTGATTCCTTTGGTTTGCCAGAAGGTTATTTTTTCCTGAATCAAACGAGAGGTTTCATCTGTTGAATCATCCAGCACCTGGATTTCCAGTTTGTCGAGTGGGTAGTCTAAACTGGACACACTATCAATCAAGCGCTCAATCACATATTTTTCGTTGTAAACAGGCAGTTGTACCGTCACGGATGGGAAGTTCGTTAGTTCGTAAGCAGGTTGCTTAATTCGCCTGGCTTTGCGGTAAACCAGGGCAAGATAGAGCTGTTCCAGGCTGAAAACGCTAATGATCAGCAGGGCAAACGCATATCCTATGATAATGATCCACTCCATCCTTATTGCTACAGATATTTAAAAATGGTTAAAATTATTTTATATCCTGCCATCACCGTTCCTTTCACTGTGCCGGACACTTTCGAAACTCCAATCCTCTGTCTATAGTTTACCGGAACTTCGAGAATCCTTAGTTTTAGTTTGGCAGCCTTGAGCTGCATTTCCACGGTCCACCCATAGTTGGTATCTACCATGCCTATATCCATGAGTGCTTGATACGATACTGCGCGAAAAGGACCAAGATCCGTGTATTTGTATCCATAAAACGACTTCATCAGGCTGGTTGCTAACCAATTCCCAAAAACCTGCTGTGGCGTCATTGATCCTTTTTCTTTCTTGCCGAGTGCCCTCGAACCAATCACCAGATCAGCTTTTCCGTCAATAATGGGCTGAACCAATTCAGGAAGCTGACCAGGATAATCCGAATGATCTCCATCTAAGAAGACAACAATGTCTGGTTGTGTCACACTTGTGGTAAGATGTTCCATTCCTTTGAGACAAGCTTGGCCATAGCCTCTTCTCGGTTCCCGCAATGCGGTAGCACCCTTTTTCTGAGCTTGCTCGAATGTATCATCATGAGAGCCATTGTCCACCACGATGACCTCAGTTACCCATTCAGCTGGTATTTCTTCTACTACCAACCCTACAGCATTTTGCTCATTAAATGCAGGGATAATTACCCTTATATCGGGTTTTCGCTCACTTTTATTCAAAACCTGTTGCTAATTCAGGCTTAAATTTAGTCTTTCGATCTAGTAATGACCTGTCCCACTGCGGACATTTACGAGGAAAGTATTCATTTAGGATTTTTAAAGATTCAATAACTTGTGTTGAAAACATCCATGCGTTGAGGCCGTTTAGTTCTCCATATTCTTAAATATTCCTTGATGAAACTTTTTACAACACTTTTCGCACTATGTGCGGTTTTCTCAGCTTACACTCAATCCATCTCCCTTGAAACCGAGACAGTTATTGAGGACATCAGTATCCCCTGGGGGATTGATTGGTTGCCTTCCGGCGAAATGCTGATTACGGAACGTGATGGCAAACTATACAAGTGGAAAAATGGTCAGCTTTCGTTGATTACCGGTGTTCCTAAAGTAGTGGCAGAAAGCCAGGGAGGTTTACTTGATGTGAAAGTACATCCAGCTTATGCCACGAATGGTTGGATCTACCTGGCTTATTCTAAGGCAGTAGATGCTAAGAATGCAACTACAGCAGTAGTGAGAGGGAAGCTATCGGGCAACAAATTCGTGGAGTCGGCAGAGGTGTTTAGAGCAGAACCGGCATCAGAAACCCGACATCACTATGGGTCAAGAATCGTTTTCGATAAAGATGGTTATATGTATGTCTCTGTAGGTGATCGTGGAAATAGAGATGAAAACCCCCAATCATTGAATAATCACTGTGGCAAAATTCATCGGATGAATGATGATGGAAGCGTGCCTTCAGACAATCCTTTTGCCGGGAACCCGATCGCTATGCAGACAATCTATTCCTATGGACATAGAAATCCCCAGGGACTAACCGTTCATCCGGAAACCGGAGAGATTTGGGAACATGAACATGGTCCTAAAGGTGGTGATGAGGTGAACATTATTGAACCTAAAAAGAACTATGGCTGGCCTGTTATTTCATATGGTATTAACTACAACGATACGAAGTTTACAGACATCACCAAAAAGGAAGGGATGGAGCAACCGGAGATTTATTGGGTGCCGTCCATTGCTCCCAGTGGGATGGATTTTGTCACTTCTGATAAATATGGAGCATTGAAAGGTGATCTTTTAGTGGGTTCACTTAAGTTTGGCTATCTGCATCGATGTGATGTGGAGGGAATTAAAATTGTAAAACAAGAGAAACTCCTGGAGGGTATCGGGCGGGTTCGAGTGATCCGTCAGGGTCCTGATGGTTTTGTCTACCTTGGGGTGGAGGGCAAAGGAGTTCTCAGATTAATTGTTAAGTAATAAAATGAAGAAAGTTTACCACTTGTCCTCTTGTAGCACTTGTCAGCGGATCATCAAAGAATTGGGAATTGGTGATGAGTTTGAATACCAGGATATCAAGAAAGATTCTATCACTAAAGATCAGATAGAGGAAATGAAAGCGCTTTCAGGATCCTATGAAAGTTTGTTTTCACGTGTTGCGATGAAGTATAAAGCATGGGGTTTAAAGGATAAAAACCTGGGTGAGGAGGATTATAAGAACTACATTCTGCAAGAATACACCTTTCTCAAAAGGCCAGTATTTCTTATTGACGGTCAGATCTATATTGGAAACAGTAAGAAGAATGTAGAAGCTGTAAAGAACGCCATCTCCTGAATTTAAAAAAGAATGCTTTGCTTGTCTGATATAGACTGATTCGTATATTGTGCCGAATTAAGACATTGCCTGAACATGCGACACACTTTTTATTTTATAACCCCGCTCATTCTTATTGTTGTTGGTGTAATTGGCTTTTACTATCCATCCTGGTGGTATAGTTACACCATCCTGTTACCATTGGCATTGATTGGAATGTACAACAGGTTCCAGAAGAATCATACCATTCTAAGAAACTTTCCACTTCTGGGATACTTCCGGTATTTCTTTGAGTCCATCTCACCAGAGATCCAGCAGTATTTCATTGAGCGCAGTACGGATGGCAAGCCTTTTAGCCGAAACCACCGGGCGCTTGTTTACCGCAGGGCAAAGGGCGTAAATGATACACATCCGTTTGGTACTCAGCTGGATATCAATACCGATCATTATGAGGCAATTAGGCATTCGATCTATGCCACTGATCCTGTGAAGGAATTTCCAAGAGTAATCATAGGCAGCTCAAAATGTGCGACACCTTACAATGCCTCTGTTTTAAACATCTCCGCAATGAGTTATGGTGCGCTAAGTAAAAATGCCATCATGGCTTTGAACAGGGGCGCGAAAAAAGGAAATTTCTATCATAACACAGGTGAAGGTGCAATTTCCGATTATCACCTGCAAGGTGGGGATTTAGTATGGCAGATCGGTACTGGCTACTTTGGTTGTCGTGCAGCCGATGGCAGCTTTGATCCTGGTAAATTTGAAGAGCGGGCAGCACTACCAGAAGTGAAAATGATTGAGCTCAAATTGTCCCAGGGTGCTAAACCAGGTCATGGAGGCGTATTGCCTGCGATCAAGAACAACGAAGAAATCGCTAGAATAAGAGGTGTAGAGCCACATACTACCATTCTTTCGCCTCCGGGTCATAGAGATGTAAAGAATCCAACGGATTTATTGATGTTCATTGATAAATTAAGGGTCTTGTCAAAGGGAAAACCGGTTGGTTTTAAGTTGTGTGTAGGAAGAACAGAGGAGTTTATTGCACTGGTCCAAAAGATGATTGATTTACAAATCTGGCCTGACTTTATCACAGTGGATGGAGCTGAAGGTGGAACGGGCGCAGCTCCATTGGAGTTTTCTGATTCCGTTGGGTTGCCACTGGAGCCAGCTTTGATCTTTGTGCACCGGACCCTTGTAAAATATAACCTGAGATCTGAAGTAAAAGTAATTGCCAGTGGGAAGGTACTGTCAGCTTTCTCTATCTTAAGAATGCGGGCACTTGGAGCCGATATCTGTAATTCGGCGAGAGCATTTATGTTCAGTTTAGGTTGTATTCAGGCGTTGAGGTGCAATACCAACGATTGCCCTACCGGTGTGGCCACCACCAATAAAATGCTCACCAAGGGTTTGGTGGTGACTGACAAGTCTGAGCGTGTGTACATGTTTCACCACAACACCATTCATGCCGTACTGGAGCTGCTTGGTGCATGCGGACTGGCGCACACCGAAGATATTACCATCGAGATGTTCGTGAAAGGTGATGAAATGGTGGCACTCACCAATAAGTACTTTCCTGATTCAGTCTTAAACAGAGTGGATTAATCCTGCCCTGATTTGTAAGAAGGGGTGAATATGTTAAGATCGGTTTTAGGTTTTTCCTTGGTTTGAAAATCAAATGAAATGGTACTAATACCACTTCTTCCTTGCTTTGAATCTTCAAAACCGAGCGGTTCAGTGAAAAGTAACGGATCAATGACCGACTGGGAGTCTGCGTCTGACAGCTCACTGAGGATCGGCATATCATCAGCATTTAGAGAGGTTGCCACACGAAGTGTATATGCTGTGGTTGAGTCCGCTGTGAAAGTTTTTGTTTTGGACTGTGCTGTTACCCAAAGCGAGAAACCTAATAGCAGGGTTAAAAGAGTAAGTCTCATCATCTTTTTTATTTGTTGAAATGAACTATTTTATTGCCTTCATGGTCACTTTCAAAAGGCACTTTGGCGCCTTTTACTTTGATTTGATAAAAGCCCATAAGGTCACTGTATTCTAACTCCTTACGTACAGGACGGTTCTCAAGTTGAATAAGTTCCACTATGATGTTTTCCCCTTGTAACAATCGAATATAAATTTCCTGATCTGCTATATCCTTAGCATGAGTTTCTTCGATTGGCAATTTCACCTGGTACCATTTCTCCTGTTCACCTATTGTTTCCACTATCAAAGCAATAAAGTGTGGCTTTAACTTATGAGGTTCATTGGTCTCGAAAAGTTGGATGCGGTTGCCTTCCGGATCTTTTACAACCAGCATACGCTGGTCAAGAATGCTGTCATACATGACTGACCCGTGAAAGTTGACTCCATTATTTTTTAAGGATTTAACCAGATCGTCAAATTGATTGGTAACGAATCCAAACTTGAAGATTCCCGGGATTTCTTTGATATTGAGATGCTTTTTGACTGTATCGAGATGTCTCGCATCTTCATTTTCATCAAGAATAATGGTGAGATTTTCGTGATAAAGCAAGTCCAAATCCTTAGATGGCTCAAATCCAAGGTTTTTTTCATACCAGCCAGCTAGCGCTTTCGCATCACGCGTAACTATCGTTAACTCCTGAACCTCAAACTGCTGTGGTTTGTTGCATCCAGAGAGCATCAGGGTGACCAGCGAAAAAATTGCAATTAATCTCATTTAGCTAAAATAATGATTTTGAACCGATTAATACCTTTTGAAGTTCTTACAGTCTTTAATAACAATTGGGTTCGGTTTTTGTGTTAAACCTAACATCTTTGAGTAATCATATGAAAACTAACAGGCAGGTGTATTTACGAAGTATTTTATTGACAGTTCTTTTCGGAGCTTCTTTTGTTCTTTTTGGTCAGGTAGACGAATCTCGTGTTGCAGAGTTTGCGAGGATTGTGTCGGAGAGATCAGATTACAGTCTTGAGGAGATGACCGTTATTTTGAATGAGGCGAAGTACGACCAGACTATAGTCGATAAAATGAGCAAACCCGCCGAAGGCACCATGACCTGGGAGCGTTACCGCAATATCTTCATGAAGGATGAGCGGATCAATGCTGGTGTTAAGTTTTGGCAAGAGCATGAAGCAACTTTAAAAAAGGTAAGTGCGGAAAGTGGGGTGTCTGTGGAGGCCATAATCGGAATTATTGGAGTTGAGACTTATTTTGGACGTATTAAAGGATCCTATCGCGTTTTAGATGCCCTGTATACGCTGGCTTTTGGTTACCCAAAAAGAGCTTCTTATTTCACGGCAGAATTAGAAAAATACCTTGTGTTGGCTAAAAAGGAGCATCTGGACATTTATACGATGAAAGGATCATATGCAGGAGCCATGGGTTATTGCCAGTTTATGCCTAGTAGTTATGAGGCTTATGCCAAAAGTTTTGACGAAGGCTCACGAGACCTGATGACTCCAGAAGATGCCATTGCCTCAGTGGCCAACTACTTGAAAGTACATCGCTGGGAAACAGGTGAGCAGGTGGCTTTGGAGGTGAAGACCCTCATTAACCCAGAAGAGGTGAAAGACAAGTCTGTAAAGCCATCCAACACCTTGAGATATTACAGTGACCTGGGTTACATGCCTTCAGGCAATGTCTCACCGTCCACCAAAGCAGCGCTGATCGAACTCGATCATGAAGACGGCTCACTGGAGTATTGGTTCGGGTTTAACAACTTCTATGTAATTACCCGATACAATCACAGTAAACTCTACGCCATGGCAGTTCATCAGCTTGGTCAGGCTGTGAGAAAGGCAAGGGAAGGGGCGTGATCATTTTTCACTCATCCTTCAATGTTGTTGCTGGATTCAGATTTGCCGTATGGTAGGTATGATAGCTGACTGTGGCCAGGGCAATTAAAATCAATACCAGCCCGGGTAGGATAAAAGAAATTGGAGATAGCGAAATTCGATTGGCGAAATTCTGCAACCAATTGTCCATGATCCACCAGCTTAAAGGCACTGAGATCAATATGGCGATCCCCACTAACTTCATAAAGTCTCCGGTAAGTAATAGGAGCAGAGTTGGGAACGAAGCTCCCAGGACTTTTCGCACACCTACTTCTTTGGTTCGGAGGCTTGTCATATAAGAGGCCAAACCGAATAATCCCAGGCAAGCAACAAGGATAGCCAGCCCTGAGAAAATACTGAAAATTGACCCGAACTTTAATTCCCCTTGGTATTGCTCATTGTAGAAGTCATCAAGGAAGAAATAGTCCAATGGTTTGTCACCAAATGCCGACTGCCAGTGTTGTTCTATTTGGTCTACAGAGGACCGAACATTAGTTGAATTGATGTTTACTGAGTAAAGGCCATTTGGAGATTCATAATATCGAAATACCAGGGCATCATAGTCAGCTTTTGGAGATTCCTGACGGTAGTCTTTAACAATTCCTACTATTTTGAATGTATCACCCCAAAACAGAAAATCTTTATTAAGCACATCTTCTGGATTGGAAAACCCGACACGTTTTACCGCAGACTCATTGAGTAGGATATTGAACGTTTCATTGCCATAAGAAGCATCGAAACCACGTCCTGCAATGACTTTCAATCCATAAAAGTCGATGAAGTTTTCGTCCATTCCGATGACGCGATATTGATTTGCTTCGGTTTCTGTTTGAGTGATCAACCTCAACCCGCCCGCATTCCAATCGGGTGTTCTACCCGGAACACTCGTAGAATTGGATAATCCTTCTACAAAACTCTCTCCATTCACATAGTTTTTAAATGCTACTTCCCGTATCAGGCGCAAGGAATCAGAACCATAAGAGGGTGTTTTGATAACAAGAGTTTGTTGGGTTTTGAAACCTAAATCCTGGTTTTGTAGAAAACTGAGTTGATCGTAAACGATATAGGTGCCGGTGATCAAAATAATGGATGCGAGAAACTGGAATACCACAAGCCCCTTTCTCATCAGGTTACCCTTTGCACTTCCACTGAATTTTCCTTTGAGAACAGTGACAGGCTTAAAATTGGCAAGGACTACTGCAGGATAAAGCCCAGAAAGTGCGATTCCCGCAAGGAAGAGGGTGCCAAGACCAAACCAAAACCATGAGGCATCTGGCCATGAGTAACTGGATGGCCTTCCAATGAAATCATTGAAGTAGGGAAATAATATAATCACCAGTAAAGCAGCACCGGAGAGTGCCAGGAAATTGATAAAGGATGACTCGAAAAGGAACTGATGTACCAATTGAGATTTGAAACTGCCCATGACTTTTCTTATTCCAACCTCTTTGGCCCGATTGATTGATCGAGCTGTGGTCAGGTTGATATAATTGATCCATGCGATGACCAATACGAACATACCAATAATGAGCAGGAAATAGGTAGAGGTCTTGTCACCAGTTTGCTTAATTTCTCCCCTGTAGTGGGATGTGAGGTGGATTTCGGTAAGTGGTTGAAGGAGAAACTCCATTCCGGCGTTGTAGGTTGCTAATTCCTCACCTTCTCGCTGCTCGATCCAGTCCGGGAATTTTGCTTCAAGAACCTTGGGATTTGTGCCATCTTTTAGGGCCACATAGTTTAAAAAACCATCCCATTGCCATCTTGTTCTGGCATCTTCACTGGTGTAGATCACATAAGTGTCAAACGAATACAGGAGGTCAAACTTCATGTGACTCTTTTCAGGGAAATCCTGGTAAACTGCCGTTACCATGAAGTTGTCCTCATCATTGAGTTTTACATTCTTCCCCATGGGGTCTTCATCTCCAAATAATTTTTCAGCCATGCTTTCACTCAAGGCAACGGTATAGGGCTCAGAAAGTGCGGTTTCACGATCTCCTGAGATCAGTGGAATGGAAAATACTTTGAAGAAAGTTTCTCCGGCATAAAAGGCAAATTCAGGTTGGAAGTAGTTTTTATTTCGGGAGACCATTGCTCCACTTTGGTGGAGGTTCACAAATTCTTCCACTTCGGGAAAATCCTCTTTCATGTGCAACCCTGCACCGGCACATCCGGCCGCCCATTGGGTAGAGAGCTCTCCGTTGTTGTAGCGGTTGAGTTGCACCCGGTAGATGTTTTCTTTGTTATCAAAAGACTGATCATAAGTGGTTTCATAATACACGTATTGCAGGATCATAAATCCCGCGGATAGTCCGATGGCCAGTCCCAGAATATTGATAATCGAGTAGACTTTGTGTTTGCTGAGATTACGTAGCGTGATGGTGAAGAAATTTTTCCACATGGCAATATTGAATTTGAGTTGATCTATTTTTTTACTGAAAGTGGACCTGAAAAAACCGAAGGCTCTCCAGTGATAAAGATATTTGGCCCGGGTATGGCCAATAGTGGATACTTCATGGAAGTACAGTTCCTGAAGATCTCCATAGATACCCTCATATAGAGAATCACTACAGAAACGTTGCAATAATTTATCGATCCAAAATTCTTGTTTATTCACTTCTGTTAAATGCGATATTTGGGATGGCGTTCCATAGTCCGTTCCGTATCTCACGGGACTGATGAAGTGCTTTTTCTCCTGAGGCAGTCACTCTGAACAGATGCTTTCTACGACCACCTCGTTCATGGGTAGCACCATCATATCGAGACTCACAAAACCCTTTCTCTTCTAGTCTTTTCAATGCAGCGTGTACGGTGCTGATCGTGATTTTTCGGCCAGTTCTATGTTCTACTTCCTTCATGACCGCTATACCGTAGGCTTCATCATACAATGCTCCTACGGTCAACAAAATGATTTCCTCTAGCTCTCCCAGCTGCGTTCCTTTCATATTTTCTAATTGATATACTTAGCAAATACGCTAAAGTTACCTATTAGTTTCGTTTTTGTCGAAATTGATAATGAGGCTCGTATGAAGCTATTTTATTTGAAATGAAAAAAACTATTGAATCAGGTAGGGGAGCATAAGCTCTCTCATTTCTTCACGAGAGGTGTCTTTGTGAGTAACGAGAAATGCCACTACTTCTTGTTTGAATCCCATGTTGCCTGCCATCTGACGGGCGAAGTACTCTTCTGAATTGGCTACCAGGTCATCTGCCAGCACCACCAGGATGCAGTCCATCATAAAATCCATTTTTTCGGTGATGCTCATGGGCGCCAGGCTTTCATTAATAGATGGTGAGGAGATGATCTCTTCCAGTTCCTGATCTGTAGCACCATAGGTCTTGCTGATTTTTTTGATCACAGCTTTTTCTGCATCGGCGAACTCTTCGTCCACCATTGCAATTTTCACCAGTATGCCAAGTTGTTTTTTCTTCTGGAAGTCTAACATGTATGTATTTTAAGAAAAAATGGTGATTCTTCACATCGATTCTCATAGTTTTATCTACGAAAAATAAGACGAGTAATGAATAAATGCATTTTTCTGGATAGGGATGGGGTTATCAATAAAGATTTTGTGGATTATGCCTATTCTCTTGACCGCTTTATGATTTTGGATGGTGTGCGAGAAGCCATTGCCATGATCAAAGAGGCTGGTTATCTCGCTATCGTGGTGACTAATCAATCAGGCATTGCCAAAGGGGTTTATAACCGGTCTCAGATGCAGGAGTGCCACGATTACATGCAGCAGGAACTCAACCATCAGATTGATAGGATCTATTATGCTCCCTGGCACCCGGACTACTCAGAGTCATTGAGCAGAAAACCCGGGACTTTGATGTTTGAGCGGGCCATTGCCCGCTACGATATTGACATTGATCAATCCTGGATGATTGGGGATAAAAAGCGGGACATGATCCCCGCCATTAAAATGGGTTTGAAAACCGTGCAGGTGGATGGCAATGATGATCAGATGGCTGATATGGTTGCCCCAAATCTGCTAGAGGCAGTAAAGAAGATTATAGCCAGTTGATTATTCACACAGCATATATTCGGTATAGGTGATCCCCAGCTCTTTTGCCTGGGCCCAATCCTTCCTTGCACCTTCTTTGTTTTCCAGCATGCACTTGGCGGTTCCTCGGCTCACGTAGGCTTCAGCCATTTCTGGTCTTAACTCAATAGCTTTGTCAAATTCCCTGATGGCCAGCTCAACGTTTTTGTCCGTTAAAAAAAGATAGCCCTTTTCGTAATATGCTTCTGCGTATTCGGTGTTTAGATCAGTCGCTTTGTTAAAGTCTGCCATCGCATCTTTTTTGTCACCGGAAGCGGATTTGCAGACTCCTCGCAGATAGTAGACTTCTGCATTGTCCGGGTCATAGGAGGCTGCTTTATTAAAGTCTAGTATGGCTCCTTTGTAATCCTCTTCGATGTATTTCTCATATCCGGTATTCAGGTATTTTTCTGCCCTATCCTGACCAAAACCGAAGATGACTATAAATATGATACTAAGAATTTTCATGTCGTAAAACTATCAAACGTGCATCACTTGAGCATGTTGTGCGCTCTATTATAGTCTGGCCTCTTTTTAAAAAATGAATGAACCTTTCAATGGAAGGAAAAATTCCCTCTCTTACTTTAAAGTCTTGTCCAGATTATACGCGGCACTGATCAGGGATAAATGAGTAAATGCCTGAGGGAAATTCCCAAGGGCTTCCCCGCGTGGCCCAGTTTCTTCGCCGTAAAGACCCAAATGATTGGCGTAAGTGAGCATTTGCTCGAACATTAAACGGGCTTTTTCTAGCTTTTCTTTATCGTCATGACCAGCCCTTGTTAAAGCTTCCACCATCCAAAAAGTGCAAAGATTGAAGGTGCCCTCTTCGCCTGTCAACCCATCATCCGTTTCCTTCACATTGTAGCGATAAACCAAACTATCCATCAATAGTCCTCCTTCTTCGGGGCTTTTGAGGGTGGCTTCAATGGTTTTTAGGATTCTAGTGTCTGAGGGAGAAACAAAGAATGTCAGTGGCATCATCAAGTTGGAGGCATCCAGTGTTTTGCTGCCATAGTACTGTACAAATGTTTGCTGTTCTTTATCCCAACCTTTCTCCATTATTTCCTCATAGATTTTGTCCCGTTCCATCATCCAGAGATCCCGGTCTGAAGGAAAAGATCGCTTATCTGCGAGCCGGATCCCTCGGTCTAGTGCTACCCAGCACATGAGCTTGGAGTAAACGAAGTGTTGACGGCCACCGCGTACTTCCCAGATCCCTTCATCCTTGAGGTGCCAGTTTGTGGCTACCCAATTGATCAACTTACGAAGTTGCTTCCAGAGGTCGTAAGAGATGGGACTACCGTATTTGTTGAAGAGATATACCGAGTCCAATAGCTCACCATAAATATCCAGCTGAAGTTGGTCATAGGCGCCATTACCTATACGAACTGGCGATGATTTCATATACCCCTCCAGATGAGGAAGTGTAAACTCCTCCAGTTTGTGTCTTCCATCTATTCCATACATAATCTGCATAGAACCATCCGGTCGAAGCTCGTAACACCGCTCTTCAATCCAGTGCATGAACCGCTCGGCTTCTTTGGTGAAGCCAATACGCATCAGTCCATATACTGTGAAAGCAGCATCTCGAATCCATGTGTACCGATAGTCCCAATTGCGAACTCCTCCCAGTGTCTCTGGCAGTGCGCAGGTTGGAGAGGCCACAATCGCCCCGGTTGGTTCGAAGGTCAGGAGTTTTAATGTTAAAGCTGATCGAATCACAATTTCTCTCCACCGGCCTTTGTATGTGCATTGCTTTACCCAATCACTCCAGTAGTCAATAGTATCTATAAGGCCTTCATGGGCCACCGTGTCAGGAAAACTTTGGATACTTCCATTTTCTCCTTCTGTCTCTTTGATCACGAAGTTCGCAGTTTCACCTCCTTGAAGTTCTATTTCAGCATAAACGCCCTTCCCTCTTTCGTGTAAAGGCACCTCGGTTGCTAGAGTGATGGCCAGGTCTTTGGAATAGAAAGCCGCTCCATTCTCGTTGATGACTGTTTTGTGTTCATCCTGGGCGTAGTTAAAAGCGGGTTCGCATTCCACCCGTATTTTCATGTTGCCACGAACCATTTTAACCCAGCGGACCAACCGGTTCTGGCGTTCGCCTACCTTGGTTTTGCCAACAGGCATAAAATCAATGACCTCACAAACTCCATGATGAGCCAGGAAGCGGGTGATGAGCACATTGGTGTCTGGCCAGTAAAACTGTTTTCTGGTCACCTCTATTTCTGATTCTACGGGCGAAATTTTGAAATACCCACCAATCTTATCATCCAGTATTCGTGCAAAAATACTTGGTGAGTCAAAATGCGGATAGCACATCCAGTCGATAGACCCATCAATACCCACATGGCAGGAGGTTCGCATATTTCCAATGATTCCGTAATCTTCAATTTTGTTGTAGGCCATATATAATTGGTCTCAGATAGTTAAGAAAATATTGGGGATGTTGTTTGGCGAGTAGCCGAATGATTTTGGAATATACAACCTGAAAGGTAGAATGTTAAGTTTATTGGAGAATGTTGTCAAGTTTACCCTCGATTTGCAGAAAATCGATCTTGCTTCTTTTAAGACGAGGCTTAAAGTTTTTCCTGAGACAATTCAATGAATTTTTGAGCGCAATCAAAGAAAACTTCGCAGCAAGGAGTAAACCTATGATGTTCCATCATTTTAAGAGAAAATCCCTACTAAGGTCACTATGATGAGTACAACTCCAATAAGATAGAAGAAAATTTTCAAACACCCGTTTCGAGCCTTTTCCTCGGAGGCAGGCATGTAATGATGATATGGCATGTGATCAGTTAATTATTATGGTGTTATAAAAATAACTCTCAACGTCTCATTTTGCCAAATCAAATGATCACTCCCTCACCTTCACACTGTTATTGCCAATCAATATAGGTTCTCCAAACCTGCCCTCTTCATCCCGGTTTTCCAGGTTCAAAACACCTCTTGGACAAACAGAAGAACAAACTCCGCAACCTACACAGCTTGCCCTTACGATGTTTTGTCCACGCTGTGCATACCAGCGTACGTCTATTCCCATTTCGCAGTAAGTGGAGCAGTTGCCACAAGAGATGCATTGACCTCCATTGGTGGTGATCCTAAACCTGGATTTGAAACGCTGAACTATTCCCAAATAGGCAGCAAGTGGACATCCAAACCGGCACCAAACCCGGTTGCCCATTAGGGGGTAAAACCCGGTACCGATCACTCCTGAAAAAATGGAGCCAATCATGAAGCCATATGGCTTTCTGAGGAATGTATAGGTGTCCAATCCAAACAGTGAATTAGAGCCTGTGATAAACGTGTAGAGAACGCCAACTGTCATGATGACTGCAAAGACCAAAACTCCATGCACCATCCATCGCTCAATTTGCCAGGCTTTTAGCGACTTGTCGGATAATTGGCGAAAGGGATCTCCTGCGGTTTCCGCTAGCCCTCCACAGCCACAAACCCAAGAACAGTACCATCTCTTCCCAAAGAAGAATACAAACACAGGAACTCCCACCGCGAAGAGGGTAATTCCCCAGGCAAACATGAATATGCCCAAACCTCCTGCAGAAGTGAGTGTGTTGATATGCCACGCATCAAAAAAATCATAATCCAGTGGCCACATGTTTTTGAAATCAAAATAAGGTTGATTCAGGCGCACCAGGATCTCAGGCAGGAGAAAGGCAATGGCCACCTGGAAAAACATCACCGAACAAGTCCGTACAATCTGGTACTTACTGTGCCGGTATTTGATAATGGTACGAATACCCATCACCACCACAGCAAAACAGTATAGGAACCCATAAAGGAACCACTGGCTGGCCTGAGCACCCGGATTGATCAAGTTCTGAACCGGGTCAACGAGAATGATCCAGTTCATGATGTAAGCATCATAGAAGTAGAGGAGAATGTAGAAAATGATCAGCAATGTCCCAATCAAAATACCAATCCAACCTCGATTATTGAGTGCGTTATGAAAGATTCCATTGTTTTTAATACCAGGAGGTCCCGCAAGCTGAGCTTGTGGAAGGATGAACATCATAGAGCCGATTGTCCCAACAATGAAGACTAAAATAAAAAGGAGCGTAGTGTTCTCCACAATTAATCCATTGGTTGAAGCCCTGGTCAGGGCACTGGCATATTGATCATAGATTACTTGATCCCATTTTTGATCGGTTCTCATCTGGGCATTGACTTCTTCTATGGCCCCATTGATGTCATTGACAAAGGTTATACTGAGGGAATAGCTTTTCCCAATAATGCTTTCAAAATTCTCATCAAGGAGTTCCCTATGTTCTGCCTTGACGATTTCCTTATAATTATCCTCTGATAGTGTATAAGAAGACATAAAGAAAAGTCCCAGGAAAAGGAAAAAGGAGAAGAGAAATAGAATGAGACCTGTATATCGTATTGCTTTCATGCCGTGCAGTTCTTAGTTCAGGATTCGTTGGAAAAACGAAGGTTTGGTGATACTTACTTTATTGGGGAATTGCTCATTGTACAACCTCTGGATTTCTGGTTCATATCGCTTGAACAACTCTGGATCGAAATTGGCTATATCTAAATGCTCAATGACGTATGATAAAGTTTTCTTGTCACTGAGCCATTTATTCCAGATCTCATGTCTTTGGCGAATGCCAAAAGTGTTGATGCCAATCACAGTTTGATCAGCGTTATTGTAAACAACCTTGATGCATTTTTTTCCATCCTCACACTCCCAATAAAAGGCTTTTTGATCATTTAGCAGGTTCACCGGCACATTTCCATAAGTTTGATACTCTATATCGAAAAACTTCGCTGAGTTGAACCAAACACCGGGTTCATATTTGGTGGGTTTACCGATAACAGTCCGGGCGACTGTTTCTCCCATCATACGGCCTACGTACCATACCGCTTCAATGTCACGACGATGAGGAGGAGGATTTTTGAGTTGGGCACAATCTCCTATAGCGTATACATCGGGGATATTTGTTTGGAGGTTTTCATCTACCAAAATACCACGATCCAGATTGAGTTTAGAGTTTTTGAACAACGTGACATTGGGATGAACACCTACCGTGAGTCCTACAAATTGACAATCAATGATCTCACCATCTTTGGTTTTGACACCTTTCACCCTCCCTGCTCCATCATCAATAATTTCTTCCAACTCGGTCTCAGCTCTCAGGTCAATGTGATTTTCTGTCAAGTGCCTGTCAATAAGTGATGATTCTTCTTCTGGTAAGACGTTGTTCCAGAAATGTTTTTCGCGGATGAGATAAGTCACCGGTATATCTCTTGAGTGGAGCATTTCGGCCATTTCAACGCCTATCAGGCCACCACCAACAATTACTGCCTGAGTGACCTCTTTTGTAGACGCTTCCATAAGAGCTAGATCCTGCAGGCTGTAGAGTCCCTGAACACCTTTCAGGTCCTGTCCCGGCCAGCCAAACTTGTTGGATTGACTGCCTGTAGCCAGAATCAACTGGTCATAATTAATTTCAGTTCCACTCTCAGTCAGGAGCATTTTCTTATCAAAATCAACTTTATTGACCCATGCCTTTTTGAGATTGATTTTATTCTTTTCCCAAAACCAGTCTTCATAGGGTTTGGTGTGCTGATAAGTCATATGCCCCATATAAATGTACATGAGCGCAGTTCGGCTAAAGAAATGTTCAGATTCACCACTTATGATTGTGATTTTTGCATCACTGAGTTTACGGATATGCCTGGCTGCTGTAACTCCAGCTACCCCATTGCCTAGGATTACGATGTGTTGCATGAATTATATTTCTTTCTCTAATGTAGGGGGTTTAGCGGTACCTCTATTATTCTAAACTTTGTTAACCCATCGTTTGTCAATTCATTGACAAACACTCCAAAGTCATAACAGAGGAATTTAAAAACATTTACGATCTGTAAGTCCGGTTTGGATATTTAATCTATAATCTTTTCGATAAAGACTGCTTTAGTTGACATATACGGCATTTTGAACTTAGTCCGTCGAAATTTGGTTAATACCACACGGTGCAACGACATCCAAAACTGACGTATTTCCGTATATTAAATCATTGATTTACAGGAGATAAGTGGATTAGCATTGTCGGTTGTTTTATCAAAGTACTAAGAACTAGAAGATGTTGATGGGTTACTGATAAATAGGTTAGGTTAGGTTTGAAAATCCCCATCAATAGAAGCCCCGCCCGGATCAGCGGGGCTTTGCTTTTTGCCTCAAGGCTTCTCTTACTCATAAGCCATTTATTTCATAAGATAATATATTATCTATTTATGCTTAAAAATACTATTATTGTATAATATATTATCTACTATGATTTTACAATTACCTTCTGAACTATTAGAGCAAATTGCTCAACGTGCAAAGGAAAAGCGGAAGCAAAAGAAGCTTTCGCAGGAAGAGCTTGCACAAAAATCCGGAGTGTCCTTTGGTAGTGTTAAGCGATTTGAGACCACTGGAAAAATTTCTTTGGAGTCACTACTCAAGATCGCGGTAGTGCTCGATAGTCTTGCGGATTTTGATCATTTGTTTAAACCATCCGCCCGACCCACTTCACTTGATGATATTCTAAAATCCAATAGCAAAACAAAAAGGCGATGAACCTACAACCTGTTGATTTGATCCATGTGGGAATTTACCTTGGAACTGAGCGGGTACCAATAGGTCGGTTGGCCATGTCACGCGGGCAGATCTATTTTGAGTATGACCCTGAGTTTATAGAGCGGGGTATTGAAATTTCTCCTTTTAAGTTGCCCTTAGCAGCAGGAGCGGTTCCTTGTGATGACAAGACTTTTGAAGGTTTGTTTGGGGTTTTTAATGATTCGTTGCCCGATGGGTGGGGCCGACTGCTACTGGACAGGGCAGTGCAGGCCAGGGGTGTGGCCTATCAGCGGCTGACACCTCTTGACCGTCTTGCACATATCGGTGATCATGGTATGGGCGCCTTGACTTATGATCCCGATTACTCTGATTTGGACAAGGATCGTTCTACAGTAGATCTTGGCGCTATTGAAAAAGAAGTGAACAAGGTGTTGGAAGGCGAGCCTTCTGACATACTACGAGAGCTTTTGGAGCTGGGAGGAAGCTCAGCCGGGGCAAGGCCAAAGATATTGGTGGGATATAATCATCATGATCACAGGGTAATCCATGGAGCTGCCCAATTGCCAAATGATTTCGATGCCTGGATGATCAAATTTCCTTCCTCTTTGGATCAAAAGGATATAGCCAACATAGAGTATGCCTATTCGCTGATGGCAAAGGATGCAGGTATGGAAATGCCCGAAACAAGGCTCTTTCAGGAACCTGGAGGTAAATCTTACTTTGGAGTGAAGCGGTTTGATCGCCAGGGGAATAAGCGCATTCACATGCACACGGTAGCGGGATTGCTCCATGCAGATCATCGGATTCCAAGCCTTGATTATGAGAATCTGCTACGCTGTGTTATGGCACTAACGAAAGACATAACTGAAGTGGAAAAGGCTTTTCGGTTAGCCGTGTTTAATGTCTTTTCTCATAATCGCGATGACCATAGCAAGAATTTTTCCTTCTTGATGAATGAGAAGGGAGAATGGCGTTTTGCACCTGTATACGATCTCACTTTTTCGTATGGTCCTGGTCGCGAGCATTCGTCCATGGTGATGGGTGAAGGCCGAAATCCCGGGAGCAAAGACTTGTTGAAATTGGGTGACAAATTCCAGATTAAGAAAGCCAAAATGATTATTGAGGAGGTACAGTTCCCAATAAGCAACTGGAAAGATTATGCTCAGGAGGCCGGAGTTTCCAATCAGTCAATGACAATAATTGGAAAAGAGTTGGAAAAAATCAAATAGGTAGACCTTGGATCGTAAATGAAACTCCCGGGAAAGAAGACATTATTTTTAATTGATGGATGTGGAGCGTTGCTCTAGACCATGATGTTGATTTTCGTGCTGGTGCCCTTTCAGGAGTACTTCGGCATGCCAATATTCATTTTGCTTTGTTTGGGAGGTGTGGCGTTACTTTTTGCTATTTATTCTTTTAGCTGTTATCAGTTTCTTGGTTCAGATCATTCCTACTTTCTGCGAGGTATAGCTGTGGCTAATTTTCTTTATATGATTGTAACTGTGAGTTTGGTGGTAGCGCTCTGGGATGAACTGACCTATTTAGGAATCGGTTATTTTATTTTAGAATCAGGGGTGATTCTAAGTTTGGTTGTCATAGAATTAAAATCCTGACAGGTTTCTCCATAGGAGTCCTGCGGACGAAAACCTGTCAGGATTTTCCACTTAAAGTGATTCCTCTTCCTTCTCACTCACCTCTTTCACATTATCCTTCGGATTCCTATCGATCAGCTTGTTGATCGGATCTATTCCAGCTTTGGTTGGCTTGGTACCAACTGTCAAAGTGAAGGTGTTTTCTTCCTTAGAAATCTTGTGTTTTTTCAGGTAAACCAAACTGTCTTTGCCTTTACTGCTTTCAGTAAATACCCCAATGTCTATCCAGTCTTTAAGCTCCTGAACCTCTTCACTTCCCAGGCTGTCAGCTTGATATTTGATGGTATTGACTGTGAGGCTGACCTCATAGGTGCTGTCAGGTAACAGCTCATATTCTGCGTCCGTTGTTTTGTTTTCAAACAAAGTGATCGTCTCAAACATATCCGTAATGATGTACTGAAGGCTGTCTGGAGTAACCGCTCTGTAATAAGTGATCAAATCCTTTGAGGTAGGGTAGGGAGCATCTTTAAACGCCCAATCTTCATTGAAGCGCTTCAGTGCAGCGTTGACACTATCTTCCCCGATATAGTCCTGCAGTGCAAACATTACCAGAGATCCTTTTCTGTAATGGATATAACCTTGACTTTCTACCTGGTAAAGCGGCATTTCCTTTTTCTGCTCAAATGTTCGACCCATCAGGTAAGAGTTTAACTCGTATTTCAGAAACTCCTTGATGATCTCAGGCGGGAAGTTTTGCTTCATGACCATGAGCGCCGAGTATTGGGACAATGTTTCTGAAAGCATCGCATTACCTTTCACACCTGCTTCTGTCACCTGATGACCCCACCACTGGTGAGCCACCTCGTGGGCAGTTACGTAAAATGGTAAGTCTACATCGTCCGTTTTGATGTGCTGGATAAAGCCAATACCCTCTGAGAATGGTACAGTGTTGGCAAACGATTGGGCAAATGATCGGTATCTTGGGAACTCCATAATACGCAGCTGCCTGAACTGATAAGGACTGAAGTTTTTAGTATAATAAGTCAGTGCCTCCTTCATACCAAGCATCATTTTGTCCGTATTGTACTCGTGACCTTTGTTGTAATAAATCTCCAAAGCCACTTCCGGTAAGCTATCCACTGGCGGTTGCCAGGTGTCTTTGATTACCGCATAGTCAGCAGATACGATAGAGTAGAAGTTGACCATTGGCGTATCCATCTTGTAGTGATAATAAACACGACCTCCTTCGTTCCATTTTTTTTGCAGATATCCGGGAGCAATGGCTATTTGACTGCTGTCAGTAGAAATGGTCACCTCAAAGCTGATTTTGTCAGCATCATCCCCAAACAAGCTCTGGGCAAGGCCTCGTGGATCATCCGTTTCCAGCATCCGCTCTTTCGGCTCCAGGTCTTGTTTTTTTCTGTCATCATCACTGCTCAGCTCAAAGCCCTCATTGTATCCAATAGATGGGAAATAAGCCGAATTATTGAAGAAAGTGCCATTGTAGATAATGTCTGTGTTTGATCCGCCTTCTTTGAAGCCAGTGGTGGTAAACGTGACCTCAAAGTCCATCTGTATGGAATCTCCGGGATAAAGCGGATTGTCCAACTTATAGATTGTATACCTAAAGTCTGAATAAACAGTGTCAATTTCAAAATCCTTTACAAACGAAACTTTGGTTTCTACCTGACCGTCGGGAGAATTTTGAATGTGAACATTTGTAATCGTATCCTGACTCTTGTTTTTCAATAAATAATAGCCGGATGCTTTGAAGTCACGATTTTTTGGATAAACGTCCACGTCCAGTTTAGTGCCAATGATCTTTGGTTGAGACAACAATTCATATTGCTTAAGTGTGCGTTCATATTTAGCCTGATCTGCTTTTCTGTCGTCAGAATTTTGGTATTCATTCAGGACATTGGTATTGTAATAAATGTACGCACCACTTGCTCCGAAAACCACCAGAGAGAAGATTATCGCCATGACCACCTGACCGTTTACTCTTTGCTTGCCCAGCTTTAGCCGGACAGAGAATTTAGAATCAATACCTCTTACAGAGAATAGGATTGCCAAAGCATAAAGGAAAGTGGCAAAGCCAAACCAATAGACATTTAACCAGGAGAAAGGCTGTAGGTAGTGACCAAACTTATTCATTTCAGAATAACCACCAAGGCCAGTGCGCCCAAAATAGAACAT
This sequence comes from Marinoscillum sp., assembly GCA_040218045.1. GTDB lineage: Bacteria > Bacteroidota > Bacteroidia > Cytophagales > Cyclobacteriaceae > Marinoscillum. The sequence continues at coordinate 29,059 of JAVJQA010000035.1, forward strand.
GGTGTGCTCAAGGCCAAGCTCACTCATCACGATCATCGAGATATAAAAAACAAACATCAAACCAAACCCGATAAACTTGTGATTGATGATGGCCTGGATAAATAGTCCAAGCATGAGGTACAATACCATCGTACCCATCGTGTCAACAAATAGCTCGGTGAAATAAAGACTCCACTCTATGTTTGGATAGCCTTTGATCAACTGGATAATAATCCCACAAAACATTAAGGTTAGCATGAGTGCAACACTCATCAGGATCATCCCGATGAATTTGCTGGCCAGGCTGATGTAACTTGGATAAGGGAGCGCATCATAGATCAAATCCATTTTAACATCGCGCTCTTTCCAGACGATCTCACCAGTGTAGAATACAATAATGATGATAAAGAAAAGGTTGAAGATTCCTATAAACTGAACTGCTCTGCTGGTGGTCATGTACAGTTCTATACCATAACTTCCTTCGGCTCCTACGAATGCAATGATAAAAACGAAGATCACTCCTGCCAGCACTATGAACATGAATGGCACTTGCTTAATGATCCATTTAAAATAGAACCAGGATAAGCTTCTGAGCTGGGTTAGTTGAGCCCCAAAACCAAACACTTGCTGAACTACCGGAGATTCAATAATTTCCGATTTTAGCTCCCGAATAGTCTTTTCACCTTTGTTTTTTGTCTTTTTGGAGGCATTTCCTGCTAGGTTAAAATCAAACCTGATATAGAGAAAGACCAGTGACAGCAACCCGATACCGAGCCAGATCAAGCGGTTAGACAAGATGTAACCTGAAAGGGGCATGAGCTGGCTATTTTGCTCAGATACGGTCCAGTATTGCGTGGTGACTTCCAAAGCTCCAAACCCAAATGGGTCAAGCATGGCTGCTAATCCCTGATTGTCGAGCTGAGAGATGAATGTTTGTGCAACGAGGTAACCCATAAAGAGGATGATACCCTGGGCATAAACCACTACCATTCTTTTGCCAAGTGATCCTCCAAGAAAGAAGAGTGCACTGAAGAACAAGAGGTTAGGGAATACAAAGACAAAATAAGGGTTGATGTATGACATGAAACTGAATTCCATCAATCGATCTGCATTGTCTTGCCACGGCCATTGGATGGCCTGACCCACCATAATCCCCAGGATCAACCCTGAGGTGATGATCAGAATAGTGATAAACGAGCCAAGAAACTTTCCACTCAGGTAATCAAACTTACTGACCGGAGTTGTGAAAATCATCGAGTCAGTTTTGTGTTCAAAATCGCGCAAAACAGGCACACCCATTACCGCTGAGGTAATAAATGTTCCAAAAATCATCATAGCTACCATGAGCTGTGTGATGACTATGGGTGCATTTTCCATCACTTTTCCACCGCTTCCTCCTGCACGAATAACATCCGTTGCGCTGGCTAAAAAGCCCATCAGTAGCAGAAGAACAAAATAAATATAGGTAGCCGGTCGGTTGAACCGGTAGTTCAATTCAAATCTTATAAACTCTATCATGTGAAGTTTAGGTTAGTACTTTCAATAAGGTTCATGTGTTTTTTAGGCAGAAGTCCAATTGATCCAGGCTTGGAAAATATCCGTCTTGGTTCTGGCTCTGCCTGTTTAGGTTAGGCTGCTACTTCAGCAGTTGGAGTTGATTCTTTGATTTTTGAAAAGTAAACGTCTTCCAGATCTGCCTGCTCAGGATGGAAGGAGTCATCTGGTTTGGTGTCACTAAACACATGGATTTCAGGTTTACCGGCTATCAGTCTCTCTGAGATTACATTGTACTTTTCATTGTAAGCGATCATCTCTTCTTTCTCAATGGTCTTGCTCCAGATTTTTCCTTCAATGCTTTTGATGGACTCTATTGGGTTTCCGGTCAAGAGTACTTCTCCCTGATTGATGATGGCCATATTGGTGCAGAGCTCCTTTACATCGTCCACAATGTGCGTGGAGAGGATCACCACTGTGTTTTCACCAATTTCACTGAGGAGGTTCAGGAATCTATTTCTCTCGGCCGGATCTAAACCCGCTGTAGGCTCATCCACTATAATCAATTTGGGATTGGAGATCAACGCCTGAGCAATGCCGAATCGTTGTTTCATTCCACCTGAGTACCCACCAACACTTCTTTTGCGGTGCTGCCAAAGGTTGGTTTTCTGTAAAAGAGACTTTACCAAAGCCTTGCGTTCTTTGCCGTTTGTAATCCCTTTCAAAACAGCAATATGATCTAGTAAGTCAATGGCTGATACTTTAGGATATACCCCAAATTCCTGAGGTAAATATCCGAGCACTTTTCTCACCTCATTTTTTTGTTTTAAAACATCAAGGTCGCCTAGAGTGATTGTCCCTGAATCCGGCTCTTGTAGTGTAGCGATTGTGCGCATAAGGGAAGATTTTCCGGCTCCGTTTGGTCCCAGCAGGCCAAACATTCCAACTGGAATTTCCAAGGTAACATCTTTCAACGCCTGAACGCCGTTGGGATAGGTTTTACTTAAATTCTGGATTGATAAGTTCATAGGTTATATTTTGACTTTTTCAGATTAGTGTTTGAGTTGATTAGGAAAATTACACTCATTTGAAAGAAATTCTAATATTCTCACCGATTATGTAGCCGTAATCACCTGGAATTGCTTCAACCGATTTTATCATTATCGTATTAAACGGTTGAAAAGCTTCTTCTTGATTTGTTTTATTTTCAATGCAATAGGGTAATAATTTGATATTGTGTAATTAATATTCGATCTATTGAAAATTAGAGCAGTATAAGCGTACTTTGTTAAAAATAAACTCAAAGGACATGGCTCAAGCTAAATTTAGACTCTACTCAATTCTCGACGTTACCATTTCCATCATTGGTCTCACACTTTGCATTTTAACAACCTACTGGTTGTATCTGGGAGTGGCATTTGAATTTCTGCTGTTCAGCGGAACTCTAGGTGCAGTGATGACAGTTTTAGGTACCTCATTGTTCATTGATTTGATTCGCTTTAGATCTAAAATGGCAAAAAAGGATATATACTTCTTTAATTGAAAAATACCTTTGCGGTATAAGTCAATTTTTGATATCTTGGTTTCAATACATGAAACTTAAATAAAGCCATGATGAACACAGGAAGACCAAAGTGGATACTTGGAGGAATTTGTCTTGTTATTGGAATTAGTTCTATTATTTTTCGTCCCTTACCTGATCTAACCAGTCATGACTATTCCGTTGCTGCAGTTTTGGGATATTACTCAGGTTATTATTTGATTTCTGTCTTATCCACATCGGTAGGATTTACGCTTCTTATTCGGTATATAATTTCTTCAAAGATCGCCTAATCTTATTTTGTGGATGGAATTGCTCCATTCCAAAGAGAAGGTGCCAGTAAGAAATTCGGGTCAGGATTTCTTAAGGAATTTAAAATACTTGATTTAATCTGAGGGTTGTCTTTTTGCAGTGTAGTAAGGAGGTTTTTGATGTATTGTCGTTTCATGCCATCTTGAGAACCACAAAGGTTGCAGGGCACGATAGGCCATTGCTGAATGGAGACAAACTCTTCAATGATCTTTTCCTCAAGCGCATAGAGCGGCCGGATCACATGGATGTTTTCCTTATTGGTTTTATAATGAGGAGCCATAGAAGCCAGTTGACCAGAGTAAAAGGCATTCAACAGGAAGGTTTCAATCAAATCATCCAAATGATGACCTAAGGCAATTTTGTTACATTTCATCTTAGCTGCCAGGTCATAGAGGACTCCACGTCTCAACCTGCTGCAAAGAGAACAGTAGGTATTGCTGCCTTTGATTTTTTCTACAACCACCGAGTAGGTATCTCGATACTCAATATGAAATGGTACTGCCCATGTCTTGAATAACTCCGGAAGAATATGATCCGGAAAACCGGGCTGTCCCTGATCTAGGTTCACAGCAACTATCTCAAAGTCTATCGGGGCTTTTTTCTGAAAGTCTTTTAAGAAGTGGAGCAAGCATAGGCTGTCTTTGCCACCACTTACAGCAATCAGCACCTTGTCTCCATTTTCGATCATTTTGAAATCAGCAATTGCTTTGCCAATCTCCGAATTGATCTTGCTGTGCAGTTTTTTCTCAACCGATTTTGTTGTGGCTACTTCCATTGCCGCAAATATCGGAAGCTCTTGTCGAAAATCTAGTATCTAAAACTGTTCTTAGCGTCATTTAGAGACCAGTCATACTCATAGGTATCTAAAGTGTGGTTTTCAGGAATCGCAATTTCACGGTATTGATTGATATACCCTTTAATGTCTGAAGTGTCTGACTCAAAATCCTTTTTGTACCAATCAAATACTTTTGAAATTAATGTCTTGTCTTTGTAGACACGCACATACCAGTTGATGTTTAATACCTCACGAGTTTTGCGATCAAGCATTGTCTCCAGCGAATCTGGCACATAGGCATAGTTGGAGATCGGGGGGCAACCAATAGCAGCACAAACAAGCACAAAATGTAACCGTGGATCAGGGAAAGCAGGAAATAGGATTTGTTTTTCCAACCCATCAAGTGTGACATCCCTTCCCGCGACCTTAAAAATGGTCTTACTAAAAAAACCATCAATGTCCCAAGGGCCATCTATCGGAAGCTCATCCACTACTTGTTTGATGACCAGTATGTTGTAGGCGTTGGTGTAAAAAGCTTTCTGTTGCTCAGGAGTTTTTCCTGCGATCAGGTAATTGGCTATTTGTCTTACAAGTACATTCAGTTCTGTGGGGTTTTCTTTGATGCTTTCATACTCGATTAACCCCGATTTCACATGATCTGCAAAAAAGGTATTGGCATTAGTGAAAAAGTCTGGAGTTTGGGCTGTAGCCGAAAAGAGGACTACAGTTAAAAGAGAGGTTACTAAAAGTTTCATACGGCAATTAGGATAGTAGCAGTTGATTAAGTTATAGCATTTAGAGGGATTTCCACGATTTAATCCCTCCAAATAACGACATCAAAGACCCTTTTGGATGTTTTGATTACCAAATTTCAAAGCTTTTACAAGCTCTTCAATTGATTCCAACACCATAGAGTCGTTATTAGTTTTGAGCAACCAGTTTGTTGTACTTGCCTCCACAGTTATTTCAGCCGTTTGATCAATTTGATAGCCATTCCGCTTCAAAGCCTGAATCGTCCAAAATTTCCTGTCTTCTTCTCCTATCACACTAACTTTAGGCCCGTGCTGATCCATTACCACAATACCATGGATCATGTCATACCCATGATTGTGCAGATAAAGTGTTTTCTCCAATGAACCATTCAGGATCAGGTCTTCGGGGGTTCCTGAAGTAACAGGTTCATTGAAATTGAAAAGCCAAAGCAAATCAGAAAGTTGTGTACTGACCTGCATATCATGCGTAGAGATTATAATGCCCTTCCCCGTTTTAGCTATTTTCCTCAGCAGAATCATCACTTCAATCTTGTTGTAAAGATCGAGATGAGCCGCAGGTTCGTCTAGCAGAATCAAATCAGTCTCCTGAACAAGCGCACGGGCAATCATCACTTTTTGCATTTGGCCATCACTGAGTTCGTAAAGCTTTTTATTGGCCAGATAGTTAATATTGGTTTCACTGATTGCCCAGTCTATTACACCCTTATCCTTTTCGCCCAATGTACCCAACCATCCGGAGTAGGGGTGCCTGCCAATGGCTATAAGTTCAAGTACCGTAATGGTTTGATTGAAGGGCTTTTCAGTTAGTACAATGCTGATTTGACGCGCCAGGTCTTTTGGTCTAATGCGCTTAAGGTCTTGTCCATGATAAAACACCTGGCCATCCAAAACTGGCAAAAGACCGCAAATGGATTTAATGAAGGTTGTTTTACCAACCCCATTTTGGCCCATTAGGGAGATGATTTGCCCTGGTTCCACGCTGAGGTTAATGTCTTTTTGGATAATGGAAGTGGTGTTTTTCCCTTTCCTGTAGCCAATACTTAGTGATTTGGTTTCCAGCAATTTCATGATTGATAGGAGTAATTCAGGTTTCTCCTTTTTAATAGGATGTAAATCACAAAAGGTGCACCGAAAAGCGCCGTAACGGCATTGATTGGAAGTGTGGCTTCAGTACCTGGCAGTTGGGCTACAAAATCAAAGACTAGCATCAGGGTGGCTCCAAAAATGATAACCAATGGTGTGAGTAGTAGATGGTTGGACGTATTGAATAGCATCCGGGTCAGGTGGGGAAGTGCCAATCCAAAAAAGGCTATTGGCCCGCAGAAGGCTGTGACAACTCCAGCTAATATTGCAGTGTTGAGTATGATGAAGAATCTTGTTCTTTTCAAATTTAACCCCAGGCTTACTGCATAGTTTTCTCCAAGTAAAAGTGTGTTGAGGGATTTAGATAATAAGACAGATCCAATCAAACCCAGGATGATGAGCGGAATGAAGACATTTAATTCGGTCCAACTGAGGCTCCCCAGGCTTCCAAAAGACCAAATCACATAGGCCTGAATATTTTCGGCCTGGCTGAAAAATTGTAAGATGCTAACGAAGGCTCCTGACGCAGCACCGAACATCAACCCAATGATCAGCAAGGTTACACTGTCTTTCACCCGAGTGGCAGCAACAGAAATCACAAAAAGGATCATAATAGAGCCCAAACCCGACGCTGCCACTAAGAGCCAACTCCGACCAATACCCGAAAGCTCTAAAAACCCACCTATATAAAATCCTAAGAAAATAGCGATAGCAACACCCAGGCTCGCACCTGAACTAATCCCAAGTACATATGGGCCTGCCAGCGGATTTCTGAAAAGGGTCTGCATCTGAAGGCCACTTACACTCAGGGCACTACCTACCAGCGCAGCTGTGAGTGCTTTTGGGATACGGAAATTACTAAGAATCATATCTGAAACCCTGTTTCCACTTGATCCGGAAAAGACAAAGTCAATCAAAGCAGGTATCGGGATGTAAACCGAACCAAAACTCATGTTGATCACAAAACTAACCACTAGGAACCCAGACAGAATCAGCAGTATTCTGCTCCAACGTTTTTTGGACGCTTCTAAATGCTGATTAATCATGGAAGTTTTTTGAAGTAATAGGTTTCGTAATCTTCCATTAGCTCCGGGTGAATGATCTTGATCAAATCCGCCAGTACAATATCTGGTCTTGCATATCCGGATTCAAAAAAATCATATCCTCCAGTGGGACTGATCCTTTTATTGTAATTATAGACTTGATCATTATTGAATGGATCAAAATCAGCATATCGCGCATCCTGACCTTTCAGTTCTGCTTTGGTGTTGAAGGTGCTCGTCCCAATCCAAAAGTCGGCTTCACCCGCTTTTTCATAGACCGACTCAAAGCTCAACTCGATCCATCCTGAAGTTGAGTTTTGAGCCCACAAATAGTTTCCTCCAGCATCTTCATAAAACTCTGCGGCCCAATTTTTACCTCCTGGCAAATACCAGATATCTCCATAGACCACACCACTCAATATCGTAGGACGATTTTCAGTGTCAGATGCCAGTTCTTTCAGGGATTTATATCGATCAGAAATTTTCTTGAATACGGAGTCTGCTTTGGTTTGAAGTCCAAAATACGCTCCAAAGAACCTTATCCATTCTGCTCTGCCCAGCGCAGAAGATTCCAGGAAATCGGCATTATAAATCACTGGAATCCCTGCTTCCTCAATCTTGTCCAAACCAACAGACTCACTACCCATATCAAAAGCAAACACTGCATCAGGGTCAAGGGATATTAGTAACTCCAGGTTCATCCCTCCGTCAGGACCAAGATCTGTTATTTGCCCATTCTCAACTCTTTTTCTGAAAGATGGAGAACTGATGTATTTGGTTCCGGGAAATCCGACCAGGTAATCTTCTAATCCCAGCATTTCTAAGTAGGGGAGATGTGTTGTGGATGTAACGATAATTCGGGTGTGATCAGGCGCGGGCTCGTAAATTCTCGACTGAACAGCCCCTGGCCATGGTTCATTCACTTTCAGTTCACTTTCATGAATTTCAAATTTAGTGGCAAATTCGACTCCCGTCTTTTCCTGGGAGTTGGCATGTCCGGTCTTTTTTTGTGGCCCATTACATCCAAGTAGTAACACGATAATGACCAATGGTAGAAATCCTTTCATAAGGTCAAAATTGAATAAAAAAAATTAACGGCACATGGAAATGAACTTTTGATTGATATCTTTGGCCTTGATTGTGGTTGTTGGCGTGTACCGCGCGCCAGCATTAAAAGGGAATCCAGTGAAACTCTGGAGCTGTCCCCGCAACTGTAATTCCAATAGAAGATTTGTCAAATCTTGCCACTGGGAAGACTTAAGTGTCTACCTGGGAAGGCGTCAAATCATGGAAAGTCAGGAGACCTGCCAGGATCATTAATTATTCCAAGCTTCGGGTAGAAAGCAAAGGAGATTGATAGCCTAATTGGTTTACCAGACTCTTGTACTTTTTCCGATGGCTTTGAATTGACTTAAAAGTTTATTCATGGTCACCAGGTTATTTCTATACGCATTATTCTTATCGTGTGTTTATGTGACACATGCTCAGGAGGACTCTGTCCTATTGAATGCTGTAGAGATAACCGCAGCATATAATTCAGGACAATATCAGAGCCATCTGGACTCTTCAGCTCTGCAACTGAATGTTGGTGGTAGTTTAGGTGACGCATTACAGGCTTCTACCAGCTTGTATTTGAGGCAGTATGGAGCTGAAGGACAACTCACCTCTGTAAGTTTCCGTGGCACCACACCAAGCCACACTCAGGTTTCCTGGAAGGGGATTGACATCAATAGCCAAACACTCGGTCAAAGTGACTTTTCGAGTGTTCCGGCATTTCTTTTTGAAAACATAACACTCCACCACGGAGCTTCAAGTACCATTTTTGGAAGCGGTGCCATTGGGGGTGTAGTGGACCTTCAGTCGTTTTCAAGAAGCGATGCACTAAATATAGAAATAGCGCAGTATGTTGGAAGCTTTGGGAAATTTTTTACTGGAGCCAAGGGTCAATATGGAAATGGGAAATGGGGAGCAAAAGTGGCCGCTATCCGTAGCGCAATTGACAATGATTTTGAGGTAAAATTTAGAGGTGATTCTTACAAACAAAACAATGCGTCCAGCCTATTGCAAGCAATGATTGCCGAGGGATACTGGTTTGTTGAAAACAGCAAGTTTTCATTGTCCATGTGGTGGAATGAACATGACCGTCAAACACAGCCGATAATAGGGGACATTAACAGCACAAACTACCTGCTGGATAAAAATCTCAGATCAAGTATTGTATTTGAGCATAGTTTTGATGCTGGTTTTCTAAAGCTATCGGCAGCATATGTGGATGATAAACAAACATATAATGCTTCCTCTCAAACCAATCTAAGAAGATATCTATCCTCAGCTGAATATGAGTTCTTGGCGTTTGATAAACTAACACTTCGAACTGGAGCCAACTTTACTTTGGCAGAACCAGAGGTCTCGAGTTATGTGCCAGATGCCAGCCAAGCGAGGGTAGATTGGTTTGCACTGAGTGATTGGACAATAACCGAGAGGTTGGCTACATCTCTAAACTTACGGTTGCCATACATGCAAGGTCAGGAGGAGTTGCCCATTGTGCCATCACTAGGCTTAGAATATGCCATGATCCATGACGATCAGGGAAAGCTAGATGGTACCATTAGAATGGCGCGAAGTTTTAGATTTCCCACTCTCAATGATCTATTTTGGAATCCTGGTGGGAATATGGATTTAAAACCGGAAGATGGCTGGACTTTGGAGGTAGGAGGCAATTGGACATCAGAGTTCTCGGGATTGATTTTCTCTGGGCAGCTTTCCGGGTACCGTTCCCGTATTTCAGAGATGATAATATGGGAAGATAAGGGTAGCTTTTGGTCACCGCAAAATGTGCATTCGGTTAACGTCTTGGGTACTGAGACTAATTTTAGTTTTTCTCAAAACCTTTCTAACCTGACATGGAAAGCCGGAGCCTCATATGCTTTTAATCGGTCGGAAGACGCATCTGAGGGCAATCAGTTGGCTTATGCCCCATTCCATAAGGGTTCTGCGATGGTTCACTTTTCTTTTGGTGAATGGTCCTGTACTTACCTGCACTCTCTTACAGGTAAGCGCTATACAGAAGCCTCCAATACCAATGAACTTGATGCTTACTCTCTTGCCCAAATAGAGCTGGGCTACCAAATTAACCTTCAGCAGCATGCTGTAAGAATAGCCTTACAAGTAAATAATTTGTGGGATGTAGCTTATCAAAACTACGAGCTGCGGGCTACCCCAGGAAGAAACTTTTTGTTTAAACTGAGTTATCAATTAAATCAATCTATAGAATGAAAAATCTCTTTGTTGTTAAGTTTTTGCTTGCATTTAGCATCCTGATTGCAGTTTCAAGCTGTACCGATGATCCAAAGGAGGTGGTCCTTGATGGTATAAGCATTGATGGTCAGCCCACTACAATCAAGCTGGAGGCTGTAGTAGTAAGTGAAATTGCTTCTACCTCAGCTAAACTTCAATCTGGTGTAGTGGCCCTGGATGCTGATTATGCAATAATTGATGTAGGATTTGTGTACTCGTCAAGCAATTCTTTACCATCTGAATCTGACAATAAGGCTGCACAAGGATCAATAGAGGGAGTTTCTGGTTTGGATGTGAACCTTACAAGCCTTGATCCCACTACAATCTATTATGCACGGGCTTATGTGGAAACCGACAAAGGTTTTGGATTTGGAAATGTAGTGGCCTTCACCACGGCAGAAGCCGCAGCGGATGTCATTGTCATCAATGAAGGAAACTTTGCCAGTGGAGATGGCTCATTATCTACTTTCAACACTATAACAGATGAAACTAAGCTGAGTGTATTTGCTTCCGCAAATGGATTCCCAATTGCTGCTACAATACAAAATGCACTGGTCTATGATGATAAAATATTTGCAATAACCAATGTGGCAGATAAGTTAGAAGTTATCGATTTGGAGACATTTAAGTTTGAGGCTTATATCAATACAGGTTTGTCCAACCCTTTCTCATTTGCAGCTATAGGAGATAAAGCATATGTGACAAACTGGGGAACCCTTAACTACGATACTTATGCGTGGGAGGGTTCCTTTATTGCCGTTGTAGATTTGGAATCCTATGTCATTACTGATTCTATCATGCTAAATGTACAACCACAGCACGTTATCGCTGTGGATGACTACTTTTATGTGGCGAATGTAGGTAGTAATAGTATTTCCGTATATAATTCCGAAAATGACCAGGAAGTCGCCTCTATTGAGGTTTCGGCTAGTCCGGACCGTATGGTTGTGGATGCCAATAATAATCTCTGGGTATTTTGCAACAGTGGTAACCTGGTGAGAGTTGACACTGAAACAAACAGCGTCGAAACTACCATTTCCGGGGTGCAGGGTGCTGGCTATAATGAGAAAATGGTGATCAATAGTGAGGGTAACAAGCTTTACTATTTGTCTTCCAGTGGATGGCCTGATTACAACACGGCCATTTACGAGTTGAGTATCACAGCCACAAGCGCTCCTACCACTCCTGTGGTTTCCGGGTTGAATTATTATGGTTTGGGGATTTCACTGGATAATGAGCTGTATGTTACAGATGCCAAAGCTTTTCAGGGTAATGGTACGGTATATCGCTATAATCTCGATGGTACGGAGATCAATAGCTTCCCAGCCGGAAGAGGGCCAAATGGTTTCATTTTTCGTTAAAGAGTGTTTTTACAGCATGGCGAACAGAAAGTTCGCCAGCTGACACCTTTTCTTCAATCAACCGTATTTGGGTCCTTTTTTGCTCATCGGTATAAAATGAAGATTCAAGTTTTTCCTTGATCAGTTCCTTCAGCCACGTTACGTTCTGAAGTTTTCGCTGGTTGTTAAAAAATCCTGAGTGTTGGGTTTTGTCTTTAAAATCCTGAATAATACCCCAAACCTCTTCAATTCCGGATTTCTCCAATGCTGAGCAAAGGGTAACTGGTACTGTCCAATTAGATTCATGAGGAGGAAATAAGTGAAGGGCATTCTCAAACGCTTTTTTAGCCATTTTGGCAGACTTTAGATTATCTCCATCAGCTTTGTTGATCACGATGAGATCGGCCATTTCCATAATTCCTCGCTTGATCCCCTGCAATTCGTCTCCACCACCTGATAGCATAAGGAGCAAAAAGAAGTCCACCATATTTTTGACCGCTATTTCGGATTGCCCCACGCCAACAGTTTCCACCAGGATCACATCATACCCTGCAGCTTCACATAGCAAAATATTTTCCCGGGTTCTTGCAGCTACACCTCCCAGTGAGGTGCCGGAAGGAGACGGCCTGATAAAGGCATCAGGATCCATAGATAGTTCATTCATTCTGGTCTTGTCTCCCAGAATACTTCCTTTAGACCTGGAGCTGCTTGGATCAACGGACAATACGGCTACCTTCTTGCCAAGAGAAGTGAGCGATTTGCCAAATGCTTCAATAAATGTGCTTTTACCTACTCCGGGTACACCAGTGATGCCTATTCTTATGCTATTACCAGACTTGTGAAGTATTTTATCCAAAAGTACCGTCGCCAAATCCTGATCAGAGGGAAGCTTACTTTCAACAATCGTAATCGCCCGGCTGAGTAAAACCCTATCAGATTGATCGATCCCTTTGGATAATTCATCTAAAGAAGGTCTGGTATTTGATCGATCCTTCATATTTTAACTAATATTCGATTGAAAAATTGATTAATTTCAATAAAAAATTATATTTTACTTATATTGCATTTGATCTGTGGCTGAATGCTGGTTAATTGCGGGTAAAGTAAAATCTTTTTTTATCACCCGCTAACACTAAAGTCATGTTTAGAAAATTCTGGCTAGATGTCATATTAGGTACCGCATTTATTTTCGGCCTGATGGGGCTCTTCAACAGTTTCACAGCATTTAAGATCTTTGACGTATTTGACCCTATAGGCGAAGCTTTCGGCGACATGGAAATGACCGACATTGTGTTTTCACAATTGAGGGATGATCCTGTGGCCGAGGAGCGAGTTGTGCTCGTAAACTTGAGCAATCTCCAGCGAGGAGAGATTGGTATGATGCTTCAGATTATTAGTAAGTACAATCCTGCTTGTATAGGAATTGACTCATTTTTCTATGATCCCAAAGAGGATACGCTCGGAGACATGATGTTGATGGAGGGCATGGCAAGTGTAAATAACTTAATACTTGCTGAAAAACTGGTTCCGCATCCAACAGATATAAGCCGGGATACAATTCTTTATTCATGGGAAGGATTCAATCAATTTGCCGCTTCCAATGCATTTGTAAACTTAGTTACGGATGCCAAGGTGCAGGAGGAATTGAAAATGTGCCGTGAGTTTTACCCTACTTTCGACGTAGGAGGAGATCAGAGGTTGGCTTTCGGTGTGCAAATGGCGGCAACATATGACTCAGCTGCTGCAGCTGAATTCATTGCAAGAAACAACGAGATTGAGGTAATCAATTATCGCGGTAATGTCCTGGACTATGGAGCTACAAAATTTGGTAACAAATATTATGCTCTTGACGTTCCCGATGTATTCAACGAGAATTTTACTCCAGATCTAATCGAAGGCAAGGTGGTTATGTTTTGCTACCTTGGTAAGTATTTGGGAGATAGAGAATCATTAGAGGATAAGTTTTACACGCCTCTTAACGAAAAGTACATAGGTCGGGCATTTCCGGACATGTATGGTGGCGTGGTTCATGCAAATATCATCACTATGATTCTAAATCGCGATTATATCAATGTGATGAATGAGAATGTGGGATATATTTTTGCAATTATCCTGTGTTTCTTAAATGTGGCACTGTTTTCGCTGATTTATAAAAAGATACCGAAGTGGTACGATGGTATTACTAAGTTGTTTCAGTTGGTTGAAATAGCTGTTTTGGTATATGGGGTTATTTATGTTTTAGAGCTTTATAGTTTCAAGGCAGACATTGCACTTGCCACTTTTGCGGTAGCAATTGCTGGGGATTCTTTGGAGGTATACTATGGAGTAGTTAAAAATTCATTTACTAAAGAAGGACGAAAGTCCTTGTTTAAAGTTGATAAACTGTAACTTTACAACACATTTATACAAACGCTAAATGATTATGAGAAAGTTTATTTCTTATGCTTTTGTTGCTGGTATGGTACTCACAGCTAGTATCGCTTCGGCGCAGGATTACGCTTTTAGAGTACTCGCAAACAAAGGTGAAAACCAATTGAAAAAAGCTGGTAGCGCTCAGGCTGAAACACTGAAGACTGGCGCGAAGCTTAATTCGGGAGATGAAATCATTGCATCGGAAGGTGCATATATTGGTCTGATGCACAAAACTGGCAAAACCACTGAAATCAGAGGTGCCGGTACTAAAAAAATATCAGACATAGAGAAGAACATTAGCACTGCTAGCACGAGTATTGCCAGTAGATATGCGACGTTCGTAATGAACAAAATGAACGAGGATGAGAATACTGACTACAGAGCAAGATTAAATGCTACTGGAGCGGTTTCAAGAGCTACAGGTTCAGCAGCGATCAATGTCATGGCACCCAGTCAGGCTGATTTGCTTGGTTCCACAGCTATCCTTAGATGGGACGCTCCAGAAGACTGGAAGGCAGGTGATCTTTATGTAGTGAAAATTGAAAATATTTTCAATGAAGAGATCTTCTCTAAAGAAACAGACAAGACTTCAGTGGAACTGGATTTTGCAGATGAGAAACTTGCTTACGACATGGGGCTCTACCTTGTGACGATTTATAAGAAGGGTGATGAGGAAATTTCATCTGGAGAAATCGGAATCAAGAAAGTAAAATCTGGTGATAAGGTAGAATTGCAAGAAAGTCTTGCTAATCTGAAGAGCGAAGTTTCTGAGGATTCACCTTTAAACAAGATCATCTATGCATCTTTCTACGAAGAAAATGGTTTGATACTTGATGCTTTGACCAAGTATGAGGAGGCGATTAAAATGTCTCCGGATATCGAAGATTTCCAGGAGCTTTATCAGAACTTCCTGATCAAGAATGGTCTGGCTGAATAATACATATCAGAAAGAATTTGAAAAAGCCTGTCACGAAAGTGTCAGGCTTTTTTTATGTCTTAATGTTTAGGTTAATCCTCCAATAATTTAGTGAGAATATTAGTAGCAGCTTTGGCTATGACCGTCCCCGGTCCAAAAATGAAAGACA
Organism: Marinoscillum sp.; assembly: GCA_040218045.1. Taxonomy (GTDB): domain Bacteria; phylum Bacteroidota; class Bacteroidia; order Cytophagales; family Cyclobacteriaceae; genus Marinoscillum. The sequence continues at coordinate 44,192 of JAVJQA010000035.1, forward strand.
CACCATTTGATTGGAGGAACTCATAATCTTTTTCGGGAATGATTCCTCCGGCTATCACCATCATGTCTTCTCTTCCTATACCTTTCAGCTCGTTTACCAATTCAGGAACTAGCGTTTTATGACCCCCAGCCAAAGATGACGCACCTACAATATGCACATCATTTTCAGCGGCTTGTTTAGCTACTTCAGCCGGGGTTTGAAACAATGGCCCTATGTCCACATCAAATCCAAGGTCTGCAAAGGCAGTGGCGATAACCTTTGCTCCACGGTCATGTCCATCTTGGCCCATCTTGGCCACCAGGATCCTGGGGCGTCGACCTTCCATTTCTGCAAACTGGTCAGCCAACTCGCGGGCTTTCCTAAAATCTTCGTTCTGGTTAATCTCTGATGAATACACACCTGATATGGTTTGATTTTTTGCTTGATATCTACCAAATACGTCTTCCATTGCCTGGGAAATTTCACCCAGCGTGGCACGTGCTTTGGCTGCTTCCACTGCTAAAGCTAACAAATTGCCTTCATTGGTATGTGCGGATTCAGAAATAGCATTAAGTGTATTTTTCACTCTATTTGAGTCTCTGGAGCCTTTGATTTGCTCGAGTTGCTCAATTTGCTTTCTTCTCACTTCATTATTATCCACTTCAAGTAGTTCTATTTCTACTTTTTCGTCAGTTGTGTACCTGTTTACGCCAACTATAACCTCTCTTCCAGAATCAATTTTTGCCTGTTTTCTGGCAGCAGCTTCTTCAATCTTCAGTTTAGGATACCCCTGCTCAATTGCTTTGGCCATCCCACCCATTTCTTCAACTTCCTGAATAATAGACCAGGCCTCTGTGATCAATTCATTGGTCAACTGCTCAACTTTATAAGACCCTGCCCATGGATCAACTACCTGGGTAATGTTGATTTGGTTTTGGAGGTACTTTTGAGTTTCCCGGGCTATGGCAGCTGAATAGTCCGTAGGGAGAGCGATTGCTTCATCCAATGCATTGGTGTGAAGTGACTGTGTGTGGCCAAAGACAGCCGCTAATGCTTCTATGGCGGTTCGTGCTACGTTGTTGTAGGGATCTTGAGCTGTTAGGCTATAGCCAGACGTTTGGCTGTGTGTGCGCAGTGCTAGGGATTTATCGTTAGTTGGTTCAAATTGCTTCACCAACTTTGCCCATAAAATCCGGCCAGCTCTCATTTTAGCTATCTCTCTGAAGAAATCCATTCCGATGCCCCAAAAGAAAGACAGACGTGGAGCAAATGAATCTATTTGGATTCCAGCTGCAAGTCCTGTCCGAATGTACTCCAGTCCGTCCGCCAAGGTGAAAGCCAATTCCAGTGCTGCGGTTGCCCCGGCTTCATGCATGTGATAGCCGCTAATGCTGATCGAGTTGAACTTTGGCATTTCCCGTGAAGTATACCTGAAAATATCTGCAATAATCCTCATGGATGGGGCAGGCGGATAGATATAGGTATTTCTCACCATAAACTCCTTCAAAATGTCATTTTGTATAGTACCGGTAAGTTGATCTGGTTTTACTCCCTGCTCTTCCGCAGCAGCGATGTAAAACGCCATGATAGGAATCACGGCACCGTTCATAGTCATAGACACGGACATTTGATCCAAAGGAATCTGATCAAAGAGTGTCTTCATGTCTTCAATGGAATCTATGGCAACACCTGCTTTCCCTACATCTCCTGAAACTCGTGGATGATCGCTATCATATCCACGATGCGTTGCCAAATCAAAGGCAATGGAGAGTCCTTTTTGGCCGGCTGCCAGATTTCTCCTGTAAAACGCATTGGACTCTTCTGCAGTAGAAAACCCAGCATATTGCCTGATTGTCCAGGGTCGAACAGCATACATCGTAGCATAGGGACCCCTTAAAAATGGAGGGATTCCTGCTCCAAACCCCATATGTGGATATTGAATTTGAGAGCCTTTCTTTGATTGTTGTGTTAGTTCTTCAAATGATAGGCCTGGCGCCACTTCATTTTGAATGTTCTCCCAGACTTTCCTTGCTATTCGATCCGTCAGGTAATCAATAAAGTAAGATCCATTAGCCACTTCCTGAATCCCATCAAGTTTGGACTCATGACGGATAAGATTGCCGATGTTTCGGGAAATCCTGTGTGCTCCATTGGCTGCCCAGTGTGAATCCCCCGGATCAAAGGAAATGCTAGCAGCACCTCCGATAATTGCAGCCAGACCACTAGTAGTTTGCATGAGCAAATGCTCACCTTCACTGACTCCTGCTACTGGTTCAGCATGAATGGCCAAAGATATTTTTAATCCTTTTTGATGGGCAATAGTTTTTGAGATAATTTTAAGTGCCCTAATACGAGCGATCTCATGGAAAAAGTCTGTCCCTATTTTGAGTGAAATTGTAATCAACTCACATGAAGCGTTATTTAATATATCTAATACCGCTTCTGATGCTTGTTGGATAAAAGAAAGGTTAGGATTGACCTCTATGAGATGTCCAAATCCTTGAGGAGCGGGAACGATCCCCGAACCAAACCCATTCAGTTTGTCAAAAGGAATTTGAGTTTCTTTGCCCGTATTTTTAAAGGCCATATGGCAATGTTCGGGTTGTATGCCTTCCAATAACTGAGCAAGGTCACAATTGCTGAAGTCTCCAGAGAAGTAAATGCCAGTACATCCACTCATCAATGCTGCTTTGGCATTCTGATTTGCTTCTTTTGCAGACTTGACTAAAATATGCTCGTATTGTACCCAGGGCCAAGAATTTTCATATTGATCAAGCCATTTCGGAATGTAAGCAAGATTAGTAGTATGACTTTCGTCATAATAAGCACCGAGCTTGATGTCCTCGATATGTGACCATTGCAGGTTTTTGTCAGGGTTTTCTCCTTTGAGAACCTTTGTGGCTGCTTGTTTCCAATCCTGATAGGTCGTTCGGGTGAATTCGTTGAAATTTGGGGTGTTGTTGTTCATGCCCAACAAAGTTAGCTATCTCCTAGAATAAACGATCAGTCATGTGAATCCAAAAATTAGTTTTTGCATTTTTCAAAGAAAAAAAAACGTAAACCCTCGAATGCATTGAGATTAAAAGGATTATAAAAAGTCAAGGGTAAAATGCATTTTTTTCTTAAATAATTTATCCACAATTTTGATGTCCCCCTCTTCTTAAAGGGTATCTTTTTTGGTCTAATTTCCAAATAAAAATATAATTCGCCGATGCATGTAGAAACATGGGATAAATGCCTCTTGTTCATAAGAGAGCGCATTCCAGCTCAGAGTTTTTCAACTTGGTTCGAACCAATCGTTCCAGTAAAGCTTCATAATGAAGTTTTGACGATTCAGGTTCCTAGCCAGTTTTTTTACGAATGGTTGGAGGAGAACTATGTGCACTTACTGAAGCAGGCAATCAAATCTCAGATCGGCGAAAATGGGAGATTGGAATATTCGGTTGTGGTAGATAGAGGAGATGAGCATATCAAACCAACAACTGTAAATGTTTCTGGAAGCAGTCACAGTCAAAATAAGAATAGGGTTAATGGGTATGATGCTTACAAGAACCCAGATTTCCTCAGGGAATTAAAGAAAAACTCCAACCTCAATCCGTCTTACAGGTTTGAAAATTTTATTGAAGGTGACTGTAATAGGTTGGCAAGATCTGCGGGATTCGCTGTAGCTCAAAAACCAGGCATCACTTCTTTCAATCCACTAATGTTTTATGGAGGTGTTGGTTTGGGTAAAACGCACCTAGTTCAGGCAATCGGAAATGACATTATTAGCAATGACCTGTCAAAATCGGTCATTTATGTTGCTTCTGAGAAATTCACCAACCAGTTCATAGATGCGCTGAAGAACAACAACCTTCAGGATTTTATCAATTACTACAAGGAAGTGGATGTGTTGATCCTTGATGATGTTCAGTTCCTAAAGGAAAAGGAAAAAACACAAGAGATCTTCTTCCACATCTTTAATCACTTACATCAGGGTGGTAAGCAGATCATTATGACTTCTGACTGTGCACCGAAAGATTTGAAAGGTCTTCAGGAAAGACTTGTTTCAAGGTTTAAGTGGGGACTCACGGCAGACTTACAGGCTCCTGATTTCGAGACCAGGATGGCAATCATTCAGACCAAAATGCAAGCTGATGGGATCAGTATACCAGATGAAGTGGTTGAATACATCGCTTACACAGTAGATACCAATATCCGTGAGCTCGAAGGAGTGGTTATCTCATTGATAGCTCATGCCTCGCTCACCAAATCTCAAATGGATCTGGAGTTGGCCAAGCAAATCCTCAAAAATATAGTGACTGATATTGACTCAGAAGTGGGCATCGATTACATCCAAAAGACCGTTTCTGATTATTTTAAAGTTTCACAAGAAGACCTCAAGGCAAAAACCAGAAAGAAGGAAATAGTGATTGCTCGCCAGGTGGCGATGTATTTTTCTAAAGATTATACAAATCACAGCTTAAAATCCATTGGTTACCACTTTGGCGGAAGAGACCACTCTACAGTCATTCACGCGGTACAGTCGGTCAATGACATGATCGATACCAATGCAAAGTTCCGTTTTGCTATTGACGAACTGAAAAAGAAACTCAAAATCAGAACAGCTGTAGCTTAAAAATAGTAAGGATAATACACCTTCCGTCCCCTCTTATCGATTCCCGCAATGATCACTCTGCCTTTGATTTTCTCAAGAATACGAGAGAGTTCTTCAGGAGATTCAATGATTGTGTTGTTGATGTTGGTCACAATGAAGCCCTCAGGTATGCCCAATTCAGCAAATACTCCTGATCGACTGTAATCAACTACTTTGATACCGCTATTGATGCCGAGAAGATCTCGCTCAACCTTGGATACAGACTCAAAGGTGGCTCCAAGCCACTCTGAAGTGAACATGTTGCGTTCGATGATTCCTGTTGTTCCTTCCCTGTTGGTTAAGGTTAGCGTCTTGTTGATCTTCTTGCCATCTCTCTCAACCACGAGGTTAAGTTCGTCTCCAGGGTACCTATGTCCGATATATTCTTCCAGATACGCTTTGCTTTGAATGGGTTTGCCATCAATACTCCTGATTACATCACCTTTTTCGAGTTTACTTTTAGCCGCTGCACCTTCACTTTGTACATTGGCAATAATTACCCCCGAAAGATCATCGAGGTTCATTCTTGTAGCGAGTTCACTGTTGATATCAATGAATTCGGCACCTGTGAATGCCTTTTGTACTTCTCCATATTTCTGAACATCATCAAATACCTTCCGAACGATATTTGAGGGAACAGCAAAACCATATCCAGAATAGGTGCCTGTTCTTGAGAGAATAGCGGTATTGATGCCAATAAGTTCGCCTTCAGTATTGACCAATGCACCGCCACTGTTTCCCGGGTTAATCGCTGCATCCGTTTGGATGAACGACTCAATCGGAAACTTATCCTTTAAGATATTGATGTTTCTCCCTTTTGCACTCACTATGCCTGCAGTGACGGTAGAAGTAAGATTAAATGGATTGCCAACTGCCAGCACCCACTGCCCAACATTCACTTCGTCCGAGTTAGCAAATTGGATGGAAGGAAGGTTGTCTTTTTCTACTTTAAGAATTGCAAGATCTGTGCTAGGGTCTTTGCCAACAAGCTTGGCATCATACGTTTTTTTGCCATGGACGACCTTAATCAAATCGGCATGGTCAATGACATGGTTGTTTGTAACAATATAGCCGTCTTTGGATAATATAACTCCTGAGCCACTACTGATCTGCTGGGAAGATCTGGGTTCAAAAAACCAATCCAGCCAACTCCCGGTCCTGTATTCATACTCGCTCAATGTCTGAATGAAGACAACACTTGATTGGGTTCTTTCGGACGCGAGCACAAAATCCACATCGGTAGCTGAGGTGGAGGCGTAGTTTCGTGTTATTCCTGGTGTGAAACCATCTATGTTCTCAAAGTGACCTTCGTTGGCTACAAGGCTGGTTTGGTGCTGGGTTTGATCAAGCGGTGCTGTCAAAAGCTGAAAAGTCACCAAACAGCCAATAACTCCAGAAAGTGTGCCTGTCAATAGTATTACAAATAGTGTGGTACGTTTCATATTTATATTGATTTAAGGATCAAACCTGAATTATATAAGGATTTCACAAAAAAATGTTTTGTTAAAAAACGTAAAATAGGATCTTTTTGGTTTCATCGCATGGACGAATGAGCTAATGAATTTTAGGAATTAGAAAAGGCTTTAATTTACTTTGAGCCATACATTCAAAATATGGGAATCAGATCCATTTTAAGTAAACCATTTGCTTACCTCATTGCTCGGGAGACTCAGAAATGGTCCAGGGCAGGAGGCCAATATCAGGATAAGATATTTAATGAAATTGTTACGAAAGCAGCAGGGACAGTGTTTGGGTCGGATCATGGTTTTCAGGAAATTAAGTCTTATGATGACTTTAAAGCCCAGGTCCCGATCAGGGATTACGAAGAACTATCTCCTTATATTAAACAAATCCTGGCCGGTAAATCGGATATTCTATGGCCCGGTAAGCCTGCCTATTTTGCCAAGACATCAGGTACAACAAGCGGAACCAAGTACATTCCTATAACCAAAGAATCCATCCCGAATCATATCAACTCAGCCCGGAATGCCCTTCTTTCTTATGTTCACGAAACTGGGAAAGGTCGATTTCTGGATGGCAAGCTTATCTTTCTTTCAGGAGCACCTACTTTGGATCAAAAGGCGGGGATCAACACTGGAAGACTTTCAGGGATTGTCAATCACCATGTTCCCGGATACCTTCGTACCAATCAATTGCCGAGCTATGAGACCAATTGCATGGAGGATTGGGAAGCCAAGGTGGATCAGATAGTAGAAGAGACTTTTGACCAAAATATGTCTTTGATCTCCGGGATTCCGCCGTGGGTACAGATGTATTTTGATCGACTTACAGCAAAGACTGGTAAGCCTATTAAGGACATCTTTCCAGATTTTGAGATGTTCGTTTACGGAGGCGTGAATTTTGAACCTTATCGAGCAAAACTGTACGAATCAATTGGAAAGGTGATACCTTCTATTGAGACATACCCGGCATCCGAAGGATTCATTGCCTATCAGGACTCTCAGGTAGAGGAGGGGCTTTTGTTGCTGGCCAATAGTGGGATATTTTTTGAGTTTATTCCGGCAGATCAGTATTTTGATGAAAACCCACCTCGACTGAAAATTGATCAGATTGAGCTTGGAGTCAATTATGCGCTAATCATTAATAGCAATGCAGGACTTTGGGGTTATTCCATTGGAGATACCGTAAAATTTGTTAGCAGGGATCCTTATAGATTACTGGTCACAGGACGTATAAAACACTTTATTTCTGCTTTTGGTGAACATGTGATAGGTGAGGAAGTGGAGCAGGCAATGCGGGCTACGTGTGATAAATTTGCAGGTACTGAAATTGTGGAGTTTACGGTGGCTCCTAATGTAACGCCTGATGAAGGCCTGCCACTGCATGAATGGTATGTTTCATTTGCTAAAGGACCAACCGAATTCGTTGCTTTCGAAAAAGAGTTAGATTTGCAGCTTCGCAAACGCAATACCTATTATGATGATCTGATTTCGGGCTCAATATTGAGGCCACTGAAAATCATCCAATTGCGGCAAGACGCTTTTATTGAATACATGCGATCTATTGGTAAACTAGGGGGCCAAAACAAGGTGCCAAGACTCTCGAATGATCGAAAAATCGCCAATGAAATTGCCAGGTTTGCCCTATGACAAATGAGATACAACTTCGGTCACCTTATCACTATCAAAATAGTAGTCTTTAGTTAATGACGAAAGCAAAGCATCTTGCCATTCTTGGCTCAACAGGTTCTATTGGTACACAAGCACTGGATGTTGTTTCACGACATCCAGAGAAGTTTCAGGTAGAAGTGCTTACTGCCCAAAATAATGCGGAGCTGTTGATTCAGCAAGCTCATCAGTACAAACCAAATGTGGTGGTTATCTCCAATGAAGCTCTATACGATCAGGTATTTAGTGCTTTAGACCCACTTGATATCAAGGTATATGCCGGACAAGATGCGTTATCAGAGGTTGTTCAGATGGAACAAATCGATGTTGTATTAACAGCTCTTGTTGGCTATTCTGGTTTGGTGCCTACTGTTAGGGCGATTGAAGCTGGAAAAGACATTGCACTGGCCAATAAAGAAACACTTGTTGTTGCTGGGCAGTTGATCACGAAATTAGCTGTAGTAAACAAGGCCAACATTTTGCCAGTGGACTCAGAACATTCGGCCATATTTCAGTGCATTGTTGGCGAATACCAAAATCCAATTGAGAAAATTATTTTAACAGCATCTGGTGGACCCTTTAGAGGGAAAAAACGCGATGAGTTGTTGACTATTACGAAGGAGCAGGCTTTGAAACACCCAAATTGGGACATGGGAGCGAAAATCACTATTGATTCAGCCACATTGATGAATAAGGGTTTAGAGGTGATTGAAGCCAAGTGGTTATTTGGTACTGGTTTGGACCAGATAGATGTGGTGGTTCACCCACAGAGTATCATCCATAGCATGGTGCAGTTTGAGGATGGCTCGATAAAAGCGCAACTCGGCTTACCGGATATGCGTTTGCCCATTCAGTATGCGCTTAGTTTTCCTGATCGTTTCAAGGCCAACTATCCTAGATTTGATTTTACCCAGTATCCAGAGCTTACTTTTGAAAGGCCTGATACAGAGACATTTCGTAACTTGCAGCTTGCTTACGATGCGATAGGTAAAGGCGGAAACCATCCATGTATACTGAATGCCGCAAATGAAGTAGCAGTAAGCGAATTTTTAAAGGATAAGATTGGTTTTTTAGAAATATCCGAGATTATTGCAGAATGCATGGATAAGGTTTCGTTTGTTAAAGAACCAGATTTAGAAGATTTTATTAACACAGATAAAGAAACACGCATCAAAGCGTTAGAATTAATTAAGTAAATGGAAGGAATCATTATGACGGCTCAGCTTTTGCTGGGTCTATCAATTTTAGTAGGGTTACATGAGTTGGGTCACCTGGTGGCAGCTAAAGTGTTTGGGATGAGAGTGGAGAAGTATTCTATTGGATTTCCTCCGAAAATCTGGGGCAAGCAGATTGGTGAAACAGAATACTCAATTGGAGCAATTCCATTGGGGGGATTCGTGAAAATCACCGGAATGATCGATGAGTCCTTGGATACAAAAAGTCTCAGTGCAGAACCAGAACCTTACGAATTCAGAGCTAAACCAGCCTGGCAGCGTCTTATAGTGATGCTGGGCGGAATCATAGTGAATGTGATTACCGGAGTGGTTATTTTCATTGCGTTGGTCTATAGCCAGGGTGAAAACTATATTTCGAAAGAGGAGCTCAATAAGCATGGGATTGTGGCATATGATCTTGCCCAGCAACTTGGTTTACAGACCGGCGATAAGATCATAAACATCAATGGTCAGGATTATGAAAAATTCAGTGACCTCAGAAGCCCGGATGTACTTTTAGGTACTGATGGTTATTACACTGTACTTCGTGATGGTAAGGAGATAAGAATCCCAATTCCAAATAATTTGATCGACAAGTTTTCAGATAAGAATGTTGAGTTTTTTAGTGTTAGGATTCCATTTGTAATTGGTAAAATCACGGAAGGAGAGAATGCTGAAAAGGCAGGCTTGCAAGTAGGTGATCGATTTATCAGTTTAAATGGCAATGAAGTAGCATACTTTGATGAATTCACTTCATATCTCGATACAATTGCAGGTAAGACAGTAACTGCCCTTGTGGAAAGAGATGGTGCTCGTAAGGAAATTGAGGTTGATATTTCTGAAGAAGGAACAATGGGTTTTGCGATAGCGGCAGATGAAAGTCGATTGATCCGCTCGCACCGTGATTTCACGTTTGGTGAAGCCATGGTTGACGGGACTCAGCAAGCTTTTAATGTGGTTTTCTACAATATAAAGGCTTTTGGAAAAATGTTTTCCGGAGACGTATCTCCATCCAAATCATTGTCCGGCCCAATAGGAATCGCGCAGTTTTTTGGTGGTGTGTGGGACTGGGCTAATTTCTGGAGAATCACTGGTTTGCTCTCTATGGTGCTTGCCTTTATGAACCTATTGCCAATTCCCGCACTTGACGGTGGGCATGTAATGTTCCTTACCTGGGAGATTGTCACTGGTAGAAAACCGAGTGATAAGTTCCTCGAAAATGCCCAGAAAGTTGGAATGGTGTTGCTTTTAGGTTTAATGACTTATGCCATATTCAACGACGTGGTGAAACTCTTCTAATCCAAGAAAAAAATATTTATAGAAGGCGATGTGATCAATTCTCATCGCCTTCATCTATTTCTGAGACTATTGAACTTGGTCTATAGATTTCAAATTCTACTCTTCTATTGATAGCTTTTGCCTCTTCAGTGCCTTCGGTAATGATTGGTTTGCTGCTACCATAGCCTTCCCACTCAACACGATCGGGGCTTAGATTGGCAAACTCAACCATATAGTCTCTAATGTTTTTGGCCCTCTCTTTAGACAACTGCAAGTTGAAATCATTTGATCCATAAGAATCTGTATGTCCTGAAATTCTAAGCTTAAAGTCAGGGTTGTCATACAAGAAATTGACCACTTTGTTCAAATCAGCATACATTTCTTGCTTCAAGGAGGATTTACCATTATCAAACTCAATGGATTCAAATTTCACACGACTGGCCAGCGGTTCTGTGACTTTCTTCAGTTCTCTCGGTCCATCGAGAAAAAAAGCATCTTCAATCCTGAAGAAATCGTCACCCTGGATCACGAGCAGATAATTTCGTTGATCAATAAGGTCAAATTCGAAACTTCCATCCTGTCTGAGGTATTTTGGCGCTACTTCTACTCCCTCGTCAAGGTCAATGATTGAAACAATTCCCCGGAAAGCTTTACCTGTCAGGGAATCTGTCAGAGATCCTTTAACCCGGGTTGTGGCAAGGGGCTGGGCAGACATTGGCAACGGAAACGAATAGATGTCCTGCTTATTTAGATCACGACTCAGGGACCTGGCATAGAAGAGTAGCTCAGACTTATTGTCAATGGTAAAATAATATTCGCTTCCTCGTCCGTTGACTAGTGGTCCAATATTGAAAGGCTCAGACCAGTTTCCTTTTATGTTGTGGGATTTATAAATATCATACTCCCCGAAATTGTAAAGCTGTCCGTTCGATCCGAAATAAAGGACATCAAAAACCGGATGATAGAAGGGGCTTACTTCGTTATTTCTTGTATTGATTACAGGGCCTACATTTCTAGCGCGTGTCCAGTTTCCATTTTTGTCCTTTGAGGTATAATAAATATCGGACAACCCAAATCCTCCCAGACGATCTGATGCGAAATACAGTGTATCCTCAGTGTGAGAAAGCGAAGGGTGAGAATCCCAGCTCAAACTATTCACATTGGTCCCGAGGTTTTTAATCTCACCCCAGGTACTGTCAGATTGAAGTTCGGCAGAAAACAGGTCACAATCCCCGTAGCAATCCAGGCAATCGCACCTGGAGAAGTAAAGCGTCTGGCCATCCCTTGTCAGTACGGCCGAACCTTCTTTATAGCGTGAATTGATTTGCTCAAACTCTTTGGCAACTGTCCAGTTTCCATAGTCATCTTTGACACTGAAGAACAAATCCTCATTGAAGGTTCGTCTGATTGAAAGATCGGTAGAATTGTTTCTCTGGGAGGTAAAGATCAATACATTGTTCTGAACGTTGAGCGATGGTGCATAATCAGCCTTCGAACTATTGATCTCCTGACCCATGTTCAACAGCACTCCCCTGGGTGGGCGCAAGGTATCAATGAGCTTACGGTATTCTACCAACTCATAGTAATAGTCCAGAGGGACATATAGAGAGGCTTCCTGGTCATTCAGGGAGTCGTAGTACAGTTCGATTTCCTTAATGTTAATACCTGTATGGTGGTGTCTTAATACAAGTCGGTAAAGACTCTTGGCCTCATCGGATTCCCCAAAGAGTTCCGTAAGCTTGGCCAGGCGCCAGATCAACCTGGTATCTTTATAGAAGTTTTGAATACCAAAGTTGCTCACATAGTCTTTCAATGCATTATATAGGTGCTCCCAATCCTTTTCTTCCTCAAGTCTTGAAATCCTCCGGAGCTTATCTTCGTTGTAGTAATCAGGGAGTTTGTTGATGTTCTTGAAATCGTAAATGTTAAGCGTGACATTAGGCGGAATGGAATCTGTGCTGATTTTTTTGGTGACAATCCGCTGTGCTGCCAAAGGCAGGGTTGAGTAGGCGATGATAAAAAAGATAAAAAATATTCGCATTTCGCTCCGATCACAAACATGCCTTTACGACAGTTTTAAACAAATCTGGTTAAAGATAATACCATTTCTGGCACAGTCGCTAATTTGGCATAGCTATTGAACAATTAGTCCCTACATTCTATTAGGACTATTATCATGGCATAACCTGCCATATTGACACATATTACATGTTTGAAGACACATCAAAAGACACAATCTACCTGGCAGACTATCTTGAGGATGAATCAGGTGAATTAATTACCCTGGTATCTGAAGACGAAGAAGAACTGATCGGAGATGACCATCTGCCTTCAGGACTTCCCATTCTTCCAATTAAAAATACTGTTTTGTTTCCCGGAGTGGTATTGCCAATCACAGTTGGACGTAGCAAGTCTATTAAATTGGTCAAAAAGGCCTACAAAGGAGATAGGATCATTGGAGTAATAGCTCAAAAAAACAACAAAAAGGAGGAGGCGACTTTTGCGGATCTATATGAGGTTGGTACGGTAGCTAAGATTCTCAAAATGCTGGTATTGCCTGATGGGAATACTACTATCATTATTCAGGGCAAGCAGAGATTTCAACTAGGCAGTCCAATTCATGAAGACCCTTATTTAAAGGCTTCTTTCCAAACCATCGAAGAGTCAGAAGATATTTCTGAAGATGAAATCAAAGCTATCACGAGTTCATTGAAAGAAGCTGCATATAAGGTTATGAAGCTCAATCCAGAGATTCCTAAAGAAGCTCAGGTGGCACTGGAAAACATTCAGAGTTATACTTTCTTAACTCATTTCCTCTCTTCCAATGTAAATGCTGAGGTTGGAGACAAGCAGAAATTATTGGAATCGCAAAATCCTAAGAAAAGAGCGGAGTTGTTATTGCAATTCATGCTCAAGGATATCCAAATGCTGGAGTTGAAACAGGAGATTGCGAGCAAAGTGCATTCTGATATCGATCAACAGCAAAGGGATTACTTCCTGAGACAGCAAATGAAAGTCTTGCAAGACGAACTTGGGCAAGATGGCCCTGATCAGGAGGTCAATACATTGAAGGGTAGGGCCAAGGACAAAAAATGGCCTGATGATGTCAAAAAGCATTTCCTCAAAGAACTGGACAAGATTGGCAGAATGAATCCAGCAGCTGCGGAATATCCGGTGGCAATGAGTTATGCCGAGTTGTTGGTGGATCTGCCATGGAGAGAAGTTACCGAGGATAATTTTGATCTTAAGCATGCCAGGGAAGTACTGGATCAGGATCATTTTGGTCTTGAAAAAGTGAAAGAGAGAATCCTGGAGTACCTGGCTGTCAGGAAACTTAAAAATGATCTCAAAGGCCCAATATTATGCCTTTATGGGCCTCCAGGAGTGGGTAAAACTTCTTTGGGTAAATCCATAGCCAATGCCCTTGGAAGAAAATATGTGAGAATGTCTTTAGGCGGTGTACATGATGAAGCCGAAATCCGGGGACATAGAAAAACTTATATCGGTGCCATGCCGGGTAAAATCATTCAGAATATTAACAAGGCGAAAAGTTCGAATCCGGTTTTTATCCTGGATGAAATAGACAAAGTTAGTTCAGACTTCAGGGGAGATCCTTCATCAGCATTGTTGGAAGTATTGGATCCTGAGCAAAACAGTACGTTCAAGGACAACTATCTGGAAGTTGATTATGACTTGTCCAAAATCTTGTTTATCGCTACAGCAAACTCTTTGGATACAATTCAGGCACCCTTGAGGGATCGGATGGAAATCATTGATATCACGGGCTATACTCAGGAAGAAAAGGTGGAAATTGCCAAAAGGCACCTTATCCCAAAACAGAGAGAAGAGCATGGTTTGAAAACAAAAGATGTGACTTTTGAGAAATCCTCTGTAGAAAAACTAATCAACGATTACACTCGGGAATCCGGTGTGCGTAATCTCGAAAGAAAGGTTGCTTCTGTGATTCGAAATGTGGCAAAATCTATTGCCATGGAAGAGGAGTACACCAAGAAAATTACCGACAAAGAAGTCAGGAAAATTCTTGGAGCAGAGGATTTTGATAAGGACGCTTATGAAGACAACAAGCTGCCTGGTGTTGTGACCGGTTTGGCATGGACACCTTCTGGAGGGGATATCTTATTTATTGAATCTAGCTTGAGCAGAGGAAAAGGAAAGCTTACGCTCTCTGGTCAGCTAGGGGATGTGATGAAAGAGTCGGCAATGACTGCATTGTCATACCTGAAAACCAATGCTGCTACTTTAGGTATCGATTACCGGGTGTTTGAACACTATGATCTTCATGTTCATGTGCCAGCTGGAGCAATTCCCAAAGACGGACCATCTGCCGGGATTACCATGCTCACCTCGCTTGCATCAGTTTATACACAAAGACTTGTCCGGAAAAAGCTGGCCATGACTGGTGAGATAACCCTTAGGGGGAAAGTTTTACCTGTTGGTGGGATCAAAGAGAAAATTCTTGCGGCAAAACGCGCCGGAATCAAGGAAATCATCATGTGTGAGCGGAATCAAAAGGATTTGGAGGAAGTAAATGAAAAATATATTAAAGATTTGACCATTCATTTTGTGAAGACTGTACAGGATGTGCTTGATATTGCGTTATTGACTCAACAACCTAAAAATCCGATGGAGTTTATACTTCCAAAAGAGTAACTATTTTGCGAATACTGATCGTCATATTTTCAGTTATTACATTTTCTGCTACCGCCCAATTCTCGGCTTATCAGAGTGTGGAGACTCCTTTTGGCGCTAGAAACGCTGCCTTGGGCGGACAGGTGGTTTCATTGGCCAATGGTGATTTGACTCAATTTGTGATGAATCCGGGAGTGCTTGATTCCGTGAAGCACAATGCGGTGGCACTTAATTTCAGTCCATACTTTGCGGGAATTCGCATGTATTCCTCCGCTTATCAGGCATCATTTAATAAAATCGGTAATCTCGCTTTTGCTGTTTCTTATATGGATTATGGTGATTTTATTCTGACCGATCCAAATGGGGATCCTAATGGTGAGTTTACTGCCGATGATATCACGTTCGTTGTGGGTAAAAGTCACCGGGTTGGTAGTTTTTCATTAGGTGCCAACCTTAAGTATGCCAAAAGTGGAATAGCCGGATATGGATCGTCCATGGTTTTAGGGGATTTGGGAGGTATTTACAGGGTTCCAAACATTGACTGGACCTTTGGGTTGGTTTTTAAGAATTTCGGAGTAGTATTTAATGACTATTCTGGCAATGGAAGAGCAGAAGTACCATTTGATGTCCTTATTAGTACTTCCATAAAACCGGAGCATATGCCAGTACGGTTTAGTTTATCAGCTTTTAACCTTACGGAGAAGCAAGTCTACTTTGAGGATGAAGGGGAGGTAAGTACCTCTAAATCTGTTGAGATTGCTGACAAAATATTTAGACGGATCAACATTGGGACTGAGTTTGTGTTTCATCCAAGATTTCAGTTTTTACTTGGGTATAACCATTTGAGAAGAAGAGAATTGAGGCTTGATGGAGGTGCCTATGGTGCTGGGCTGAGTTATGGTTTTATGCTCGCAATCAAACAGTTTCAATTGCGGTATTCACATGCCACCTATAATGCCGCTGGTGGTACCGATTTTTTCACCATTCAAACGAACATTGGGGCCTTTAAAAAGGTATTGTAGATATGAACAAGAATTTGACACCCAGACAAATAGTCGCGGAATTAGATAAATATATCATCGGTCAAAACGATGCAAAAAGAAACGTGGCAATTGCTTTGAGGAATCGATGGAGACGAATGAATGTCAAGGAAGAGATTCAAGGGGAAATTGTTCCCAATAATATTCTGATGATTGGTGCCACAGGAGTTGGTAAGACAGAAATCGCCCGAAGGTTGGCTCATTTGGCGGAAGCTCCTTTCACTAAAGTAGAGGCATCTAAATTCACTGAAGTGGGGTATGTGGGGCGAGATGTTGAAAGCATGATCAGGGACCTGGTAGAGCAAGCTGTTGGTATGATCAAAACCGCCAAAAAGGAAGAGGTAAAAGAAAAGGCGAAGGAGATTGTAGAAGGAATTATCCTGGACGCACTGATTCCACCGTTGAAAGGTTCGCCAACCCCGCATGCTACAGGTATGGGAAAGGATCAGCCCGAAGATGAAAGAGAGTTGAATGAAAAGACACGTGAGCGCTTCAGGGAGAAGATACGGGCCGGAGAGATGGATGAGCGCAAAATAGATATTGACGTAAAACAGAACTCCAACCCAGGTATGGGCATGGTAGGTGGTGGAATGGATGAAGCCTCTATGATCAATCTTCAGGAAATGCTGGGCAACATGCTTCCTAAGAAGACCAAGAAGAGGAAAGTGACCATTGCTGAGGCTAGAAAGATTTTACTCGAAGAAGAATCTTCAAAGCTCATAGATATGGATGAAGTGAAGGAAGAAGCGTTAAGAAAGGCTCAAAATACCGGTATTGTGTTTATTGATGAGATAGACAAAATAGCCGCTGGGGGTAGAGGTGGAGGTCAGGGTGGGCCTGACGTGAGCCGAGAAGGAGTACAGCGAGATATGCTCCCAATTGTGGAAGGTAGCGCGGTGAATACCAAGTATGGTATTGTGCATACTGATCATATCTTGTTCATTGCAGCTGGTGCATTCCATTTTAGCAAGCCGTCAGATTTAATTCCTGAACTTCAAGGTCGATTTCCGATTAGGGTAGAGCTGGACAATCTGACCAAGGCTGATTTTTTGAGTATTCTTAAAGAACCAAAAAATGCGCTGACCAAGCAATATATAGCTTTGGTCAATGCAGAAGATGTTCAGCTTTCTTTTCAGGAAGATGCACTTGAACGTCTGGCAGAAATAGCATTCCAGATCAATGAAGACGTAGAAAACATTGGAGCAAGGCGCTTGCATACTGTAATGAGTAAGCTATTGAATGAGATTTTATTTGAAATCCCTGATACGATCGGGCCTAATGCGAAAATTGTGGTTGACAAGGCACTGGTGGAAGAGAAGCTGGATGGACTGGTCAAAAACAAAGACCTCAGCCAATACATTTTATAATTTTCAAGTAGCTTCGGCTGCTTTTTTTCTTTGGGTAGCATTTTCATATGATTGATCGTAATCGCTCCGAAGCGTACCAAACATACGGTCCCAGATCAAAGTGTACAATCCGTAATTTCCATGGAACCACTGATGGTGCTGGTTGTGGGCAACCGATGTGTTGATGTATCTCCCTATCCATGTTTTATGAAATCCTTTCGGGAACAATTCATAGCCCAGATGCCCATAGACATTGTAAATAATCTGAAAGATCATGAAAAGGACTATGACAAATGGGTGTGTAGGTACCGTAAATACCAGTATCGGGATGATCAGTGTTTCAATCACTGCCTCTATAGGATGAAAGGCATAGGCAGTCCACGGTGAAGGATTTGTAGATAGGTGATGGACTTTGTGGATGTGCTTAAACAATGAGGGATGGTGCATGAGCCTGTGCGCCCAATAGAAATAAAAATCATGAATGATGAAAATTGGTATAACTGTCAGTATCCAATACCACAGAGGCCTGGCACTGATGTCGTAGATGACCACATTGTAAGGTCTCAGGTAAGTAAAACTTCCAATAGCGATTAATGCAAAAATGGCCACTGTAGTAGCTGAATAGATAAAATCTCTTTGATAATCGCTGACTTTAGGAAATTTACCTTGTATTTTCTTGAAGGTCAATCGATTTTTGAAAAGGATATAATAAATGAAGAAAGCTACGCCAGCTGCTATGAAATACCGAATGCCGATTCGGTAAAATACCATAGGAAACTGATTGATTAATTCATCCATGGATCAATAATGATTAGAGATTTATCTGGGCAACTTTTTAGGAGTAATCAGGTATTTTTTTTCAGTCTTTGCTTTTGTGATTTCTTTCCAGGAGTCAATTTTCAGATTAACTACATATACGCCTGCTGTTGGGAGGTTGTCCAAATATTCCGAAGTGAACACATTGACCAGGTCAGTAAATCCCGGGTTATGCCCGAAGATTGCTGCTGATTTCACATCCGATTCTAGCTTGGAGAGTATAGTGAGAATTTTTTCAGAGGTAGCATGATACAAGCCTTCTTCTATTTGGATGTCATCCTCTGGATATCCCCACTCATCACCCATTAACAATGCTGTATATAACGCCCTACTTGCTGGACTGCTAATCATCAGTTGTGGAGTAGGTTCGTTTTCACTAAGAAATTTACCAACAAATGGTGCGTCCCTGCGTCCCCGCACTCCAAGCGGGCGATGGATGTCTTCCATGTCAAATGTCCACGAAGATTTGGCATGTCTGATGATATATAATTTCTTCATTGATAAATTTTAATCTGGAATATAGAAATCAAAAACTAATTCTTGCATGCACTTAAAATGTCCTTTTGGACATTTTGAATGGCCAAGTTTTGAGCAAGGTCGACAATTGATCTTCTTGTTTTCAAAGATGGTGAATTTAGTTCGATAAGGGTACATCCCAAATTCAGGAATGGTATTGCCCCATATCGTGAAAACATCTTTCTTAAACGCCGCTGCAATGTGCATTAACCCCGTATCATGAGAAAACACCCATGAAGCCTGTTTGATTAACGAAGCAGACTGATTAATGTTGAATTTACCACATGCGTTATAAACTATGGCTTTTTTTCCTAACTCTTCCAGGCCTTTGTCATAAACTGTTTCGTGCGCTGAACGTTTGAAAAACCTTTCCACTTCATCACCAATTGAAGATTCAGCTTTACCTCCCAGTAGAAGAATTGGCTTGTTAATTCTGTCACAGAGCTCAATAATGCGTTTTATAGGCAGTTTTTTGGTGTTATATTTTCCGCCAATGATCACAGCTGCATAGTATTGTTGATAAGGTTGAGGAAGCCATTGGAGGTCCACAATGTCTTTTTCAGGGATGAAATGATCTAACCCGAGTTCATCCATTTTGATACCTAATGGCTTCAGGGTATCCATATAGCGATCCACAATATGTCTGTTGGGCAAGCGGTTAATTTTAAAATTTACCATCAGCCATTTTTCCACATTCAGCTTATTAAATGAATAGGATTTTACACCTAGAGCAAACTTTATGATCCGGGTTCTGAGGTTATTGTGAAGATCGATGATGAGATCATATCTTTCATTCTTTAATTTCCCGATTAGATCTGAAAGGCTGTCCTCAAGGAGATGTATATGATCTAAATAGGGATTTTCCCGGATGATTTCCTCATGACAAGCCTTTGTGGCGAAATGAACCTGACAATCATTCTGCTGGTTTTTTAGACACCTGATTACAGGAGTTGTGAGCACAATATCGCCAATTGAAGAAAATCGTAAAATAAGTACTTTCATTTCTGGAATTTAACAGGACAAAAGGAGTCAATATTTAGTACATTTAAAGAGAGTCGATAGAGTTTTGTTCAATTAGCAAAGAATGAGATTTTCGGAAGATAAGGATTTCAGCATATTGAGTTGTTTAATGAGGGTGAATAAATACATATCATTTTTTGTTTTGCTCATTTTT
The DNA here is from genome assembly GCA_040218045.1 of Marinoscillum sp. Lineage (GTDB taxonomy): Bacteria > Bacteroidota > Bacteroidia > Cytophagales > Cyclobacteriaceae > Marinoscillum. The sequence goes on from JAVJQA010000035.1 coordinate 63,969, forward strand.
TTGAGTCTAAATAGTAACGCTCAAAAAAAGAAAAATCAGGATACGAGCAGCCATATTTCCCAACCGGGTCGAATCGAATTTGATATCTATGACTATGATATGGATTTCAGAGTGATTAATGGAGAGGAGAATGGTTTATTGGTTGTAATTGAAACTCAAAACCGAAGTGATAATGGGTTTAACTGGACCTTCCATTATGTAGATACACTGTTGCAAAAAGTTTGGACCAGAATTTACCCCATCCCATTTGATTCCTACCTGACTGGCTATGAATATCATGATGGTAAGTTTTACCTGCTTTTTAATGTTAATCAGTACCGCAATGAGGATATGTTGCTACTGGAGATTGATATTGAAACTCAAAATTTCAGAACCCTGGAAATCAACACTGTTTTCCCAATCCAACTCACATTTTTTGAAGTCATAGAAAATAATGTATTGCTTGCTGGTTACACAAATTACCGTCCTGTACTACTTACCTATAACATGGATGAGGAGAAGCCTCGTGTTGTCCCAGGCTTTTATGATAATAACAGTGATATCATAGATATAGTAATAGATGATGAAGCACGTATGTTTACGGTCATTCAGTCGGAGAGAATGAACAACCGGAGATACACCATGCGTGCAAAGACATTTACAGCCGATGGAGATTTGGTTCAGAATAATGTAATTAGCCCTGGCGAGAAGAAAAACCTCATTGATGGGGCTAGCACCATGTTTTTTGGAGGGTTCCAATATATGGCTGGCACATACTCTAAAAAGAACTCAGAGTACAGCCGTGGGCTGTACCTGTCTAAATTCATCAATGGACGGCAGCAGTTCGTTAAATATTTTGATTATTCTGATCTCAATAATTTTTTCGGATATATGAATGAGCGACGGGAGAAAAGAGTGATGGAGCGGATTGAAAGGAAAAGAGCGAAAGGCAAAAAACCCAGTTTCAGTTATCGACTTCTGGTCCATGACATCATTCAGCAAGATGAGGACTACCTCATGATTGCCGAAGCCTACTATCCGAGGTACTCTAATTACTCTTCGGCCTACAGTGGGTCCGGATGGAGCAATTCCACTCGTTTCAACCCAAGCTTTATGGGTTATAAGTACACACATGCCATCGTGGTGGGATTTGATAGAAATGGCAATATTATTTGGGACAATAGCTTTGAAATAAATGATGTAGAAACCTATGCGTTAGAGGAATTCGTGGGAGTCAGTCATTACGATGATCAAGTCATTTTGATGTACCTGGAAGAAAACACTATTAGATCCAAGGTGATTCAGGGCAATGAGATCCTGGAGGGAAAAACATTCAATCCAGTAAAACTTAGCTATGAGTCGGATCAAGTAAAAAGTAGGAATCCGGAAATAGAAGGCTTAAAGAAATGGTACGACCAAGTGATGTATGCTTATGGGGAGCAACGCATCAGAAATGATGATGCCACTGATGGACGGTTGAGCAGGAGGGTCTTCTATATCAATAAGATCATTTACTCTGCAAACGAGGCCAATTGATCATCAATTATCTCCTTTCCTAATATTTCATTGAGGTTGCTATTTAGGTTAAGAGAGATGCTCTTATATTTGCAGGAAGTCTGATCATGCAAAAACGACTCCTGTTCAACAGTAAGCTGCTCCAGATCACAATCAGCAGATTGTGTCAACACCTCATTGAAAATCATGATGATTTTTCTGATTCAGTCATTTTGGGGATGCAGCCCAGAGGAATTTACCTGGCAGAACGTATCCGTAAGGAACTGGAAAAAATCCTCAACAAGCCTATAAAAACAGGCTATCTGGATACTACTTTTCATAGAGACGATTTTAGAAGACGGGATCACCCACTCACCCCCAATCAAACCAAAGTCCCGTTTATCATTGAAGACAAGAATGTTATTCTCATAGATGATGTGCTTTATACAGGAAGGTCTGTTAGAGCTGCCTTAGATGCCATGACCATGTTTGGCCGTCCGGCAAAGGTGGAATTGCTTGTATTAATCGATCGAATGTACAGCAGGCATATCCCGGTTGAAGGCAATTATGTAGGAAGAAAGGTGAATACCTTGCCATCTCAAAGAGTGCTTGTAGAATTGCAGGAGCAAGGAAAAAAAGACAATATTTGGTTAATGAACGAAGCTGAATGAGTCAATTGAAAACAAAACATCTCCTCGGAATAAAAAACCTCTCAGCTGAGGAGATTCAGCTAATTTTCGAAACTGCTGATAATTTTAAAGATGTTTTGAACCGGCCAATTAAAAAAGTTCCTTCGCTTAGGGATGTAACAGTAGCCAACGTTTTTTTCGAGAATTCCACAAGGACCCGACTTTCTTTTGAACTCGCAGAGAAGAGACTTTCTGCAGATGTTATCAATTTTTCTTCATCATCCTCTTCTGTTAAAAAAGGTGAAACCCTGCTGGATACTGTGAATAATATTTTGGCTATGAAAGTGGATATGGTGGTCATGAGGCATAGTAGCCCAGGAGCACCTCATTTCCTGGCTAAGCATATTGATGCAAATATTATCAATGCAGGTGATGGCACTCATGAGCATCCTACCCAGGCTTTGCTGGATACGTTTTCAATCAGACAAAAAACAGGTGATGTTGCTGGTAAGAAAGTGGTTATTGTTGGGGATATTCTCCATTCACGTGTTGCTTTGTCGAATATCTTTGCACTTCAAAAACTGGGTGCAGAAGTCATGGTATGTGGTCCTGCTACTTTGTTGCCCAAACACATTGCAGAATTAGGTGTAAAAGTGGAGTTGGACATTCGGAAAGCACTTGAATGGTGTGATGTTGCAAATGTTTTGCGTATCCAATTGGAGCGCCAAAAGATGCGCTATTTTCCTTCTCTGCGCGAGTACTCCCTATACTACGGCATCAATAAGCAACTACTCGATTCACTCGATAAAGAAATAGTTATCATGCATCCTGGGCCGATCAATAGAGGTGTCGAGATTACCAGCGATGTGGCAGATTCTGAACACTCCATCATACTTGATCAGGTGGAAAATGGAGTGGCCATTAGAATGGCCGTGCTTTATCTCCTTGCTGGTCAAAGGGAGTAACTACTCTTTGATAATTTCGAGAGATGCTTCCTCAACCTTCAAAATGTAAACTCCTGGCTTCAATCCTTCAAGGTCAAGTTCATGACTTGTCCTTCTCGAAAGGGAAAATGACCTTATCAATTGACCATTTAGATTAAATAATTCTACCTCACGTTTCTCTTTATTCGAAAAATAGAGAGTGGTACTTGCTCCTGCAGGATTTGGGTATACTGTCAAACTTTCGTTTTCTCCCTCACCAAGAGCAATGATCATCAGGGTTTGAGAGACATCTTCTGCCGGGTAGTAATAATCGTCACCTTCCTGGCTTGCTGTAATTGTGACTGTCCCGATTCCAATTATTTCACCCCTTGATCCATCAATTGCGAATATTCCTTCATCAGAACTCGTGAAAACAATAGGCAGCTTTGAGGAGGTACTTGCCTCCAGGGAAATTAGTCCGTCATTGCTTTTCTTACTCTCCAGCGGGGCAAAAGTGATTTCCTGCTCTCCTTTATCAATTGTAATCTCCTGGGCTATAGATGCTTCTAAAAACTCACAATTTCCTTTTTGTGTAGCAGTGATTGTGACAGTTCCTGTTTTGTTGATTGTTGCTTTGTCTCCTGATATTGATAATATTTCCGGGTCACTACTTTTGTAAGTTGCTTTAAGCCCTTCCGAGCTGGTAGCAACTAAATGAAAAGGTTCATCCCCAAATGATTTGCCTTCTATTTGGTCAAATGTCAAAGTTTGTGATAAGGTGCCCGGAATGGGAAGTGCTACATCAGTACTCCACACCCCGCGACCATAGGTAGCCACGAAAACCTTGCCTGTAGCATATTGCACTTCCACTTCATCAATAATTACATTAGGAAGGCCACTACCGTATGGCTCCCATTGCTCCATCGTATCGTCTTTATAGTAAACTCCTATGTCGGTGCCAATGAATAGTGAATTACTACAGGAGTTTTGTGATTCTATACAATTAACTGGAATGGAAGGGATTCCAGAGGACACGTTTTGCCATGAGGTGCCCAAATCATAGGATACATACACTTTGAAGTCTTCCTCTTGATTTGAAAAAGTGGCATAAATAGTTTCAGGATCATTATAGGAAAACTCTGCATCCGTCATATAGTAGCTGGGTAGGCCTTCGGTGATATCCTGCCAGTCAGAACCTTCATTGGTAGTCAAGAATAGTTTTCCTGAGACGGAAGTTAGCAACTGTGAAGGAAATTCTTGGTGTTGCTTTAAAAATCGAATTGTTTCAGCTGTCTGGAAGTCACTGATTCTTTCCATTGAGGTTCCCTGGTCGGTAGATTTCCAGATGTTTTGATATCCGAAATAAAGAACTTTATGATCATCAGGATGCATAATGAATGGTGTAATCCATCCGCCTCTTTCTTCAGGATTTTCCACATAATGATCTATAATTTCAGCATTTTCCCTAAACCTTATGATACCACCATTTTGGTATTCGGAATACACATAGCTGGGGTCGGTATGGTCTATGAGCCCATCCATACCATCCGCTCCAAAGATCTGCTTCCATTGATCATTGAATCGATAAAAAGAACCATTGTCCTGAAGGCCGCCCACTACAATTCCAGCATCGGTTGGATGGGTACCGATTCTGTAGAATTGCCCAATATTTAATCCGAAACTGAGGTTTTCAAAAGTTTCTCCCTGATCTGCTGACATGAAAATACCGCCATCTCCACCAGCATATAATTTACCGTTTGCAAAGTCAAGGGTATGATTGTCTGCGTGTACGTAAGGGTACTCAGGGTCATTATAAACCCAGTAGTTTTGTAGTTCCCAGTTAATACCAGCGTCTGTTGACTTCCAGATGTGAATGCCACTTACATATATTTCATTGGGGTTATCGGGAGATACTGCAATTGAGAGGTCATACCAACCCTGGCCACTATTGTCTTCCCCGTTTTTTTCATACCCAAAAATATTTGGTGAATTCGATTGAAGCTGCAAAGTGTTCAATTGATCACCAGAGAGAAAAAGCCCACCAAAAGTAGAGCTGGTGGAAGTTGCTAATATATACACAGAATCGGGACTGTTAGGCGAAACGCCGATCGCTTTCCTACCGAGACGATATCCGAGTGCTATGGAAAATACTTTCTTAGACCAGGTTAAGCCTCCATCTGTGCTTTTATATGTTGTCAGGTTATTGTTGGATTCTTCCTCCCGACCTACAGCATATACAATTTGGTCATCAGTTGGATGCATGACAACATCGGTTACATTTTGCTCAAGGGTTAATTCCCAACTTGAACCGCCATCTTTTGAAATATAGATACCATTGCCGCCAACAAGCATATGGTCACCATTAACAGGTGACACTTCTAGTTTGAAGAAGGTTTGATAGTGTGACTTGTCGAATTGCAGGGACATTTGACCCCAAGACAGGCCCCCATCGGTGGATTTGTACAACCCAACAGAAGGTGTATCATTTCCATAAGCATCTCCTGTTAGAATAATGATGTTGTTGCTATCGTCCGGGTCTATATAAATATCTGTGATCCCAAGGACAGCCAGCTGATCAGTGGAGGTGCTCCATGACTGGCCACCATCACTTGATTCCCACAATCCACCGGCTGCTGCACCTACAAATATGTGATCTTCATCGTTCGGATCTACTGTAATACAATTTAACCTTCCATTTCCAGGACTATAACCATTGGTAGTAACTCCCCATTCATAGGGTCCCATAGCTTGCCATGTAAACTGGTCTTCCATAAACCTGGAGGATTTAAAATCCTTTTTCAGTTCAAATGTTGTAATCCTTTTCGACCAATCTGATGTCACTGGGATTTGTCCACTGTGGAGCCTGGGGATCACAAAGTTTTCCCATCGTTTGAACTTTTTTAAATCCGAGTTTTTTCTTCCTGTATCATTCCACCAGATGTAGAATGTTTCCCTGATTTTTTCAAAATCACGTTCTCCTTGTACCATTAGATCAAAATGATCTTGCGACAAGACAGGTGAAATGTTTAGAATTGTTAAAAGAAATACACAAATGAGGGTTTTTATTGATTTCATGGTGGTGGCGGTTATCCTTGGGTTGGTAAGTTGTAAGAGTGCAAGTACTATGCAAGGGACAGATGTCATAGCAAAGACTCGTATCTCTCAAAGCAAGATAGTGGTTTCGCTGAGAAATTCCTCAGATCAGATTATGGTATTTCCTGGTGTCAGAGCTGACTATATTGAGCTACTTGTTGATAATCAATGGGAGCGTCTGCCTTACACTTCTTGTGAATGTGGTGTGCCTTGTTCACCAGCTATTCCTCAGACAGTTAAAAGTGGAGCCACGATGGAGTTCTTTTGGGATATGTATGCACGCGTCTGTAACGGGACTGAACCTATTGAAACCCTTCAAACAAAGGGATCTTATAGAATAAAATTTGATTACCAGCTCCTTGATAAAGGCATGATTGTTAAGTCTTCAAGTATTTGGGTGAAATTTGACCTTCCGATATAGCTATTTACCTGTATAATTAAATGGAGTAATTTCCATGAGCTCAGCTTTGATTTCACCAGATACATCCAGTTCTGAAATAAATATGTGGAGTGTATCTTTAGTGATTTTATCACCAGTTCTTGTAAGTGCCTTTAATGCTTCATAAGGATTAGGGTAAGCTTCGCGGCGGAGTATAGTCTGGATGGCCTCAGCGGCAACTGCCCAATTGTCGTCCAAATCTTTATGAATGGCTACTTCGTTTATTTCAAGCTTGTTGATCCCCTTTTTGAGGGAAGCAAAGGCAATTAAAGTATGAGCAAACGGTACCCCAATATTTCTTAAAACTGTAGAGTCTGTCAGGTCTCTCTGTAGCCTGGAGACTGGTAGTTTGGCACTTAAGTGTTCAAATAGAGCATTGGCAATCCCTAAATTTCCCTCTGCATTTTCAAAATCGATAGGATTTACCTTGTGCGGCATAGCAGAAGACCCAACTTCATTAGGGTTTATTTTTTGCTTGAAGTAGTTCATTGACACATATTGCCAAACATCTTTACTGAAGTCAAGAAGTATGGTGTTGATTCTTTTGACGGCATCAAAAAGTGCTGCAAAATGATCATAGTGTTCGATCTGAGTGGTTGGGTAGCTTCTTTTGAGTCCCAATTTTTCCCCCACGAATTTATCTCCAAATTGGTGCCAATCATTGTTAGGATATGCCACGAAATGTGCATTGAAGTTTCCAGTTGCTCCACCAAACTTGGCAGCAAATGGAATGCTCTCAAACAGGATAAATTGTTCTTTAAGCCGACTAACGAAGACCTCCAACTCTTTTCCTAAACGGGTAGGAGAGGCTGGTTGGCCATGCGTTTTCGCAAGCATTGGGATATCGCTCCATTCGTTTGCTACTTTACTTATCAAATTGATTAATTCCTGTAGTAGTGGAGTAAACACCTCGTCAATGGCATCTTTTGCAGAGAGCGGAATGGATGTATTGTTGATGTCTTGAGATGTAAGCCCGAAGTGAATGAACTCCTTAAAACCTGATAAACCCAACGCATCGAACTTTTCTTTAATAAAGTACTCAACAGCCTTTACATCATGGTTGGTCACCTTTTCTATTTCCTTGATTTTCAAAGCGTCTTGCTCAGTAAAGTCAAGATAAATGCGTTTCAGGGCATCAAATTTTGAAGAGTCCACTTGAGATAATTGTGGCAGGGGAATTTCGCAAAGTGAAATGAAGTAGAGCACCTCAACCTGAATGCGATATTTTATAAGGGCGAATTCAGAAAAATATGGAGCCAGTGAGCTGACTTTGGATCTGTATCGTCCGTCAATGGGGGAAATCGCTGTAAGATCGTTGAGTTGCATGAATCAGAATTTTTTGGAGGTGCAAAAATAGCTGATTAAGATAATCTGTGAGTATAAAAGTCTTTTAAAAAGATGTTTTTCTTATCGTTATCGGAACTAAAGATTGATTTAGTCTCTTTAAGAAAAATATGCCTTGGAGCATATTTTAGGGTAAACTTGTCAGGGAAACTTGAGAGATTTACCTTTGCCCGACTTTTAAAAAAATGGATTAAATATGGTCTTTGGAATTTTCAAAAAGAAAAAATCAAAATCAGACGAACGTTATCAGGATTTAGTGATCAGGGAAGTAGTGCAGATTGCCAAAGAAGCTGTGAATCTGGTGTTTGAAAGACCCGAAGAACCTTTTAATTACAAGCCCGGTCAATTCATTACGATCATCAAAGAAATTGACGGAAAAAAGGTAAGAAGGGCATACTCATTGTGCACCACACCATTTGAAGACCAATATCCGGCTGTCACTGTAAAACGTGTTCCTGGTGGAATCATGTCCAACCACATCAACGATGACTTTAAGGCGGGAGATGTAGTAGAGATCATGGAGCCTATGGGCATGTTTACCACTGACTATGATCAATCTAATGAGCGTCAGGTGGTCTTTTTAGGTGGTGGTAGTGGGATTACCCCACTGTACTCTCTGCTGAGGTCTGTGCTTATCAAAGAACCGAAGAGTAAAGTTGCCTTGGTTTATGGCAATAGAAGTGAAGAATATATTGTATTCAAAGACGCATTGGAAGGCCTGAAAAAGGCTTATGGAGGCAGGATAGAGGTTGTGCACATCCTTGAAGATAATTCAAGTGAATATGCAGCTCATTCAGGTAGGCCTACAGCCGAAACCATGCGGGACATAGTAGATGGATTGTCCATCTCAAGTAAAACTGAGTTTTTCATCTGTGGCCCTGAACCCATGATGGATATAGCCAGCAAAGGTCTGAAGTTGCTCGGAATTGCCGATCAAAATATACGACAAGAAAGTTTTGATTCAGGGAAGACATCTCCTTCAGTGAAGGCTGAAACGAAAAGTAAGAGTAATAATACGAGTGAAGTTACAATCTTAATGGATGGTCAGGAGTATGTGCTCAACGTAGACAGGGATACACCTATCTTAGATGCTGGTCTTGATGAGGAAATTGATATGCCTTATTCATGTCAAAGTGGCCTGTGTACCGCTTGCCGTGCCAAGTGTCTGGAGGGAGAAGTGGACCAGGAAGACGCGGAGGGCTTGAGCCAGTCTGAGAGTGACGAAGGATACGTGCTTCTATGTATTGGAAAACCTCTTTCTGATAAAGTGAAAGTAGAGGTAGGTTAAGATTTATCTTGGGATCCTTTTTTTGGAAGTCTTCCAGATTCCTTCAATGCTTTATTGATCATCCATTCCAGCTGGCCGTTTGTGCTTCTAAACTCGTCGGCTGCCCATTTTTCAATAGCTTTGAGCGTATCTTCATCTATTCTTAACGCAAATGGTTTCTTTTTTGCCATAGCTTAATGCATTCCCCATTTCTCCTTCAATTGTTTCACTACCTGATCAAGTTCCGCTGGTTTCTGTGTCCCCAAAAGTAGTTTCTTCCCATCTTTGTATTCAACCTGAAGTCCGTATTTTCCTTGCACATTTAGTGCCTTTCCATTTCTAAAACTTCGTCTGTATCCCCAGCCTCCATACTCCAGAATGGGGCTATACTTGCGAACACTCATCGATATAAGGTCAGATTTTGATATAGATCTTTTTGATGACACAAAAGGAAAATATGTGTAGTAGAGACCAGCTTCGTCGATCTCTACTACCATTTTAATAAGTGAAAGCAACCAGAAGACACCTCCTAAGACTATTAGAGCAATTATAATAGCGATCATGGATTCAGAATCTTCTGGTTGGATACTTTGAAATGCCTGAACCCCGAAGATCATCAATAGCTTTCCAAGGATCAATCCACCAATAATCGCAACAATGAGTATTGTTTGCAGCCACCAAAAAAATGTGCCTTTAAAGGTTTGCGTTTCCTTAAATAATACTCTCCCTTTCATGTTAATGATGTAATGTTCCTGAGTTTACGACTGGAGACACATCTTTATCGGCACAAAGTACGACCATTAGGTTACTGATCATTGCCGCTTTCCGTTCTTCATCAAACTCAATGATTCCTTTTTTGGTAATCTGATCAAGGGCCATTTCTACCATACTCACTGCTCCTTCTACTATTTTGTGCCTGGCTGCTACTATTGCCGTCGCCTGCTGCCTGCGTAACATCGCTCCTGCGATTTCCTCCGCATAGGCCAAATAACCAATCCTGGCTTCCTGAATCTCGATACCAGCGATGGCCAATCGCTCCTCGATCTCTCTTTCCAAATGCTCGTTAACTTCATCCAAACCAGATCTCAAAGTGATTTCTGCCTGTTCGTCATCAAAGTTGTCATAAGGGTAGCTTCCTGCTAGTTTTCGTACCGCCGCATCAGTTTGCACCCGCACGAAATTTTCATAGTCGTCCACTTCAAAAGCGGCTGAAAACGTATCCCTAACTTTCCAGACCAGAATAACCGAAATCAGAATAGGGTTACCCAGGCTGTCATTCACCTTTACCCTTTCACTGTCAAAGTTTCTGGCTCGCAGGGAGATTTTCTTTTTGTAATAAAATGGGTTAACCCAAAAGAACCCATTGGCCTTTACCGTTCCAATATATTTCCCAAACAACACGAGTACCCGGGAACCATTCGGATTGACGAAGAAAAAACCTGGGATCATTAGTACTCCTAGAAATAAGGTAATACCAAAGAATCCATTTTTTGATGCCGCAATGAGGCCTAATGAACCCACCAGCAGGATCGAACAAAATATGAGTCCAATGTATCCTGATAATGGAGTGATAGATTTTTCTTGAGATTCCATGATTAGCAAATTTAAGGTAAGTTTAAAGTGATATTAAAATGATATCATATTAAAATACGGAATACGATTAAAAAAGGTTTTGTTGCTTAATGTTTTAATTTTGGTCTCGACTTAGAATTGAATTAACTGAATGCCTGATTCTTATAATAAATGGGAGCGGTTTTATCATCGCCTGAACTTGATTTTTAATGGAATTGTAGCGATCACTTTGATTCCTTTTGCTTTTATCTTCTTGGAGACTCAGACGGATTTCCCTGATCCTCCAGCCATAGATGGGAGTATGGAGATGGTCGTGAAGGTTTTATTGATAGTGCTCGCTGCTGCTATTATTGGATTGGCTCAGGTGTATGCTAAAAAATCCTTGATCAGTGTTCAGCAAACAGAAGGTCTAGGAGAGCGGCTCAATGCATATCTAAAGGTGAAAGTCCGGTCATATGCGATATTGGAATTCGCTGCATTACTTGCATGTCTCGGCTTATTTCTAACAAAAGATCAAATATTCTCATTTGTTTATGTCTTTGTACTTTTCATTTTTTCACTTGGAAGGCCAACTTTTGAGCGGGTGGCCAGAGAAGTAAAAGTTTCTGAAAAAAAGCTAAAAGAGTGGGGTGAGGCTAGTATCTAATCGAAATTAAATTGGGTTTTATTGTAAAAAGCTCTTTCTTGTTTCATTATTCAGAAAACCGCCAAATCAATGAAAATCCAACTGATCTTTTTGGTTCTTTGCATTTGTTTCTCATGTAAAGTCAAATCATCAAAACAAGCTGACAAGTTAAATTCACCTGAGATAAAGCAGAGCCAGATAAATCCTGATGAATGTTTGATTCATGGAGTAATATTAAGTGCAGACTCATCTTCAGCTCAGATTGTAATAAGCCATGTAAAAGAGCGTGGCTTCAGCTTTAAACAGAATATCAGAGCTGGAGATACTATCAAAGTAGTTGGCAAAATCACTAATTCTACTGAATCGGAGAGCTTTGTGCTCGAATATGTTAACCAACCTGGAGGAGGCTATTACTCCTTTATCAATCAATAAACACCAAGCCTAATAAATTATGATAAAGCAAATCCTATTACCATTGATGATGGTTGCCCTTTTGAGTTTATATACTCAAGCTCAAACCGATAATTCACAACTCGGAAAGTATCTCGCCAAGATGAAGGAAACTTCACAGAATAAGGATAAACCACAAGCCCGGATCCAGTTTGACCTGCTCCGTACAGTAGATCCGGTTACTGGTAAACTGCCAAAAGATATTCGTAAACATGAGTTACAATTTCATGAAGCAAATTTTAAAGGCAAAGGTTCATTTACTAGAGATAATCTTACCAATTGGACAAACAGAGGCCCCTACAATGTAGGAGGAAGAACGAGGGCTCTTGCCATAGATGTAAGTAATGAAAACGTGATACTTGCCGGTGGTGTATCTGGTGGAATGTGGCGGTCAAGTGATGGTGGACAGAGCTGGACAAAAACTACCGGAAGCAATGAATTACAGAGTGTCACTGGAATTGCTCAAGATACCCGAACCGGACACACAAACACGTGGTATTACATCACTGGTGAATATTCTGGTAATTCGGCCTCAGGGACAGGTGCATTTTTTATTGGTAATGGCATATATAAATCAGTGGATGGTGGGCTTACCTGGAGTGCCCTTTCCAGCACTACTACTGAAAATCCGCAAAGTTGGAATACTGCCTTTGAGATTAACCATGAGATAGTTGTCGATCCTTCATCTGGTAATGTTCTTCTGGCTAATTACTTTGGATTGTACTTATCTGTAGATGGAGGTAATAGCTGGACACAAACTTTAGACAATGTTTCAAATGGCCAGTGGGCCGATGTGGTAGTAAGTTCAACGGGAACTGCATATGCCTATTTAGCTACTGTTGGAGTCCTTAAATCGACTGATAATGGAGCCAACTGGTCAGACATCTCAGCAGCGGGATTCCCATCACTGGCCTCTGGTGACAGAGGAGAATTAGCTCTGGCCGCATCCAATGAAGATATTTTATACCTTTTGCTGGAAGACCCTGATCATGATTCTGGGCATGGACTCTGGAGGTATGATGGTGGAGCAGAGAGCTGGATTGATCGCTCAAGTAACATTCCTCAGGAAGGAGGTCAAACAGGTGATTTTGACACCCAGGGAGGCTATGACGTTTTACTCAAGGTTAAGCCGGATAATGAAAATTTTGTAATTATAGGAGGTACTAACCTGTATAGATCTACTGATGGCTTTGCGAGTACTACAAATACAGATTGGATTGGTGGATATACCCCGAATAATAATTCTTACGCACTTTATCAAAATCACCATCCGGATCAACACAGTTTTGTTTTTTATCCTTCTGATCCTAGAAAAGTAATTTCGGGTAATGATGGGGGACTACAATTTACAGCTGATGTAACTTCAAATGTAACAGCTACGCATCCGATTACCTGGACTCCTTTGAACAATGGATATCTAACAACCCAGATCTATGCGTTATCGATCGGACCACAAGATCAGATTTTGATCGGATTGCAGGATAATGGAACCTGGTTTACAGCTTCTGACAATCCAACTGCTACATGGTCAAGCCCCTTCGGTGGTGATGGCGCCTATAGTGCTATGGCAAGTGATGGCGCTATGCGGTATATGTCTTCTCAGCAAGGTAACATTTATAGAATTCCGCATGACAATGCCAACGATGCTGGTCCTAACAATTTTATTCAATTTTATCCCAATGATTTCTCTGGTGATTACCTGTTCATTACGCCATTTTATTTGGATTATCTTAATGATGAGATTTTTTATTTAGGGGGTACGAATAAGCCTAACTCGGATACAGAAGAAGAACTTTGGGTAAACACCAGTGCAAGTACAGGTTCATCATCTTCTGGATGGAAGTCAATACCTATTCCCGGGATAACAGGTATTATAAGTGAATTTGGTGTAATTGGCAATGGGAGCACTTATTTTGGTACCTCTAGTGGTCAGGTATTTAAGGTTGAAAATGTATTAAACGCTTCTCCTACAGTAACGAATGTATCTCCTGCAGAAGCTTCTGGTGCTTATGTTTCTGGAATTGGTGTTAATAAGGTTGATCCAGATGAATTAATTGCAGTGGTATCAAATTACAACGTCAAAAGCATTTTCCACTCAACAGATGGCGGTACTACGTGGACACATGTCAGTGGAAATCTGGAACAAAATGAGGATGGAACTGGTACAGGGCCGTCAGTAAGAACAGCCACAATTCTAGACGATGGAGCCCTATACATAGTAGGAACGAGTATAGGGGTGTTTACCACTACATCGCTCGATGGAGCCAACACTGCTTGGACACAGGAAGATGTAGGAAATTTAGGGGCAGTAGTTGTGGAGCATATTGTCTCCAGGAATTCTGATAACCTTGTAGTTGTAGGAACACATGGTAACGGTGCTTATTCGGCTACATTGGGTAATTCAGCTGCAATTGATTTGGGAATCTCTTCCATTTCAGCGCCTACATCTGGAATACTCGGTACAGAAAGCGTATCTATAAAAGTCACTAATAATGGCTCGGAGGATCAGTCGGGTTATTCTTTGAGCTATGAAGTTAATAGCGTGACTCAACAAACTGTGGCTGTGACAGAACTCATTCCTGCTGGTAGTACACTTGATTTTACCTTTAGTAATTCATTCGATTTTTCGACAGTTGGTTCCTATACAATCGCTGTGACTGTAACCGTGGAAGGTGATGAAAACACTGAGGACAACACACTCTCAGTAATAATCGATAGTGAGTCAGCGCCAGAGCCAGTCACTTTTCCATATGAAGAGGGATTTGAGGATGATTCACATGGATGGACTCTCAATGGCTTCTGGGAAGTCGGGACACCGGCCCAGACTTTTATCTCATCTGCTTCAAGTGGTACTGGCGTATTGATGTCTGATTTGGATGGAAATTACCCCAACGAGGTTTCAGTTTCTGCGAGGCCTCCAGTCATGGATTTTTCAAACCTCATCGAACCGATTGTGGCATTTGATATAAAATATGATCTAGAGTCTACCTATGATGGAGTGGTACTGGGTTATCGGGTTAATGATGTTGATAATTTCACGGTTGTTTCCGAAGGTTTGACTAACTGGTACAACGACACATTTGAAGCTTTTGGTTCTGAGGGATGGACGGGTAAGTCTGATTATGTCAGGGCCTCGGCAGATCTCTCCTTTTTAGCAGGTGAGTCCTATGTGGAGTTAGCCTTTTTTCTGCTTTCTGATGATATAATCACTGGTGAAGGAATTGCAATAGATCAGTTTGAAATCTATGATGACAGTGATCTTGGAACCCTCGATATTACAAATCTCGTAGTGCCAGAGAATGGTGGTGATAACTTTGCAGTAGGTACTTTATCTCTGAGCAGTGGTGAACCAGCTACGTTTAGTCTTACTGCTGGTACCGGTGATACCAATAACGACCTATTTGAAATCAACGGAGTTACTCTGATCGTTAAAGGATCACTCAATTTCGAAGAAAATAGCAGTCTTAGCATTCGAGTTGCAAGTGCTACATCAATAGGTACTGTTAATCACCAACTCATAATAACTGTCGAAGATGAGAATGACCTGCCAACAGACTTATCAATTACCAACAGTGAGATAGAGGAAAATAGTGCTTTAGGTACTTTAATCGGAACTTTTTTACCAGAAGATGAAGATTTGGAAGACGTGCATACTTATGAGTTTATTACCGGAACTGGAGATGGAGACAATGGGAGTTTTACCATCGAAGACTCGAATCTTTTAACAAATTCTGAAATTAATTTCGAGAATAAATCTGGATACTCTATTAGGGTGAAAGTGACGGATCAAGGTAGTGAAACAGTGGAGAAGGTATTCGTTATTAGTGTCGATGATATCAATGAAGCACCTTCTGACATAGCGCTGAGCAATAACATAATACCGTCAGATCAGGAAGATGGTCATGAAGTAGGAGAGTTTAGCGCTGTTGACCCTGAAGGAGATGATATCTCATTCAATTTGGTTGAAAATGAGGAGGACAATGATAAGTTTGTAATCATTGGCAAAGTACTTCAAACCAGTGGCCTTGTCACAGAAGATCCTAATGAGAAGTTCAATATCGTGGTAGAGTCTTCAGATTCGAAGGGCAGTTTCAATCTAGAGGCATTTGAACTCTCAGTGGAGGAGATCATAATCTTAATGGATCTGGCACAAAAGGGAATTTCAATTTATCCTAATCCGGCTGCTGATTTCGTTGGCTTTAAGTTTGATAATTCATTTACCGGAAGCCTGAAATTGAAAATTATTAGTTTGGAAGGCAAAGTTGTTAAAAGACATAGTTGGTCAAAACAAGATCAGAACTTTTCGGATAGAGTGGACCTTAGAGATTTGATAAAAGGTGTCTATCTATTTGAAATCACCATGGGTAATCAAGTATTGAAGGGAAAGATTGCGAAGAAATAAAACATTTACAATTCCCATTAAGGGGTAATGACAAATTACTTGAATAGCATTGGGAGAATCCCAATGCTATTTTTTTATTTGTCTGTTTTAGAATTCATTATTCATCAGTAAGACCAGCTTTTGAACGGGTAGCAAGAGAAGTAAAAGTCTCGGAAAATAAACTAAAAGAATGGGGTGAATCCGCCTGATCTGTGGTTGAAATTATTCCTCAGGAGGGTTACGCCACAACCATTCATAAATATTTCCGGCTCCACCGGTAAGATCAAAAGTCCTCTCCCATGCCCGATGGGCAACACCTTCATAGGTAGTAAGTTTTATTTTACTGGTATCAGTGTCAGCGCAAGTGAGAAGATAGGTGAATGGTATTATTGTTCCAGTTTCATCAGTTGGGGACTTGTCTTTCAATCCATGAAATTCCCAAAAAGCTCGTTCATTCAGGCTGCAGCCATGGACCGCCCATGATGCAGTAAACCGGCCGGAGATTAAAATGGAAGCCGCGACTGGTGAATTTTCATAGTAAACCGCGGTGTATCCATCTATTGCAATGGCGCCACAGCTAAGTCCTGTGAGATAAACTCTGTTTGGATCAATATCATATCGCTCCATAGCAAAATCGATAAACTCTTTCACAAAATCTGGTGTTGCACAGGCGCTGCCTACTCCATGAAATCTCGGAGCTAGTATCAGGAAACTATCCTGGACATTTAGAAAGTCTGGGTTGGCCCATGTGTCGTTGCTCACATACCTCAACGGACCATTTTCGGTTACAGCTTGTTCCAGGCCATTGCTTTCCCCATTTTCGCCAATGCCGTGCCAGTTGATGATTAGTCCGAAGACCTGATGTTTGTCTCCATCGTAGCCTGCGGGTAGATACTCGCCATAGTGAAAGACTGGTGAGCCATTGTCATCACCAGCAGGCCGAATAGTAAGTCTGGTACTGGGTGGACCTGCAGAATTGTCACTATCATCAGCATTGGTTACGTAACCCTCAGGCTGATTGCATGCTATCATGAATACCGCTGGGTCTCCTAAGGTGTCTCCATCCATATCTCGATACCAGATAGGAGGGTTAAGGCAGTCCTGATCTTTGTCTAGAGCATTGCCAACAAAACCTACTGGTTGTGTGCAGGCAGTTATAGTGGAATCCGGATTACCCAGTCCATCCTGGTCTAAATCAGCATACCATGTTTTTTCCATACATGGATCTGGAGATTTTTCATTTGTGCAAGCCAGTACTGCTAATATCAAAGTGATTGAATAGAAAATGTGCTTCATGTCCCGTCATGTTGAATGACTTAGCCTCGAGTGTTAAATAAGTTGAAGGGCATCTGATCTGGCGACGATCCATAGATTAAACAGCAAAACCCCACCTTTGTTAAGTTAAGATGGGGTTTTGAAAATTACATTTTACTGATATTTATAGAGTGATTCCGAAGGTGATGGCATTGAGTCCATCACTACCTGCCGGTCCTTTGTCTCCTGCAAACACATTGTTGAGATCGTAAGTAGCAAATAAGTCTAATCCTTTATAGCCTATTTGTGCCCGTACTCCATATCTGAAATTTTCGAGATAGTAGTTGCCCTGGGTTTTATCTTTTTGTTTTTTGTCATTTTCATCACGGTAAACAAACTTAGTGTTTCCACCAATTCTATAACCTGCATATCCACCTACTCCAAAACGAATACCTTGCTTTTTGTAAGTCCTAAAGCTTACACTTCCTCTTTCTAGGTTTTTTACCCGTCTGCGACCTTTTGCAAAGTCGAACATAGGGACAAATTGCACATTGACATAGGGTGCAGTAAGTCTGCTTTTTATTCCGGTTACGTTAGGATTAGCAACCGTCGCGTCAATGAATTCAATGTTTTGCGGACCTTTTTCAGCTACAATGTTGGCATCTTGCATTTTCCAGTTGTACCAGCCTACACCAAGTCCCCAGTCCAAGAATAATGGCCCTGATACCCAGGTCCTGTTTACACTGTTGAGGCCAAAGTACCAGCTTCCCCATGGACGGACAGTGTAAGGTTGATTTTCGGCATCTGGGAAGGATGACCCTTCCATCCAGTTGTTCAATCCAATGTCAACATTGAAATAATGCCTGGTCCT
This sequence comes from Marinoscillum sp., assembly GCA_040218045.1. GTDB lineage: Bacteria > Bacteroidota > Bacteroidia > Cytophagales > Cyclobacteriaceae > Marinoscillum. The sequence continues at coordinate 82,290 of JAVJQA010000035.1, forward strand.
GTCAATGGAACGCTCTTCGTAATCATATTTTCTTACGGGCATATCCTCATCAAATTCGTCTTCCAGCTCATCCCAGTCCTCTGCGTCCACGAGCAGTTCCATATTGCCAATTTTAATTTTGGTTTTTGCATTGCCTTCACCCAATACAATCGTTGTGTCCTTCAGGTATTTCTTGCCATTCTTGTCTTCAAGCTCTATTTTCTCTATTTTCTTAGAGCCAAGGGCATCATTAAGATCCTGAACCATTTTGTTGAGGTCATATTGTTCTAAATCCTTAAGAGCCACTCTGTCGGCTGTATAGATCAGGATTTTACTCTTATTGTTAAGTTCTATGACCACAGTGTCTCCCTCCGAACCGTCATTTGCCTGGACAAGCCCTGGGCTCATCAACATAGCCAAAGCAATGCATGCAGTTATTATCGTTTTCATAATCCTTTTATTTTGAGTTTAGTTTTTGCTGAATAAGTTGTCTTTCACATCTCTGATGTCTGCCAGAAATTCAGAAGGCGACACCTCAGAAAGACTCGCGAAAATATTTCCCAACTTTAATTTGGTACTGTCGGGGTGGTTTTCTGCGATATAGGTAATCTTGATTTGAGTTACAGAATTGTGTTCTGTTCTCTTGATTGAGTTTTCCAAATTCAATCTGGGCATATCTACCTCAAGCTTGAGTGAATGGATAGAAGCAATTGCTATTTCTTCATAAACCAGAGGATCAACAGCCTGCTCTTTTATGGATGGTTGATTATCCACCTGAGTAGTCTTGGCCACAACATTGAGCTGAGAAGCAGGTAGTTTCTGGTCCGGTTGGGTTACATCTACTCTTAATTGCTCAATTTGCTGTGGTACTGGGTGATCAATGGAAGCTATCCGAGGGCCGGGTTGTATTTCATTATCGGCATTGATTACCAGTATGCTTGCTACCACGAGTAAAACTACCGCTGCGGCTACACTCATAGGTATCCATAAACCTTTATTCTTTTTACCAGCAATCTGACCTTTGACTTCATTCCAGCTCTGAGCCGATGGAGTTACCTCAAATTGATCGAGGCCTTCCCTAAATAGTCTGTCTATATTATTTGCCATTGCTATGATCTTTTAGTTCTTTGTTCTGTAAGTCGGCCAATCTTGCCTGAAGCAATTTTCTGGCACGACTTAATTGAGATTTTGAGGTATTTTCATTGATCCCCAGTGTCTCTGCTATTTCTTTGTGGTTGTAACCTTCTATTGCATAGAGGTTAAAAACCGTTCTATATCCTATAGGTAATTCAGCGATGAGATTCATCAAATCAGCTGCCTCCAGGCTGTTTTCAAGTGTGTGATAATCTGGTTCGAATTCGGCTTGCTGCACATCCACTTCCAAAGACATATTCTTATTCTTTCGGATATACATGAGTGACTCATTGACCATAATCCGTCTTACCCATCCTTCCAGGCTACCGTCTCCACTAAACTGGGCCAGTTTCTCAAACACTTTAACCATGCCACCGATCATGACATGTTCCGCTTCTTCCCTGTCACGAATGTAGCGGATGCATATTCCCAACATTTTAGGTGCGAACCGCTCATAGAAAGCCTGCTGAGCGCTTGGTTTGCCTTTTAGGCAATCCTTCAGCATGGATTCTTCTGAGTTTGATTTATTGATTCGCAACATGTTTAAGTTGGTTTTCATTAGGTAGATGCACAGCAGTGCCTGAAGGTTGCGTCAGTGTAGAAAAGTTTTTTGATCTTACGGTAAATGTAGACTAATGGTGTACTTTTTTTAGTCTCAGTGCTTTGATAAACAGCTTAGGTAGAGGCTTTTGTGGGGATTTATTGGTTAAATCAATTGATAATCCCATTTTTTTTATAATAGGGATTTTATGGGTTTCTACCATTTCTATGAGAGTCCCGTCAGGATCTTCCAGATATCCCCAATGACCCTGAGCATCGCCCATTTTGAAATCAACATTGCTCAGGACTGTAAATGGGGAATTTTCTTCGTTGAAAAAAGAAACCCAATCAGGTAGATTGTAGACATCAAAGCATAGATGAATAAAACCAGGATCTCCCCAATAACGATCTTTGTAGATTTTCTCTGCTGAGCCATTATTCCTTTTGATCAAAATGAGTTCACTATCCCCAAAGAAGCTGTCCATTCTTCCCTTAGAGTGATTGGAACTAACCAATTGAACCATTTCATGGTTCTGGTTACTGGATATGCTGGGATCCTCCACTGCCTGGTAGCCCAATTTTTGGTAGAACTCAACAGATGCCTGAAGGTCTCTCACACCAAGTGCGCACCCCTTGACTCCTGAGAAAAGAAAATTGTGCTGCGAATCGATTGATTTGACGTGAATTTGATTGCCAAACGGATCCTTAAAACGTAACTCACCCGAATGAGAAGTGACTGGCACCTGATATTTGGCTAGATGTTGGCGAGTACGATTTATATCTGAAGAGTGAAGAATGATGTAATTAATTCCCAGATCACCTTCTACGATTGGTGTTTTCTTAATGAGTGGCTTACGACCTGTATGCTGCCAAAGCTCAAATCCTCCACCTCCGTGTTCATTGAGCAGTATCACAGCTATCTTAGCCCTGGTATCTCCACCCATATAGGGTGCCATATGAGAAGCGGGATTTCGGTCCTCCAATATCTTGATGTTGGCAGCTAATACTCTGACATACCATTTTTCAGCTTCAAGAATGTTTGTGACTCCAATTCCAACCTGCTGGATACCATATAGCAATCGCTCATTCATATAAAGTTCATTCGATCAATCTCATAACTAGAAACTCAGAGTAAAGGCTGAAGTAATTTCCGATAATACCTGATTGAAATTGGAGATTGAGTTTTTTGTTAAGCCAAACTATTTAAACCAAAAATTAAATCCAATAAAACGTTATCATCAAAGGAGGAATGATTTAAAGAACATTTCTAAAGATTCATTCAAAATGTTATCTCTGTTCTGGTCAATTGTCTTAATTTTCCGCCGTGGAAAGTTTCGTAGTATCGGCACGGAAATATCGCCCACTTGGGTTCGATGAGGTAGTCGGGCAAGGTCATATCACCACTACGCTTAAAAACGCGATAGACAATGATCACCTGGCTCAGGCATTGCTTTTTTGTGGGCCAAGAGGGGTTGGTAAAACTACTTGTGCGCGGATTATGGCCCGTATGGTCAATGGGTTTGAGGCGGAGAGTGGAGATGCTGCTGCGAATAATTTCAACATCCATGAATTAGATGCTGCTTCCAACAATTCGGTGGATGATATCAGGAACCTTATTGATCAGGTACGATATCCACCGCAACAGGGAAAGTATAAAGTGTACATCATAGATGAGGTTCACATGCTTTCTACTCAGGCTTTCAATGCTTTTTTGAAGACTTTGGAAGAGCCGCCTTCTTATGCCATCTTTATTTTGGCTACCACAGAGAAGCACAAGGTAATCCCTACGATTCTTTCCAGGTGTCAGATTTATGATTTCAATCGTATTGAGATCAATGACATGGTCGTGCAACTGCAAAAAATCGCTCAGAATGAAGGGGTGAATGCGGAGCCAGAAGCATTGCATTTGATTGCTCAAAAGGCCGATGGAGCGATGCGGGACGCACTGTCGATCTTTGACTTGATCGTGACCTTTTCTTCTGATAATAAGGTAACTTATCAGAACACAATTCAGAATCTTCACATCCTCGATTACGACTATTATTTCAAGTTGGGTGATTTCTTTCTTGAAGAAAACATGTCTGGCGCACTACTCCTTTTTGATGAAATCTTAAAGAATGGTTTCGATGGGCACAATTTTTTGGTAGGACTTGAAGAGCATTTCAGAAACTTGCTGGTTTGTAAAAATCCAGATACACTCAAGCTCATGGAGGTGCCTGAAAACCTGAAGGGCAAGTACCAGGAGCAAGCCAATGCTTTGAGTTCATCATACCTTTTGACTGGGCTCAACCTGATGAATCAGGTTGACCTGAATTACAAGCAGAGCAAGAATCAGCGGTTGCATGTGGAATTGGCGTTGATGAAGCTTTCGCAACTGAACAATGCCATTAAACTTGGTCAGGGCTCCGAAAATGGAGCAAAAAAAAAAGTAGCGTTGAGCTAAACCAGGAAGCACCTGCCACTGACACCTCTGTCCCATCCGTCAAGGATATTCCACGCCATCAGGCTCCGGCACCTCACACGCCTAAAATAAAACTGCCCAATTCTGGAGAGGTAAGCACTGAAAATAAGGAGACGCCAAGTTTGGTGCGTCGTAAGCCTGATGAGATAAAGGCTGAGAAAACGGTAGAACAACCGTTGCTCGAAGAAAAAAACAATCCCTTTGACGAAGTGGCCGTGGAGGAGAGTTGGGCCAACTTTAAACGCGAACGAAAGAAGGCAGGCGCATCGGATACAGAAAAGCTGGTGTTGGGTCGAAAGCTTGAAAAGTCAGGTGAAGTCAATATTAAGATTTTTCTGGAAAGTCAACTTGAGATGAGCATTCTGGATAAGTTTGAAGTAGATCTGATCCGGCATATGCGTCAGGAACTGGAAAATACGCATATCCAGCTCGAAAGAGAGGTTACCGAACAGAGTTCATCCAGAAACCTGTATACTTCCAAGGAAAAATTCGAATACATGGCCAACCAAAATCCAGCATTGAGAGAGCTAAAGGAGCGATTGGGCTTGGATTTTGAATATTAGACCAAACTCATTTAATGTCTATAAGATTTGCATTGAACCATGATAATTGGGTGTTTGACGATAAAAATTTGATCATTTGCCGCAGTATTCCGATCTTCACTTGATTAATGAACCCAGTATGAAGTTACGAGCTATTTCAATAGATGATGATCCCACCTCGATTCTGATGGTGAAACAACTTGCAGAGAAAACTGAGGGTCTGGAGTTGGTCAATACTTATCAGGATGCGGTGAAAGGCGCTGCTGGGATTATTTTGGACCGACCGGATGTTCTGTTTTTGGATATAGAAATGCCTGAGTTTAATGGTATTGAAATTATGCAGTCATTAGTGAAACCGCCCAAAATTATTGTGATTTCAGGAAACCCTAGTTTCAAAAATAAAGCACTGGAGATGAATGCTGTGACCTTTATCTCAAAGCCACCTGAGGAGGAAGAGTTTAAAAAAGCTATTGATAAAGTAAGAGATATTTTCAATCAGGAATTAGCTAACGCCTAGTCACCAACCTTGGTAAATTGCTACTTAAAAATTTCTGATTGAAAGAAGCCAGGCATCATGCCTGGCTTTTTTGTGCGCTCATATTAGAGTTGTTCCAGCACAATATGGTCATTGAATTTCTCAATGACCAGTTTAAAATATCCACGAAGTTTTTCATATTCTTCAGCAGCGTATACGTCTTTGTTTTGAGAGATGGAACCAGTTAGGATCAATTGATCGTCTATTTGTTGACTAGTATATTTAACACTCATCAGCTGATTGGAGAATTCAAGATCAGATGGTTTATATGACAACTCGTATCCTTCAGGAATTGTGACAATTGTTTTGTAGGATTCAGCTTTTTTGTAAACAAAATCAATCGGGTAAGTACGACTAGACTGAGAAAGAGGATTTTTTTCTTCTATAAAGTTTAGAAAGGGTTTGACCAAAATAGTATTTTCAATTTTTGTGAAGTCTTTGGTTCCTGTTGCCGACATGGCGTATCTGGAGACTCTTTGATCCGATACTTTTACTTTTGTAGAGTCCAGTCTAATGTTATGTTTCTTCTCCAGATTTTTTTGTAGTTCTTCATCTGAATCCAAATACTGTTTACTCATTAAATATCCCTCATAATTGGTCATGAATGCACTAATGCTCAAAGCACTATTATTCCCATCAGTGCCTGGTTTCATGAAAATATTGTAGTGTTTCAAAGAAACAGTATTGGCACCTAATTGTGCCCAGCTGACTTTATCTTCATCAACTATCAATCCCTGCTCATTGATACAGAATGGAGGCAGTAGATCGAACGGCAATTTGGGATTGGTGGCATCAAGCACTACATAGTTTTCTCCGAGCTTAACGAGGATGATGACATAGTTAAAATAATGGCTAAAAGGATAACCTTGATGAATTTTTCCATGATCCCTTGTGCTGATTAGTACCGGTGAAGATTCAATATTGGCTGCTCTCAATAAGCCAACAGTAAACAGATTAATGTCCGCCACATTTCCTTCCTTTTTCTCCAAAAAGTCCTTAACATCCTGATCAGCATACTTGGCATAATATCTATCCCAGGTGAAATTGTTCTTCATGTAGTCTGTGATAACTTTTGCTTTTTCCAGGTCTGTCTTCTCAGATAAATCAAGTGTCTGAATAATTTCCTTCTCACTTATTTTTTGAGCCTTTTTGATATATTTTCCAAACTGCTGATGATCACTGTATTCTTTCACCAATTTGGGCCAGGTAGAAAGAATTTCTGTACTTCCACCTCTAGGGCTATAAATTTTCGCTAATTGGAAGTCTAGTTTAGCGAGATAATCATCTATTGAGGTTATATAGGACTCATCTTTAAATGCGGGTATATCCCGGCGAACATAAGTGTGTATATAATCTTTGTAATCAATGCCAGCAAAGGTTCTGGTAGAACGGTCCACTTCAGAATTCTGGTAATCCAAAGGGCCACCCTGAAGCGTGTATACATATTCATAGAAGGGGACCATAGCCACTTTATATTTACTATAAACTGTCGGGATTTTGGATTGGAATTCCCAATCTGGCAGATTGAATTTGAAGGGACTGATCAGTTCATATTTGAATTCAACTACCGAACCTTTTTTTACATCAGGAAATGCGAACTTTTTAACACGATAGTATTTGTTTTTTTGTTCATCATAGATTTGGTCAGGATCGAGCTCTGTTACCTTATAGGTTCCATTTGGCAATGGGGTATAAGTGCGACCCACCAAAGATCTGATTTTTTCTGAATCCCCACGGTCCTCCCGATAATATGGTACCTCTATGTTGGCAAATTCAATCCCCGCATCGGACAAAATTTTTATTCTTTTGGTGCGTGTAAACGTAATCACATACCCATATCGATCGTCTCGTTCGAAGAATGCATCTCCAATATCGAATAGGACCACAGCTTCTGCTTCCAGATCTTTATCATAACTCTCCATGGCAATTTCTGAGCCACTGATCACTCCGTATTCCGTGCTGAACTTTTGAGAGAACGATTGTAGGCTGCTGATTAGGGTCAGGCTGATTAAAAGGCTATTCTTTTTTAAAGACCAGTGGTTTTTTTTCTTCATTTGTGATGGATTCAAAAAAATCATAATAAATGGATTGATCCGAAGCTAAACTTTCATTGATTTCTGTTTTCAGTACTCTGACAATCAATGCTTTAGTCTTTGAAATTTCATAGGAGCATTTGTACTGACCATGAGGAAAATTTACTTCAGTGTTTTCTCGAGGAACGGCTACAAATGCCTCAGGTATTTCTGATAAATCGATCTCTATGGAATCAACAATGTGAATGGGTTCTGTAAACCTGATGTTTCTGGTTCTGTTTTTAAAATCCTCTGCTGAAAAACGTTTCTTTTGATTCGGGAGATCAATGAGAATGAGTTTGTTGGCCACTGTTTTAACCGCTTGTTGAAAATTCACGTCAGCAGTAAGTTTGCCTGAGTTTACATTTCTATTGGGTATTGAGATTTCAGGATTAATAAAATAGGTGTTCCATTTACCTAAATAGGACTTAGCATAATTAAGTTGGTCTTTGGAGTTGTAAAATCTCGAAACATATGCGAATGATTCAAAATCCTCCCCTTTAGATAAAATCCTCAAAGTACCAGTGAGGTTGGTTCCTGAAACACCGAGGTTGAAGTGGTTAACTACCCGAACATCCTCTGGTGTCAATGGAGGAGTTCTGACCAATTTGCTTTGGAGTCCATTGGCTAAAAGGGCTGTTCTGTTTTGTGTGAAAGTGCCGAGATAATTGAACGGACTGGAACTTGAAGTATTTTCCAACCAAAGGGTGTCTGTGCGGGTAGGCACGCATAGGATCACATGATTAAATTGCTGGCTTGGAAAGTTTATATCTATACGTTGAGCATTATCTCCGGCTTCAATAATTGTATAATAAGATGGGATGTTGAAAACTTTTAGCAATGCCTTCATATACATGGTCAGGGCTTTACAATCTCCGTACTGGTTATTCAAAACATAACTCGCCGGATAGGACTTAAGTCCTCCTATGTCCAAGGAAACGTTAATGTACCGCGTATTGTCCTGTAGGTAATTGTAGAGTGATTTAATTAAGGTGACCGTGTCTTTAAGATGTCCAAATTTCGTTTTGAGCCTGGAGGTTTCCATAGGTGGGAGATCATCCAGCCCATCATTTAGTCTAGAGATCCAATCCCCGAACTGCTCCCATGAATCCTGACGACCAGATACGCCATATGTGAATTGCAGCGGCACAATTTGGATTTGGTCAAGTTCCTCGATATTCGGAGAAGAAAATGGGGCTTGTTCCACTTTTTTAGGATTTTCAATTGACCATGTTTCTGACAACCAATCAGATTTCTCAGGATCCTGAGTTTTTGTATATTCAAAACGACCAATCGAATCTATCGCTATTTCGAAGTTTGCTGGTCTTGTGACCGTGAGCCTGGATTTGGTCACTGGGACAGCATTATATTTTCGTGGGACCCAATAGCTTACATAAAGAAAATTCTGAGACTCTATTGAATAACTGTATTTGATGTAATATGGATATTCGTTGTGCTTTAAGGAGAACTTATCAACGAGCCGGTCATCAAAAAAAGTACCGCGGGAATTGGCACTGATCGTTTCAATGTCCTTCTTTTTAATTTTTCGGATGGTATTGACCTGTGTATAATCCAGAAGCTCAGCTTCAAGTAACTTATACTTGTCACCTTCATCATGGTAGATTTCAATATCTCCAAGCCAATTACTTTCCTGATCGTTGATTTCAATCAGATATGAGACTTCCCGTTTGTGCGAACCGTTCTCTACTGTTATGTGCTCTGAATACTGGGCAATTCTGCTGCCAGTTGACTGAGCATAAACTCCATAGGACAGACAGGAATAAATGAATATTAAACTATAGCGCATTAATGGTCGTGAATGCGCACAATATAATAAAATCTATTTTTTTATCACCCTGATTTTGTCACCAACTGATAGGGAAGAAGAAGAGAGATTATTGAGTTCCATGATCTCTTCTACGGTCATGTCATGTTCGCGGGCTATCTTATAAAGACTATCTCCACCACGTACCTGATAAGTATCATACTTCTGCTCATTTGAAACTGGCACTGTTTTATCAGAACCAGAGATAACCAAAAACTGCCCTGGTTGGATCGGATCATTTGGACCAAGCTTGTTCCAGGCTCTTATTTGTTCTACCGTGGTGCCATATTTTCTGGATATGCCCCACAGGGACTCACCTGGCTGAACCTCATGAGAATTGGACTTTGGTGAGGGCTCTTCATCTTTCTTTTCTTTGATGTCAGGTTTCTCTTTTTCTGATAAGCTTCGATCTGCTTCGTTGAGTTCGGTTTTATTGCTATAAACCGTCAATTCTAAACCCGGGCTTACCGTGGAGGACTGATCAAGATTATTCCAGCTGGTAATATTTTGTACCGTGACATCATATTTCTTACTGATACTCCATAGTGTTTCACCAGGTTGGATCACATGAAGGATTCGCTGCCCATCCGGTTTTTCAACGACTTCTGCTTTTTCAGGAACCTTCTTTTGTTCAACTTTTTCAGGTTCAGGTTCCTTTGTGATGATTACGGGTTTCCTGGTTTCTATAGGCTTCGGTTTTTCTTCTTTTATCTCTTTTGGCTTGTCCACCTTGTGATACTCCACCGGCTGGTCATTGGGTTTGTTTTTTCTCAACCACATTAGTCTTCCGGGGGTGACCAGGTCATTGGGGCTCATGTCATTTTTCTTTGCCAGTTTATCTAGTTTAACACCATATTTCTGAGAAATATCCCATAGTGATTCATTGTGCTGGGCCACGTGATAGTGAATGGATGAGCGATTGCGTTTCCTGTCAGCGTAATAGATTTCACCAGATTTAATAGTTGTTTTAGCGTTAAGGTCATTGTAGTCCAAAAAGGTATCGGGATCCAGGCCCGACTTTTCTGCAAGGCTCTTTAAATTATCATTGGGACTGGCCATCAGTGCATCCTTTCCGTTCACCTTGAAGAAGATGGTTTGGCGTGACACTAAACCTCCGGTTATTTTTTCTGGGTAGACAGTCGGTTGTGGGTCTTTGATGGTACGGGAAAGTGGTGGAGGACTGGAGTCAGTATCTTCCTTTTCGAGGTTTTTAGGAAGTTTTCCTTTCAAAGGAATAATAACCGTGTATTCCTTATCGTCTGGTATTTTCCCTTTGATCCATTTGTTGTACTCGTTGGTTAATTCTTCGTCAGATTTTAATTCTCTTGCAATCTGATCTATGGATTTACCTTCTCCTTTGGTGTACTCCGCAAGTTTTAATCCCTCACTGTGAGGGGCTCCAATCTCATCTTTGAAAGCAATGACATGTGCTATATACTTGAGCACATACCAGTGCGTTTTACTGGTAATGGTGAGTTTGTCAGATCCAAAATTTTCTTTGTCAACGTATCGTTTGGCACCCCCAGGCCCAGCTTGATACGCACTCACTGCATAAATCCAGTTTTTGAAAAAGAAGTTGTTTCGCTTAAAGTATTTCGCTGCTCCGCGGGTTGCACTGACAATGTTTTTGCGCTCATCAACTTTGGAGTCTACTCTCAAGCCAACTTCACGTGCCGTAAAATCTTTAAACTGCCAGTAGCCAACAGCGTCGGATGAAGAAATGGCATCACTGATTAGGGCACTCTCCTGGATGGCAAGGTATTTCAAATCTTCCGGCACTCCTTCTTCTTTCAAAACGCGTTCTACAATAGGGAAATAAAGATTGACCCGATCAAGCTTGATCCTAAAGTACATGTCGCTGGCACGTAGGGCGTTTACGCTTTTTTGAATCTCACTCTGGGCATCAGATGTGATCTTCAGTTTCACCCCGACGATTTCGATAGATGATGGGACCTGTGGAATGCTGGCGGACCCACTTTGAGCAAAAAAGACGGTAAGAGAAAGTAAACCGACAAAGAGTAGCCTCATACTTTACGCAATATCATTAAACCATCTCGAATAGGGAACAACACATTCTCCACCTCCGGGTGATCATGAACCATTTTGTTGAATTTTCTCATGGATTTAGTAGCTGTATCTGTTTTGTCAGATTCAGCAACCTTGCCGCTCCAGAGCACATTGTCAACGATCAGAAAACCCCCTTCCCGTATTTTTGGAAGTGTTTTCTCAAAGTATTCAGGGTATGCTGCCTTATCAGCATCAATAAAAACCATATCCCATTTATAACTTAATGTGGGAATGATTTCTTGTGCATCACCTATGATAAATTCAATAAGGTTTTCATATTCCGATTCAGAAAAGTACTGTCTTACCTTTGGTTCGAGCTCTTCATTGATATCAATGGTCACCAACTTGCCCTCCTTGTTCATGCCCTCAGCCATACAAAGCGCTGAATAGCCGGTATAAGTACCTATTTCCAAGATGTATTTCGGTTGGATCATGTGAGTGAGCATGGAAAGCACCCTACCTTGCAGATGCCCGGAAAGCATACGAGGTTTTAACACATTAAGGTGCGTTTCCCGGTTGATTTTTTTCAGAAGTTCACTCTCAGGTGCTGAGTGTGACTCTATGTAGTTTTGAAGCTCTTTGGGCAGAAAATCCATGTTGTAAAATTAATGGATTTTAGTTGCTCTTAATTGACAGGTAAATAAGTTAGTTGACTCATTTTATCCACATCAAAGTTTTCTCTCGCCAATTCCAACAAATATGCTGCAGAAGCCTCGTCAATTTTCATGAAAAGCTCATTAAGGTCTGGTATGCGGTTTAGGTCCAAAATACTCTTGGCCATCATGAGCATCATGGCATTGTTGTTTTCTTCGGACATTGCCAACTGACCTTTGAGTTGCTGTTTGGCTTTGTGAAGCTGCATGTGGCCCATTGGTTGACGTTTAAGGAGATCGAGTTCCTTATGAATCAGTCGTATACTTTTCTTTAGGTTTTTTGGATCTGTGGCAAAATAAATACCCAGTGATCCTGTTTCGAAATAGGGTGTGTAGCTCGCATCAATACCATATACAAACCCATGTTTTTCTCTTAGGGTAAGATTTAACCGGGAGGTCATGCTGGGTCCGCCCAAAATATTAATCAGTAGAAAAAACGGAATCCGGTGCTCATGCTGTAAGCCATAAGAAGTGCTGCCAAGGGCCACATGTGCCTGAGTGATTGGTTTCTCTACAGTTTGGATGATTGGAGTGGAATGTTCGAAAAAATTCCGCTTTGGCGTATGGTTCTTATGGGGTATTGGTTTCAGGTACTTCTCTACAAGCCGCTGAACTTTTTTAATAGAGAAGTTGCCAACGCTTGATAGCACAATTCGCTCAGTATTAAGATTCTTGTTGAGAAAGGCCTTAAAATGACTTTGAGTGAAAGAAGAAACTGTTTCGGGTGTACCTAGAATATTTTTACCCAAAGGATGATCATGAAAAACCATCTCATCAAAGTCGTCCTGAATGGCATCTTCAGGCGTATCTCGGTACATGGCCATTTCCTCTAAAATGACCATTCTTTCTTTTTCAATCTCTTTTTCGGGGAATACGGAATTGAACGTAATGTCAGCTAGCAGCTCAACTGCTTTTTCAAGGTGATTGTCCAGTAAGGAAGCATAGAAACAAATTTTTTCGCGAGTGGTGTAGGCATTGAGCTCTCCACCTAGTGAATCAAGCCGGCTGATGATGTGATAAGCTTTTCTCTTTTTGGTCCCCTTAAAAGCCATATGCTCCCAGAAGTGCGCGATTCCCTGCTCCTCCGGATTTTCATCCCTACTTCCAATATCCAGCATAATACCCACATGGGCAATTTTAGTGCTGGTGATCTGTTTGTGAATGATTCTGATGCCGTTCGGCAGTTCGATCAACTCATTATCCTCCATAGGGGCGCAAATTTACTACTTTTACAAGTCTCAAACGCATTTTATGCAAATACTCATTGTTCAGACTGCTTTTATCGGAGATGTTGTTCTGGCAACCCCACTCATTGAAAAATTACATGGGCATTTTCAATCACCGAGTATAGATTTTTTGCTTCGCAAAGGCAATGAATCGCTTTTTGATGGTCACCCTAAACTGCGTGAAGTAATCATCTGGGATAAGAACAATCAGAAATGGTCTGGCCTCTTTAAAATCATCCGAAAAATAAGACGTAAAAAGTACGACCTGGTCATTAACCTTCATCGATATTTGAGCAGTGGCATTCTCACGGCCTTATCAGGATCAGAACAAAAAGTAGGCTTTCGGTCCAATCCTATGAGTTTGTTTTTTGACCGATCCGTCCATCACAGGATTTATGGGAGACATGAGGTGGAGCGTAACCTGGAATTGATCAAATACATCATGGATGATAACTTTGTCCGACCAAAACTCTACGTTGATAAAGCGCTTGATTCTGTAAAACAATTTAAAGCAAAACCCTACATTACCATTTCTCCCGGATCAACGTGGGTTACGAAGAAACTCCCTGAATATAAATGGGTAGAGCTCATTGAAGCATCAGTTCAGCGAGTCTACCTTCTCGGTAGCAGGGATGAGGTTTCATTATGTGAACAAATCAAATCGGCGGCTTCAAACACCAACGTAACTGTTTTAGCAGGTCAGCTGACAATGTTGAGTTCCTGTGCACTGATGGCAGATGCTGAGATGAATTATGTCAATGATTCTGCTCCACTTCATTTTGCTTCGGCAGTTAATGCTCCTGTAACTGCTGTATTTTGCTCTACGATTCCCGAATTTGGATTTGGTCCTTTATCTGATAATTCATTTATTTTACAAACCAGCGAAAATTTAACTTGTAGACCCTGCGGCTTGCATGGAAAAAAGCATTGTCCAAAAGGCCATTTCAAATGTGGCCATACTGTGATTCTCGTTGATTGACATCTGACTTACTTTGTATGCTTATTCAATTAGCGAGCATCAATTTCGCTTCACCGATCATTTTATGGTCATTCTTCAGAAAATGCCATTTTTATAAACTGATTTCCTCAAGTTTCCTTGTCATATACTCCCGCTCTTTAGCATTCGCACAGAGGTCAATTGCTAGTTCCAGTTCTGCTCTGGCATCAGATAGGTTGTCTAACTGTAGGAGGATTTCTGCCTTTGTGGCGTTTACCAAGTAATTTTGGGCTAGGAGTTTATTGTTTGATAACTCGTTGATTTGCTCCAAAGCGAGTTCAGGTCCATGCACTTTTGATAAAGGGTAGATTCTGTTCAACGCTATGATTGGGTTGGGATTTAATGAATACAAATGATTGTAAAGGATTAAAATATAAGTCCAGTTAGTATGCTCATAATCCGGAGAAGCACAATGAATCCCGTTAATTGCTGCCTGAAGGAAGTAGGCATTCGTCATCCCGTCAGAGACAGTGGTGAGGTACCTGTTACCAAGGGTAATGTGTTGGTTGTCCCATTTAGAACGGTCCTGGTTTTGCAGGGAAACTGATCGACCTTCCTCATCAAGCCGGGCGTCAAAACGGGATACCTGAAAATGCATCAGCGCCATCAGTGATCGGGTTTGCTCATTGTTTGTCTCCTGTTTATCAAGCAGAAGCTGATTAAGGCGCATGGCTTCCTCACAAAGGTCTTTTCTTATGAGTTGCTCACCTTCTGTAGTCTTATAGCCTTCATTGAACAATAAGTAGATGGCTTTTAAAGCAACACCAAGTCGGTTCTGAATATCCTCAGGTGAGGGGATTTCCAGGATAATATTTTCTTCTTTGAATTTCTTTTTAGCCCTAGTGTAAGATTTGGCTACTGTTTCCTCTTTCTTAATAAGGGCAGAAGAAATCTCTCTAATGGACAATCCTGCAAGGATTTTTAAGGTAAGTATTAATTGATACTCTGTGCTAATTGCGGGATTACAGCAAGCGAAAATCATTTTGACCATTTCGTCTTTAAACAAATCTTCAGAAATAGTCGGTTCTTCTGTTTCTGTTTCGGGTAATTGGGTAGCGTAGTAGACCTTTTGCTGTCTCCTGAGATGATCAATGAGCTTGTTTCTGGCTACTTTAATGATCCAGCCCGTGGGATTATCCGGCACTTTGCCGTAACCCCATGATTGCATGGCTTTCATCAGCGCGTCCTGTACCGCATCTTCGGCTGCTTCCAAATGGGCAACACCAAATTTACCAGTCAGGTAAGTGACGACCTTTCCAAATTCGTTTCGGAAAAAATGATCTACCAGACTTGATGTGGAAGGATTGGCCATAAATAAATGAGGCTGTCTCAAATTGTTTTAAGTCGTCCTTCAGTATGAAGTGACTTTTGAGACAGCCGTAATGAGTTACATTGGTACAGCTTCTCTTACCTCGACTGTCCCACCAAATTCAAAAATAGGGCAACCTTTAGAAATTTCTACTGCATGATCCAGGTCATTGGCTTCTACAAGCACATATCCACCCACAATCTCCTTGCCTTCTGTAAACGGTCCATCAGTGATAATTTCTCCACCTTTAGCCACTACTTTTCCTTCATTGTGAAGGGGTAGGCCAGGTACTGGTTCATTATTTTGGCTGATTTTAGTCATCCATTCGGTCCAGTGGGCCATGTGAGCTTGCATTTCTTCTGGTGAAAGGTTGGCATATCCTTCGTCTCCACCGCGGAACAGGTACAAATATTGTTTCATGTCTTTGAGATTTTAATACGTTTAAATTACTCTGTTTTGACCTATTGACGCAGGGACAATGAAAAAATGGACAACTATCAAATTATTTTTTTTGAATTACTCCCAAATAATCTCAACAATCGACTTACCTACTAGCACAGAAGTTTGATGAGCATCTTCCATTTTTTTGACTTTCACATTACGATCATTTGATTTGTAGACCACACGTGAAGAGACATTTCTTTCATCCTTCTTATGGAATGCCACTATATACCTGACGCTATCCTGGATATCGATTTTTACATGATCTTTGCTCGTTCGAATGGTTTCGGGAGCAAGTTGTTCTTCACCTTCAAGTATCGACAGGAGCTTAGGACAGCTGGGTACTCCATACCCGAGATAATTGTTTGGAAAGGGATAGAAATTTCCAGCTTTTTTAAAAATCTCAATAATCTCAAAGTTGGTCAACTGAGGGTTGAGTTGCCAGATACAAGCGGCCATCCCTGTTACAATGGGAGTGGAGTAGGAGGTGCCCATGGTAGAATACACGGAAACGTCTGGCTTCACAAAATCTGTAAATTCCGGGCCTATGCTACTATAATTCATCTTGTCCCAAATCTCATACTTGCTGGACCCCACAGTAAGTGCATGCCTTGCATCACCTGGAGTAGAGAGTGTTTCCCACTTATCCATTCCTTCATTTCCTGCAGCCACTACTATAAGCATGCCTTTCTTTAAAGCTCCATGGTCTACTGCTTTGGCCAGGGCAGAGGTTTTGCCATCCATATCAGCTTTCTCATAATTCTCTTTGGGGTCATTAAACCCAAGATTATAACCCAGAGAAATATTGATCAACTTTATGTTCATTTTGGCCATGTCTTCCAGGGCTTTGATCAAAAAGTCTTCCTCGATCCGCTTCTCGTATGCGCCATGATCTGTTCTGGCCAGGTAATACTCTGATTCTGTAGCTAGTCCATATAGAATGTTTTTACTGGGATGGAACCCACCGATGGCTTGCCAAACCTCAGTGCCATGATTGTCATCCAGACCAATAGCACCTCCATATTCCTCCATGTTTGGTGTAATGTAATCCTTATAATACTTTACCAGATTTTTATCAAAAAAATGTTTGAGTGAAGGATCCTCTTTAGCCCCAAGAAAACCTCCATCTATGATGCCGATTTTTACCCCTTTACCTGTAAGTCCCCTGTCAATAAAAGCTTTGGACTCTACCTGTTCGAGAGCAAAACCCAATGTGGGGTATGTCTCATTTGAAGATGTAGGAGTGAATTGATGAACTGGAGAAAAATCAATGTCAAGTTCATGAAGGAGAGACTGAGTCTTGGTGTCAAGTCGATAGCTGCATTGATTGATCCACTCAGAGCAATAATCGGGTGCTGGTAAGTCTACTGTGATGAGGTATCGATCTTCATTGCTGATCCAGAATTTCTCCTGCCCAAAACAAGCTATCGACTGTACAAAAACAACAAGTAAGGATAATGTAAGGTTTTTGAACATAGTATCAATATTAACTAATAAACGGCGATAAAGGCATTTTATGGGTAATTATTAGTCCCCTAACAGGGTGTTTTGTTTAGCTAGATTGGGTAATAAATTAAACAAAATAAATCTACGAATTGTACTCACTCCGTACCTTGATAGAGACACGAAAAATAAATTTTGAATCAAAAATTGTAAAAATGCTTTATAACGGAATAAATAAGAAATTTACACTGATACTCATGGCTTGTGCCGTGTTACTCTATTCGTGTAATGATGACGAAACAGATGAAATGATGGACGATGATGAGACTCCAACTGGAATGCTGACGGTGTCTGATCAAACAATTTCTCAGAATAAGATCATGGTATCAAACATTGATTTGGACCAAAACGGTTGGGTGGTAGTCCATGCGAGTACAGGTGATGGCGGACCTGTGGTGCCGGATATTATTTCCGAACCACTTCTTGTGAGTGCAGGAGGTGAATCAGACCTGGAAATTACCTTGACTGAGGAAACCCAATTGGAGGATGGAGATGTCGTATGGGTGATGCTACATACAGATGATGGAGTAGCAGGTACGTACGAATTTGACGGAAATAATGGTTTTGATGCCCCAATTACAGATGAAGATGGGGAAATTGTTATGACAAGTATTACC
This sequence comes from Marinoscillum sp., assembly GCA_040218045.1. Taxonomy (GTDB): domain Bacteria; phylum Bacteroidota; class Bacteroidia; order Cytophagales; family Cyclobacteriaceae; genus Marinoscillum. The sequence goes on from JAVJQA010000035.1 coordinate 100,191, forward strand.
ATTTCCGCCCCTTCCATTACAGCAGAAGCTCAGGTGATTAGTGAAAACATGATTTCCATAGGCGAGGTAAAAGCTGCCGTAGATGGATGGTTAGTCATCCATGCCGACAATGAAGGGGCTCCGGGTGAGGTACTTGGTCAGACTATGGTATCTGCCGGATCAAACACGGATGTAATAGTTGATTTAGGTTCTGCGGTTTTTGCAGGTGGGGAAACTTTATGGCCCATGTTGCATATAGAGTCTCCTGCTGATGGTGAGTACGGTTTTCCAGATAATGGAGATGGTCCTGAAGTCTTTGGCGAAGATGTAGTGGTAGTAAGCATAGAGACTATCGCTCCTTCTGGTACCATATCTGTAACCGACCAGGTGCTTCAGGGAAATATGCTATCTGTAGGTGAGGTCACCATGGATGCTGCCGGATGGGTAGTAGTTCATGCAAGCAATGCCAACAACGATGGCCCGCAAGTACCAGAAATCATTTCAACTCCGGTGCAGCTAGATGCTGGCACTAGCTCTGATGTGGCAATTGAGTTAACAGAAGCTGTAGATGCAGACGCGATATTGTACGTCATGCTTCATACGGATAATGGGGTGATTGGAGAATATGAGTTTGATGGAGAGAATGGTTTTGATGGACCGGTTATAGTAGATAGTGATATTGTACTGGAGGCAGTGACCATTCTTCCTACCACGGGTGAGTTTACCGCAAACAATCAGGTAGTTTCTCAAAATAAACTGGTAGTTGAAAGCGTGACAGTAGGCCAACCTTCATGGTTAGTCGTACACAGAGATGATGGTACCGGTACAACTTTCGTTGCTCCGGCTATCATGTCAGAACCTGTAGCCATTGATGCTGGCACTACCGAAAATGTGGAAATCAGCCTTGCAGATGGAGAATCTCTTGAGGACGGAGAGCGACTTTGGCTAATGATCCACAATGACAATGGTGTAGTGGGATCATATGAATTTGGAGATGTTAACGGAGTGGATCTGCCAATAATCTTCTCTTCAATTGATATAGAAGCTCCTTTCGTAACTGCCTCTGATCAGGCTGTGGCAGGGTCAACAGTTGTGGTAGATGAGGTAAAAGCCGCTGTAGATGGATGGATTGTGATTCACGCCAACAATGATGGTGCTCCGGGTGATGTCCTGGGTCAGGCATTTGTAGAAGCTGGAACCAGTATGGATGTATCCGTGGATTTGGGTGAAACAACACCTTCAACCGGAGATATTTTCTTTCCAATGTTACATATAGAATCTCCCGCAGATGGTGAGTACGGTTTTCCAGACAATGGTGACGATCCGGAAATATTCGGACTGAACGAAGATGGTTCTGCACATGTGGTGGTGACATCATTTACGACATTGTAAGTATGTTAAATGAAGTTCGTAAGCTGAAAAGAGGCTGTCCAAAAAGTAATTTGGACAGCTTTTTTTATGATTAGTCTCATAGATTCATTATATTACATATAGCGTTATATATCTATGAGTAAGCCTATTTTCAAAAGCCTTCCGAGCACTTCTCCTGAACTTTTCCCTTC
>JAVJQA010000051.1:0-51347 GCA_040218045.1 Marinoscillum sp.
AAATGCTGGAATTGTTTGCGGGCCTTTGTAACTACTGTTTCACTTTTTTTTCATGATCTTTATTGTTTAAGATGTAAACACTAAAGGTAATGAAGGCTTACGCTTTGTAGGTCTTCCACCTTTTGTGGATTCGTTCAACAAATGCTATGAATGAATGGGGTTTTATCGGTCAGGATACTTTATTGCGGATTGGAAAGTCCGCCACAATTAATAAATTTAAATTAAGGCGTGGCTATGCGCGAGACGAGGGGTTAGTACTTTCTAATCCCCACTCATCATAGCTGTACATTGTGCGTCATGATTGGCACTGTAATTGAGATCAATCGAAAAAAACTAAAGACTCATGAACTTAAGATTGATCCTAATTCTCTTCTTAACCAACACACTAAGCGTTTCACTTTTTTCTCAGGAAAGTCAAACTCATGCTATTGAGAACTTTCTCCAAAAAGAGTATTCTGAAAATAAGCCAGGAGCAGTAATTATGATAGCAAAAGAAGATCAGACAATCTTCAAAAAGGCATTTGGCCTCTCGGATATCAAAAAAGGGAAGCCTATCAAAACCGATATGATCTTCCAGATAGGATCTATGACAAAGCAATTTACCTCAGCTGCGTTACTTCAATTAGTAGAACAGGGTAAAGTTTCGCTTGATGATCCTATTCAAAAATATGTTGAATACTTCCCGATCAAAAAATTTCCTATTACCATCCATCACCTTCTTTCTCAGACATCAGGAATTCCAGAGTTTTTTGACATTGATGAAGAAGAGTTGCATTTACTTTCACAAGAACACACACCTGAACAACTAATTTCATATTATAAAAACCTTCCTTTGGAATTCGAACCAGGCACCAAATTCCAGTATAGCAATTCCAATTATCCTCTACTAGGAATAGTCATAGAGAGAGTTTCGGGGAAGTCACTCAAGGAATACATGAGGATGAATCTTTTCGAACCATTGAAGATGAGTTCAACAAGCTTATGGTACAATGATGAAATGAAAAGGAAAAGAATTGCAAAAGGATATAGAATATATGAGGGTGAGTTGACTTCTTCACCTACAATTGTTGGATCCGTCCCTTATGCAGCGGGAGCCATTGTTTCTACGGTAGATGATTTATTGAAATGGAATCGTGAATTAAAAAACAGAACAATTCTAACTGATTTTGTTGTTGACAATCTTATAACTGAAAAAAAGACAACATTAGGAACCGGAACTGGATACGGTTATGGTTTTTTTATTAAAAGCCTATTGGGGTTAAAAACAATTCAGCATGGAGGAAACATGTACGGCTTTACTAGCTATGGTCTTTACCTACCTTCTGAAGATCTGTTTGTTTGTATTTTAGCAAATAAATCACTGGAAAGAACCGAAGAAGTTGCTAACTACATAGCTAGTGTGGTTCTAGAAAAACCACTGCAAATTGAGGATCAAAATCAGATTGAGTACACCAAATACGAAGAGTACTTTGGAACATATCAACTTAAAGAGAATTCAAAACTAATTAAAATCTTTATGGTCGATGATGTACTGGTACTAGATTTTCCGGGGGCAAGAGGGACTGGAACAAAACTTACTATTACAGATACAGACAAAATGGAATCAAAAGCTGTAAATGCAAAGATTCAATTCAATAGAAATGATGAAGGTGATATAATTGGATTTATTGCTGATCAGAATGGAAAAACTGAATGGAAAAAGATAAAATAGACGAACGCACACATCGAGTGGATGGTCGATGAGCGATTAGCTCACCGGTGCACCCCTCACATTTCAATACTGACCGATAGCGTCTGTACCACCCAGCGTACGGGTCTCGCCTGCCTGCCGGCAAAGGCAGGTATACGGCGGACTGGCCGTCCGCGACGTACCGAGCACTCGAAGCATTAGTTGTTGTGTGTTCGTTTTTTGTCCTTCCTTAGAATTATCCAGATTAGAATTGTGGAAGCCAAAGTTAATAGGGTGAAAAATCTCTCGAAATTGGTTTTCGCCAATATATTCCCGACTGTATTCAAACCAAATAGCACCAAGAAAACCCATAAAGTAAGATTCACAATTTTCATTGGTACAAATTCTCTTAAGTACTTTCCCTTCACTAATAGAATAGAAAATAGAAACAGATTGACTATGATAGAAATAGATTCAAAAACATACATTTCAGAATGGTTTTTTAACCGTCCTCCCCAGGTAATCTCATAAGGGATTATTTTTAACACAATGCATAAGTGAAAAAGCGTTACGGCTACTAACAAGTAGAGCATTATTTTGATGGCAATATTTGGATTCATTCTTCCTGGTTTTACTCATAATGACACACAGCATCCGAATATAGTCATTTACTAAACTACTATTATGGATTTAAGAAGTGGATACTGGTTAAGCAATTGACCACTCCAATTTTGAAAGTACTTCTTTCACCATTACTTGGGTGGTTTGGTTCCTGGGTTTTTGGGTGATTAGGTCGTTACGGTAGCCTCTTTCTAGACTGGGGGATCGCTGAGGTCATGTCGGGACTGGCCGTCCGGGACTGGCCGTCCGCTACGTACCGAGCACATGAAGACTTCATTTAGAATTTGACGAAGAGAGTTCGCAAATCCGTGTCAAAAATCCGTTCAAGGTGTTCGGTCAGCTGTTCAGTTAGCTGTTCATCGTCATATGGACTGAATCCGTTCACCGCAAGTGAGTATTTTGAAAAGCCCGAGTCCATATTGTAAATGAGGTCGTTCAGAGATGTTCGTTTTTTGCAGCAGTTCGGAATTACATCAAGTTCTTCAAATTCAGTTTTATATGCCTCATCCAAATGTTCATGCCACTCTGCAATCTCCATAAGTTGCCCACAATTGTTGCATCTCACTGATTCAAAACCTTCACCACTGTCTTCAAAAGTTGGGTGTTCAGTTTCGGTTGATTGAATTATGTAGTTTTCGAGTTCAGATGCCACAAACTCAATTGCTAGTTTCTGATCTTCCTTTGAAGGTTCAAAATTTGGATATGTTGAAATAAACACCAGTTTAAATGATGAAAAAACACTGCCCTCAGGTTCATAAGTCAGTTGGTACCCATCTGCGTTGTTTGTTTCAACAATTTCTTGTTTTGATTTCATTTGGTTACAAGAGTTCGTCAGAGTCAAGGATGTTAAGAGAAGGAATAAAATAGATAATTGATTTTTCATCTTGCAGAGAATGACGCCAACATCCTAATATAGTCATTAACTCTATTTCCTTTATGGATTTTAGAGGTGGTTTAGCATTTGATCAGTATCCGTCCAGGTTTAACCTGAAATCAATTCAGGTTCAATGCCGTTTAGTTAAGCCCTAATTGCACTTTGAAAAGTCATTCTGCTAAGAATCTTCACGTCAACCTATGTTTATCATAAAGATTCCTGACGGAATGACTTAAATAAAAAGGCTTAACAAAACGGCATTGAATTCAGGTTAACTCAGGTTTAACAAATTTTAGTGCGCAAATCCCAACCTTGTCTTTAATAGATGTGTTGAAGTAAAGGGTAATGAGAATAGGCTAATTGCTGAGGTTAGGTGGTGATTCGTCCGGGCCGCGTAGGCTGGGATTCGAACTAGGCCCAATGCTTCCATTGTAGTCACCAGTATTAATTCTGAGGCTTTTAATAAAGGCCACTCAAAACCCTTTAAAGAAAATAATTGTATTAAAGATTTAATCAATAATGAATAACAAAGAAGGTCAACTAAAAGGCACAAAAAAACCCCAGCGGTATGCTGAGGTTAGGATGGTGATTCGTCTGGGATTCGAACCCAGGACCCTCTCCTTAAAAGGGAGATGCTCTGCCAGCTGAGCTAACGAATCAGGATTTCAAAGTTGCAATTTCTAAGGCCATTTCCTTAAATTGCGGTTGCAAAAATAGGATGCTTGTTATCAAAATACAACCCATGGATTACTTTTTTAACAGATTTATTTTTACCGTCATCTTTTCAGGATTTACGGCCATTCTTGCTTTAGGTCAGAATGCCGAATTATTGGTGGCTGATTCCCTTTTTTCCAATCAGAAATACACTGAAGCATTTGAGAAGTATGAGAATATTTTTCAGGATAATCAGGCGTCTCCAGCCATGCTCACCCGCATGGCCTTCATCCAGGAAGGCCTGGGCAACTACACTGATGCCCTTTATTACCTTAACCTTTATTACCTGAAGACATCAGATAAAGCCTCATTAGCAAAAATGCGTGAGATCGCAGAGGAGCATAACCTGGTAGGCTATGAATATTCAGACGTGCGTTTTTTTGAAAATTATACGAGGAAGTATCAGGTGGAGATCACGTTACTTCTGTTGGCGTTTTCAGCATTCCTTCTTTTCTACTCTTATCGCAAATTCAAAAAAGAAGAAAAGCCCGTTACAGCGACTATTTTACAGGTAGTAACACTTATAGTCATTCTGATCACCAATAATAACCTGGTCACCAAGGAAAGCGCCATAGTCAGGCAAGATCAGGCCATCATCATGTCTGGCCCTTCGGCAGGTTCCGAACCCATTGACTATGTAGGTAAAGGAAATAAGGTGACGGTTAAAGAATCTGATGACCTCTGGACCCAAATAGAATGGCAGGGAGCAGAGGCTTACATCAGGAATAAAAATATCAGGAAACTCTGATTCAGCATGTAAGTATACGAAAAAGCCTCACTGAGATTTCAGCGAGGCTTTTCTATTTTAAGCTATGTATAGATTATTTAACAGTCTTTACTGTTTTGATAATTCTTGCAGCTACTTTGTAAGGATCTGCGTTAGAAGCTGGTCTTCTATCCTCAAGGTATCCACTCCATCCGTTGTTTTTAGTGAAAAGCGGGATACGGATAGATGCCCCTCTATCAGATACTCCATATGAGAAATCAGTGATTGCAGCAGTCTCGTGCTTACCAGTCAAACGCTGGTCATTGTAAGCACCATATACAGCGATGTGTTCTTTAACCACTGGTCTGAAGGCTTCACATACTTTTTTGATTTTTTCTTCTGAAGCAGCCGTTCTGATATAAGAATTAGAGAAGTTGGCATGCATACCAGAACCATTCCAGTCAAGCTGACCAAGTGGCTTTGGATGATAGTTAATAGAGAGACCATATTTTTCAGTCAATCTTTCCAATAAGTATCTGGCCACCCATATCTGGTCACCGGCAGAAGTTGCACCTTTAGCCATGATCTGGAATTCCCACTGACCTGTAGCCACTTCACCATTCGTTCCTTCTATATCAAGACCTGCATCAATGCAAAGCTCCAAGTGCTCATCTTTGATTTCTCTTCCGAATACATACTGACCACCAACTCCGCAATAATAAGGACCTTGAGGAGCAGGGAATCCACCTTCAGGGAATCCGATTGGCCTGTTGGTAGCATTGTCCCAAATGAAATATTCCTGCTCAAAACCGAACCAGAAGTCATCATCCTTATCGTCGATTAGTGCACGACCATTGGAAACGTGAGGAGTGCCATCAGCATTCAACACTTCTGTCATCACCAACCAACCATTTTTGATTGCTGGATCCGGACATACAAATACTGGTCTCAGAATACAATCGGAAGAGCCACCTTCAGCTTGTTCCGTTGAGCTTCCATCAAAAGACCAGTCTTTGAGGTCTTCTAATTTTCCGCTAAAATCATCAAACAATTTAGTTTTACTTCTTAAGGATTGGGTTGGCTTATAACCATCAAGCCAGATGTACTCCAATTTTGACTTAGCCATGTTTAATTCTGGTTTATATTTTAGTTATGTAAAAGATTAAGTAATTCGTAAGGAATAAGCTTTAAATCGAAGAAATTTCAATTTTCCAGCCTATTACAAATTTTAAAAAAAATAATGAATTATTAAACAATTTTCATAATTATTTACAAAAGTTTGTTAATAAATCAAAAAAAGAACAATAATACAATAAAAAGTCCCATTTTCCGGAAAGGTCTGTTTCCTGGAAATGGGACTTAGTAGATTATATGCTCAATCTTCAGGTCATGCTATACTTTAGAATGAGTAAACTGCTGCAAGAACGAATGATGCTAAGCTGCTCCCATTGTCCAGACCAGAAGTAGCGCTGAAATCATCAGAGTATACAAATCCATCATACGAAAGTGCATCTATTCTGAATTCAGGAATAATTGTAAGACTTCCAACTGAGTAATTAGCAGAAACAGTTACATCTATTACAGATTCATCAAGAGCAATGGCCCCAACTCCTTTGTCTCCGAAATACTCACCTCTCAAACCTAATGAGAAGTCATCAGAGAAAGAGTTCTGCACGTAAAGTGCTGCTCCAAAGAAATTATCTGTAGCATAAGTACCATTAACACCTAAGTAGAGGGTCTCTGTCAAATCCCAACCGGCTGTTAAATCACCCTGGAAAAATCCATCTGTAAACAAGAAGTTCAGATAAGCTCCACCAAAACCGATTTGCGCACCTCCATAATAGGTACCATCATCATTGAAGTCGGTGTCATCAGTTGAGTTGAAAACCCCCAACATTAAACTAGCCTCTCCCAAAGAAATGTCTGCCTTCAAACCAGAGTGTGAAAATGGCCCGTAGGAAAACATGTAAGATGTTGAATAATTGTAGTTGGCAGATGGAGAAATCACTTCATACCCCAGGAATGTGTTAAAATTACCAAAGGTTAAGGTCACCGCATCACTTACATTCCAATAAACATACAATTGATTGACAATGCTTGAACTGGCAGTAGTTGATCCGAATACGGCATCTGTTCCTCTAGGTCCAAATACCAAATCACCTACAAATCCAACCTTCTCGCCCTCATATGCTGCGATCAAATTCACCATACCAAGTGCAAAACCCGGTGAGTTCGCAAATGATGAACCTGGAGCCATTGTAGAAAGAGAATCAGATGCGTTATTTGAACCATTCAAATTTGCTCTGTAATAAGCATCAACTGATCCACTGAATGAAAACGAGGATTCCTCTTCCTGAGCTTGTACAGTGATCACTGCTAGCATCAATACTACTGGAAGTATTAGTCTTTTTGTTAATTTTGTAAAAGTGTTCATAAGCTTTAATTCTGTATTTAAAGTTTGTGGAAAGTTTTGGCCTCTGAATGCTGTAATGGTTGGCGCCTTTATTGCTCAGAGGCCTTTTGTTTTTGATCTAATATTTACTCGGAAATGATTGTGTATCCCCTGATACCGTGCTCATGGCTATCAAGTCCTTCTTTTTCGTGCTCTTCAGACACTCGGATGCCCATGGTCATTTTCAATACCGTGAAAATCACGAAAGCACTGATGAAGGCTGCTGCACCGCATACCGCTACACCAATAAGCTGAGTAACAAATGAGTGTTCTTCATTCATTGAGAAGATACCTACAGCAAGGGTTCCCCAGATTCCGCAGGTAAGGTGAACTGATACTGCGCCTACCACGTCATCAAGCTTGAATTTGTCAAGGGTAACTGCAGAGATTACTACAAGGATACCAGCGATTACACCGACGATGATCGCATGACCTGGCTCAATCACATCAGCACCAGCTGTGATACCTACCAATCCAGCAAGGATACCGTTCAACACCATGCCAAGGTCAAGTCTCTTGAAGGCGATATAACCTGTCACGAAGCCTCCAAGACCACCGGCACAAGCTGCAAGAGATGTAGTAACCAATACAAATGACACCAACCCTGGATCAGCTGAAAGCACAGATCCACCGTTGAAACCGAACCATCCCAACCAAAGTAAGAATACACCGATAACAGCCAAAGGCACACTTGATCCTGGCTTGTCGATTACTTTACCGTCTACATACTTACCAAGTCTTGGCCCTAAGATCATGATCCCTGCAAGGGCTCCCCATCCACCTACTGAGTGAACAAGCGTAGATCCTGCGAAATCATAGAAGCCCATTGCATCAAGAGCTCCTCCACCCCATTTCCAGCTACCAATGATCGGGTAAACAATACCCACAAAGATCACTGTGAAGATCAGGTAAGCACCAAGCTTGATACGCTCGGCCACAGCACCCGATACGATGGTAGCAGCAGTAGCAGCAAACATGGCCTGGAACAAGAAGTCAGTCCAGTAAGTGTAACCTGCGCTTGCATAGTCAGCTGAGTTGTCAGCTGTTGCGAACGATTCCAATCCGAATCCTGCAAAACCGAACCAGCCACCATCAAAACCTGGATACATTAGATTGAATCCCACTAGCGCATAAGTCAGGATTCCGATAATCGGTGTCAATGTATTCTTGAAAAGAATATTGACCGTGTTTTTCGATTGGCCAAAGCCAGCTTCCACGCCAGCAAAGCCAAGGTGCATGATAAATACCAATGCAGTAGCCAACATCATCCATACGTTGTTAGCAGTAAGTAGATTGGCAGTGATATCAGCACTGTAATCTGTAGCCGCAGCAGCGACTGTTTCCACAACCTCAGGCATTGCCGCAGCTACTGTGTCAGCCACGGCGACTGAGTCTTGTACAATCATCAATAGGTTGGTGATCATGTTCATAAGCTTTTAAAGATTTAAAAATGTTTTTAACCAAACTTCCTAAGTTGTTCAGCCTTGCTTTTTTGATGTCATTGTGCAAAACATCAATTCCAAATTAAGCGACATATTCACAAATTATCAAAACTACTCTTTCAAATTAATACGTATTTAAGGTAGTTTTTTCATTTAAAAACGGACTATTATTAAAATTTTCATTAATTACACCCTATATTATTACGATTCATTAAACTCATCTTGTCTCAGTAGTTAATAATTTGTTCATATTGTAAATATTAATATTTTCAAAATATTTTTAGTGATAACTTATAAATGACTACAGATTTTTCAGTTTTTTATGTGAATTCCGAAATATTATTCTGATTATGATGAATTTTAACTCAACAAAACACCATTTAAACGTTTTAAAGAAGACATATCGGGATGCACACCAATATATTCTATTTTTAACCCATGAATTTTGACGAAATATTCTTTCATCTGGGTGAAGGAAATCCAGCAAAAGATGTTGCCGGAGCACCCCCTCTTTACCAGACCAGTAACTTCACCTTTAAGACTGTAGCCGATATGGCAGAGTCCTTAAAAAATGAAGATAAAATTCCTTTTTACACTCGTGGTGCAAATCCAACCACGCAAATTTTACAGCAAAAACTGGCCGCACTGGAGGGAACAGAAGAGGCTCTTGTATTTGGTAGTGGCAGTGCCGCCATTACAGCTGCACTGGTTTCCCAGGTACGATCAGGGGACCATATCGTCTGTGTAGACAACCCATATGGCTGGACAAAAAAGCTTATTGCTGACATTTTGCACCGGTTTGGTGTGAGTTGTAGCTTTATTCCAGCAGCAGATTCCCAGGGGCTGATCAATGCAGTACAACCGAGTACCAAGGTGATCTTTCTCGAAAGCCCAATATCGTGGACATATGAGATGCAGGACATTGAAATGGTCACAGCTTTCGCGAAAAAGCATTCTATCGTGACCATAATGGACAATAGCTGTGCCACACCCCTCTATCAACAACCAGCTAAATATGGTGTAGACATCATCGTCCACTCCGGCACCAAATACCTGGGTGGTCATGCCGATATGGTGGCCGGAGTACTTTGTACTTCCAAAACCATTTGTCAACAAATCTTCAGGAATGAGTTCATGACTTTTGGTGGCATTCTCTCACCATTTGAGTCCTGGTTGATGATCAGGTCACTCAGAACCCTTGATATGCGAATGGAACGAGTGAGCAACAACGCGCTGAAGGTGGCCGACTATTTGAGCAACCATCCTAAAGTAGCATCCCTTCTATATACCCACTCCAAACATTTTCCTCAAAAAGACCTTCGCGAAAAGTACCTGACAGGTGCTGGAGGATTAATGACTATTGACCTGGCACCGAATAATTTTAAAGCAACTGAAAAATTTTGTAACAGTCTTACTCGTTTCAAGTTAGGATGCTCATGGGGAGGCTTTGAATCCCTGGCATTTCCTGCAGTTACAACTATGAGTTCCCTGAACTATGACAAACCTAACATTATGGTAAACAGAATAAGGCTTTATGTAGGCATGGAGAGTAGCCAATCGCTAATTGATGATCTTTCCAATGCGCTCAATTCTATTTAGCATACTTATAAGCCTTGCAGCTATAGGTCATAGCCAAAGCGGTGGAGACATTTCAGGTCGGATAACAGATGTGAATGGCGACCCTTTGCCCTTTGCAACCATTTACGAGGATGGTACCTCCAACGGAACAACCAGCAATGCGGAGGGTTATTTCCAACTATCCCTATCTTCGGGAGAAAGAAAAATTGTTGCGCAGTTTGTCGGATACCAGAGACAAGTCAAAACCGTCATTGTTCCAGCCAATAAAAATGTACAGCTGGATTTCACTTTGCAGGATGAAGCCCTGGTACTCAAGGAGGTCATTGTGTCTGCCAATGAAAAGGACCAGGCCAGACAAATTATCAGAAATACGATTAAAAAGAGAAAATACTATGCCAATGAAGTAGCAGCTTATGCTTGTGAGGTTTATATCAAAGGACTTCAGCGGCTTGATAAAAAGCCCGATCGAGTGCTCGGGATATCTGTGGATGTGGATACAGGAATTGTCTACCTATCTGAATCGATCTCCAAACTCAAGTTCCAGCAACCTGACAAAGTGAGCGAGGTGATGATTTCTTCGAAGGTTAGTGGAAACAATAGTGCCTTTAGCTACAATCAGGCATCAGAAATGCTCATCAACCTTTACGAAAACACATTTTATATAGAAGGATTGAGTGAAAGACCTTTTGTATCCCCAATAGCCAATAACGCGTTTCTTTTCTATGATTACAAGGTAGCTGGCACCATCATTGAAAATGGACAATACATTTTCAAAATCAAGGTAATCCCAAAGCGATCAACTGACCCTGTATTTAGTGGCCACATATATATCATTGAAGATAGCTGGAGACTGTACAGTGTGGATGTAATGACCACTAAATCCAATGGAATCGAATTCATTGACACACTAAATTTTAACCAGGTTTTTGCGCCAGTGGGGTATGACATCTGGATGCCCCTTTCTCAGAGATTTACTTTTAAGTTCAAGGCTTTTGGGTTTGAAGGAAGTGGTCATTTCACTGCCATTTACAGGAACTATAAGATTCAACCTAACTATTACATTCCCAGAGGACCGAAAACCGACCCAAAACCAGAAGCTCAGGAAAGTGACAAAAAGCAACCTGAAGAACCCCCTATAGAGAAGCCAAAGGAAAAAGAAAAGCCAACTAAAACGAGAAAATACGAGCCGATATCCGATACCACTCTTTTCACAAAAAAAGACTTTAGTAAGGCTATAGTAAAGGTGGAAGACAATGCCAATCAGAGAGATTCGGCCTATTGGGCCAAAGTGAGACCGATCCCACTTACAAAGCTGGAAATCAAAGACTACAAAGAGAAGGATTCCCTGAGAGAAGTGAAAGAATCCAAACCTTACCTGGATTCGGTTGATCAAGTGAAAAATAAATTCAAACTAGCCAATCTTGCCATTAATGGGTACACCTACTATAATAGCTATGAAAAGCGATTCATTAATTTTCCTACACTGACAGAAGGCCTTCAGTATAATTCTGTTGAAGGCCTGGTGTTAAATTTCCCTTTCTCGTTCATCAAGCGGACTGAGGATTCCTTTAGTTATCGGATAAGCCCAACTTTGCGGTATGGGTTTGCCAATAACACCCCGCAGTTTAAAGTAGAAGGCCTGAAACTAAGTGACCGGAAAAAATCAGAAATGTGGCAAGTTGGTCTCGGCAGGTTCATTTTCCAGCTCAATGAACAAAACCCAATTGGATATTTCGCCAACTCCTATATCACGTTGGTTGAGGGCAGAAACCTTGTTAAAATTTATCAAAAATCATTCGGATATCTGGGATATCAACGTGAACTCATCAATGGGTTGTTAATGACCTCCCGCATTTCATACGAACATCGTAATGCTTTGGTCAATCATGCTTTTTATAATATCCGGGATAAGCCGTTCACTTCAAACCATCCGCAAAATGTAGAACTTAACAATACCGGTTTCGAACGTCATGAGGCCTTTTATTTTAGTACCAGGTTAAGAATTCGTTTTGATCAGAAATACATTGACCGGCCAGACCGAAAGATTAACTTAAAGTCTAAATACCCGGACTTATATGTCTATTATAAAAAAGGAATTCCTTTACTTGGCTCTGAAATAGACTATGACCTGATCAAGGTTGGTCTTGATCATAAATTCAATATAGGCCTGGTTGGCACTAGTGAGTGGAGTGGTTGGGCTGGGAAGTTTCTAAACTCCAAGACCATGTACTTTCCTGATTATATGCACTTCAATGGAAACCAAAGCTACATCCGGCAAATGTCAGGAGCTAATCTTTTCCAGATCCTGGATTATTACCAATTCAGCACCAATGATCAATTTGCCCTGATCAACTATGAGCATCATTTCAATGAGTTTATCTTTAATAAAATCCCCTATGTAAAACGTCTTGATTTACAGGCTGTGGGTTCTGTGAATTACCTCACTACCCCTACGCTTGGGCAATATTTTGAATTCGGTGCGGGCATCGAACACATTTTCAAATTTATCCGTGTGGATTTTTACACGGCAATCAGAAATGGAAACCATTATGGATCCGGCTTCAAACTTGGTGTTGGGTTTTAATCAATGAAGTACCTGGATATATCCTTTGTACTCTGTAGCGGTATATTTGATGGTATAGTAATAAACTCCTACCGGGACATTCCTGCCATCCCAAACAAATTCTCGGTTCGCAGATTCATATACCGTAGTGCCGCTCCGGCTATGTATGGATATTGATAAGAAAGCATCATCACAATTGTCCTCGGGGAGGTTTTTCCTTCGTTCACTCAAATTGGTCAACGTATAGACGTCATTGTAGCCATCTCCATTTGGTGTAAATACATTTGGTGGTTGGAATTCATAGAAGTCATCTCTGGTTTCCACAACTTCAAAGACAATAGACATGGTATCGAGTTTGCTGATGGAGCAACCATTGTCAAAAGCAATAAAAGCTATCTCATAAAATGCAGAGGTCTCACCAAAGTCTAATAAGGAACAATCCGGAGTCCAGCTAAAAGTTGAAGTCACCTGGCGGTATCCTTTGCTAGCCTGAAATTCAATTTGCTGAGATTTGGGCAAACGTGCCCGATTGAAAAAATCAACACTTACCGAATCCAAATCCTCATCAAAGGCAGATATGTCCAATTCATAGGTTTCAGAAATCCCAATTGTCACATCCGCATAGTTTTCAAATAATGGGCTTCTATTCTCCGGGATTTCCACATACACTTTGAGTTTGATGGAGTCCGCATTTCTTAATTGACAGAGGTCAGTATCCTCTGAGGTAAAGATAAATTCATAAACCCCGGATTCGTTGATATCGGTTCCTCCGCATTTCAACTCCCATTCGAATGCTGATTCAACTGCTCCCAGACCTTCCACTTCAGTGAATTTGGCGCCCGTACCTGTAGCATCAAAACCAACTCCTACAACTTTAAGGTTAATCAAATCATTATCTGCATCGTTGGAGAAGACATCAAACTCTAGTTTGTCCCCAAGTTTCAGGTGTATAGAATCGTTGGAGTCAAACCCAACAATTGGCGAGGTGTTGGGTGGAAGAATCACATTCATGTTCACCCAATGGATATTCGGGTTATCATAGTCGCAATCATCCAGATCCTCAGGGATAATGCCAAGCTGAAAGTTTTGCCAATCTGTAAAATCATATGCCTGACAGTTTGTATCCCAGGTGAGTAAAGCACTCGTTTCACCTGCTTCCTGGTTCAATATTTCTAGTGAAAACCCAAGTAACCCGGGATCGGAAACGCCTGGAAGAAACAGTGCCAACTCAACAGAATCATCATCTACATCCACACCCTCAAAGACGACTTGCAAAACCTCTCCTTCATTTATTGTATATGATGCTTCAAGTGATTGCGTCGTGGGAAAGACATTCGGTGGTGGTTCCACTTGAATCGTTAACCTGGCTGTATCTAACTGAGGCACCGGACAGGCGTCATCAGCTGCGATCAGGTCTACAATAAAAGGCCTATCCCTAAAAGGTGGACAACCTGGTGCACAAACTTCCAATAACAAGGTGTCCTGATTGCCAACCGGAGTTTGGGTAATGGTGAAGAAATCCTCCAAATAACCAGAAAAATTCACTCCTTTCGCACGAAGACTAATGGTCTCCCCAGGAGTAATATTCGTTACCAAAAACTCAAAACACTTATCATCAACCAATTCATAACTCAGGATATCTACTTCAGGGTTGAAATCAGGGTCACCCGGTATTTTAATCCCGACTACAGGGGGATCCGGGGGATTGCAGCCATCCACAACCAACATCTGAAAGTCTCTCTGCAATTCTCCAATTTGAACTCCATCTCGCCATTCCTCTACAATTACAGAAAACACATAAATACCTGTCTGGCTAGGATTAACAGTAAGGAGGCCTTCCTCACTAATCCTCAAAGGCCTTGAACCTGGCACCATATTTTCAACGGAATACCCAGATTTCCAGGAAACTGGAATGTGAGGCTTTGGTGTTGGGATTGGCACTTCTGTTTGACTTGAGCTGTTTAAAGGAGCAGCCAGTCGGTAGGACAGTGAGTCTCCATCCACGTCTGTTCCAGTAAAATCTGTGTAGTACAGTTGATCCACACAAGCATAGTCACTCAGTGGTCTTAACAACGAAGGTGAAGAATTGATAAAAGGTGCATTGTCTTTCCAAAGCGGTGGGATCTCCAGTACATACTTCATTCCGGCTTTATCCGGGTTATTGATATTCTGGATCACAACATTTCTACAGCACCGCTCCCAGACGATGTAGTAACCCTCCTCATGGGCATAGTTCTCAGGGTTTAACACTACGTCAGCGGTATAAAGTACCCTGGATGTTTTTAGCTGCTCAATGGCACATTCCTGATTGGAATAGGGTACTTCTGTAATTGTTGCCAGGCGAAGCGTGTGTATAGATACCCGCTCGTCAGTCTTGCTGGAAAAAATATGGAGCGTAATAGCTTCTTCATAAAAGGTATTATCCGTTTGCGCTTCATCGCGGTACTGGATCAGGTTGATTCTGTACAAACCAACGTCCAGCGTAGAAAACTCGATTTCACCACCAACGATATGAAAACCGAATCCAGTGCCATAGAGCAATAAAAAGCCCGTCAATAAAAGTATCTTTTTTACACTTGACATAGGTTATGAAAGTAAAACAGCTTTTTAAGCCGAAACCCCAATCACCGGCAAAAACTATTGTTAGTTTTGCGTTCAATATGAAGGTAAGTAAAGTTATCGAAAAGCTGGAGATTACAGGTATTTCCGCAGAAGGAAAGAGTGTTGGTCGTTTTGAAAACCGTGTGATCTTTGTGAAAGAAGGGGCTCCCGGAGATATTGTTGACATCAAGATCGTTGGTAAGAAAAAGAAATTTTTCGAGGGGGAGATTATTAATTTTCACCAAAAATCCACAGACCGGGTGGAGCCGTTTTGCCAACACTTTGGCACTTGCGGGGGGTGTAAATGGCAGCATATCAACTATGACAGCCAGCTTCAGCATAAAGCAGATCATGTAGCCCATAACCTGGAAAAGATTGGGAAAACCGAACTCCCAAAAATTAATCCGATCCTTGGATCAAAAGAAACAACTTATTACCGAAACAAGCTGGAGTTTACCTTCTCCAATATGCGCTGGCTCACATTTGATGAGATCAACAGCGATGAACAGTTTAGCCGGAACGCCCTGGGTTTTCACATCCCAAAAAGATTTGATAAAATCCTGGACATTGAGCACTGCTGGCTACAGCGCGACCCATCCAATCAAATAAGGTTGGCGGTAAAAAACTTTGCGGATGAAAATGAACTCACCTTCTTTGATATCAGAGAGCAGAAAGGATTACTTCGGAACCTGATCATCAGAACCTCCTCTACAGGCGAAATGATGGTGATAGTTCAGTTTTTCGAACCGGATCTTGATGCAATCAAACAGGTAATGAAATTCATTCAGGACACCTTTCCAGAAATTACCTCTTTGCTCTATATCATCAATGAAAAGAAAAATGAAACCTTCTATGACCTTCCAGTTGAGACTTTTCATGGTCGGGAATTCATCTATGAAGAGATGGAGGGCCTGAAATTCAGGATCGGCCCCAAGTCATTTTATCAAACAAATAGTGAGCAAGCTTACGAACTCTATAAAGTGACCAGGGATTTTGCAGATCTTAAAGGGGATGAGTTGGTCTATGACCTATACACCGGTACGGGTACAATTGCCAACTTTATAGCCAAAAAAGCAAAGAAGGTGGTAGGCGTGGAATCTGTAGAAGAAGCCATTATTGATGCAAGAAAAAACTCAGAGATCAATGGCATCACCAACACCACATTTCTCGCAGGAGACATGAAAGACATGCTTACAGAAGAGTTCGTGAATACCCATGGTCATCCTGATGTGATCATCACTGATCCACCTCGAGCAGGGATGCACCAGAAAGTGGTAGAGATGCTCAACAGAATAAAGCCAAAGAAGTTGGTTTATGTGAGCTGCAACCCTGCCACCCAAGCCCGGGACCTGGAGATCTTATCTGCTGAATTTGAGGTAGTGGCTGTACAGCCAGTAGACATGTTTCCTCAGACACATCATGTGGAATGCGTGATTTTGCTGGAGTTGAGAAGGTAAATGGGAAATCCAGGAAAAATTAGCTTTTCAATGTTCACAGATATTAATGATTCACGTTTCGTGAACGAATAGAAAATGTGAACAAAGTCGATCTAACAAGTATTAATACGAAGTTTGCAAATGTGGTATAACACACAGCTTATGTTTAAGTCTCTTTGGTTGCATCAATCATTGCCCTTTTTTGTTCTTCTGTAAACAATTGAAAGAGCTTCTGACAATCTTGATCTATTGATTTGGAAACATCAAGAATGGAACGAGATAAATCACCTCTTTTTTTAGACCATATGTGGAATTCACTGGTTTCATCATTGTCCAAAATATCTGAAAGTTTAATGCCAGTTGATGATTCTAGGTATTCTTTACCTGTCATTTCGTATGCTAAACTTATTTCATAAAACTCAAGTACGTTGCTTTTGATACGGTTTGCTAATTCCATAATTTCAGAGTTTTGAAAAAGCCCACTCTCAAATGTAACTAGACTGGAAAGGAATACCCACAGAGAGTCTATAATAGCTTTTCTTCTCTCTGGAGTTCTAAGCTTTGGTTGTTGATAGTCTTTTATAGCCTTATCCAACTCTTTGGCTAGTTTTTTAATTTTTTCATACCTAAACTTGTGAACCTCTGATTTTAGATTTTGGTGTGCTATCTTGTTCGCTGCATTTGCAAGATCGTTTGCCTGTTCAGCAATACGGTTAGCTCTACCTGTTTGATTCTCAATGGTTTTCAGTCGTTCTTGACTTATGTACCATCAACTAAGGAACCCATACCAGCTAAGAATGCAAAAATTACAGAAGTCCACTCAAAAGCGTTCATAAAAAAATATAGTTGCATTAAGGAGGCAAATATAACCCTCACAAATCGAAGGGTAAATACAATGGACTCTGGAAGTGTCACATCCTGTCTGGTTGGCTACTCATTTGGGAACAGTCAGACGCTATTAAACTAATCACCCTTATAAGAACAGGGAGCCACAGTTATTCTGATCCAGAGTTTGAATATCTCCAAATCAGTGTGCTAAAAAAAATTAGTATTATTAACCGAATCGGATTGTGTTATTTGTATCTTTTAGTAATGATTTTTTGATGATTTAATTTTATTACGATGATAAATGAGAATACTATAAGAGCAATAAACAAACTAGGATTTGAAAATGTATCCACCACTCGGCATTGGATTTCCTTTCGAAAAAGTTATAGTTTTTACGGCAAGTATCTCTATCTGACTTATAGGTGTGATACAGGATTTGAATTCGAAGGTGAGTTGGCTAGGTTCTTAAAAGTTGCCTGTATAAATCAAGAAGATTTGAAGGAATGGCAAAGGCTGGAATTGGGATTTGATGTTGCTGAAGCGTATGAAAATAATTTTGCCGCATAGCATAAAATCTGGTCTAAGCACTATATAGATGATCAATAAGAATGTCAGAGTTTACCGACACCAGGTTAAATCCTATCTTCAAGACCCTGAATCTCCCTGGACAAGGTCACAGCCATGTTTCGAACAATGCCTTCTATATTCTGTCGGCCATGCAAGACCGTGGCAATGATTATTCCGGCATCAATAGTTTTATAAATAGCGAAATGCTCCCTTGCAGGAGCCATATAAAACGGAAAAGAACGATTATATCTAAGCTTTCCTACATCAGGATTTTTAGCTATTTCAGCGAATCTGCGGTAAAGATCATCCATATAGATGCCCGTTTGATCCTCACCCCATTTTCGTAAAGAGTAGTCTTCGATTTCAAGAAGGTCAATATTGGATCGCCTGGTCAAAAAGAATTTGGACATATTTTACTTCCAGTCGTTAGCTTCTTTCTGTTTGAATATCTCTTTATCCTTTTTCCAGTCCCCGGCTGACTCAAAAAAGCGTTCTTCTTTGATGTCTTCAAAACCCTCAACGATTTTGGCATAGACTTGTGAGGAATCACTCTCCATGTCACGTCTTATAAGCGATCTGATATATTCACTTGGTGTTTCAAACAAACTATCAGCACCAACCATACGGCTAACATGTTCTGCTAAAGGCTTTGATAATCTTGCGTTTACTCTATCTGACATTGTTCTTATTCATTTAATACCTTGTATTGATAAATATAGTACTTGTCGCAATAAATGTCAAGATTGTCACCAATATAGGGACTTTAAAAAATAAAAAGACGCTTTATTTCTCATCCATTTCCTATCTTTTCAAAAGATGGGAAGGATTTCCCTACTTTTTCCCAACTTCTCTGAGAAAAAGAGGAGAAATGAACCTGTTTATGTCCGTTCTTTGTCCGCGAAATGTTTCTAAACGCAAAAACGGCCTATACGTGCAAATAGAGGCCGTTTTTCAGCCAGACAAACATATCACGTAGAGAATGTTTGCCTCTTGGAATTGAGGAACAACACACCAGACGACCTACCCAATTTTTGATTGGGTTATTCCCAGGTTCCGATCACAATTCTCAGGGAGTGATCTATAAAATATAGTTTTATAGATCATTTTTATATGCTATATTGATCCATAAAAGATAGGTTTATTGATCATGGTTTGGAATTGGCAGCATAAAGATTGGCCTGAGTTCACCTATAGTGAGGCGAATTTTGCAGGATTTGAAAAGAAATTCATTGAAAAGGCCGGTATTATACAAGGCAGTCTTCAGCATATTGATGAAGCTCATCAAGAAGCTCTGAAGATCGACCTCATGAGTGATGAAGCGCTTAAGACTTCAGAAATAGAGGGTGAAATATTGAATAGGGATTCCGTACAATCCTCCATCCGAAAACATTTTGGCCTACAAACAGATCACCGAAGAATACCACCGGCAGAACAGGGCATTGCTGAAATTATGGTCGACCTGTACCGGAATTATCAAAAGCCTTTAAACAAAGATATCCTGTTTTACTGGCATAAATTCCTCACCAACGGAAGACAGGACCTTTTTGACATAGGAAGATACAGAACCCATGAAGATCCGATGCAGGTTGTGTCAGGCCCTCTTGGGCGATCAACCATTCATTTTGAAGCCCCGCCCTCAGCACAAGTCACTGATGAAATGAAACGCTTCATCCATTGGTTTAATGAGACAGAAAATCAGCTCCCTGCACTGACCAGGGCGGCAATTGCTCACCTGCACTTTGAATGTATCCATCCATTTGAAGATGGAAATGGAAGGATTGGGCGGGCCATCTGCGAAAAGTCACTATCTCAAAGCTTGGGACGCCCTGTACTGATAGCCTTATCCCACACGATAGAAGAAAATAAAAAAGCCTATTATAAAGCTCTTGAAACTTACAACAAAGGCCTTGAGATCAATGGCTGGATTGAATATTTCTGTGAGACTGTTTTGAAAGCACAGGATCACACCCAAAAGGTTATTCACTTTATAATTGAGAAAGGTAAATTCTACCAACGCTTCTCAGGACAACTCAATGATCGTCAGATCAGGGTTGTTGATCGTATATTTAGCGAAGGCATATCGGGTTTCAAAGGCGGACTTAGCGCGAAAAACTACGGGTCCATTACCGGTGCTCCAAGTGCCACCACAACACGGGACTTAACTAAAATGGTAGAAATTGGCGCTTTTAAGAAAACA
The DNA here is from genome assembly GCA_040218045.1 of Marinoscillum sp. Lineage (GTDB taxonomy): Bacteria > Bacteroidota > Bacteroidia > Cytophagales > Cyclobacteriaceae > Marinoscillum. The sequence goes on from JAVJQA010000051.1 coordinate 20,249, forward strand.
GGAGCACTTAAAGGCACCCGCTATTATTTAAATATTAGGTTGATTTGATTGCGTGTAAACCTAGGACATATCAAAATTCGCGCAAGCTGGAATTACCCACTTCAAATGACTCTTCAGGTTCAAGTCGGTTAACAAAAGTAATTGAAGAATGACCTTGCACCGCTTATGTAAATTAATTCCAGTCGTTTTGTAATAAATCCTTGGAAGTTGGCACTAATCTGATGAGTTTAGAACAAATCAATCAATCCAAACAATCATGAAAAAATTCACAATGTTAGCAATGGTCGTTTTATTCATTGCAAGTAATGCCTCTGCGCAGGATATAACTGTAGATGAAATCATCAACAACTATATTGAAAATACCGGCGGACTTGAAAACTGGAAAGCCCTAAAAGGAATCAAAATGACTGCTAAACTAAACCAGGGCGGAATGGAGATTCCACTGGAAATCGTACAAACGGCAGATGGAAGAACCTACACAAAATTCAGTCTTCAGGGAACCGAAATCTATCAAGGAGTATTTGACGGTGAAACATTATGGAGCATCAACTTTCAAAGCATGAAAGCTGAAAAATCTGATGCAGAAACCACCGAAAATTTCAAGTTGAACCTGAATGACTTTCCTGATCCTTTTATTGACTACAAAGCCAAAGGCTATACTGCAGAGCTGCTGGGCACTGAAACAATTGATGGTGCTGAAACCTACAAAGTAAAACTGGTAAAAGAACCAATAATGGTCAACGGTGAAGAAAAAGAAGACATTTCCTATTTCTATTTCGACAAGGAAGCATTCATCCCGATAGCTCAAGACTCTGAGGTTAAGCAAGGCCCGCAGGCTGGAGTTATTCAACGAATCACTCAAAGTGACTTTGATGAAGTAGAGGGACTTTACTTTCCATTTTCCATGACTCAGGGCGTCAAAGATGGCCCAAGCCAACCCATTTCCATTGACAAGATTGAAGTCAATCCGGAAGTTGATGATAGCGTGTTCAAATATCCAGGAGAATAACATTTTATTTTAAAGGTATAGCAATGAGGAAAAGTATTTCATTAATACTGACGCTCATCACTTATGTATCACTCGCCCAGGAAAATGAAATTACCCTGAAAGGCAAAGAACTTTTTGGTGATATGAGAGCGCGTCAGATTGGCCCGGCATTAATGTCCGGAAGAATTATAGATCTGGAAAAGCACCCTAGCAACAATAAAATCATCTATGTGGGCTCTGCTGGTGGAGGCGTTTGGAAGTCCACAAATGGTGGCGCAGCCTTTCAACCAATCTTTGATGAGCATGTGCAGTCTATTGGAAAAGTAAAACTAGACCCTAAGGATCCCGATAAAACCATATGGGTTGGCACTGGGGAAATCTGGACACGAAATAGTGTCTCCGTGGGTGATGGGCTCTATAAATCCACCGATGGTGGAGTAAATTGGAAAAAAGTAGGCTTTGAGAAATCCGAGCGAATATCCAGTATAGAAATCCATCCTGAAAACACCGATATCATGTACGTAGGTGTGCTAGGTGCTTTATGGAGTGATGGTGAAGAACGTGGTGTATTTAAGTCAGAAGATGGAGGGCTAACCTGGGAAAATGTGCTCTACATTGATCAAACGACAGGATGTAGTGATGTAATCATGGATCCCAATGACCCCAATATCTTGTATGCATCTATGTGGGAATTCAGAAGGTCTGGTTGGTCATTTAGCTCTGGTGGAGAAAAAAGTGCCCTTTATAAATCCACAGATGGGGGCAAAACCTGGAATAAAATCCACAATGGATTTCCTCCTGGCAAACTGGGAAGAATTGCCTTCGCTGTAGCCCCATCAGATAGTCAGATTCTCTATTCGGTGGTTGAGTCTGAGGTGAAGGAAAAAAGTGGACTTTACAAATCAACAGATGCAGGCAAATCCTGGAATTTCAAGAACAGTAATTTTGGACTTGTTGTGAGACCATTTTACTTCTCACGCATTGTAGTAGATCCTAAAAACCCGGACCTGGTGGTGAAAGCTGGCTTGTTTGGCTCCATCAGTAGAGATGGCGGTGAAACCTTTAAAAACTTAGGCACCATGCATGCCGATATACATGACGTCCTTTTTGACATCAATAATTCAGACAGAATGTACGTAGGTACGGACGGAGGCCTATACCGCACGTGGGATGGTGGAGTAACGATGGAAATAGTTGCTAACCTTCCTCTATCACAGTTTTACCAAATATCTGTTGATAATGAGGAACCCTATAATATTTATGGCGGATTGCAGGACAATGGTTCTTGGTACGGTCCTTCACGCTCTCCTGGTGGTATTGAAGCTAGAGACTGGAACTCAGTAGGGTATGGAGATGGATTTAGGGTCTTAAGACACCCTGGTAAGAAAATCCTATACTCCGAGATGCAAGGTGCTGAGAATGTGTGGAGATATGATATGGAACGAATGTCTACCAAGACCATACAGCCACTCCAGACAAAAGGGTACGACGACTTGAGGTTCAACTGGAACGCACCAATGGCTATCAGTGAAGCACAACCAGACCGGTTTTACATGGGCAGTCAGTATTTGCATAAGTCAGAAGACATGGGGGATACCTGGAAAATCATCTCTCCAGATCTAACTACCAATGACAAGAACAAACAAGAGCAGGAGAATTCCGGGGGCATTTCCAGGGACAACTCAGGTGCAGAAAATCACTGTACCATTTTTACGATAGCCGAGTCTCCTTTAAACGAACAGGTCATCTGGGTAGGAACTGATGATGGAAATATCCAGGTAACGAAAAATGGAGGTAAATCATGGGCTAATACCACACCAAACCTTCCTGACGAAGTTCCTGATAACACATGGGTCTATCATATCGAGGCAAGCGTACATGGTGAAGGCACCGCTTATGCAGTATTGGACGGTCATACTACTGGTGATTTGAACACTTACGTTTACAAAACGATAGACTTTGGGGCTACATGGACTTCCATTACTACGGACGAGATTTATGGTTTTGCAAGAAGCATCCAGGAAGATTATGAAAATGAAGATTTGCTGTTCTTAGGGACCGAGTTTGGCCTTTACATTTCCATAAATGGGGGAAAGAACTGGAGTCAGTTCACCAATAACATGCCTCCGGTTGCCGTTCATTTTTTAGAGTTGCAAAAGCAAACCAATGATCTGGTAATGGGTACGCATGGCCGGGGAGTCATCATTTTAGATGATATAAGTCCACTTCGTAAACTGGATCAGGAGGTTTTGGCCAAGGATGTACACTTCTTCGAAAGCAAACCGGCCATCATGGAAGAAGCAAGTCCTTTTGGAGGGACGGCAACAGAGCGAGAGTTTGTAGGCCCTAACAGCACCAGTGATGCAAAGATCACTTACTACCTGAAAAAGAAGCACATCTTCGGGAAGATGTTAATGGAAATCCAGGACCTGAACGGAAATAAATTGATCGAACTAACTCCTGGGAAATCTAAAGGTATAAACGTAGTTACCTGGAATGGATTGATCAAACAGCCGAAGCTTGCTAAAGGAAAGAGTATGGCTTTTGGTGGTTTCACCTCTCCCAGGGTTCCGGCTGGAACCTATAATGTAGTCATGACCAAAGGGAAGGATTCCTATTCATCTCAAGTGACTTTTGTCAACGATCCGAAATCCTTCCTAACCGATGCGGAAAGAAAAGCCAACTATGATGCTACCATAAAGCTTTACGACATGAGCCAGGAGCTAGCATACATAGTTTATCAGATCGACGAGATTCTTACCAAAGCAGAGGAAGTGAAAGCGCAAGGAGGATCAAAAAATGCTGATGTTGTGATCAAGGATCTTATGGATTTGAAAAAGAAACTGGTCACTACTACGGGAGACAACTATGTAGATACTGAAGAAGCCAAGTTGAGAGGAAATATCGCAGACCTCTACAGCAAAATAGCCTCAGGATTCCAACCTCCAACTGCCTCCGAAATAGAGAATATGAGTTTACTAGAGGAGCGTTTCAACGATGCAAAACAGCAATTAAATTTGATTAAAGGGAAACAAGTACCAAAAATGGAGCGATTCATGGAAGGAAAAGGCATCACCCAAATCACCTTTAAAAGCTATGAGGAATTTATTGAAGAATAACCTCGAATGAAAAGAAAATGAATGTAAAGCCGCCAGGGAGACCTGAGCGGCTTTACTATTTCTTACTGAATGCGAACCATCAAATAGGTGTTATTTTTAGCAGTTTTCCTTCTCAATAATTAGAAAAACCTGGGAATAAGACATTCCTTTGCGATTAGGAATTAACAATTACATAGAAACCAAATTGTTAATTTAAGACTAAAATGACGCCATCATATTGAAACGTGATGTTGTTAAAATCCCAATTAAATGCAAAACGATCCGACATTAGATCCTAAATATCTCGGAAAAATCTCTTCAGATTTCGTGAAAGTGGCCGAACCGCTAAAGGAAGCTTCCTATCAAATCAGAAAACGAGGTTTTTCGAAATATCCAATCTTTCCCATCTCACAGGAGGACATTCCGGTTGGTCAGTTGCTTTATGAAGCTGGAAAAATGGAAAATGAATGGAACTACTACGCTTCATTCATGGAGGAGTTTACACAAAGAGAACTAATTGCTGAAAAAGACATGTTTATTGAAGCGTTTAAGGATCCTGACGAATTCTGTTGCCTCTTTATTGTAGACAAGGACTTTACCAACTTCGTTTTCATACCCTTTCCAGAAGAGTAAAAGTTTTAGCCAACAAATCGCTTCATTATTAATTACTACTGTATGGAAAACCAATTAGACAAAGCAAACGACTATTCTAGCATTGCCATGGAATACCTTTTCGAATGGGGACCGAAGGTAGTCCTGGCCATCCTGACACTGATCATTGGCCTTTGGATCATTAAGATGGTCACCAAGAACACCCGAAAAGCAATGACTAAACGGGACTTTGATCCCTCACTGACGCCATTCCTGGTAACCATTCTTGGTGTTGCGCTTAAAATCATGTTGCTAATCTCAGTAATTGGGATGGTTGGCATTGAGGTAACAAGTTTTATTGCAGTGCTGGGTGCCGTGGGATTGGCTATTGGTTTGGCCCTTCAGGGCACTTTACAAAACTTCGCCGGTGGTGTAGTCATTCTATTGCTCAGGCCATTTAAGGTTGGAGACGTACTTGATGCCAAGGGGTATATTGGTACCGTCAAAGAAATTCACGTATTCTACACCATCGTAAATACTTTTGATAAAAAAACAGTCTACATTCCAAATGGCAGCCTGGCCAATTCTGACATGACTAATCTTTCTCAAGAACCTGTAAGACGTACCAACTGGACTTTTGGAATCGCCTACGGGGATGATGTAGATAAAGCTAAGTCAGTCCTCAAAAGGCTGATCGAAGAAGACGATCGCATCCTGAATGAACCAGAGCCGTTTATAGCAGTAGAATCTCTGGGTGATAGCTCCGTAAACATAGTGGTGAGAACATGGAGCACAGCCGCAGACTTATGGCCAGTGCACTTTGATATGAATGAAAAAGTTTATAAAGAATTTGCCAAAGCAGGATTGAATATTCCATTCCCACAAATGGATGTTCACCTCAAACAAGACAAGTAGTAATCAAAAGGAGACTGACTCAGAAGGACAAGTCTATTCGGGAACCTATCTGAAAAATTTCTTGTACACAAAAAACCAGAGGCCGTTCAAATTCTTTTGAGACGGCCTCTTTTTGATTGAACCCGAATTTCCGGGTAGGGCGGTTCGTTGCCTCCCCGCTCCCCCACAGTCATGCCCTTTAGTTAAGCTTTTCTAATTTGGTCATTCCGGCAGGCAGGTTAACAGAATGACCTTTTTAAAGTGTGATTCGAGCTTAACTAAACGGCATTTAATTTTTGATTTAGTCATTTCTATAGACCACACCTTCCTTCATCACAAAAGTGACTTTACCCATATTATCAATATCTTCAATCGGATCTCCGTCCACTGCTACAATGTCTGCGTAAAGTCCCGTTTTAATTGAGCCAAACAGGTCACTTTTACCTAATATTTCGGCATTTACCGAAGTGGCGCTTTTGATCGCCTCCATTGGCTTCATACCACCTTCCACCATATAGATAAATTCCTTGTAATTTTCCCCGTGTGGGTACACTGCTGCGTCCGTTCCAAAACCGATCGGAACACCCATTTTATAAGCTTTGGAAAAAGTGCTACTAATCTGAGGGCCAATTACCGCCGCTTTTCGAGCAACCATATCAGGATAGTATCCATCAATTTTAGATAAATCTGCCACAGACATCCCGGCAGTAATAGTGGGAATATAATAGGTATTCTTCTCCTTCATGAGTTTCATCGTCTCCTCAGACATATAAGTGCCGTGCTCAATGGTCTTCACTCCTGCCCTGACGGCACGCTGCATTCCCTCATCGCCATGTGCATGGGCAGCCACATGAAAGCCGAGATCAGCAGCTGTCTTGACAATTTGAGCAATTTCCTCCTCAGAAAAATGAGGCCCCGTACCGTCTTTAGCTACACTCAACACACCACCAGTTGCAGTGATTTTGATCAAGTCGGCACCATTTTTATAGCGTTGCCTTACCGCCTTCATTGCATCTTCCACACCATTGACTACCCCGTCTTTTGCGTTGGGGTCTCCCATTAAGTCTTCCCGATAGCCATTGGTAGGGTCAGCATGACCACCTGTAATGGACAAAGACCTGCCAGAGGTAAAGATCCTAGGCCCCACTGTCAATCCTTTGTTAATCGCATTCCGAAGAGAGATATTCACTCCTGTGCCACCTACGTCCCGAACAGTTGTAAAGCCAGTCATAAGCGTGGTTTTTGCATGGACTGCAGCTTCAAAAGCAATATCGGCCGGGTTCATCGTAAACTCCTTGAGGTAACCATCTTTGCTGGTCTCCCCTTCCAGGTGTACGTGCATATCAATCAACCCCGGAAGCACGGTTTTATTCTTAAAACTGATCACCTGATCATCCTTTTTGGGTTTGGCATAGCCATCTTCTATGCCCGTAATTTTATTGCCCTCAATTACAATGGTTTTTTCTGTGAGCACTTTATCAGATTGCCCATCAATCAGCTTACCGGCGTAGATCAAAGTTCTCTGTGCCCGCAGTGAAATTGCTGTAGAAATTAAGGTTAGAAGTAAAAGGTGTTTCATTGGTGTGTTTTTTTTATTTAAACTACAATTTAATTCTTGTCTTGAGTAAAGCAACACTATGGTTAAATCAAAAGCCAAACGATTTGGTGGCCCCGGATTACTTATTGCCGCAGCATTCATTGGGCCTGGCACAGTCACGGTCTGTTCTCTTGCTGGGGCCAATCACCAGTTTGACCTCTTGTGGGTAATGGTGATTTCTGTAGTGGTCACCATATTTCTTCAGGAGATGGCTTCTCGGCTTGGCATTGTGACGCGTTTGGATTTGGCAAGCCTGATCAGAAGAGAAGTTGGAAAACCAATATTAAGAATTTTAGTGATTGGCTTGGTCTTTTGTTCAATTGTGATTGGCAATGCCGCCTACGAAGCAGGGAATATTTCAGGTGCAATCCTTGGTTTGGATACTTTTGGCAATATTCCCTACGCCACAGTAATCCTTGGAATCATAGCTGGTCTATTGCTCTGGAGTGGAAGTTATAAAATAATAGAGCGAGTGCTTATTGGCCTTGTTGGGCTCATGAGCGTATCCTTTGTAGTAACTGCTATTCTTACCAGGCCGGATATTGGAGCTTTGTTTAAAGGATTAGTCCCATCATTTGACACCAATAGTTTAATCATACTGGGATTGGTTGGTACGACCATCGTTCCTTACAATCTATTTCTACATGCAGCTCTCGCCAAAACCCAATGGTCTGACTCTGAAGTGAAAGATTCACGAAATGATACCATACGATCTATCAGCATAGGTGGCCTGGTATCAGTTTGCATCATAATATCTGCTGCAGGAATCAGCTCGGGCACATCCATAACAAGTGCCATAGATCTAGCCGAAAGCCTGGAACCTGTGTATGGCCCTGCTGCAAAGTACCTTTTATCCCTAGGTTTGTTTTCTGCAGGCATTACCTCCGCAGTTACTGCTCCACTAGCAGCAGCGTTTGTGGCACAAGGATGCTTCAATTGGAAGTCCAGCCTTACCTCCTGGCGATTCAGGTTGGTGTGGATGAGTATTTTAATTATTGGAGTTGTTTTCTCATCTATTGGATTTAAACCAATAGAGATTATCAAATTCGCCCAGGTCACTAACGGATTGCTGCTACCCATCATTGCTGGGCTTTTACTTTGGTTATGTTCGCGTCCGGGTATGCTTGGGGTTCACCGCAATCATCCCTACCAAACATTGCTCGGTCTTCTTATTGTGATAGTGGCGTTATTACTGGGGATTAAGAGTATCTGGAGCATTTTCTAAATTCAAATTTATTCATGGAAATTGGAGGGTCGTTTTTTAAGCTAAATCATTACCTTTATTAGCGATGAAGAAATGGCTGCTCAATTGTGATATGGGAGAAAGTATGGGAAATGATCACCTCATTATGCCCCATATCAACGCTTGTAGCGTAGCATGTGGAGGCCATAGTGGAGATGAAGCCACAATGACTGAGACTGTTCGGCTCGCTCTAAAGCATGAAGTAGAAATAGGCGCTCACCCATCCTTTCCGGACAAAGAAAATTTTGGGCGAAAGTCACTCAGTATGCCTTCTGACACACTCATTAATTCCCTGACAAGCCAAATCAAATTGTTGCAAGAAATCTGCAACAATGAACAAGCAGTAATTTCTCACATCAAACCTCACGGTGCTTTATATAATGAAGCAATTACGGACCTGAAAACCGCTGTAGTGATCATTCAGGTGATGAAGAAATTTCCTGGACTTACGCTTTTTGCACCTTGGAAATCTGTGGTGGCTGAGCTGGCACAGGAGGATGACATACCAGTCACGTTTGAGGGGTTTGCTGATAGAAGATATGAACATGATGGATCTCTCGCACCACGAACCTCCGATGATTCAGTTATCAAAGATCCTGCTGAGGCCTACAACCAGGTGAAGCAAATAGTCAACTACCAAAAACTGACATCAATCGATGGAATCACTTTTGATTTTGAAGCTGAAACATTTTGTATTCATGGAGACAATCCAAATGCCGTGAGCATTGTCCGTAGATTAAGTGAAAGCGCCCAATGAACCCATTGGTATTCAAAAACCTTAGTGAAGATACGCTCCTGATTGAATGGCCAGATCAAATCAACCCCCAAGTCTCGTCTGAAATCAGTGACTTGGAATCAGCACTTAAATCAACCAAATCACCGGGAATTATCGAATGTTTTCCGGCTTACAGAAGCTTATCGATAACTTTTGATCCAGAAATCAATAATGCTGCAGACCTGATCGATCTGATTCAAAATATTGATCTAAAGACCTTTGACGTAGAAAAAAAGACCTGGGAATTGCCGGTATGCTATGATCCTGAAGTGGGAAAAGATTTGTGTCAAATGGCTGAGGCTAAAAACACCAATATGGAACAAATCATACAATACCACTGTAGACCAACGTACCATGTTCATTTTTTCGGATTTCTTCCTGGATTTATGTATCTGGGAGGACTTCTAAAGGATTTGCATCACCCGAGAAAATCTACTCCAGACCGTCAAATACAGTCGGGTTCTGTTGCAATCGGAGGGTCGCAAACAGGAATTTACCCAACTTCACCAGGTGGCTGGCATGTCATTGGAAACTGCCCCGTTCCATTATTTGATGTTACAAGTAATCCTCCCTGCTTTGTGGAAGCAGGAGACAAGATTATATTCCAACCAATCTCGCTGGAGCAACATAAAAGGATCAAAAAAGAAATTGCCAAAGGAATTTTTGAAATTAACTCACTGCTAAATGGCCAAAATTAAGGTCATTAAAAGTGGGCTATATACCTCAATTCAGGATCTGGGAAGGTTTGGTTATCGGCGATACGGTGTTCCGGTTTCCGGAGCGATGGATCAGGCAAGTGCCAGGCTGGCCAACTTACTGGTAAATAATCCTGATCACGAAGCAGTCATAGAAATCACACTTCAGGGTCCTCAATTGTTATTCAGTGACACAGCAATTATTGCTTTGACTGGTGCGGATTTATCCCCGTCTATCGACAATCAAATAGTCTCGATGAATCAGGCCATACTGGTTGATGCCAACCATGTTTTAAAATTCGGTGCTCCTAAATTAGGTTGTCGGAGTTACCTATCCATCATGGGTGGCATCAAGTCAGAAAAAGCCCTTGGAAGTCAATCTCAATACAGGTCCATCACTGAAAAAAGCAGATTAGAAAATGGGGATGTAATTTCTATCAATGCCTTAGCAACCACCTCTACTCCCACATCAAAAGTGAAGCGAGATACACTTTTGTATTCGGATAATTTACTATCAGTAATGCCCGGGCCAGAATTTGACTTGATTGATCAAAGAACAAGAGATCTTATACTATCATCCAGATGGAGCATAGGGCCAAATAACAGGATGGGATATCAACTACTCAGCGAAAACATTCCGGAGCATGATATGGAAATCACTACTTCACAGGTGGTCCCCGGTACGATCCAGCTTACACCTTCAGGTAAACTCATGGCCCTGATGCGTGATGCTCAGGTAACAGGTGGTTATCCACGAATATTGCAACTGGAGAAAGGAAGTATTGATAAACTGTCCCAGAAAACCGACCAACAACAGGTTCAATTTAAACTAGTTAGGTAGTGCAAAAAATTACCCTAAGAAATGCTTCTAAAGCCGATGTGCCAATTCTACAATATTGGGATAAACAACCTCATATACACGCCAATATTCCTGATGACTTTTGGGCCTGGGAGCAAGAGCTAGGTGTCTTTGAACCGTGGAGGGAGCAACTTATCGCTCAATTAGGAGAACGACCAATAGGATTTATCCAGATTATTGACCCTCATGATGAAATCACTCAGTATTGGGGCACCATAGACAAAGGGTTCAGAGCCATTGATATTTGGATCGGAGAGGCAGACTGCTTAAGTAAAGGCTATGGCACTCAAATGATGATTCAGGCAATAAAGCGGTGTTTTTCAGATGCACGCGTTCATACCATTCTTATTGATCCGGTTGTTTCCAACAAAGCTGCTCATCGATTTTACAAAAGGTTAGGCTTCGTTTTTGTGGAGCAACGTCAATTTGATGATGACGAGTGTTATGTTTTTAAACTTACCCGGGACATTTGGATTAGCTGAAAAAAAATCCCTTTCTATCAATTTTTCTCTCAATTTTGGATTAAGAGTTCAATGGAAATTATTCAGATTGTCGTAAATATGCGATAGAATAATTTTATTGAAATCACCTGGTGATAGGATGCAATTATGACACTAACACAACTGAGATATGCATTGATTCTGAAAAAGTATCAGAATTTCAAAAAAGCTGCCGAACAACTGGAAATTAGCCAACCTGCACTAAGTGTACAGGTACAAAAACTGGAAGAAGAAATTGGTATTAAGCTTTTCAATCGTTCGGGTTCTCCTATTCAGGTCACTAAGGATGGTGGATTGTTTCTGATCAAAGCCCAGGAAGTGGTCAATAATGCCAAACAACTCCACAACTTTGCCAATGAACTCAAAGAAGATTTTTCAGGCACACTTGAAATTGGTGTAATCGCGACACTGGCTCCGTTTCTGGTACCTCTATTCAGCCATGCCATCCAGAAAGACTTCCCCAATCTTCAACTCATCTTCAAAGAACAAACCACCGAAAATGTAGTAAATGGAGTGAGGAGCGGAGAACTGGATGTGGGGCTAATTTCAACCCCAATCAGTGTCTATGGCATCAAATCGATACCGCTGTTTTATGAGCGGTTTTATATCTATGCCAGCAAGTCCAGTTCCAACGGCTCCAATGACATCAAACTCGAAGAAATCAACTATGACGAACTTTGGTTGCTCAACGAGGGCAATTGCTTCCGGGATCAAACCAATGACTTTTGTGACCTGAAAGCTATTCGCAAAGGAAAGAAGTTCATATATCAAAGCAACTCGATAGATGCCCTGATTCGAATAGTAGATACACATGGTGGCATGACCATACTTCCTGAACTCACAACTTTGAGCCTAAACGAATATCAGGAAGACAATCTCAAGGAAATCTATGGCAGGCCAAAAGCCAGAGAAATCGGCCTCATTGTAACCCCAAATTATGACAAAGTCAGATACATCAAACTTCTTGAAGATTACATTAAGAATAACATCCCATCTCACATGAAATATCCCCATGATTATGAGATTGTGGATCCAAATATCCAGATGGATTGATTTAACATTTGCATTGAACAATTGTTTAAAGGTTGAGCCTACCACAATGATCATGGTAATCTCACTTAGGTATTATAGCGAATAACCCTACCTTACTGACATCCTTCCCGGTCAATTTGATAACTTGTCAAATTGCCGTTATTTGTGTCAAATCAATTACAGCCAAATCAAATCCTGTAAACGCATTGAGATACGAGTGAAATATTCTGAACAATAAAATCATTCATCATCATTTTAACCCCATTCATCGATATTTGTCATCCACTCATCATAATTCGAACATTGTAAATCCGGAATTTGGTTGCTAATTATTTTATGAAATTACCCTTTAGCAAAACAATTCATTGAAGTTTGGCTTGAACGAAAAAAGTGTCCAATTATTGGCGGTCAGTCCATATCTAATTTTATATATTTGGAATACCGCCATAGCTCGTTTGGACAAAAACTCATTCCATTTGTCCAACTAAACCAGCTAATTAATCAGTTCTAATCTTCTTAAATGAAAAAGGTGAAATACTGCCACGAAACAACTATGTGAAAGATATAATTCCGTTGTTAACCATAATTCAAAAATCAAACTATGAAAACTCGATTACTAACTACGTCCCTCCTGGTGGGGGCTACTTTGTTAGGTTATGCCCAAAAGGGTAAAAAACCAACAAAGGACTACAAATCACCAGCATTAATCACTGTACAAGCAGATCGTGCAAATCAGGATGGGCGAACACTCCTTAGGGAGAGGCTCGACTTACATCAAGAAGAGGAAATGCAGATAGTAAAGGAAGAAACCGATAAAATTGGTTTCAAACATGATAAGTTTCAGCATTTCTACAAAGGAGTAAAGGTTTTTGGTTCAGAGTATACCATCCATAGTAAAAATGGAAAAGTATCTCACATGACTGGCAACTTCTCTAAAATTGATAACGTGAACATCCAGCCGGATCTTTCTGAACATGCCGCATTGAGCAAAGCCAGGCTAGGCATTGATGCCCAAAAGTTCATTTGGGATGAAGATCCATCCAAGAAACCTGAGGCCGAACTCATCATTCTTGATGCTAAGTCAACTGGCACAGAAGCACGGCTTACTTACAAATTTGAAGTCATCTCCCTGAAGCCCTACCAACGCTATGATGTATTCATAGATGCTAAAAGTGGCGAGATACTCATGAAGTATAGTAAGATCCATTTTGCTGAAGCCACAGGCTCTGGGGCTACTCGTTATAGCGGTACCCAGACTTTGTCGACAGACAGCTACTCAGGTGCATACCGATTGAGAGATTACTCTCGGGGAAATGGGGTAGTAACCTGGGACGCGACTACTGCAACTAACGTAAATGGAACTACCGGAGTACCGATCGGGTCATCTGACTATACTGACAACAACAACAGTTGGACAGCAGGTGAATTCGACAATGCCGACAAAGATGACGCAGGACTTGAAGCTCATTTTGGGGCAATGGCTACTTATGATTTCTTCTACTCCACTTTCGGAAGAGATAGCTATAATGGCTCCGGTGCTACGATCAATAGCCACGTCAACACTGACATTGAAGATATCTACGGCTACCCATCAGGGTACAACGACAATGCTTTCTGGAATGGAAATGTCATGGTTTATGGAAAAGGGAATTCTCTAGATCCGTTGACCACCGTGGATATTACTGGTCATGAAATTGGTCACGCTTTCATGGAATACACTGCAAATCTTGTGTATGCCAGGGAATCCGGAGCTATGAATGAGTCTTTCAGTGATATCTGGGGAACATGCGTTGAAAATTATACCAACACAAATTATGGCACTACCAAAGATCTGTGGAATCTTGGAACTGAAATTGGTCAGACATTCAGGTCCATGTCCAATCCAAATGCACATGGTCAGCCTGACACACACGGTGGGTCTTACTGGGTGAGTGTAACTAACTGTTCACCAAATAGCAACAACGATCAGTGTGGAGTACACACAAACAGCGGTGTTGGAAACCATATGTTCTATATCCTTACAGTAGGTAAATCAGGTACCAATGACAATGGTGATAGTTATAGTGTTTCCGGTATTGGTATTGACAAAGCTGCCGCAATCAACTGGAGAGCACAGTCTCAATACCTGAGCACTAACTCTGATTATGCGGACTGGAGAACTTATGCTATTCAATCGGCTGTAGATCTTTATGGTGAAGGTTCCACAGAAGAGATTGCTGTTACCAATGCATGGTATGCAGTAGGCGTAGGATCAGGCTATCAGGAGCCTGTTGGCTGTGTTAGCTCCCCACTGACCTTATCTATCACATTGGACAATTATCCGGAAGAAACCAGCTGGACAGTAAAGAACAGCTCTGGGTCTACGGTGGCATCAGGTGGCACCTATGGCTCCCAAGCTGATGGATCCACTGTCAACGAATCCATAACTGGTTTGACAGCCGGTGATTATACCTTCACTATTAACGACACCTACGGAGACGGCATCTGCTGCTCATATGGATCCGGGAGTTACACCCTTAGCAGTGGAGCTACCACGATTGTCAGTGGAGGTAATTTTGGCTCTTCTGAAACCACTGACTTTTGTATTGAAGGTGGTGGTGCAGATACACAAACTCCTACAGCGCCTTCAAGTCTAAGTGCATCCAATGTTCAGGAAACCACACTTACACTTTCGTGGAATGCATCATCGGACAATGTTGCGGTTACCGGATACAGCGTCTATCAGGGTTCAACCAACATAGGTACAGTGACAAGCACTACAGCAAACATAACGGGACTTTCTGAAGGGACTGCCTACACATTCTCTGTAACAGCCGAAGATGCAGCTGGTAATGAATCAGCTGCCAGCAACACCGTGAACGTAACCACTGAATCAAGCGACACACAGGCTCCTACAGTCCCAACAGGTTTATCTGCATCTGGTGTTGGTCAAACTTCATTCACCCTTTCGTGGAGCGCCTCTTCAGATAATGTAGGTGTTTCCGGGTATGATGTCTACCAAAACGGAAGCTTCCTTAAATCCAGCACTGGTTCAAGTACAAGTATCACTGGATTATCAGCCGGAACTACCTACGCCTATAGGGTCAGGGCAAAAGATGCTGCCGGGAACAATTCAGCTCAGAGTAATGCCCTGAATGTAACTACTGATTCACCAAATGTGACTTACTGCTCCACAGGTGGCAATAACAGTAGCTATGAGTGGATTGACAAAGTCCAAATTGGCGCTATCAACAACAACACCGGGTCAAATGGCGGATATGGCAATTTCACTGCACAATCCACCTCTCTGGCACTTGGATCAACCTCTACCGTTTATTTTAGCGCAGGCTTCAGTGGATCTACTTACAGTGAAAACTGGAGAATCTGGGTTGATTTCAATCAGGATGGGGACTTCAATGACTCAGGTGAGCAAGTAGTTACAGGTACTACCTCAAATGGCAATACTTACAACTCAACCATAACTGTACCTGGTGGAGCAAACCTTGGAGCTACTCGAATGAGAGTATCAATGGTATGGAATGCAACACCTTCAAGCTGCGGAAGCTTCTCGTATGGTGAAGTGGAAGATTATACTGTGAACATCACGAGCAGTAGTGTGGCCAGCTTCTCTGGCGTGAATGTTCCTTCGGATGCAGAGCAACTGAAAGATGGACTGTCTATAGCGGCATTCTCAGTATACCCTAATCCTGCTCAAGATATACTCAGCTTCAACAATGGTGATTTCAAAAACATTACAGAAGTAAGGGTATTTGACCTGGGTGGTAAAGAAGTAATCAATGTGATCGATGTAAAGGTCAATGCTGTAGATGTTTCTTCATTGAAGAAGGGTCTTTACTTTTTCGAAATTACTTCTGAGAAGGGTAAGTTCGACACCAAATTCTTGAAACAATAATTTAATCAACAATAACAACGGCAATTAGGAAACCGCTCGCATTTGTGGGCGGTTTTTCATTGTTCCACATCAAAAGTCATCGCCTTGTTTAGAACAAACGGCTGCCATCCGCTGGAAGGGTCAGTTCCGGACATATCCAAGGAAGCCTTAACCCCCCACTCTACCCGGAAGTGTTTCGCAATGACCGTGGCAGGAACTTCCTCAGGTAGTTCAACAACATGCGTCCACTCTTTACACTCCCCTTGATTAATTTGAATATTCTCCTCAAGCACATATTCCTTATTGTAAAGTGTATTTCTGGTGGAAGATTGCTCCAGAGCCATTATTTGTAGGTAAACCCGCTTTGGATGGATAGTTTCACCTGTTGGTTTTACTTTTATCAATAGCCTAAGTGGTTCTCGCTGATTCAGCACCGTCTTTTGGATCATAAGTGATACCTCTGCGGCTCCACCTGTGACGTAATCCTTTATATTTTTAAAAATCCCCATACTACAAAACGTTTTCAACCTTTTTGGACAATAAAAACTCAACCCAGCCACTATCCGGGTCATTTCCTGGCATATCAAGACCGGCCTGCACCTCCCACTTCATAAAACAGTCTTTGCCATGAAAAGTCGGGACAGCTCCGGGAGGCACTTCAAATTCAGCCAGCCACTTGTTCTGTACTCCTTTATTTAGGGTAATTTCTTTTGCCAGCTTCAGAGTGCTGTCATAATGAATGTCATAATGTGTATCATCACTGTGTGTAGTGGTTACAGTTCCATTGCTATCAGTTGAGGTGTGCTGCACACGCTTCTTATATGTTTCTCTTCCACGTACTTGCAAATAAACTTCCTTGATCTTACAATCATCCTTGGCAAAAGCAGTTACAAACAGTCTAATAGTACTTGACCCATCTGTGGTACGCTTTTCAAATACTACGGACACCTCAGCCGCTCCTCCTGTTATAAAATTCTTGATTCTAGAAAATATACCCATTAGCTTATGTTATTCGAAGTTAAAAATGAGAAGGTCAGAATGATTTTACAATCCGTGTAACAGGGTATTTTTAAGAGGAGTGGTCAACAACAATGAGCCAATTTCCATTAATCTTCCTAAATATTAGTGAAAAATGGCCTTGCAGATCACCAGCATCTCTGTCCAGAGCCCAGCGCCCCACTACATGCCAGTAGTCATCAGAAAGTGGATAAATCTCAAGCACATTTAAAGATAAAGCACCCATTGCAGCCTGGTTTGGATAACTTTTTTGGTACTTCGTTAAAGTGGCCTCCCATCCATAAGTAACGCCACTTTTCCCAATAAACATCAGCTGATCTGATTTCCAGTAGCCCTCCATATAGCATTCCAGGTTTCCTTTGTTCCAACAATCTATCTGATCAGAAATCACTGTCCTGATCTGGGATTCCTGACCAAAGAGCCATAGTGGGCTGAAGAATAATCCTATTAGCAGATATTTCATGAGTATAAAAATTCGAATGCGCTATGGTAAAAATTACGGGCCTGCATATCCTGGACCAGTTCGTCAAAAAAAGAATTCGCACTCAAGGTTGCAGAATCTCCTACCATGACCAAGAGGTGCTTTGCCCTTGTCATAGCCACATTCATTCTTCTTACATCCGCCAAAAACCCAATTTCACCATTGGGATTGCTCCTGACGAGTGATATCAGCATTACATCACGTTCCTGACCCTGAAATGCATCTACTGAATTAATAGATATGTGTTTTTTCACTTCCTCAGACCAATCCTGTTGATCAAGTAGCTGCCGCAAAACCTCCGTCTGGGCTTTATAAGGTGCTATTATTCCAATGTCCAGGATTCTATTTTCTCTGCTACTTATCTGTTGGAGAATATCGTGAAGCTGTTTCATCACAAACCGAGCCTCCTCCACGTTATAAGTAGATAGCGTCTCCTGGTTCAGCTTTTCATCAAAACCACATCCGGCAGTATCGATAAAGTTCACGGGCTGATCAAAAAGCTGGCGCCTTGATGAGATAATCGCATCACTTCTTAATTGCCCATTGTAGAACTTCTGATTTGAAAACCTCATGATTTCATCATGCATTCTGTACTGCACTTCCAGCATCACATCAGCATCCCACCGCTCAATTGTCCGCTCAAAAATGGTTTCTGAAAGTCCCTCTTTGGCTGCCTCTTTTGATTTTACTGTTGGCGGTAGCTGCCAGTGATCACCAGCCATGATCACGCGTCCGGCTTTCATTATGGGAATCCACGCTGCTGGTTCCAGAGCCTGAGACGCCTCATCCACAAATAGCGTCTTGTAACTTCGGTTTTGAATATAGGAATTATTAGCTCCCACAAGTGTACAAGCAATCACCTGTGCTTTGTTGAGCTCATCATGCACCATATGGTCTTCCAGCATACGAGCATCATTTTTGAGGTTTCTAGCCTCATCTAGTAGCATCCTCCGCTGTTCGCGCTCTGCTCTACCGAAATTTCGCTTGTATTTATATCCAAGGGCTCTAAACTCCTCAGCTTTCTTTCTCAGATCTTTGAGCGTTTTAGCATCGTCATGCTCACCTAGCCGTGCGTCAAGTGTACAGGAAACCACCTCGTCAGTCACCCTTGCCGGATGCCCAATGCGCAATACTCTAATTCCCTGTATGGTTAGCTTCTCAGCCAGCAGATCCACCGCGGCATTACTGGCAGCAGACACCAACACCTGTTTCTCATCCGCAACTGTATCTTTAATCGCTTCTACAAGCGTGGTTGTTTTACCGGTTCCGGGTGGACCATGAACAAGCGCCAGGTCCTTTGCTGCTCTAATGTGCGAAAGCGCCTTGTTTTGACTCTGGTTCAAGCCAGGATGATTGAGTTCAAGTGAGTTGGTGAAGTGTGGTGATGCATCGCCAAGCATCACAGCAACAAGCTCCTTCAATCTGCCCTCTTTTACCTCCGCCATACGGCGCATGGCCTTCTCCATCTCATCATAAGTGCTCTCATCAAATAGAAGGTCTACACCGAGCTTCCCGTCTTGCAGCCAATCTGGTGGATCGTCATGATTGAGAACAAGCGTCATGTATTTATCGGAAACTTTAGAAATAATAGCTGAAGCACTCAGCTTTTTACGATCATCATTTAAAAAGAGACTTGCTGAAGACCCCGCCTGAAAAAAATGTCGCTTGTCCGTCTGGGCAGTACGTTCCACTTTGAGCACCCACTTCTCCCCGGTCCCTAGAAATGACCGGTCCACGATCACCGGATACCAGGTAACACCTTCCTTTCGCCTATCTTCAAGGGAGCGGTTCCGTATTTTGTTTTCATATTGCTTCCTATCTTCTATGCGCTCCTTTTTCAACAACTGTAAAAGGTGCAGAAAATGCTCGGAATGATCCATATTACTTCTTGAGGTACTGCTGAATGGTAGATTTGAGTGAGTCCTTGTCTGCGGAGATTTCAGGATCACTGTAAATTTTGAGCATCAACTCTATCAAAACTTCTTCGGCATATCCAATCTTACTGACCAGCTTGGCGCAAAATTGAATCTCTTCCTTATAGAGACGGCCGTCAATTTTCATCAGCTGGACGATGTTATAGATATACTCATATTTCTCATCGTCCGTAAGGTTACCCAAATCCTCCACAAGGTTGGGATTTTCAAAGCATGCACTGATTTCGTCGGAAGACATGCCATTCGCCTCACCTATCTGTTTGATCAAATCGATTTCATCTTGCACAACCACTCCATCCACTTTGGCTAATTGAACCAAAAGGTTGATATGTGTGCGGGTCATATTGGTAGAGCCTGATGCGATTATCTTTCTTGATTTAGCGGTACTGTGAAAATAATTTTTAAACTTAAGTTAAAATACAAGATGAACAAAATTTTTGTTCTGTGGTACCTTAATTAGCTCAATGAATTTTCTAGCTCATTTGTATCTCTCATTTGAAAGCGAACCAATCATGATTGGGAATTTCATCGGAGACTTTGTAAAAGGTAAAGCATTCGAAAACTACGATATTGACATTCAAAAGGGAATTCTCCTTCATAGAGAAATAGACAAATACACCGATGATCACGGCATTGTGATGAAAAGTAAAGAACGCCTGAGGCCAAAATATCATCACTATGCACCGGTAATTGCCGATGTGTTTTACGATCACTTTCTGTCCAAAATGTGGTTAGATTATCATGACCAGCCGCTCATTGAGTTCACGGAATCTTTTTATCAAATGGCCAAAAGCCGCAAATCGGAAATTCCTGAGCGAGCGTATCTTATGCTCACCTATATGGCCAGAGACAATTGGCTTTATAACTATCAGTTTATTGAAGGGATCAGGCGCACGCTTACCGGAATGTCAAAACGCACACCTTTTGAGTCAAAAATGGAACAGAGTAGTGCAGACTTGAAGGAGGACTATGAAGCCTATCAAAAAGAATTCATTACCTTTTTCCCCGAATTGATCAATCATTCAAAATCTTTTCTTGCATCATTATGAAGGGAATATTATTCGTAGGATTTGGTGGCTTCATTGGCAGTATAAGCCGATATCTCATCGGAGAATTTGTTATTAAAAACGGTTCTCACTTACCACTCGGCACACTCACAGTCAACCTTGCAGGTAGTTTCCTGATCGGAATCCTGGCCGCATGGTTGTTGAAATCCGGTCACCAACAATCCTATTTTTTATTAGCAACAGGCTTCTGTGGTGGATTCACTACTTTTTCTACCTTTTCCCTTGAAAGCCTCAAATTACTCAAGGATGCACAGTATTCTCAATATGCTATTTATTTGACAATAAGCGTATTAGGAGGCCTTATATTATGCTTATTTGGCTATTGGCTTGCGCAAAAATTAACCTAAGCAGGAAACAATATGTATCTCATGGTGCGTTAAACATTGAGAATCGCTCCCTATGTCAAATCACTACCATACATTAGGTGTAAGTGAAAGTGCATCACAATCAGAGATAAAAATCGCTTTCAAGCTAAAGGCGATTCAATATCACCCTGACAAACATGCAGGCAACCCTGAAATGGAGGAGCTTTTCAAAGGCATTAACGAAGCGTACCAAGTGCTCTCTAATCCCTATCAAAAAGCCCGGTACGACATCCGACTTAAATATGGACAACAAGGACCTTCCTTCCAGACATATACTTACGAGACGTCAACATTCACTCAACCCCGAAGGAGACCAACGTATGTAGAACCACAAATCAACTGGCGTGAAAATTGGATAGCAACAGCTTATGCGTTTGGCTTCACCTTCATCCTGGCTGCCATCGTAATGTCAGGTATTGGGATTAAGAAATACATTGACATAAGAGCCCTGGAAGACCTGCTGGCAGAAAGAAGAGCTACCTTTAAGGAAGCTCAAATCAACTATAAAAATGGACAGATTGAATCCGCTCTCGTGGCCTTAAATGGGCTTGGGATTTTTCGCGAAAGCGAAAGGGATATGGAAAACTATAAAGATGAGCTATTTGAAGACTTTGTGGCTCGAGCAGAAGGAGAGTATAAAAAAGGGATTTTTAATGATGCAATCTACTACTATGAGCTAATTGAAGACTATGGTTCCAGGAATCCACTTTCACTTAAAGAACACTTGGCATATTCTTACCGGGCGAACCATCAACCTCAGAAAGCCATCAAGAAATTCACGGAGTTGATCCTGGCTGATTACCGAAAGATGGAATGTCACCTGGCCATTGCTGTGATCTATCACAAAGACCTTAGTGATCCCCAATCCTCTCTACCATACTACGAGTCTGCCAGCGAGTATGCCATTGATAGATATGAATCCATTTATGGCAATGCTTACCCTCTGGTGCTCAATGGTAAATACCTGCCACCAGAACATTATTACTTATATACAGGACTCGCTGAGGTATTACTCGAAACAGGAAATCCAGAAAAAGCAATAAAGGCAACCAAATGGAATGTAAATATGTGGCCTGATAGTGCTGATAATTATATGATCGCAGCAAGGAGTTTAAGTGTAATTGGAGACCATCAAAAAGCGTGCAACAGCCTGGCAATTGCTCGTGCATTGGGAGCTACTGACCAGGTAAACTTTAGATGCCGCTAATCCATATCCGCAAACAGCTGATCCCAATCCCCACCTTCTTTGGACAGTCTTGTTTCACATCTTTGACCCCTAAGCAATGGAAAATCTTCTACAAGGATAAAGTTTGACTTCACTTCATTCATGGCTTTTTTAGACTTCATCTTAAGATTCTTACGTTTGATTGACTCAATGAACCTGCGAATCTGGTCCATATCTTCCAGAATCAGCGGTGGCACCGGTGTGGGTTTATCATTATCATCTTTCGCTACCATGGTGAAGTAGCAAGTATTGGTATGCTTGATGGTATGATTTTTTACATTCTCTGCTGTTACCTGGATACCTATCACCAGAGAAGTGGTCCCCACATGGTTGACAGATGCCCTAAGGTGCACAAGCTCCCCTACTTCAACCGGTTGAAGGAAATCCACTTCATCCACCGACACAGTCACACAGTATGCACCTGCATGCTTGCTGGAGCATGCATACGCCACCTTATCCATCAATGAAAGGAGAATCCCACCGTGAATCTTCCCACCAAAATTGCCATAACTGGGAATCATCAATTCTGTAAGGGTTGTTTGAGAAAATTTAACTGGCAGAGCTTCCATCAGTCAGGTAGTTTATCCTACAATATCGCCACTTTTTTCTGCACATTCTCTAATTCTTTTATTGAGAATAGCTTTCCAAAAGGGACTTCTTGTAAAGAAAAGCTTCATTTTAACCAAGAAGTTATTCAATTCATAGTCCTTTTCATCCGGACTACCTGGGATCCCGAGGGGTTGTACCACATACTCAAATCCCATTTTCCGGGTAGCTTCCACTGCGCATGGATTCCCGTAGAGAATGTTTTTGGAGTCCACCGTATAAAGATATGATATATGTTTCCTCTTGGGTTTATTTTTACCCTTATTGGACTCCATACCCATTTTCACATTCTCCGTTGGGAAATGGCCCTGATACTCATTTTTAGTTTGAGCACTAGCCACCAACGCACTAATTAAGACTCCCACACACAAAATCAACTTCCGATTCATACACATAGGCGGAAAAGTTATGCTTCTACCAGATTGATGCCTAAAGATAGTGATCTTACAATATCTTTGGCAGCTTAATTCGATAGTCAAACACATTAGGCGATGAAACGCATTGTAAGCTTTCTACTCAGAAAAGTACCACGAAAATACCTTCAATTAGTGAGTCATCATGCACTTAGGGTCATGGCACTGTTTTACACCGGCAACAATGTGGAATGTCCTGTATGCGAATCCACCTTTCGGAAGTTTTTACCATATGGTAGAAAGTCACGTGAAAATGCCCTTTGTCCTAATTGCCTGGCATTGGAACGTCATCGTTTGATTTGGTTATACCTGAGGGAGAAAACTGACTTCTTTACCACAAACAGAAAGATGCTGCACATTGCGCCAGAGCTTTGTTTTATGGATCGGTTTGAAGCACTCGAAAACCTCGATTACATCACAGGCGATATTGAGTCTCCTTTGGCCAAAGTAAAAATGGATATTCATGATATTCCTTTTGATGAAAACAGCTTCGATGTAATCTTCTGCAACCATGTTTTGGAGCATGTAGATGATGACATTAGAGCCATGCAGGAGATGCGTAGGGTACTAAAACCGGGTGGCTGGGCAATTCTTCAGGTGCCGTTTTTCTACCCGTTGAAAAAAGAAACCTACGAGGATAAATCCATTACTTCGCCTGGCGAAAGAGAGAAAGCATTTGGTCAGGATGACCATGTGAGAATGTATGGTGAGGATTATGGTAAAAGACTTGCCAGCTCAGGTTTCCATGTCATTGAAGAAAAACTAGTCATGGAATTATCCCCAGATCAGTTAGAGCGCTATGCTTTACCAAAAGAGGAGATTATTTTTAAAGTAGTGAAGTAACTAACATTGGGGCTTTGTCAAGTTTAGATGCTGAAATGAATTCAACATGACATTACTTGGTTTTAATCTTCGTTCTATCATCCTAGTGGTCATACTGAACTTGTTTCAGTCTGTGGTTATTAACTCGACAAAGACTAATACAATTCAATATACTTCGTATTTGGGTCTATGCCCCTAAGCTTTCGAACCCATTCATAGATCAGACCAATTCCATATCCTGAAAGCTGAAGCAATGCCACAACGGGTGATAAAAGACTTACCAATATGGATCTTGTTTTAAAAAGAGCCTCAAGAAGAATTAAAATGAGATAGGTGGTATAGCCCACCAAGCCAAGATAACCAATAGCAAAGCCAAAGCATGATAAGGTAAGTGATATCAACAAACCCAAACTAAATACAGATGGGAAGAGGTGAATCAATCCTAACTGATCCTTATGGAACCGGGAAAGGTTAATCCGGGCTCGCCCGAAGTACTTTAATTGTTTGAAAAATTTAACCAGGCTAGTTCTTCGCTTATGATAGACAAAAGCGTCTAGAATGAGAGCAGTTGTAAATCCTTCCTTAATGATGCGTGTACTAAACTCCATATCCTCTCCCATGAAAGGAATGATGTAACCACCAGTCTTTTCAAATACCTCCCTGGAAATCCCCATATTGAAACTTCTGGGGTGATATTGGCCCAGATGCTTCTTGTTACCCCTGATTCCACCTGTGGTAAATAGAGAGGTCATCACATGATTGATTGCCTTCTGCACAATGGTAAAAGATGGATGGGCAGCATCTGGCCCACCGTAAGCGTCTACAGGATGGTTTGTTAAATGTGTATCTACCACCTCCAGGTACTGCGGTGGTAACAAACAGTCTGAATCAAAAACGATGAAATAACTTCCTTTGCATCGTTCATATCCATAGTTTCGGGCAAACCCCTGACCGCCATTCTCCTTTTTATAATAATGCAGGTTCAATCTGGACTGATATTTTGAACAAACAGCTTTGCAATCAATTGTAGAGCCGTCTTCGACAACTGTTACTTCAAAATCATCGAAAGTCTGATGAGTTAAAGTTTCAAGTAATTCATCTACTTCATCCGGCCTGTTGTATACTGGGATAACAATGGAATACCTAGGCATCACCACCCAGCTTTTCGCGAATAAGGTAATCGTTCTTTTTCGGGTTAACCTGAATGATCATTTCAGCTAGAAAGCCAGCTAAAAATAGCTGTGTACCTATCACCAAGGCAACCAGTGCCAAAAAGAATAATGGTTGGTCTACAACTTCTCTGGCAGGCAAATGCTGTGACAGCTTGTAAATCTTGTCACCTATCACATAACCCGTCACCATCAATCCAAACAAGAATGACAATGAACCAAGAGTCCCAAAAAAATGCATTGGATTCTTTCTAAACCTAGTTACAAAACTTACGGAGATAAGATCAAGAAAACCATTAATAAAGCGTTCTAAACCGAACTTGGTAGTTCCGTATTTGCGCTCCCGGTGCTGTACGATCTTTTCACCGATTTTTGTAAATCCATTCCACTTAGCGATCAATGGTATGTATCGGTGCATTTCTCCGTAGACCTCTATACTTTTCACCACTTCACGACTATACGCCTTCAGTCCACAGTTGAAATCGTGAAGGCTTATTCCTGAAACCATTCTGGTAATGGCATTGAAAAACTTTGAAGGAATTGTTTTACCTATTGGGTCATGACGCTTTCTCTTCCAGCCTGACACCAACTGATAACCTTCTTCTCTGATCATCTGCACAAGGCCGGGGATTTCATCGGGACTATCCTGCAGGTCTGCATCCATGGTGATAATCACTTCACCAACACATGAGTGAAAGCCAGTTTGAAGGGCAGCTGACTTGCCATAGTTTCGATTGAATCGGATTCCCCTGGCACGAGAATCCGATTGATTCAATTGAGTAATTACCTCCCAGGAAGAGTCTACACTTCCATCATCAATAAATATCACTTCAGTGGAGATGTCATGTTCATCAACTACTTCACAAATCCATTTGAACAATTCAGGAATGGATTCTTCTTCGTTGAAAACAGGTACGACTACTGAGAGGACTACTTTTTTTGACACAGATTATTCGAATTCAGGTCTGGTTTTCTTTATAAAAGCTGAAACTACCAATGACACAACAAAACCAAAAAACACTGCTCCAAGCAATCCGAAAATGAACATTGCTGTTGGGCCAGAGAAATTTTCAGCCATTTTCATGCCCTGTTCAATCTGTGCATCACTCATCCCTTGCTCCTCCATTGCCACAATCTGCTGCTGGCGGATATTCTCAACGAATTCTGGGTTAATGAATGACACATAAATGTAAACGAATATGCTGGATATGATTCCAGAAAATAATGACAACAAGGTACCTAAGCCGAGTCCCTCGCCATAGTTCATATACTGGTCACCATTCTTCTTATATTCCTTCTGTGCCAGAGTTATGATTACTGCCGTTATAACAATTGAAATGACCATGCCAATCCAACTGAAATCAGGGTTGCCAGCTAACCCTGCAAAGTCCTGAATCACAAAAAATATGATTCCAATTAATCCTGCAATGACGCCATACTTTATGGCTACACTTTTCATTGATACATCTGAAGTTTCTTCCATGATTATTTTAGTTAGGTTGTTTCCTTAAAATTATGGATATCACCGGGGTTATAAAGAATCCCGCCAATAATTTTTTACCGGACGACCCAAGAATCAAATCCCACTTACCTACTTTTTCGATTTCCTCCAGCTGAAGGGCATATCCTTCATCGCCAAATTTCTCTATAAACAGGCCTGATCGTTCCTTTAGAAAATTAGTCGCTTCTTCCCGGTAATTTATTACAGCCTCGGCATCAATTGTGAAATAAATTATTTGAGAAAGGCAAAAGATCACTGTTGCAATCATATATACCTGAAAACCTATTGTCATTCCTTGCCAAAAATGAAAGACCCCATCGTTGCGGTAGGTTTTGAAATCCTTGGCGGTAAAAAAAATAAATAAACCCAACAGTATCAAATCAAACAACAAATGGCTTAGGTCTATTTGAGGGTTTACCCCAAACCTGAATGACAAATGATAAATCAGGATCATAAATAGCCCACAGACAGGAGCATATTTAATCGATGTTTTGAGCATATTTGGCTTTAGTTTTTATGCAATTTATCTCCACTTACCACAGCTATGCACTTTGCAGTGAGGGTAGTATTCCACTGAGGTGAATTGATCGATTTAGATGGGTTTGTGGTTTGCCCAAACTTCCACTCCATCGACGAATCGAACACAGCCAAGCGGGCATTTTCACCCTTATCGATCATTATATTGGGTAAACCAAGAATTGTACGTGGACTGGATGTTACTTTACTTATCAATAAATCCAACGGAAGCTTTTCACTCAATTTCCACAAGTTGGAATAAAAAGTAGGCAGAGAACAAATCCCATTCGTCGACAAGTCAAATTCCAGTTCCTTATTTTCGGGATCCTGAGGTTGATGAGCTGAAACAATAACATCAATAGTGCCGTTTTGCAGCCCTTTAAGCAGTGTCGCCTGATCTTTCTTAGATCTAAATGGGGGATCTACTTTATAATTAGAATCATAATCCATTAGATTGTCTTCCGTATACAATAGCTGATGGATTGCCACATCACAAGTTACATCAAGGCCTTCCTTTTTTGCCTGTTTAATCAACTCGACACTAGCAGCAGCAGATATCTGAGAGAAATGCAATCTCCCTCCGGCATATCTCAGAATATCAAGATCTCTTTTAATGGCGATTTCCTCAGAAATTGAAGGCTCTCCAGTCATTCCAAGCATGGTGCTCACTGTGCCTTCATGCATTTGTGCAAATTGCGACAGGTGAATGTCCTTAGGTCTATTAATAATTAATCCTTTAAACTTCTGTACATACTGAAGCGCTTTAAGTAACAATTCTGTATTCCAAATTGGATTAAGTCCATCCGTAAACCCGATGGCTCCGGCATTCTCCAAATCCAATATTTCGGTCAAGTTTTCACCATTGCAACCCTCACTTACAGCACCAAGCACATGGATGGAAACTCCATTTGCTGTTGTATTTTTAATGTAGGTTACATCACTTTTAGAGTCGA
The DNA here is from genome assembly GCA_040218045.1 of Marinoscillum sp. Lineage (GTDB taxonomy): Bacteria > Bacteroidota > Bacteroidia > Cytophagales > Cyclobacteriaceae > Marinoscillum. The sequence continues at coordinate 48,461 of JAVJQA010000051.1, forward strand.
TTACCGGTTCAGTATTAGGCAACACACAAACATCAGTAAACCCACTGAAAGCTGCAGATTTAGTTCCAGATCGTAAATCCTCGCGGTGTTCGCCTCCGGGTTCATTGAAATGGGCATTAAGATCACAGAAGCCAGGACTTATGGTGTAGCCATCCAATTCGATGGTTCCTGCTGGTGCTTTTATGCTTTTTCCTATTTCTGAAATTACTCCTTTTTCAATGAAAACATCAACTATTTTTCCGTTGTAGGGAGAGTTTACATCTATTACCTTGGAGTTTGAAAGAAGTAACTTCATTTAAGAAATCTTAGCAATAAGGATTCAGTAATCAGGAAAATTAACGCCAAAAGTAATGCATATTTCCATAAGCTAATACCTCGATCATTCTCTTCATTTGATTGAGCAAAACGAAGATCAGTATTGATCTCTTCAAATGCTATGTTAGTACGACCTGATATAAATTCACTTATCTCCTCATTGGAATAAACGGCCAACTCAGATTCATCCTTACCATAATTCAAAGCCAGTGTTTTGAGGGTATCTCCCTGAACGACCAACTCATAAACACCCGGGTCTCGCACTTCAGAAGGCAAATCAAGCAATAACCTGTTACTGGTTTCATATCGATAACCTGGAATATAGGTTGCATGATTACTTTTAAGTTGCAACAATGCATTTCTACTCACACTATCAATAGCAATATCTATCAATTCATCACTCATTCGGTAATAGAGTGGATTAGAAACGATTGGTTGTGATAGCTTGTACATGACTGGCACAAACAGTGAATGCTTGTGAAAATTAGTGAGAGAATCAGAAATTGGCCCAGTAAAGAGATAATAAGGCTTGTTCCCCGATTTAATTAAAAATGGATCTTTACTATTCGTATTAAAGATATTTTCAAAATACCCTTTGGGTTCCAGTATTACGTTGACCTCTGGCAAACCAACCCTGTCATTTCTTTCTTCAAATACACCCTCCAGGATAGGGTGCTCTAGGGATTTCACACTTAATGTTTCTTTTTTGGTGTCAAGTTTATATTGAATAGGCAAACTAAAAAGCCGAGAATAAGAGGACAGATTCACTCGATATGAAGGTATAATTAACATTTTACCTTGTATTTGATCTAATTGACTAATTAACCAATCAGGTATTGACTCTAAACCAACAAGAATCAATAAGTCTGAATTTGTTATGGACTGAAATGAAGCATTGCTAATATCATTAACAGTTAAGTTAAATAAATGCTCATTTGAATATACTTTTTGAAAATACCGCGCACTTTCAATTGCAAGCTCATCCGTTAAAATTGAGACATTAGGCTTTAGTGATTCGGAGATAGTAAAATAAAATCGATTATCAAATACTACCGATCCTTCTTGAACATCAATTTCGTAATTTCCTGAAATGGCGTCATTAACCACCAACGGAAACTCTACCGTTGTTAATTGGCCAGGAGCTAAGTCTAATGTAAGGGCTGCAAGTTGACGACTATTTCGCTGAAGTTTAATCAATACATCAGTAGCTATTGATCTGCCTGTATTTTTCACCTTCACAATAATCGTGTTTTCCTCTCCTACCGAAGAAGGCTTTTGCAAGTAAACTGAGTCAACGTAAATATTTTTTGATTGATTGGATTTTAACTTATGAAAAACAAATTGCCTTGTGGTATCATCGAGTTCTTTTCCAAGATTGAAAGTGGATTTTTGAAAATCACTATAAACATGGATAATTGATGATTGATATAAATCTGCCCTATCAATTAGACCTTTTAAACCAAGAGATGATTTTGAAAAATCCACTTCAGAAAATACCTGCTCATCTCCTCCATATGAAGATATGACATAAGACTTATCATTGTTAATAAATCGAATTTCATCCCCCTCTTCCTGAGACTTTAGATAATTTGAAACAACAGCACTGGCCTGATACAATAGCGGTTCACCTTGTGGGTCACTTTGCTGCATGCTAAATGAATTATCAAGATATATTAGTTGAGAATTACCTTTTATGATCTCATTCTCATCCAAAATTACCGGCCGAGCAAAAGCCATAACTAAACAAGAGATTAATAACAGACGCGAGATTAACACTAACAACTTCTTCAGTGTTGAACTTGACTTTTTTTGCTGTTTTACATCTCGAAGGAAAGCAAGATTAGAGAAAAAGACCTTTTTATACCTTCTGAAACTAAACAAATGAATGATTATAGGTATAATCAATAATGAAAAAGCCCAAAAAGCACTAGGATTTAGAAATGTCATCTAGCTGATTGTTTCCATAAATTACGTTCATTCAAATCTATAGTTTTCAATAAACTTCAGAACACTAATTGCACACAATAAATATTTGTATAGAGAAATTAAAGTGAGTGTCAAATACCAATGATGGCACTTCTAAGCTTGGATCCTATTCCTCTCCGCGTTGCTTTACGGTAGCCATTCAAACTTATTATGGGAATCCTCTATGTTTCTAAAAATAATTCCGCTCACTGAGCATAAGTCCATTCACCATCATTGAAAACAAATCGTTCAGCCCGTACTCTTGATTCAACTCCGAGTTGATCACATTTTGTATCTGCTTTTTACTTCGCTTTAATTAGGTTTCCTCTTGATTTTCTTTTATAATTTTTGTCGTAATTAATTATGAAGTTATCCTGTGGGAAACCTCTTTTCCAAATCCTTGACAAGACACACAATCTGGGACGGTATATCTGGTAGCAAACAGGTTACTACTGAGCCTTTCACCTGTTGTACTTTGTGGGGACACCATAAAAAAACCCTGACTAGAAAACTAATCAGGGTTTATAAAAACTGGCAACGACCTACTCTCCCACATGTTACTGCAGTACCATCAGCGCTGGTGGGCTTAACTTCTTTGTTCGGAATG
>JAVJQA010000064.1:0-82694 GCA_040218045.1 Marinoscillum sp.
CACCGGGCGGGTGGAGATAAAGGTTTTACCATTCACTGTTTTGTAAACCAGTTGCTTGCCTAGCATGCCACTGGCGCCTTGTACAAACAAGTTCTTTTTGATTTGTGCCATTGCATTAAAATTTAAAATGTGAAAAAAAAATAAAAAATTAGGGAAGCTTCCGTGGTAAGAAGGGAAACAAATACGGTGCCAAAAACTGCTTAGGCGAATATCAATATAAAGAAAATGTTATTTTTATTCCTGCCCGGCTTATGGTGACAGAAAGCCGGCCATAGGGTGTCTGACTGGAGCCGACTGGACGTGACGGGAGAGTGACTGGAGCCGACTGGAGGATGACTGGCCCTGACGGGGAAATGACTGGAGACACTATGGACACAGTATAGAGGATGACTGGAGGAGCAAACCGGAAAATGGAAGCGAAATTGATTAGAAAGAGGAGGTGGGTTTATAAAAAAAAGTAGGGTGGTTGATGAAAAAATGGAGAAGACCTTGGTATAATCTGAGGTGAGGTAAGGTTTGGTTAGGGGGTGTTAGGGGTTTGTACATGTGAGAAAATCATTGAAGGCCAAGCATGACCTGGATTCAAAATCCAACATTCTCTTCGATTCGGGTTCTTCTGCAAGAATGCCTGTGGCATCAGGATTAGCTGGGGTTGAATTAGAATATCAACGTATTGCTGTATTCCCATAATATGGTTAGGTTTGAAGTAATTACCCGCTATTCATGAAAATCAAAACCTTACCAGCCTTCAACGGGGATAGTATACTAATCTCCTTCATTGACTCCCAAAGGGTTAACAGAAACATTCTAATAGATGGAGGTATTTCTAGGACCTATCCAAAACATCTGAAAAGGGAACTTTCATCTATTATAGAAAAGGGTGATTCCATCGATTTGTTGGTAATCACTCATATTGATGATGACCATATTGGAGGAATCATCAAGCTTTATGAGGATACGGAAATTGACAGGAGCTTTATAAAACAGGTCTGGTTTAATTCTGGTAATCTCTTATCGGATTTTTTTGAAAGCGAAAGGGAAAAGGAAAGAGAGGTTGAAATTATTCCAAGGAATAAAACTGAAATGAGTGTTGGCCAAGGGATCACACTTGAAAGTGCTCTGGTAAAAGAAGGGAACTGGTTTCAGAAAATAGTCTATACAGGTCTTGATGTAATCGTCTTTCATGGAGCAAAGGTTACAATACTGTCTCCAAATCGTTCAGGACTTGAAAAACTTCAAAGTAAATGGGAAACGGAAAAGGACAAGATAACACTGATGTCTGGTGAACATGATGATTTTAATATTCCAATTTCTGAACTCATTAAATTACCTTTTAAGGAAGATCAAGCCGTACCTAATGGAAGTTCTATTGCTTTTATGATAGAACATGATGGAAAAAAAGCACTTCTCCTCGGAGATGCCCATCCATCTGTGATTGAGAGCAGTTTACGTAATTTGAGCTACTCTGCAGAGAATAAACTACAGGTGGATTTAGTGAAAGTTTCGCACCACTCTAGTAAAAAGAACACCAGTTCGGATTTATTAGCTCTAATAGAATGCAGCCGTTTTATAATCTCAACAGATGGAAACAAGCACGGGCTTCCTGATAAGCAAGCGATGGCAAGGATTATCGCTAGCAATGTAGGGTGTAGCCTGTACTTCAATTATGACTCTTTATCTGATAAGATTTTTACGGTGGCTGATAAGCAACAATACCATTTTCAAATCAATACATTGTATCAACATGACTACACCATAGCACTTTAGTAATGCTAACATTAGAAGAAAAACTTAATTATTGTGCAGTTAGGGTTAATGAGGGAAGTGGCTGTGTATACCAACCTGGGGGTACAAATGATTATTCCTATGTATTGACAGTTAAGCATAACATCACAGCAAATAGTCATGTACAAGAGGTTCAAGATATCATTGTCAAAAGAGGAAATGATTTGATTAACGTTCTCGATAGGTTTTATCACCAGGAGTTGGATGTAGCAATTCTTAAAGTTGGATACCAAGGGGATACTGGGTTTAATTTGGCGATTGGGAAATCGATTAAAGACGAACAACTCCGTATATTCGGTTATCCCAAATATTTGAATCAAGGGATTATTCCAATAGCAACGGATATCACATGTAAAAAGAATTTGGAAAGGGATCCGAATGTCACTTTTGAATTAGAAACAGAAAACCCATTAGCATCATTCAACAGGCCAGCCGCAGAAAATGTGATCGGCTTTTCTGGTAGTGGCATATTTAAATACATTGGCGATCAGATAATTTTAAAAGGAATATTCCCGAGACTCAATGATGCAGAGGCCGCACATAGCAAAGTTATCGGCTATCATTTAGAACCATTTAATCAATTGCTGAGGTCTAGTGGTCTTCCGGAATTGATTCCTCAACATCTGGTTAGTTTCGAGTTTCTTTACAGTGAGTCGTTTAAACTTGATGTTTCAGTCCTAAATGAGCAGAAAATTTCCCCGATAAGAACGCAACTTAAAAATAAGGCGTGGGATGTTGTCCAATCGGATCTTGTCCCAGACGGAATTAAAAAACATTTCAAACAAAAATTACTCGTTGACGATATTAATTTGGATTATATAGACGATGAACTATTATGGCGAACATGGCTTGAATTTTTGACAATAATGAATATTCTAAAGGAGCATGATCTGAGACTTTCTGATATCGATGATATATTTCATCAGTATTGCCTGAAGTACTCAAATACTTCTAAGCATTGGACCACTTTGCTTAAATCAGAACTAGCGAACTCAGACTATAAAGGACTGAAAAGAGGTAGTAAGGTGATTGTTCAAACCCTCCATCGTCCTGACGATGATAGGATTTTAAGACGAGGTGAAATTCCTCCCAATATTGCCTTAACGGTAGATAAATCTAAGTTCCGAATTGATATGAGCGGCTCACCCTTAGACCATTTCGATTTTATACATGCAGATTATCTATATAAGGACTGTATTATTAAAAAGCTTAGCAACTTTGAAAATCTGGAAACACCTGATGAGATACTGGGAGCTTTGAGAGTAGAATATTTAAAGTTATTTTCTAATGGGTAAAGAACTCCTGGAACGGTTTAGCATCGAGTTCTCAAGTCTGGACTTGAGACACAGACAGGTTTCAATTCAGGACGGTCAGATACATGCGTTTTTCTTAACAATTGAGAACGAAGAAGTACTTAAATCCTGTTGGGAAGAGGTGACTTCATGGATAGCAGGGAGGTTTCAGGCCAAAGTTGAGTCTGAATTTGAACAATGGAACATTTATCTGTTCTTTATGGTGCCATTCAAAATAGATATATCTCTGAAGTACAGCATTGAAAACGACACCTTTTCAAGTAGAAAAATTGTTATTGAGGGAGGCCAGGCATATGACAAGATCTTAGCTGAACATATCATTAATTCTGATCTGAGGAATTATTTGTCACCTACCATATATGAAAGTAACTCTATCGATAAGGACCCGGATTTAGCAGAACTTTTATCAAATATTTCAATTAGAAATAGAAAGAATAAGAACGAGGCGAAATCTGTTTTTGAGAGTTTATGTGAAAGGTTACGGAAAAAATACAATGAAGATTAAGAAAGTCGAGATATCTGCTTTTCGCATTTATGATAAGCCTGAAAATGCGACATTTGACTTTACAATCAACTCCGGTGAGGCGGCTGATTTTGTTTCTCTGTATGCGCCAAATGGATTTGGGAAAACCTCGTTTTACGATGCTGTTGAATGGGGAATGACGAATCATATCAGTAGATTTCAAATAAGGGGAAAGGAAAACGAAAGTCTAAATGATTCCCAAAATGACCAAAAGAAAAGAACCGTAATAAGGAACATAAAGTCATCTAAAGGCTTAAAAACGAGAGTCCGCATTGATACTACAAAAAAGACAGAAGAAAGAGAATGGAAAAGGCATGGTAAGAACCGCTACGATATAGACTTTACAAACCCGAAAAAGATTGAAAATCCAGAATTCCAAGCGGTTATTCTTTCTCAAGAGTGGATTTCTTCTTTTCTCACAGAGGTAAAAGGTGACGAAAGGTTCGTGAAGTTCATGAAGCATCCAGATTTCAATGAAATAGACACTTATTACAAAAACGTACTAGGATTAAAGGGTGAACTTGATTCCAAAAAGCTGAGTCATGAGAATGAAATAGGAAGACTGAGGAGTGAATTATCCGAGTTTAGCGATCCGGGGCTTTTAGAGAAAGTCAATTTCCAAATTACTCTTATAAATCAAAAGTTCGAACTAGACCTGGAACCGATAAGGCTAGACACTAATGATCAGGGAATTAAAGAATTAAAAGATAGGATTACTTCCAATGCACCTACTCAATCAAGACTGGATCAAATAAAGGAAAATATAGAAGCCGTTTCTTTTGCCTTGAACGGGAGTAATCAACTGGATGGGGTAAAGCAATTTTTTCAGAACAAAAAGAGGAATACTATCATTCAGTCCGAGGTTGACAGACTGAATAAAATCATTTCTCAATTTGATCGGTTATCCGAGTGTGAGTTGCAATTTTCAAATAATACCAAGCAGCTAAGCGATCTCAAAGATCAATTAAAAGAAGCGACAGAGGTTGAAAAACTTTTTGAGCAATACTCGGCTACTCAAACGAGGATTGCTGATAAGTATAAAGCCTTAGAAAACTCAGAAAATAAGATTAAAGATTCCAATGTAGATATTGAAGATGCCAAAAGAGATATTCTAAGCAGAAGCGCAGAAGTAGAATCTTTAGTTAATAAAATATCTGAATTTGAGGACACTCTAAAGCAGCTTCCAGATCAGAGTGAGAGGTTAAGTAAAGCACTCGCAAAAAAGGAAAAGATCGAAGAGGAAAGCAAGGAATTTCAGGTGCCGCTGAAAAATCAACTTGCGAAGTTGAGCAAAGTTGAAGAAAGGCTTACAGAAATCAGAAAGGAGTTGGCGGAGATAAAGGGTGGGCAATGGCCACTAAATTCGCCAAAAGAACTTACGGAAATTGACGATTTACTAGTAAAAATAATATCTGATCAGAGGCAATTAAAATCAACAGAAGAGGAACTGAAGGAGCTTAGAGATGTCATAATGAAACAGCAGGAATTAAATTCTGCGATTGAGCAATTCATAAAGCAAGGACTAGATCTGGTGAATCAGAATCACACGTCTACGTGCCCTCTTTGTGAACATGAATATGGATCTTATCAAAAATTAGCAGATCGTATTTCGGGCAATCAAGCACTTGGTAAAGTACTTCAAAAGTTGCTTGAGGATCAAAGCGCATTGGAAGGCAGTAGAAGTGAATTGAAAGGCGCTATTGAGATCAATACTGGAAAGGCTGTTTTAGCATATCAGAAGCTTATTAAGTCCATGGAGGACAATGAAAAGGAGTTTAGCCGACAATTAGATACTCTGAAAGATCAGGAAAAATCCAAACAGGAGGAACTGCAAAGTATTAATGAAGAAGTAACCAGCATTAGAACTTCCTTTAAAGGACTTTCAGGGGTGGAATTTAGAAAGGAAATTGAGTCGCAGATAGAAAAATGTAAAGGAGAAAGGGATACTAAATCTCAGGAGCTCGGAATATCAAAGGAGAAACTAGGTCAAATTGAAAAGGATCTCAACTTATTGAAGGAACGGATTGCTCTGTTAAAAAGTGAGATAGACGGACATAAAAATGAAGAGAGCTATTTAACTGTTCTTAGATGGATTGATAAGAATCTCTCCGGTATAATCGATGAGAAAGTTGAGGTTACCAGATTTTTAGGTAATCTGATAGAGGAAATTAAAACTCTTGAGCCTGATCAAAGCAGGCTTAAACAAGAAATTCAAGACTTAAAGGAATCACTGGAAAAGTCCTCCTTAAAGAGAACCCAATCGAAAGTTAGAGAATTTACGATTGAAAAAGAACAAAATCAAAAGAGGATTGATTCGTATGAATTCCACTTAAAGAATATAGGGATTTCATTTATTGATAAATCTCAAGAGGAGATTGAAGGGAGACTCAACGATAAAAATTTAGAACTGAAATCCGATCTAGAGAAACTAGCAATTCTTAGAGATGAGCTTGAACGCCTTTCAGGGTATGTTGATAACCTTAAAGAGTTTTTACAATCCGAGCGGATAAAATTAAAAATCAAAAAAGAGGAAGAGGAATTGACCTTTTTAAAAGAGGTCGTTGAGCCGAAGTTAACACGAGAAAAGGAAAAGGTTGTGATGTACTTGGAAGAAAAGATACAGGACTTCTTTCAAACTGATTTAATTGACCAGTTATACAATAAGATAGACCCTCATCCGGAATTTAAAAAAGTAAAATTCAAGCCCAATTTTGATAATGATATCCCGAGACTTGACGTTTTTGTAAGTGATGAAACTGGCAAAGAAAGCTTAGTTCCTAATCTCTATTTCAGCACAGCTCAGATTAATATTTTAAGCTTATGTATTTTTTTGGCAACAGCATTAACTTCTAAGGAGTATGATTGCATTTTCGTAGATGACCCTGTGCAATCAATGGACAGCATTAACGTTCTTTCGACTATTGATTTGCTTAGGAGCTTATCTGTTCTGTATGATAAGCAAATTATACTTTCAACACATGATGAGAACTTTCACAGACTTATGCAAAAGAAGATTCCTTCCAGCCTCTTTAAGTCGAAGTTTTTGGAATTGGAGAGTTTTGGGAAGGTAAAAGCCCAAAAACAGTGACCCATTTCACCTACTTACTTGGAGCTGGAGCTAGCTTTAACTCTATTCCTATTGTCACAGAGTTTGAAGATAGGCTGCAATTTCACTTAGATCTCTTGGAAGGCACAAGGCTGGGTCATGAGACAAATCGGGTACATTTGGATGCTTATTTGGATGAGGTTAAGGATCTGAAACCAAAACTTCAGCATTATACCAGTGTTGATACCTACGCTAAATTTTTAAAACTTAAAGGCCAAGAAAAGGAATACCATTCGCTCAAGAATTGCCTGACAATGTTCTTCATGATCGAGCAATTTGTGAATTTGGAAAATATTAGATTGACTTTCAAAAGTAATTTAGAAAATAAAAAGCCTTATAGATTAGATCCCCGGTACAATAACTTTATTGTAAGTCTTATGAATCGGCCTAAATGGCCATCTAATCTAAAGGTATTGTCCTGGAATTACGATTTTCAACTTCAGCTTGCAGCTAATAGCATATCCTACGATCTAGCAAAATATTATCCTTGTGAATATGATGAGACACAGGTTGATCTATTTCATTTAAATGGAATAGCAGGCATATCACGGGAGAATCAGCTAATCCTTGACAGAGATACTGAAAGATCCCTTGATGCTGTTATACGCCATTGGGAAGACCTAACTAGAGGTCGTGGATATAACCAATACATGAAATATGCCTGGGAGAGTAACTTGGACTTTGGGCCTGTCGAGGATCATTTAAAGAAGTCTGATGTGCTGGTGGTGATTGGCTATTCTTTTCCTTTTTTTAATAGAGATGTGGACTACAAAATATTTGATCTTCTTCAGCAAGGGAATTCACTAAAAAAGATATACTTCCAAAACGGGATATTAAATGGTGAATTTCTCTATGAACAGTTTAATTTAAAACGGCCGTCACCGGATGATACTCGAATGATGGAATTGTTGGCTCCTGGCCCCCCTCCAAGGGAAACGGAAGTATATATCGAGCAGTATAAGGAGTTGGATAGATTTTTTATTCCGAGAGAGTATCAGTATCAGGATTGATAGGGTTTGACCGTTAAATTAAAGGCCCTATTGCCACCTTAGCCCTCCACACTTTTCCACTTGTCTCTCCTAACTAGTACGCGTTTGCAACGCGGACTTTTAAATCTCCTCATTTGCAATGAGTCAATAGTTCAGCATAAATAACGGATAATTATTGATTTTTTGCATCGAGGATATGGACTTACCTTTAACTGGCTCCTCGAGATTTGAAAACCCAGCCACTCTTCAATTCGGATCCCCGCTCTTCGGCATTCATAATCCCGATGTTAGGAGTATGAGGATTTGTAATCCGGTTGTCAAAGACATGGCCTGGATTTCAAATCCATAATCTCTTCCATTCTGATTTGTCTGTGTTGGTATTACTTGTCATTACCGAAACGTGGTGATCACCAACAAACTGGATGTCGTTAGCTTACAGTACCTAACCAACATTTGATCATGAAAGTAATGTGGTATTTATCCACCACGTACTTTTTACCTTTGGTGATAACACCAAGCTGGCGGGGTTTAGGGTTTCAGGTCCCGGCATAAGGGGAAGAGGATTTATACCATAGGCTATCCCTATGGAGCAATCCCAGCAGTCAGAGTTAAGAGGATTGCAATTCTTCCCTAGCCTTCCTGCCCGCCAACAAACTTTTTTAAGAGATCTTCCACCATAGCGGTCTTTTCCTGCTCCAGCTTAAGCATGCGCTCATAGAGCTCCAAAACTTTGTCAAGCGGATTGAAAGAGCATTGATAATTTGTGACGCTAACATTTGCTGCATCCTTGTTTGAGCCTTCGTAGTTGTTCTGAATATTATAAATTATCGCCTCTTCACTAAAGTTCTTGATAGCTTCCGGCTGAACACCCAGTGCGTCAGCCACCTTCCCCAAGGTTTCTTCTTCCACGGTTTCACTTTGCTCTATTTTGGATACCGCCTGTTGGGTAATGCCCAGCTCATACGCCAAGGCCTCCTGCTTCATCCCCCTCAGCTCACGGATGCGGCTGATCTTACGGCCTATGTGTGGTTTAGTGGATTTGGTAGCAGTTTCCATGAGCTTTGGCTTTTTGAGGTTAAAAAAGATAAATATAGGAAACTTCCGCTTTGTAGGAAACATCTCTCCCGTAATCGTCAACCTTCTTTTTAGCTTGCGACATGAGCTTAACCAATGGAGGTTTACTATGAACTGATAAAGTGATGTAAGGTTCTTAATACTTCACGAAAATAAGTCAACCGTCACTCCCCGAATCATTCCTGGACATCTAAAGTTTTCCGACAATGAAATTGATTCTAGGGGAGTCCATATAAGTCACCATAATCACATGATGTCAGCAAGCTAAAACCAAAGCATGGATACTCCATAGATGGAGCATAGATAAAGCATGGACTAAGCATGGATAGTGCATGGGAGTTACGGGTCAGCCAGATTTAAATTTGTCAACTTCCTGTTCTTTTGGATTTATGCCACAGTTATTCTTAATGGAACAATCCCGGAAGTATGAGCAGTAGGGTTTTTAATCCGGTTTTAAAGGGTGTAAGGTCTGGATTGTAAATCCAGCTCCGCTTCAATTCGGATTGCTCTGCAAGAGTGCCTGTGGCACAAATCCAAGGCCTATATCATTCGGATTGCTCCGCAAGAGTGCCTGCGGCACAAATCAGAATGAGCCCACTTTCCCCCACGGCAACCATATTTCCCCACCGATGGTATAAAGGCTTCCGCCAACCTAAAACCTCAACACATTAAACCTTAAATCTGGAACTTCTTCCACTTTCTCCCACCAATCCTACACAATTTCCCATTGTCCCACTTATGCCTGCATAAGTTGCCTTTCAGACTAATGATTCCCCTAAGTTTGGTAAATAGGAGTCCCATCAAAATGATAAAAATCGAAGTAATTTGTTGAAATTATTTTATTACCAAACAATCTATGTATGACTAAACTACGACTATTTCAATTTACTGCTATTTTTTTGGTAGTGTTTATTTCTAGTTCCTGTGAGCAGGATGATGGGTTTAAAGTTACAGGGGATTTGACACCAATTATTGCTGTTGGTTCTCCATCGGGATCAACGGTCAATTTTACCTCAGATAGGACTTTCAATTTCAATATTCTATTTACCGATGACAATGGCTTGGCAAACTTCAGTTTGCTATCGAGTGACTTAGGAGTGGATGTTTCTAAGACATTAGACGGTGAAAAGGTTTATGAGTACACTGAAAGTCTTGACATATCATCAGATTTTGGATCCTTCCCTCTAATCATTAGAGTTGAGGATCAAGCAGGTAACGCAAGTACGGATACAATCACTTTTATCAAAGAAGAGGTTTTGGGAAGTTTTGTTTACGCTGTAGGAGGAGCTTCATGGAATTCATGGGATCCATCCAAGGCAATGCAGATGGAAGAGGATACAGATAATCCAGGCTGGTTCAAGATTACTTTATATGGGGACGGTACTAAAGATAATGGTGAAGTGAAGTTTATTGGACAGTTAGATTGGTCTCCTAACAACTGGGGGCCCGAATCTAATACAGAGATACCAGATAGTGGTGAATCGACAGGAAGTACGATCAATAGCGATGGTAGTGGGACTTTAATATTGCCTAATGGATATAGTGAAGTTAGTTTTAACCCAGAGCTTGGACAATATCGGGTAGTTCCTTTAACCGATGCACTTCCAGAACCAAACGGTCAATTTTTTGTCATGGGCTGTGGTTTTCAAGATACTGATGGAAATGACATTGATCTTTGCTGGGATCCATCTAAGGCTTATCCGATGAATCAAGATGCAGTAAATCCTTACTTATATAGGGTATCAATTAATTTTTCAAGTTCTGTGGACCTGAAATTTAATGGCAATCAGTCATGGGATGATCTGGACTGGGGTTTTCCAAATGGCCTTGGAGATGAGATGAAAATAGCTCCTGATGGAGATGTACTTTGGACCAGGACTGGTAAAGCATGGGGAGCTGATTGGAAGTTTTTTGATAGGCAGGGAACTTACGAACTAATCCTTGATGAATATCTCGGAACCTCACAAATCCGAAAATCAAACTAATTAGTCCTGAAACTGATCATTTTAAACTTACAATTATGAAAACAATAAGGATAATTTTAATACCAATTCTACTTTTAGTATTGGACCATGCGTCTTTTGCTCAGGCCAATGTGGTTAGTGGGCAAATAGTCTCTACCGATGATGGAGTAGGTTTGCCCGGTGTTACCGTTCTCGTAAAAGGTACCACAATAGGAACAGTTACTGATTACGAAGGAAATTACAGACTAGATGTTTCTGAGGATGATGCTGTGCTGGTGTTTTCATTTGTTGGATACGAAGCGCAAGAAGTTACGGTTGGTGGACGATCTACTATTGATGTTTCATTGGATGTGGATATTGAGTCTCTAGAGGAAGTGGTCGTAATTGGCTATGGTACTCAGAAAAAGGAGACCTTAGTAAGCTCTGTAAGTACTGTAAAAGGTGAGGATTTAGTTAAAAGTCCACAACCCAATCTATCCAATTCATTTGCTGGAAGAGTTTCTGGTATAATAGCGACCACAGCTTCTGGTGAGCCGGGATTTGATGGATCTCGATTGCTTATAAGAGGTCAGAGTAGCAATGGTGACAATAGTCCACTTATTGTAGTTGATGGGGTGATTAGTCAATTAGGCGGACTTGAACGATTGGATCCTAACAACATTGAGAGTGTTTCTGTATTAAAAGATGCTTCTGCCGCAATTTATGGATCTCGTGCGGCGAACGGGGTGATTCTCGTAACAACCAAAAAGGGAGCAAGTGGAAAACCCCAATTCAATTTGAGTTACAATCAAGGATTTATTAGTCCAACCAGGCTTCCTGATATGGCAAGTTCGGCTCAATATGCTCAAATATTGAATGAAATTCAGTACTATGCCAATCGGGGAGGTGGACTAAATCAAATTTATACCGAGGAGGAAATACAAACCTTTGAAAATGGATCAGATCCTACGAATTATCCAAACACTGATTGGTTAAAAGATGTCATTTCCAATAATTCTACTCAGAGCCAGACTAGCTTGTCCGTGAGCGGAGGATCAGACAACATTCAATATTTTGCATCATTGGGAAGTCGGAAACAGGAGAGTATTTACAAGAATGGCATAACCAGCTTTGAGCAAATCAATCTGAGAACAAAACTAGATGTTCAAGCAACTGAAAACTTAAAGCTTGGAACTAATATAAATGTTAGGTCAGAAGAAGGGATATACCCTACAACTGGGGCACAAGCAATTTTTAGGGCTGCCTATAGATCGAAACCAATTGATGTAACGGGTTATGATGGGGTAGGCTATGGTGTAGATGCTGAAGGGACTTCAAATAACCCGCTTGCACTCGTGACTTCTGCTCCTGGTAAGGATGTTCAACCAAAAACGATCATCAATACCATCCTAAATTTTGAATACACTTTACCATTTTTAAAAGAATTATCTGTAAAGGGTTTTTACGCAGCAGATAGATCGACAGCAAAACGGAAGCGGTTCGAGTTGCCATTTAACGTTTACGCTCCAATTGATGGGACCAATCCAGTTCAATATGCGGAGGTACCTAACAATATTCCTAGTCCCCAACTTCTCGAACGTCAGGACAATCAGGAACTTAACACTTCACATATTGCTCTACATTATAATAAATCGTTTGGAGATCACTATGTAAGCGCATTTGGAGCATTCGAACAGAGCAGGTTTAATTCGAATTATATTGAAGCATTCAGAAGAGGCTTTTTATCAGATGCTGTTGATGAGCTGAACCAAGGTCCTGTAGGTGTGGATGAAAATGGAAGTCCATATGCTACTAATGGCGGGAATAGTTTTGAGGAAAGTCGAAGGAACTATTTTGGAAGGGTGGCTTATGACTATGCTACAAAGTATTTAGTGGAAGCACAAGTAAGATATGATGGGTCATCCAAATTCGCTGAAGGCAATCAATACGGGTTTTTCTGGAGTTCGGCTGTAGGATGGAGGGTGTCCGAAGAGAGTTTTTTTAATGTTAGTCAAATTAACGATCTAAAACTTCGAGCCTCTTATGGAGTAATTGGTAATGATCGTGTGCCGGATTTTCAGTTTTTGAATAGATATCAAAACATTGGTGCCGGATATGTAGTAGACGGTGCTGCACAGACACGTTATGTATTAAGTCAGATTGCCAATAGGGACATCACATGGGAAGAAGCTAAAAAACTAGATGTTGGACTAGAGGCGAAATTCCTGAAAAATTTCTCGATCGAAGCGGATTATTTCCTAGAGAGAAGAGATGGTTTGCTTATTGCTCCTGGTGATCTTCCATGGGTGTCGGGGATTGTTAATGAATGGGATGCCACCAGCAGTACCACTGATAATGTACCAGCTATTGTTCCTCAGGCCAATCTCGGGTTGGTAGAAAACAGAGGCTTTGAAGTGCAAGCGTCTTATTCAGGAATCCTCAATCAAGTTAACTTTTTTGTAAGTGCAAATATGACCTATGCCAAAAATGAGGTGGTAAATGTCAATGATCCCGAAATTTTGGAATGGAAGAAAGCTGAAGGGAAACAGTTAAATGCAGCACTTTATTATCAAGCAGTTGGAATCTTTAGAACACCGGAAGACCTGGCAAATAACCCAAGTCTGCCCGCAAATGTGTTGGGTGATTTGATGTATAGAGATGTGGATGGAGACGGAGAGATCACCGCAAATGATCAAGTTCGATCTGACTACACCAATGTACCTCAATTAGTATATGGTGTAACTACTGGAGCTGAATGGAAGGGGTTTGATTTTACTGTTTTGATTCAAGGGCAAGGAAGGTCTGAGCAATATTTTCTTCCAGAAGCGGGAACCATTGGAAACCTTACAAAGACATGGGCTGATAACCGATATAGTCCAACAAATCTCACTGGTTCATACCCGAGAGCGGTTAGTAGAACATCTTCAAGTCTCAACGGTGGTAACGAAACACGCACAGACTTTTGGGTTGTGAATACTTCTTTTCTTAGAATCAGAAATGTGGAATTAGGTTATAGTATTCCGCAAAATGTTTTAGAGAAGGTGAAATTGAAGCAAGCACGGATTTATTTGAAAGGGTTAAACCTGGCAACTTTTACTTCTTCAAATGACTTTGACCCAGAAGTAAATAATAACCAGGGTCATGGATATCCTCAACATAGAATTTATAACATAGGCGCTACCATTAACTTTTAGAAAAATGAAAAGATATAGTTTATTATTAATCATATTTTCAGTTGCAATATTTTGGTCATGCGACGATGATTTTCTGAATACAGAATCGACAGATCTTTCGGATGATTTGGTGTGGGCAGACCCGGAATTGGCAGAGATCTATATCCTCAATTTGTACACGAGTATAAGGTTGTCGGATAAAGAACCAAATAAAGGTGAGGGATCAGCGGGTTTAACAAGGGGTCATCACTGGGCCATGTTTTCATCGGTAACCGATGAGACAGTATATTCAAATGATGATGCTACATACATCATACAAACAGGCGGCATGACGCCAAGCAATTTTGGTTTTGTTGGTACTTCTTGGGGCAGAAATTATGTAGGTATTCGAGAGTGTAATGATGCTTTGGCTAGAATTCCTGAATTGGATGTTTCTGAACAAAAGAAGAATGAATTGCTTGCGGAAGTTCGATTTATCCGGGCCGCCAGATATTTTGAATTGTTAAGAGGATATGGAGGGGTATCTCTTATCGGTGATGTCGTTCCCGGTCTTTCTGATGATTTCAGTGCGTTATATGATCGTGCTACAATCAATGAGACTGTTCAATACATTTTGGATGAGCTTGACTATTCAATTGCCAATTTACCTACTAAATCAAATCAGCAAATAGGAAGGGCGTCCTCCGAGTCTGCTATGGGCTATAAAGCCAGAACATTGCTCTATGCGGCAAGTCCTTTGTATACAAGTGGGGCTGGGGGCGATACTAATAATGGCCTCAATGGTGGCTCGACTACCACATGGCAGGAGGCTGCCGATGCAGCTAACGACATTATTTCTCTCAACCGATTCAGCTTAGTGGATGATTTGGATGCAGATCCTAGTGAAAATTACCGGTTGTTGTTCCTTCAAGATGACACCAGAGAGGATCTTTTTCTAAGGGACTACAATGCTACGTCTCGTGCATTCAATGGCCTGGAAAAAATGAATGCACCAAATAGTCTTGGAGGATGGGCTGGAAACTGTCCAATGCAAAATTTCGTGGATGATTTTGAGATGGAAGCTACAGGGTTGCCAATATCCGATCCTGCTTCAGGTTATGACGAGAATAATCCTTATGATGGTCGAGATCCCCGGTTTTATGCTTCAGTAGTTCATGATGGTGCGGACTATCGTGGCACTACAATAGATATTACAGTAGATGCAGGCGCAGGTCAAAACCTTTCTCGTACTGGGTATTTCATTAAAAAGTTCATGGATTTGTCATCTAATTTGGATGATTGGGATAATACAGGAAGAGAAACACCATGGAGATATATAAGGTACGCTGAAGTGTTGTTGAATTTTGCGGAAGCTCAAAATGAAGCCGTTGGCCCTGATGTGGCGGGTTCAGGTGGATTAACTGCCACTCAGGCTGTTAACTTGGTTAGAAACAGGTCAGGAATGCCGGATTTAGTTGGATTGAATCAAAGTGAGCTAAGAGAAAGGATAAGGAATGAACGCCGGGTAGAGTTGTCTTTTGAGGAGCATCGATATTATGATGTCAGAAGATGGCTCATTGCCGAGTCGACGGAAGGTGTGGAAGCACGAAAAGTTGTAAGGACGGATACAGGGTATGATTTCTCCCAGTCCGCTGACAATATGGGGCCGAAGGATTTTAGTATCGAACATTACTGGATTCCAATCCCTCAAAATGATATAACTATTAGTAGAGGCCAGCTTACTCAGAATCCAAATTACAATTGATTTACTGAAATAGGTTCTTACATTAGAGGGGCTCAGCCCCTCTAATGTGCTTTTTGTCAGGCAGCTGTTTATATGCATAATGACTCATGTGGGCAGTGCCTCCAATAAATGATTTTTGAAATTCATACTCTATTAATTATGTCGATAAGATTGTTACTATCTGGTGTCCTTTTATTTAGTCTATTGGTGTCGTGCAAAAGTAATGATGACGTTAGTTTTATCCCTTGCAAAGAACCTGACCCTTGTGACTGTAATATCAGGCCAGAGGGGGGGTGCGACGATCCAGTGGACACGGAGTGCACAGAACCAGATCCATGTGAGTGCGATGATCCACCAGCCTCTTGTGAACAAGGCAACGAGGATTTCCTTACTGTCTCATTAGACCCGAGTACTACGTTTCAGACAATTGAGAGTTTTGGTGCGTCAGATGCCTGGTCTATTCAATTCGTTGGTAAAAACTGGCCTAACACCAAGAAGGAAGCCATTGCTCAACTGCTTTTTAGTACAGAAATGGATGAATCAAGCAACCCTAAAGGAATTGGCCTGACAGCCTGGAGGTTCAATATAGGTGGAGGTAGTTCAGAGCAAGGATCTGCTAGTAACATTGGGGATGAATGGAGGAGAGCTGAGTCATTTATTGATGAGAATGAAAACTATGATTGGACTAAACAGGAAGGTCAACAGTGGTTCTTGCAAAAGGCGGTAGATTATGGTGTGGAACATTTCACCGCGTTTGTAAACAGTCCACCAGTAGTGTATACCAAAAATGGCAAGGCCTATTCTGAGAATGGTGCTTCTACCAACCTTGCTGAAGATCACTATCAGGATTATGCGGATTTTTTGATGAAGGTCTTGCAAAATCTTGAGAGTAATACAGGGGCGCATTTTCAGGATTTAAGCCCCTTCAATGAACCCCAATGGGAATGGAAGTGCTGTGGGCAAGAAGGGTCTCCTTGGAACAATGACGAATTGGCCATAGTAACGAGATCCATAAACGACGCGATAACAAACGCTGGCTTAACTACCAAAATCGAAGTTACTGAAGCGGGAAGTTTGGATTTTTTGTATTCCAATGAGCGGGATGATAGGAGAAACGATCAGATATGGAATTTTTTCAGTAGCAGTAGAGAAACTTACATTGGGGACTTGGAAAATGTTTCTAAAGCAATAGCTGGCCATAGTTATTTCACCACCTTCGACCTGAATACGTTGATCAGTGTACGTGAGTCTGTAGTAAGAAAAATAAATGAGGTTGATCCATCTTTGAAGTTTGTGATGTCCGAATATACCCTCCTTGAAGACAATGAAGAGATTAGTGGCAATGGGCGTGACCTGGGTATTGATCCGGCAATCTACATGGCCCGTGTTATTCACGCAGACATGGTTTATGCCAACGCAGTATCCTGGCAGTGGTGGCTGGCAGTAAGCCCATACGATTATAAAGATGGGCTGGTGTATATAGACTGGGATAAAAACAACGGTTCGTATTACGAATCAAAACTCCTTTGGGGTTTGGGTAATTTCTCAAGGTTTGTACGCCCTGGTATGAAGAGGATTAAGGTAACGCGCTCGGATAATTTGAGTAAATCCGAAGGAATCTCTTCCATGCTACAATCAGCCTATATGTCATCAGATGAGATTATTGTGGTGTTTGTCAACCAAACCGAGAGTTCAGAGAAAATTGTACTTGACAATATTGACCCGGAAAGTTTCAGTACGATTGAAATGTTCCAAACTAGTTCTTCCAAAAATCTTGAATTGGTAAGTGAGTATACCGATTTGCAGTCTGAAATCATCATAGGTGCAAGATCCATCGTAACCCTGAGAATAAAATAGGGAGAATCGAGTCAGAGGTAGTAAGTGCAAGACACTCCTAATTTGAAATAGTCCAACATTGACACTATAATAGATATTAATGAAAACCATCACCCAAAGAATTTTTCTAATAGTAGCACTTATAACCTCAATGCACTATTCAGCATTGGCTCAAGGGTTCGGTAAGAAGACCAAACTAACGGCTTGGCATTTCCACTTGGGTGATGTGCGAGGTGGACAGTATCCAATCGACGATAATGCTGGTTGGGAAAATGTAGTCGTGCCGCATGATTGGTCGGTTCATTTACCGGCAAATGACTCATTATATAGCTGCACAGGTTATTTGCCATCGGGTGTTGGTTGGTATCAAAAGGAAGTTACCATTCCAAATGACACGCTTTTGAGATTCCTTTATTTTGGCGGTATATACAAGAACAGCGAGGTGTACGTAAATGGCAATTGGGTTGGCTATAGGCCAAATGGTTATGTTTCATTTCAATACGACATCTCCAAATTTTTAAAACCAGGGAAGAATCTGATAGCCGTCAAGGTGGATCATAGCGATGGCGCAGATTCGCGATGGTATACCGGGTCAGGAATTTATAGAGACTGTTACCTGGTAGAGTCGAATCCTCTTCATTTAGAGCTGTGGGGTGTTTCTTATCAATCAAATTATCTAGGAAACAAGGAGTGGTCAGTATCAACCACAACTAGTTTGGTAAATCAGGGAAATACCAACTCCAAAGTAACTGTGATTCAGGAATTGGTAGATCAGGATGGGGTAGTTGTAGGTTCATCTAAAGCATCATTGAATTTGGAAGCACAATCAACCCATACAATGGAACTGAAACTGGAAGTTGCAAAAGCTGAGTCTTGGAATTTAGAATCCCCTTATTTGTATCAATTGGATACCAGGGTTACGGATGGAAAAAGGAAACTCATCGATGAGTCAAGAACAGCTGTTGGCCTTCGAACAATCCGTTTTAATGCTGAAACTGGATTTTATTTGAATGATAAAAACCTCAAGGCCAAAGGCGTGTGCTTGCACCATGATGCTGGTGTATTGGGTGCGGCGGTTCCGAAGGAAGTGTGGAGACAAAGGTTGAAAATGCTGAAAAGCCTGGGTGTAAATGCAATCAGAATGAGCCATAATCCTCAAGCTAGCGATTTGTATGACCTATGTGACGAAATGGGTTTTTTGGTTATGGATGAGGCGTTTGATGAATGGGAATACCCGAAGAAAAAATGGATAGAAGGGTGGAATAAAGGAGAACCCGGATTTGAAGGGTATGCTCAATTTTTTAAAGAATGGGGAAAACGGGATTTGGCAGATATGGTGAAACGGAATAGGAATCACCCATCCATTATTATGTGGTCTATAGGCAATGAGGTAGATTTTCCAAATGATCCATATTCCCATCCAATATTAAATTCTTCAGGAATTGATCAAATCCATTCGGCAGGTTACAATCCGGAGCAGCCAGATGCAAATAGACTGGGTGATATCGCTTACGAGCTTGCTCAAGTGGTAAGGAAATATGATCGGTCAAGACCAGTGACAGCTGCCCTTGCTGGTGCGGTCATGTCCAATCAAACAGATTATCCTGGAGTATTGGATGTGGTTGGGTACAACTATACCGAAGATAGATATGAATCGGATCATGAGAAATATCCATCGAGGATTCTCTATGGTAGTGAAACCAGGCACAATATAGAAGCATGGCTATCGGTGACAAATAATGATTTTATTTTTGGTCAATTTTTGTGGACAGGGGTTGATTACCTTGGTGAGGCAGGAGCTTGGCCTTCTCGCGGATCGGGTTCTGGGCTTCTTGATTTGTCCAGCAATATTAAACCGCGAGGTTATTACCGCGAGGCGCTATGGTCAGATGAGCCAGCCATTTACCTCGGTTCATATAAATTGAATCCCAGATGGGCAGATCAACCGTCCATCGATGCTCCTAAGAATTGGGATTACAAGCCAGGTGACACCATTCGTGTGATGGCCTATTCGAATTGTACAAACTTGAAACTCCGTTTGAATGATAAATTAATTGGAAAGGAGATCAACAGCAATACGCAACTGGGAATGGCGTATTGGGACATAGTTTATGAGCCCGGGGTTTTGCGGGTGGAAGGGAAAGGAGAAGATGGTCAAATATGGGCCGATGAAATCAGGACCCCCGGTGTGGCAAAAATAATCAGTGTAAATGTGGTTAAAAATGCCTCAGACAATGGAGTGTTCATCGTTAACCTGGAACTTAAAGATGGAAATGGTTACCTGGCGTATAGTACAGATAAGATGGTCGTTTGTGAAGTATCTGGCAATGGCGAATTAATAGGGCTTGAAAATGCTTCCAAAGATGCTTCCTTAAACTACCTGGGGAACCAACTCACAACGAACAGCGGTAAATTGACGGCCTATGTGAGAACAACATCTGAGGATGGCGAAATCCATGTAAAGTTTTCATCTGAAGGAATGGAGCCTCTGGTAAAAGTTATTAGGAGCAATTAATTCGGTAATTTAATAAAGGCAGAACGCTAATCTTCCTAACTTATAAGTAGGGATGTGAAAGTATATATTGATATGAGTGAGATGGTTTCTTTTAAATGGCTTTGGGTTCCGATACTTTGTTTCCCTCTGTTTTGTATGGGGCAGCAAAAGTTATTCCCCCAATATAAATTTCAAAGGTTAAATGAATCTCAAGGGTTAACCAACAATGTGGTTAATGATATTCTTCAAGATACATTAGGACAAATTTGGGTAGCTACTAATGAGGGACTATTCAGATATCAAGGAAATACCTTCCAAAGGTTTATTAGAGACAAGGGCAACCAAGACCTCTTGCACAATAACTATATAGATCAATTATACCTTGACAGGAATAACAATGTATGGTTGATGACAGATGATGGTGTGGGTAAATACAGTTACGAGCTCGATGTAATTAAGAGATACCTACCCGAACAAATTAAGGGAAGGGTTCGGTCCATGGCAGTTGACGATAAAGGAACGTTGTATTTCAGTCTTCATGAATCCGGCATATTGAAAGTTGAGAATGGTTTATCTCAGAAATTGGAGCTCTATGACGATAAGTCCGGAATGGATTTTTCAAAATATAGCATTACCAGAGTTGCTATCTGTAACAACAAGTTGTGGGCTATAGTCAGCAATTTAGGAGTGATTAGTGTTGATTTAACTACAAATTCAATTGATTACTTAAGTTCGGAAGATATTGGAGGTAAGGAAAAAGGAAGGATTTTCAGTCTTTATATCGATAACGAAGAAACCATTTGGATTGGGTCCGAAGTGGGTGTATGTGCATTGAAGCAAGGTGCTCAAGGCTCTATTCAGATAGATAGGAGTTTGGAAACAATTCTGCCCAAAGACGACTATCTAACATTGTGTAAGGATGAAAAATCTAACCTTTGGGTTGGTTCAAGGCAGAATGGAATGTACCAATTAAGAAAGGAAGATAATAAGTACAAAGTAGAGAGGCATTTCACTCCTAGAATTGATGAGTATGGAATATCTCATAGAACGATAAGCAAAATTTTTCAAGAAAAAAGTGGACTGATCTGGCTGGGAACCCATAATGGGGGCATAAATATCTTTAATCCAGATGGAGAGGTAGTGAGAACGGTGACCCGACAGCTGCAAGAGTCCGAATCATCCCTGAGTTATCAGAATGTTTGGGGCATAGATCAGTTGCATGATGGATTGATATTAATTGGAACTGATAGTAAAGGGATTAGCATCTTGGACCCCTTGACTGGAAATATTAAAAATGGGGCTATAAAGGAATTGGACAATAAGGCTATTTTGAGTTTGTTGGAAGATTCCAAAAAAAGACTGTGGATTGGAACTTATAGCCACGGCATATATCTCCAAAATCAAGATGGTTCTATTGAGAATTTCCGTAGTGAGCTAGACGGAAGTGAACTGGAAGTAAATGATATAAGGTGTTTCCATGAGCATGCGGACGGTACTATTTTTATAGGCACCAATCAAGGTGGTCTCTATTATTACGATGAAAAGATACACCGCATAGTACAGTTAGAGGGTGTTGGAATTGAAGATATTAGATCTATTGCCACATCTCCAAAAGGTGACCTATGGCTTGGTACTTATGGTCATGGCTTGATAAAGTTAACTTCCTCGACTGAATCCAACAGGATAGTTGATGGCCATCGAATAAGCAAAGGATCGAGTGAGATAATATTTGATATTTATCAAGATAAGGATTTGCTATGGGTAGCTACCAGACACAATGGGCTCATTGTTTTTGATTTAACAACTGAGCAGTTTATCGATGTACCGGCTTTAGGGGTTATTGGGGACAAATCAATATCAAATGTTCAAAAAGACAATGGTCAGAAATTATGGATTACGACTGATACTGATATATACAGCTTTCACTTAAACGATTCGACCATTGAAAGCTTCGGTGTGGAAGATGGGTTTCAATCAGGTCATTTCAATTTCGGATCTGCGTTTATATCGGACGATGGTTACGTCGTTTTCGGTGGGATTCATGGTATGAACTTGTTCTATCCTGAGGAGCTATCAGCAAGTCCGTCGGAGTATGGTATCGTATTAAATGAGATAAAGGTTTTTGACCAATCTGTTAACCCAACTAATTCTGATGTTTTTCCAAAAGGTAATAGCATCTTTCTCACAGATAAGATAGTCTTGGATTATTCTGATAATGTTTTTTCGATTAAGTTCTCTCAGCCTGGTTTTTCAACAAAACACCAGCATGATTTCGTGTTTATGCTTGAGGGGTATGAGCGAAATTGGCAGTTGGGCGCAGAATCAAATGTTGCCACATACAGAAATGTACCACCTGGAGAGTACTCATTCCGAGTGAAAAGCTTAAAGAATAGTGCAGAAAAACAGATTTTAGTCTCCATAACACCGCCAATCTGGAGGACATGGCAGGCATTTGTGTTGTATTTGTTGGTAATTATGTTTGTGATTTGGAAACTAAACAAGTTTAGCAATAGCAGAATTGTATTACGACAAAAATTGGAGTTCGAGAAAGAATTAAGAGAAAAGGAGCATGCTGTAATGCAGGAAAAACTTCGGTTCTACACCAATTTTTCCCATGAGTTAAAGACACCATTGACACTCATACAAGGCCCTGTAAATGACCTGATAATGAAAGTTCAAAATCCAGAGCAACTCCAGTACTTGAAACTAATCAGGAAAAATACCGGGATCATTCTCAAATTCATTAGGAGGATGCTGGAGTTTAGGAAAATTGAGATGAACAAAACCATTTTGAACATAGCTAAACATGATATCAAGATCCTAGCTCAGGAGGAGGCCGAAAGTTTTGGCTATTTAGCAAAGGAAAAAGAGGTGAAATTCGGGTTTTATTGTGAAAATGAGCTGGAAGCTTGGGTGGATTTGGAGAAAGTTCAAATCATCATGACTAATCTGCTTTCCAACGCATTCAAATTTACTCCAAAAGGAAGGGCAATTAACTTTGGTGTATTTGAAGCGGATTCACACTTGATTATTGAAGTCAAAGATGAAGGTGTAGGTATCCAAAAGCACGAATTGGATAATATTTTCTCTCCGTTTTTCCAGGCAAGCAATTCTTATACCGCTGGTGGCACAGGCATTGGACTGGCTTTGTGCAAGAATTTTGTTGAATTGCATCTGGGAAAGATAAGCGTTGAAAGCGAGTTTGGCCAGGGGAGTAGATTCATGGTGAGTATTCCAAAAGACAAATCTGAGCTTGAAAAGAAGGACTATGTGAGAATTATACCATCTAGTTCAAACGACTTTGAGCATTTTACGGACCAATCAAGTGAGGCTGATAAAAATGACGTTGAGTTCAGGGAAAATGAAAAGCTGATGTTGGTGGTTGATGACAATAAGGATATCTCTCTCTACATCAAAACCATGTTTCAACATGAGTTCAATGTAGTCAGGGCGGAAAATGGCCTGGATGCTTTGGACTTGGCTGTCAAAAACACACCGGATATTATTATTTCAGACATAATGATGCCGGGAATGGACGGAGTTGAATTTTGCGAGAAGATCAAAGCAAACATTTCAACGAGTCATATCCCATTGATCATGCTGACAGCAAAAGATACTAAGGAGGATAAGATCAATGGTTATAAAACCGGGGCTGATGATTATATAACCAAGCCTTTTGCTTCTGAAGTTTTGGTAGCGAGGGTCAGTAATTTGTTAAAAAGTCGGGAAATGCTGGAGTTGAAATACGAATCCAGCGATTTAATAGATCCCACTATTGATCAAAACTCCCGTGAGGTGGAGTTTGTACTCAATGCCGAAAAAATTATCCTCGAAAAACTGGAACAGTCAGATTTCAGTGTGCCCATCTTATGTAAGGAGTTGGGTATGAGTCAAAGCGCATTGTACAGAAAAATCAAGTCTCTCACCGGAGTATCCATTCAAGTATTTATCCGAAAAATTCGAATCAAACGTGCTGCTCAATTATTGCTTTCGGAGGATATGACTGTTACAGAAATTGCATTTGCACTTGATTTTGCAGACTTAAAGTATTTCAGAAAATGTTTCAAAGATCAGTTTGGAATAAATCCATCTGAATATAAGGTGAAAAATTCCGTTAAAAATGACGATATAAAAATTGAAGTGGATTATCTGTGAAAATTTCCTAAAGCTTATGAATCACGCATACTATATTCTGTTGATTGCTTTTTTGTCAACCTCTTGCCAGGAGAGGACACTTTTCACGCTTGTCAGTTCTATTGACTCCAACATAGACTTCAGGAATGAAATAGTGGAGACCCCTGATAACAACATTATGACTTATCAATATATGTATAATGGTGCAGGGGTGGCTTTGGGAGATATTGATAATGATGGATTGACGGATGTTTACCTGGTCGGAAACTCGCAGCCAAATAAGTTCTACCTCAATAAAGGTGACTGGAAATTTGAGGACGTAACTGAAAAATATGATTTAGGAGGAAGGCCGGGTCATTGGAAGACTGGAGTTTCCATGGTCGATATTAATGGTGATGGCTGGCTGGATATTTATTTATGCTACTCTGGTAATGTGCAGGGAGAAAGCATGAATGCCCCAATTAAAACGGATAGGACCGAGCGATCCAACCAACTGTTCATTAACCAGGGAAATAAGGGGAATGGTGTCTATTTTAAAGAACAAGCCGCTACTTATGGCCTGGAGGCAATCGGGACATTTTCTTCTCAGTCGTATTTTCTTGATTATGATCTAGATGGGGACTTGGATATGTTTCTGGTGAACCATGCCAACATGTTCTATGCCCCTTACTTCAATACATCCTCTTTAAGGAATAAAAGGCATCCCTACTTTGGGAACCAATTATTCAGAAATGATGGGCATAAATTTATAGAAGTAAGTGAATCTGCAGGAATACACGGCAGTGGGCTTAACTATGGACTGAGTGCGGCTATTGCCGATTTAAATAATGATAAATGGCCTGATATCTACGTGACAAATGACTATGACGAACAGGACTTTTTGTATATCAACAACCAGGATGGTACTTTTAGGGAAGTGTCACATACCTCGTTTGGACACATCTCAAAATTTTCGATGGGGTCTGACTTGGCAGATATAAATAATGATGGCCATGAGGATTTGTTTGTGGCAGATATGCTTCCAAAAGACAACAAGAGACAAAAGCTGTTGAAAGGCCCTGACGCTTATGACAAATATCACCTTTCTGTTGATAGTGGGTTTCACCATCAGAATATGCGCAATATGCTTCATGTTTATGTCAATAGTGATCATGAGGGTAACCCAAGGTATAAGGAGGTAGGTCAAATGTCAGGCATATCAAATACTGACTGGAGCTGGGCAACCTTGTTTGCAGACTATGATAATGATGGCTTGCTGGATTTATTTGTTACCAATGGCTACTTGCATGATTACACCAACATGGATTTCCTGAAATATGCTCAGGATAGGATGGGGAAGGTAATAACTGCGGATGTGAAGAATCAACAGGAAATCAAGCAACTGATCAATACAATGCCTTCTACTCCGTTGGCTAATTATTGCTTTAAAGGCATGCCCTCTTTGCAGTTTCAGGACGCAGGCAAGGTATGGGGCATTAACGAGAAGTCAATTTCAAACGGTGCGGCGTACGGCGATTTGGACAATGACGGTGATTTGGATTTAGTAATAAATAACCTCAATCAACAGGTACACATTTATAGGAACAACACAGATACTAAAACCAATCATTTTCTAAAGGTGCGCCTTGATGGAGAAGGTGAGAATACTATGGGAATCGGAGCTCAGCTAAAAATTGATCTGGATACTACTGTATTATCACGCCAGGCATATTATAATAGAGGATACCAATCCTCTGTAGAGCCTACCATATTCATTGGCTTGGGCAAAGTAGATCGAGTGAATGGGATAAAAGTAGAATGGCCAAGCGGCGCTATATCTACAGTAGACAATGTACTGGTAAATAGTACAATTACTATAAGTGAAAAGGACGCTGTTAAAGATTCAGTCTCTAACACTGAAGAAAGTGACTATTTCTTCGAGAAGGTCACGGATGAAGTAGGACTTCAATATGCTCATCAGGAGAATAAGTTTGCTGATTTCAAAATCCAAAGATTGATTCCTTATGAGGCGTCTAAGCTTGGTTATAGAATAGCCAAAGGAGATGTGAATAATGACGGAAACGACGACTTTTTTCTGGGAGGAGCTATCGGGACTTCTGGGGTGCTTTACTTAAGTGATCATGACGGTCATTACTCCAAAGCAGCGTCTCAACCTTGGGAAGCAGACAAAACTTATGAAGATATAGATCAGCTATTTTTCGATGCTGACGGTGACGGTGATCTGGATTTGTACGTGGTGAGTGGGGGTAATGAATACCCTCCAAATCACTCAGCTTATGAAGATCGACTGTATGTGAATCAAGGAAATGGAGCTTTTGTGAGAGACCTGGATGCTCTTCCCAGTGATAATTTCATCAGTGGAGGTAGTGTGGTGCCTTCAGATTATGACAATGATGGTGATATCGATCTTTTTGTGGGAGGTAGAATTGAGCCTCAGTTTTATCCATTGTCTCCTAGGAGTAAAGTTCTTAAAAATGTGAGTACTGGGGGGGCAGTGAAGTTTGTAGAGGTGACAGCTAATCTTTCCAATGAGCTTGTTAGGATGGGAATGGTGACTGATGCAGTTTGGAGTGATCTCAATAATGATGGCTGGGATGACTTGATTGTTGTAGGCGAGTGGATGCCATTAAAGGTGTTCTTGAATGAGAGCGGTTCCAGTTTCGTTGAGGTTTCTGAGGAAATGGGATTGCAGAACACACATGGATGGTGGACCAGAATCGTTGGAGATGACCTGGATGGTGATGGAGATATGGACTTTATTGTGGGAAATGCAGGAACAAATCTTCAGTATAATGCTTCAGAGGAAGAGCCTGTTGAATTCTTCGTTCAAGACCTGAACAATGACCAGGACCCTGACCCAATCATGAGTTACTATATTCAGGGTAAAAGATATCCAGTGGCATCCTATGATGAACTCATTGATCAGATGAGAGGGGTGAGAAAGAGGTTTAAGGACTATGAGGCATACTCTGTTGCCACTGTGGACGATGTGCTTCAATCTTTTGAAAAGAGTAAATCCTTTCATTATAAGATTAATACTTTAGAGTCGAGTGTATTATTAAATCAAGGAAATTCCTTCTCCATACAAGCTCTCCCCAAAGCGGCTCAGGAATCCATGGTGAATGGTATTGTCATCGAAGATTTTGACCATGATGGTTCGAATGAAATCCTGCTGGTAGGAAACTTTTTCCCATATCGTGTGGAATGGGGCAAGTCGGATTCATTTTTCGGAGCATTCTTCAAAATGGAGAACGGCCGGTTGGTTTCTCACCTATCCAATGAGAAGCTTTATTTCGATGGAGACATTAGAGATGTACAACTTTTGAAAATGAAAAATGGCGAGCGGAGAGTAATCATATCCAGGAATAATAATGACGCTGACATTTACTCCTTTTAAACATAATATTGATAGTACCCCATATAGAGATCAATAGCCCCCTCATAGTGCGTCAAATTT
Organism: Marinoscillum sp.; assembly: GCA_040218045.1. GTDB lineage: Bacteria > Bacteroidota > Bacteroidia > Cytophagales > Cyclobacteriaceae > Marinoscillum. The sequence goes on from JAVJQA010000064.1 coordinate 27,551, forward strand.
AAATCCAATTTTAAGCCGTAGTAGATACTTCATCATATAATCACAAAACAGGCCGAAACGAAGTTTCGGCTTTTATATAAATCAGAGAACTCATTTAAAAAAAATGAAACAGGTTGTAAGGATATTGACTGTATGCATCTTACTTATTCATCATGTAGACGCGCAAAAGGTAACGGTAAACGAATGGGAAAACCCCCAGGTTTTTGAGCGAAATAAAGAGGGAGGTCATGTTGATTTCATTGCATACGATAACGCACTTGATGCAAGAGTTGATGATTTTACTAAATCGCCATACTTTAAGTCATTAAATGGTCAGTGGAGGTTCCACTTTGTGAAGACCCCATCAGAAAGACCTCAAGATTTCTACAAGGAAGGTTTTGATGATTCTGGATGGAGTACCATTCGAGTGCCATCCAATTGGGAAATAGAGGGATTTGGACTTCCTATTTATACGAATGTGGTTTACCCATTTCCGAAAAATCCGCCCTTTGTAAATAATGACTACAATCCTGTCGGTACTTACCGCAGGACTTTTGAAATAGGTGAAGATTGGACAGATAGCCAGGTTATTTTGAATCTCTCATCAGTGTCTGGTTACACCACGGTTTTTGTCAATGGTCAAGAAGTAGGCATGACCAAAGTGGCAAAATCCCCTTCAGAGTTTGATATAACACAATATGTGAAGCAGGGCAAGAATTCCCTGGCAATCCAGGTATTTCGCTGGCACGATGGCAGCTATATTGAGGATCAGGACTTTTGGCGATTGAGTGGGTTGGAACAGGACGTTTTTTTGTATGCTTTGCCTAAGACTTCTATTTGGGATTTTTTTCTTAAAGCCGACTTGGATGAGACTTATACTGATGGGATATTCAGTGCCGCTGTAGATATAAGAAGTTTTGGTGGACACAACACTAGAAAAGGAAGTTTGTCTCTAGCGTTATATCCAAATAATGGAAATGACCCCATTTTCCAGGAAGAAAAAGACTTTTCAGCTAATGCTAAAGTAGTTGATTTCAGCACTGAAATACCCGGTGTTCTAAAATGGTCGGCTGAGTCTCCTAACCTTTATGACTGTGTGCTCACTCTGAAGGATACAAAAGGCAGAACTACCATGATCACCAGCGAGCAAGTTGGATTCCGTAATGTCAGAATAGAAAATGCCCAACTCATGGTGAACGGGATGCCTATTTTGGTAAAAGGGGTAAACCTCCATATTCATAATGATACGCTCGGCCATGTTCCTACAGTTGAAACCATGATGGAGGATATCCGATTGATGAAAAGGAACAATATCAATGCCGTGAGGACAAGCCACTATCCGCAAAGCCCCTTATGGTATAAGCTGTGTGACCAGTATGGTATTTACCTTGTGGATGAGGCCAATATAGAAACTCATCACATGGGGGCTGAGCTTCAGTCTCCTTTTGATAAAAGTGTACATCCAGCTTATCTGGAGAAGTGGGCTCCAGCACATCTGGATAGGGTAGAGAGAGCTGTGCAAAGAGATAAAAACCACCCATCTGTTATTATTTGGTCTATGGGGAATGAATGTGGAAACGGACAGGTCTTTTATGATGCGTACAATTGGATCAAAAACTATGATCCTTCCAGGCCTGTTCAGTTTGAGCAAGCTGGTGAAAACTCCAACACGGATATCGTTAGCCCAATGTATCCCCCCATCTCCTATATGAAGACTTATGCTGATGACAAGGAAGTTACAAGGCCTTTTATCATGTGCGAATATTCCCATGCTATGGGCAATAGCAATGGTAATTTTCAAGAGTATTGGGATATTATATTGAACAGTCCACATATGCAGGGCGGATTCATCTGGGATTGGGTAGATCAAGGTCTCAAAACAGAAAACGCTAATGGAGTATTTTGGGCTTATGGTGGAGACTTAGGTGGACTCAACTTTCAAAATGATGAGAATTTCTGTGCAAATGGTTTGGTTGCTTCTAATAGGAAGCCTCATCCAGGATTAAAGGAAGTGAAAAAAGTATATCAGAATATTGTGTTTAAGCTAGAAGAGAACGGTTTATTGGAAGTGACCAATTACTTTGATTTTACAAGTTTGGATAACTATGTAATTCGGTATGAGGTACTAAAAAATGGAGAGTCGTGTTTTGAGGAAAGCTTTACTCTGAGCACTGAGCCCCATGCCAGCGAGCAAGTTCAAATTAAAATACCGGAGCTACAAGAAGGGGAGTACTTGTTAAATCTTTTCGCACTTACCACAGCGGATGCACCGCTGGTCCCGAAGGGTCATGAAATAGCACGTGAACAGTTTGTATTAAAGGATTATGAGTTTGGTGTAGCCGAAACTGTTGGTGACTTGCAAGTTTCATACGCCGATTCGAAAATACATTTTTCGTCAGGTGAGGTTTCCGGGGTTTTTAATAAGTCTAAGGGAACCTTCGAGAGCTACGGGAACAAAGACTTAAAAATGAAGGCTCTTCCCGAGCCCTACTTTTGGAGAGCTCCTACTGACAATGATTTTGGAAATCATATGCCAAGCGCGCTTGGTGTTTGGAGAACGGCCCATGACTATCGCGTCGTTGAGTCAGTCGAGATAGGTGATCAAACTAAGGATGGTTTATCAATCAACGTAGATTATATGCTTAAGGGCTTAAATGTCCCTTATCGTATTGGGTATCTTATTAAAAATGATGGGTCAATTAAGGTGACACCCAGTATAGATCTGACCTCTACGGAATTGCCAGAACTTCCCCGGTTTGGTATGAGAGTACGATTGCCGAAATCATGGGATTCCTTGTCTTATTATGGACGGGGGCCGGAAGAAAACTATGCAGATCGCAAAAGTGCTACCTTCATTGGAGTTTATAATGATCAGGTAGCAAATCAGAAAATGCCATACATCAGACCTCAGGAGTTTGGATATCATACTGATACGAGGTGGGTGAGTTTGCTGGATCATTCAGGTAAGGGCATTGTGGTTGAAGGAGATCAGGCTTTGGGTTTCAGTGCATTGAATGTAGCCACTGAAGACCTGGATCCCGGGTTGACAAAAAAACAACAACATCCCACGGATATCAAGTTGACTGATGCTGTTATTCTACATATTGATCTGGGGCAGCGTGGATTAGGAGGAGACAACAGTTGGGGCATGCTTCCACACGATCCTTACAGGCTGACTGGAGATAAATATGAATATAGTTATATCATTAAGCTCGTCAATAACCCTTGAAATTTACCGTACTAAACAATCCGGGAGCTTGAATTTGGTGAACTGATCTTGTGTGAGGGTAAGAATAAGTGATCGTGCGTCACTGGAGATTGATATGTCTTATGACCAAAATTAAGCTGTTAATTGCCATTTCTCTGATTTCTGGAGGATACCTATGCAGCGCACAGTCAATCGGTAGACATTCTATTTGTAAGATTAAATATCCGAATGCCAGACCAGTTTATTCGCAGCAAGAACTTTCTCAAAAGGAGATCCAACCAGTATTGGCATATTGCTTGGATATTTGGCAACGAGCCACATTTGATACGTCTAATTTGAAAATCCAGGTGATGTCGTCTCCATTGGAGAATGATGCACTGGCAATTACCACGATTGGTAAATTTTTCAAAGGCATTCAGAACTCGCCATTTCCTGATTCATGGCATCCCGTTTCGTTGGCTGAGCATATAGTGCAAAAGGATCTGAACGATGGGTTATATGACCTTACCATCACCTTAAATTCAGAAGTGAACTGGTATCTGGGTATAGATGGGAAAACCCCCTATGAGAAATTCGATCTGGCCACTATTTTGCTTCATGAGCTAGCTCATGGTTTTGGATTTCTTTCATCTGCTTCAGTTTCAAATGGTATCGGGGAGTTGGGCATCAATGGAGATGTGGTGGTCTTTGATCACATCATAGAGGGTGAAAATGGGACGAAATTGAGTCATATAAGTACTCCTTCTGAGACTCTGGAGAATTTTCTCACCAAAGAAAAACTATATATCCAACAAGGTTCCAGTAGCATACGCGCACAGTTATATACACCTTCTGTGTTTTTGGCCAATTCGAGCTTGAATCATTTTGATCCGGGATTTTTAGATCGTCAGGGTTATGAGTCCTTCATGCAGCCAGTCATAGCTCCTGGCTATAGCTACCATACTCTAGAGAAAGACACGCTTTTAATGGATGCATTGAGGGCAATCGGTTGGAGTAGGTCTGGGTACTTCTCAGGGTCGGTTTTTCCTAACCCCTCCAATGGGGTTGTTAATATCAGCTTAGATGGTCATATTGTTCAAAGAATGGAGGTATTGGATCTTTTCGGGAAAACATTGAACTGGGAAAGACTAAGTGAAAATCAAATTAGTATTAAGAATAAAGGGACTTGTGTTTTAGTCATGGAAATTGACCACAAGAAGCATTATAAACTACTGATTATAAGATAAGCAATGAGTTTTTACAAGAAAACGGCATAGAATCAGGTTCTTTTTATATTTGAAATATTTGAAAACATCGTGCTGAAAAAAGCTGTAGAATAACAGATTAGTAATATTATCACGATAATTCACCCATATTGAAATGTTGAGCACCCTATGACTTGAGTGGAACAGAATGAAATTTGAGTTGAAACTAAAACAACTCAATTATGAAAAACAAAATGAAAATTACTGTTTACATTCTTTTCCTTATCACTCTTATGAGGTGTGGTATGGAGGATGTTGACAAGATTGAATCAATCGAAAGTGTAGATTCAGAGCTTGCTGGATCGGCCATAGGGGCAGGTGGGATTGCCGGTGTCAATTGGGCTGATGGGCGTGATAACTTCGTTGACGGATGGGTTATTCCTTCGGGTTTATCATCGTCTGATAACTATTCCACTGTTTACGCAAAGGCCAATGCTATTATGTCGGGCTTTAAATCGAATATGCCTGGGGTTAATACGGTGAGACTTCCAATAAATCCCCCATCGGTGTTGGAATCCTGGTGGACTGCATACAAAGGAGCTGTTGATGGTGCTTTGAATAGTAACATGAAGGTAATTATTTCCTGTTGGGAAGGTGCTTCATCCCGGAATGGTCTAATAGATAACACTACCCAGTTCTGGGATATGTGGGATGAGGTTGTGAGTACGTATGGCAGCAATAGCAACGTCTATTTTGAGCCATTTAATGAACCCCATGGCTATTCCCTTTCTCAGTTGACTTCTTTATACGCGGATTGGCTAGCGGAGTATCCAAATGTATCAAGAGGTAGGATTATTTTGGGTGGAACAGGTTACTCGGAAAATGTTACAGGAGTGGGCGCTGATAGCAGGTTCAATAATTGTCTCTTGGCATTGCATAATTATGCTTTTTGGACAACACATTCTACTCCTTCACAGTGGGAGCAAGATTGGAGCAATAGAGTTGGTAGCTATGCCAGCCGGACAGTAGTCACAGAGTATGGAGCTGGTATGACAACAGGTAAAAATTATACCGGATCAGTAAATGGCGATAATGAGATCGCTTATATCCAGGGATCAACCAATTATTTCAGAAACAATAATATAAGCAGTGTCTATTGGCCTGGTCTGAGAGATGGTGACTCATATAGCATTCAAAACCGAGGAGGAAGCGGAACCAATATCACTCTGACTACAACTAATCAGTCAGGGGTTGACAGAATAAGGTACGGATGGGGAGAGACCATTGGTGGAGGTGGAAACACCTATTACGTGATTGTAAATAGAAACAGCGGCAAAGTATTGGATGTGAATGGCGCGTCTACTGCCGATGGAGCTAATGTTATCCAATGGTCTTCTAACAGTGGGGATAATCAGCAATGGGAAATTATTGATGTTGGAAGTGGCTATTCAAGAATCGTAAATAGAAATAGTGGCAAAGTATTGGATGTGAATGGCGCGTCAACCGCCAACGGCGCAAGTGTAATCCAATGGCCTTCCAATGGCGGAAATAATCAGCAGTGGGAGATCATCAACAATGGCGGAGGCTATTATAGGATTATTAACCGAAATAGCGGTAAAGCCTTGGATGTCAGTGGGGGTGGAACTGCTAATGGTGCAGACGTCATTCAATGGCCTTGGAATGGCGGAAACAATCAACAGTGGGAACTTCAGCAGCAGTAGCGAACGATCGGTTCAATGGCGTTTAGTTAAGCGCTAATCTTACATTAAAAAGTCATTCTGTTAACCTGCCTGTCCGACAAGCAGGGAATCTTCACGTCAACTTTTGTTTGTTATAAAGATTCCTGACGGAATGACCTAACTAAAAAAGCTTAACTAAACAGTATTGATTTCAGTTTTAAGGGACGGGGCATTTTAACATGCCGCTCCCTTTTGTTATGAAATTGATCCGATGGCTGATTCAATTGATACTAGGGTTTAGTCCCTTTGTTACAACAAATGCTAAGGCTGAGAAGAAGCATTGATCAGGCCTTTATAGACAAATCCTCTTAAAAGGCAAACTCGATGGATTGTTAAGTCATCGTGTCTCGACTTCATAGGCCTGAACCCTATCATTATTTACAAAAGCCAATAGAATTTGCCGACCATCTACTTGTATTGACTTTATTTGAGTAATGGACTTATTGAAAAAATTCAACCCTACATCACTACCAATAAGTATTTCCTTACCGTGAAAAACGGCACCTGAAAACCCATCAAACCTTCCGTGGTAGGGAGAAACGCCAAAGTAATTACCACCACAAACCACATATTCAATGTTTTCGGTGTCATGGATGCGTGCAAAGGTGTTGATTGGAGCAACCTGTAAGCTTTCGGCAAACTCTTCAAACACAAAACCCTTATCCTGGTTGATTAGTACTCCGGAAGAGAGGGTGTGTACCTCAAACTTAACTGCTCGCTCCAGTAAGTTTTTATCAAAAACTTGCTCAAGGGTTTTACCAGCAAAGTCCTGATAACGTCTAAACTTCTTCTTGGTAAGGCTGACAAGTTCTTGGTTAAGCATATCCAAACCCTCTACTGTATAATACTCACGGTCTTTTGCATAGGCTATTATGGTTTCGGACGTTTTGTTGTTGTCAAAATCATCGTAATACATTACCAACGGATAGTTTTCTGAAGCTTTGAATTTGGTGTTTTTACCCCAATTACCTAATAAATAGTCCACATCTCCGTCAGAATCAAAATCATAAGGAAATATTGATCTCCACAGCCCTCCAAGCTTCATCTCCAGGTAATTGTTTGAATTGTCAAACAAATTTCCATGATCATTCTCAAGAAATACCGGACTCATCCATTCACCCACAACGATCAAATCAGTTTGCCCATCATTGTTAAAGTCTGTCCATACGGCATCTATTACAATCCCCAAATTCTCAAAAGTTTTAAAGACTATTAATTTGCCTTTCTCATTTTTCATAAGATAACTCGGGGAAACCCTACCATAATCATTGGGAGCAGATGAATTGCCAATGAAGATATCTTCATCGCCATCCTGATCAAAATCACAAGACTTGATAACAGACGTGTTTTGAGTATTATTTAGCCATTCCAGTTGTTGGAGACTTCCTGATTTTGTTTCATAAAGACGATTTTGTAGGAGCATGACATCACTTTTACCGGCTTGACCACCTCCTGATCCTACTAGCAATTCATTAGTTCCATTCGTATCAAAATCGGCTATTATAGCTGTGACATCTTCATAGTGCTTTTCTGCATTGAGCTGATGGTAGTCAGCTTTTTTAAATGCTCCGGCCTGTTGTAAATAGATAGCCCCTGGTGAGCCATGCGCATTTCCAAGATAAATATCTTCCAATCCATCATGGTTCAAATCTCCAACAGCCAGTGCTGCACTTCTATCGGATACCTGGAATGGGATTAGTTTTTGAGAGTTAAAATCAATGAATTCATTTTCCTTATGCGTGAAATGGATACCAAGCTTTTCTGAGACCTCCTTAAACTGGATTCTTTTGGCTTGTATATTGAGATTTGTCTCTATTATCGTATCATTTCGAGTGTGCTTTAAGAGCAGTGTCTGATTTACATCAATTCCTTTCACAGTTTTGATTTTGCCACTCGGCCAAATCACTCGAATGGAATCAATAATCTCCGCCTGACCTAACCCAAAGTGTAAGATGGGTTCAGATGACGACTGAAAACCACGCTGTGGAAAGAGTTCTTTGAATTGAACAGTATTGCCATTGTATAGGAAAACTTTGGTGCCAATACCCAAATTATTACCTGATATGTATTGCAACCTTACTTTAATGTACGAAGAAGATTTGTTTGTTTGATTCTCATATATAGTGGCCAATTCATTGATATTATTGGTTACTAAATCGAGATCGCCATCATTGTCGAGATCACCATACGCAGCACCATTTGAATATCCAGGTTTCTGATCGCACCATTTTCCACTTTTGTCTGAAAACTGTAGCTGATTATTTCCCTGAAAGAAACAATTGGGCACAGCACCGTCGGGCATATAGTTTGTTACCTTTTCATCAATTGCGTTTGATGCCTTTAGTAGCTTGTCAATGCGGCTGTCGGAAATAAAATTGACGTAATCAAGGTCATTAGGCCTTCTGGGGATGCCATTTGATATAAAGATGTCCTGATACCCATCTTGATTATAATCTGCAAATAAGATACTCCAGCTCCAATCTGTGGCTGCTACACCACTTAACAAGGCCACTTCCGAAAAATGTTTGGCCTGATTGTTTACCTGAAGCATATTTCTGGAGAACTGATGGTGATAACCCAGCTTTTCGATACGGTTTTTTTGATTTTGTGGATTAAAATCACCACCGGACGTTTTCAGTACTTTTTCATTGAATGGAAGCATATCAAGGGTCATTAGGTCAGGGAAACCATCGCCATTGATATCCGAAGCGTCACTACCCATTGAGAATTGACTGACATGCCCAAAGTATCCTTTAAGGGATTCGGTGAATGTGCCATTCCCATTATTTAGATAATAGTAGTCGTCTTCATAAAAGTCATTGCAAACATAGATGTCAGGGTACCCATCTGCATTGAAATCTGAAATGGACGTGCTCAGGCCATAACTATTCACCCCGCCTAAGATGCCTGCTTCTTCGCTTATATCTTTGAAAACTCCTTCGTCATTTCTGAGTAATTTATCTCCACTTTGAGCATTCCTCTCAAAGCGCAAATCTGCCTTTCCGAATGTGTTGGGTGTATGGATGGCATGATTTAGTAAGTAGAGGTCCAGGTCCCCGTCCAGATCATAGTCGAAGAAGTTTGCGGCAGTTCCATATGTTTGATAGTTCAGGCCATACTCGGCAGCTTTATTGGTAAATGTTGCATCTCCATTATTAATGAAGAGTTCATTTTCACCGGTAAATTCATGTATTCCAACTACTGCACAGACGTAAATGTCAAGAAGCCCGTCCCCATTCACGTCTGCCATGGCGGTGCCGGTATTCCAGTCACTATTTCCTGCTACTCCGGCCGTCTCCGTAATATCCTCAAACTTCATGTTGCCTTTGTTTAGGTATAACCTGTTTGAGCCTTGATTGGAAGTGAAATAGATGTCAGGAAGACTATCATTGTTAATATCACCAATGGCAACACCACCACCATTGTAGAAGTATAAATAATCCAGGATGTTCTGCTGATCATTTGATGTAAGAGTATTGTTAAATTCAATGCCTGTCTCGTTAACGTCGAGAATTTTAAAAATCCTTTCACCAGATTTATCCTGACAGCCTGAATAGGTTAAGAGTAATCCAAGTAAAAATGGATAGAAATAAGAATTCTTATTTAAGAGAGTGTATCTTAAACTATATGGAGGGATGTTCTTAACTATTTTTTTGATACCAGCCATCTGGAATTGTTAAATGTATATCTATGGAATTAAATCTTGAGAAGACCATAGTAATCAATAATAAGTTATTTAAACTCTTTGGAAGGAGAATCATTATGATGTTTCAGGGGTGTTATTGACCATTGGAATTGATAAAATTGAAAATCTCTGTTCATTATGTCTGAAGGGCAATTAAGAATTCTTCGAGACATGACAAGGAATGCCTATCCAACAAAAACTCTGAAGGAGCAGTCAACTCACGTTACTTGGGTAACGCGACTATAATTTAGAGTTAACTTTCTGAATAAAATCAGTATATCGACCAGTAGCACTGTAAATGGCTGCACTATATATCATGTATCCCAGTATATTAACGTGACTTAGGTAACGTCACAATAATTGAGTTGGAAAATTTCAGACCCACTTCATTCCACGATATAGTGCTCCATTGCTGTTGATCTCAAGGTGGAGAGGGAACATCGCATCAGCATTCCAAATAAACTGGCGGTTTAGTGCGTGAAAAATCAAAGCAATTTTTAAGAAGGAAATTATTGGTTTTACGGATTGTGTATTAGTGACCCACATTTACCAACCTTCTTGCATAAGAGCATCGCTTTGGCTACTGCATATATGACTCACATAACTGGCTAAAGTATATAAAGATGATAGCAGGTTTTCTGCATAGCTACAATTTGAATACTTTTCTAAGTGTAGTTTGGTCACCAGATTGTATTCTTAAGAAATATAGACCCGTTTTTAAGCCACTTATATCGATCTGTTGAGCGGAAGAGCCAGTTTGATTTATCAATTGACTAAATAGAACAGTCCTACCAGTTTGATCGATTAAATCTATACTTACTTCAGTACGGAGGCCAATTTCAAAGGTAAGGTGCAATACATCACTTGCTGGATTGGGCCAAATTGTGAATGAGTTCTTATTTAGAGCGAGCGGTTCCTCTGGTATGATAAAGACGAATACTTCCGATGAGGTATGACAACCAGAAGAAAGAGTAGCCTCCACATAGTACGTTCCTTGTTGGGAAAAAATGAAGCTATCAGAACTAGCTCCTTCAACAGGTTCATTATTGTAATACCATTGATATGACAAGGCTTCTTCGTGAAAGGCAGTCAATAGCGTGTCTGTTTGGGTGATCACAGGTAATGAGTTTGAAGCATCTGGGTGATTGTAAAAATTCAAGGTTAGACTGGAGCAAGTGTGCAAAGTAGTATCCGAGCAGTTATTAAAGTAATTGTTTATTTGTGTGGTCGATGTGCTATCGGTCTCACTAATGGTAAACACCAGTGTGTCTGATGGAATCAAGGCAACATACACCAAACCATTTTTATCATCAAACGACCATTGGTAGGACGAAGTATCAGGAATGGACAATGTTAAAGTTGGTTTTTTAATAGGTAAATTTTCGCATTTAGTTGCAGGGGAAGTTGTATTCAATATGGCGATTTTTTTTGTGGAATCCATTTTGGTGAAATTCCACATGAACTCAGTACTAAATGGGCCTCCACAATTGCTGTCAACTTTAAATCCATTTGCATTATTGGTGGTGCATAAACCATATACCAAACAATCTTTCACCGAAGGAGGGTTTACTTTGACAGTTACAATATCTGTTCCCAAAGTACCAGAAAAACTGGATTTGGCTCCGAAAATTTTCGATGTTGGAGAGCACTGAGCCATTCCAATATATGTAATGAAATAAAAACTGACTGTGAATACTAAATATTTGTTTGCAAAAAATAACGTATCTAAAATGTTACTCCAATTTATTCTCCTGATAAATCCGTACATAATAATGTGATTTTTATGATATTTTTTCAAGCTTAATATTTTTTCCGAATAACTTTTTTATACCATCTCAGGAAAAGACAGACGCATTGTAAATGATAATTATCTGCATATCTAACAGCTTTGTCCCGTCTATGGCGCCATCTGTTAACAATGGGGCAATTTTAGGATCCTTAAGATTAAAGATAAAGTTCCAATTTTTACTTATTGTTAGGCCATTCCAAGTCAGTTTTGTCAAACTGGCCTGCATTTGATCATTAAAGGTCAGAGTTGCCGGGGTCGTGGTTACCGGATCAACGTTAACAGATAAGAAACTGGCATTATTCTGAATTTTGATTCCTTCTGCAACAACCAGTTGTACTATCACCATTGTGAAAGTCAGATCTTTAAAAGCAGACACTTTTATATTAGGTATGATCAGGTTCAGGTTTTGTGCGGTTTGTGGTGGCGTACTTTTTTTATTGAAATCCATCAGGAAGGTTTGCCATGAACTGCTTTGAGCATTGCAATCAACATAAATCCCACCAGGTAAAGGATTTGTGGACAGAGCACTTTGAACGTCTCCAATAAACTTTTGAGGTCCACAAAGTGCAGTGTATTTAACAGTTATGATTACATCCGAAATCTGGTCAAAATCAAAAAAGTTGGTTTGCATGGGCATAGAAAGTGTCCAATTTGAAACAGCCCCTGTATTTTCGAAAGGGAGGTAACGTTGATCCTGGAAATCAAGTTGAAACAATCCTGAATCATTTACACCTGACGAGATGGCAATGCTCTGATCTGAGAGTCCCCAATTAACTCTCAGTCCTGCAGTCGGTTGTGGGATGATTCCGGGTTTTTGAAGAAGAGCGGTGACATCCGAAATATTGGGTTGATTGGTTGCCCCCTGGCCATTATTTCCTGTAACTACGCAATTCCAATTTTGAGTTAAGATAGCTTTCAGGTGTTGATATGGCCCTAGGACAACCGGTACGGAAATAGTAAGTGAAGTAATTTTACGAGAGTAATGTCCAGGGTAGTCATAATCAAACATTGCTTCGTTAAATGTGAACGAACACTCACCTGTTGTTTTTAAATCCAATAAAGCTTGAGGGTTGGTCATTGCTAGGGAAACTGTCTTGTCAATTTCTAATCTTCGCTGATCACCTTTACGATAAGAGGCATCCAGATTTTGTAAGGCAAGACGTAAACCCTGACCAGCGGTAAGACCTTTGTAGAGACTATTCCAATAATTAAAATTTATATATGCCTGATCAGAGTCCAATTCAAATTGATAACATGATTGTGCTTCTTGTGCAGCTCGAATGGCAAGATTAAATGTTTGAAAATAAGTTGAACTTAATTGTCCTACCATCCACTGATAGAGGGCCTGGTTGGTAAATTTGCTTTGCAGATAGGAAGTCATAACCTTATTTTGGGCTAAACTCATTTGTTGAGTTGACATATCCAGTTGGGCACCCTGCAATTGAAAGTTCGCGGCCTCAATTTGCGCACTTACACTGTTTATTTGCGCCTGTGCTAATTTTTGTTGAAATATCCACTCTTTGTAACGTCTATCATACCCCCCCATGGTACTCGCCATCTGTGCTACATAAGAGCTTATTTCGGATCCTATACCAAAGACACCTGCTGCTGCCATCAGTGAGCTACCGATTTGTTCTCCGCCATAAGTCATGGCAAAAGGTGAGCCTGCCTGTGGTATTGCATAACCTATTGATGACGCAGTCTGTGTGATGCTGGAGAGTACGTTAAACTCCATAGCAAGTGTAGAAGCCTCAATATTCGTAATTTCGTAATCACTTAGCCCGCCATTAAGCAAGCTTGTATAATAAGCTAATTGATCCTGTGCACTTTGTAAAGACGCATGGAGCGAGCTTATCGTTGACTGAATCTCAGAAAGAGAGGCTTCTTTAACTTGTAGAACCATTTGCTGTATTTGGGCTTCTTGATTGTTCTGCAGCAAGGCAAGACCTTCAGCGTCTCCACGCTCGAGCGCAGTCAATAGCGTACTGCCCAGATCAATAACGACATCACATAAGCTGATTGCAGTTGCATACGAAGAACTATAGCGGAAGAATGGCACTGCTGGTTTCGAAGTAAGGCTGTTCAAAACATTATTAATATTACCTCCTGCCTTGACCAGATCTAAAGGATTAATTGGAGGCTGAAACAAAGGAAGTTGTTGAAACACCCCGTCAATATTCTCAGACATGTTGATTTTATTGATACGGTCTTTAACAGTATCCCAACGAGACATTAAATTGGTGTTTTCCGGCACATTGAAATAAACCGGTAAATCATTAAATGCATAAGCCATCATAGATGGATTAGTACCTGAATGAGAGGGGAATAATTCAAGATCGATTAGAAATGGAGGAATACCGCTTGGATATGCGTTTAAGATTTCATTAAAGGTTAATGGATTACTATCAGAGTCGCACACACCAACCATAGAGGGACGAGGTCCCAATAAATCATTGGCATAGTTGTAAATCATGTAGGCGGAAATTATGGACTCTCTCGTGTCCTGAATAAAAAACTGATCACCCCAGGCAATCAAATTATCGATATATTGTATAAAGGTGGCCTTTTCATAAGCTCCAATTCTCAGTCGGGCAATGGCAAAAGGATCAAATGGATGATTCTGATAATTCTTAACAGCCTGAGTATTATTAAATACCTCAATCAGTGATTCTAAAGTATTGTTTCTAAAAGGGAAAAATTGCCAGGAGTTCGCGGATTCGCAACTTAACTGGCTATTTAGAAGAATATTTGTAATCATTTGATTTTGTGTGGCCGGGATGATTGGCTGAAGAAAATCCAATGAAGTTGAAGAGTTAAATGAGAGGTTTACCATACCTTTCGCTTCAAGTATTGGCGCTGATGCAACACTGGTATTTTGCAATAGGCTTATTATCGAACTAGTCTGAGCGTCTGTTAATCCCACCTGTTGTTGAATTTGACTACTTGTTGCTGCAATGGATTGCGATTGACAACTCAGTAACAGATCTTTTAACAGAGTGGCCTGATTACCTGTGATGGTTGGAGTCAAAAAGCTTAGATCTGTTTGAGAATTGAAATAGGGATTTACAATGGACTCAGAATTCAGGATTGTATATGTCGGAATACCATTCAAAGGATCCTGAAGTTCACTAATGATTGAGGCTGCATCGGCTTCAGAAATGAGTCCTTCTGTTTGATCATGGATCAAATCGGCGGAAACTCCTCCAAATGCAGGCGTAGTTGGGTTGAACACATATTGCAACCAGGTCTGCGCCACCTGAAATTGCTGCTGGGTAGTTAGAGTATAGGCAACCAAAGATGGAATACTGTAAAAGATCTCCCAAAAATACTGACTGTATAGACCGTCAACATCAAAATCAATCTGGGTAGCATCCAGGGCAAAGGGCAAATGAATATTTGAGGTAGGGCTAAATCTTGAAAATGGTTTTTGTGGAATAACCGGAATCTGCTGTGTAGGCAAGCTTAGTAACAAAGGCACGCCTCCTGCGAACAGTGCCTCATTAAGCTTACTTATAGCACCTGTTGAAAGACGTGTCACTTTGAATGTCAGCCCTCCGATGGATACACTTCCGTTGGTATTCGAATAATTCAGAGTAATGGGATTTGGGGCATTTATCAGGGTTTGATACACACTGGCAATCTGGTCGACGGCTAGAGGGTTACCTTCGCCATCCTTCTCATCTGACAACCAGTTTTGCACATTGCTATATGTAAGAACAGATGGTCGTTTTTGAGTAATTCTTCCGGTGGAGTCAAGGAGAAGAACTGAATTGCTACTTAATGAATTAAAAATAATCTTGGAAGTGTCTTTGTCTATGCTTTCATTAATAAAGCTGTCAATAAAAACTATTGGTCCATTCACCAGGCATGAGTATATGGGATCATAAAGTGAGGAATCAATAGTTGTTATCGCCTGCAAAACTGCTTTAACATCAGTGTATAGCTGAAATCCAGGTGCTTCCGTCAGAACGCCATTCTTCAAAAGACTTGGATTTGCATTCTCCAGGTTACTGTAAATGCTCTGAGAGGTAGATTCTGAAACCAACCCGGAAGCAAAAGATGGACTTATGAGTGGTGTTCCCACGGTAATTCCGGTGGAAAGAGAGGAAAAAGGTTGAACTGACTGATCATTATCCGATAAAGACAACAGGAATGATTCGTCATCCAAAAAGGTCAGAAACCAACCAGGTTGGCCATCAACGGGTATGACTTCAGAATAATAACCATTTAATGTAGTAAATAAACCAGTTGCATTAATGCAGCTATTTAGAACCGCCATGACAGATTGATACTGGTCAGGGCCAAAGCTATTGAATACCGAGAGGCCCGACAGTGTCTGGTATAAGTTGAGGTTATTCAGTGCGGCAACATTCACATTTCCGGAATCATCCACCACTTGAGGATCGGTAGTTTTCAACGCTTCAAAAATAGCCTGGCTTTGTGTGGTAGTTATGCCATTAACTGCAAATGCCTGACACTGCTGACTACTTGGATTGAGCAGACTAACGCCATTTGCATTTAGGTCCGGGCTGGAAGCCATCGCATCAACCTGGCTATCAGTGATTACCTGAGAACTGGATGTTACCAACAACGAAGTTCCATCACTGGTAATGCCCGCTCGCAAACCTGGTGCATACGTAGGTTGATAGGCATCAGACAATATCAATTCTTCGTAATTGACTAATACATCTCCTTTTAAGTTAAAATTCAGAACTGTTGCTGGCTGAAGATTGATTTCTCCGCTTAATTGACCATACACCAACCTGTAGTTATTTTCTTCCTGATCGTTGAGATTTTGCCAGAAGTCGGCCGCAACCGGATCAATTGGCTCGGGAATAGTAAATGGGTTAGAAGTCGTTGGCGAGAAACTGCTACGCCCTATGGCATTCAAATTTGGCCCCCACATGATGACTAATTTTTCAGGTGAAGTACCCTCGGCGTCTGAATAATTACTTTTTGTAATCCGTATTGCACATAGACGATTCCATAAATTATTCCGGAAATCAAACAAACCTTTGAATAAGGGGTCTTCTAAAAGTGTATCGTCATCATCATCGGCGTAACTATCTGAATTGTAATACACCGTGTTTTTATTCACTAGGGTTTGCGGTTGCACCCATTTTGTATTGATATCTATAAAAGAATACATTACAGAAGCGGAAGCGGAAGTAACGTAATTGGTTTGGATGTCCGAACCAGATGTGCCAGTAACTGTAGAGCTATTGTTTTGATGCACTTCGACCCAAAAAACAAACAGCCGATTAAATGCATAAACCAGGTTTCCAGTTGCTGCATTAATTGTTAAATCTATCTTTTGCCAGCTACTCCACGGACTCCCTTCAGGTCTGTAGCAATAATAAAAGGTATATGGAGACGTTTTCGTTCGCCCGAGTAAATAGAGCACTACTTCGTTTCCTACTTTCGTATAATGTGAGTCTACAACCTGAATATCAGATACTTGAGAGAAGTCCTGCATATAGGTAACATATGCGTTTTCTACATTGGCATTTTGGCCACCCTGATTGACAGAACTTAAATAACTATTATTCGAATTGGAAGGAGATATATTGGTCTGTTGTAGCGTTTGCGCAAATTTCTGAAAATCCGGTGAAGCATTTTGTTGCAGACCCGGGATCATGTAATTTTCGGGATACACAAAGATCTCACGATTGGCCTGCCATACCCGGTAATTGAGCATCCATTCCCACCATTCAGATCCAATATTGCTCAGGTCATTGACACCTGGCTCAAGCCTGAGCCGGCAGCGTTGCAGATATAATTGAGCTGCACCTGTCGCTTCTACTATATATGAAGTTTCTGCTGCTGTCCCAATCTCCACGTTGGTTAGAAGATATTCATAGGTAGTCGTGGCATCATTAATACTTGGATCCATGGTATTCAGATAGGATAATGCCAATGAAAGCATCGTATCTCTTTGACCGACGGACAAATCACCCATTAGCGAGTTACTAACCTGTTCCCATTCGGAGCCATACTGACCAACCGATTTGGATAGCAAATTACTTGCAACACTTTTATAGCTCTCCCAATTTGTGCCAGCGGTGGCATCCAAACCACCCAATTCTAATATGGAATTCATAAAGACAGGATCAGTCCCTAAAGAAGACATGATGCTGAAACACGTTTGCAAATTGGTTAGCAAACCTGTTGCCTGGTCTAATGAGCTTATTGTAAACAAAGACATCAGTTCCTGAACAGCAGCCGGGCTCCAGCCTGTAGCATCCTGCAATAAGGATAAAATTTCGGTTTCGTTTGTTACTGGGTTATTCCATGGTGGCGGTGGCAAAAGATTGATGGCCGCCAGAAGGTTTTGTTGCGGGTCACCATATGTCACCATCATCTGGTTTACCACCTGAATGCTTTGTATGGACCTTAGGTTTGGCGCTGCCTGCATTGTGGTAGGATCTAACTGATATACTTCAGGCTGGGCCTGCATATTATCAATCAATTTATTTGACAATTTCAAAGTTTGCACCAACACCAACCAACGCGAAATATAATTTAGCGTTGACTCAACGAAAGGTAACTTAGCTGTATTTAAAAAAGCAGCCTGCCATGGATAGCTTTTACCACCTGGCTTTGACATAAGTAAATTTATCAGGGCCGTAATTACATCATTATTTGTTCCGAATAAAGTTGCAATCTGGGTGCAAATGGCGGTGCCACTGGTACTGGGATCAGAAGAGGGTACGGTAGTAATTAAATTCTTTTGCCAGTCGGATATCTGTGATGCATTATAAAGCGGGTTCACATATACGGTCAGGTTGTTATCAATGATATAGTCTAATTGATAAACGCTCACATTGTATTGACTAACCGCTTTTCCCAACGAAACTATATCATTGATCTCAGAAATGGTGGGCGAGGCAGGTGTGGCAGGATCAATCAGTTTTATTATAACCAGATATGACTGCATAGGCATTTGAAGGCCATTGCACAACAGTACATGACGGTACAAAGAAGAAATAACATCTACTGTAAGTGAGACCTCAATTTGTCCGAATAATGCAAGACCCAGAGCATTGGCATCCTGCTGACCAATTCCCAAACCAGAAAGAATTCGGCTTAAAGCGCTTATATTATCGAGATTTTTTTGGTTATCATCGGTAATCAGGTCGGGTGTCCACTTCAGAGCAGGGGTTTGATAGGATGGGTTAAGTTGATTGCCCACTGGCTGATACGCGCCATATTGAGCCACGAGCGATGGAGGGTTAAATAAACTGTCAAAAGCAGAAGATGCTCCATAGGTTTTAATAGGGCCTAGCAGCGTGGTAGCCTTTTGCAAACTGATGGAAAGCGAAGAACAAAGACTGTTAAATTGAGCAAGGGTAACAAGAGTGTCGTTTGATATTACCGGCGATGTATAGCCTCCTAAGGCGCATCGCAAAGCCCAATCCAAATCGGGAACGGAGACACCACTGACTGCTGACAGGCGGGTAATCCTGTTGATTTGGTCCAGGGATTTAAGTGGAGGGGGTGTAAATGGGGTAATCGCACCATTTTGTATGCTTAAATAATCACCTGTGGCTAAACCCTGATTAATAAAAAAATTGACCTGTATGCCTGCCTCTTGCTCAGTAGGACTTAGATCCTGATTCAAAAGCTGTAGCAAATCTTCAAAATTGATTTGCATTTGATTGATCAGGACATTCGGATCACTTAGCGAACTACTCGACGCAACGTTAAAAAATTTATCGATGGATGCTTCTGTTGCCTCGGCAGTAGTGATAATACTCTGCTGTTCCGTGGAAAGACCCAAATCTGTAGCGGCTACAATTTCGGTTGCCACTTGCCAAGCCGAGAGTACCGATGAAAAGCTGGTACCGGAATTAGCAAGTAACGCCTCTATTTGGTTTAGTGGGACATTAAATGGCAATGCACCAGGGTAAAAAATACCATTGGCCATTTGTTGTAAGACATAATCCTGTTGCTCCGATACGGTAGCAGGTGGAGCAACGGGAACACCCGGAATATTTTTAACCAAATAATTAAGCAATACTTCGTTAACTATTTGAATATTAGACACGAGTGTATTGGTGTTTGCACAGGTGAGCGGTATGTTACCAATGTCGGGGCGTCTGTTACTGAAAAGGAATTCTTGTGGTATAGTGGTATTGGGCTTGGTTATGTACTCGTCAATTATTCTAAGCAGGTCTACCAAATATGCTGCAGGCCCAAATATGGAATTACATTCTTCGCACTCGCAATAATTTATTGAACCGAATAGCTCCGAATAACTGGGCAGGTCCTGGAAGGTCTGGCTTACTTCGGGGCTAAGGGTGCTGAAAGATGAGTTTTGATACACGGGCGAGGCCACAGCTCCACGCACAGAAGCCCATAAATGCATGGTATTGGTGCGTATCGTGTTGGCTTTTTGGTGTAAATCTCGGGCTTGCTTTTTTGTGAGGCCTAATGCGCCGGCATGTTCTTTTACAAAGACCTGCGGCGGTATTTTGGCAATATGATTGGCCGAAACCAGCCCCCTTTCAATTAAACTCTCAACCAAACCGGGATCCGGGTTCACTTTTAGCAACCGCTGGTGGGTTTTTAAATTCTCCACTATTTCAGTGGCTTCTTCATGGCTTTTTCCGGTTAACTTTATTTCCGCTTTCAGATGCGCCACCTCTTTTTGATCATGAAATTTAAATTTCATGATGTCGAACTCGGGGTTATTATTATAAAATTCGGCGAGAGACTTGTCGTTGATTTTATTTGCTTTGGTTTCCATAAGATTCTCTTGCTTTATAAGGTTGTTTTTTTATTTTGATTGTTTTTTATCATTCCCATTTATTTAAAAGGATCAAATTGAACACTGCTTGGGAATCGGGCAGTTTCAGTTTTAAACCTGCTGGCTAGTGCACTATCAGGGTGCATTAAAGTTGTAGATTTTCTCTCAGCTGCTAGAACTTGCCTGGTCTGTGTTGGTTCTACACTATAATAATTAGCATGGTTAGCAGCAGACATTTGGTGAATCAACTCATGTTGACCAAATAATCCCTTTGCTTTACTGCCTCTGCTGAAAAGCCACAAGTTAGCTGGGTTAAGCGCCTGCGATGGAGCCAGACTTTTATACTCTGCATGGTGTATTTCGGGGGGTTTGCCTAGTTGCATGTAATCAAATTCTGTACTATATTGATCTTTTATAAGCTTAGTAAAATGACCTCTTGCCATTGTATATAATTTGACTGGACTATAGCTCCCTGGATACTGTATTTTATTCATCGAGTCTGTCCATAAATCTGCGAGAACAGGGTTGTGAGCAAAATTCAGAATCTTATATTGATCAAATTCACCAGTAAATTGCTGCCTCGTGGGAGCGCTGTAAGCAGTCATTCCCTTTGTAATCTCTCCCTCCATAGTTGCGGCTATGGTTTGCATCGTGGTGACCTCAGTAGTAGTGAGGTATCTGAACGCTGCATCCATATTTTTTGCCATTTTAGCGACAATCGGTTTCCCGAGTTGCGCTTCCAGTTGAGCTCTGGTTTCACCCGTTGGGTCTGTGTACGTAGTGGGATCATCCGTTACATAGGAATATAGATTCAGGTCATGATGGGGGCCGGATGGATCAGAGTTTAGCCATCTGCCTAACCACGGGGCATAATATCTGTCACCATAATAATAGAGGCCAGTGCCGTCATTACATTCTTTGCCGGTATAGCGATAATCTTTAAGACTTACCACTTCCTGATCTGCTCCAGCAATAATAGAGGTGCCGCCGTAAGGAAAATATTCTTCGTAGCTTAAAAGGTTGGCGTTATTATCATATTCCAGTGAGACAGAACTTTCATCATTAACCACTTGGTATCGAAACTCTCTAACCAAGCCGTTTGGTCCATTTCCTTTAACCCAGTTATGTATAATCGCCGCACAAATATTTCCGCCCATTACCCTGAGCGTTTGCATTTTCAGTGTCGATTGTCCAGCTCCATTTTTAATGCTTTTAATTTCAAAATTGCCCAGATATACTTTTTCTTCAATTTGTGAAACTAGGCCTCCATTGGAAAATCGCTCGCTAACTGTGCGGGTACGTTGGTGGCGGACGCCGTATGTATAGTAATCGCAGGTTTCCGGCTCGTCAGGGCGTTCAATGATTCCGGTGCCTACAAGATTCTCAAAACAATTAAATGACAGTTTCACCGGATTATTGATGTCGAGCTGACCCGGGTTTCCTGAGGCATCATATGGCAGGCATGACAGCCGGTTCGAATTAGCTTCAACAGCGGTCTTTTTACTCCATGTTAATGATGCCGCGATGTGTTGCTTATTGGTCAGGTTACCAGCAGCATCATAACTGTATACCTCGCTGTAATCTTCCAGTTTATCAGAATTATTGATATCAGGAAGTTGGCTAAATAGGCATTGCTTGAAATCACCATCTTTACTATTATTCTTATAAGTGTTTGCACTGATTCCGAGATGCTGCTGGCCGTTGGATCTGGTCAATTGATAAAGCGCATCGTAGGTGTAATCGGAAAGCGGATCAAGCTGCTTATCGGGGAAGAGCGTTTCAAATGTTTTGTTCCACGTACGCGTAATGTTACCTACAGGGTCGTGGGTATACGTGGTGTTTTGAACCTTTTCAACTGGGGTGCCTTGCCTTGTGCTAAGCAGCCCGATTAAACGCAGTGTAGATGGTTCGTAGTCATAAATTGTAGTGATCCCGTTGCTGTATTGGATGGTTGTTCTCTGTCCTTTCGCGTCATACTCGATCAGCTTTATCACTTGCTGTTCCGGTTTATTATCAAACGTGACACTGACCTGATTCAACAAACCAATCCTGTTATATGCGTTCTTAGAGACAGTGCCGTCAGGAGTTTTTTCAGTTATCATTAATCCTAAGGCATTATAGGTAAACTGGGTGCTATAAATTTCTGCTTCCAGTGTGGGAGCTGGAAGGGGGTTCCATTGTTTCGGTGCCGGGGGCGGGAGGCAATTCCAGGTTATGGCAGATTTATAGTCGCTGGCCATCTGCCGGGAGGTTTCGAGAATTTCTTGTTGCAAACCGTATTGGCTGTTTATTAAAACGCCCGATAAATCATGTAATCTCCAAAGCTGTCCACGCAAATTATTCTTTTGAGATGCGGAGGGAGATTCACCATACTCAAATACTCCCACTACATTAAAATCGGCATAAGAGGTAATGGGTTGGTTATTTGTGAGTTTCTTGACCTGCAAAGCAGAGCGCCTTTGCAATCGGTCATAAGTAATCAGCTGGCAGTAATTTCGTGGGCTTAGCGACCATAGCCGCTTATTGAAAATATTGCTTAAAAGCTTTTTAACCCCGGCATCAATACTGTTCACGTAAACAGGGCCTTTTTGGCCCATCGCGTACCGGTACTTGAAGTTGTAGTATTCAGTTCCGGTGCTTTGATTAGCATAATAAAGACGTGGATCGATTTTGATAGTAGGCCGACCCTGAATGTCATAAGCGCTAAAGGATGTCAGGCAGTTCTGTTTAAGCAGGTCAGTTACTTTTCCACTGAATTGTTTATAGGGATTATCCAGGTCCAAAACAAAACCAGATACATAGGGCTGAAATTTATCAGTCACCCAGGCATCTACAGGAGCTGTGCTGTAAGTAACCAAATAGCCCTTGGTAACTAGCTCGTTGAAGAGTTGTTCAGAAGTAATACCCCCTTCGACAATATTTGCAAAAGCGCTTTGGTTCACGCTGCCAAGATTATTCTGGATGGTACGGATTGTATTACCTACATTATCCAATATCGAAATTGTAGGTGTATTGTAAAATATTGACGCCTTATCCAGGGCGTCTTTCTCATCTATTTGGGTCTGATCAGGCTTTTTCGGCAACTTTGGGTAGTTATCCATGAAATTGATGAAGTACACAGAATCCTTTACAGTGTCATCTTCATCATAATGTTTCTCCTCCCAGGGTGAAAATTCTACTTTGGAGTAAAACCCTTTTGGTGTGTCAATCCGAATGACTCTTAATAACGGGTCATAATTCGTGACCGTAGGAGGGGGAACGAGTTTTAGGTTTACTATTTCCTCTTGCGTTTCAAAATGAGGAGTATTGCTAAAATAGGGCAAATATTGTTCGCAGGGTTTGCCCTTATTGTTATAGACTGTTCTGCCGGAAACAATCCAGCGATCATTAGTTAATGCCTCAAGCGGTTTATTATCAGAATCAAGAGTTAAATGTCCATTCATCTCCCGGATGTACGCTAAACCGGGTTCGGTTTTCACTTTGCTTTCTAATGCTCTGCCTAAACCATCGGAATAGTTGATGCTAGTTTTACATGCAAATGCTGTTATGCCCTGAGCGGAAAGATAAAAATCATCTCTGATCAGGTTTATTGAACATGGCGGCTGCTGTGGTTGATCTTTCCATGCCAACAGATTGTAGTAGAAATAGCTGGTAGCGCCTTGCAGGTATTTTTCGGAATTATCCACTACATCATCAAAAGTGGCATCGTTGTGATTGACATATTCTATTGGCTTGCCATTATAGGGATATAGCCTCATCCCGCCAACGGGCTTTCCATTTTCCGTGCCAAACAGGCTGGTTACAATGACCTGCCCAAGTGGGTCGAAGAGAGCCTGGGAAACATTGCCGTTGATATCCGTGAGTTGATACGGTAGTAAAGTAAGGTAATCGATCTCAGCCGTTACAACGTTTTCTATTTTATTGGCTTCATCAATATATTGGGTGGATTTAACGATAGAAAAATTGTAGGGCTGGTTGTAATCAACTGTTGATTTTACAAACAATGATGAAGATGGGTCGACGAATGCGTTCTCAGTCCTGCAGGGCAAATAAAATGAGGCCGGTTGACTCGAATCAAAGTAGTACTGCACCAGCCCCTTGTTCCACCAGTAGCCGCTTTGTGTATCAAAGTCATACCCCCCTTGTGATTGAAGGAAATCATCGCTAAGCGTCGGGCCAAATACCTCAGAAACAAATTCTTTGGTAAACATTGCAGCTTCGTTGTGATGCGCCAATGCACGAGAGGAAATTTGCCCTAGATCCAGGGAATCCGTTTGAGCTTCATTCCAAAAGAAATTCTTATTCCAGGTCAATTGCCGAGCCTGCAATTCGCCAGGCGTAAGAGGTGCCTGATAGGGAAGGGGATGACTAAGCACGGTTTTGATCCGCTTGATATCAGAAAAAGAACAATATTGCTTTCCTTTTAAATCGAATCCGAATATTTCAAATGACTGAGTTTGACAGGGAACACCCCTGTACCGGTAACTTTGCTCATCGGATGTATTGATGTAATCGTTATATTGGGCTGTTATTTTAAGTTGTTTTTGCTCGGAGTAATGAGTGGTGCTGCCTGATCGCCTAGGTAGAAAAACCATACAGGACTTTTTAACTTTTCCGCACCGCTTATCCACCTCCAGAATGAATTCCTGTTGCACCCTGGGGTCTTTCGCATTGCGCTCATATTGGTAGGTGATACTTTCATTTTGGTTTACCAGGAACACTGCGTATTGCCCTTCCACAGCCGGTTGGATCAGCTCTACATTATAATTCGATTCTTCAACTGAGTAGGGAGTAGCCGCATCGTCAGTGTCATCTAGCCCATATACTTCAGTGCGGATCACTTTTGAAGCAAGGGCATTATAGGCTTGCTTAAATGTTTTCTCAGAGCTTCCATAAATATGCGGAGAAAAGGTGCTGTCTGGGAATTTATAGGCATTCGTGTCCTGACTAAAATATTCACTTTTATATTTTGCTAATAGTCTTTCATACTCCAGTGTGGTTGCACCGTTCAGATACCAGGTTTTAGTATAAACAGGCGGAACAAATAATTCCTTGTTTAATGCATTGACCGGAAAGTCGGGATTAGAATAACCAGCATGAAATGATTCGTAGGTTTCAGAATCCCAGGATTCAATAAATCCAAAACCAAGAAATTGTTTCTGATCCGGATCATAATACCCGTCGTGGTATTTGTATTTTGTTAGGTAACGAGATTTGGAAGATAATTCGTAATGAATCAGTTCTTCCACAACCTGAACTGGAAAAGGTAATTTAGTTACCCAGGGTTTGCCGGCAAGTTTGTCTTCAAGAATAAATTTTGTAGAGCTACAGTAGTTAACATAGCTTATCAAGCCCATGTTGTTATCTATTTTATTCAACAGGTAGGGCTTCAATGATTGCTTAAGGCTTCCGTCGGGTAAGGTGACCTCTCCGGAAAAATTATAATAGTAATGCTTTGGTACGGGGGCGATTTTCGTAAACACAAGACAAGCCGTGCCATTTCCAAGTATATCTGTAAAACTGATTTGGTCTGCTGCATTAAATAATTCAGGTAAGCGAATTATAATCGCATCTGAAAATGAATTTCCCGATGCATTCAGAAATAGTTCTACCCGATCGGGATACACATAAGCCAGATCGGTTGTTCCAGAGCCATCTACATCCGTTAAAAAAAGGCGGCTTGTGTCAAAATTTTCTCCGAATGAGGGAGCATTTGCAAATGTTATTTTTTCCCCAAACTGTCCGTATCCCAGGCAAGGCCAGCACTCTACAGAACCATTAGTGATTTTAACACGGTGTGAAAGTCCATCGCCAAACATATTTGAAAAAGTAACCAGCTCCTGTTGGTAGCCTTGTTTTATCAAAGGAAAGTCTTTTTCTACGGGTACATTACGTGAAGTACTATATCCTTTACTTCCCTCAGAAGGGAAATAAAGCAAGTTATTAGTATCGACAAGCAATAAATCACTTTTACCGGTGGCTGATAAGTCCACCATCTCCATATGCGGATCAGAAATAACTGTAGGATACGATCTAAAGGGAACAAAATCATCCCATTTCCCTTCAAACGTTTGTGTATAAGAACCCGAAGCGCTATGTGTATTTACAACAAGGTCCAGTCTTCCGTTGCCATCGAGATCCGCAAGCATTGCACCTCCGTCCTGAATATTTTTATTAATGGGAAAACTGGAATTGGCAACAGGGAGTTGGTATTTGCCGTTGCCAAGTGGCTCCAGGTATAAGCTCATTGAGTCGTTGCTGATTAGAAACCCCGGAAGTCCTTCTCCTTTCAGATCAACAGGTAAAAAATGTTGGGCGTTGAGGTAGCCCGGAATGGTATTTTCTCCCATCGAGAGCTTTTTAAATTCAGGTGCAACAGGGGGCTGAAAGGCAGAGTAGCTAAATTCTAAGGGCGGTAAAACTTGAGATTCTGCTTCCCTAAATCCGGTGAGTGCAACTTTGGTAAGCATTGACATTCCCTGAAAAGGCACTGGTCCATATTGCTGGATGTTCTCATATGTGAAAGAAAGTTCCTTAACCACAACGGATTCTACTTGTTCTTCCGGAAAAACATGAACGAGTTGTATACTTTGACATGAGCGGAACGTACGGATCTCAAATCCGCTCTTGTAAGATGAGAATGGATCCTTTCGGCATGGCCAATTGGTATCCGTGTTGTGACCGGGTGGTCCGTAATTAAAGACCAGTTCGAATGAGAAGTTGACTTTTCCCTTTTTATCAACATAGTTACCATACTGTATTTTTTGTATGTATCGGTTTGAGGTAACGCTCCTGTTTAATTCATATATTTTATCCGGAACGTTGATTGCGTTTTCAGAGAAATAAGAATATACAATCTGATTTCCTTTGTTGTCTGTTGAATTGTCAATCAGCCATTCAAATACTTGCGATGGGTTAGTTGGGTTGGCTATTTTCGTATCAATTCCATAATAGCTTGTGACATTATTAGCAGTAATAACTTTCCAGAAGGAGTGGCCTTTATCATTTCGCCAATGTTCAATCTTTGAAAAAGTGCTCTCAATTTCTGGTAAGTAACGCGTCACCTTAAAGACCTGTCCTTCATAGTTGACCATGCGTGGATTCGGGATACTTGTGGAGTTATTCTGTTCAACCAATGTTCCACCGTCCAGTTCGTACTCACCTGTTCCATCATATTTGGGAATTCCTTTATTGGTTTTAATAGAAATTTTAGATGAGGACAGGGAAAAACCAAGACCAAAAATACCATTACCTGCTCCAGAGCTATAACTGATCATTAGTTGCGGTTCAAAGCCTCGAGCAGGTGTAACGGGAACAGGAATTGAATAAGTGCCACCTCCGGAAAATGAATTTGTTTTGAATGAATTTCCAATACCACTGATTGCTCCACCACCCTTGGGGAAGGAAATTTCCTGAACAGAAATCTTTTTATTATCAGTTACATTTTGATTTGAGGTATTATTCATTCATTAATCGTTCAAGACAGAATTCACAGGTCATCTATATATCTCATACAATACATATAATGAGAAGACATTAAACCTTTAAAGACAACCAAAATTCGAAGTAGCTATTTGAACGATCTAGAACCTATCAGTTAAAATTTGTTCAATTCAAAATGCATCTTTAGAATAGTAGAGAGTAATTATTTACTAAAATTAGATACTGGAACGGTTAGAAACAATACCCTGTTTATGGTATTTAACGTTTCCAGGTATTGGGCCATATCGCGGCAAGAATTAATTGGTGGTATTAAAATAAATGGATTCAACGATCTGCAAATAC
Organism: Marinoscillum sp.; assembly: GCA_040218045.1. GTDB lineage: Bacteria > Bacteroidota > Bacteroidia > Cytophagales > Cyclobacteriaceae > Marinoscillum. The sequence continues at coordinate 55,669 of JAVJQA010000064.1, forward strand.
CTGAACTAACCTGAGGATTTTATTTTAAGAACGAAATAGGGTTGACAATTTTTGTAAGGAAGACTAGTACAGTATCATAGAGGTGATAAATACCATAAAACGGGTATTGGATGATTCTTTAAAATTAGGCAAATTGAATATCCCGGAGTTGGATAAAAGGATACTAGTGGAGTAAAAGCAAACTTTGTTTTTAAAAACTAGTTTTCCGAACTTCATGTGATTCGATTCCTGAGAATTCTGATTGGGCTCAAGGGTTTCGAAAAAACGTTCGTTTTTCCGAACTAAATATTTAATGAATGCCTCCTTATAATCCTTATGCTATCTATGTAAGATGTGATGGCTCAATGAAGCCAAAGGAAAAAGATAATCCAGGAGGAATAGGGTTTTGGATAGAATTTCCTGAATCAAGCGGTTTGGAGCCGATTCATGAGTATGAGGGAGTCTTCACCAATACCTCCATTCATAGATTAGAGATCCATGCCATTATAAAGGCAATGGAAGGGGTCATTGATGCTGTTGAAGGAAAACCCGCACTAAAGGGAAGTCCAGTAAAGATTATTACTGATAGGTTTTCACTTAAAGGAGACTCCTTGACTAACCCATATGCTATTAAAGAATGGAGAAGTAATGGATGGAAGAATTTCGAAGGAAAACCAATCAAGGATAAGGACCTTTTGGATAAACTAGATAAGACTCGAAAGAAGTTGTCAGACTTGGTCCAAGGTAGGGTGGAAATCGAGTGGAGAAGAAGGAAGGAAAACAAAGTCGCGGATAAATTATCAAAGAAGGGTGGAGTTGAAGGGGGCTTGAAGAATGATTCACTCTCCAAAAAAGGGGAGAAAATCGGAAGAAGAAAATTCAATGGACCGGAGATTAATTATAAACTATTAGAAGTTAATCAAGAATTGCAGGTGAATGTCTTTAGAAAGGATCCCGTACAAGAGCAGTGGGAAGTTTGGGTCGAGTTTTGTGAAGGAAAATTTAAAGGGAATAGGCTAAAAATCTATGTTGATGATTTATTAGCCTCTAAATTGAATAGAGGTAATCAATTTACAATTCGAATCAAGGAGGTATTTCGATACCATATTGAAATTTATAGAACAATAAAGAAAATAACGCCAGCCAAATGAACAAATCCCTCAAGATTAGTCTATCCACGCTTTATGAGTATCTGAGAAGGGATTACAAATCCATGATCTCTTCCATTCGGATTACTCCGCAAGAGTGCCTGCTGCACAAATCCGAATAAGCAGGGTGAGCAGGGGGCACTCTTTTGGCATCTTGGCCAGAGTTGGGGTTTAGCGGATGTCAAATGGGTGTTTTATTTTAAATTTACTTTTGTTCAAATCAACAAGATTAGTCATGAATATTGCGGTAGACCGAGTAACTGAATATCTCTTTGCAAGATATGGTATCAAATTTGACCCAATACCAAATAGGCAGAATGTCAAACTTAACGATGATAACAATGAGTTTGTAGAGCTTTTTTCATACGATAAAAAATCGATTTCTATTTGTATGATTGTGAATAGAGTTCCAAAGGTATCAATTGATTTTTATAATGAGATTGGCATCTATTGTAATAAACATTATCCTAACAATTTGTTTATTGCATTTCAAGAAAATATGTCACTTGAAATTCACAAAAACCTCAAGGAGTATTTAAAAGACTTGGAACAAAGAGTTGAAATAATTGAGATGAAGGATATAATTGGTTCATGAGATACACAATTGGCATTGTCAAATATGATGATCCAATTGCACGATTTATGCTTATTTGTGATCAAGGTTCGTATGAATATTATTGTCCAGCATATAATATAGACGAACAATTCAAAATTGGAGATATCGTCATATATTCTTTGCATGACCTTGCTCTTCGGGATTTGCAATCTCGATACAGAGGGTAGGAGGATTTTTAATCCGTTTTTATAGGTTATGTAGGATTTCAAATCCATGATCTCTTTCATTCGGATTACAAATCCGAATGAGCAGGGGATTTTAAAATCCCTAAAATAGGGTATTTGTAATGTTTAGGAGGAATTGTAACTTCATTGATCACCAATCTTAAGTTTTCATGAAAGTATTATTCTACTCTTTATTATTGGGCTTCTTATGTTCTTGCGAAACAACTCCTCAAAAAAATTCAGCTAATGTCAATCAAGTCAATGGTCTTTATGTTTTTGTATACTGTCAACCTCAGGTGAAATATGAGGTAAAAGGTACGATTACCAGCGACTTTGGAAATCAAATGAAAGATGCAACGTCTAAAGATCAGAAATTTGGTAAACGTTTATTAGGAGCGCTAGCTACTACTGTCGAGAATGTTGACTTTGGCAGTAAGTTGGAAATGATGGTTAAAAAGGCAAAGGACGAATACCCTGATGCCAATGGAATTGTCTTTGAAGGTGAAATGGATAAGGCAAAAGTGATTGTTTTGTGATACGATTCCATAGTTTTGGGTTTGTTGTTTTTGAATCACTAACTTTTAAATCGAATTTTCTGAACTACATATATTTCGATTTATGCACGTCGCAAAGTGAGCCAACTTATCGATTTATTTGGCAACAAAAGGGAATAGATTTAACCTTTAAAAAGGAAGCAATGTACAAGGTAATGTGCTCTCTGTTTGGGAGATTAGAAAGTCTCTCAAGATCAGTCGATCCACACTCTATGAGTATTTGCGAAGGGAGGGGGTGAAGGAATAATGGACTCGATAAAAGAGAACAATAATTTGGTCTCGTACTCACGTGCAGGAGATGTCTTCCATTATCGATGGGCTGCTAGGCGTTGCTTGAAATTGATACAACCTAATTCAAACCTTGAATCAGTTTTTATTGAAGGATCAAATCAGAAGAAAAAGGCAGGGGAATATGTTATTGATGTTTCGGAATACTATAATGATACTGAGACCAAAAATCGAATTGAATACTATCAACTAAAGCACACTACAGTACAAAAAGACAAACCTTTTACACTAAGCATACTCAAGGATACAATTGTTGGGTTTTCTGAGCGATACAAGCAACATTCAAGGGAGAAGTCTCTATCTGGAGTATTCTTTACAATAATTACAAATCGTAAAATAGATGAAACCTTTAAAGAGAATATCTCCACGATTTCAGGTGGTTGTGATAAAGTCAACAAGATATTCATTCAAACAATAAAGAAGTATACCAAGCTTGAAGGTAAGAAACTAATGCAGTTTTGTAGCCTCCTGAAATTTGCAGATAGTGAAGGAGATTATTTAGATCAGGAAGGTGACCTAATGATTGAAATGTCTAGGCTGCAACCTGGTATGATTGATACAGCTCAGATTGATAGTATAGTTTCATTGGTTCAAAGAAAGGTTTTGCCTGACTCTGATGGAAAGATAACCAAAGAAGATATTCTAAGGCCTTTCGGAATGACTTCTTTGGATCAGCTATTTCCAGCTCCTCCTTTATTTGAGGAACTTGATAAGGTTACTGATAGGCAGCAATACCTTAGTATATTAGATAGTATTAAAACTGCTAATCAACCTACAATAATACAAGCAGAAGGCGGTGTAGGAAAATCAGTATTCAGCCAATACGTTTTACAGGTACTACCAGAAGGCTCGCTTGGAATCGCTTATGATTGTTTTGGTTCCGGCAAGTATCGCAGTAGAAGTAAACCAAGGCATAGACATAGAGATGCACTTGTACAAATAGCAAATGAATTGGCTTCACTTGGGCATTGTGATAGTATGGTTATTAAGGATACTACGCAAGAAAATGACATAGTGCGCGGCTTTTTAAGCCGAATTGAATCTTCAATAAAATCACTAAAACAAACAATTGCTTCCGCTCAACTCTACATTCTGATTGATGCAGCTGATAATGCAGAAATGGCGGCTCAAGAATTTGGAAATTCATGCTTTGCACATGAGTTATTAAAAGAAGATTTCCCGCAAGATTGCAAACTAGTTTATTTGTGCCGACCTGAGCGAACACATCTTCTAAAGCCATCAAGTTCTATTCCCGTACTCAACCTTCAGCCTTTTTCCAAAGAGGAGACATTTGAAAATCTAAAGAAATGGTTTCCTGATGTAAATGAAAACCAGTCACATGAGTTTCATCGGTTAACTGGTGGTAATCCGAGGGTTCAAATGAATTCCATTTCTGCCTGCAGTTCTTCAATTAACGAGCTTCTAGAATTTCTTGGCCCATCTGGAACATCTGTTGAACAACAGATTGAACACCAGCTAAACGCAGCTATCAATAAAATCAAAGATGTCTTATCTGAGGATTATCAAACCAGTGTGGATAGAATATGTACTGGTTTAGCAAGTTTGCCTCCGAATATTCCCTTGGAGGTCTTATCGAAAGCGGCTGAGGTAAAAACAGAAGATGTAAAAAGCTTTGTTGCAGATATTGGTCGATCATTATGGTTGCTTGATTCGTCTGTCCAGTTTAGAGATGAACCAACTGAAAAATGGTTTCGTGATAGTTTCTTAGGTTCAGAAGGAGAGTTTAGAAGTTATATAAATGTTTTGAAGCCATTGGCTAGTGAGTTCACTTACGTAGCAGAAACACTTCCACAACTTTATCTACAAGCTGGACAATACAATGAACTAATAAAGATTGCTTTATCAGACCAATTATTGCCAGATAATAATCCTATTGACACAAGGAACGTACTTGTTTACCGTCTGCAATTTGCATTCAAGGCTGCTCTTAGATCAGCAAACTATAAAGATGCTATTCAGCTTGCTTTGAGAGCTGGAGAAGAAGTTGCAGGAGATCAAAGACAACAGAGCCTATTTCAGAATAATATCGATTTGCTTCCTAAGCTTCAGGACGATTTAAAGGTACAAGAAATAGCTTTTAAGAAAATTCTAAGAAGTAGTTGGGAGGGTTCTGAGAACATATATACCGCCTCTCTGCTAAGTGAAATTGAAGAATTTAAGGGAGAGGCTCATAGCTATTTGAGGTCTGCTATGAATTGGTTGCATATCTATTTTGACGAAGCTAGGAAAAAGAAAGATAGAGATCGAGAAAATGGGGTTAGCAATGAGGATATTCTAGAATTAACTTATGCTCTTCTAAATCTTAATGGCGCAGAATCATGCTTGAAATTTCTCAGTAGTATAAAGCCAAAAGAGTTCATATTTCAAGTAGTTAGACGGCTGGTTAATCGATTAATTGATGCTGAACGATTTGATGAAATAGATCAAATTCTTAAGAACGCGCGTGAAAATAAATTTCATGTTGTTGCCATTGTAAGTGAATTGGCAAAAGTGGGGAGGTTTGCCGAGGCAGATGACATTGAAAAATGTCTACAAGTGCTATCAAACTCAAAAAAGCGAATTAAAAAACCCAAAGACCCTTTTCATGATAATGTTACCCCATCTATAGTAGCGTTCTTAGAGGTGTGTTTGCACCGTGGGATGGAGGAAAGCTTAATTTCAAAAACGCTTGATTACTACGTACCAAAAATTGCATCTCAAGGAGCTGGTTCAAGACATGAATCAAAAGAACGTATTACATTTCTTAAAGCTCTTTCAATTAGGTGTATACTCTCAAAAGTTTCAGTTATTCACCTAGACGACCTCATGCCTGAGGTCTATAAATCTGAAGATAAAAAGAGAAATTATTCTGATGATATTAAAGAATTCAAAGAAGTAATCGGTGGTCTGTATCCATGGTATTTTTTGAGAGCACAATTAATATCAGGAGACACTGATAATCTTGCTAAAAAGGCCAATCAAGCTAATGAAGATTCAAAGAGAGCTTATGGTGGCAGGTATAGATCATATGACGATCTGCCCAAAGAAATTGCGAGTATTCTATCATCTATTCTGATATATTGTGACAAGCATAAACCTGAAGCGATTCAGCAATTTTTTAAAGATTATTTGCAGAATAACTCTTCATTTACAATAGGTCAACAAATCCATTTGCTTTGGGCTGGAAATAGAGCAAACCACTTGAAAAGCATATTGCTTGAAATTGAAAGCTCCACTTACAAAATGGTTAAAGGTCGGAAAGAGGCTAGACCAGAAGAGGTAGCCGATGACTATATTTCATTAGCACGAGCAGTGCTTTCAAGTTCAAAAGCTGACGCAGCTGTCTATTTTGAAGATGCAATAGATATAGTTTCTAAGTTCGGTGATGAAATTGTTGAGCGCTGGCAAGCCATTGAATCTTTGGGAGAAAAATCTGCTTCACACTCGTCAGATGAATTAGCTTATAGATTTATACGCTGTGCTGAATTAGTAGGAGAGTATGTATACCGAGAAAAACACTGGGATCGATCTGGAGCAATTGTAACCTGCACTAAGATGTCTCCCCAAATTGGAATATCCGCTTTAAGCCGATGGCGAGATAGAGAGGTGGGAAGGTTTGAATATCAGTTAAAAGCAACCCTAAGTTATCTAGTAAGATCAAACATCATTAATCCGACCGTTGGATGGTCGATGGTTCGTTTCTTTTCAAGTCACCATTTGATAGAATTATTGAGTAAGTGCCTCGCTAATGAAGCTTCTGATAAATCAAGAAGCGACATGTTCGATGATGCATACAAATTAGTGAGGAAACAGGGAGTTGGACTGGAATATTGGGAAAAAATGAAGCCTCTGGCTGAGAAATACCAAATTAGCAACGCAGACTTGGATAATGTGTTAGGTTTTTATAAATCTCAGTCCAAAGAGGCAAAACCATCAAAAAAGAAACAGCAGAAGAATACTAAGATTGAATCTGAGGCGAAAAAATGGGAACCGATTTTCCACAACTTGCAAATTTTAGATCCTGAAGGATTTACAACTTTAATTAAGAGATATTCGAGTGAGTTTGACAAGGATGATAGCTTTGGTTTCCGGAGAGCAAGTGATTTATACAGTGAAGTACTAAATCGAATCGAGGCTGATGAACTATACAAGTTCGTTGATTTGCTTTTAAGCACTGAAAAAGTGAGTCACTATGATTTTCAACAAGTTTTAGGGTCAATACCCGATGACTGGAGAAAAAAAGTAAGTTTCAAGAAGAAATGGCCGAAAATCATCAATGATTTTGGAGTCAGGTTTGCACATGATCTGGTCCATGATTACTCGTTCAGATCTGCCGTCAGGGAACTGGAAATTGATGATGATCTTGCCAAAGAGTTGAGAACGGGTATTTTTAAGGGATTATCTCAAGGTCAAGAGTTTACCAACGCAAGCATACTTTTCAGTTTCGTGAGACATGCATCAACATTCATTGATGCCAGTCAAGCATGCGAATTGGTAGATTACTCCTTGTCGCGGCTTGAGCTACACTTTGAAGATGATTTTGGAGACGGTCCTTGGAATAAATGGCTACATGTTCCAAGCGATATAAATAAGAATATTGCGGGATTTATTTGGTCAGCTCTTGGTTCACCACATTCTGAAACTCGTTGGAATGCTTGCCATGCAATCAAGAAACTAGCTGACTTTGATTGCAATAAAGTATTAAATTCATTGATTGAATGGTTGGAACATGACCAAGTTGATGCCTTCGGAAGCAACCAATATCCTTTCTACAATTTACACGCAAGACAATATCTACTCATAGCCCTTTGTCGAGTTTCTATTGAGTGCCCAGAAACATTAGTCGATTACAAGGAGGTATTCTTGAAGTACTCTCAATTGGAACCGCATGTTCTAATCCAAAAGTTCGCTTCAGAAATCGCTTTGAATGTTGAAAAAGCTATTCCGGGAACTTATAGCAGTACGCATACCACCAACTTCAAAGCGGTCAGCAAAAGTAAATATGAAGTTAGGGAAGAGGAATACGGATATCGGACAGATAGTTACCTACATCAAAGAGGAGAGGTTGACACTGAAATCGATCATCATTTTGGCTGGGACTTTGATCGATATTGGTATGAACCCCTTGGTGAAGTTTTTGGTATCCCTGGGGAGCAAGTTCAAGACTTGTGCGCAAATGTGATTGTTAAGAAATGGGGACATGGAACAAAGTCAGGATATAGTAATGATCCACGTGTTGGTCTTTGGAATCAGGATCATGATAGGAAAACATGGCATGACCATGGGAGTTATCCAAAAACTGATAATTGGGATTTTTATCTTTCTTATCATTCAATGCTGGTAGTAGCAGCAAATTTGGTTGAAAATATGCCTGTTATCTCGTCAAGAGATTATTGGGATGAAGAAGATCCTTGGGACTATTGGCTGTCTAGACATTACTTGACAAGGATTGATTGTAAATGGTTATCGGATACCAGAAGTAAACCCCCATTGCAACGACCAGATTGGATAACTAAAGAAAGTAAAGATGAACTGTGGAGAACGGATATTCAAGAGATCGATTTTTTAAAGAGCATAAAAGTTCGAGATGGAGAAGAAACCTGGCTCAACATAAAGGGAGGATGGACTGAAAAGCATAATTCTAAGTATGAAACTCATTCGGTTTCATCAGCCTTGGTTTCCAAAGAACCCTCATCCGCATTGATGAGGGCGCTTGCAACAACAAGTGATTATCACGATTACAAATTACCGGATTTTGAGGAAGGCAGTGTAGAAATTGATACAGGTATATTTAAACTTCAAGGGTTTATTTTTAATCCCGATGTATCCAAGGGGATTGATAAATTCGATCCATTTGCAGGGAGTATAAGCTACCCACCATTTTCGTTAGGAGAACCTTTCAATAAGAAGTTAAATCTTTCACCTGATTTTGATGGCCAAAAATGGTTTTCTAGCGATGGCGAAATTGTTCTTGAATGTGATGTTTGGAGTAGTGAACCACACGGTTACGATGAAGAACCAGAACAATCTGGTATGCGATTAAGTGCATCATTACCGCTACTCAAAAGACTCTGTCAGATCTACGATAGTCACTTGATTATTGATGTCAATATTAGTCGAGACATAGAATACAAATACAGATCAAACGAAGAGGAATACAAGTATTTAACTCATCATAACATTTACTTATTCACACCAAATGGAAGGCTTAGAAGCATCTCAAAAAATTTTAGACTTAGGTAAATCCATAGTCAAGGAACTAGAACTTGATCCAGGTGTTGATACACTTTCAAAGTGGATGGCACATTATGTAGCTGAAAAGATAGAGTTAACGGAAAAACTAACTGGAAGTAAGAAAACTAAAGCAGAGAAAGAATGCTGTGAAATTATTCTTAAGCTTTGGGAAAGTAGATATGCAGTTCCAAGATTAAAAAGCTATCTCGATGATTTCAAGCCTTTTTTTGAAACCTTGGAAAAGCTACATTCCAACAAGGAAACTCCTTTCTTTTATCCTTCAGAGATTCGTTTGGATATTCAAGAAGAAAGCAATGACGCTGAAAAAGCCAGAGTAAAAAATAGTCTTGATCATGTGTTGTTAATTGATAAAATTGCAAGATCAATTATTTCTGAATTGCTCAGTCAAGTTGTGTCTCAAATTAATCTGAGTGAAGAAAAGTTGGAATATCTCAAAAATTCAATTGACTCGATCGATTATCATGACAGAAGAATTATAACATTTACCTCTGATTATAAAAAATATCTTGAAAGTCAAGAGGATGATGAGTCAAATGAAAGAATTGATGAGCTTAAAATAAAGCTTAGTCAATTAGAGGAGTTCGATTCCATTAAAAAAGCATTAGAAGATAAATTGAATACTGAAATAAAAGAGTTAAGGTCTAAAAACTGAGTTTAAACTCGTAACACAATTTTATTTGATACTTTTTTGTTAAGCCAATCCCGTGAAATTCCACTTTCTCCCACAACCACCACTTCCTCCCACTCCTTATTAATTGCCCTCTGATTTAGCTTTGATCATTCTTCTTGCATGCTCTAGAAGGTCGAGTGAACATTTTTGAATAGAAAAGTGAACATTTTCATTTGTTCAGCACAAAACCTAAAACCTGGAACTTCTTCCACTTTCTCCCTCCAATCCTACACAATTTCCCAATCCCTCCACTTTCCCCCACGATATGGGATTTTTGGTGCTATTTCTCTCAATTCTTACTGGAAGTAAGCAAATTGTACATCCTATCTATCAGTTGGTTAACCGATAAACCTGCGCTATTAGTCTAAAAATAGCCTTTTATTGGCTTGAAACAAAGATTTATAAAAAAGTGGAGTAAAGTGGGGGAGAGTGGTTGATTTTGTGGATCTTTTTCATACATTTGTAGTGGTGGTTTATATTTTTCTAATGCGGCACGAAGGTGTCGCAGCTCAACTATGGCTTTTTTTACAAGCGAGTATGAGTGTAAGTTGGACACTAAGGGTAGGTTAGTTTTACCTGCAAAGATTAAAGCTAACCTTCCCGAGGTATCCACGCACGAGCTGATAATCCGAAAAGGATTTGAGCCAAATCTGATCCTGTATCCAATGTTAGAATACAAAAAGATACATGCCAAGATAGCTGCGCTCAGTGAGTTCAACGCCGAGCAGAGAAAATTGAAACGCAACTTCTTCAGGAGTATAGCACAGGTAGAGTTGGACAATGCAGGACGGATTTTACTACCTAAGACCATGCTCGCTCATGCCAGCCTCGAGAAAGAGGCCATACTCATAGGGATGGGCAATTACATTGAAATGTGGAACCCTCAACTGTTTGAGGAACATCAAATAGATGATTCCGAGGAGTATTCAGAATTGGCCCAGAAATACCTGGACGAGTGAGTACTTACCACGTACCGGTGATGCTTAAAGAGTGCATAGACGCACTCGGGATCAAACCAAACGGAATCTATGTAGATGTCACCTTTGGTGGCGGGGGGCACACTCGGGCCATTCTCGAGAAACTTGATAGCGGAATGCTATATGCTTTTGATCAGGATGCTGATGCCAAAGCCAATGCTGAAAATCCGGAGATTATCGGAGAGCAGCAAAAACGTTCTTTCACATTTGTTGAATCCAACTTTAGGTTCCTGAAAAGGCAGCTGCGCTTTCATGGAGTCAAACAGGTCGATGGGATTATCGCCGATTTAGGAGTGTCGTCACATCAGCTGGATGAAGGAGATCGGGGGTTTTCTACCCGTTTCGACGGGATGCTTGACATGCGTATGGATAGGGGAGCCGAGGTTACCGCAAAACATGTGGTCAACGAGTACGAGCAGAATGACCTGATTCATATGCTGAGTGCTTATGGGGAAATCAAAAATGCCAGAACGCTGGCAGCTGCGATTATCCGAGCCAGGGGAATGAAAAAGATCCTTCGCAATGAGGAGTTGAAGGAGATCGCACTGAAAGTAGCGCCAAGGGGAAAAGAGATGAAATATCTCGCCCAGCTATTTCAGGCCATCAGGATAGAAGTGAATGATGAGATGGGTGCCTTGCGGGAATTTCTGGAGCAAACTACGGAGGCGATCAAACCCGGTGGCCGGTTGGTGGTGATGAGCTATCACTCCCTTGAAGACCGGCCGGTTAAAAACTTCATCAATTCAGGAAACCTGAAAGGACAGTTGGAAAAAGACTTTTATGGCAATGTGATCAGGCCTTTTGAGCCGGTCACCCGGAAACCGATAGTGGCCGGAGCTGAGGAGTTGGAAAGAAACAATAGAGCGCGAAGCGCGAAGCTCCGCATAGCGGAGCGTAATTCGACGGAATAGTATTAATGAATGTCATTCCGACGTAAGGAGGAATCTGCCTGGATAGGTGAGATAGATTTCTCGTTCCTCGAAATGACAATTAGTTATTAAAGCAAGAAGTCCTTCTCATCAAGGAGAAGGATTTAGGATGAGGTTATGGCAACAAACACATACAAAATACCAGGTAAATCGAGTAAAAGCGGAGGGTTCTTCTCTTTGCTGGATAAAATTCTTCCGATGGATGAATCGATCGCTGAGGTGATCCATGTGCGTTTTTTGCCGCAGATTGTCTTCATCTGTGTGCTGTGTGTGGCTTACATAGGCAGTAGACACTATGCGGAGAAAAAAATCAGGGCTATAGATCACCTGGAGACATCTGTAGAAGATTTAAGAGCTGATTTTACCACGCTGAAAGCGGACTATATGTACGCCAGCAAGCAGTCAGAGGTAGCAAAGAAAGCCGCTTCATTGGGATTGAAGGAAAGTGATGTTTCACCTTATAAAATTATCGTTGCAGAAGAATGAGTATCCGTAAGTCCATATTGCTTCGTGTGAGAATTGCATTTCTGATCGTATTCTTGTTTTCTGCAGGAATACTTTTTCGCATTATCACCATTCAGTATGCCGAAGGGGATAAATGGAGAAACTATGCCGAAACGATAGGCCTGCAAGTGCAAAAGGTCAATGCAACTCGTGGCAACATCTATGCGGATGATGGCAGCCTGTTGGCCACCTCGCTACCGTTTTACCAGATAGCGTTTGATCCATACCTTCCAGAGGACAAACTCTTCAATGCACACATTGATTCGCTCAGTTATTTATTGTCAAAGTTTTACGGGGATTATTCCCCAATGCAGTACAAACGGAAAATCGCCCAGGCAAGAAAAGAGCGGAAACGGTACATGGTCCTCAACCGGCGTGAAGTCGGCTACCAGGACAAAAAGAAAATAGAGCGCTGGCCCATTTTCAGGGAGGGCAGACTTACTGGCGGTGTTATTTTCGAAAAGGTGGAAACAAGGTATCTACCTTTTTCTCGTTTGGGTTACCGAACAATCGGTACGGTCAACGATGACAACCGGGGAGTGGTTGGCCTGGAGTACAGTTTCAACAGACAACTAGCTGGTCAAAATGGTGAAGCATTGTATCAAAAAATGGCCGGAGGTGGCTGGAAGCCTGTTTATGATGGCTCAGAAGTTCGGCCAAAGGATGGCTATGACATCCAAACCACCATCAATGTCAACCTACAGGACGTTACAGAATCCGCCCTTCTAAAGCATCTGGAAAAACATAGAGCTGATTACGGTGTGGCCGTACTCATGGAGGTAAAAACAGGTGAGATCAAAGCTATTTCCAATTTGAGCAGGAATAGCGAAGGACAATACTATGAGCGTTACAACTATGCTGTTGGTAGCCAGGGGGCGCGTGAGCCTGGTTCTACTTTTAAGCTGGCAAGCATGATCGCCCTTTTGGAGGATTCCGATATCCAATTGACAGACACTATAGATACCGGCAATGGAGTGACAAAATTCTTCAACGAAACCATGAAAGATCACAAGCCAGGTGGCTATGGAGTACTTACGGTTAAAGAGGTTTTTGAAAAGAGTTCAAATATTGGTACGGCACGGCTAATCACCAATCATTTTGGAGCTAATCCTTCAAAATACACAGATTACATTAAGAAAATTGGGTTAGATCAACCGCTTGGTTTCCAGATGGTTGGAGAGGGGATACCTTACATCAAAGATCCAACGGACAGTACCTGGAGTGGAGTGTCTCTGCCCTGGATTTCTCATGGCTATGAGTTGAAAATGACACCACTTCAGACACTGACTTTATACAATGCTGTGGCCAATAATGGCAAAATGATCCAGCCATTGATTGTGAGATCTGTGAAAAAAGCCAATAAGAACATCGATACCTATAAGTCGAAAGTTTTGAACTCAAAGATCTGCTCCAAGGAGACGCTTAGGGATATCAAATTGATGCTGGAAGGAGTGGTGGAGCGTGGCACTGCTTCCAATATTAGAGATAACAGGTACACCATAGCTGGTAAAACCGGCACTGCAAAAAAGGTAGAAAACGGACGCTATACCAATGCTTACTATACATCGTTTGCCGGGTATTTCCCTGCTGACAATCCACAGTATAGCTGCATTGTGGTGATTGATGAACCAAAAGGGTATCAGATCTACGGAAGTGATGTGGCGGCACCTGTATTTAAAGATATCGCAGATAAGATATACGCGCTGGAGACCAACCTGCATGAAGAGTTACCTGATAACCGGACAAAGTTTGCGGATGTATTTCCAGTGATCAGATCGGGCAACCAGAATGAATTACAAATGATATCCAATGAGCTGGGCATTTCCAATCACTCAAACACCGATGCTAACTGGGTCACTACGGATGTTGTCAACCACTCTGTGTTTTGGAAAAACAATGAGCCAAAGCCAGGCCAGATACCGGACGTAAGGGGAATGACCCTGCGTGATGCGCTTTATGTATTGGAGAATTTGGGACTTGAAGTAAATGCCAGGGGAAGAGGACGTGTGAATGCACAATCATTGCTGCCTGGCACTAAATTTTTAAAAGGAAACACGATAACACTGAATTTGAGTTAATGGTATTGCTAAAAGACATATTGTATGGAGCTTCTCTGATTGAAATTCACGGTGACCGTGAGCAGGAGATTTCGTCTTTGGCTTTTGACTCAAGAAAAGTAACTAAAGGCGCGCTCTTTTTTGCGGTTAGTGGGCTTACAGTAAATGGTCACGATTATATCGATAAAGCGGTAGAGGCAGGCGCAGCGGCTATCATTTGTGAGGAGATCCCACAAGATTTAAGAAAAAACACGACGTATATACAGGTGGAGAATAGCGCTGCTGCAATGGGTATTGTAGCAGCCAATTTCTTTGACAATCCATCCCGTAAGTTGAATTTGGTGGGCATTACCGGCACCAATGGTAAGACTACTACTGCCACCTTGCTCTTCCAACTATTCCAAAACCTGGGATACAAAGTAGGTCTGCTCTCCACAGTTGAGAATAAGATCAATGAAAAGATATTGCCTTCACAGTTTACGACGCCTGATGCATTGCAGCTCAACGAACTGCTGGCTCAGATGGCGAAGGAGGGATGTACCCATTGCTTTATGGAAGTAAGCTCTCACGCATTGGTGCAAAACCGGACTAAAGGTCTTGAGTTTTCTGGGGGGGTTTTTACCAATATCAGCCATGATCACCTGGACTATCACGAGACTTTTGATGAGTATATCAAGGCTAAAAAACTGCTTTTTGATGGATTGTCGAAAGATGCCTTTGCCCTGGTGAACGTGGATGACAAGCGTGGGCATGTGATGATGCAAAACACAAAGGCGGATAAAAACACCTACTCTTTAAAATCAATGGCGGATTTCAAAGCCAAGATCCTTCACAATACGCTACAGGGACTGGAGCTTGATATTGATGGTATCAGTGCGTGGTTTAAATTGATTGGTGATTTTAATGCCTATAACCTTTTGGGTGTTTACGCTACGGCAGTGCTTTTGGAGGAAGAGAAGGAGGAAGTGCTGACATCCTTGTCGCAAATGGATGGGGCGAGAGGTCGCTTTGAGCAGGTGACTAATCCAAATGACATACTTGCCATTGTGGATTACGCGCATACGCCGGATGCCCTGGAGAATGTGCTCAAAACCATTGATAATTTAAGGACACGGCAGGAGACGCTGATCACGGTAGTAGGCTGTGGAGGAAACAGGGATAAAGGGAAGCGACCGGAGATGGCTCGAATTGCTGCGATGTTTAGCAACAAAATCATCCTGACTTCTGATAATCCCAGAGATGAAGATCCTGAGCAAATCCTGACGGATATGATGGCAGGTGTGCCGAAGGTAGATCAGAAGAAAACGATGGTGATTGTAGATAGAAAGGAAGCGATCAGAACTGCATGTAACCTGGCTAACCCGTCGGATATTATCCTGGTGGCTGGCAAAGGACATGAGACCTATCAGGAAATAAAAGGAGTGAGAAATCACTTTGATGATAAGGAGATATTGAGCGAAATGCTCAACCATTAATTGAAAATTGATAATGAAAAATGGATAATGGAGTAAGGAGGTATGGAAATGGTCAGGACATTTTCAATTCTCAATTCTTCATTCTCAATTAATTGAAAATATGTTGTACTACCTGTTTGACTTTTTAGATAAACAATTTGACCTGATGGGAGCGAGTGTGTTTCGCTATATCTCATTCAGGGCGGGTATGGCTGCACTTATTTCTTTGTTTGTCACCATTGTCTTTGGTAAGCGGCTCATAGGGACGCTTCAGAAATTCCAGATGGGCGAATCCATCCGGGACCTGGGTCTGGAGGGACAAATGCAGAAAGCTGGTACCCCAACCATGGGTGGTATCATCATAATAGCGGCCATTGCCATTCCAACGTTACTGTTTGCCAAAATCGGCAATATCTATGTGATTTTGCTTTTGGTGACTGCCGTATGGATGGGCCTGATCGGGTTTGCCGATGACTATCTGAAAATCAGAAAGAAGAATAAAGACGGGCTGAAGGGTCACTTTAAGATAGTCGGTCAGATACTGATAGGGTTGTTTGTAGGACTCGTTATGGTCTTTCATCCGGATGTATCCATTACAGAAGTGGCTAGTACAGGCATTAGTGATAGCTCATCTATTGTCACTACCATCCCTTTTGTGAAAAACAATGAATTCCAGTACGACTGGTTGTTGCCTTATTTTCTTGAGGATTACACCTGGTTGATTTATGTGTTGGCCGTGATTTTTATCATCACATCTGTCTCCAACGCTGCGAATCTTACTGATGGACTCGATGGACTGGCAGCAGGTAGCTCCGCAATCATTGGTTTGACCCTGGCTGTATTGGCTTACTTGTCTGGTAATGCGGTTTTTGCAGACTACCTCAACATCGCATTTATTCCAAATTCTGGCGAACTGGTAATCTTCAGTGCTGCTTTCGTTGGGGCATGTATTGGATTTTTGTGGTTCAACTCTTACCCGGCGCAAGTATTTATGGGAGATACAGGAAGTCTTTCATTAGGGGCCATTATTGCCGTTTTGGCACTGGTTATTAGAAAAGAATTGTTGATTCCGCTTTTGTGCGGAGTGTTTTTCGTGGAGACATTATCAGTGATGATCCAGGTTTCTTATTTCAAGTACACGAAAAAGAAATATGGGGAGGGGAGAAGGGTGTTTTTGATGTCACCACTGCATCACCATTATCAGAAAAAGGGATTGCATGAAGCCAAGATCGTGACCCGGTTTTGGACATCCGGTATCCTGCTGGCCATAATCACTTTAGCAACACTTAAACTTAGATAGATCTCGATATGACGCTTGAACAACTCACGAAATTGAATGAAAAATTCCAGGACAAAGCCTCACAATTGGCTGATTTGCTCCCTGGAAGCAACTTGCTGGCTTACTCATCTGGCATTATCAGAAGTGCGCGCAATTTGGATAAGAATTTGAGCAAAATACTGGCAGCTAAGAGTCAGGTTAGCTTTTATACGCAGATGGATGCGATGGAGGAAGAAATGGACGAGTTGATCTACATGATCGATAAGCTCGATGACGCCAACAGGAAAAAGAACATTTCAACGATCATTGATTTTGTGAAGAGAGGTTACGAGTTGCTGTCCCTTTACTCTATCTGCTGTGATCAGATTTTAGAGAGAAAAACCAAAAAGCAAGACGAACTAGATTGAAAAAATCCATCACCATATTGGGAGCTGGCGAAAGCGGAATCGGTGCGGTCATTTTAGGGCAAAAGCAAGGCTATGATGTCTTTTTGTCTGATGCCGGATCCATTGCTGCTGAGCGAAAGACGTTGCTGCAATCATATGGTGTGGACTTTGAGGAAGGCGGGCATAACCATGAAAGAGTGTTGTCATGCGACGAGATAGTTAAAAGCCCCGGCATTCCTGAAACAGTGCCATTGATTAAAGAAGCTATGGCTAAGGGAATACCTGTTATATCGGAGATAGAGTTTGCCTACAGGTACATTCCTGATCAGGCGAAGGTGATTGCCATTACTGGAACCAATGGCAAGACCACCACTACTTTATTGACGCATCATCTTTTAAAAACGGCCGGCTTGAATGTGGCGCTCGGTGGAAATGTGGGCGTTAGTTTGGCCAAATTGGTAGCTGAGGGTGATTATGATTATTACGTGGTAGAAGTAAGCAGTTTTCAGCTGGATGGTATAGTAAAATTTAAGCCAGATGTGGCAGTGCTGTTAAACATCACTCCGGATCACCTGGATAGATACGAATATGATTTTCAGAAATATGTGAATTCCAAATTCAGGATCACAGAGAACCTGAGTCATGATGAATCTTTCATTTACTGCGCAGATAGTAAGCCGGTGACGGAAGAAATGGCTAAGCGCAAAGTAGAGGCTTGCCTGTTTGCCGTGTCAGCCACCAAGGATCCGAAGTGGGAAGCTTATATGGATGAGGAAGAGGAGCATTTGATCTTCAACTACCAATATAAGGATCAAGGTAAAAAGCACAAGATTCCCGTGTCTGAGATTTCATTGATTGGAAAGCACAATATGATCAACTCTATGTCGGCAGTGCTCGCTGCCCTGAATATGGACGTTTCGATCAAGGAAATTTTGACTGGTCTAAAGACCTTTATCAATGCACCTCACCGATTGGAATTGTGTGGGGAGGTGGATGGAGTGAAGTATATCAATGATTCCAAAGCGACCAATGTAGATGCAGTTTACTATGCATTGGATGGGGTCAAACAAAAGATCATCTGGATTGCAGGTGGTATCGATAAAGGCAACGAATACGACCAGATTGAAAATTTGGTTTCTAATAAAGTAAAAGGCCTGGTTTGTTTGGGAGTGAACAACTCCAAACTCAGGGAATTTTTTGGCGATAAGGTAAAGAAGTTCGCAGAAACTCAAGAGGTGAAAGAAGCGATAAAATTAGCGCAGGAAATGGCCAAGCCCGGTTATGTGGTTTTGCTATCTCCAGCTTGTGCAAGCTTTGATCTGTACAGGAATTATGAAGACCGTGGAGATCAGTTTCGTGCGGCAGTAAAAGAATTAATGGCTACTAAAAAGGAAAGCGTATGAACGTTATCAAAGATTGGGCTTATAAGAATTTGAAAGGTGATCCGATTATCTGGTTCATCGTATTCATCCTATCCATGCTAAGTATTCTGGTAGTGTATAGTTCTACGGGAAGCCTGGCGTATAAAATGATGGGCGGCGATACCGAATATTACCTGGTAAAGCATACAGCGCTTGTACTGCTTAGCTTATTTGCTATGTGGGTAGCCCACAAGGTGGATTTTCGATATTATTCAAAAATTTCAAGGTTTGCATTGTGGATTTCTGTGCCTTTGCTGCTGTTCACGTGGCAGTTTGGTACCAACATCAACGAGGCTTCTCGCTGGATTACCATCCCCATTATTAATCAGGCATTTCAGCCATCGGATTTGGCAAAACTAGCGTTGCTGATCACATTGGCGAGCATGCTTTCCAAACGTCAGAAAAGTATTGATGATTTCCAACGTGCCATTACACCAATGCTTATTTGGATTGGTGTGATTTGCGCCTTGATCGCGATGACCAACATCTCTACTGCGGTGCTTCTTTTTGGCACATGTATGCTGATGCTTTTTATCGGTCGTGTACCTATGAAATACCTGGTCATGCTCATGTTGATAGGTGTGGTAGCTGGAGGAGCAGCATTGGCTTTTGGCCAAAGGGCTGGTACAGCACTCAGTAGGGTAGAAAACTATTTTAGTGATGATGAAATACCTTTTCAAGCCAAACAAGCCTACATAGCGGTAGCTACCGGTGGACTTACGGGCAAAGGCCCTGGCCAGAGTGACCAAAGAAATTATTTACCTCATCCATACTCTGATTTTGTTTTCGCAATTGTATTGGAAGAATATGGGCTAATCGGTGGGGTTATTGTCGTATTGCTTTACCTCGGGCTGTTATACCGGGGAATGAAAGCAGCCGCCGAAAGCGACCGGGCATATGGTGGATTGCTTTCTGCCGGGTTATCCTTTGCACTGGTCATGCAAGCCATGGTTAATATGGGGGTTGCGGTTGGCCTGGGGCCGATTACAGGTCTTCCATTGCCATTGATCAGTATGGGTGGTACCTCGCAGCTTTTCACAGGTTTGGCCCTTGGGATCATTCTGAGTGTTAGCCGTGGAGAGATTGATGACATAGGGTCATCAATTTCCAATAACTATAATAAAGAAAGAATTAAAGAAGCAGCATAATCGAAACACAAAAGACATATCGTCAGCAGCCAATGCGCATCATGATTAGTGGTGGTGGTACCGGAGGGCACATCTATCCGGCTATTGCTATTGCTCAGTCTTTGCAGGAATTGCTACAGGATGTTGAAATTTTGTTCGTAGGTGCACAGGGTAAGATGGAGATGACCAAAGTACCCGAAGCGGGCTTCAAGATTGTTGGGTTATGGATCAGTGGGCTTCAAAGAAGCTTGTCTTTGCAGAACATGGCTTTCCCATTCAAGTTAATTTCCAGCGTTTGGAAGTCTTTCAAACTCCTTCGTCAGTTTAAACCGGATGCAGTGATTGGGGTGGGTGGTTATGCCAGTGGCCCATTGTTATATGCCGCTTCTTCCAGGAAAATACCTACCCTCATTCAGGAGCAAAACTCCTATGCAGGGTTGACCAATAAATTGCTGGCCAAAAGAGTGAACAAGATCTGTGTGGCTCATGGAGGTATGGAAAAATACTTTCCTGCAAGCAAACTCGTGGTTACTGGTAACCCGGTCAGAAAGACCATTCTTCTCAGGGATAGCCTGAGGTCGGAGGCACATGAGTTCTTTAGGCTGGATGCTTCAAAGAAAACCATACTCATTGTAGGTGGCAGCTTGGGTGCTCGTTCGATCAACGAATTTATTCTGGCCAGTTATGACATTTTAGCCGACTCCCCATACCAGGTAATCTGGCAGACGGGTGGCTACTATTATGAAGAAATGAAGCGGCGAATTCCGAAAGCATCCTCCAATATTGTAATCCGTGACTTTGTTCGTGAGATGAACTTCGCGTATGCTGTGGCGGATGTGGTGATCTCCAGAGCTGGTGCACTGTCCATTGCTGAATTAATGCTTACTGGTAAACCAAGCATATTGGTGCCAAGCCCCAACGTGGCAGAAGATCATCAAACCATCAACGCTATGGCATTGGTGGAGCGGGATGCAGCAGTCTTGGTAAAGGATAGTGAAGGTATGGAAAAGTTGATTCCTGCCACATTTGAATTGATTGAAAACGAATCCCGAAAAGAGGTTCTAAGTAAAAATATTAAAGCCATGTCTCATCCCAACGCTGATAAAGACATAGCCAATGAAATCCTAAAACTATGCATGAAATGAGTATGATGATTTTATTCAAAATAATTACCCCTGGGATGAATAAAATGATCTTGGGAATTCCATGTGACGTTAAAAATGTAACACTTTACTCATGAAATTAGAAGATATACATAACGTCTATTTCATTGGAATCGGAGGGATCGGGATGAGTGCGATCGCAAGATGGTTTAACCAGCGCGGCGCTAAAGTAGGTGGATATGATCGTACGGAGACCAATCTTACAACCAAGCTTTCCCTGGAGGGAATGTGGGTACATTTTGAAGATAGTCGTAAGGACATTCCTGCGCATTTTCACAATCCGGCAAATACTCTGGTAGTTTATACACCGGCAGTTCCTTCAAGTCATGGTGAACTTAAGTACTTCCAGAGCAAGCAATTTGAAGTAAAGAAGCGTTCGGAGGTATTGGGGATGATTTCTAAAGACCACTATACAATTGCTGTGGGTGGAACTCATGGTAAAACGACCACTTCGTCTATGATAGCTCATTTGCTCAAGCATAGTGAGAAAGGGTGTTCTGCTTTTGTGGGAGGTATTATGACCAATTATGAGTCAAACCTTATCGTTGGCAATGAGGATGCGCCGGTTGTAGTAGAGGCAGATGAGTTTGACAGGTCATTCCACAAGCTATCGCCAAACTATACCATTGTGACCTCAGTAGATCCTGATCATCTTGATATATATGGTACGGAGGAGGAGTTGCAAAAAGCGTTTGGTCAATTCTTGCAGCTAAGTGGTGAAGATGGTAAAACCCTGATTCACTACAAAGCATCTGAAAAGGTCAACATGCATTTGGAGCATCTATATTATACTTATGGAATAGATGGCGGGGATATTCGTGCGCATGCACTGAGGGCGGTCAATGGGATTTTTATTTTCAATTATCAAGGTACCAGGACCATTAAGGATGTCAATCTATTGGTGCCAGGGTTTCATAATGTTGAGAATGCACTGGCTGCCATCACAGTGGCTGTTGATATGGGAATGAGCTCAGAGTCTATCAAGCAGGCCATGGCTTCTTATCGTGGTGTGAAGAGAAGGTTTGAATACATCATCAAGAGTGAAAAGATGATTTTCATAGATGATTACGCACACCATCCTGAGGAGATTAGGGCATTCCTGAGATCAGTGAAGGCATTGTTTCCAAGAAAGAAGGTAACAGCTATTTTTCAACCCCATCTGTATTCTCGCACGAATGATTTTAAAGCCGGATTTGCGGACAGTCTCTCCCTTGCCGATGAGTTGATCTTACTGGAGATCTATCCGGCTCGTGAGGAACCTATTCCTGGAGTTACTTCAGAGATTATTTTTAGCAAGGTGTTTATTCCTCAGCGACATCTCATTGAAAAGAAGAACCTGATGGAAGTCATGAAGGAAAGAGATGTAGAGGTACTGGTAACTATTGGCGCTGGTGATATTGATAAGGAAGTACCCAAATTGAAGGAATATTATCTAAATAAGTTGAAAAGTGAGGCGTGATATAAAAACCATATTGTTCTTTACGATCACAGCTGTGTTGATGGTGGTGATTATTGGCTTCACGGGTGTGAAAAATACCGGAAAGCAGGTGAATGATGTTATTGTGGAGATCCATGACCAAAATGGAGATTTCTTTACTGATCAAACTGAAATCCTCAATTTGATCAATGCTGAAAATACAGATTATGTTCTCGGCTTATCCGTGAAGGAATTGAATTTGAAGGAGCTTGAGAGACGGGTGGAGGCGAATGCCTTTGTAAAAGATGCCCAGATCTACCGGGATATCAAGGGCAATCTATTGGTACAGGTGGAGCAAGCCCGACCAATTGCCAGGATTTACAATCCACACGGTCCAGATCAGTACATTGACATGGATGGCACCATTCTTCCTACCAATTCACGACATACTGCGAGAGTGCCGATTGTTGAATTTGAACGGAGCTTTAGCTGGCAGCGTAGCCTTACAGAAACAGATTATGGAATGGAAATATTGGCACTGCTCAACTATATCGAAAAGGATGAATTCTGGAGGGCACAAATCGCCCAGTTAGTAATAGAAAAAGATGGAGAATTAACCTTGTTGCCGCAGGTGACCAAACAGGAAATAAAATTTGGAATGCCTGAGAATTTGGATACAAAATTTAGAAAACTAAAAGTCTTTTATAAAGAGATCTTACCGAATAAGGGCTGGAATACCTACAGTTTGGTAAATCTGAAATTTGAGAATCAAATCGTCTGTGAATAAATGATTAAGTCAACAGTCAATAGTCAACAGTCCCTAGTTAACAGACCTATAGTCATGTGTGGGGTAAATCTATGGACTATCAAACTATCGACTATGGACTTGTCAATAAAAACTGCTTAGAAAATGGAAGATAAAATAATCGTTGGTCTGGACATTGGTACCACCAAAATATGCGCCATAGTTGGCCGTAAGAATGAGTTTGGAAAGCTTGAAGTATTAGGTATGGGTAAGGCTGTTTCCGATGGAGTGATCCGCGGGATTGTTACCAATATTGATAAAACCGTCAATGCCATTGAAAAGGCTGTGGCTGAAGCTAGTGAGCAGTCAGGTATTGACATTAGGGTTGTCAATGTGGGCATAGCTGGTCAGCACATCAGAAGTGCAGTACACCATGGTTCTATTACCCGGGAATCCAATGATGAAATTACTGTTGAAGATGTAAACAGGCTCAACAATGATATGTATCGAATAGTAATCCCACCGGGCAGTGAAATTATCCACGTGATGCCACAGGATTACATCATCGATTATGAAGATGGTATTAAAGATCCTGTTGGGATGTCTGGAGTGAAAATGGAAGCGGATTTCCATATCATCACAGCTCAAACCAACGCGATCAACAACATCAACAAATGCATCAAACGTGCTGGGTTGGATATTGAAAATCTGATACTGGAGCCGCTGGCCTCAAGCCTGGCCGTGCTTAGTGATGAGGAAAAAGAAGCCGGGGTTTGTTTGGTGGACATTGGTGGTGGCACTACTGATATGGCTGTGTTCTATGATAATATCATCAGGCACACTGCGGTCATTCCTTTTGGTGGCAACATCATTACTTCTGATATCAAGCAGGGCTGCATGGTGATGGAGCATCAGGCAGAGCAGCTAAAGACCAAATTTGGTCGGGCGATTTCTGAAGAGGCTAATCCAAATGAGATTGTATCTATACCGGGGTTGAGAAACCGTCCACCAAAGGAAATATCACTGAAGAACCTTGCGCATGTCATTGAAGCAAGAATGGAAGAAATCATTGAAATGGTTCATACTGAGATTATTACATCTGGGTATCATAAAAAATTAGCTGCAGGTATTGTGGTCACCGGGGGTGGCTCACAGCTCACCAATTTGCAACAGCTATTTGAATATATGACTGGACTTGATACAAGAGTTGGTTATCCCAATGAGCATCTTGGCAAGAGCAAGGTTGATTCTGTTAAGAGTCCGATGTTTGCAACTTCGGTAGGGTTGGTATTGTCGGGATTCCGGGCGATTGATATCCGTGAAGACCGATACAACGAGCGTGCAAGTCAGGGCAAAAATCAGCGCCGTGGAGGAAGCAAACAGGGCGCCAAGTTTTTTCAGAACATCCTTGAAAAAACAAAAGGGCTCCTCATTGATGACCTGGATGATGAAAAGGATTATTAAAGAATAGGGATAACAGATCCATGGACTATCGACTGATGACTATGGACTTACTAAAATAAATTTTTAACAGAGGAATTACATAAAAAACCAAACGTCATGGCAGATAATATGTATCAATTCGATTTACCCTCGCACCATAAATCCATCATTAAGGTGATTGGTGTAGGAGGAGGAGGCAGCAATGCTGTCAACCACATGTATAACCTTGGGATCAAGGATGTAGAGTTTGTGGTATGCAATACGGATATTCAGGCACTGGAAAGCAGCCCTGTACCTAATAAACTTCAGCTAGGTGTAAACCTGACTGGTGGTTTGGGAGCAGGAGCAAATCCGGAGAAAGGCAGACATGCCGCCCTGGAATCAAAGGATGAAATCAGAGAAATGCTCTCTGAAGATACCAAAATGGTGTTTATCACAGCAGGTATGGGTGGTGGTACCGGTACAGGTGCTGCACCGGTGATCGCTCAGGTAGCCAAGGACATGGATATCCTTACAGTAGGTATTGTTACCGCTCCTTTCATGTTTGAAGGGCGCAAGAAGATTGCTGCGGCAAACGAAGGTATTGCGGAGCTAAAAGCCAATTGTGATACGGTGCTCGTCATTCTCAATGATAAATTGAGAGAGATTTTTGGGAACCTTCCCATTCGTGAAGCATTTGGTCAGGCTGATAATGTATTGACCACAGCAGCAAAAGGCATTGCTGAGATCATTACGGTACCTGGTTATGTAAACGTCGATTTTGAAGATGTAAAAACAGTAATGAAGAATGCGGGAGCAGCAGTAATGGGCTCGGCACAAACGTTTGGTGAAAACAGGGCGAGAAGAGCAGCTGAAGAAGCACTTAATTCTCCATTGCTCAACAATCAAAACATCACAGGTGCAGAGAAGATCTTACTGTCCATCATGTCAGGTGAGGATGCTGAGCTACAGATGGACGAGCTAGCTGATATCACAGATTACATGCAGGAGTTTGCTGGTGATGAGGCTGAGGTGATCTTTGGTCACGGAGTAGATCAAAATCTCGGAGAGAACATCCGGGTTACCGTCATAGCTACGGGTTTTGACAACAATCAGGAAATCAAGCCGGTAACCAGGAGAGAGACCATTTCTTCTGATAACGGAAAGAAGGTTTATGACCTTGAGTCTTCTCGTCAGATCAAGTTGTTTGAAGCACAAAACGTTCAGGATGATGAGGATGAGGAAGAGGAATATAAGCCGTCAATCAAACCTAAGAAGGAAGAGGATAAAGACTTTACCTATGATTTCTTGAAAAGAGAAATCAGGAAAGCAGTAGAAGATGAAGATGACAAAGAAGAGGAGAAGGAGTTCGAGTTTGATTTAGGCAATGACTATGAAGTTTATGATGACCTGGATGAGGACGAAGATGAAGAACTCGTCAATAAAAGGTCAACAGAGAAAGATGATGAGTCAGACATTTTCTCTTTTGAAAGCATCACAGAGAGCCACTCTTCTTCCAAAAAGCTTCAATTAATGGAGCAACGGAGAAAAAGAGAAGAATTACTTGAAGGAAGTAAACGGGATGATATTTCGTCTCAAAATTTTAAAGAGCGATTTGATGTGCCGGCATATGAACGAAAGAAAGTCAGTTTTTCAAAAGTGCCTCATAGTTCTGAACGTAACATTTCTAAGTTTAATTTAACAGATGAAAACCAGATACTTGGTAACAACAAGTATTTGCATGATAATGTGGATTAAGGCTTAAGGATTCACTCCTTATAAACGAGTGCTATAGAGTTGGTTTACAGTTCATTAGCCTTCTTTCAAGAAGGAGTGGGGATCGTATCCCTTTACCATTACGATTAAGCAGTATTCTGCACATGACGGAGGGCGCTTGGTGTTTACCAGCGCTCTTTTTTTATTAAAAGTTGAGAATGACAACAATTTTATTTCTTTTGACTCGTCGTTTTATTAAACTTACTCCCTGATTAATCTAATTAGCTAGAATATGAAAAATCCGTTGGCAGGTTTGATTAGAATGTTTCAACCGAAGTATTCTGTGGTAGTGAATATGTACCACGTAATACCTGGAACACCAGTCAAGAAATTTGAACATAGACACGACTTTGGCAAAGGAGAATTGGAGCAAGCATCCATGTTCTATCAAAAGGTGGTGAAAAAGCACAACAGTCTTGGATTCCCGAATACGGAGATCCAATTAATTAAGGGAAAGAAATCAATTGTTGAGAAAAGGAACTTTGGCCCTGTAGACCAAGTAAAAAGGTTAAACGTACAGAGCGCTTAGTTTTGACAATAGACAATAAGGCATAAAAAAGAGGCTGTCCAAAAAGTAATTTGGACAGCTTTTTTTATGATTAGTCTCATAGATTCATTATATTACATATAGCGTTATATATCTATGAGTAAGCCTATTTTCAAAAGCCTTCCGAGCACTTCTCCTGAACTTTTCC
>JAVJQA010000048.1:0-98653 GCA_040218045.1 Marinoscillum sp.
ATTTTCACCCGTGAATACACAAGTTAATAACGGCCTTTTGTGTAGGTTTGAGGATATATTTTGTCGAGGCAAAGATAGCAAGTAACTGCCGTCACTTGTTCTAATCTTTGCCTTTTTTCTTAACTTGACAAAGTAGGATTACTTACTTTATCAGAAACAATGAGCGATTACTTAGCAGTTACTAAGGACATTTATAAAGATGCTGCCTTAACTCCCAATGTTGGCTTGTGCTGCACTACTACGCCTGTATGGGCGTTCCCGGGACTAGAAATTCCCAAAATCATGCAGGAAATGAATTACGGATGCGGAAGCACTGTCAATCCACGCGACCTGGTTAAAAACCCAAAAATTCTGTACGTAGGAGTTGGTGGAGGCATGGAACTGTTGCAGTTTTCTTACTTCAGCAGACAAAAAGGTGGAGTAATCGGAGTGGATGTGGTAGATGAAATGTTGGAAGCCAGTCGCAAGAATTTTATTGAGGCAGAAAAACAAAACCCCTGGTTCCAATCTGATTTTGTGGAGTTAAGAAAAGGAGATGCGCTTTCATTGCCAATCGAAGATGAAACCATAGATATTGCCGCTCAGAACTGCCTGTTTAACATCTTCCATGAAGATGACCTGAAAAAAGCATTGGAAGAAATGTATCGGGTCCTCAAACCCTATGGTAGACTTGTACTATCAGATCCAATTAGTGAATCTCAAATGCCTCAATCACTAAAAGATGATCCAGAGCTCCGTGGATTGTGTTTGAGTGGTGCATTGCCACTTCAGGATTACATAAAGATGATCACTGACATTGGCTTTGGAACTGTGGAAATAAGAGCCAAAAGACCCTATCGAATTTTAGATCCAAGCCAATACAATACGGATCAGCAGATTTTCATCGAAAGTGTGGAAGTATGTGCAATAAAAGATCCTATGCCTGAGGATGGCCCATGTGTATTCACAGGTAAAACTGTCATCTATTTTGGAGACAAGGAATTCTTTGATGATCACAAAGGCCATGTGTTAACACCCAATCAACCATTGGCTGTTTGCGATAAAACTGCCGGCAACCTGGCTGCTCTAAATCGAAATGACCTGTTTATTTCTCAAAGTACTTTTCACTACGACGGTGGAGGTTGTTGCTAAAAAATAACCACTTATCAAAAAGCGACTTCATTGGCCGCTTTTTTTATGCCCTTCTCACTAAGTTTAATGCATAGTTGATATACAACCATGAAAAAAACACTTCTACTCTTACTCCTACCCGTTTTAGGGTTTTCTCAAACCGATCATTCAGCCATGATCAAAAAGATCTATGATCACCAGCTTACAGAGAGTCCGGTTCACGAAAACCTTAGATATCTGTGCAAAGAAATTGGCCCACGATTAAGTGGATCACCTCAGGCTGCAGCCGCTGTAGAGTATGCCCGTCAGCTCATGATGGGTTATGGTTTTGATACGGTCTATCTTCAGCCGGTCATGGTTCCTCATTGGATTCGTGGTAAGCAGGAAGTCACACAAGTCACCAATTCTGCAATTAAAGGATCTTTCACCCTCAACTCTACAGCACTTGGCAACTCCGTGGGTACGGGTTCCGGTGGTGTACACGCTGAGGTTGTGGAAGTCAAAAGCATAGATGAAGTCAACAAACAGGGTAGGGCGGTAGAAGGAAAAATTGTGTTTTTCAACGGGGAAATGGATCCTACTAAAGTGAACACTTTTGCAGCTTATGGAGGTGCAGTCGTGCAACGAGCTTATGGAGCATCTGAGGCAGGGAAACTTGGCGCTAAAGCCGTGATCGTTCGATCCATGACCAACAGAAAAGATGATATCCCTCACACGGGCTCTTTGGTATACAAACCGCTAATGCCTCAGATTCCTGCTGTAGCCATCAGCACCAATGATGCAGATGAACTAAGCAAACTAATCAAAGGTCAAAATGACCTCAAGGTATATGTAGAAACCCACTGTGAAATGAAGGAAGATGTGCTATCCTATAATGTGATTGGGGAAATAAGAGGTAGTGAAAAACCGGATGAAATCATTGTAGTTGGCGGTCATTTAGACTCCTGGGATTTAGGAGAAGGCGCTCATGATGATGGTGGTGGATGCATGATGTCTATTGAGGTTGGGAAATCTTTCATACAGCTGGATATTAAGCCCAAAAGAACAATCCGCGTTGTAATGTTTATGAATGAAGAAAATGGTCTCCGTGGTGGTAAAGAATATGCAGAAGTGGCTAAAGCCAAAGGAGAAAAACACATTGCCGCATTAGAGTCTGACTCAGGGTCATTTGGCCCAATGGGTTTTTCGTCAATGGGTAAAGATGAGCAACGCGAAAAGGTGCAAAGTTGGGCTCCTTACTTCACACCTTATCACGTGTGGGATTTTGAGCGCATAGGCAGTGGTGCGGATATTAGTCCACTGGAGGATCAAGGGGTATTCTTAATGGAAATGGAACCTAACCCACAGAAGTATTTTAACTACCACCACACCGAAGCTGATGTCTTTGAAGTGGTAGACAAACGAGAATTAGAACTAGGTGCTGCTACACTAACCAGTATGGTCTATCTGATTGATCAGGAGGGAATTTGAAAGAGGAGGCCGGACTTCCCGGCCTCCTCTTTCTTAATGTTCATCACCTCCGCCACCAATAGATGAGCCATTGAGGTAATAGTTACCCTTTAGGATCAGTTCTGATTCCAAGATCTCCTGAGGTCCGAGAATCGCAATGTTTGAGCCATCGTTATATCCTGTCTCAACCTCAACCTTCTTAAATCCCTCCGCGGTTTTTTGAAATAGGAAATAGGTATTCCCTTCTCTGATGATTTCTGACGAAGGTACGATGTGTGCGGAATCCATCTGATATATTATTTCCCCAAAGACCACTGAATTGATGGCTATGTCCGGAAAATTCTCCCCCGGATGCACATGTATATTTGAAGAGAGCGTCTCTCTATCCAATTGTGCATTCACTAAAAAGACTTCTCCATTAAATACTTGTTTATCATTTCCGAACAATCTCAGTTCCACAGGCATACCCTTTTTGACTTTCATCAAGTCATTCTGAAAAACCTGTAACTCAATATGCTCGTGATCTCTATTAAGGATACTCAGCAGTGGTTCCGACGCACCAACATACTCTCCTGTCTTGCGAAATAGATCAGTGATGACTCCATCAATAGGAGCTTTCAATCTCAGCGTTTGGGTAATATTATCGGTGCTAACGAAAGAAGGCGATATGTCCAGACGCCTTAATTCATTTTCCAATGATTTTAGACGAGTGTTGATTTCCGTATACTCACTTTCTAATTGATCGTAAGATTTTTGTGACACGCCATTTTCAGTCAAAAGACTTTTTTTCCTCTCAAGATCCTTTTCCAGAAACTGCTTCTGTGCCCTGGCAGTCAGGTAATCCTTCTGCACCTGAGCAATTCCAGGGTGCGTAAGATGGGCAATGACCTGCCCCTTGCGAACCGTGTTACCTGGCAGGATTAACAACTTCGAAACATAAGCTTCAAGGGGAGAGGACAATCTAATGGAGTAATTAGGAGGCACATCTACCATTCCCGTAGCTTTGATTTTATGCTTGACGACCCCTCTTTTTAGCCTTCCTATTTTGATATTGTTGTAAGTTAATTGCTCCTGACTCAAGTGTATTAATTGTTCTTCAGGCTTGGACTCTGATTCCTCTTTTGGTTGCTCGCAACTTAGCAGCATGATGCTAACTAGCGAAATGTATATAATAGATTTCATTATTCCGTATAATATTTTATATCTGTAATGATTTTATAGTACTGCAACTGAATGTCCAGTGCACTCTTTTGTGAAGCAAAGCTCTGATTGACAAATCGTGTGAAGTCGAACAAATCAAGCTCACCGGCATCCAATGCTTCCCGCGCATTTGCAACCATGGAAGGCTGTTTCTCAAAGGAGTTACTTTCCAGTTCGAATGATTTCAATACGGCCAACTTGCCTCGCAAGCCTTGTTTTAATTGATTCGATTGAAGTTCATTCTCCAACTCCACCTGATCCACTTTTACTTTGGACTGTTGAACTTTCGATTGCTGCGGTCGAAACCACAATGGAAGTGATACGCCAAACTGAACTCCCTGAAATCCACTAACTCCTTCTAGCTGCTGATTGAAATAGCCTACACTAAAACTTGGGAAATAGCCCAGTTTAGACGTTTGTAGTTCCTGCTGCCTCAAAGAGGATTGGTTATCAAATAGCGAAGTGAAAACAGGTGCTAAAACCGTATCTCCACTATAGATGAGGCTGGGCAATTGATCGGGTAGTTTCAAACTATCCGGATCAAAACCGGTCAATTCAATTAGCTGGCTTCTTTGAGTCTCATAATCGAGTCCCATGGCCATCACCTCATTTTTTAAACTAGCATGCTCTTGACTGATCAACGAAACCTCAAAAGCACTCCGATCACCGGCCTTCACAGCCTCTTGTGCTATTTGCTTGAGTTCCGAGTATAACGACAATTGCTCTTTTACCAGTTCGTATTTCAATCCGGCTGTCACCCATTTCAGATAAGTTGATCTGGTTTGATTAAGTAACCAACGCTCTACCAACTCCTTGTTTACCTGGGCCATTTCTACCGCGATACCGGAAGCTTTCGATTGGGCAATGGATTGTGGAATATTTCCAAGGGACTGCATTATTGAAAGGTTGTAATCATTCACATCCGCATTGATTTGCCCATAAGACAATCCCACATTCAAATTTCCAGGATTGTAAGATTGCTTCTTTTCCGCTTTAGAAGAAGCTATTTCTAAATCCGCCAGATCTACGGAATTGTAATAATTCAATGCTTTTATTTCTACTTCTTCCAGAGTGGTCGGTGACTGGGCAGAAGCGCTAATGGCCATTCCTCCAAAGATGACGAGCAACATCATTCCTTTATTCATTTTCCAATTTTTCTGATGAACGATTCGATAAATAACCGGAAGTACGATCAAGGTGAGCAAGGTAGAGGTAACCAATCCGCCGATTACCACTGTCGCCAGGGGTCTCTGAACTTCGCCGCCTGCTGTAGCTGACAGGGCCATTGGTAAGAATCCCAAAGAGGCCACAGCTGCGGTCATGATCACCGGCCTCATACGGACAAGACCACCATTCATCACCAAATCCGTCAGTGACAGGTCTTCTTCCTCCTGTAACTGTTTGTAGTATTGGATCAACACAATCCCATTCAGAACAGAAACACCAAATAGCGCTATAAAACCCACTCCTGCAGAAATACTAAAAGGCATGTCCCGAATCCATAGTGCGAAGACCCCACCAATGGCGGAAAAAGGGACTGCCATAAAAATGATCAGTGAGTCAGAGACTGTCTTGAAAGTGAAATACAGTAAAATCAAAATCATCAGAAGAGCAAGCGGCACTGCTATTTGCAAACGTCCTTTAGCTTGTTCCAAATTCTCAAACTGTCCACCATAAGTCACTCGATAGCCTGGTGGTAATCGCAATTCAGCCCCGATGCGCCGTTGTAAGTCGGCCACTAAACTGGCTACATCTCGATTACGCACATTTACCCCTACATTAATACGACGCTTGGCCTGCTCCCGAGAGATCTGCAATGGACTCTCTCTGTAAGTTGCTGTCGCCACCTGGGTCATAGGTACTAATTGACCATGATCAGTTCGGACCCAAAGCTTGTTCAAATCAAACTGATTTCTATATTGATTATCATAACGAACAACCAGATCAAACTGCCTTTCATTTTCAAACACCTGGCCAGCCACCAAGCCAGCATAAGCTGACTTGATAATCGTATTGACTTCCGCAACTGAAATACCGTACTGCGCCAGCATCCGTCGATCATAAGTAATCATCAACTGTGGCAGCCCTTCAGTTTGCTCAACTTTCACATCTCCTACTCCATCAATATCTTTAATAAGGTTGGCTGTTTGACCGGCCAGTCCCGCTAGTGTCTCCGTGCTTTCACCAAATATTTGAATGGCAATATCGGTCTTTGCACCTGTCATCAGCTCATTGAAACGCAGTTGGATTGGTTGGGTAAAATCAAATGAGGCCCCAACAATGATCGACAGTTTTTCCTTCATCGCGGCTACAAGGTCCTCCCGATTATCTGCCGACTCCCACTCATCCTTTTCTTTCAGAATAATCATGATGTCTGCATCCTCAATAGCCATTGGGTCGGTAGGCACCTCTGCTGTTCCGATTTTAGACACCACATGTTTTATTTCCGGAAAGTTTTCCATGAGAATTTTTTCAGCTTTGGTACTTGTCCTGATGCTCTCAGACAATGAGCTGCCCGGCTGAATAGTCATCTGCATGGCCAGGTCTCCTTCTTCCAGTGTAGGAATAAATTCTCCCCCCATTCGGGCAAACACGATGACAGCAGAAAATAGCAAGGCCAGAGCCAGACCCAAAACAAGTTTCGGAAAGCGTAAAGCCGTAAGAAGTGACGGTTTATATAAACGGCGAAGGAACTCAACGATCTTATCCGAAAAGGTATGATGGGATTTAATGTGTTTCTTTAACAGCAAGGAACTGATCACCGGCACATAAGTCAGAGATAAAATCATGGCTCCCAGAATCGCAAAACTCACAGTGTAAGCCATCGGTCTAAACATCTTTCCTTCTATCCCCGTCAAAGTCATGATAGGCACAAACACTACGAGAATGATCAATACACCGAAAGCGGCCGAATTGTAAATCTTTCCTGAAGTGGCAATGACTTCCGCATCCATTTCTTTTTGCGTCAGTTTTTTTCCAACATGATTGGCATACAGAGCATGCAGCACTCCTTCCACTATGATCACGGCTCCATCTACCACGATCCCAAAATCTATGGCACCTAGAGACATCAGATTGGCTGAAACTCCAAAATAACGCATCAACATGAAAGCAAAGAGCATGGAGAGTGGAATAACTGAAGCGACAATGAATCCTCCACGCCAATTACCCAAAAGCACTACCAGCACAAAAATGACAATTAGTCCTCCCTCGATGAGGTTTTTTTCAACTGTATCGATTGACCGACCAATAAGCTCTGATCGATCCAGATAGGGATAGATCCGCACGCCTTCAGGCAATGCAGAAGCGATCTCCTCTACACGCTGCTGTACATTTGCAATAGTACCAGAGGAATTGCTTCCTTTAAACATTAAGGTGATCCCCCCAACAACTTCCCCTTTTCCATCCATAGTCATGGCACCATACCGATTGGGACTGCCGTAATTCACTACTGCCACATCTCGTACATACACTGGAAGTCCTCCTTTCTGCGCTACCAATATTCCTTCGATTTCTTCCACTGATTCCACCCGGCCGAATGTGCGTATGTACAAGGCTTCTGTACCATTTTCGATGTAGGACCCACCCGAGTTTTCATTATTCTCCTCAATAGCCGAAATCACATCGGTGACAGTCAGCTTCAGAGCAAAAAGTTTCTCCGGATCTACAGCTATTTGATATTGCTTGAGATACCCACCGAAACTACTGACCTCAATGACTCCCGGAATTCCGGCAAGCTGTCGTTTTACAATCCAATCCTGAATGGTACGAAGCTCCATGATGTCATACCGGTCCTCATAGCCTGGCTCCACCTCCAGCACATACTGATAGATTTCCCCGAGACCTGTGGTAATCGGCATTAACTCAGGGTTTCCCAGACCCGGAGGAATCTCCACAATACTGAGCTGCTCTTTGACATACTGCCGTGCATCGAGCATAGGCATGTCTTCTTCTACCACTACCGTGATCACGGAAAGACCATAACGCGAAATGGAGCGTATTTCCTTTACTCCAGGCAGATTAGATATAGCAGACTCAATAGGGAATGTAATAAGCTGCTCAACCTCCTCAGCAGCTAACGTTGGTGATACAGTGACCACCTGTACCTGATTGTTGGTGATATCCGGGACGGCATCCAGCGGAATTCCTTGCATGGAATATATGCCCCCTAGTGTGATCAGTAGCACCAACAAAAACACAATGAGCTTATTCTTTACTGAATAGGCAATGATTTGTTGAAACATGTAAAATGGAAATTTATAATTTGATACAAATAAGAGTTGCCCTTAAAGGCAATGAGATCAAACTATAAATATAGGTGGTGCCCGGAGGGTATGTGTGCCGGCTAAATATTGATGATTGGTAGGTATAGAAACCTGCTGAAAAGCGGGTTTCTCTTGTCGAATCTCAAAAGCAGTAATGGTCCATTCAAATAATACAGCCATGTCAAGTCCAAAAGGAACATCGGGCTGATTCTTAGTGATTTCAAATTCTTCCAGGTGATTAACTCCCAAATCAAATTGGAAAATATCACTGAGAAAATTATTTGGACATTCATGCTCCTGAGAAAAGGAAAGGCTCTCACTCAAACGTGTATGATGATGCGGAGTGACCGAATGCAGCATCAACAGGAAGAGTGGTATCCATAAAAGTATATGTGAACCTTTATTTTTCATTCTCAGTAAAGTAACGAAAAAATCTGGAAATGGTTTGTAGGAGCCATTACAATCAGATAATCAAATAAAGTAAAAACAACACGATTAAAAGAATGGCCACCCATTTGTACCCTGTGCTAAAATCTGTGAATTCGTAACCACAGATTGGACACACTTTAGACTTTGCGTCTACTTCCATGGCGCAGGATGGACATTCCTTCTTTTTCATCAATTGCTTATTTCAGTTTCCTATACTTAATTCGTTTTGGAGTTGCATCTCCAAGACGCTTCTTTCGGTTTTCCTCATAATCTGTAAAGTTTCCTTCGAACCAGTACACCTGAGAATCGCCTTCATAAGCAAGAATGTGAGTGCATATCCTATCCAGGAACCATCTATCGTGACTGATTACTACTGCGCAACCACCGAAGTTTTCCAGCGCCTCCTCTAATGCCCGGAGGGTATTCACATCCAAATCGTTGGTTGGCTCATCCAGTAGAATCAGGTTTGCTCCTTCTTTCAGTGTAATTGCCAGGTGAGCACGATTTCGCTCTCCACCGGAAAGTACCCCAACCTTCTTGGTTTGATCTGATCCAGAGAAATTGAACTTACTCACATATGCGCGAGCATTCATTTCCTTTTCGCCCAGTTTGATGATCTCATTCCCGCCAGAAATGGCTTGAAATACCGTTTCATCCGATTTCAAATCGTTGTGTTCCTGATCCACGTAAGCCATGTGAACAGTTGGTCCCACTTCGAAACTTCCTGAATCAGGCTTCTCCTTTCCAGTAATTAAATTGAAAAGCGTTGTTTTACCAGCACCATTTGGTCCAATCACCCCAACGATACCGCCATGAGGAAGACTAAAGGTCAAGTCTTCAAAAAGCAACTTATCTCCATAAGACTTGGATACTCCGGTTGCCTCGATCACTTTAGCTCCTAATCTTGGCCCCGGTGGGATATAGAGCTCTAGCTGCTGCTCTCTTTCCTTGCCCTCTTCACCCAGTAATTTATCATAAGCAGAAAGCCTTGCCTTAGCCTTAGCCTGGCGTCCTTTTGGTGACATTCGCACCCATTCAAGCTCTCGCTCTAACGTTTTTTGTCGCTTTGATTCGGATTTCTCTTCCTGAGCAAGTCGCTTTTGTTTCTGATCCAACCAGCTAGAGTAGTTGCCTTTCCATGGGATTCCCTCACCCCTGTCCAGCTCCAAAATCCAGCCAGCTACATTGTCCAGGAAGTATCTATCGTGAGTTACGGCTATTACAGTTCCCTGGTACTGGGCCAGGTGCTGCTCAAGCCAGTGAACAGATTCAGCATCCAAATGGTTTGTTGGCTCATCCAGAAGTAGCACATCTGGTTCCTGTAGCAAAAGCCTGCACAGGGCCACTCTTCTCTTCTCTCCACCTGAAAGGTTTTTAATGATCGCGTCTTCCGGAGGAGTTCGCAAAGCATCCATTGCTCGCTCCAGCTTATTATCAAGCTCCCAGGCTCCCATTTGATCCAACTTATCCTGTACAACACCCTGCTTTTCGATGAGTTTATTCATCTTGTCAGGGTTTTCTAGAATCTCAGGCTCAGAAAATTTAAGGTTGATTTCGTCATACTCTTTAAGCAAAGCAGTAATCTGTGAAACAGCCTCACTGATCACTTCTTTTACCGTTTTATCTGGATCCAATGTGGGTTCCTGTTCCAACAGGCCTACACTATATCCTGGCGAAAACACCACTTCTCCCTGGTACTCCTGATCTATTCCAGCGATTATTCTTAATAATGAAGACTTTCCTGAACCATTTAAACCCAACACTCCTATCTTCGCACCGTAGAAGAAGGAGAGATAGATATTTTTTAGTACTTGTTTCTTAGGAGGGTATATCTTGTTGACCCCCGCCATTGAAAAGATTATTTTTTCGTCTGACATTTTTGGTTAATTTCAAAATAGAAGTCGAAGTTAGTGTATTTATCTCTTCGATTAAAGACTGGACAATAACTGATTTGTATTGTGAGCGCAAAGGAAATTCCTTTCGGAAAAATAAAAGAGAATAAGATATATCTCAACGCCTGGGGTGATAACCCTGAGCGAGTCATCGGTGAAGTAAGAGACGATCAAGAATCATCCATGCAATATTTTGTGGATCGGTTTTCTGAACTGACTTCAAAGATTGATGCACTAGAAGAAGAAATAGAAACCTCTGAGAATAAGGGCTCATTTCTAATGAAATTGATCCATCTGAAAAAGCAACTTCCAGAACATGATGGCCTTGGCGATTATGTCAACCTGCTCGATCGTCTGAATAAGCAAGAAGCAATTCTCGACGAAATTATTGAAAAAAATAGGATTAGAAATACAGAGATTAAAGAATCTCTACTAGAGGAGGTACGTGCTGCCGCTGATAAGATCAACTGGAAAGAAGCCACAGTGGAAATTCACGACATAAAAGCCCGCTGGATTAAAACAGGGAATCCTTCTGACGAACGACATGAAGAATTAGAAGAACAGTTTTGGGAAGTTATAGAAGCATTTTTCGAAAAGAAAAAAGAATTCTATGAGGACAAAAAGTTGCTTGGTGAAAAGCGAAAAAAGGAATACGAAGCAATTATTGAACAGGCCAAAGGACTTGAAGGGCTTTTTGGGAAATATCGATTTGAGAAAGTTGCAGAGCTGAAGGAAGCCTGGAAAGAAATTGGCAACATTCAAAAAGAGGAATATGTGCCTCTACTTAAAACATTCAACTACCTCCTTAAACCAAAAAGGCCAAGAACCAGCCGGGCCGAACCAACGGTAAATATTGACGAAATCAACGCTACATTAGGTCAATACTTGAGTGGAGAAGAGTCTTATAATTTCAAAAAATTGGAAGAGCTCAAAACAACCATGAAGAGTTACCGACCTGCAGATTTTGAGTCCAAGAATAAACGGCGAGAGGCTTTCCAAAACATTCAATTGCTGATGGAAAAAGACTTCATTGATAAGCTCGCGAATAAGCGGTTCAAAAATTTCAGGGAGTTGGAAAAAGCCAAAAAAAGCCAAATCAGAATCGGAATACTAGAAGAATTGATCAACCGGGATAAAACCGATTTGGAAAAATTTCAGGAAAATTCAGCCAATTTTTCTTCCTCAGCAGGAGACACTATTGGGTTTGTAGAGAAAAAACTATCTCAGCAAAAAGGTAAAATTGAGATCAAGGAGACACTTTTGGCGATTCTGAAAGCAGAAAAGTGAAAGAATTTCCTCAAAAATGAAACAAAAAAATTGCTATTTACATTAAAGTGTAATATCTAAGGAAAGAGAGCAAAATAAAAGTTTGATTTCTCGTTAGAAAAGCTATTTTTGCACGAAATTTTTAAAGGCAGATAACTATGTATTGGACATTAGAATTGGCTTCATATTTAGAAGATGCGCCATGGCCAGCCACAAAAGACGAACTGATTGATTTTTCAATCAGATCTGGAGCACCTCTAGAGGTAGTTGAGAATCTTCAAGAACTAGAGGATGATGGCCAGCCTTATGAAAACATTGAAGAAATTTGGCCGGATTATCCTACCAAAGAGGATTTCTTCTTCAATGAAGATGAGTACTGACATAGGACTCATCACTTAGTGACTATGGAGCCTTGAATTTTCAAGGCTTTTATTTTTTTGAAAACTTGAGAAGTGTCTCCGCCACCAGAAGATCTTCAGGAGTGGTAATTTTGATATTACTGTATTCACCTTCAGTTACGAGCACGGTCATGCCCGCTGCTTCATAGACAGACGCATCATCAGTAAAAGAACTTGATTCCTTTAGTTCAAATGCCTTCTGGATTTCGGAAACCCGAAAGGTTTGAGGAGTTTGAACCAGCAGAAACTTTGATCGATCATCCGCCTTGGTGTGGTCATTGGATATCTGGCGGATAGAATCTTTTAGTGGCACCATTGCTACCCCCGAACCATAATTCTGGGCTGACTCAAATGATGAAGCAATGGTCTTGGCAGACACGAGTGGCCTCACTGCATCATGGATGGCTACATACCCGTCACTAACTTGTTGCAATCCGGACTTAACACTCTGGAAACGCGTGTTGCCACCCAAGGCAACTGCAATCTGGATATGGGGTAAATATTGCTGGTGTATCTCTTCCCATGTAGACCGATGAGCCTGAGGCAGTACCAAAATGATATTGATCAAAGGGTCGTAAAGGAAAAAAGCCTCAATGGTGTGTACCACTATAGGCTTTTCTAAGATTTTAATAAACTGCTTGGGAACGGCCTGCTTCATACGCATGCCACTTCCTCCAGCAACTATTATAACATGCTTTTGCATTTATATGATCAACATCGCATCACCATAGGTGAAGAAACGATACTTTTCTTTAATGGCTGTTTGGTAAGCTTCCATGATCAGATCATACCCGCCGAAAGCTGATGCCATCATGAGCAGGGTTGACTCTGGTAAATGGAAGTTAGTGACCAGTGCGTTGCAAATTTTAAACTCATATTGGGGGAAAATAAACTTATCGGTCCACCCGTCATTTTCCTTCAACCTTCCATTTGCTGATACAGAAGACTCCAGAGTTCTCATTACGGTTGTTCCAATTGAAACAACCTTTTTCTTCTCATCCAAAGCTTGGTTGACACGGTCAGCCGTTTTACTAGGCACGAAATAGTTTTCTGAGTCCATCTTGTGCTTTGTCAAATCTTCTACATCCACCGGACGGAAAGTACCAAGACCTACATGAAGGGTTACAGGATTGATATCCACACCTTTGATCTCCAGTCTTTTCAACACCTGCTGGGTAAAGTGAAGACCGGCAGTGGGGGCTGCCACAGCACCTACATTTTTTGCATAGATTGTCTGAAAACGCTCTCTATCTTCCGGCTCAGCAGCTCTTTTAATATTCTTGGGAAGTGGGGTTTCTCCAAGACGATCAATCATCTTGTAGAAATCAGTTTCGTCTCCATCAAACAAAAACCTGATTGTTCGGCCTCTTGACGTGGTGTTGTCAATTACTTCCGCCACCAACTCGCCCTCTCCAAAATAAAGTTTGTTACCTACACGGATTTTTCTCGCCGGATCAACAAGTACATCCCAAAGTTTCATTTCCTTATTGAGTTCTCTCAAAAGAAAAACCTCAATTTTGGCACCTGTTTTCTCTTTGTTACCGTATAACCTCGCAGGGAATACTTTGGTGTCATTGATCACCATCATGTCCCCTTCGTCAAAATAATCTACTATGTCTTTAAAAACTTTATGCTCTATCTTACCTGAATCTTTATGAATCACCATCAAACGGGATTCGTCACGATTTTCGGTAGGATGCAGGGCAATATGGCTGGAAGGTAGATCAAATTTGAACGCTGATAATTTCATATTGAATGCTTGGATTAACCGAGATGGTATAAATTAAATAAGTCCGCAAAATTAGCAAATAGTTTTGTTTTTTTAGTATAAAAACCATTTTTACATTGCGTACTCAACAACCTAACGATTAACAACTGGTGCTAGTTATAAGATTAATAATTGAAAGTTTTCGATTCGCATGGAATGCACTGCGCATGAACCTCCTGCGTACTACTCTTTCTTTGCTTGGCGTTACTATTGGGATATTTGCAATTATCGCTGTATTTACACTTGTGGATTCCCTGGAGAGAAGTATCAAGGACAGCTTAAATTTTCTTGGCACCAACAACATTAATATCGAGAAATGGCCATATGGCTTTGGTGGTGGCCCGTATCCATGGTGGAAGTACCTACAGCGGCCATATCCTACGTACGACGAATTCAAATTCCTTAAAGACAATGTGCAAAACGCGCAAGGCATGACCATTTTTACCGTAAGAGGTGGTGTCACAGCTAAACATGAGAGTAATAGCTCAGTGAATATTGATCTTTTCGGTGTGGTGTACGGCCATAAGGATGTCTACGAATTTCCAATTGTACAAGGCCGGTATTTTACCTCGCAAGAAGCGGATGCCGGGCGTAATGTTGTTTTATTAGGCCATCGCCCTGCTCAAGAATTATTCCCGGGAACTACTGCCATAGGCAAGGAAATAAAAATACGAGGACTTAAATACTATGTCGTTGGCGT
This sequence comes from Marinoscillum sp., assembly GCA_040218045.1. Lineage (GTDB taxonomy): Bacteria > Bacteroidota > Bacteroidia > Cytophagales > Cyclobacteriaceae > Marinoscillum. Next base: position 14,478 of record JAVJQA010000048.1, read on the forward strand.
TTTAAAGGAAGAAGGGGATGGTTTTCTCGGAGCACCAACCAACGATGAAAATATTTATATGCCCTATAAGTCATTCATCAAAATATTTTATAGTGGGAGACGAAGCGGTGTAGAACCACGCATTACGGTGAAAGGATTGGATACTGATATTGGTTTAGTGGAACTGGAGTCCGAATTACGTGGTTTGATGAGAAAGCGGCGGGCATTGAAGCCTAAAGAAGAAGATAACTTCGCATTAAACCGCCCAGAAGCAATTGCCAACTTTATTGGGTCAACGTTTGATGTCATCGGAGTAGCTGGTTGGTTCATTGGTGGCTTTTCAATACTGGTTGGAGGTTTTGGTATTGCCAACATTATGTTTGTCTCAGTAAGAGAGCGTACTAATATTATAGGTATTCAAAAGTCATTAGGCGCTAAAAACTACTTTATCTTATTCCAGTTCTTATTTGAGTCTGTTTTCTTGAGTGTTCTGGGAGGTGGATTTGGCATCCTGCTCGTTTGGCTCCTCTCCTTTGTGAGTTTGGGGTCTTTGGATTTGGTCCTTACATTTTCAAACATCGCTCTTGGTCTTGGCGTTTCTGCCATTATTGGAATGGCCTCCGGAATTATCCCTGCAGCTATGGCTGCCAGACTGGATCCTGTAATAGCCATTAGAACTCAATAAAAGTAGGGTTGTATAGCTAATATCATCAACAGAATCAGACAAGTAGAAGCTATGATGATTTTTCCCCAGGACATATCCCTTTGACTTTTATTGATTAGAGACCTGATGACAAAGAATAGTCCTGCTGAAAATCCAAGGGCACCGAAAGCAAACTTTAGCAATACGGTAGTATCCATAATTTTAAACGTATTTTAAAAAAGGGCCATCTCAGTTACTTTTGAGATGGCCTCTTCAATTTTTTTCGGTTTTCAAACTTATTCTTTAGTGGCTTCTTCTGCTTCTAAAACAACCTTCCCGTTGATTTTATCCTTGATCTTAGCTTCAAGCTCATCCATTAGCTCAGGATTATCCTCCACCAGTTGTTTCACAGCATCTCTACCCTGACCAAGCTTGTTGTCATTATAAGAGAACCATGAGCCTGATTTTTTGATCACATCCAGCTCCACCCCAATATCTATAATCTCTCCTGACTTAGAAATTCCACGACCGTACATGATGTCAAACTCAACCACCTTAAAGGGAGGAGCTACTTTGTTTTTCACCACTTTCACACGGGTACGGTTACCTAGTATATTGTCAGCACTTTCTTTGATCTGCCCGATTCGGCGAATGTCCAAACGAACAGATGCATAGAACTTCAATGCGTTACCACCAGTGGTGGTTTCCGGGTTACCAAACATTACTCCGATCTTTTCACGGAGTTGGTTGATGAAAATACAAGAACAACCTGACTTGTTGATCGCTCCTGTAAGCTTCCTTAAAGCCTGGGACATCAAACGTGCCTGGAGGCCCATTTTACTATCTCCCATCTCACCTTCAAGTTCTCCTCTTGGTACCAGAGCTGCCACCGAGTCAATCACCACTATATCCAGCGCACCAGACCGGATCAAATGCTCTGCTATCTCAAGAGCTTGCTCACCATTGTCAGGCTGAGAGATCAGCAAATTCTCCGTGTCGATTCCGAGTTTCTCAGCATAAGATTTATCAAAAGCATGTTCTGCATCAATAATTGCTGCCAATCCACCTTTTTTCTGAGCTTCCGCAATACAGTGCATCGCCAGTGTGGTTTTACCGGAAGATTCCGGACCGTAAATCTCAATAATTCGACCCTTGGGAATTCCTCCAACACCTAAAGCCATGTCCAAACTCAATGAACCTGTAGAAATGGTAGGTACATCCAAAACTTTATTGTCAGAAAGCTTCATGATGGTACCTTTACCATAAGTTTTTTCCAGCTTATCAATAGTAATCTGGAGTGCTTTGAACTTTTCTTTATTATCAGCCATGCGCTATTATTAGTGAAGTAATTCGATATTTAAAACTCAATTAACAAAGTTATCAGCTTTATTACAATATAACTTATTGTCGGTCAGTTAAGAATGTCATCTCGGAGAATGAGTGATCTTTCTCGATTCAAAGAAGGTTTCATTATATAGTAAGAATTCTCTTACATCGAAATGACGAGTTTGAGGGACTTACACTAAACGACATTGCAATATAATTAGTAAAAGCTAAAAATATTAGCAAATATATGTGGAAAAAAATACTTCTGGGCATTTTGCTGATTTTAATGGTATTTTCTATCTGGAACTGGCATTGGGTCACTTATGGGTATTTTCAAGCCAGAGGGCAACTAAAAGTTATTTTAGACGCCAGGCCTATCCAGGAGTTTATTGAAGACCCAAATTTTCCAGACTCACTGAAGGATAAACTTAGGTTAACGCAGGTAGTCCGAAGATATGCGATAGACTCTTTGGGTCTTCATCAATCTGAGAATTACACCAAACTATATGACCAGGAGGGCAAGACACTTCTCTGGAATGTATCCGCAAGCGAACCTTACGAACTCAAAGCATATCGATGGAAATTTCCAATCCTCGGAAGTATGCCTTACAAAGGATTTTTTGACCTAGAGAAAGCAAAAGTTGAAGCTGAGCAACTCAAAGCCCAGGGATACGATGTGAGGATTAGGACAGTGGGTGGCTGGTCTACACTTGGAATATTGGAAGACCCGCTCCTCTCCAACATGCTGGAGCGAAATGAAGGCTCATTGGCCGAAGTAATTATCCATGAACTGACACATGCCACCATTTTTATCAAAAATGAAATTGAGTTCAATGAAAACCTTGCCTCCTTCATCGGGGAAAGAGGTGCTGAACTTTTCCTGACCAGTCACTTTGGTGATAGTTCAAATCAACATATGGAGTACCTTCAATCTGAGCGCGATTCAAGAACCTTAACCCAGATCATTTTAAAAGGAGCAAAAAGACTGGACAGCCTTTACACCAGCTTTAGTGAGAATGATTCGATGGCTCTCAAAGACTCCCTAAAAAGTCAATTGATTCGCGAAATCACGGTCAACCTTGATACTACCGAATTCTACAATCCACGCTATCGTGAAATATTTGCCACTACTCAACCTAATAATGCATATTTCATGGCATTTAGAAGATATCATGACCAGGAAGACTCAATTCAATCTATTTACTCAAGCTACAATCGCAATTTTAAATTAATGATCTCCGACTTAAAATCTAAATATGGAAAGTGAGCATTAATTAACAAATTGTTACCTTTTAGATAGAAAATTGATTTCTCTTTAATTTTGAATAATATCGAATGTGTATCCACTCTAGGGGCATTTCTCTTTAGTATGCATGCATCAATGTTAAATTTTCATAAACGATTCGTTAAACTAACTTTATCTCAAACTCAAAATTCGAATGGCGAAGCAAAACCAAAAAATACTGGTTGTTGATGACGAAGCAGATATACTGGAATTATTGAAATACAACTTGGCCAAAGAAGGCTACGATGTGAAAACGGCCCTCGATGGCATCAAAGGTGTGGACGTAGCTAAAAACTTTGTGCCAGACCTGATTATACTTGATATCATGATGCCCAAACAAGATGGTGTAGAAACCTGCAGGCAGCTGCGAGAAGTCCCGGAGCTGGCCAATGCTTTTGTGATCTTTCTTACTGCCCGATCTGAGGAATACTCTGAAGTAGCTGCTTTTGATATGGGTGCAGATGATTACATCACCAAACCCATCAAGCCAAGAGCGCTGGTGAGCAGGATCAACGCGCTTTTCAGACGGGAGTCAAAGAAGAAAAAAGAGTCTAATAAAATCTCCATAGGTGACCTGGTGGTGGACAGGACCAGCTATACCGTATATGTGAGTGAGGATAAAATCAGCTTGCCAAAGAAAGAGTTTGAATTGCTGTACTTCTTAGCTCAAAACCCAGGCAAGGTGTTTAGCAGGGATGAGTTGCTCCAGAATATTTGGGGTACCGATGTGTATGTGCTCGCCAGAACAGTGGACGTGCATATCAGAAAAGTCCGTGAAAAAATTGGAGATGGGTACATCTCTACAGTAAAAGGCGTCGGATATAAGTTCGACACTAACTAAGTATAAATGATCATTAACTCCCGGGGATTGTCGCTGCTGTTGGCATTGATAATTTCAGTCATTACTACAGCATTCCTCACCTTGGTGCCATCTGTGCTACCAGGTGCACTGGCTATTGGCTTTGGGATTTCGTTTTGTGCGTCATATATTCTCATTAGGTTAGTCCTTGAGTTTTTATTCTTCAGGCATATCAATTCCATCCATGAGGCCCTTGAGAACATCAAGGATGAAAAATTGAACAACCTTACCAAACCAGTAACTAAGATTTCGCTTAATCCTTTAAAGAAGATCAACAGAGAATTCTTCTCCTATGCTGAAGAAAAGCAACAGGAGATTTCTGAACTGAAGAGAATGGAAATCTTTCGTAGAGAGTTCATTGCTGACGTCTCTCATGAGTTGAAGACCCCTATTTTCGCAGCACAAGGTTTTGTTCACACTTTACTGGATGGTGCCGTAGAGGATAAAAAAGTAAGGGGAAAGTTTCTCAAAAAGGCTGCTAAAAGTCTTGATGGACTTGATATCCTCGTTCAGGACTTACTCACTATTTCACAAATGGAAACGGGTGAGATTAAGATGCACTTTGAGCATTTTGACATTGTGGCACTTACCAAAGAAGTAATTGACCAGTTAGAGGGAAAGGCTGAAAAAAGAAAAATTGATGTCTCAATTGAGAACTCCAGCGAAAAATTCTTTGTGAAAGGAGACTATCAACGAATCTACCAGGTAATGATCAACCTGGTTTCAAACGGCATCAAATACACGAAAAAAGAAGGATCCGTCACTATCCGGTTTGAGCAAAACAACACCCACGTGACGACTTTTGTGATTGATGATGGAAGGGGAATTCCTGTTGAAGATCTGAACAGGATTTTTGAGCGGTTCTACCGAGTAGAGAAGAGTCGGTCCAAGGAAAAAGGCGGAACAGGCCTGGGTTTATCAATCGTAAAACACATCATGGAAGGCCACGACTCATCTGTACAGGTGAAGAGTGAAGTCAAAAAAGGATCTACATTTAGTTTCAAATTAAAAAAAGGTAAACCGGTATCGCATAGATTTGCAGAGGAAGACGACGAAGAGGACGACTATGCATAAATACCTGAAGGGGGTCAAATTTGAAGACCTGCTTATTTTTGAAAACGACAACTACCTAATTATCAATAAGCCTCCGTACATCTCTACCCTGGAGGATAGAAACGACCCAATTGACATCCTAAAATTGGCCAAGGAGTATCATGCTGACGCACAGGTATGTCACCGTCTGGATAAAGAAACATCAGGAGTCCTTGTGATTGCTAAACACTTTGAAGCTTACCGCCATTTCGCGATTCTTCTGGAAAAAAGACATGTGAAAAAGGTATATCATGCAGTTTTGAATGGCATTCATGAATTTGAAAACCTGGAAGCCGATCAACCAATCCATTCATCAAACAGTAAATCCAGAGTGGACTTTAGAGAAGGCAAGCCTTCTCTTACTTTAGTCAGCACTTTGGAAACCTTCCGTCTCCACACTTTAGTCAAGTGCTTTCCAGTTTCAGGGAGACTTCACCAAATCAGAGTACATCTTGCTTTTCACAAAGCACCGATTTGTTGTGACCCGGTCTATGGTGGTGACTTTATCTATCTCTCACAGTTTAAGAAAAACTTCACGCTGGGAAAGCACACTGATGAAGAGCATCCATTAATACCACGTGTAGCACTGCACGCGCACAGTATTGCCTTCCATGACTTTGGAGATGGTGATAAAACTATTGAGATTTCTGCGCCTTACCCTAAAGATTTCGCAGTTCTTGTAAAGCAGCTAAGGAAATTCGCCTAAGGATTATTTTCCAGTGCGCTAACAGCATAAGCATAAGCACCTTTCATGATTGCCTCACTGGATCCTAGTCGGGAATGTGCAATGCCAACACGAGCTTCTGAATCAAATTCAATTCCTTTGTCCGTTCCCGGAATAGCCAGTTTCATTTTTTTTCCTTCCAAAAACTGTTGCATTTGATCCTTTTCAGACAGATCATAGATTTTGGCAGTCAACCTTGAAAATGGCTTGCCAAATGGATTTTCAAACTTTTTATTGATTTCCTCAAAAACATATCCTTTATACAAATCCCAGCCAGCAACAATCCCCCCTCCTAGCACTACTATACCGTCGATAAAAGTGACAAGATTACAGATTGTATTTCCTATCGCCCGGCCAAACTGCTCAAATGAAGCTATGGCTGCAGCCTGATCTCCACTTTTTTCACCTTTAGCGATCTCATAGATCATTCCGGGAAGCAACTCACGATCAAACTTTTCATTCGCTTGATCCGCATACACCCGCTGAATGGCACGTGTACTGATACTTTCCTCACATGCCCAATCAGGATTGAAAGAGTTTAGCGAATTGTGTATTTCTGCAGAGCAGCTATTGTCTCCTTCGAGCAGCTGTCCATTGATCACAATACCTCCACCCACTCCAGTTCCGAGTGTCAAACCGATGAGGTTTTTGTATTGCTTTGTACTTCCGGATTCCGTAAGCAGGCTATTGAGATAGGGCAAATAACCTTCTGATGCCTCTCCAAATGCGAATAGATCACCATCATTTTTAATGAATACAGGTAATCCGAAGTGATGCTCCAGTATAGGTCCAAGAGGCACATGATCATTGAATGCCTCAAAATTCGGGAGGTTCCCAATAATTCCAAGATTGTAATCAGCCGGACCAGGAAACGCAAAACTGATAGCATCTATGTCAGTCTGAAGGATATGTTTTACTTCGTTGAAGCCGTCAATTAGTGTTTGGATACACTTCTCCAAATCACGTGATTCGGCACGTTTACGAATTGGTTCACAAACAAGTTCACCATCTGTCACAGCAGAAAAAACGAAATTTGTTCCTCCGGCATCCAACGTTAATACAGTCAATTTTTATTCAATTTTCAGAAACCATTCTTTAAGAGATTGCTTAATTCCTCGATGACCAGTCTTTGATCTCAGGGGTAAGCTTGAGTGTGAAGTTCAATAAAATCATTGCATTTATCCTAAAAATCGATGAAGTAAATGTGTTCTCACTCAACGTTAATGACTTATGGAAAAGGCAGATTGACACCTATATTAAGGTGTAACTATAACAATTTCAATTAATTAGAACTCAGCTATTGGTTTTCCAGAATTAAACTTCTATTTTTGTGTCCCTTTTCTGAGGGAGAACCAATAAGTTCATTATAAACGATTAAAAAATTGGATACTTTAAGCTATAAAACAGTATCGTTAAACAATGCTACACTTGAAAAGAATTGGGTGATCGTAGATGCCGATTCTAAAGTGCTTGGTAGAGTGGCCAGCGAAGTAGCAAAGATTATTAGAGGTAAAAATAAGGCGAGTTACACTCCTCATGTGGATTGTGGTGACAATGTGATCGTAATCAATGCAGATAAAGTTCGCCTGACTGGTAAGAAGTGGAATGACAAGCAATACGTTCGTCACACAGGATATCCTGGAGGACAGCGTTTTGAAACACCTGCTGAAGCCAAAGCAAAATCCTCTATTCTTTTAGTAGAAAGAGCGGTAAAAGGTATGCTTCCTAAAAACAGATTGGGCAGCAAACTTTACAAAAATTTACATGTGTATGAAGGTGCTCAGCATCCTCATGAAGCACAAAAACCAAAAGAAGTAAAACTTTAAAAACCTAGATGGAAATTATTAACACCATTGGAAGAAGGAAAACCTCTGTTGCTAGAATATATCTAGAGAGCGGTAAAGGTACTATCACTGTCAACGACAAGGATATCGCCATCTACTTTCCTTCTGAGATTTTACAGACCATTGTAAAGCAGCCTCTAGTGACGCTGGATGTCAATGGCAATTATGATATCAACGTAAATGTTGATGGAGGCGGACCAAAAGGTCAGGCGGAAGCAATTAGACTTGCTATCTCTCGTGCTCTTGTTGAAATAGACGAGGAAAACAAGCCTGCTTTGAAGAAAGAAGGATTCCTTACACGTGACCCTAGAATGGTTGAGCGTAAGAAATACGGAAGAAGAAAAGCAAGAAGAAGATTCCAATTCTCTAAACGTTAAGATATCGTAATGGCAAAACTAGAATACAAAGACTTATTGGATGCTGGTGTACACTTCGGTCACCTTACACGTAAGTGGAATCCGCAGATGGCACCATATATCTTCATGGAGAAGAATGGCATCCACATCATAGATCTGAATAAAACGCTTACATCACTTGATCAGGCGGCACATGCATTACAATCAGTCGTAAGATCTGGTAGAAAAGTAATGTTTGTAGCTACCAAGAAGCAAGCGAAAGAAGTGGTAGAAACTGCTGCTAAGAAGTTGAACATGCCTTTCGTAACTGAAAGATGGTTAGGTGGCATGTTGACCAACTTCGCTACAATCCGTAAGTCATTGAAAAAAATGGCTGGAATCGATAAGTTGATGAAAGATGAAGCTTATCTGAACTTAGCGAAGAGAGAGCGATTGATGATCAGTCGTGAAAAAGAAAAGCTGGAAAGAGTATTGGGCGGTATCGCTGACCTAAACAGACTTCCTGCAGCACTTTTTGTGATCGACATCAAAAGAGAGCACATTGCTATCGCAGAAGCACAAAAATTGAATATCCCGGTTTTTGCTTTGGTGGATACCAACTCTGACCCTACTCAAGTGGATTATCCAATCCCTGGTAATGATGATGCATGGAAATCTATCAACCTGATTACCAACTACATTGCGAAAGCAATAGAAGAAGGTTTGTCGGAGCGTAAGAAAGACAAGGAAGACGCTAAGCTTCAGGAAGAAGAGGAAGCAAAGAAAAAAGCTGACGAGCAAGAAGCTTAAGGGCAATGAAATAATAAATAATGAAAATTGAACATTGTCCCGATTTCTTGTCGGGGTGATGTTCAATTTTTGTTAATAAGCAATCCGAAAAATTTAAAATAGACTAAGAAAATGGCTGTTACTGCAAAAGACGTAAACAAACTAAGACAAATGACCGGTGCTGGTATGATGGACTGTAAAAAGGCATTGGTAGAAGCAGATGGTGATTTTGAGAAAGCAATTGAACTTCTTCGTAAGAAAGGTCAAAAAGTATCTGCAAGCAGAGCTGATAGAGAAACCACTGAAGGTGTAGTAGTCACAAGGACAAGCTCAGACAAAACCAAAGGTTTGGTACTTGCATTGACATGTGAGACTGACTTTGTGGCAAAAAACGAAGATTTCATCGGATTGGCTAACCAAGCTGCGGATCTTGCTTTTGACAATAATGTGTCTGATGTTGAAGCACTAAAAGCACTTAGCGTTGGTAACATCACACTTGGTGATAAAATCACCGAGACAACTGGTAAAATCGGTGAGAAAATAGAAATCAGTGCTTTCGAAACTCTTTCTGGAGAAGCTGTAGTTCCTTACATCCACTCTAATGGAAAACTGGGTGTAATGATCGTTCTGAAAAACGTAAATGGTGCTGACGTAGAAGAAGCTGGTAAAGACGTGGCGATGCAAATTGCCGCTATGAACCCAGTAGCTGTGGACAAAGACGGAGTGGATGCTGTTACTATAGAAAAGGAAATCGAAATCGGTAAAGAGCAAGCAAGACAAGAAGGTAAGCCTGAGCAGATTATTGATAAAATCGCAGAAGGTAAACTTCAGAAGTTCTTCAAAGAAAATACTTTACTTAGTCAAGCATTTGTAAAGGACAACTCTCTTACTATAGAGAAATACCTTGACGGAGTGAGTAAAGGATTGACTGTATCAGATTTCAAGCGAATCTCCATCGGAGGATAATTCTTGGTTAGATATAAAAATCAAAGCCCATCCGCTAGCTAGCTGATGGGCTTTCTCATTTTTGGGGGTATTTTTTAATTTGCTTTGCTGATCAAGGCAAAGTCAATAGGAATTAAATCTTCATCAAAACTCAAAGTCTCATCTCCCTTTTCCTTACTCTTCACTTCCATTTTATAATAAACCATCTCATCACTGAAATTGGTAATCTTTCTAAAGTCCGCCACTTTGTACTTTGAGTATTTGTCTTCCAGATAATAAGTAAGCGACAGTGGCATATCCTTTGTCAGGTTGACTTCTTCACTTAGGCGTTTCCCGTCTGACAAGTACACGGTTACTACTTCTTTTCCATCAAAAGCAAACTCTGCTCTGTATGCTTGTTCACCAAGTGACATCCACTGCTTGGTTGTACTCTTGGGATAGTGATGAAAATGCCACTTCAAAATTTCAAATGCCACTTCATCCTCCAACACTACTGTTTGAGCTTCACAAAAAAAAGAGCTACAACAGAACAAACTGCACATTGCGATTTTAATAAAATAATCCTTCATGTCGATGGTGGTTTTTAGATTATTATTAAATGTAAGTAGTATAAATGGGATATTAACAATTGAATCGACGAAAAATCCAATTTGAAAGACAAGACAAGGACGCTTTTGGTCGAGTTGGTGATTTACACCCAATTACAGAAGCTTATTTTCTCGTATTTACAAAAAAATGCAATTGAACTGGGAAAATTTTAATTGTGTGAAGTTACCAAAGATGAGCAATCCTCCCGTTAAATGATATGTTATAGCAGTTCCAAGGTTGTTGTAATTATTAAAAAAATCCTATATCAGATAATTCTCATTGATCTACCATCTCTCCACTCTCATGATTACGCACCTTTATTTCTTCATCTGATGGCTCTATAGTTTCCTCATAAGCCTTGATATCCAGCAATTCATTGAGGTTTGGCTGTCCGGCATCTACCCAAGAAGTAAACCAAAAATCCCCAATCATCTTAATAGACCGTCTCATCTGCCTCGCCACCATTCCATCAAGCATCTCATGGTAGTCTTCAGAAAAGTCGTAGGCATACACCCTCACAGTGGTGGCTCCTCGCTCCTCATAGCTGTATTTTTTGTCCTCAGAATAACTTTGAGTTAACGTTTTCTCAAATTTCAATACTGAGTCCAAAGCAGCATGTGCCCCTTCCACTGCCTGCCAGGCAGCTAGCTGCGTATTCTCCAAATAAGTAGCCTTCCCAACAAAAAGGTCATAATCTTCAAAGAAGAGCTCGGGCAGTCTTGATTCCCAAAATCCATGAATCCCATATTGCCCAGTGAGCTGCCCATTGTAATTCTCGGTGGTATGGAGCGGCACATTGGCATCTGCTATATAGTGTCCAATGTCTGCGGAGTATTTCAATATCCGATCAATATCCCGGCTCAAAAATGCCTGTGTGAGCTGATACTTGACCAAATTGATATGCCATGGCACAATCCCATAAGCCATAAGCGTATCCTCAGTGTACATTTCCACCGCATCGCCCCAATAGCGGGGCATTTTGGAAATCGCACTGTCACCATATACATCCAGGTCTATATAATGTCTTGGGGCCTCCTCTTTCATGACATACCTTCGCTTATCCGGATTCACAGCCTTTTCGGTAATGTACTGGATGTTATGCTTATAGAATCGTATCATCTCAGGAGGGAGCGTAAATACTGCTAGGCGATTGATGCGCTGATGGGCAAAGAATCCCCATCCCATACAAAATGTGCCTAATACTATCACTCCGGTTATTGCAATCATTCGTCGAATCATATCAGGGGATGAAAATAGTGAATTTTTTATTGCTAATTTTCATGGATAGATTATTGAATGTTTTTGTTTTATTTATCAATTCCTCTATCTTTGCATCCCTTAATCAAGGATAGGAGAATAAAAAGCGTATGGCAAATCATAAATCCGCATTAAAAAGAATAAGATCTAACGACGCGAAGAGACTTAGAAATCGTTATCAGCATAAGACTACACGTACTTATATCAAACGATTGAGAGAAACCACTGACAAGGCAGAAGCTGAGAAGCTTTTGACAGAGGTGATCAGCATGGTGGACAAATTGGCGAAGAAAAGCATTATCCACAACAACAAAGCTGCTAACCTAAAGTCTAGTTTAACTAGAACAGTAAACGCTCTTTAAGAGAATAGTTAGTAATTATATAGATATCAGTACCCTATTCGATGCGTCGAGTAGGGTTTTTTGTTATCTTCAATCCTCTAGATTGACAGATAATGGAAAAACTGAACACCTACCTGGCCATAAACCAATGGGCTGAAGAAGATCGCCCAAGGGAAAAACTACTTCTCAAAGGAAAATCAAGTCTGACGGATGCTGAGCTCATTGGGATTCTATTGGGTTCTGGCACCAAAACCCTGAGCGCAGTTGATCTCGCTAAGCAAATCCTGAATTCAGTGGACAATGACCTGCACCGGTTAGCTAAGCTCTCTGTAAAAGAACTGACCACTTTTAAGGGTATTGGTGAAGCAAAGGCCATCAACATCATTAGCGCATTAGAACTCGGTAGAAGAAGAAAGGATACCGAACAGACTAAAAAAATAAAAATCTCGTGCTCCGCTGATGCTTATGAACTCATGCGTCCGGAGCTGATAGACCTACAGCATGAAGAATTTTGGGTCATTCTACTCAAAAGGAATAATGAGGTGATCAAAAAAGTACAAACCAGCGCAGGTGGCGTATCTGGTACCGCAGTGGATCCGAAAATAATCTTTAAAAGCGCACTGGAGCAACTAGCTAGCGGAATCATCCTGGTGCACAATCATCCTTCCGGCAACCTAAAACCGAGTGAACCGGATAAACGGCTCACCCGAAACTTGAAACAAGCCGGAGAGATTCTGGAAATACCCATATTGGATCACTTAATCCTCACCGACCATAGTTATTTTAGCTTCTCAGATGAATCTATGATGTAATGAAAAAACTAGCTTTCATATTAATCCCAGTTGTCATACTCATCATTGCTTACAGTATGTCTTCAGGTGATAATGATCAGGCCTATCGCCAAAAAGTAGCAGATACGAGGAGTGAGCGTGTTAAGTATCTTAAAAACGCAAAGGAATCTCCCTTCCAACAATTTGACATCAAGTATCAACCTGTCTCTTTTTTCCCTATCGATAAAAAATACAACGTTCGGGCCAACCTCAAACGTTTAGAAAATCCAACTCGCATAATCGTTCAGAATAGTGATGGCACTACGAATAACTATACCAAATTTGCATATGCCGAATTTAAAATTGATGGACAGCCGCTTAAGCTGCTCATTTTAAAACCAGCAGGTTTTGGATCCCTGCCCAATCAGTATTTTACTGCCTTCGCAGATGTAACCTCGGGCAACACAACCTATGGTGGCGGCAGGTATCTCGACCTAGAGATCGGTAAATCTGACAATATCATGATTGATTTTAACCTTGCTTACAATCCCTACTGCGCTTATGCAAGTGAATATTCTTGCCCCCTCCCTCCTACAGAAAACATTTTAACCATACCAATGGAAGCTGGTGAAAAGGATTATAAGTATTAAACACAAATCTTAACACTTATTTAAGTAATACCTCCTCAAAGAGGTAGTGATTGAGGAATCACTTCCCTATTTTTGTCGATTGCTTTCTGAGCGTAAAGTGATTGACTAAATGAAAGTTGGCTAAGCCCAATCAAACCAATGATGTAAGAGATTGCCAACGGATAACAAAAGAATAAATCGAGTAGAAAAGGATGAAGATTTCCTACAATTGGCTGAAGGATTATATTGACATTAAAGAATCCCCTGAAACGATCTGTGAAGTACTTACACAAACAGGCCTGGAAGTGGAAGGACTGGAGCACGTAGAGAAAATCAAAGGTGGACTTGAGGGCTTGGTTGTTGGAGAAATCAAAGAATGTATCCCACACCCAAATGCTGATAAGCTTAAGCTGACCAAAGTAGACACCGGGGATGGCGAACTGCTTCCAGTAGTTTGTGGAGCACCTAATGTTGCTCAGGGTCAAAAAGTTATAGTTGCCAAAGTAGGTACCACCATTTATCCAACATCTGGAGAACCATTTCAAATCAAAAAAGCGAAGATAAGAGGAGAAGCTTCTGAGGGTATGCTTTGTGCTGAAGATGAGATCGGGATGGGTACAAGCCACGCCGGTCTCCTGATCCTGGAAACTGAGAAACCCAATGGCAGCCCAATTAGTGACTTGTTCGAAACAGGTTCTGATGAAGTAATCGAGATTGGTCTTACCCCGAATCGAGGTGATGCCACAGGCCATCTTGGTGTGGCTCGAGACCTGAAAGCATTCTATCAGCAACCTTTAAAGATTCATACTGCTCCAGCTAAAGCAGTTAAAAAAGACAAACCAATTACTGTAAGGGTCGAAAATAATGAAGCTTGTCCGAGATATTCCGGTGTGACTATCCGCGGAATCAAAGTTGGCCCATCACCCGACTGGCTTCAATGGAGGTTAAAGGCAATAGGCCTAAGCCCAATCAATAACATTGTGGACATTACCAACTATGTGATGATGAGCCTTGGGCAACCAATGCATGCATTTGATGCTGACGAGATCAAAGGTGGACATGTTGTTGTCAAGAACCTGCCCGCAGGCACCAAATTCATTACACTTGATGAAGAAGAGCGTTCTCTACATGCTGATGACCTGATGATCTGTGATGAAAAAGATGGCATGTGTATCGCAGGGGTATTTGGCGGTACCCAATCAGGAGTAAAAGCCACCACGACAAGTCTTTTCCTGGAAAGCGCCTATTTCTCTGCAGATTCAGTTCGTGCTACTGCCATGAGGCACTCTCTTTCCACGGATGCTTCTTTCAGGTATGAGCGCGGTTGTGATCCTGAGATGACCCTCCCGGCACTTCATATGGCCATTGATCTGATTTTGGAAATTGCCGGTGGATATGTGGCTTCAGATTATGTCGATATCTATCCCAATCCGATCCAACCAAAAGAGGTTGAGACTTCTTTCAGGAATTTTCATCGGCTGATCGGTATTGAGTTGGAGAACGAGAAGATACTCAAGATTTTAAATCTCCTGGACATAGAGACTACCAAGGTAACGGAAGAAACATTTACGGCCATTGTCCCGCCATATCGCAGCGAAGTAACACGGGAAGCTGACCTTGTAGAGGAAGTATTGCGAATTTATGGCTTTAATAACATACCACTAGAAGAAACATTCTCTGCCGGATACCTAGCGTCTTTTGATGAAAAGGAACCGTACAAGCTGAAAGAAAACCTATCGCTGTTCCTTTCTGGAAAAGGAATGTCTGAGATTCAAACCAATTCTCTGACAAACCCAAAGTACTACGCTGATCTGGGCCTGGGAGAGGAACCTATTGAAATTCTAAATAAATCCAGCGAAGACCTTGGGTACATGAAGACCTCACTGCTATACACAGCGATGGAGTCTCTTCGCTACAATATCAACAGGAGAATAACAAACCTGAACTTCTTCGAGTTTGGTAAAGTATATTTCAAAAAGAATGACAAATTCAGGGAGCAGGAAGTTCTTGGTATATATCTTACTGGGGATAAGAGTGAAGAAAGCTGGATTTCAGAATCGAGTAAAACAGACTTTTTTGATTTGTCAAAGACGACTTATTCCATCCTAAGACACCTGAGAATAGATAATTACAGCACCGAGCCTATAGAAGACGAAGCCTTCGAATATGGTCTGGCTGTTAAGTTCAACACCAAGATTGTTGCTAAATTAGGTAAGCTGAAGAAGTCAATTTGCAAATATTATGAGATTAAGCAGGAAGTTTTTTATGCTGAGTTCCTGTGGAATGATCTACTTAAAGCGACACGTCTTGAATCAGAATTCGCTGAGTTGTCCAAGTATCCTGAAGTCCGCAGAGACTTGTCTTTGGTGTTGGATAAACAAGTGACTTACAATGAGATTCGTGATTTGGCTTTTAAGTCTGAGAAAAAATTATTAACTAGAATAAATGTCTTTAGCGTATATGAAGGAGACAAGCTGGAGCAGGGTAAAAAGTCCTATGCCTTGAGCTTCTTCCTGCAAGACAGCAGCAAAACTTTAACAGATAAAGTCATTGATAAAGTAATGAATGGCTTGATCAAAACGTTTGAAACTGAAGTTGGGGCAATCATCAGAAAATAAATGAGTAACGAAACACTAAGGTCTGAACTGAACAATCTGGAAAGAAAAGTCAAACTTTTGCTTAGTGACTATGCTCAACTGAAAGGTGATTTTGAAAAAACGCAGGTAGAGAACCAGCATTTGAAATCACAATTGCAACAACAGGAGACTAAAATCTCTAACTTTCAAAATCAAACGAAAATTAGTAAAATTGTAGAAAGCATGGTAGTCGGCGAAAACGATTCGGAAGAGTTGAAGGATGTGATTGACGGCTATATTAAGGAGATAAATAAATGCATTGCTCATTTGGGTGAAGCGTAACCGAAATGACAGAATTATCAATAAAGCTAAAAATAGGGAACCGGGAGTACCCCATGAAGGTGAAAGCCGAAGATGAAGAGGGAATCAGACGGGCTGGAAAGATGGTGAACGAAAAGATGAAATCGTATCGCGATCAGTTCGGAATAGATGACAACCAAGACCTTCTGGCCATGGTAGCCTTTGATTGCCTGGTAGATAAAATGAAAAAAGAAGAGACTATAGAATCCAAAGATGAAATAGCGCTCGATCAAATTAAAAACATTAGCCAATTGATATCAAATGCTATTTAGATAGCTCATTAGTACAGCCACCTTGTATCCCCATCCCCGACAGGCCATGTATGTAAAAAACATACATAACACCTGATGGATATCTTATATATATTAATTGCGATTGTAGGCATAGCTGCCGGGTTCATTGTGGACCGGGTGCTTCTCAAGCGATCACTTAACAAAAAGCGTCAAGAAGCTGAAGAACAGAAAAAGCTGATTTTGAAAGAGGCTGAAGTGACAGCCGAAAACATCAAAAAAGACAGGATTCTTGAAGCCAAAGAGAAGTACCTTAAATTAAAGACGGAGTTTGAAGAAGAGGCAAATCGTAAGAAAAACCAAATCATCACCAACGAGAACAAACTCAAGCAGCGGGAAGCTACGATCTCCAAACAAATAGAACAAAACAAACGGGCAGAAGCTGAGCTGGAATCTCAAAAAGAGAACCTCACTGCGCAGCTGGAAATTGTCCGCAAGCGAAAAGAGGAATTTGAAAAACTGAAAAGCCAGCAGGTGACTATTCTTGAAAAAGCCTCTAATCTATCAGCAGAAGAAGCCAAAGCACAACTGGTTGAAGCCTTGAAAGACGAAGCGCGTACAGATGCCTCTGCCCATATCAAAGAGATTATGGAACAGGCAACCATGAGTGCTACCAAAGAAGCCAAAAAGATTGTACTCCAGACCATCCAGAGAACTGCCACAGAGCATGCCATTGAAAATTGTGTGTCTGTATTCAACATTGAAAGCGATGACATCAAAGGCAAGATCATTGGCCGGGAAGGTAGAAACATCCGGGCCTTGGAAGCTTCTACAGGAGTAGAGATCATCGTAGATGATACCCCTGAAGCAATCATTATTTCTGGTTTCGACCCTGTGAGAAGAGAGATCGCCAGGCTGTCACTTCACCGATTGGTGCAGGATGGACGTATCCACCCGGCTCGCATTGAGGAGATTGTGGCCAAGACAACTAAAAATATTGAGGAAGAAATTGTAGAGATCGGAGAGCGCACGGTGATTGATTTAGGGATTCATGGATTACACCCTGAGTTGATCAAGCTTGTCGGGCGCATGAGGTTCAGGTCTTCTTATGGCCAAAACCTCCTTCAGCACTCGCGAGAAGTGGCCAACCTTTGCTCTACGCTTTCGTCTGAACTTGGACTAAATGCAAAACTCGCCAAACGTGCCGGACTATTACATGATATTGGCAAGGTCTGGCCGGATGAGCCGGAAAAGCCCCATGCGATCATTGGCATGGAGCTGGCACAGAAGTACAAAGAGAATGCCGAAGTATGCAATGCCATTGGTGCTCACCATGATGAAATAGAAATGACTTCAATGATCTCTCCTATTGTGCAGGCATGTGATGCCATCTCGGGCAGTAGGCCTGGTGCCAGACGCGAGATCATGGAGCAATACCTCAAGCGTTTGAAAGAACTTGAAGAAGTGGCCTTAAGCTTTGATGGTGTAAACAAATGTTACGCCATACAGGCCGGACGTGAACTTCGTGTAATGGTAGATGCTGAGAATGTAACTGACCAGAGAGCCGGAGAACTTTCATTTAATATCTCCCAAAAGATTGAAAAGGACATGCAGTATCCAGGGCAGATCAAAGTGACGGTCATTCGGGAAACAAGGGCAGTTGCATTTGCAAAGTAATTGAAGTCAAAAATCAAATGAAGCCCTTTCCAGAGATTTGGAAAGGGCTTTTTTGTTAAAGACTTTCAGATATGCTCAATTCCTTCGGGGGGTAGATTTAGTAGTCATGTTTGGCGAAAAAGTAGACATTATCCCCACATGAAATTTCAAAGTCATCCTGTAAGGCTCATTGCGTGATATAAAAAGAAGATGACTCCATTCAAAAAGTTTTCTATGCATCAAGCTGCCTATGGCATGACCCTAAACACCTTCCTGGCACTTATCCCCTGAAATACCCGTTTGGAAGGGTCATCCCAGAAAACAAGCGGTCTTTTTTACCTGGTAATGGTGGTTTTTGTAAATATTATCGAAAAAGGTTCTGAATAACTCAGGAACTTTTTTTTATTTGAGGCTGACCAACCTTAACTAACTACGTAATGACCAAACTACTAACGGTACTGTTACTTACAGTATCCATCAACCTCGCTGCCCAAAAAGCACCCATCAAATTCGGTAAAGTATCAGAGGAAGAGCTGGAAATGACCGAATGTTCATTTTATCCTGAAGCCAACTCCATGACCCTGGCCTCCTTCGGTGATCTTAGGTTCTTTTATAATGATCAAAAGAATTCATTTCAATTAAAAATACAGATCACCGAACGGATCAAAGTATTCAACACATTGGACAAAGATGCCGCCAACATCTCTATACGCTATTATGACCCGGTTAAAGGCTCAAACAAAGAATCAATATCCGGCTTAAAGGCATTTACTTATAATCTGGTAGATGGGAAAGTAGAAAAAACCAAACTCCCCAACTCAGAGGAATTTGTGACAAGAATAAGCGACTACCGAAGTGAGGTCAGCTTTGCCATGCCAGATGTACGTGAGGGCTCTGTAATTGAATATCAATATGATGTCACTTCAGATTTTATCAGCAACCTGTACGAATGGAAGTTTCAGACATCCAGACCAACCCTTCACTCTGAGTTTAGGTATGTGATACCGGAGTACTACCATTATACCTCTAGTCAGGTAGGCAATTTCGTCCCCCTCGAGCGTGAAGAGCTTTCTGAAAGAGAGTCTTTCACCTATTCATGGGAGCAGCAGGGATCTGGTGGCAATGTAACCAGAGGAAAAAGCACCCTGACCTCAAATAGCAAAAAGTACGTCTATGTTGCCAAGGAATTGTTACCGCTGATTGATGAACCTTTTATGAACAACAAACCCAATCTGCCTACAAGATTAGAGTTTCAACTCATGAGCCGCAAGATGCCGGGACAGATGCTGAAAGTAATTGCAGGTAATTATGATGAGTTCAATGAAACCCTAATGGAATCTTCTTCTTTTGGATCAGTATTGAATAAGGGAAATTTTGCTAAGGACAAAATAGCCACACTTGAGGGAGATGATACCGAAAAGGCAATAGCCCTATACAAATGGCTTCAGGGGCATTTTGCATACAATGGCAACTATGGTGTAGTTAGTAGTACCGCTGGTAAATCCGCATTCAACGATGCAAAAGGTGATGTTGCGGACATTAATTTAACGCTGATAGCTGCTTATAGAGAGGCCGGACTTAATGCCAATCCCGTGATTCTTTCAACTAGGGGCCACGGCATTCCACACCCGGTTTACCCAAGTTATGAAGACTTCAACTATACGATTGCGGCTGTGCAGACAGACAAAGGCCTGTTTTTGACGGACGCCTCCACCAGTCTGCCTTTTGGCGTGCTCCCTGTAAGATGCCTCAACGGACAGGGCTGGATGGCAAATGAAGAACAAGGACAATGGGTTTCGCTGAAGAACAATGCGACGCACACCACCACAACCATGTCCACTTACACCATCACGGAAGATGAACTTCAGGTCAATACGGATGTGAAGTATACAGATTACGCCGCTCTGGAGGAAGGCAAACAATACAAGGATGACAAAACAGGTTATGAAGAAAATATCATTGGGAGTTACCCAGAGTCTGAAGTATCGGGTATTGAAGTAGTAACAGAGGACAATGAAATAAGGTTGAAATTTGATGTCGTCAAATATCATGATGGGGACATCATTTATCTGCAACCGGTCCAAGGTGGTGCTATTTTGGAAAATCCGTTTAAAAGAGAAGAAAGACAGTCGAGCATTGATTGGCCTTATGGATTTAACAAAACCACAATTACAAGGATTACCCTACCAGAAGGATATATTGCTGAAACCCCAGAAGCTGCAAATGTGGCACTTCCCGATAAGGCCGGCAGGTTTCTTTACTCAGTAAATCAAATGGGAAACACCTTGAATATCATGAGTACTTTTAAACTTGACAGGACGGATTTTTCGGCACAAGATTATCCGATGCTCAAACAGTTTTACCAGATTGTTGCTGATAAGAATAATGAAATGGTTGTGATAAAAAAACAATGAGAGCATTAACCTGTATATCACTTTTATTCTTGGCAATAATTCCGGCTTTCAGTCAGTTGATCCGTCTTGGTCACCTTCCCGACTCTCTCAAGACTGATGCCAATGAAATGATACTGGAGGATAATACCTACTTCAACATCAAGGATATCCACTCCTCAAAACTGAGAAGAAACTATCGGGCCGTCATATTGAACAGTAAGGCCGATAATCTGACCGACCTTGTACTTTATTATAGCAACTTCCGGGAGATAGTTGATGCTGACATCAAAATTTACTCTTTATTGGGAAAAGAGCTTGATCATATCAAGCTCAAGGACTTTGGGGACTTTAGCACCAAAGGTTATAGTGTAGCATCAGACTCTCGTGCCAAATACTATAAAATCACGGAAAACAGGTTTCCTTATGTGATCGAAGTAGCCTATGAAGTGAGTTATAAAGGCTCAATGTTTTATCCAGCTTGGATACCTCAGTCCTCAGAGAACCTAAGTGTAGTGGAGGCCAAACTCATCATTGAAGCTCCGGTCAACTCTTTCAGGCATAAATCTTCTGGAGTTATGCCAAAAATCAGCACTAGTGACGGCCGTGATCGTTACGAATGGTCGGTGGCCAGCTTACCGGCTTTTGAGTATGAGACACTTTCCTACTCTATTGAAGATTATGCCCCAGTGGTTTATACCGCTCCCAATGACTTTGAAATGGAGGGCTATGAAGGAAACTTGTCAAGCTGGGA
Organism: Marinoscillum sp.; assembly: GCA_040218045.1. Taxonomy (GTDB): domain Bacteria; phylum Bacteroidota; class Bacteroidia; order Cytophagales; family Cyclobacteriaceae; genus Marinoscillum. Next base: position 35,850 of record JAVJQA010000048.1, read on the forward strand.
TAGTTTTGGCCTGTGGATCAACCAACTCAACGCCAATAAAAACACGCTCCCACCCGGAAGTGTAGAGCCTATTACCAGTCAATTTGATGAGTCCTATACTGTTATCGACAAAGTACAGACCGTCTATCAATACTTACAGGACAATACACGGTATGTAAGCATTCAGCTTGGTATTGGTGGCTGGCAGCCATTCGAATCCGGATTTGTGCATGAAAATAAATACGGGGATTGTAAGGCCTTGTCCTTCTATACCCAATCACTTCTCAAGGAGATTGGTATAGATTCCTACTATACATTGATCAACGCAGGTGCCTACAGTCACAGGACGAACCCGGATTTTCCTGAAGCTCATTTCAATCATGCCATCCTCACCGTGCCCATGGAGAATGATACCATTTGGCTGGAATGCACATCGCAGACCAACCCTTTTGGTTACCTCGGCAAGTTTACCAGCAACAGGTTTGCACTCATGGTGACTGAAGAAGGCGGCGTGATGATTAAAACGCGGGACTATAATGAGTCAGAAAATGTACAAACAACAATTGCAAACGTAGCAGTAAATGCAGATGGCTCTGCAGATATTGACCTAACCCGAAACTACTCTGGTTTAGAAATTGAAAATGACAGCTACAGGGGTGCTACTTTAAAATCTGAAACGGAACAGAGAAAATGGTTTTACGATAAGCACAGCTGGGGAAATCTGGAGCTAAAAGAACTCACCATTGACAAAATCAGCTACGAGGAATTGCCAAAAGGAGCAATTAAAGCAAATCTAGTGTTAAAAAATGCGGCATCTTCCAATGCCAACAGGCTCTTTTTCAAACCAACGATTTTCACAGACATCAGTGGCCTGAAACTCAACGGCTCATCTCGTAAATATCCCCTGGAAGTGAGGTATCCATATAGCCAGGTAGATACCCTAATCGTGAGCTTCCCGGAGCAATTCTATCCCGAATCTAAACTAGGTGATGAAGAGATCAATAGCGTGTTCGGAAATTACTCAAGAAGGGTGATCCAGCAAGAAAATAAGTTTGTCATCATTAGAACCTTCAGTTTGAAAAAAGGCGAATACACACCGGAAAGTTACGGCGATTTCAAAGGGTTTATCAGGGAAGTACAGAAGTACGACCGAAAGCGACTTGTTATGATCAACAAAACCTGAGAATTGTCATTGAATTGGTCCGTGGTTCTGATGGATTTCAAAACCTATCCTCTTTGCTTGTCGATAAGGCTAACCGCCGGGACTACTGTTGTTCTGCTTTAACCGTACTGTCAGCTTATGGATGATGGTGTTTTTGTTGGCTGTCTTTTAGTTCCCTTTCTGTTTCTCTAATTAGTTCATTCAATCCATCTGTTTTCGGGTCGAGATTCTGGGCTTGTAAGAAAAATCCCATTGCTTCTCCATATTCTCTTTTGTCTTTATGGTAGATCCCAAGGTTTTTGTACGCATAGGAGTTCTTATCGTCGATATTCATTGACTTTTCAATATCATTAAGTCCTGCTTTGATTTTCCCCAATTTTATTTTTGACAGTCCACGGTTATTGTAGGCATAAGCAAAATTTGGATTTAACTCAATTGCCTTGTCAAAATCCGCTATAGCATCTTCATATCTATTAAGAATATTTAAGGTGTATCCACGATTGTTTAAAGAAAAGAAGGCTTCTGGATTCATTTTTAAGGACTCTTCATAAAGATCTAATGCGATTTGATGATCCCCAGAGAAAGAATATGCTAAAGCGTAGTTGCAGTAATCTTCCGCAGATAACTCGCACTTTCCTGCGAATCCATCGAACAGTGTAATGGCTGTTTTATAATGCTCACCTTTCATATTGAGCGCAATTCCTAGACGAAGAATGTTGGGGTCTGGTTGAATTGAATAAACTTGCTCAAAGAATAAGATTCCTTTTTCTATTTCATTATTCGTGTAATATTGACTTAAAAGAGTAATCTCCTTGTAAACATGTCGATACTCTCTAAGTAGACGTAAGCTCTGCCCATCATTATATGTTAAGGTCCCGTCATGGAGCATAATTGGATTTTTATTCGGACTAATATTCTGAAAGAAGTCAATAATAGACGAAAAGAACAGAAAAATCGAGACCAATTTTAGCGCACCATGAGACTCTGAAAAGATCAGGATATAAAGACAAGCAGTAGAAACCAAGAAAGAGGTCAATGGGCCAGCAATCGTAAAAATATAACCTTGTGAGAATGACATGTGAGTTGAAGTTGTAGTACACAATCCATGATTCCATAAGAACGGGTTGTATTTAAAGTGGATCGTAAACCTACCAATTCTTAAATGTATCCCCTTTTTAGGATCACCATATGAACCCACATAAATTGAAATTTGGTCATTGAATAAAATTAGGCCGGCAATCGCGTGTCCCATTTCATGGAGAATAACAGTGAATATTCTTGTCAAGGCCAAAAGAAGAAAGATAATTGCAAGAATTATTAGGAACTCCATTTATCTAGCATAAAATGATTCGAGGCAGGAGATGTGGCCATATCCTTTCTATACAATACTTAAAACAAAGAAACCGTCCACAAACGGCCAGTTTTGCATTACGAACCCATCACCTCCGGCTTTTTTTATCCCATGTCAACAACACACCCTTTCATGTAGACAAAATACCCGTCATGTTGATACATAGAGCCTCCATGTTGAGGTAAACATACATCATGTTAAGTTAACCACCATCCATGTCCGACATGAAGGGTATATAATCCAACATGACAGAATATTATTTGGCATGGTAGGTGAAATATCGGCATGACAGAATTTTATTTGGTATGATGGCGTTCACAACTACGAGAAAATCATCAAAGTCAACCGTAGGCTCTATTAGACAAGCCATGGCGGTTTTTGGAAACCAAAATGTCAAAACTTTTCTCCCTAAAAGATGTTCTAACCATCAAATCTACACAACCATGAAAACCCTACTTACCCTCCTCCTCTCCAGTGTTACGCTTTTGGCGCAAGCACAGGCTAAAGTTGACCTAATCCCCGCCGAGCAAACAGACATCAAAGTCCAACCAATCACTCACGGATCACTGATCCTGGAATGGACCGGTGAAGTAATCTATATAGACCCGTATGGTGGAAGTGCATTATATGCAGGCCAGAAAGCACCAACCATGATCTTGATCACAGATATTCACGGAGATCATCTCAACGTGGAGACTCTGGAAGCCATTGAAACGGAAAAGGCCAAATTTGTGGTGCCTTAAGCAGTAAAAGAAAAACTCCCGGAGCAGTTTCAAAAAAACCTCTCCACGCTGGCCAATGGAGAAACCAGTAAGGTGAACGACATCACAATTTCAGCCATTCCAATGTATAACCTACCGGAAAGCCCGGACTCACGACATACCAAAGGAAGGGGTAATGGATACATCCTGCAGCTAGGTGGTAAAAAAGTCTACATTTCAGGAGACACTGAGGATATTCCCGAGATGCGTGCACTCGAAGGAATAGATGTTGCCTTTGTATGTATGAACCTACCCTACACCATGGATATTAACCAGGCGGCCAGTGCTGTCCTGGAATTCAAACCAAAAATCGTTTACCCTTTTCACTTTAGAGGTCAAGGTGGGCTTAGTGATGTTGAAGGGTTTAAAAAACTAGTCAATGATGGCGATGCCTCCATTGACGTAAGGTTGAGGGAGTGGTATGCAGAATGATCATTCACATTTCAGGGATTCTACTGGATTCGTCCGGGAGATAGATATAATTTGAGAGCCGATGGTCAGGATTCCCAAAACCATAAGAATCAATGAGCTTATCAAAACTGTACCCCACCCAAATTGGATTTGATTAGGGATATTGTCAAGCCAGAGCCGATTGGCATAGTAGCTTAGCGGAGCAGAAATGGCAATGGCTATTATTAAAAGGATCAGAAAAGATTTACCCAATAGGACAGCCAACTGACCAACGCTCGCACCCAGAACCTTTCGAATACCAACCTCTTTTACACGACGCTCAGAAGTATATATCGCCATGCCCAACAAGCCCATGCAGGAAATCAATATAGCCAGAAAGGCAATGAACCCAATAACCGAAGCTACATCTCCAAGCCATTGATTACCCAATGCCAGCTCCTCATCGTAGATAGCATAACTGAACGGGTGAACCTGATCTACAGACCGCCATTTCGTCTCTAAAGCTTCTATGCTTGATCGCATGCTACCCGGTGCTAATCTTACATTGACGTTGCTAATCAATTCTGGCTGATACCAAAGAATCAGGGGCGTGTCGCCCTCTCCCATTATTGGGGTTTGAAACTTAAAATCAGCAATTACTCCAACGATTTTGTAGGTATGCTCTTGGGAATATCCTGCATACGCTTGCCCAACAGCCTCTTCAGCGGTTTCAAAACCAAGAAAGTGAACCATCGATTCATTTACGATCGTCCAGTTCTCACCGGTATTTTTTGTATTGAGTCCCTGTCCAGCGATTAGTTTCAACCCCATATTGTCTATATAATTGGGACTGACACTGAGGCGCTCCGCTTTACTCCATTCATCATCCTCGATTCGTCTTACCGTTACGCCATTGGCATTAGGTGTAGCCAAGATAAATTCACTCGCTGACACCTGCTCTACGCCAGGTACTTTGCTGAACTCATCTATTAAAACGCTGTAGTCATTTCCCTGAGTAGGGATATTCACAATGTTGGTTGTATTAAACCCGTATTCAAACTCCACAAAATGACGAAACTGACGCACAATAAGGATGGAGGTAATAATAAAGAACAATGAAAAGACAAACTGTGTAACACTCAATACTTTACGCAGTCCCAACCTGCCTGAGCCACTCGTTCCCTTATTTTTCAGGGCTCCTATAGGTGAAGACCTGGAAAGAACCATAGCCGGATATAAGCCAGCTATCAAGCCCACCAATATGGCAAAGCCAATGAAAAGAAGGTAAACGGAAAGGTTAGCTGATAGGTCAAGATTGATCTGTCGGGCTACCCATAGATCCAGGAATGCAGGTTTTAGCGCAAACAGCATCAGGTTAGCAATTATCAACGCACAAAGTGCAACCAAAACTGACTCAATCAGAAACTGAAAGATCAAGCTTTTTCGTGTGGCGCCGTTAACTTTTCTCACGCCTATCTCCTTCAGCCTGGTCAGCACCCTCGCAATGGACAGGTTGGTATAGTTCAGACCTGCCGAAAACATGATCACCAGAGCCAGGAATCCAAGAAAATAATAAACTTCTATCGGCAATCGCAATGAGATTGGATTACCTAGAAATCGACCAGGAGTGATTGCGCTCAATGGCTGGATCAACAATTGCAGGTCTTCTAAATCCTCATTTTCAGAATATTTGATGTTGCTCAAGTCGCTCAACGCAACCTGTAAGTCTGAAGGAGTTGTACCCTCCCGGAGTTCTACATAGGTATAGCATTTAGAATAATTAGCCCAATTCTCCCTTAGATCACTCACCTTGCCGGCATGATGAAGTGGCACCAATGAAGCTGCCGAAACCAACACATCAAACTTGATATGTGACTTGTACTGACTGGCATCAATCACGCCTTTTATGGTAAAGGCTCCGTAATCAACTGGTGTAGATCCACGCTCGGTTCCCAGGTCGATCTTGACCGGCTTGAGCCCCCGCTGGGAAAACATTACCGTCTTGCCAATTGGATTCGTGTCATTAAACAACTTATATGCTACTTCGGATGATATAACTATTGAGCTTGGATCATTGAGAGCGGTTGACTTTTCCCCTTTTAGGAGATCGAAACCGAAGACATCAAAAAACTGGTCATCTGCAAAAAACCCACGTACTTCTGAAGATTTGTCCTGCTCTAGATTGATAGCATCTCCACCTATGCCTGGCATTAGAAATGTAGCACTTTCCACAAAAGAATAGTCCTCACGCATGGTCTGCGCAAGTGGAAAGGGGCTTGAAGCGTTGGGGTTCCCCGAATCAGGCCGCTTGGAGAGAATGCGGTAAATCCGTTCCTTATTTGGGTGAAACTCATCATAACTGGTTTGATCTGCCAGCATGAGGATAACAAGAAGTGCCACAGACATGGCCACAGCCAAGCCAAAAATATTGATAAACGAAAACGTTTTGTACTTCAGAATGCTGCGCATCCCTACTTTGAGATAGTTTTTAAACATAATCCAGTTATTGAGTTGAGTATTTGATTTGAGTCCTATGATGTCTGGTCGAAAAAGCTTAATTACCTCCCAGGAAAATTGCCATTTGGCTCTTATCTTATTTTTATTCTGAGCGTTTTCCTCATATAGCTCAATGAGATCACCCTCGATGTATTTGAGTAGCTCAGGCTTGCAGAACCAGCGCAGAAAGCGCAGTGGAAGTTTTGGAGGTGTAGTTCTTTCCATAACCCTATTCGTCTTTTAGGGCATTAACAGGGTTGGCGATAGCCGCCCTAACTGTCCGCAAACTCATGGTAATAAGAGAAATCAATAAAATCAGCAAAGCAGCAATCGCAAAGACTTCCCAGCCGACTGTGATGCCATAGGAGAAGTTCTCCAACCACCTACTCATCACATACCAGGAGACTGGGATAGCAATGAATAATGAAACGATGAAGAGTTTCACAAAATCCATCGACAGCAAGGATACAATGCTGAAGACTGATGCCCCCAGTACTTTTCTGATCCCTATTTCCTTGGTTCGCTGTGCAGTGGCGTAAATAGTAAGGCCGAATAGCCCCAAGCACGCAATAAAAATAGCGATCAAAGAGAACACCCTGAATACGGATCCGAAACGCTCATCTGCGGCATATTGCCTATTAAATGTATCGTCCACAAATTCTGCCAAAAACGGCCTGTGCGGAACGAGCTCTGACCAGGTAGTTTCCAAATCTTGCAGCGTATTCTTAAGATCATCCGTACGTAGCCTTAACACAAATATCGAAGTGTTTGGCCAGGTAGCGTACCTCAGCGCTAAGGGCTCCACGGCATGGTGTAGTGATTTAAAGTTAAAATCCTTTACCACGCCAACTACACGTCCCTCGCGACCCCATTGGAAAAATTTCTTTCCAATGACCTCTTCCGGGCTACTATACCCATAAAGCTTCACGGCGGCCTCATTGATAATCAAAGAGTTCAGTGAGTCGTTGGCTCCACCTTCATGGTAGTTACGCCCGGTGGCCATTTCCATATCAAAAGTGGGGATAAAGTCTTCATCTATTTCATAGAGATAGGGCGCTTTGCCAAGCATCTCTCCATCGGGTCCTTCGATCTGAGTACCGGCATTGGGAAAGTGCCTGCCTGGTGCTGCCCGGGCATAGCTGGTTTCGATCACATTTCTATGAGCCTTCAACTTCTCCTTAATTAAGCTTAATTTGCGTTGCACCTTTTGATCCCACCCAAAGTCCAAGACCAGCACTTGGCTTGACTGGAATCCAAGCTCATGATTGCGCATAAATTCCAACTGGGAATAGACTACCATGGTGCCTACTACCAGCATGATAGACAACCCAAACTGGACCACCACCAGGGCTTTGCGCAACTGCACACCGGATTTTGATGTCTTAAAAGAGCCCTTAAGAACTTTTACGGGTTGAAACCCTGACAGAACAAACGCTGGATAACTACCAGCCATAAAACCTATCAACAAGACACCAAACACCCACCCAATAACAACACCTGGCTGCATAAGCCAGTCCAGCGATAACTGCTTAGCGGAAAGCACCTCCAGATATGGGAGTGCGAGTACCATCAGACCAACCGCGATCACGGCCGACAAAAAGGTGAGCACAATCGCTTCTACCAAGAACTGTACAACCAAAGCACCTCTGCCGGAGCCCACTGTTTTTCTAATGGCTACATCTTTGGCTCGCTCCACCGACCTGGAAGTGGTCAGGTTCATGAAATTGATGCAGGCGATGACCAATAAGAAAATAGCAATGACTATAAACACGATCATATTGGTCTTATTGCCTTGAATTCCTGGCTGTCGGGATGCTACGGAGTGCATGTAAGCATCAGCAAGTGGCTCAAAGTCAATGTCATATCCAAATCTATCTCCAATGTGTTTTTCAACAAGCTCGGGAACCTGAAGCTTCATAGCAGCCACATCCACACCCGGCTTGACTTTGAAGTAGGTATAAAAATCCACGTAGCCCCATGAATCGAAAATTCCGGATCTCCGATTATAAAAGGTGCTCATTGACACCATGCCTTCAAAAGTAAAATGTGAGTTATGCGGTATATCCTTCATTACACCAGTCACCTCAAAAAGATCATCGGTATCCATCGTAACCACCTTGCCAAGCGCATCCTCTTCTCCAAAGCATTTCCTGGCCAGGGTTTCTGAAATCACGATCGTGTTGGGCCTGACCAGGGCAGTTTTAGGGTTGCCGCTGACTAACTCCCAACTGAATACCTCAAAAGCTGAGGAGTCCGCAAAGACAATATTATCTTCCTGGAATCTTTTACTTCCATACTCTATAAGCCATGGTGACGGGCTAGTGAAACGAAAAACCTGCTCTATTCCAGGGAAAAAGTCTTTCAGGGCTGGAGCCACTGGAGCATTTCCCCAAACCTGGTAGTCAGTGGGAGAAGGATTTAGTGGAATATTACCATAGGTATGTAGTACCCTGTATATCCTATTGGCATCCTTGTGATAGTTATCATAGGAGCGTTCATTTTGTATGTAAACCAAAATGAGCAAACTGCTGGCAATCCCAACGCTCAACCCCGCTATATTGAGGAATGAGAATGCTTTATGGCGAAGAATGCTTCTTAGCCCAATTTTGAAATAATTTCTGATCATGTCCATTTGATTGATATTTTGAGTAGTCCATAAATTTCTGACGATCCCAGGCCTGAACAGCTTCACCACCTCCCGGGCAAAGAACCATTTTGCGCGCCCTTTACCTCTCTCAAGATTTTCCTTATACAGTTCGATGAGATCACCCTCGATATATTTGAGCAGCTCCGGCTTGCAGAACCAGCGCAGGAAGCGGAGGGGTATTTTGGGAGGTGTCTTCATAATTTCAATTGCCCAGATGGCTCTTTTACCCCACCCCTAAAGGGTGGAGCCATTCAAAAGTTCATTACATTTATTTTCAATTGACTTAAGTACTAATTTGGGGTCATTCAATACAATCTCTGAATTTATTCTCATTACTACTATTTCAAGTTCCTCCATTTCATAATCTCGACCATTATCATATTCTTTTTGCTCCATTGAAGAATGATATTCTCCATCGATTTCAATTACTAACTTTAATTGATGACAATAAAAATCTGCAATGAAATGGCCAATTGGATGTTGTGGTTTGAATCGAAGACCTAGCAATTGATTTTGCTTCAACTGATTCCATAATAGTCGCTCAGACTCTGTCATATTTTCTCTTAGCTCTCTAGCCTTTTGGAAAATATCTGAAGATGCACCGTAAAACATTTCTTGCTCAGTCATGGTGATTTCGATTTAATAGCAATGGAAAAGCATTCAGGTTCCTAACTGCAATCTTCTGCAACTCAAATCCTCCCTTTAGGGTTGGGGTAAGATTTGAGTTGCACATAGGCTCTAGCGGTATTTTCGGCGGGTTATTCATCTCAACCTATTTTCACGTCCAATGCTACCCTTGGTATGGAGTTGTACAAGTCATTCCTCATAGCACGGGTCTCCTCTATTGCATGCTTGCCCTGAGCCGTAATCGTGAAATAACGCTTAGGCCTGCCTCCTCTTTCACTGGTTGATTCTCCTTCATGTGAAGACAGGTAGCCCTTATCCTCCAGTCTTTTCAATGCAGACTGAAGTGCGCCCACACTGACATTTCGTTTTTGCCTTTCTTCGATTACTTTCTTGATGGATACTCCATAAGCATCCCCAAACAGGACACCTACTGTAAGCATTACAATCTCTTCAAATTCTCCTAATTGATGCTTTCCCATAGTTTTTTCCTAATTGCAGTATTGCAATTGTAGGGGAAAAAGGAGTTAATTCCTAATTGTAGTTTTGGGAATCGTGGATTTTATTCTTTAATTTTATGGAAATAACGTTTGGATAGATCCAGGAGGTTTACTCATACCTCAACACCTCTACGGGATTCTTGTGAGCTACTGTCCAACTCTGCCGACTTACGGCCAAAAAGGAGACAAGAAATGCGACAAAACCGGCTGCCAGGAAATACCACACCTGCATTTCAATTCTATAGCTGTAATCATCGAGCCATGAAGTCATAAAATACCATGTGACCGGACAAGAAATAATAAAAGAAACCAAGGTCAATTTTAGGAATGAAAACCCAAGGTTTCCGAACAATTGCAGATGGCTGGCTCCGTGTACCTTTCTAATCGCAACCTCTTTTAACTTACGCTTGGTTTCGCTCCATGCAAAAGCAAAAAGGCTCGTGAATGACAAAAGAATAGCTACGAGCGTGAAGGAAAAATAGGTTCTCATCGTCTGTAGTTCTTGTTGGTACTGAGCCTTCAATTGATCATCCAGGTAGGTGTATTCAAACCATTTATCTGGATTAACCTCATCATGAATATGCTGAATGTAAGACAGGGCGCTCTCTTCATTCCCTTCTTGTAGTCTTATCAGAAAGGTTTTTTCTATATCCGTCATATAATACAGCACTAAAGGTTTGATCTGAGATGTTAAGCTTTCATAGTTGAAGTTTTTTACTACTCCTATAACATCAAACTCCCCCCAGCTTTCATTTTTAACTTTAACCGACTCGATATCTTTTATCCCCCAAAACTGTATAGCTGCCTCATTGAGCACCACTTTATTTCCTCTTGATCCATCCAGTGAATCATTAAAAAATCTTCCCTGAACCACTTCCAGGTTAAGAAGGCTTTTGAACCCTGGGTCCACTGTCATGAGATTTTGAGTGGCAAACTCAAAACCATCACCCACTAGTTTATGGTCCATAGGGTATGCCGAGCCACTAACAGGCATTTCACCCTGAGAAACAGCCAAAATATCCGGTCGTTGGTTAAGCTGATCCAATGCATAGGTATAGTTCTCTTGCTTCGCTTCATACTCCGCCATGAGGTCATCTCTGGTTCGGCTGTCATCCTTAAGCATTTCATGATTCAATTTAACAGCGATCACCTTGTTGGTATCAATACCCAGATCTTTGTTGATCAGGAAATCATACTGGAGATAAGCGATCAACGAAGCAGCAAGGAGAATGATGGTAATGGCATATTGAACCACTGTGATAGATCGCTGAACAAAAGGCACAGTACCCATAAAGACAGTTTTGCGAAAGGCACTCCCTATCTCCAATTTGTAAATATAAAATAAGGTTAAAATCAACGAGACGATTAAAATAACCCCTTCAATCAGAATAACCCCTTTCAGCGACAGTAAAAAGTCAAACACAAGTCTAGAACTCGTCATCTGATTAAAGTATGGAAATATGACCAAAATTAATACGACTGAAAAGACAGCCCCGATAATTAATAGATAGAATCGACCAATGCAAATTTCGACCAGCAAGTCTGTTTTTGAAGCTCCATTGACACAGCGAATGGCCAGCGAACGGCTAGAGGAAAGCTGCTGAATATGCTGGAGGTTTGTAAACCCAAAAGCAGAAATGATCAATATGATAATTGCAATGAATTTTAGATTCCTTACTACGATCTCATTTCCAAACTTTGAAAACAAATTGGTGTAGAATTCATTCCCATAATAAATATCATCCAACCCAACAGTAAACATTTCACTTTCAGAATAGGAATTACCATAGTTAGGTCGATTTCGCGCATCTCTCCTGATTTTCTCATCAAACTCCTCTTCATCAAATTGATTGTTCACCAAAAGGAAATTCGTGCCCATCCGACTCCATCGTGTACTGGAATTCTCATTGCTGACGACAGCATCAAATTTCATTGAAGTGTTTGGAGGAAAGTCATCGAATACTCCTGCCACTTTGTAACTCTGCACTGCTTCACAAAGCAATGTGACCGTTTGACCAAGTGGATCGAGTTCACCAAACAACTTTTCGGCCATGCCTCTACTAAGAATAATGTTATGGGGATGATCCAGTACGGTAGCAGTATCACCATAAAGCATAGGAAAATCAAAGAGATCGAAAAAGGTATTGCCAACCACCCAAAGATTTAATGATGTGGCCTTATCCCCCACCTGAATCTGGGCTTCCCCATCGAAATTGTAAACTTGGACTTGCAATTCTTTTTCAACCTCAGGATAGTCCGTAGCGGGGTTTAGCCCAGTCCAGGATCCACTTGGTTTTGCCATTGGACTGGTTTTCAACATGAGCATGCGCACATTATCCTTTTCGCTGTGAAAGTCATTCATCGAGGTTTCATTATCAACCCAGTAGTACATTAGGTTGACCGATACTGAACCTACTACGAGACACAGTAAGCTGAAGACAGTAATTAACTTATTGATGGATAATATCCGAAAAGCAATGCGTGAGTAATGCGCAAGCCCACCGAAAAAAGGTTTCTTTATTGGTTTCAAAAAATCACGCATAATTCCTGGTCTTAAAAGTTTCAAAATTTCTCCTACAAATACCCACTTAGCTCTTGTTTGACTGTTTTTTTGAACGTCCATTTCAAACCGCTCCAGCAAATCACCTTCTATGTCCTCCACATAGTCCGGATGACAAAACCAGCGGAAGAAGACTAGTAAAAGTTTCGGGGGATGGTGGTTATTCATATCTAAGCGTTTTAACTGGATTAGCTGAAGCTGCACGATATACTTTGAGACTCACAGTGAGTCCTGGCACAAGCATCATCACCAGCAAAGCAAGAGCAAATGAAAACAAACCCAATTCCATATGGTAAGTATATAACTGACCAAACAAAACGCCTTGAATCATCAGAGTTGCCAAAGCACTTCCAATTACAAATGCCACTAAAATATAAACGACGAAATCTTTAATGATTAGCCGGATCATATGAGTAATAGTGGCTCCAAAAACCTTTCTGATTCCTACCTCTTTGGTACGTTTCTGTACACTGAGTGACACAATAGAATAAAAACCTGCCGCAGACATGATCAATGTAGCTATGGCTAAAAATAAACACAGGTTTCGAATGATTAAATTGATATGGAGCTGCTTATAAATAAGCATAGACTGTTCAAATCCATTGAAAGGTTGGTCAGGATTGACTTGATACCAAATCTGCTCGAGTAAGGACAAAACCTCTGTTGAATGTTCAGAACTACTAACACTGACATAGTTATAACCTGTCGGAGAAACGTAAGTGAAAACACAAGCAGGTTCTTCCTGAGTCAATCCAAACTCTTTATGGTTTTGGACGACTCCAATGATAGTAAACGCACTATCCTGTATCATTAATGTGCTACCAAGAGGATCAGATTTACCCAGTAAAAACGCCAATTTTTGATTGATCAATACTGACTTTTTATCATTAGCTCCAACGAAAGCCCGTCCATGTAGCAACTCTATACCAACAGTATGAAGGTAGTTGACTCCAACCCCAAGTAGCTGTGCCGACGAACCATATCCTTCAATTTCCTTTTTGACCGTAACAGGTAGGGACTGTCCAATAATCTGCGCAGAACCAGCTACCTCTGTAACGGTCGGGTCCTGGCCCAGCTTGCTGATATACTCATCCTGGTGATTGTTATCCTCCATGTAGGTCACATTTACACGATGCAACCCATATCCAAAATCCAAATTTTGTTGGTACGTGGCATTTTGGGTCATTACAATAGCTCCAATGATGGCGAAACACGCCACTACAAACTGACCAACCAGAAGAGATCTTGTCAACCAACCCATTTTCATAAAATTGGATTTACCTTTCAGAATATTAATTGGCTGATACTTACTGATTTTAATGGAAGGGTAAATACCAGCTAACACGCCTACCACCAATGGAAAGCTCACTACAAATAATAGTACCCTTGGCTGAAAAACATACCTCAAGTCCAGTGTCTGCTCAAAAAGACCATTATAACCTTGTATCAGGTAATAACCTATAAAGAAAGCCACAACCACACTAAGCAGGCATAACAGGATATTTTCTATTAACAACTGCCCTATTAACTGAAATCGAGTACCTCCAATAATCTTTCTGACCCCAATTTCTTTCAACCTATTCCCTGAAAAGGCAATGGCCGTATTGGTGAAATTAAAAGTGGCTGTAATAAGAATAAGCAGAGAAAGAATGGATGAAACGCCGACTAGAAAACCAACAGCATTCCTATTGAGCATCCTCCCTCTTACCCAGTTGGGTAAATCAATATCTGAAGTAAAAGCCAGCTCTCTAAAAGGTTGCAAATAAAATTGCTCTACCTCATAATCCGCATTGCTGAGTTCGTTTGCTTTATCAACATATTTTGAAAGAGCATCGCTGACTACCGTACTTTCCACCCCATCTGCCAGCTCACCGAAAATTGTAATTTGCTGGTGATCACTCCATGCGGCCTGATGGTCAGGAAACCTCTCTAATGGAACCATTACATCAAAAAGTACGCTGGTGTTTTCAGGGACTTTTTGTGTTACTGCACCTACAGTGAATTGATACTTCTGATCACCTATAAAAAGTTCAACCTCCTCACCTACAGGATCTGCACTGTCAAAATACTTACGTGACATAGTCTCACTCAAAACCACTATGTTATCACGCTCAAAATCAGAGTGTCCACCAAAGAGCAATGGAAAATTAAGCATTTGAATCAATGATAAATCAGCTATATGCACCTTTTCACTAAAGGACTTATCATTGGATCTGACAATACCATCAGCTACATTCAGCCTGGCCATACGCTGAATACCGGGCACCTCGTGATTCATGACATCCCCTAAAGCGAGTGGTGCCAATCCCCAGGCTTCCTTACCATCTTGAGTTTCTCTAATAGAATTCACCCTGTAGACATTCTGGGAGGTTGAATGATGATGTTCATCAAACCGCAGCTTGTAGTCCAGATTTAAGAAGCTAACAAGACAGCATGCCAGCGCAAAACCCATCCCAAGCATATTTATAAGCACATAGGTTTTATGTTTTCTCAAGTTTCTAACCGCAATTTTGACATCATTTCGTACTATGTCTACCGGGCTCAATCGATTCATAATATTGGGCTTTTGGATAAGTCCGGGTCTAAAAAGCCTCAGCACTTCCAATAGAAATACCCAATTCGCTTTTCTAGTCCCTTTATCTGTTGTTGTATGCTTGTGTCTTTCGACCAAGTCACCTTCTATATCCTCCACATAGTCCGGATGACAGAACCAGCGGAAGAAGGCTAATATGAGTTTTGGTAGTTGGTAATTACTCATTGCTTACCAATTGCATAATCAGGAATGGCATTCCAAAGACCGACTCGCTGCTCTTTGGTTTCTCTCAAAATGGCCTGACCATGCTGGGTCAATGAGAAAAAACGCTTGCGCTTCCCTCCTCTTACTGCGGTAGCTTCTCCAAACTCTGACTTTAAATAGCCCTTCTTCTCCAACCTCCTCAGTACAGTTTGCAACGACCCAATGCTCACCTTCCGATCCAGCCGCTGTTCCATCTCCTCTATGATGGCTATTCCATAAGCATCACCCTGCAGTATGGCCACCGTCAGCATGACTACTTCCTCAAATTCTCCAAGTTGATATTTTCCCATGATGAATATATTTACCTTAAACGTAGTTAATATGTTTCACCAATTCCAAATTATTTTTACCTTAATTGTAGTTTTTAATAAAAATGCAGCTACTTAACACTCTTTAACCTTTGTTAAGAACCCTTTAACACACGTTTGCCGAATAGTAGATCAAACCAATTTAAATAGCTAACTATGAAGCAATTACTACTATTAGCCTGTGTAATCGTGGCGTTTTCCTCCAAAGCACAGAAGTCTGGCAAGATCATTTATGATGAAGTCACAAAAATGGAAATCAACTTTCCTGAAGGTATGGCACTCCCGGAGGGCTTTGAAATGCCCTCAGAAAATGTCGTGACCAGGGCATTGTATTTCTCAGAATCGGAATCTATCTACAAAAATGTACCGCAGGAACCCATTGTCAACAAAATCAAATCTGAAGGATTTCACTTAGAAATTAAGAATGACATCCCGGAGGATGAGTATTACAAAAACCTTAGCAATGGCACCAAAACAGAAAAACGTGATTTTCTGGATCGTACATTCCTTATGAAAGGCGACCTGAAGGATTTTAAATGGAAGATTTCACCGGATCAGGAAAAGGTGCTCGACTATGTAGTACAAAAAGCCACCACTACCATGGACACTCTCGAAATCATCGCGTGGTTTGCTCCACAGATTCAAATCTCCAACGGACCGGATAAATATGGGAAACTCCCCGGAATGATCCTGAAACTTGAGATTCCCGAACTAAACAGAGTAATCACTGCCAAAGAGGTTTCATTTGAAGAAGTGAAAGAAGAAATAGTGGCCCCTAAAAAAGGAAAGAAAATCTCAGAGGAAGAGTTTGAAAAAATCAGGGTTGAAAAACTAGCAGAAATGCGCGCTCAGTACGGTGGCAAAGGAGGCGTGTTCATCCAGACCATCGAAAACTAGAATGAGCCGGTTTCTAAACGTTCTGATTGTCTCATTGATGATCAGCATGAATGCGTACGCCCAAAGAGTAGAGATCAAGGGTACCTTGCTCGATGAGAATGGAGAGGGTCTGGTAGGCGCCACTATCACACTGCTCAACCAGTCAGATTCTATTATGGTGGCCTTTGGTATCACGGATCCGGATGGCAACTTTTCGTTAGAGAAAGCCCCTAAAGGTAAGTACATCCTTATGGGATCGTTTATCGGCTATGAACCATATGCCAAAGCAATCACCATCGATGAGCAAACACCGGTGCCTTTCACCATCGAATCCATCCAGATGAAACCGAAAGACCAGGTGCTTTCGGAGGTGGTTGTTGGGAGTGAGCGAATTCCCATCATGATGAAGAAAGACACACTGGAGTATGATGCGAGAGCCTTCAAAACAGCACCAAATGCTTCGGTAGAAGACTTGCTCAAAAAGCTACCCGGAGTGGAAGTGCAGCGTGATGGCACGGTAAAAGCTCAGGGCGAAAATGTGCAGAGAGTACTGGTAGACGGAAAGGAGTTCTTTGGGAATGACCCAAAAATGGCCACTAAAAACTTACCGGCAGACGCGGTAGATAAAGTGCAGGTTTTTGACAAAAAATCAGAGTTTGCGGAGTTCTCTGGAATCGATGATGGAAACGAAGAAAAAACCATCAACCTTTCCCTGAAAGAGGACAAGAAAGATGGAACATTCGGGAAGATCACAGGTGGTTATGGTACCGATAATCGGTTTCTAGCTAAAGCCAATATCAACAGATTCAATAACAAAAGTCAGCTTTCTTACATTGGTAATTACAACAATGTCAACAAGGTGGGATTCACAATCGGCGATTACCTCAGCTTCTCCGGTGGTGGTGGCGCCATGAGTGGTGGCTCTTATTCCATAGAAGTCCCAAATGGAGTTTCCATTGGAAATAGTGGTCAGGACGGTATCATTACCAGTACCGCCACTGGTCTGAATTTCAATAGAGACTTTGGCAAAAAGGTTGAGCTTCGATCTAACTACATCTTCACGAGCACGTTTGGAGATGTCTACCGGGAAGTGAACAGAACAAACTTCTTGGAAAACGGTGATCAATACAACAGCCAATCTATTTCAGATCAGGACAACCGCAACTTCAATCATAACCTGGTTGCCAGATTAAAGTACGAAGTAGACCCCAGCCAGGACATCACCTTCAAAACTTCTACCAGCTTATTGGATCGAAAATTCTTTGGTCTCAACCAAACAACAACGAGTCGTGATGGTACAGACCAAAACAGTACGGTCAGCAACTCAGAAACCATAGGGGATGACTACTCCGTAGAACTATCGGGATCTTACCGGAAGAAATTCAAGAAACCAGGGAGAACAATCACCGGGAACATCCAAACAAACCTGGGAAGCAACCAAAATGAATCCAATATTTCGGCTGTGAGCGAAGTGTATTATCCCGACTCTACGGTTAGGACTACTTTGATTCAGGACCAATTCTCTGACAATGAAGTGTTTAATTACTCAGCCCAAATTGGGTACACAGAACCTCTAGGTAAATATGATTACCTGGATTTTCAGATAGAACATAAAAATTTCAACAACCAGCTGGCCAGTGACTATTATGACGTCATCAACAATGAACGTGTGTACAATGCGACACTTTCACGCGCATTTATCAAAGACTATGTCTATGATGTGTATGGTTCCAATTATAACTTCAACAAAGAGCAGGTCAGTTTCTCAGTTGGTTTGGATTATCAAACGAGTGATCTGGTGGGAGACATCCCCAGCGAGCAGGTTCAGATCAGTAAAGAGTTTGACAAGTTTTTGCCCAATACCAGTTTTGGATATGAATTTGGTAATGGTAAAAGCCTCGAAGTTTCCTATAGAACGTCGCTAAAAGAGCCCGCTCTACAGCAGCTCCAACCAACGGTCAACAACGCTGATCCCTTGCGCATCTACCAGGGAAATCCGGATTTGAATGCAGAGTATAGTCACGATGCACGACTCAATTTCATTTGGTTTGATCAGTTCTCTTTTACGAACATTTTTGCTTTTGTAAACGCCGTTTACACCAACAACAAAATTGTGACTGCATCGAGCATTGATGAAAATCTGGTTCAGTACTCCCAACCCATCAATACCGATTATGATCTGCTCCTTACCGGTTCGTGGAGCTATGGCATGCCGATCAAACCACTAAGAGTTAAGTTTAACATCAGGCACCGATTGACATTCAATGAAGGTTTTGTTTACCTCAACCAGGTGGAAAATATGGCCAATCGCTGGGATCATTCACTAACGTTCAAAGTCGAGAACCGGAAAAAGGAAAAGTTTGATGTGGTGGTCGGTACCAAAGTGCAACACAATACAACGAGCTATTCTCAGAGTGAACTGTTCGATCAGGACTTTACCAACTTTGATCACTTCATAGATTTCTCTTATGAGATTGGTAAGAAATGGCAAATCAAAAGCTCTGTGGATCGTTTGACTTACTCCAGCGAGGAGTTCAGCACTCAACCAGATCGCACACTTTGGAGAGCCGAAGTATCCAGGTATTTCCTAAAGGGCAATCGCGGAGAGTTGAAGCTGATTGGTTTTGACCTGCTCAATCAAAATATTGGGGTAGATCAGACAAGCACCGCCAATTACATCCAGGAGGAACGTGTTCGCTCATTGGGCAGATATTTTCTCCTGAGTTTTACTTACTCTTTATCAGCGTTCAAAGGGGGTGGACTTCATTTTGAGAAAGGTAGGTAATTGAATTACCCGAAGGGATTTGACAACAATTTTGCGTATATTTATATGCTCAAATGCATATATAATTATGAGAACAACATTGGATTTACCCGAAGAACTCATGTCAGAAGCCATGAAAATCACCGGAGCAAAAACGAAAAGTCAATTGATTAAACATGCCCTTGAAGAACAAATCAAACGGCATAAGCGACTTAAATTACTTTCATTTAAAGGTAAAATTGATCTGGACATTGATGTGGATTCTCTGCGTGATCGATGACTATGACCAACAGATATAAAGTACTGGTTGATAGTTCTGTTTGGATAGAGTTCTTTAGAAATGGACATCAACCAATTCTCGAGGAATTAATCAAAGAGGATCTTATTTGTACTAATGAAATCATTCTCTCAGAATTATTACCTGCACTTAAACATCAAAACAACACTGATGCAGCAGAGGCGCTTGAAAGTATAGAATGCATCGCTCTAAATATTGATTGGGCAATCATTCGTCAATACCAGCAACTCAATTTGCAGAATGGAATTAACAAAGTTGGTATTCCTGATTTAATCATTCTCCAGCAGGTAATTCAGGAAAAAATCAGTTTGATGAGTTTGGATAAACATTTTGTGCTCGTGCAAAAGCATTTCACATTTGAAATCTTGTAAAATCCCTGATCTGTTATTCTCCTGAATCACTTCACAAATTGTCCAACGTGATAAGCATTGTTTTGTGATTCTTAGGCAATCTTATTACTGGACACCTCACAGACTTACCAACTAAATAACAGACTGGTAAGCATTGGAGTAATTACGGATCAACAAAATACGCGTCTCAGAAAATTTTTTCAGCAAACTGTAACAAATCAAACCTCGCTGTATCTAAGCAATAAAAAAACTTAGAAAACATGAGACGATTTTTTTACTTAACTCTATTAATCGCCGCTACCAACATCGCCTTTGCTCAGAGCAAAGCTTTCGATGTAAAGGTGAGTGGCAAAGGCCAACCTGTAATCTTCCTACCGGGCTTTACATGCCCCGGTGAAGTGTGGGACCAAACCATCACCAATATGGATGGCAAGTTCAAAACCCATCAGTTCACCTATGCGGGTTTTGGGGGAGTATCAGAGATTGCACTACCATGGTACGGGACATTGGTAGCTGAAATTTCTGCATATATCGAATCCAACAAACTGAAAAATGTGGTACTCATCGGTCATAGTATGGGCGGAATGCTCGCAATTGACCTGGCGGCCAAACACCCCGACAGGATCGCAAAGATGATCATGGTAGACGCTCTCCCATGCATAAGGGAGATCATGATGCCGCAGTTTACCGCAGAGCAGATCACTTTTGACAATCCATACAACAACCAAATGATGGCTGCCTCCGATTCTGCACTTCGGGTAACAGCCGGATATATGGCAATGGGCATGAGCAACTCCACAGAAAAGCATGAGCAACTGATCAATTACATCCTGCAATCTGACCGGGAAACCTATGTTTATGGGTACACTGAACTCTTAAAGCTGGACCTTAGAGATAAATTGGCCTCTATTCCAGCGCAAACCCTTATTTTAGGTGCAGACTACCCTTCAAAAGAAGCAGTCATCCCTAATTTCGAAAAACAATTCAACGCCTTGAAAAATAAGGAAATCAAGATTGCCAATAACAGCAAGCACTTTATCATGTTTGACCAGGCAGAATGGTTCTACCAGGAGGTCAACAACTTCCTTAATTAAGCCATGACTTTAAAGGAAAAGTTTCAGCAATATTATAACAATCACCAGGACATGGTTTACACACTATGTCTTGGTTACTCAAAAGGAGACCGGGAGCTGACAGACGATTTGGTTCAAGAAGTCTTTATCAACGTGTGGGGAGCCTTGCCAAAGTTTGAGGAACGCTCCTCGGTAAAGACCTGGGTATACCGAATTTGTGTAAACACCTGTCTGCTCCACATCAGAAAAAACAAGAACAAGCAAACAGAAATGCTTGACGAGGTTCATGTGGGTATTGCTGAGGAAACTAATACAGACAAAAACTACAACGAACTATACGCCGCAATCGGGCAACTCAAAGAACTGGAAAGGATCATCATCATGCTGGTACTGGATGACCTCCCCTATCCTGAGATTGCTGAAATAACCGGCATTACAGAAGGCAATCTGAGAGTGAAAATCTCAAGGGCCAAACAAAAACTCAACAAAATATTGAACAACAATGGAAGATAAATTTGATCAATTAAAAGATAGCTGGAATAAAGCCAAAAAAGGTCATTCCGGCAAAGGAGACAGTGCAGCCATGCTAAGTACTGCCATAGAAAATCACAGCAAATCCAAACGGGCTCATCTGGGAAACATCATCGTACTCTCCCTTGTAGTGGTTGGTTTGACAGCCTTTTTCTACTATTTGGCTCCAATGCAAGAAACACTCAGTAGAATAGGGATTGGTTTGATGATCGGGGGATTGATAGTGAGGATCCTGATAGAGTCTCTAAGTTATCGCAAGGCCGCTCAAATAGACTACTCTTCCAACAGTAAAGCTTCGGCAGCCCTTGCCAGGTCTTTTTACAACTACCGGAAGCGAATCCACGGGCCTGTGACCATTACGATTATCGTACTGTACACCATCGGCTTCTATGCCCTGACACCCGAGTTTTCCAAGTATTTCGACACCTTCTGGATGTGGATGATCGATGGCAGTTACGTGATCATTGCCATTGTCCTTTTTGTGGGGATCAGGAAAGGCGTGATGGATGAAATGAAAAGCCTCCGCCAAATCCAGGAACTGGAGCAAAGCATGCACGAGGGCTGATCATAACGCAAACTTAACAACCACTGTCAGCTGGTTAAGCCTTCATTAACCTTTAGTGAAGAAGCTTGCCAGCTGTTTGCTTATACACATTTGAGGTGTTCATTTGTAGCTCCAACTTGGCTATCAGATGAATTATTTGAGATCAGTACTCCTATGCTTTTTGCACATCTCCTACTTTACGGGGGGCTCTCAAAGTTTTGATGCGAATAGCAAAATGGTCGGCTCGATCATCACACACCGCGAAGAATTGACAGGAACCATTGATATCAATCTTGCACTCAACCAGGTGCTCTGGTCTCAGGATAATTCCATGCGCATCGTCAGTGCCAGCCAAATCAAAATGGTGCTGGTAGAAGATACACCAAAATACACGGGCAATACCATCAATGAAGAGCACTATCTCTTTGAAATCCTGGCCAATGGCTATGTGACTATCCTCTTCAGGGAAGGGATTATCAAAGATGAGTTTACACAAAAAAAGTTTAGCGGGTACTTCACTGTGGTGAAAGACAAACTTGTTGAGCTGGAAAGAAAAAAGGACTTCTTCGAGCTGATGGGAAGTGATGATAAGTGGATGAGCCTTCATATCAAAAACAATGACCTGAACCTGGAGCGGAAGGAAGACATTGTTAAAATTTTCCAATACTACAACCAAACCTACGAGGCTACTCATCCGAGTCCTTGATATACAGGTTTCACTTAGTTCAATCGATGGCTTCTTTTGCTAAGCCCCATTTTCCAGACCTATTTGTAAAAGCCTGTGACTTCAAATATTTTTATAAATATTTGTTGGATATAGCCAAAGCTTTGTCAGTATGATCAGATTAAGTCTGCTTTTCTTATGTTGTCACCCACTTCTCATTTATTCTCAGGAAACAAAGTGGAGTATTGAGACTGAGGTTGATTCCATCATGGTCAATGAACTTATTTCCACATTGGGAACACGAGATTTTGTTGAATACTCACCGGATCGACTGAAAGAATATCTGAGTTATTTTCATCCTGTCCATCTAAATTCGGACAATCATATTGACTTTATCTACTCTGGATTTGTTGGTGCTGAAAGCAATGGAATAGAAATTTATGTCAACAAAAACGGCTCTCTTAAATTAATCGAAGAAGAATTAGGTGTCATTAGAACAATCACCAGAAGATTTCCAGATTCACCAATAACAATGGAGTTCATTCAATACGGTTGCTGTGATGACCCTGGAAACTACTGGCAACAATGGACAATTGCTCCAAAGAATGGTGATGTCACAATTATAAAAACTGATAAATACTATTTCATGAATGAGACATTGTTTCCTGAAGAATTTAACTCAATGGTGAAATTCAAAGTACTTAATACTCCGTACAAATTGAGAGCAACACCGGAGATAATTAGTGGAGATGCTTTCCATTATCATTACGAACAAGGTAATCTAATCTCTGATTATTCAGAAGGAGATACAGGATATGCACTTGCGTCATCCACTGACTATACAGGTAGAGTTTGGTGGTTCGTGGCAATGGACAGACCTCAAAATGTCGGATATCACGTATATGTAAATAAGAGCTGGGAAAAGTGGCTCGGATGGATGAGCAGTCGTTATCTTGAAAGGATGAATTAAACAGTTTCAATGATGGAATCTTCACATTAAATTCCAGACAAGGCTTCCCTAATCCAGGACAATTGATTTTGTAAAAATGGTCATCAAAAACTACGCAGGACAAATCCTTCAATTTGAACTGGCAGAAATCACTGGGTAGATCTGCAAACAAAAATCTTGTATCTTCATTCTCCCAAAAATGAAGATTATGAAATGCTCTATCCCTGCCTTCCTAGTAATAATTACTGCTTGTACCACACCAGGCCCAAACCCTAGTCTTACAGACATTTTACAGAAGACAAGCGGTATCAGCGGTAAACCAGAGTACCTCACCAGTCCTTTTGTAGCGGCCGGAGACCGGGTGTACGTGGTAGGCCATCAGGACGGATCTTTTCCAGACTTGGGATGGCACGTGAAAGGCGAAATGGGTGGCATCTGGGACCACCCGATCAAACTAATGGATGGCTACACGCTGGGCATCAGCACAGGATCCAAGTATCACTGTCTCACAGAAGCCACTTCATTTACCAACTTCCCTACAGGTAACCTTCATCAGTTCGAGCTTTCTAAAAACCTCTCTGCTACCCGGGCACAATTCGTCCCCGATGGACTGGAAGGTGTGATCGTGGAGTATAGTATCACCAATAACACCTCCGCTCCTCTCGATCTTAAGCTGGAATTTAGTGGCATGGTGGACCTTCGCCCGGTTTGGTTGGCCGAACGGCAGCAGATAGAAGATGGCAATGATCTGGGGACATTTGACAAGGAAGCGAGTGCATGGATTGCCAAAGACTCACTCAACCCCTGGTTCACCGCATTGGCCACCAATCAACACCTGAAAGCCTGGACCAAACCAAAAACCCAATGTTCCTTTGAGCGGTTGGGCAAAGGGCTTGACCTAACCTTAATTACTGAAGTTAACATCCCCCCAGGTGCTACCAAAAGTGTGCAGTACTTTATTGCTGGCTCCTATGAGTCAGAGGAGCAACTCCTGTCCACATTGAAAAAATTGCAGGAAAATCCTGCCGGTCTTTTAGAAGCCAAAATCAATCGCTACCGTGCTATAAATAACACCGCTCAGCTCACCATTCCCGATAAGGAAATAGAATCAATGTATACCTGGGTAAAGTACAATACCGACTGGATGATACGAGAGGTACCTGAGCTTGGTCGTGGACTCTCCGCTGGTATACCGGATTATCCCTGGTGGTTTGGCACCGACAATACTTACGCACTGCAAGGTTTGCTGGCCACCGGTCAGCATGAAGAGGTGAGATCTACCATTGACCTCATTCTTAAACTCTCAGAATCCGTCAATGACAATGGCCAGATCATGCATGAAACCAGCACCAATGGTGTTGTTTTCAACCCAGGAAACCTCAACACTACACCCTATTTTATCCACCTGCTGTGGAAATACTACGAATGGACAGGAGATCGGGCTTTTTTAGAAGAAGTATATCCCAAAGTGCGGAAGGGGCTGGTATGGCTGGAGTCTCAGGATAAAGACGGCAATGGTTACCCTGATGGTGCCGGAATGATGGAAATCCACGGCCTGCACTCAGAAATGATCGATGTGGTCGTTTATACCCAGGCAGCTTATTCCGCTGCAGCGAAAATGGCGGATCAACTTCACGATCACGAAAACCAGGCTACTTATGAGGAAAAAGCACAAAACCTCAGGAAAAAAATCAATTCAGAGTGGTGGGTTGAGCACTCATTTGCAGACTTCAGGGCCACCCGGTCAGAAACACTCAAACTGATAGACGATGCGATTGTAAGAGCGGACACCATCCAAAAACCCTGGGCGGTTGAGGAACTGGAAGCCCTCAAAAAGCAGGTTGGACGTCTCAGGGACAACCGCGTGCAGGGATTTGTTGTGCACCACAACTGGGTAGTGAACACCCCAATGGAGCTTGGGGTAGCGGATCAGGAGAAAGCAGAAAGAGCTTTGGAAACCGCCCTGAACTACAACAGTAATTTTGGCATGTACGTGACGGGCATAGATCGGGACGAGTCCAGTGCAGCCTCCTCCAAGTGGGAAGTATTTAGCTATGTAGGTGCTGTAATGACGTTACCCACCGGTGTGCAGGCCATCGGTGAAGCCCGTTATGGTCACCCTGACCGTTCGCTGGAGTACCTGCAGTCCCTGGCCAACTCCTTTAGCTATGCGCTCCCCGGTTCCATGTATGAAGTGAGCCCTGACTATGGCATGATCTGCCAGGCATGGAACATCTACGCTGTAGGCACCCCGATCATTGAACATTATTTTGGGGTAAAGCCACGGGCTTATGATAGGCAGGTGATCGTAGCGCCCAACTTTCCTTCAGGCTGGACAAACGCCAAGCTGGAAAACATCCGGGTTGGTGACAATGTGATCTCCATTGAGAAAAGGGGAGATGAGATTTTGGTTAGTCAGGAGTTGGACTGGGAGATAGTGGTAGAGGAATAATCCAAAAATTTCACAGAATATTAAAATAGAATAACGATGTGCTAGTCGAAAGGATGGTCATGAACCAGCCACTTGGGAAAGTCGGTGCCCTCTACATCTGGTGTCAATTCTCAGTAGGATGACATAGAGAACGTGGATTAACTCATTTTATACTCAGAGTATTTGACTAGCTTACTCCAGGCATTACACCTCCGGGCTTGGCACACACAGCTCCCACTTGCGGATCACAAAGGAAGGTTCACGGACCACATCTCCTGAAAAAAAGTCACAGCGCCGGGCTCACGGATCACATATCCCATATCAGGAGCGATATATCCCACGAAAAAATGATATATCTGGCCTCAGGAACCACATCTCCCGGGAAAAAAGTCATATCTCCGGACTTATGGATCACATATCCCACCTCGGGAGTGACATATCCCGCAAAAAAATGATATCTCCGGTCTCACGGACCACATCTCCCGGAAAAAAGTCATATCTCCGGACTAATGGATCACATATCCCACCTCAGGAGTGATATATCCCACGAAAAAATGATATATCCGGCCTCAGGAGCCGCAGCTCCCGGGAAAAAACGACATCTCCGGGGTCAGCAGACAATTCAACATGTATGAACCACAGATCCCTGGATTGTCACAATCCTGTCCTCGCTTGAGTGAGGGGAAAATGGAGATGTCTGAAAGTAGGAACGGTTACGGCATGACGTAAGAAGGGACGAGGCAAACCTGGTATGTCCCCATGTAAAACCCACTTTAAACTATAAGGGTTTATTAAAAACTGGTAAATCCGCCACTTCAGAAGTCTACCCGATTAGGTTTACTTAAAATTGGTCTATTTTTAATTACCCAATCAAATGAGATGTACACACATTCTGCAAGACAGCCACCTTGCATTCACCTTGCATCTTTCTGTGGTCTTTAAACCTAAATCAAATGAAGCTCAAATTTCATCTAACCATTCTCACCATCACACTAATTCTTTCAGCAGTTACCTGCTTTTCGCAACAATCAGGTGAACTCTATGATAAAATTGCCCAGCTGGATAGCCTATACTTTTCCGCTCAAAATGAATGCGACTTGGAGAAGTATTCATTCTATTTATCAGAAGATTTTGAATTCTTTCATGACAAAGGAGGGTATACCGCCTCCAAAGATGACGAAATGAAAGGCATGGCCATTTTTTGTGGAGAAGATCAACGCACGAGACAACCACTAAGAAGGGAATTGATTGATAGTACACTTCAAGTATTTCCAATGGACAATTATGGAGCATTGGAGGTTTGTGAACATGTTTTCCACTTGCAGATTCCTGATGGAACAGAAAAAGTTGTGAGTTCAGGCAAAATGACTGCTTTATGGAAACTGATTAATAACGAGTGGAAGCTCGCTCGGATCATAAGTTATGATCATCAACCCCTAGCTGAGGCTGAGCTATCCACTGAAACATTAAATCAATATGTAGGGGATTACATTCTTCCTGACAGAATTGTCAACATCAAAAAGGAAGGTAAACTATTGAGGGTGACAGATATCAATGAGGGCAAGCCTGGCTGGTCAAAAGAGCTCTTCCCTGAGTCAGAAAATTCCTTCTACTTGAACTACGAAAACGTTCAGTTTGAATTTATTAAGGACAATTCTAAAGTCGTCACATTGAATATCTATGCGGATGGCGAACTGGTTGAAGAAGCCCAAAGGGAACAATAAAAACAAGTAGTAGCTAAGGGAATTGCACTTCAATCACCCCTCCTCTAGCACTTGGCTGCAACAACCCTAAATCCCAAAGCTTAAGTGCTTGGCTCCTTACGAAGGATTGGCTATTGGCCATTTCCAATTGTAGACTCTATAAACTAACCGTAAAGCTGATTGTGCTTACTTACAATCAATTGACAATATTGCTCCATCAGTTCTTTGGATAAGAAAGATTGATGAACAAAGTCCAGCCAGCTACCTTGAAGTTTAGCATATTTATTCAGAATATTCTCTGCCGCTTTATCAGGTATTCCTGAAGAACTCATAGCCTTCAAAAAATCAGGTTTCCTAAGTCTTTTCTTTTTCCCGCACAATGTCAGGGCAAGCTCTTCATCATCCCCTTCTACCACTAGTGCTGATGCCACCAAATAATAAGCAGGAGCCAATTCATAACAGCCCTGGTCGTGTTTCAACAAAGAAAAGTTTTTCAAATGCATGTCTGCATTTCCAGTAAGAAAACTGAATACGGTCAACTCATAGAACCTGATCAAATCAAGTCCAGGATTCATACTACTTCGTCTTATCTCCTTGGCTATCTGCTCATGTGATGATTTGTATTTATCCTCGGTTAGTCTCCCCAAAAGTTGACACATATCCTCCATATGCTTCTTGGTCCCATTTGTTCGATCCATTCTTTTGGTTAAATAAGCAAGGCCACCTGACCCCAATCGCACCAGGGAATGCACCGCAGTTCGAATCTTTGATAATTCTGCAAGATGCATGGTCAGATCTTCTATTTGGGGCAATTCAGCCCACTTCTGGGATTGAGGTTTTAATATAAATTGCCCCCATAAGCCAACTATGGTCAATTTATCAGGTTCATTATCAGGCTTTTCAATATGCAATGATAATTTGGGTTGAACCCCTGTAATTGTGGCTTTTCCCTTAACCATTTGCTCAGCAAGATTCAAGAGATCATCTTCACTGTACAGTATTTTTGGGGGTTCTGAGGTGCCAAATATTTTCTTGCTGCAACTTGCATGAAAGTCACTCTCCGAATCTTTATAGCAGAATAAACACTTCATATTAGTGGTTCAATTGATACAGCCCCTATACAATCTTTGCATGCAACAAGCAGGATTATCAACCTATCCTTCTCATTGACCTTCCAGTTTTTTTCAACTATATCTAAAATCCAGCCTTCTGGAATGAGTCCATCAAAAAATGGAAATAAAACATTGGAATGATACGGATCCTGTTGCATTGGAAGAGTTAAGCTTATTGACTCACCTTCCCTCGCGAAATATTCATGTTCATATTGAAAATGATACCCTTCCTCATCCTCGGTTAGTGTCCCGGCCCATTTATCCTGATAGATTATTTTTGCTTTCCTCATCTCTGTTAACTTCTATTGGCCCCAATTCATATCCAAAAAGGTTTAAGACTTGATTGACCTTGTCCATTCTCAACGTTGACTTTCCTTGCTCCAGTTCTCTTACGAACCTTAAACCAACTCCAGCAGCAAATGAAAGATCTTCTTGAGTCATTCCTGTTTGCTTTCTTTTCTCTTTGATAAACTGTGCCAATGGTGTCTGCATCTCCTTTATACCTTTTCGGGTGTAAATTTACAATAAATATCAAATTATACCATAAAGGGTATAATAATCAAAATATTACCACTACTATACCCTAAAAGGTATAAATAAGAAAAATCGATAATTTTACATAAGAACATTGACATCCGATCCTCCTTTTTCGCACAATTAACCGCTTAGTATTCCTTTTTTCTTTTCTTTTGCCGACTGAATCTCAAAAACAGGACAATGGCCAAAAATAATCTGGGTATGACTATGCGTACCTATCACCGCTCTTTAGGGTTTTTCCTTGCAGGAATCATGTTTGTGTATGCATTTAGTGGCATAGTCCTGATCTTTAGAGATACTGACTTTCTCAAAGTAACCGACACCATCAACAAACAAATAAAACCAAACGCTGAAGGAGAAGAAATCGGCCAGTTATTAGGCTTACGTGGCTTCAACATAGATAAGGAAGAGGGCAACATGGTCTATTTCCAAAATGGTTTTTACAATAAAGCCACCGGAGAAGGTCAATATGATATTAAAAGGCTTCCCTTAGTTCTTGATAAGATGACGCATCTGCACAAAGCAAAATCAGCTGACACACTGTTTTTCCTCAATATTTTCTTTGGGATGGCTCTGTTGTTTTTCGTGATTTCCGCGTTTTGGATGTACACGCCAAAGACTTCAGTATTTAAAAAAGGAATGGTCTTCACCGGAGTAGGCATCATTTTCACCCTGATTTTGCTGTTTCTGTAAGATTGATAAAATCAATCATAATGGAACCTACATTTGGCTATTAGGATTTCGTCATCACGCACCTGATAAATCAAACGGTTCTCCTGATCGATTCGCCTCGACCAGAATCCCTGATATTTATACTTCAATGGTTCAGGTTTCCCGATTCCATCAAAAGGATTTCTGGTAATATCCTTAATGAGTAAATTGATGCGCTTAAGAACTTTCTTATCTGTTCGCTGCCAGTAGAGATAGTCTTCCCATGACTCATCTACGAAAACATATCTCATTCTTCGATTAGTCCTTTCTCAAAAGAAGAACCCGACTTTAGTTTACTGATTGCAGAATCCAGCCGCTGTTCATTTTTCCTGGACGACAATTCATGCTGAGTCGAAGTGAGCGAGTTGTATTCGTCCAATGACATGATGACCACTCCTGAATCCTTGCCTCTATTGATAATAAGAGTCTCAAAATTCTGTGTCACAGAATCAAAGTATTTCTTGATATCTTTTCTGAAACTTGATAGTGTAGTAGTAATCATGACAACATTATTATGTACACGCTTATGTACAAATATAAGCTACAATTGTTTTTTATACGATCTAATCCTTCAAATCCGTAAAGCGCTCCATCAAGTATTTGAGCACCCGGTTGATCACAAGGATAAAAAGTGTGAGCAATACCGCCAGCAAGTAACTTTTGACAGCCACGCTCATCCCTATACCGATTGAGTAAAGTAAGGTGGCTGCAGTAGTCAGTCCAGTTACTTTTGATTCTTCACTGGATTTAATGATGGTGCCAGCACCAATAAAGCTTACCCCAACCACAATGGCCTGCAGCACCCGTATAGGGTCACTCCTCACAATTTCATTGGCGTGATCAACGGTAGCCATACCAATCAGTGGATCAATTAAACTCACCATCAGGCAAGTAAATCCACCCACAATCATATTGGTGCGTATACCAGCGGCTTTGCTGGCCTTCTCACGCTCCACACCCACCAGCATGGTAAGCACCGATGCAATAAAAACATCCAAAAAAATAAGCAGCTCTTGCCTGTCGACTATCTCCATGACCATTCAATTTCCCAACGGACCAAACATGTTTATGTAATGCTCAGAATAAACCTCAAACTGACCTGCCATGTTTTGACGAGCCACATACAAAATGCACACATTCTGACTCCACTCATTGATTAAGTTTCCATTCATAAAGCAGCACCGCGCCGGTGAAACCACTTAGATTTGCTGACCATGAACAATAATGACATCTTTCGGCGCATCAGGTATATTTTTGATTATAGTGATGAACAGGTCATTAAGCTGTTTGCCCTAGGTGGCAAGGAAGTGTCCAGGGCTGAAATCAGCGACTGGCTGAAAAGCGATGAGGAAGCACAAAAACCAATTTACGATGAAAACCTTGCGGTGTTCCTGAACGGACTGATCGTAAAGCACCGGGGACAAAAAGATGGTGAACAGCCCAAACCTGAGAAGAAACTCAACAATAATATCATTTTCCGGAAATTGAAAATTGCACTTAACATGAAAGACCGGGATATCCTGGACGTGCTGGACCAGGCCAATATGGAGGTGAGCAAGCACGAAATCAGTGCTATTTTCCGCAAGCCTACTCAAAGCCAATACCGGGTGTGCAAAGATCAGTTTCTTCGAAACTATCTGCTGGGCCTCCAGTATAGATATCGGGGAAATAAGGGTTAAACCCACAGATTGATCCATAAGTAAATACAGATAACCTAAACTTAAATACCGGACAGCTCCCAAAACCCGTCATTGCTTTGCAAGGCTTACCTTTGCCCCTGCATGAAAAATCAACTGCCTCATTTTTTACAACTCGGTCTGGCCATACTGGTAATGTGTACCTCTGGTGTATTGGGTAGATATATCCAATTGCCACCCCCTGTCACCATTTGGTTGCGCTGTGTGATTGGTGCCGTTGCGCTCTTTGTATTTTTGAGGCTTATGCGGATTGATATGAAGATCCGGACTAATTCTGCGCGGAAAATCCTTCTTCTGAGCAGTATTCTACTGGGAGCACATTGGGTGACTTACTTTTACTCACTACATCTCTCCAATGTTGCCATTGGTATGCTTTCATTGTTTACCTACCCGGTGATCACGGCACTGTTAGAGCCATTGATTCTTAAAACAACCTTACGCAAATCAAGTCTTGCCTTAGCAGTAATCTCCTTTGCTGGTATTGCGCTGTTAGTACCAGAGTTAAACTTTGACAATAGTTACACCCTGGGTATAGCCATTGGTATATTCTCAGCACTGTGCTATTCTGTACGGAATATACTCCTCAAAAAACAGGTGAGCAATACTTCGGGAATCACCCTCATGTTTTACCAACTATTGATTATTTCGATGCTTCTTTGGCCAGCTGCCTTTATGTATAATATCAGCATGGCGCACATAGAACTAAACTGGAAAGCATTGCTTTTATTGGGGTTGTTTACCACAGCTACCGGCCACACACTGCTGGTGCTGAGCTTTAAGCATTTCACCATCAGTACGGTAAGCATTTTAAGCGCACTTACACCACTCTTCGGCACCTTGCTGGGCTACCTGTTTTTGGATGAAGTGCCGACAGGAAAAACCCTCCTGGGTGGGTCATTGATTTTTGTTACGGTTGTGGCCGAGAGTATACTTTCAGTACGACGCAACAGGTAAATACCCAGCCTCCGAAAGAAACCGGATATTATACCCATTTGATCATTAGAAGGTATACCCCACATGAAAGGTCGCGAACATAGTCACCGGAGCGATATCATATAATGCATCACCCAGGCGTTCAGAGCCTGATACTTTTGAAGTATACCCGACACCTGCCCACGGCTTGAGGTAGAAATGGCTGTCAAAAAGCTTCCAAGAATAACCAAAATACCCCATAGCCAACCAATTGGTAAAAGTAGTCTTGTCAGCCACTTCCTCCCGGCTTAGCTTGAATTGCTGCATACCTACTTGACTCCCAACAAACCAGCAGTCATTAACTTCTGAAAAATAATACTCCCCAAACAAGCTATAGCCTTGCCTGATGCGTACACCCCATCCCTGATCCTTATTCGCCTTATTAAAGTTGACAATCAGGTCCGGCATATTCATAGCATACGTCCCGAGCCCCATTAGAATATGCTCACTTTTCGCAGGCTGCAAACGTAAGTGCAGACTATACCCTTTCATCCCAAATGTGGCCGGATCCACCTCCGCACTGAGCCGAGGCTTTACCCCCTGAGCATAGCTCTTGAGGCTGACTAGCAATCCAAATATCAAACCCATTGTAATCCATTTCAGTTGTTTCATTTTCGTTTAGATTTAAACTATTATACTTTATATTTATTATATTTAGTTAAAGCAAAAAAAATTATTTACCCATATCCTCCATTATTTCATGAATCGTTTTTGTGCTCAATACTTCTTTCATTTTGAGCTCGGCCTGGATCAGCACATTTGAGACAGATTTTTGTGCATTGTCGGGTCTTTTTCCTTCCGCCAGTATGTTGAAAGAAGTTTGGAATAATGGCTTACCGGTTTCCATAGCATTGAGTATATCCAGAATGGTGATTTCAGAGGGGTTCTTTTGCAGCCTGATGCCCCCTTGCTTTCCTTCACGTGTTTCAATGATCCCAGCCATTGACAAGTTTTGGAGAATTTTGACTAAGGTCGGTTTCGGGATATTGAGTATCTCCGCTATCGTTTTGGTAGATAAAAACTTATACTGACCCTGTCGGATCTTATCGGAGATAAAAATCACCACCAACACTGCCTTGGAAAAAGATAGAGAATAACTCATACTATATATTCTTTATATATTGTATACAATTATAAAGATCTTTTATGAGATTTCAAGAATTAGACGCTATTTTGATTTCTTATCACTAACAAAAAAAGGGCCAAATGCGAATTGGCCCTTAATCACCCATAAACCTAACATTATTAACCGCCTAAAATTTACTTTAATCTGATCTGACTGCTACCGATGAAGGTACTGTCAGAGTATATGTTGATCTGATATACTCCCCTGGTCAATTTTGCTTCAGGTTTGTAGCTCAACACCACTCTTTTTCTGCTGTTGATGTTTGACGAATTGGTAGCTGCAACGCCTGAAATACTCGCAGTGGCCGTAGCATCACTAAACTCAAAGTCATTGTTCACTGTGTAGGTAATGGTCTTGGAGTTGTTGCTCGCAGTTTGCTTACCATCAGGTGACGTGATTGTGAAAGAAAGCTTCTCGGTCATCTCGATAGGCACATCAAAACCCAATTGGATCTCTTTGGTCCTCTTTGAATTTACTGTCAGTTTATCCTTCTTCTTATGAGCTTCTACGCCGTAGTTTTCAGAGATAATCTGAGACAACACATAGTTCTTAGTGACCAGGTCTTCATTACTGACTTCCATCATGGCTATCGCATCTTTTAGCGTGGTATTTTCCTTCTGCAACACGGCCATAAGCTCATTTTGTCTGACTATTTCCGCATTCAGCTCATCCCTGATACTCTTCAAATCTGCCAACTGCTTTTTATAATCCGAAATCGACGCGTTTGATTTTTTGATCGAACTCAGCTGATTTTCTTTTTCCGTCAATTGAGCCTCCAAACTTGCCAACTTCTTATCCAACTCACCATTCTTTCCTTTGTAGCCAGTAATATCCTTTTTCAATTTTTCTATCTCTTTAGATA
Organism: Marinoscillum sp.; assembly: GCA_040218045.1. GTDB lineage: Bacteria > Bacteroidota > Bacteroidia > Cytophagales > Cyclobacteriaceae > Marinoscillum. The sequence continues at coordinate 70,625 of JAVJQA010000048.1, forward strand.
GCGCAAGTTTCTCGGAGAGCATTTTTTCATTCTTCACTTTTTCAGCTGTTAATGCCTCTTCTGCTCCAGTATTTACCTTAAAGTAGTATACAGCCATTGCTGATGCTAATACGAACAAGAGGGTTACAATCACTGCAACAACACTCTCTTTTGATTTTGTAATCATGGTTTATTTTCTAGTTTAATGACCATAACGCCATGGGTATTAAACAGAAATAAAAAAGAGATTAAAAACCGGTTAAAATTTACTGTGACTGAAAAAAAGTGAGGTTCGGGTGCCTTCACCTGCTTTTGAAACCATCACGAAAGTGCCATTGTGAAGCTCCATAATCTTTTTTACCAGGTTTAGACCAATACCGCTTCCCGAAAAAGCTCCCGTGTTGATGCCTCTGAAAAAAGGTTGGCCAACCTGCTGAAGATCTTCTTCACTAATCCCAATACCTTCATCCACAACCAAAATGCGAACTTGTCCACTAGCCAGCCCTACACTGACCTTCACGTCTTTACCAGAAGAATACTTGCAAGCGTTTTCCAAGAGGTTCTGGATCGCACTTTTCACTAGTTGCTCATCGCCCAGTACTGTGAGATAACCCTCATCATCTATTTCGGTATCAAAATCAACCGCAATCTGATTGGAAAAGGTCTTTGATACGTCCCCAATAGACTGCCAAAGGATCGTATCTACACGGATTGGCACCAAGGCTTCTCTGAATGCATCTACCCGGGCCATCAAGAGTAGCCTTCCTGCAAGGGCTGACAACTCATGCACATCATCACGAATAGAGGCCAAAACCTCTTTATATTTTTGAACATCCCGATCTCTAAGCAGGATCACATCTACTTGTGACAATATACTTGTCATAGGTGTCCTCAACTCATGGGAGGCATTGGTAATGAAGCTACGCTGGCTTTCAAAGGCAGAGTGTAACCGGTTAAGCATCCTGTTGAAGGTAATCCCGAGAGTTGCAATCTCATCCTGTCCGTTCCCTTCTGAAACTCGGCTACTCAGATTAGTAAACCCGATTTGATTCACTTCATCCACTACTTCTGATATTGGCTCCAAAGCCTTGCCGGCATATAATCTTGCCGCAAATGAGATGACCACCAGGGAAATAAGAAATACCACCAACAGTATATTTCTCAGGTACTGTAGCTTCCTATATCCATAAACATCCTGACCTGATGCCACGACCACAAACCGGTCATACTTTCCGGTGTAAAGAAGGCCCAGCACCTCAATCTCATTTTGGGTCCAATGCACTTCACCATCGAGTCGGATTTCATTGAACCGATCATCCCCTACTTGAATGACATCAAGCGCATCCGTACTAAAAAGCTCCTCATTATTGTAGTCGAAGATGGTAAGTCTCTGGCCTGGCAGCTGAACCGGGTTGGCCGCCTCGATTTTCTTCAAAAGCTGTGCATCAACTTCTTCCACGTCTACAAGAAGCTTTGCGGCTACATTGGCCCGGGTCTGAAGGCGCTCATAAAACTCCTCGCGCCTGAACTCTGCCGAAGAATAATATATGGCCATGGAGGCAAAAATCCATAGCCCGGCAAAAACCAGAACGAACCTTAAAGTAAGGGTCTGTTTAATATTGATACGCATCAATCAACATTGTCCATATAGTAACCCATGCCAACCCGTGTGTGAATGAGTTTGGAACCGAAATCCTTATCAATCTTCTTCCGGAGGATATTCATGTAGACATCAACCACATTGGTTCCCGGATCAAAGTCCAGGTCCCAGACTTTTTCAGTAATGTCCATACGTGATAACACGCGACCCTTGTTTTTCATCATGTATTCGAGCAGCGCATATTCCTTTGCTGTAAGCTCAATTTTAACCGCGCCCCTGGTGGCTATTTTCTTATTTGAGTCCAGGGCAAGATCACCAACGCGAAGTTCACTGGATTCAAAAACATGAGCTCTCCTGGAGATCACTTTGATACGGGCAATCAACTCTCGAAAATCAAAGGGCTTGACGATGTAATCATCAGCGCCGGACTCCAGGCCTTCCACTTTATCGTCTGTGGTGCCCAGTGCTGTAAGCATGATAATTTTCACCTCCGGATTGGTAAATCTGATTTCCCGGCACAGATCAAAACCATTCTTTCCGGGAAGGATTCCATCAACAAGCACGAGATCGAATGCACGCTGGCGAAAAAGCCTTAACCCCACTTCTCCATCGTAAGCGATCTCTACCTGATAACCCTGCTCTTCGAGTCCGATTTTAAGGTGATTCGCCACTTTTACCTCATCTTCAATCACCAATATTTGTAACATGATGATGCTGCAAACGGAAATAAATCCCTGAAGTTGTAGTTAGGATTGAATTTGGATTTCATGCCGTTTAGTTAAGCTTTTTTTAATTTGGTCATTCCGGCAGGAATCTTTATGATAAACATAGATTGACGTAAAGATTCTTAACAGAATGACCTTTTAAAGTGTGATTCGAGCTTCACTAAACGGCATTGATTTTGGGTTCAAAGAATTTATTAACTGATATCAACTCTCTTACCTTCTCTTGCAGATTGGAAAATGGCCTCCACAACCCTGATGTCTTTTAACCCTTCCTCGCCAGGCACAATGACTTTTGATTGATTCATAATAGCGAGGGAATCATCGTCCATTTGTTTAGCCTGTTCGTTGGGGATGGTGGCATTGAGCAAAGTGCCATCGCTGGTCTCGCCCTTAATCCCGGAATAAGCCTGAAAAGGCGACAGGCCATACCAGCCATCTGCACAATTTACCCGAAGGTCATTCAAATTGGCTCCGAAACTGGTTTTGCAGTTGGCTATAGCCCCACTTGGAAATTCTAGCTTAAAGATGGTCGTCTCATCCACATCATCAAAAATCTCAGGCCTTGTGGTACTGTGAGAAGCAGTGACCGCAATGGGTTCTTCGCCGGTGACATACCGCGCAGCGTTGAGAGAGTATACGCCCATGTCATACATAGCTCCCCCACCCATTTCCTTATTCACCTTCCAATGATCTGTATTTCCATTGTAAAAGCCTGCCTCGGCACTCAAATTCTCGATTTTTCCGTAAGGCCTGGTTTCGGCCCATTTGATGATTTTTTGGGTGTTTGGTTCATGCTGCATACGATAGCCTATAGATAAGTATCGTTTGTTCTTGTTACACGCATCTATGATGGATTGACACTCCGCGACTGTTCGGGCCATTGGCTTCTCACACCAGACATGCTTGCCTGAGTTGGCTGCCTTGATGGCATACTCCGCATGCATCGAATTCGGTAAAACGATATAAATCACATCAATATCACCATTATTAGCGATTTGATGCATGTTCTCGTAGTTATAGACATTCTTGTCTTTGATGCCATATTTGCTTTGCCATACGGGTATTTTTTCAGGACTGCCGGTCACTATTCCCCGGAGTTCACAGTGTTTGGTGAGTTGGAGTGCCGGTGCCAGTAGATCCCGACTGTAATAACCCAATCCAACCAGTGCCACGCCTAGTTTTCTGGTCTGAAGTACCTTGGCTATTGATGAGCCGGAAAGGAGTGAGAAAGAGGAAAAAGCAGCGGAACTTTTAAGGAAATTACGTCTTTTCATAACTGGGTTCTTTTACTTCAATTTACTAAAGTTCAGGAATAATATCAATTCCTCAATTTGCCATTAAAAACACTCACATTGGAATTGAAAGGATTTCCGGAGGAGCGACGAAAGCTAACAACCTGCCCTACATGCCACAAGGCATCTGCGATTGGCCCATTGATGAGGTTCCAATATGGATAAGTCATGTCACTCGATTCAAACCTGACAATCAAATCATCCAGAGTTACTGTACCCGATTTTAGGATTTCACTTGCTTCCTGAATGTTGGCCAGGGTGGCCTTCCTCAGTTCCTCAAAGGACATTTCAGTGGCGTCAACGGAATTTTGCACTTCGCCTCTGGTGGTATTGACAAAGAAGTTGGTCAATCCATGGATGTGCTCAAGTGTTTCCCTGGATGTTCTGGCTTCTTCTGATGGCTTGAACTTCAAATCTTCTTCTCTAAGTCCTTCTGTAGCCCAGTAATAGCGAAACCCCAATCCATCAATCATTCGGGCTACCGAACTTTCGGCAGTGTAACTCTCCGGATATTCGGGGATTTCAGCATATGGCAAATCGGCTTGAGCGTAAGTAGCTATGGTTGAAACTAGCAGGAAAAGTATCAGTATGTTTTTCATTGGTAAAAATGTTAAGGTTGAAAAAAGATACTCCAATAAGTAATTACATCATCCTTACTTTTTGATAGATGGACATATATATCCATGCAAAAACAGTTCAATATGAAAATACAGTTCTTGAATTGAGACGAAATGGCCATCGGAAAGTCTCTATTGGCCTATAACACCACTATTTGGATTGTGGTAAGATATTTGAAAGAACTATATAAACTCAAATACTACAATAAAACTCGAAACTATGAGAACCTTACTTTATTTAATCGCACTAGTATTAGTAATCGGATGGTTACTAGGATTCTTTGTATATAGTGCCGGTCAGTTGATCCATGTATTACTAATCATAGCAGTGATTGCGTTGATAATGGGTGTGATCAGACGGGCATGACCAAACTTAATTAGTCCCAAAATGTGCACGCTATAAATTTTCAATGGTCGAATACTTGATGTGCATGTTTTGGGATTTTTATACCTAATCCAGTAAGGACTCTCCGTTCAAATCTGTGGTGAGTATCTCACTCATATAATCAAAAAAAGGTCTGAGTTTAGTAAACCCATCAACCAGTTGATCAGCAAAATCAGGAGCCAGTACCTCCTTATCGGTAAAGTGATGTTCCACATAAAACTGCTTGAACCTCAGTATTTCAATGGCTGGATCATCCCCTTCAAAGCCCTTCGGGGAAGTCTTTAACTGTTCGCCTCTTAAACTTCCAAAATAAGACTTAAAAGATTTACTCTTCAGGATTTCCTCCATAGGATCAGGAAACTGACTGATTTGCTTTCTTATATGCAGTAAATCCTGGGCACTAGGTCCAAAAAATCCACCCGCCAGAAATGAAGCCCCCGGCTCCAATTGGAAATAGTACCCACCACGTAAGTAGTGAGTGGATCGTTTCAAATTGAATGCGAGATTATTCTTATAGGGTGTTTTGTCCTTTGAAAACCTAACATCCCTATAAATCCTGTACACTCTTCCCATTTCAATCTGATCATGGGCTTTCATGAGTTCTCCCACTTCTTTGTGAAAAACCTTAAACTCGTCATACAATTTCTGATAGGTGGGCTTGTTTTGATCAAACCATTCTCGGTTGTTGTTTTGTGTAAGATCTCTGAGAAACTGAATAAGATTGGGCGAAATGGGCATAGTGATCGAGTAAGCTGCTAAAATAATGAGATAAAAAAAAGACCTCCATAAGAGGTCTTCTTTTCTAATTGTTTAACCATAATTCAAATCTTGCATGTCTATGCGCTGGCTTTTATGGTTTTGTTTCTAACCGATGCAATCTTGTTGATCGCATCCACATAAGCTTTTACTGAGGCAATGATTATATCCTTGTGTACGCCAAATCCCATATAATGTTGGTCCTGGTACTTCACCCGAAGGTGTACTTTGCCGTCATCATTTCTATTGCCCATAGACTGTACCAGAAACTCATCCATGTCAAAAGTATCTCCCAGGATATCATCAACAGCTCTGAATGCCGCATCGATTGAGCCTGTTCCAGTCGCTGAAGCATGCTGAATTTCTTTGTTCACTTCCAGCTCCACAGTAGCTGAAGGAAATACCGATTCACCACAGATGATCTGTACATTCTTCAATTTGATGCCTCCTTCAGGAAGAGCACCTTCCACCAGTACGATCAAATCGTCATCTGTTACGTCTTTTTTCTCATCAGCCATTTTCAGGAATTCGTCATAAATCTCCTCAACTCGCTTCTCATCCAGACTATAACCTAACCGATCCAAATGGTACTTCAATGCCGCCTTTCCGCTCCTTGCAGTCAGGATGATTGAAGATTGAGGAATACCAACATCCTCAGGATCCAGAATCTCATAATTCTCCCGGTGTTTGATCACACCATCCTGATGAATTCCAGAAGAATGTGCAAATGCGTTTCTTCCTACAATCGCCTTATTTGGTTGCACCGGCATGCGCATCAGTTTGCTTACCAAAAGACTCAGAGAATAAATGTGCTTGCTGTCGACATTGGTATGAACATCAAGGTCCTTGTGAGTTTTCATGATCATGGCTACTTCTTCCAACGAAGTGTTGCCAGCACGTTCTCCGATTCCGTTGATAGTCACCTCAACCTGACGGGCACCACTTAGCACTCCTGCCATGGTATTGGCTGTGGCCAAACCTAAATCGTTATGACAATGACATGAGATAATCGCTTTGTCTATTCCTTTTACATTTTCTTTCAGAAACCTGATTTTCGCCCCGTATTCTTCTGGCAGGCAATAGCCTGTAGTGTCAGGGATATTGACTACAGTAGCTCCGGCAGCAATCACTGCCTCTACCATTCTTGCTAAATATTCATTTTCTGTTCTTCCGGCATCCTCACAGTAGAACTCTACATCTTCCACATACTTTTTCGCATATTTGGTCGCAGCTACTGCACGCTCAAGGATCTTTTCCCGATCACTCTTAAACTTGTATTTGATATGATAATCAGAAGAACCGATTCCGGTGTGAATTCTTTTTCGCTTGGCATACTTCAATGCGTCCGCGGCAAAATCTATGTCCTTCTCCACTGATCTGGTCAGTGCACAAATGATTGGCTCCGAAACAGCTTTTGATATTTCAATCACTGAGTTGAAATCCATGGGGCTGGAAATTGGAAATCCTGCCTCGATAATATCTACACCAAGCGTTTGCAGTTCCTTGGCAACTTCGATTTTTTCGGGTGTCGATAGTTGGCAGCCAGGTACTTGCTCACCGTCTCTTAGTGTGGTATCAAATACATATACTTTATCACTCATGATCGTACTTTTTAAGTTGTCACTGCTGCCTTCAAATGTGCGACGACTCGCTCACCAATGGCATCAGTTCCCAATATTTTATCTTTAGGTGTTGTTTTTTCTGCAATATCTGCTGTTCTGTAGCCTTCTTTCAATACTGCATCCACAGCATCGATTACAGCCTGGCTCTCATCCTTCATTCCAAATGAAATGTCCAACAAGAGAGCAGTAGAAAGGATTGTTGCCAGTGGGTTCGCTTTGTTCTGCCCGGCAATATCTGGTGCTGAGCCGTGAATAGGTTCATAGATCCCTACACTATCTCCCACAGAAGCCGAAGCAAGCATCCCTAATGATCCGGCTATTTGAGAAGCTTCATCAGTGAGGATATCTCCAAACATATTTCCGGTCACTACCACGTCAAACTGCTTAGGGTCCTTGATCAATTGCATGGCCGCATTGTCAATAAACATATGGATCAGCTTCACTTCAGGATAGTTTTTGGCTACCTCGTTTACCGTCTCTCTCCAGAGCCTGGAAGACTCAAGTACGTTGGCCTTATCAACAGAGTGAACAATTTTTCTGCGGGTCATGGCTGCATCAAAGGCTTTCTCAGCAATACGACGGACCTCCATTTTGGAGTATCGCATGGTATCAATGGCTACTTCTCCATTTTCCTGTCTTTCACGCGGTTCACCAAAGTAAATACCTCCGGTAAGTTCTCTAAAAAACAAGATGTCCGCACCTTTCAATATTTCTGGCTTGATACTACTGGCATGTGCCAACTCATCAAAAATCTTAATTGGACGTATGTTGGTATAAAGCCCAAGGGACTTTCTGATTTTCAACAATCCCTGCTCAGGTCTCACCTGCTTGGATGGATCATTGTCATACATTGGATGGCCAACTGCTCCAAGCAGAATGGCATCCGAATTTCTACATGCCTCCAAAGTATCATCCGGTAGTGGGTTGCCAGTAGCTTCTATGGCTGCATGACCAATCAAATGATTCTCAAAAGAGAAGGTATGGCCGAAAATATCAGCGATATTTTTTAAAACATCATTACCCCAAGCTGTCACTTCCGGCCCGATACCGTCTCCTCCAAGTACTATAATTTTCTTATTTGCCATTGCTTAAAATGTCACTCTTTTAGATTCAAATGCTTCTATCTCATCCTTGCCACTCAAAATGTAGTCAATGTCGTCATAGCCATTGATCAGGCACATTTTCTTGTAGGCATTGATTTCAAATGATTCGGAGTTTCCAGTGGTCTCATTCACAATTACTTCCTTCTCCAGATTTACTGTGATTTCTGCTGATGGATCATTTTCGATGGTTTCGAAAAGTTCTATCAGAAAAGGCTCACTTACTTGAACAGGCAGTAAACCATTGTTGAGTGAGTTTCCTTTGAAAATATCCGCAAAGAAACTACTCACCACCACTGCAAATCCATAATCTTTAATGGCCCAGGCCGCATGCTCACGGCTACTGCCACATCCAAAGTTTTTGCCTGCCACTAAAAATTTACCGGAATAGGTGTCATCATTCAACACAAAGTCTGCCTTCGGCTGATCAGCATTGTCATACCTCCAATCCCTGAACAGGTTGTTGCCAAACCCTTCGCGAGTCGTAGCTTTAAGAAATCTCGCAGGGATAATCTGATCAGTATCTATATTTTCTATTGGCAATGGAACTGCCGTGCTTTTCAAAGTTGTAAATCCCATTATGCTATCATTTCTCTAATGTCCGTAATCTCACCAGTCACAGCTGCTGCTGCAGCCATCAAAGGGCTCACCAAAAAAGTTCTGGCTCCAGGCCCCTGACGCCCCTCAAAATTTCTATTGGAAGTACTTACACAATACTTTCCAGCAGGTACTTTATCCTCATTCATACCCAGGCATGCTGAACAACCTGGCTGGCGAAGCTCAAATCCGGCTTCCACAAAGACTTTGTCCAAACCTTCCTCGATGGCCTGTGCTTCCACTCCTTTGGAGCCCGGCACAATCCAAACATTCACTCCATCGGCCTTCTTTTTGCCCTTCACAAAATCTGCGACTTCCCGCAAATCTTCAATTCTCGAGTTGGTACAGCTTCCGATAAACACGTAATCTATTTTTTTACCTTTCAAAGCCTGGTTAGGATCCAGCCCCATGTAGGCTAAAGCCTTGGTCATGTCTTTGGCTGTACCGTTTAATGCTACATCAGGTATCGACTGGGTCACACCCATTCCCATACCTGGATTGGTACCATAAGTAATCCACGGCTCAATATCTTCTGCCTTAAAGACCTCTACCCGATCATAAGTAGCTTCAGCATCACTAGGGAGGGTTTCCCAATAAGCCACCGCTTTATCCCACGCAGCACCTTTAGGAGCAAACTCTCGTCCTTTCAGATAATCAAAGGTAGTTTGGTCAGGAGCGATCATTCCGCCCCGGGCACCCATTTCGATACTCATATTACAAATGGTCATACGAGCCTCCATTGACAATGAAGTAATCGCAGATCCAGCGTATTCAATGAAATAACCTGTACCTCCAGCAGCTGAAAGTTGCGTGATGATGTACAGGATAATGTCTTTGGCCCCAACCCCTTTACCTAGTGTGCCATTCACTTCGATTCGCATAGTCTTTGGCCGATACTGAAGGAGGCACTGTGTGGCCATTACCTGCTCTACCTGTGAGGTGCCAATTCCAAATGCAATAGATCCGAAAGCACCGTGAGTAGAGGTGTGGCTATCTCCACAAACCATAGTCATCCCAGGTTGTGTCAGTCCCAGATCAGGCCCGATGACATGAACGATACCTTGCTTTTCATGGCCCAAGTCATATAGCTCTACACCAAACTCTGCACAGTTTTCTCTAAGTTTCTGTACCTGAAACCTGGACAGCTCTTCCTTGATTGGGAGATGCTGATTCACCGTTGGAACATTGTGATCCGCCGTTGCTGTAGTTTGATCTGGTCTGAGAACCGGGAGTCCTCTTTTTCTTAAACCATCAAACGCCTGAGGTGAAGTTACCTCATGAATGTAATGTCTGTCAATGTAAAGTACTTCCGGATACTCCGGCTTTTTCGAAACCACGTGTGATTCCCAAACCTTCTCAAAAAGTGTCTTTCCCGCCATTAAGTCTTCTAATCAATTTTACTTATTCTGATTGTTCTCGTAATGTAGATGTAGCATGGTGAAGCATAAAACCAAATTAAAATTTAATTACGATTTCAAATTCGTATAAATGATCAAATATTGCTTTATTTTAGTATAATGGTCTATTTTAAATATTATGTCTAAAGAACGATCTGATCACTTATACACCCTCATCAAGTCGATGCGGAAAAGTGAGAAACGCTATTTCAAAGTGCGGAATAAAGGTTTGACCAATCAGGATTCAAAATACCTTTTGTTATTTGATGCCTTAGACCAGCAGGAAGAATTTAATGAAGAACCTATCATTAAAAATAATAAGTGGGTAAACCCGCAGCAATTCTCCAATCTGAAAGCACATCTCTATAAGAAATTGCTTCAAAGCCTAAAGGAATATGCTTCATCCTCCAACGAAGACATTAAAATACGTGAACAGATCGATTACATCCAGATCTTGTTTGACCGGAGTTTATATCAGCAAAGCATGCAGCTTTTACAAAAAGTCAAGAAGGCTGTAAAAAAGAGCGATAACCTAGAGCTTCAGCTCGAAATCCTGAAATGGGAGAAAAACCTGATTCCCTATTCTATTGGAAAAAACAATCAATATCGTGTCGCGCAAATTGTGGGAGAAGCCAACGCGATCAATGAACGCATTACAAGGGTAAACCTCCTCACAAACCTATCGGCAGAACTCAATGTCATTTATCTGAAGATTGGGTACATCAGAAACAAAGAAGATCACAAGAAAATAAAAGCAGTCTTTTTGGAGCAACTTCCCGAATGGAAGGAATCCGAATTCTCGTTCCGCGAAAAGATGCTCTGGTACGATATCCAGCTAAGCTATTACAGTTATATCCAGAACTTTGATGAGGTGTACAACTACGCTAAAAAGTGGGTAAATCTTTTTGACTCCACCCCAAATTCAGCCTACTACCTGGAAATGTATATCAGGGGTTTGAACCAGCTGCTCAATGCTCAGGCACGATTGTCAAAATATCAAGAATTTCAGCAAACACATAAAGAGCTTCGGAAAATAGCCAATCACCGATTGGTCAAGCTCAATGAAAACCTACAAATCAGGTTGTTTAAATATAGCTACGCACACCAGTTTAATGGCTATTTTATGATTGGTGATTTTCAGCGCGGCGTTAAGTTGCTGGAGCGAATAGAAGCCCGACTCGAAAGTTATATTGGCATGCTGGACAAGCACTCAGAGCTAGTCTTGTTTTACAAAATTGCCTGCCTATACTTTGGCAATGGCAACTACCGGAAAGCGCTCAAATGGCTCAACAGGATCATTAATTCTGAAGATCAGGATATCAGGGAAGACGTTCATTCTTTTGCGCGAATTATAAACCTAATCACACATTATGAACTCGGAAACCGCGATGTTATTGACTATTACATCAGGTCAACCTATCGGTTCTTACTAAAAAAACACGATTTACATGCCTTCCAACAATACATTCTCGATTTCCTCAAAAACCTCTCGCGGGAGATCACCCCACACCAACTTGTAGATCGATTCAAACATCTCAGGTCTCAACTTTTAGAACTGGCAGAGAGCAGATACGACAAGAGGGCATTTGTTTATTTTGATATCATATCATGGCTGGAGAGCAAAATTGAGAACAGGCCTGTAGGTGAAGTAATCAAGCATAAAAGTCTCCAGCAAATCCGATAATATTAATACTCAAAGATTAAAAGTGCACCTTACTTAAAGTATCCATTGAGGTAAATGGACATTTTGTCTTGTAAAAGTGCGATTTCTGGTTTACTTTTAACTGGCTCATTATGCCTAATAAAGCACTGAGATCATGAATATTAATTTAAAATCTGACAAACTACTCTTTATTCACAAGGGCACAATCACTCGGGAGTTGATCGAGTTGGTAGTAGAAGCTTTGGAACAAAGTGTAACTAACCTGGAGAAAGACAGGAAGGTCAGACGCAAAATCACGAATGTTTTCATTGAGGTTTTCCAAAACATTGGGTACCATGGAGTGAAAGATCCTGATTTTAGCAGCTCAGATATGATCATTGTGCTTTCCATGCCCAAATATTATAAAATAGGCACCACCAATCTGATGGAAAATAAACACCGCAAGGTGATTGAGGAAAAAATCAACGAGATCAATGCCATGTCTCCGGATGAACTAAGAGATCAGTACAAAAATGCCCTGAGCAATGGCGAGCTTTCTGAAAAAGGTACTGCAGGTCTTGGTTTCATTGATATCGCCCGAAAATCAGGACAGAAACTTTACTGTGAGTTTGAAGAGGTCAACGACAAATATTGCTTCTTCTACTTTGAGACAAGAGTACTCAAAGATTATTCTACCGAACCTTCTTCAAAAACAAGATCTGCCTCTATCGAACACTAGTTAATCCTTAATTCGGCTAAACCTTAGTGCTTTGAGCATGAAGTCAGGAAGTGGTTTCAGCGGATCACGCTTTTCTACATTGAGAAACACACCAAGTTTTTCAATAATTGGAATCTTATAAACTTCAATCAGCTCCAGAAGAATTCCATCAGGATCATCGATATAGGTACAGTGTACCCTGGTAGTACCACCCATATCCAATGTATCTTTGGTATCGCATGTGAACCCAAAACCTTTGCTGTCCAGGTCTTCACCTAGTGCTTTCATACCTCGCACGTCCATTCCCAGGTGTACAAAGCCCACATCTCCCCAAATACGGCCTTTCCAAATTTTCTTAGGGGTGTAGTCAATGGCCTGAACCAGTTCTATATACGTATCAGCAGATACCTTTGCGAACCCACCACCCGGAGGATTGGATTGAGTAAGCCGGATCCTTCTAAATTTCTTCTCTCCTCCAGTCAAACTTTTAAAATCTTCGAAAATGGCAGTTTGATCATAGACGACTTTATCATACCCCAGCACATCAGAATAGAGTTTTCTGGATTCATCAATGTCTGTAACGCCTATGACACATCCATTGGGGCCACCAGTGATGTGTTTTGATTTGGTGTAAAAATTTGCCCCAGAAAGGATCTGGAAAATCAACCCGTTTGGATCTTCTACATAAAATGTCTCTTCACCATTCGGCATATGCACAAGATCCGATAGTATTTTGGCTCCATTATCCTTGAAATAGGAGAAAGTTTCATGCACATCGCGGGTTTTCACCTGAGTGATATAGATCGCTATGTCACCAAGTTCCACATCAAATTCAACTTTTTTTGGCTGAAATGATGTTGGATTAACCACTTCCATAGCACACCCGCCTTGGAGATTGAGAATCATGGAAGCACGCTTGGTAATGGTTTCATTGTGTGTGTACACATCCATTAGCGGAGCTGGTGCCACTCCATCAAAGAGTCGGACATCCATTCCTAAAAACTTTCTATACCACCGTTGAGATTCTTCAGAGTCAAGCACTCCAACTCCGATGTGTTGAATGCCATTGATGCGTTTATACATGAAATTCTAGTTGATTGCGGCAAAAATAAGAAAGCACACCTAATTGGCAGCTTTTTAATCAGTATTAAGCGCTTTAATTATTTCTTGATCATTTTCTCTACTTCCTGTAGCTCATCCCTAAGACGAGCAGCTTCCATAAAGTCCAAATCCCTTGCGGCTTTTTCCATGTTCTTTCGGGTATCCTCAGCCAACTTCTTCAGTTGACCCTTGTCCATGTATGCTACTACCGGATCTGCTGCCACTGAAGCCTCCTGTTCTTCGCCAGTGTAATATTTTTTAGCTCCTCTCTTTTTGTCTGCGGCGGAAGTCTGACCAAGTATCGCTTCACGATTTTTGATAATCGTTTTGGGAGTAATGCCATGCTCCGCGTTATAAACTTCCTGAATGGCCCTTCTCCGGTTAGTCTCATCAATAGACCTCTGCATGCTGTCTGTTATTTTATCAGCATACATAATCACCATTCCATTTTCATTCCTGGCCGCACGACCAATGGTTTGTACCAAAGAGCGTTCATTACGAAGAAAACCTTCTTTATCAGCATCAATGATTGCTACCAGTGAAACCTCTGGTAGATCAAGTCCTTCACGAAGAAGATTCACCCCAACAAGTACATCAAACACTCCCAAACGTAATTCTCGCAGGATCTCAACCCTATCCAATGTATCTACTTCCGAGTGGATATATCTCGTCTTCACTCCTGCGTTGAGTAAGTACTTGGTTAGTTCCTCCGCCATTCTCTTCGTAAGAGTTGTACAAAGCACTCGCTCTTTACGCTCTACCCGCAGCTGTATTTCTTCCATCAGATCATCAATCTGGTTGATACTTGGCCTCACTTCTATGATTGGGTCCAAGAGGCCAGTTGGTCTTATGAGCTGCTCTACCACTACCCCTTCAGACTTGCGCAATTCATATTCACTTGGAGTAGCACTCACAAAAAGAACCTGGTTAAGCATTTCCTCAAACTCGTTAAAAGTGAGCGGCCTGTTGTCCAAAGCCGAAGGAAGTCTGAATCCATAATCCACCAAATTTACTTTTCTACTTCTATCACCTCCCCACATGGCCCGCACCTGGGGTATGGTTACATGGCTTTCGTCAATGACCATTAGGTAGTCATCAGGAAAGTAGTCCAGCAAGCAGAAAGGTCTATCCCCGGCATGTCTCCGATCAAAATACCTGGAGTAATTCTCAACGCCTGAGCAGTAACCGATCTCACGGATCATTTCCAAATCAAACTCCGTCCGCTCCTTAAGTCTTTTCGCCTCAAGGAATCGCCTTTCCTGCTCGAAAAACCCAACTTGAGCCACCATGTCATCTTGAATCTCATGGATTGCGGTGTTGAGTAGTTCTTTGCCAGTCACAAATAGATTGGCCGGGAAAATGGTGACAATGCGCTGATCTGAAATTTTCTCACCAGTCTCCGGATTGACCATTTGAATGGATTCTACCTCATCTCCCCAAAAAATAAACCTGTAAGCAAAATCGGCATAAGCAACAAAAACGTCCACGGTATCACCCTTTACCCTAAAGGTGCCTCGTTTGAACTCAGCTTCAGTCCTACTATAAAGGATGTCTACAAGCTTAAATAAGAACTGATTTCTAGGTATGGCGTCCCCTTCCTGCACTTTGATTACATTTTTGCCAAACTCTTCAGGGTTTCCTATACCATATATACAGGAAACTGAGGCCACAACTATGACATCCCTTCTTCCTGAAAGAAGGGAAGAAGTAGCACTCAACCTCAATTTTTCAATCTCATCATTGATGGAAAGATCTTTTTCTATATAGAGGTTAGTTGTGGGGATAAAGGCCTCCGGTTGATAATAGTCGTAATAGGAAATGAAGTATTCAATGGCATTTTCAGGAAAAAAACTCTTGAACTCTCCATACAGCTGTGCAGCAAGGGTTTTGTTATGACAAAGCACTAGCGTGGGCTTTTGTACTTCCTGGATCACATTGGCCACCGTAAAAGTTTTACCTGATCCTGTTACCCCAAGCAGGGTTTGGGCAGGCTCTCCGTTATCAAGGCCTTCAGTCAGTTGGGCAATTGCCTTAGGCTGATCACCTGTAGGCACATATTCTGAACTCAGCTTAAAATCCATTGATTATCCATTCCATATTTCCCATGCACGATCTGCCTGCAAATGAAGCATTTCCAACCCATTTTTTGATCGGGCTCCGCGCTTTCTGCCTTCTTTCATAAAGGCAGTTTCTTCGGGATTGTAAACGAGATCGTAAAGGTATTGTTCGGGGTGAACCGCGTCATATGGGATATCCGGCTTATCTTCAATATCAGGTGCCATCCCAAGTGGTGTGGTATTTACTATCATATCCACTTTCTCTACATAGGAAGGGTCTTCTTTAAGTTCTGAGTAGGTCAAATCTCCTTTGTGCCGCTGCCTGGATACGACCATATATTTAATCCCCAGGTCAAGAAATGCGGCTTCTACAGCCTTTGCAGCACCCCCTCCTCCAAGGATTAATGCATTTTTAACAGAAATTGCCCCTTGAAAATAGTTAACCATGGATTGCTTGAAACCGAAAAAGTCCGAGTTGTACCCTATGAGCTTGTTTCCTTCTTTCTTCACCACATTTACAGCTTCTACCTTATGAGCACTGCTATCGAGCCTATCCAGAAATCGTCTCACATTCTCCTTGTGTGGAACGGTAACATTTACTCCTACCAAATCCGGGTATCTTTCCCAAAGAGACGGAAAATCCTTTAAATATTCAGTTTCAAAGAGATCATACTTGTGATCGCTCAAACCTAACTTTGCAAACTTCTCATTGAAATAGGTTCGGGAAAAAGAATGACCCAGAGGGTACCCGACAAGACCAAATCGCTTCATATTGTTTTAGTTTAGGGCAGCAGAAAGTGATTAGTTACTAAATATCGAACCTCACCTCAAAAATCCAATCACTAAATATAGTCCATTCAAATGACCTGAAGCCCGAATTACCTAGGACTTATTTCCGGCCCATCGCTCCATTGCCCAGACAATCGCAAAACCAATCAGTGCTAAAACCAATGCAAAGATGAACTCTGTGCCTAATTCCGGAAGGAACCATTTATACCCTGTTGGTTTTTGTTTCCCTCCTTCCAACACCATGAATTCAGTGACTTTCCACGGCCAGATGATAGCCAGAGATCCGGCCACAAAGCCGGTTAGTATGCTAATAGTGAAATCCTGAAAATTTTTAAAAAGATAAGACAGTAATCTCGAAAACAAAATCAATCCTACAATACAACCAATGGCGATCGGTGCTAAAATGCCAATATCCAGACTACTGATGGCTTGCATCACCAACACATAATTTCCCATAAGCAACAGGATATATGACCCAGAAAGACCTGGTAAAATCATACTACAGATGGCCACTGCTCCACAAATGGTCAAATATAGAAATGAACTGTTGGGCTCTGCAGGTGGAAGAAAGGCTATACCTGCTGCAATGACCACTCCAAGGATGAGCGCTAGAACATTGGCTACAGTAATTTTAGAAATCTGCTTCCCTACACCTATGATAGACGCAACTATGAGCCCAAAGAAAAATGCCAATGTATAGGACTCATAGTTGAGAAAGGCAAATTCGAGTACCCTGGCAAGACTAAGTATGCTTATGGCAATGCCAAAGAAAATAGAGGCCAGAAAATAAAGATCTGTTTTAGCTGCAAATAGTTTAAAATCTCCAGCCAACAAAAGCCTTAAAGCACTAATATCAAATGCCTTGAGAGAGTCAATCAACCTTTGGTAAATACCGGTAATAAACGCTATGGTCCCTCCTGAAACACCAGGAATGACATTGGCAGCTCCCATCGCCAGTCCCTTTAAGATAAAGCCGAGATATGGATTCATTGATTTAAGAAGAAATCAAAAGTATCACCTCTGAGACCTAACCGAATTGTTTCCAGTGGAATCACTTCATTTGGTGCAATATTTCCAAGGTTGACATTGGATCCTATGAGCTTTATGAACCAAACTTGTTGTTCTTTTTGTGGTGCTTCCCAGAGGATCTTTTCTTCGGGTATTTTAGTCAGAATTTCTTCCACCAAACCTTGTCGCACTTCACCGGAATCACGGAATAGACCAACATTTCCACTCTCTCTTGCTTCACCTATAACCTTCCAGGCTCCAGCATCAAGTTCAGTCTGCATTTGCTCTATCCACTTATAAGGAGGGATAATCTTTGCTGCGTCTTTAGAGCCAACCTCACTCAAAACCGTCACTTGATTACTGAGCGTGCTGATGTAGCCGCACTTGTCATCATGGTCCATAGTAATGCTACCATCAGACACCTCGGCATATTCCAAATCAAATTCATCCAAAACTCTTTGGTAATCAGAAAACTGATTGCGAACTATAAAAGCTTCAAATAGAGTGCCTCCCAAATAGACCGGAATGCCGGCAGCTTTATAGACAGCCAATTTCTCTTTTAAATTCTTAGTGACATAAGAAGTTGCCCAACCAAGCTTAACGATATCAATAAAGTCACCTGAGATATTTATCATATCCTCAACTTCACGAATACTGAGCCCTTTATCCATAATCATGGTAAAGCCAGTTGTTCTTGGTTTGCTTGTTCTCTCTGGTATTTGATTAAGATGATAGTTCATAAGTGATCTGCTCGCTGATTTTTGCAAAGTCGCAAAAATCAGAAATTTAACTTAAAAAGGTTAGCGAATGCTAATTGTTTTTACGGTACTGCTCTATGATTTTGTACAGTGCCTTTTGCGTCTGCAAATTGGGGAAAAAATCGAACAATTGTAAGTGAGCCTCAAAATCCAGCATCAAACCGGTCTCAAGTCGATTAACTGCCATTTTGTACTTGCCACTCTCTATTAAGTATACAACACTCCTGTAGTACAAATCGGCACAATCCGGACACTCTGATAGCCCATCTTCTACTGTATCCTGTGCAAGTGCAAAGTCTCCTTGCTCGTAATAAACCATGGACCAATCCAGCCACATTTGGGGATTTTCAGGATCCATCTCGCATGCCTCTGAATAAGCCTCCATTGCTGAAACCACATTACCGGTCTTAAACTCCGCATCCGCAACCGCTTTCCAGTAATGGCCATTCTCCAAATCCAGCTTCAATGCTTTGTTAAAAAAGTGGATGGCCTCATACCATTTCTCCTGTTTGGAAAGACTAACCCCCAGCCCGTACCAGGCCTCATGGTACAATTGATCTAATTTAGTGGCTTTCTGATAATTTTTTACAGCCAGGTCAAATTGCTCTAACTTCTCATATGCTGCAGCTATATGGCAATAAGTTTCTGCGGTTGGACCCTCCAGGTCCATTGTTTTTACGTAAGAATTCAATGCCTTATCAAAACGCTCCAAACTCATGTAGGCGTTTCCTATGTTGAAATGGGCACTACTAAAATCATCATCTATTGCCACAGAATACTCGTAGGCGTCAATTGCCTTCTCATACTGACCGAGTTTGTTGTAAACGATACCAAGGTTGTACCACGCATATTCTGAATAAGGATCCTGGTCAATAAACTTATGATAATAGTCAAGACTACTTTCCAACTCCCCATTCACATCCAGACAGTAAGCCAATTCATAAAGTGCATTTTCATTGAGCATATTAAACTCAATAGCCAATTTATAATTCTCTGCTGCGCTCTCATGATCTCCCATTCCCTGATAAGCCAGACCTATGCTATAGTAAATTTCATCCTTGTCCTCAGCGAATTCCAGGGTTTGCTCATAACACTCTATGGCTTTGTCATACTCAGAAAGTAATGAGTGGATGGTTCCTTTTTGAATTAAAATTTCCGGGTCATTCGGATGGAAACTCAAAGCTGACTCCAGCTTTTCTAATGCTTCAGGATGCCTATCAAGTTTCACCAAAACATCAGCCTCTTCCATAATCAAATCGATGGAGTAAGAATACTGCTCCAGCGCAAGCTCGCAAGCTTTCAATGCCTGAGCATATTTTTCGTGATTCTGATAGTAGTTTATTACTTGAAGATAGGTGTCCTCATCGAAATAAAAGGTCTCCTGTTTTTTAAGGAATGCTTCAAACTTTCTAATCAACTCCCTCTCTTCCTTACGCTTATACTCTTCTTGCATATAAAAAAGTTAAAAAGTATCTATCCGTGTATGTATGAATATACTTGATATTTTGGTCTGCTTTACTATTGTCTCCATAAAAGTTTTCCACATAAACAACGATCAAATCAACTCATTATTTCTAAGATTCTGGTTGGGAAAGTTCTGCTTGAAGGACTTTACAACCATCGGCATTTGTTTGATGCGATGCACATCAGAACCAACAAAATCAACCATTTGTTCCTTTAACAATTTTTTTGCGGTTTTTTGAGCTTCTTTTCCATACACCCCGAGCAATGAAGAGGAAGTTATTTGCAACAGAACTCCCTGATCCCTAACCTTTTTTATCCAGGAAAGATCTTCGGAAATAAAACTATACCGCTCAGGATGGGCCAAAACCGGTGTAAAGCCCAACGATTTCATTTTAAATATGACCTCATCAAAAATCAGTGGTTTATTCATAAATGGCGTTTCTACAAGAACATATCGAGCTCCGCCAAAAGACAGAATCTCTTCCGGATCATTGAGTAAATCAAGAAATGACCCGTCTATGAAATATTCAGCCGCAGCTTCAAGTTTAATTTTTAGTTGGCTTTTCTGAAGTGCCAGATTTACAGAATCCAAACCCAAAAGAATTTCCTTACGAGTGTTGGGGTAATAATCAGGGTGAACATGTGGTGTAGTCACTACTTTTCTGACCCCGATTTTTTCAAACTCTTCCAAGATCAAGAGCGCCTCTCCCAGGTTCTTTACCCCATCATCAATACCGGGTATTAAGTGACTGTGGATGTCTACTGTCAGATCATTAGATTGACGCCTCTTAAACCAACTAAACATATCTCCTCTAATTCGAACGCAAAGGTAGTTCGATTATTTAGAATCATCGTAATAGCCATAACCATAACCGTAACCATAACCATAACCCTGATTCCTCATATTCAATCCGTTGAAAATCACCGTAAGATTGGAAAAATGATTGATGCGTTTTAAATCCTCTATGGCTCTGACAAAAGAGCGTTTGGAGTAGTCCGACCTAACTATGTAAAGCTGTAAATCAGACAACTTCATACTCAATACAGCATCAGTTACCAACCCTACTGGAGGCGTATCAAGAATAACCAGATCATATTTTTCTTTAAGAACTTTTAGCAATTCCCTATATTCTTCATTTAGTATCAATTCCGACGGATTAGGAGGAGTTGGCCCGGCAGGAATGTAATGTAGATTCTCAATTTCAGTTTTGACAATGCATTCCTCAAGCTTGGTTTTACCTATTAGAAGTGTACTTACCCCCTGGGATTTTGGTTCATCATTGAATGCCAGGTGAACCTTGGGTTTCCTCATATCCAGATCCACTATGCAGACTTTTTTCTTGGTGAATGCAATTATTGCCCCAAGATTTACTGCTACAAATGTTTTCCCCTCGCCAGATATAGTAGAGGTTATGGTCATAATCTGCGTCTCAAGTGTACCATTCAAAAACTCCATATTTGTCCTAATGGATCGCAACGATTCACTGATCCCGGATTTTGATCCAGGGTTAATGACCAACCTTGTCAATGGAAGCTTCTGAGATGTGTAGGCAGGCACTGTTCCCAGTATTGGTACGCTTATCAGCTTTTCTAATTCTTTTAAACTCGAAATCTTGTTGTTCAGAAGATACCTGATGATCACAAAAAGTAGAGACAGAAAAACCCCTGAAGATATACCAATGGCATAAATCAGCAAGGGTTTAGGTTGAATAGGCACAGTGGGGTAAGATGCTGGAGATAGCACAACAAAGTTGGCAACAGTACCTGCAATGGTAATTTCCATCTCCATCTTGAGCTTGCGCAAAGAGGAAAGGAATTCCTCCTGTAGTGAATAAAACCTCGAGTTTTTTGAATACTCAGTCCCAGTAGAAGGCATTTTACTGAACTGGTTTTCCAATCGCTGCTTCGTATTGGTCAATTGATCATAGGACTTGGTGAGCATTTCCTGATATTCATCAATGATCTTTTGCAGATCATTTTTGGCCATTTCGAGCTTATCATCAAGCCTTTTGATCACTAGAGAATTATCACTATAGGAAGTGGACTTTAGCCTACGCTCAGATAGCACTTCCTGATAATTCCCAAGCCTGGAAGACAAAATTCCAGGTAGTTCTGCCATCAACAAGGGACTTACTGTTAGGTCTTTCTCAGCAGACATTTCACTCTTAATTTCAGTGATCCTGTTCAGTGTTGACTTCACATTGAAGCGTGCTGAATCCAGGGCAATCAATCTTGAAATGGTTTTACCGATTTCAGATTGAAAATTGGTAGTCTTCTTCTCAATGATGAAGTTTTCAAAATAGTTTTCAAATCCTTCAACCTTGGCTTCCGTCTCCTCAATCTGACTATTCAGCCACTGGATCTTTTGCTGGACGGCTTGATTCTTGGCCTCTTTAGTGTACTCCAGATAAAGTGTATCAATGGCCATTACAAGATCTCTTGCTTTCAACTGATTATGGTCAGTTAGTGAAATACGAATCGTCTTGGCGTTAAAGTTTTCTGGTCTTACCTTTACGTTGCTCTGTAAATAATTATAGAGGTTTCTGGGACTATTGACTGTAAAAAAATACTTCCCCTCAACTCTTGGGAAATCAAAATAGAGTGTCTTGTCAATGGTGAAATCAAAGTAGTCGGTTACAATTTTTTGCCCGTATTCATACTTCCCAGAAACCACCTGACCATTTGTTGTTTCATAAGTTATCTCAAAAGAATCCTGACCATCAATAACAAGGTCAATTGGGCGATCATAAAAACTTGTATGCTTCAATAAGTGAGTCACCTTAAAAGGGCTGTTTTTATATCTTTCGTCCGTGAGATACCGGCCATAATAATGATAAGAAACGTCTAAGTCTACGGCATCAAGCACCTTACTGAAAAACAAATTTGACTTTAAAAGCTCTATTTCTCCTGACAACCCTTCTGTATTCGTGAGACGTGCGCCTAGTCCTAGCTCAGTAGCTTCACTTTGAAATTCAAGTTTAAGTATGGATTCGGATTCATAAACAGGCTTGGTATAGCGTACATAAAGAAACGCTAGTGTGGTGGTGGTACCCACAAATAGAAATATCCAAATCAAGCTTTTGCGAAGAATATGTAAAAGCTTCTCCGGATCAAAAGAATTGATCAGATCGTTTTCTGACTCCTGAACACCAGTATAGTTCTGTTCTGCCACGGGTTATAGGTTCTGGATGACAAAAATAAAAGTGATGATACTCGAAGTGAATCCCATAATGGCCGCAGCATCTTTGAATGAAGAAAACACCGGACGCCTCCATGGCTCCACATAGATAATATCCCCGGACTCTACTTCCATTATTGAGTACTTCATCGCATCGATTGTGGTTAAATCTATTTGATAGACCATAGGATTGGACAAATCACCTCTGATCAATTTAATATTATTGGCCTTGGCCCCCATTCCCAAACCTCCATATAGTGCAATAATCTCAGCGAGCGTCATGTTTTCATTTTCGAGGGTAATCACTTGTCCACCATTTACTCCTAGAACTGTCACTCTTCTGTTCACCACTCTTAACTTCACAAAACACCCATTATAGAATTCATCAAAGGCCTGCTCCAATACAGCCTCTGCTTCTTGTATGGTTAAAGACGTCAGCTTCATGTTTCCAATCATTGGCACTTTTACAGTGCTGTCAACATTGATCAGGTATTGCAATTCCTGATTTCCTCTTTGCTGATTGATATTGCCCATTTGCAGTTCTCGATTTGGATCGATTATTCGTTCTCCATTGTTTGTAAAAACTTCAATGGTAAGCATATCATTTACCTGCAACTCGTAGTTGTCCTGGGCCCTTTGGATTGGCTCAGTAAGGTCTTCTTCACCAAAGTTCTCATCAAGCCTAAAAAGTATGTCCTGCTTATAGGCCTTACAATTATACAGGCAAACGCTGCAAAGTATAATCAACCTTAAGGCATATTTGGTTCTGATCATAGATCTCATCCACTCTATTTAACGAATTTAACGGAATGTGGGTAAATATAACTGATGAAACAACCAAATTGGCCCATGTCAACTCAGTTCATCGATTTTTCCCAGGTATTTATCGATCACCAGGTTTTCATCGAATCTTTCAATCACACTTTTCCTCGCATTTTGTGACATAACCGCTCTTTCATTTTCATTTAGTGCTAAAAACAGCTTCATTTTAGCAGCCAGATCAGCAGGGGATTTGACCTTGCACAGGAATCCATTTTCACCATCGATCAATACATGTTTACATCCAGGCACATCAGTGGCAATGAGCGGCTTGCCCATAGCTGCGCCTTCCAGTAGGGTACGCGGTGTTCCTTCCCGGTAAGATGGCAATACCATCACATCTGCCAGGGCGATCGCATCTCTAACATCCGTTAGATGTGGTGTGTAATCAATTAATCCCTGATCAATCCACTCTGCCAACTCGGCCTTTTTCACAGATCTTGAGTGACTTTCGTCCAACCCTCCTATCAACCGAAATTCTGCATTCACTCCTTTTTTATGTAAAATCTTTATTGCCTCGATATATTCATAAATTCCTTTATCGATCAGCAAGCGTGCGATCACTAAAAAAACAGGTTTTGGATTGCGATCTACCTTAACCGGTTTGAAAATTTCCGTATTTACACCTGAACCGGGCAACAGGTCAGTCTTTCCCGGATCAATATTAACCGCTTCGAGGAAATCCTTTTGGTCATCCCCATTCTGGAAAAAGATCCAGCTCGTTCTACTAAATGCATAATTATACAACCCAACCGCAATGGTCTTTACGCTTCCTTTCCACAGGAATACCGTACCCAGTCCACTTACATTACAAATGCATGGAATATTGAATGATTTGGCAGCAATTGACCCATAGATATTAGGCTTAATCGTATACGTGAGCAAAACATCAGGTTTCTCCTCCTTGAGGATTTTCTTAAAAGCCAACAAGAATCTGAACTCCTCAAGCGGATTTAAACCACTTGCTTTCACATCAATATGCCTAAAAGAACAACCAAGATCAACCAACTTATCTGTATACTCGTCTTTTGGTGCAATGGCCACTACAGAATCTCCTCTCTCCAATAGCTTATGAATCAATCCCTTACGGAAGTTGTAGATATTCCAGCTTGTGTTGATTGCGATCGCTATTTTCATATTTGGCTCGTGTTTAGCCTAATGTTTTTAACTAATTTTGAAACTTCCTTCTGACAATTTATGTACTGTAGGACAATATATCGAGTGATTTTATGATCGAAACTAAAAAAGAACAGGAATACGGGGTGTTGGTAGCGGTGGCTCCAAAATTTCAGTCTGACGAGAAGACGCAGGAATATTTGGATGAATTGGAGTTTCTGGTACAAACACTCGACATCAAAGTTGAAAAAAGTTATTCACAAAAACTGGAGCATCCTGATACCAAAACCTTTGTAGGTAAGGGAAAACTAGAGGAAATAACAGAATATGTGAAAGCCAAGAACATAGGCAATGTCATATTTGATGATGACCTGAGTCCATCGCAATTGCGCAACCTGGAAAGAGAGCTGAAAGTAAAAATCTATGACAGAAGTTTACTGATTCTGGATATTTTCATGAAGAGAGCTAAAACCAATCAGGCAAAAACTCAGGTAGAGCTTGCACGGTATCAATACCTACTCCCAAGACTTACACGAATGTGGACTCACCTTGAGCGTCAGCGAGGGGGCACAGCTACTCGTGGGGGTGCTGGTGAAAAGGAAATCGAAACAGATAGAAGAAACATCAGGAATCAAATCAATATTCTGAGGAAGAAACTTGACAAAATAGAGACACAAGCGGCGACCAGGAGAAAATCACGTGACGGAATCGTGCGAGTTGCCCTGGTGGGATATACCAATGCCGGCAAGTCTTCACTGATGCGCTTAATCAGCAAGGAAAATGTGTATGCTAAAGATGAACTTTTTGCTACCGTAGATTCTACGGTGAGAAAAGTAGTCATCAACCAGATTCCGTTTCTTCTGTCAGACACAGTTGGGTTCATCCGAAAACTGCCGCATAATCTCATCGAATCATTTAAATCCACACTGGAAGAAGTTAGAGAAGCCGACATTCTGCTACATGTCATTGATGCCTCCAATCCATCATATGAAGACCATGTAACAGTCGTAGAAAATACCCTGACAGAGATTGGCATAGCAGATATCAAAACGATCAAGATCTACAACAAAGTGGATAAAGTTGAAGATCTCTCAGAATTTAATCCTGAAGGCTCAAACAAGAAGGATGAGGCTATATTCGTCTCAGCAAAAACTAAATATAACTTACAGGAACTGCGAGACCTTCTGGAAGCTCAGGTTACAAAAGAACATCTGAAAATCTATCCTAATTTTTTACTTCCTGAGAATTATTGAAGTAATACAGACTCCTGATACTGGAAGGTGAAGCTCTAGCTTAAATTAAAACCCGGTTGGTGGTAACTCGGGGTATGGCACCAATGCTTCAATAAGCATAATGACACCATCTTTTGTAAAAATGGTCAGGGTGATCAATATGCTGCTTAAGATCAAAGCCACCCCAACGTTGTTCTCCCTGATTTCCTTAAACTCATCAATAGGCGTGAGTCGGCTATATAAAAACGTACTGATCAACCCGATCACAATCGTTGCACTATAGGCGATTGCTATATATACTGCTCCCATACCAAAATATTTGAAAGCGATAAGGAAGCTATCTTCACCTTTATTGAGGAGTCTAAAAGAAGAAATCAAAGGCTGTATGATTCCACTCACCATGATCCCGACCGAAAGAACGATAGCACCATTGAATATACTGTATGCGAGGTTGTACTCATGAATATCATAATACTTCACTCCTACCCATTTCATTATTTTGAAAGTAAGTGCGAGAATAAAAATCCCAATAGTGATGGCTGACACAATTTCGATCAGCCCAAGCAAAGCAACATTATAATTCATCGTGTAGTGCTATTTTCCAATAATCCTTATTACCTGTAGTAGGAGGCAGCATCCCAACTGGCCAGCCTTTGGCTGTAGTTTCCCAAAAATAATATTTTTCACCTCCGCTCAGGATGTAATCTCCCGAGGTGGGAATATTCAAGGCAATCATCGCATGAGCATATTCATCACTAATCAGGATCATAGGATCAAAGGCCAATTCCTGAAGTATTGCATATATCAACACCGAGCGCGTATCACAGTCCCCATTCAGAGTATGAATAAACTCATAGGGCGAGTAGATCCCCAGAGTTACATCACCTACGCAAGGCTTCCCGTTTGTTTTATAGGATTCACAATCTCCGGGAAGAACATAACTGTATGGGATATCCTGGACAAATGTCACCACCAGTTCCGCGAGTTTAGACCTATCCAGATTTTCCATTGTGCCAATATTTTTCAGACTATCAGTTAAAAATCTAATGGAGGATTTTGAGGATGCCGCCAAATCCCTGTAGAGATCCGTCCATGGATACCTGTTGCCTCTATAGGTTTGCGAGATGTTATTGCGAGATTCTGCGGCAGACAGGTAATTAATGTCCTGGGTATCAAAACTGGTGCAAAATGACCAATCCGATGAATTAAGCTCCCAATTTCTCTGGTGATTGTGTTCGCCAGTCAAATCAGAAACCACCAATTGATCAGAACATTGACCTCTACCAGCCCCAAGTCTTTTAAAAACACCAATAAGCCCTCCAAGTACCAAATAGCACAACACCGAATAACCGAGTATTTTAAAAATTTTGCCCACGTCTTAAATATGGCAAAAGATTTTTGAATTTGAAGTCTATTTAAAAAAGCAGAGTAAAATTGTCGTGAGTGAAGGTTTTCACTATTTTTGCGATCTTTATGAAATTAGCTCCCAAATTCCACCGAATTTCGGAGTGTAGATTGAAGTCATGGCCCTTTAGTTCAACGGATAGAATAGGAGTTTCCTAAACTCTAGATCCAGGTTCGATTCCTGGAGGGGCCACTTTCACTAAGCATAGCCCTCACCAACGATGTGAAAAGGCTGGGCCACTTTCACTAAGCACAGCCCTCATCAAACGATGTGAATAGGCTGCACTTCCCAGGAGTTTCCTAAACGCTAGATCCACGATTTTTGGATAAGCTACTATTAGAGTATTACATGTTATCAGTAATCCTAAAACTTCATGAATACAAAAAAACCGATGAGCACTGCCCACCGGTTTTCACCGCCATTCACTTAATCTATATTTTTAATCAGGCACAGATGACCAGGAAGTTTAGGTCAAATAGTTCTGAAAAATCCATCCCTGTTTCCAGCATATCCGGGTTGCTCACTTCTGCCCTCCAGGTTACTCTGACATCATTGCCTTTGAGTTTTTCATTTCTCAGGTATTTGAAAAGATCAAAGAGAACTTTTACTGTGCTGGTGTTCAATGTTTTGAAGAAGAGCTCTAATTGGCATCCTTGCTTTTCATCCATCTGT
>JAVJQA010000005.1:0-149124 GCA_040218045.1 Marinoscillum sp.
CAATTCATACAACGGCAGAGCATGAACTAAAAGCTGCTCCAGGTAAAATTTAAGGGCCTTAATGGACAGGTTCTGGTATGAACCAGACACACCTCGCTTCACCAGCATTTGTTGGAAATCCATAATATCCTCTTTACCTACTTTATGAAGTGGCATTGGATAAACAAATTTTAAAAATTCCCTAAACATATACCGGTAGGTCGTAATCGTAGAGGAGCCATAGCGCCTCACTTCCAGCTTCTGGACCAGGCTATCCAACGCCTGCTTGTACTCATGCCCATTTTTTCTAACGCACATAATAGCTTTCAAAATATCAACTGTAAAATAATATAAGCCATACCAGGTCATCTCTCATCCCTTGTCTGGAGAATCAGGCTCATGAGGGAAAGAACGGCAATTTATATAACTTAACCGAGTCAATAAACGGTTATATCCGTTTGTATTCGTAAATAACCAGATATTTAAAATGGAAAATTTTGCAATTAAAAAGTGCCTGACATGCGGGAAAACCCTGACCGGGCGAATAGACAAAAAGTATTGTAGTGATCAGTGTAGAGAAATTCAAAAAAAAGAACTGAAGATTAAACTACCACCTTCATATAGCCAAAGTGATAGAAGCAGACCATTCAGTTAATCACTACATTGAATTTTACCCTGTCACTATTGCCTTCGCTATCCACAACCCTGAGCTGATGATCACCTGATCTTAACTTCAGTGGGAGGGAAGGTTGATCCACAGTACTGCCTAAAAACGAGTCATCAAGGTACCAGAAAACCTCTCGATCCGGGAAGCGCGTGGCTACCCTGCTCACTACTGGCTGGAAGGTGCCGTCAAAGTCCCGGGTTACTACGATGTTCGCCAGATCAAGTGGATAAATGATCTGGAGCATGTCTTTTTCCTGGCGTGTCGGGCAACCTGGATTGTGTTGTGGAATGTCCTCAATAAGACCCCCATTTTGCCTTAAATAGTAATTGACATCAGGAGGATAGTTGAGATAGTTCTTAGAAACCTGGGTACCGGTCCAGCAATGTGAGCAAACCACCTGGCTCGATGGTTCATTGACCACCAGCGACTGGTGAAACGGACATATTCGCATAGGCTTCATGTGTTTTGGCGCTTCGGAAATCGTTGAGTGAGGACAATTCTCACTGACATAAAACCCTGTTTCCTCGCAAATTTTAATGGAAACAAAATCGGCTTTTTCTGTTTTGAACCACTCAGGTTCTGATTTTGGAAGTACATTCAAAATATTGAACAATAAAGGACCCGCACTTTTCATCCCGGACAGGTTCTTGTTGGACGCTCCGTCAAAGTTTCCAACCCAAACCACAATCGTCCAATCGGGCGTAGTTCCCACCGCCCAGGCATCCTTGTGTCCATAGCTCGTCCCCGTTTTCCAGGCAATGGGTTTTTGATTGCCATATTTTTTCCAGAAAAACTCAAGACCAGGCCGGATCAGCTCTTTCATTTCCTCCAAGATGAGGTAAGAGGCTCCTGCACTCAATAAATTATTCTTGTGTGGGTTTTGTCCTTTTTCCAGGTAGCTGATGGTACTGAAATTGCCCCCATTGGCCATTCCAGAGTAGAGGATGCCTATGTCCCAGGGTGTCACTTCTGAGCCACCCAGAATAATCGGAAGGCCGTATTCGTCAGAAGTTCTGAAAAGGGTAGAGATACCTGCGGCTTTGAGCTGATTGTAAAACTTATCCACTCCATATGCATTGAGAAGCCGCACTGCCGGAATGTTCAGTGAATAGATCAATGCCTTATTGGCCGGAATGATCCCCGCAAATTTCTCAGAGGCATTGTTGGGAGAGAAGCTACTAAAGTATGTGGGCACATCTTTAATCAGCGTGGTGGGCAAAATCAAGCCTTCATCGATGGATAGCGCATAGAGGTAGGGCTTTAGAATCGATCCGGAAGATCTTGCGGCTTGTACCCCATCTACTCTCCCAAGATGCTCTAAATCGTCAAAATCCTGGCTCCCGACATAGCTCACGACTTTTCCTGATTGGTTGTTGATGACCAGGGCACACGCATTGGCCACACCCATCTGCCGCATGGTTGCTGCATGCTGCCGCACAAAGAAATTTGTCTCATACTGGATTGTAGGATCAATGGATGTTTTCACAATAGAGAGCTGATTCTCCCGATGGATTTTTTCTGTAAGATGCGGGGCTGCCAGTGGGAATGGTATGATCTCACCGGGGACCGGTTCCAAAAGGGAGAGTTCGTAGGTTTCCAAATCAATCATCTCCTCATTTCTTAGTTTTAGCAAAAGCTCATCTCGCTTTCTTTTAAGCTCACTATTATTTTTTGACGGGAAGACCATCCCGGGAGCATTGGGCAATACGGCCAGTGTAGCTGCTTCGGCCCATGATAGCTGATCAGGATGCTTGTCGTAAAACCGATAGGACGCTGCCAGGTATCCCCTGATGTTGCTGCCATAAGGTGCATGAGATAGATACTCATCCAGCAGTTCTTCTTTGGAGTATTTGACTTCAAGCTTGAGGGCAAGAAATATCTCCAGAATCTTCTGAAAGAGCGTACGCTCCTCATTTCGGATCATTCGGGCTACCTGCATGGTAATGGTTGATCCGCCACTGATCACCCGGCCATGTTTGGCATTGAGGTAGGCAGCCCTGATCAGTGCAACCGGATTGATGCCCGGGTGAGTATAAAAATACTTATCCTCATAGGTGAGAACGGCAGTCTTAAGATTCGCCGGGATGTTTTGACTAAGCTGAGGAGGCAGACACCACTGTTCCTGAGTATTGAGAAATACCCTGAGAAAGCTACTGTCGTTGGCCAAAATCACCTGGCTGTAGTCATGTGGCAAACGCTGCGACAAAGGTGCAAATAGATATACTGCCAGACTTGCTAACACAACGCCTCCACCAACCAATGCTCTTCGCTTCATTAATCTACTTCTCTACAATCACCACTTTACCCGGTTTGGTTGCCACGTAATCATTGTTATACATTGCCTCGCATCTTGCGCCAGGCATGATGTATTGTCCATTCGTGATGGCATTGATTTTCACCACAAAATCGAGCTTTGTTTTGCCCAGATCAAAAAACCACATGATTCTGTCATCTCTAATGTCCAGATATTCTTCCTTACCGGTAATCCACCCGGCCATCCAGCTGGATTCGATTTCCCCGGAAAGGCGGGTATTCTCAATCTCCCATCCTGATGGAAGTATTTGCACCAGGGCTACTTCTTCTATGCTGGATACCACACTTTTATTGAACACGCGGTAGCGACCATAGAAAGTGCTTCCTTGTTTCACACTTGTGATGTCGATGGATTCACCGTCTTCGTTGAACCAGTCCACGGTCAGCTGAATATTTTTGTTTTGCTCTGCGACATTTTCTTTCAATGGAACCCCGTTCGACGAAAGCGTTGCATAAAGTTGCTTAGCCTTCACAGTGCTGCTCAGTGTTACTTTCATTTCCTGGCCATAACCCTCATTGATGTACAATTGATAATCGTCCACAGATTTGATGGTTTCAGTTTTGCCATTAGGAAGTTCCACTACTCCTTCAATAATGAGATCGTCAGTAGCTGAAATCCCTGCATAGTCAAAATAACTGCCGATACCCAAAAGCATCTGGCCAGTGGTTTGCGTAGAATACCAGTAATGACCTGACAGGACTTTGGCTATTTCCTTCGCCATCAAAGAAGCATCTTCAGATCGGTCCAGTGTCACCAGGCATCGCAGGATAATCCCCAGGTCGCGATTGGTAGAACCATAAGTATTGCCGAATTCCTGGTAGTCTTCAACTGTTTTTGAGATGTTATTGGCCAACCCTGACACCTTGTCTTCAGCTCCAGCTAGTTTGTAGGCAGTGACCAGCATCCACTTCTGTACACTGCTCATCTCCTCATAGTTATTTTGCTTAAGAAGGTTCATTTCACTGATTGGGGCTTTATTGGCCAGTGCGAGCACAAAACACCTGTTTACCCTGGTCATCAGATATTGTGGATCTTTGGAGCCTTGTCGCGTTTGACGTTCAAGATATCGCACAATGCCGTCATACATTAAGTCTGGTACCACATATCCCTTTTTACGTGCTTCTATTAAGAACTGACCGGCATAGTTACTACCCCACTCGGAAGCAGAGTTTCCTCCTGGCCAGTAGCTAAATCCGCCATCAGACAGTTGGAACATTCTCAATCGATCTATACCTGCATTGATGTTTTTGTCTATTTCCTTTTTTCGCTTTTCATCATTGGCGAAGAGTGTTTTCAAAGCAAGCTGTGGAAAGACCGAAGAGGTGGTCTGCTCAATGCAACCGTACGGATACCTGATGAGATAGTCCAGTCGATGCATGAAATCCATGTTGGGGAAAGCTGCCAGTTTCAAACGGGCATTGTTGGTGCCATCCAATCCCACGCGAGGTAGGCCGAAAGAAATGGTCTCTCCCGGCTTGATGATTTTCTCTTCGGACTGATAAATACGGCTAGCGCTTGGTGAGACTGGAACATCCGCTTCAAAACTGCTTTGAGCGGTTTTCCCCTTTCCGGTAATGACGATTTTACCCTGACCCACAGCTTCTTTTACTTTCACCTTAAACTGGAAGAGCTGGTCCTCCACGCCGTTGAAGGTATGTTTGATTGTAGATTGTCCGATGATCTCCAGCGGTCCTTCAGTGGACAGTGCAATGTCTACAGTACCTACATTCTCTTTGGTGGCAAATACATTGACCGGGATAGTGAACTCATCGCCTGGTTTCAATGCACGAGGGATCGTTGGTTGAATGATCAGATCGCTTCGTACCGGGACTGTTTTCTCAGCAGAGCCATATGCATTTTCGCTGGCCGAAACTACCATGACCCGTACTGAACCAACGTAGTTTGGCATTTTGAAGCTTACTTTTGCTTTGCCATTTTGATCTGTCATTAGTGGGCCTTCAAACATACAAACTGGTTTGAACCGTTTTTTCTTTTCGAAAGGATCAACCTGGGATTCACGATAATCCATATCCCCACCAATTGAGAATGTTTTAAATACATCGTCTGCATTGGCACCAATCACAAACCCAAAGAGGTCAAATGTTTCTACGTCGAGTCTTACTTTTTTATAGAATTCCTTCCATGGATTTGGGGTTCTGAATCCGGTAAGGTCTAGCAATCCTTCATCCACCACAGCCACAGTGAGCTGTGTTTGCTTACCGTTCAGTGTGTTGATATTGATATCAAATTCTTGTTCTGGAAGTAGCTCGTCAGGCATGCTTATGATCAGTTCTTGTTTGGTATCCGGGTCTACTATGGATAGTGGCAGAATCCCAAACATCCTGATGGGCCTGTCATTCACCGTTTGCGCATGATCTTGTAATACCGTGATGGTTACATAGACATTAGGAGCCATTGATTTGGCAATTTTTACCCGCACTTGCATTTCCTCCTGATCTTTGGGTTTTACCCACTGACTGATGAGGATATCATTTCCTTGCTCTACCGTGAGCAGGATGTTACCCTTGCGTGGAGAAGGAAAGGTAACTATGGCTTCATCGCCCACCTGGTAAGATTCCTTGTCACTTCTAAGACTAAGCGTTCCAGCGTTTTCATCACCACTTGGAACTCCACCATATGGATAAGCGCTCATAAAGATGCTGGAGGTGTGACCTAGGTTGGTTGATGCATCCTGAACTTCAATAAGATATTGCCCGCTTTGAGTGGGTTGAAACGGCACCGAACCAAAAGGCATGGCTGATGTGATGGTACCTTCTTCTACCAGATAGGAATGTTGGTCAGATTTGTATCGCAACTTAAAGTCCCTGTAGCTATCATATTGATACCACCAGTATTTGCTGTTTCGATAGATTCGATAAACCATTTCCTTGCCCTTTACAGCTTCTCCTTTGTGATCAACAAGGATTACCGGAATGTCCTGTTTCACATTCAGTTTGGCATAGCTGTAGTCATTTTTTATCCCCACATAGTGTGGAAATGGGTGAAGATCTACATATGCCCAGGAGTTGTTCGGTCTTCCTCCTTCTTCCTGTATCGTGGCATTTAATTTGACTTTTAAAGGAGAGGGTGCTTGTTTCAATGAGGGGATATTCCAGGTAATATTGGCCTTGCCATCTTCATTGAGGTTTCCAGATTGGATTTTTGTTTTGATATCCTGAAACTCTACATTTTGATTGAAGAAAGAATACTCTGCATATTTCGGAAACGCACTTGGCAGATCGTAAATTTCTACCTCAGTTTCATATGGGAGTCCGGAAGCGCTGGCTCCAAAAAGATAACGGCTCTCTACTTCAAATTTTAACTGTTTGTTTTCTGGAAGCAATGTGAGCATATCAGGTGTCACTTTCACCTTAAGCTTATTGGCAACTACGGTTTCTACCTTGAGGTCGTGGTAGAAATATTTGTTACCAACATTGATTTGAACATTCCAGTTGCCAGTGGGGTCATTTTGTTCTGTTCCAAAAGTGAAGTTATAAAAGCCATCCCGGGCATTTTTCTGGGTGGACTCCATAACCAGAGTGCCTTCCGGATTGTAAAGTTTAAAGTATGCCGGAATATTGTTGCCACCGGAGCGGTTTTCGTACCTTATGATGCAAGATAGGTTGACCGAATCCCCCGGCCTATAAACGCCGCGTTCGGTATAAATAAACGCCCGGGTCTCCATTTCATACTGGCTGAGTCCGCTCACATCAAACCCGGATGTATTCCATTGCATCTCATAAGGTTTGATGATACTCGTTTGACCATTTTTGGTGGCTTTAATGAGTTGGATGTAGGAAGAGGCAGTTATCGAGGTTCTACCTTCTGAATCGGTAGTTTTCGAATAAGACTCATCATATCTGCTAATGGTTACATCTACTCCGGACATTGGTTCCCCGGTCTTTAGATCGGTCGTATAAATTTGGTACACATCCTGGCCCTCTCTTTTGGCTAAAAGCCCAATGTCAGAGATGGTGACTGGCTTATAAATTTGTCCGTTTTTTTGGATATAACTTAGCTCGTCACCTTCCAATGGCACCAGTACGTCCTGTGGATTGAAATTGATGCGAATCAAATACAGTCCGTTGTTGAATTCCTTCAATACGTTGTCTAAAGACAGATTGTGAAGCAGCCACTTATTCTTCTCATCACTGATCTCGAGGGTTTGGTTATAGATAATGGCACCAACCGAAGAGACATAGGTATTATTAAACTCATCGTTTCTGTTTTTCCCACTTTTCAGGTTTTCGTTTCTGAAAAACTGCTCTACATTTTCACCGAAAACTTTCTTGACTTCTACATGAACTCTCTTGAGGTTAGTGGTAAGGAACTGTAGATTTTTCTTATTGCTGGTAGGCATGAAAAGGCCATTGCTGGCAAACTCTACCTGTGGTGCGATATCGGCAAATTTTATTGTTTTGGTAAATGCCTTGTCAGTGGTTGTGGTCCACTTGCTTTTCACACCCTTTGCTATATTGACTGTGTATTCATTGCCAAACCTAAAATCTCCATCGAGAATCAAATACTTGCCAAGTTTTTGGAGTTTGAAGTCAACATCAGGACTAACAGACAGAAAGCCATCCAGCTTCTGATTGATGTCCAGTTGGTCAGAAAACTTAATCATTAATTTAGGTGACTTGCCCTGCTCGTCTTTTTCGAACGCACTCACTTCCAGTTTATTCAATGGCACTATTTCAACGACCCGTTCGAGTGATTCACTCAGCTCAAGTACAGATTTATCAATGCTGAATAAGTAATTCTCAGAGCCTGATTGTCTTTTGATAGGGGCACTGGTGAAACTGAAACTTGTTTCGCTTTCCTGGTTCCAGATAATGCTACTGGATTCTAATCTCGAACCTTCTTTGATCGCTTCCAAAGTAACAGGGAGTGCAAAACTTACTTTCCCCTGGTAAACAAGGTTTTGTGGATCGGTGGGATTGAGCAATTGCAGATCCCCGGTGAAAGTCAGTATTTCCTGACCTTCTATGTAGAATTTCAGCGGGATTTCTTTGACCACAAATTCACCAGGCACCTGGGTCAGATCAATTTTCCCTGTATAATTTGTTCTGGTGGGTAAAGGGTCGTTGGGTGTGAAAACGATTTTTCTACGTGAAACCCAATTAGCCTTCCCTTTAATCTCAGGGTTGAATGAGAAGGGGTTATCAATCGGTTGATTTATTTGATCTTCAGAGACCACATCATAATTGAAAGTGACTGCAATAGGTGTTTTTGGCTTAATTACTCCTGAAGTGATTTGACTGATTATCTGTGCGACTTCTTCGGAGTATTTGATTTCCTCAAAATCCGGTTTATCACTTTCGGACTTACCACAGGAAATTAAAAAGCACAATGATAAAAAAATGAGAACGCGGTTAGTAAATCGAGACATTGAATCCTTTTTTAGGCTTATAAAATGGCGGAATTGAATAAGGGATGAAAATAGTAAATTAATAGATACTTCTGAATGATCTAGTGATCTAATCGTTATTGATTTTGATGTTTTTTCATAAAGGTGAGCGGATCGTGAAACCGGTTAAGCAGTTCTGTTTCATCAAAACACTCCAATGTAAAAGACATAAACTGTCTGTGTGGTAGTTTAGGCGTAGGTTGAATGGGTTTTGGAGGAGTTTTTAAGACCTCAAAATGAAAGTGATCAAACTGCCAACCATGTAGATCCAGTTCCGCTTTATTAAAAAATCTTGCGATCTCTTCGTTGGGATCAACCTCCTGGTTAATCTCTACCAGTATTTCCGCAATGTGTTCATATAAAGTCCAGAATGTATCAGTTTTCAGCTTGTGCTCCAAGATGAGTTGGGCGTAGGGTCCGTCTGTTCGTTTACTGATAACCATACCTTTAGCTATTGGATAAATGGGGTTGTGAATATAATTATTTGATGGTCTCATGATATCAATGCCAGTGTGCAGATGCGCCGGCACTTCAGGCCTATCTGTCCGCTGAAGTCCAAAATCTCCGATAGAACTTAGTCTAATTGCAGAAATCTCACTACGATCCATTAGCGCTATCGGGGCACGGAATGGTTCAGGTTGAGCACAGGAGGTAAAAGCTAATAGAAAAAGGATAATCAGATTCTTCACTTTTCAAAAGAAGGGTTTTGTAGAACAAATACACTAAAAGTCGAGGAATTTTATGGAATTTCCATGATTGGCGCATCATCATGGTGACTATCCTTAAGACATAGTCAAGTTTGTTTCACTCTTAATATATTTGATCTATGCGCTACCTAACCCTAATTGTATTAATCTTCTCCACTTATCTCAGTTACTCCCAGGATCTCTTCCACAGCCGACATACGAGTTATCGTACCTTCATTTACAAAATCACCAATGAGGAGGCTAGAGAGATTAACAGTGGGAAACATTGGGTAGTGGATTCTGCTTTTTTTCACACCTTAGTTGATACTTATCCAACAGATAGCTTATATCAGAAGGAATTACTCTCAGGTCATTATTTGAAGGTTTATGCAGAGGGCAATCACCTCCAGCTGGAATACACCTCCGTACAACCATATGATATTGCCGTCTTCAACAATAGTACAGACCTCAATCTGAAGGTGTTTGATCTACTGGGAACGGTGATCCAGGATGCTAAGGTGAAAGTAAAAGGCAGAAGAGTTTCTTACGATAAAAGGACTCAAACCTATCGGATCAGGAAGTCCAATAAAAAGGGTTTGATCAGTGTGAGCCATGATGGTCATATTGCTTATTATCAGCTAGATCGCCGCTTAAACAACCCTTTGCCCAAACGTGTTTTTCGGAAAACTATTTATGGATCGCCGCTCAAATATGCCTGGCGGCCAGTCAGGTTTGTGGTTTATATTCCGATTGATGGTGTAAAGTCAATAGTGAGAAGGTATCCTACCGGATCAATTGGTAAAATTACTCATCATTCAGAAAGACTCTTTCACACCGTGGCATGCTGGTTTGACGACTATCACTGTGACTGGTACGGCGATGATTGGAAGTTTCGAGAAAAGCATAAGGGCTATATGGTATTTTCCAAACCTAAGTACATGCCTGGAGATACTGTGAGATTTAAGGCTTTCATAACTAAGAAAAATGGAAAGCCAATTACTAAACCAATGGAGGTGTCCATTTATCACTACCCAAAAACCATAAACCTTGGGGAGATAATTCCATACGATGATGGCGGCTATGCTCATGAGTTTGTCTTAAGTGATACCCTTGATCTAACTCTTGATAAGAGCTATACAATAGACCTAAGTGACCATCGTGACCGGACGTATATCAGCCAAAGTTTTCAGTATGAAGAATATGAACTGGGTAAGATCAAACTATCATTAAATGTGCCCGAGAGTGTTCAGTATCGTGGAGATACTGCCGTTATTGAAGTAAAGGGCACTGATGAAAATGATTTGAATTTGCTAGATGGCCGCCTGGAGGTTTTGGTAAGCCCGTCTTCAATGCTGGAATATTTTGAGGATAATTTATTTGTGCCAGATACCCTGGCTTACTACACTTTAGCACTGGAGCCCCGGGGTACCACAAAGGTCAAGGTTCCTGATTCCATTTTTTCGAGAGCCAATATGAGCTACAAAGTGGAGGTAAGATTGCTGACCTCTGACAATGAGCGCCTAGCGGAAAGTGAGTACCTGACTTTTTATGAGCATCGGGCCTTTTATGATTATGAACTAGAGGATGATTCTATAAGGCTCACCTATGAGCTCAATGGGAAAGAACAGGAGAAGGTAGTAAATGTGGTGGGCTATGATGCATTTTTGAATCCGGTAGATACCCTTTCCCTTGACTTGCCAGCAGCATTTGGATTGAATCCATATTTTGAAACTTATCAAGTAATTGCTGAGGGTAAATCCAGGCTCAATATTGATATTTCAGAGGAGGAGCCTTTGCTGTCCTTCAGGGCACAGAGGACTACCGATTCACTGATAGTAGAGAGTGTTAATTCAAGGAAAATCCCATTTGTGTATTACCTCTATAAAACCAATCAAGAAATTCAGCGGGGTAACGGTAAAGAACTGACCATTAATAAGCGCACTTCTACCAATCAGAATTACTATTTAGCGGTGCAGTATTTATGGGGTGGCCGTGTAGTAGATAACAATTATGAAATTGCTCTGGATAAAAATAAGCTCCAAATCAATGTTACCACACCACCTGTAGTCTACCCCGGACAAAAAGTAGAGCTCCAAATAGATGTGATGGACTCCAGGGGCAAACCTGTTGCTGATGTAGATATTTTGGCTCATGGACTGACTAAGAAATTTAAAGCACAACCTGTCAATATGCCTGTTTATGATGAAGGTAAAAAGGATCGGCAGCTAATCAATACCTTTGAACTTGACGAAGAACCTCCTTATCAAGAGTCTCAGCCTTATGTCTATGAGCGCTGGAACCCACTGATGGCGCTTGACTCTATTGAGTATTTCAAGTTTTTGTATCCAAAAGGACTGTATCGATATGATTATACTCCGCAGGATAGTATTACTCAGTTTTCACCGTTTGTGATTCGGGATGGGGTTATTCAGTCAGTAGCAGTGGTTTATGTGGATCGTGTACCAGTGTACTTTAGCTGGGCTACCGATGAGCCCTATAGCCTCGCGGTGGACTCGGGATATCATCAGGTACAGATACGAACCGAAGTGTACGAGTATTTCCTGGACAGTCTTTATTTCAGTGAGGGCAAGAAGTTGATTTTTTCGGTGGATCATAACGACTTGCCTAAGGAGGTTAGGGTGTACGAACGTGGTTCTGAGGTTACGGAAAGCGAGCGCAGTAATTTGTCTCGCTATGTGATGCCCTACCGGTATACTTTTCAGGACCGCTTTGGGTTTTTTCGACAAGGTGATCGTTACTTCTCTGTAAAACCAGGACGATATCCACACTTGGCTGGCCCGACGCGAGTGCGTAATGTTGACTTTGGGGTTTTTGGTGATTTTAGTCAAAAATACCCTTTTGAGTCATTCTTTGAATACGAACTGAACGAAGGGCTGATCAAAATGAGAAGCAAGGACGAAAAGGAGTTGGTTCCTACTTATTTCAATCAATCAGTACGGAAGGAATTTGAAGATTTGGTTTACTCCGAAGGTTCACTTCGGGAAAACTGGCAGCAGGAACTGAAAAGACGAAGGGTGCAGTCCCGGAAATACTCCAACCCCGGGTTCACCAGATCGGGGCAAGGTGAGCTCATTGTAGAACATGATAGGGATATTGAAGAATCAATACTCAATACACTGCTCTTTAAGCATGACGATCCAGATTTTTTAAGAGTGTATCCTG
Source organism: Marinoscillum sp. (assembly GCA_040218045.1). Taxonomy (GTDB): domain Bacteria; phylum Bacteroidota; class Bacteroidia; order Cytophagales; family Cyclobacteriaceae; genus Marinoscillum. Next base: position 12,237 of record JAVJQA010000005.1, read on the forward strand.
GGTCTAATCTATCATTTCATGCACTTAGAAGTGGATTTTATCGGTTGATTTATTTGGTTGAAAATGGAGCCTATGCAGTTGAAGATTCTATAAGTGTGCAGGTGGATGGCACAAATCACCTGCGGTTTGAGGAGGAGTTACAGCCTAAAGACTCTTTTAGCTTAAAGCTGAATACGCTGATGGATTCTTATTTCGAGAAGCAAGGCAATAACCCATTGAACAGAGAAGCGAAAGACGAGCTGTTTCGTACTTATCAGCAACAGTACCAATATTTTGGAGCCGGGGAAACCATTACGGGATATGTGTATTCCAGTGATGGCGAGGCATTGCCTGGAGTAAGTGTGCTGGTGAAGGGAACCACTTTTGGCACGGTTACTGATATTGATGGATACTACTCCATTAAAGTCCCTTATGCTTATCAAGAGCTCAACTTCTCCTTTATTGGATTTTCCAGTAAGGATATTGCGGTAGGGGAAATGAATGGATCTGTGGTGTTGGATTATGATGTTCAGCAATTACAGGAAGTAGTGGTAGTGGGTTACTCAAGTGTGGAGAAAAAGTCTCTTAGTGCTGCTAGTGTCTCTGTTTTAAATGGTCGTGTAGCTGGGGTTGCAATTGCAGAGTATCCGGCTGACGTGGCAGTGATGATTCGGGGAGTAGGTAGTATTTCTGGTGATTCCAATCCTTTAATCATTGTTGATGGAGTGCCTTATCTGGGTGATATGGATGATTTGGATGCCAGTGAAATCGATGAAATGAAAATCCTGAAGTCCGCTGAGCTTTCTGCATTATATGGAGCACGGGCAGCTAATGGAGTATTGTTTATCAGCACGAATGGTGCTTTGAAGGCTGATCCCCTTGCCAATATTAAAGGGGCAAAGGCTTCAAGTGACTTTATGGAAGCCGTGGATCAATCCAGCACCATTAGAAATAATTTCTCCGATGAAGCTTTTTGGCAACCTGCGCTCAAGACGGATCGAAAAGGGCAGGTGAAGTTTGAGGTAACTTTTCCAGATGACATTACCCAGTGGGAAACATTTGTATATGCTATCAATGATCAAAGGCAAACAGGAAAAACCAGAAAGGGGATCAAGTCTTTTAAGCCACTTGCGGCTCAGTTGAGTTTGCCCAGGTTTCTCTTGTCGGGTGACAGCACTGAAGCCATTGGGAAGTCCCTAAATTATGGATTGGACACTGTCGAAGTTAAAACCACCTTTGAAGTGGGTGGTCAGGAAGTGTGGACTAAAAACGAGACCCTGATCAATGCAGTTGTTGATACGCTTAAAGTAGTGGCAGGAGACTCTGACTCCTTAAAAGTAACCTACTATCTCACGAGAACGGATGGCTATTTTGATGGCGAGAAGCGGAAACTACAAGTATTTCCTGTTGGGCTGGAGAAAAATGAAGGACAATATGCCGCGCTCTATGGAGATACTACAGTGGCCTGGAGCTTTGCCGATAGTTTAGGTACTGTTAGTTTCTATGCCAATGCCCGATCGATGGATTTACTTCAAAGGAAGATCGCATACTTGATTGAGTATCCTTATGGTTGCAATGAACAGTTGGCCAGTAAACTGATCGCTCTTCTGGTTTCGAAGCATTTGCATGATGAACTGGAGATTAAGGCCGCACGAGATGGACAGATCAAACGCATCATCAAAAAGCTCCTGAATAACCAAAATGGTGACGGACTTTGGGGTTGGTGGAATAACTCATCAACGAGCCTTTGGATTTCCACTCACGTCATAGAAGCACTTACACTGGCAGTGGAGAATGGGTTCAAAGTAGGACTGAATAACTCGGTGATCACGGATGAAGCAGTTTGGAATTTGACCGCTAAAAAGCCGGTGCATGATCAGGTAGACTGGTTGTATATAGCCCAGATGTTAACGCTTGACTTGGATCGACTGAGTTTTATCCATCAACTCGATACCAGTAAGCTGACCATTCAGTCAAAGCTAAGGCTGGAATGGGTGAAAGGAGAACACGGTCTATCAACAGACAAGGACTGGTTATTGGCTTTATTGAGTAAAGATCAAATGGGTCGCCAATTTATATCGGATACCAGCCGCCATATTTCCTACTATAGTGACCGATCCATGGAATATACCACAATGGCACTGCGGTTGCTAAGCCGCGATAGCGCTTTTGATGTCCGGCCAATGGAGGACTATTTGATTGATAAGATGTCCAGCTCATTCTATACTAACACCTATACAACCTCCAAAGTGCTGGCCATCCTGGCTCCTTCACTGTCAGGTGAAAACCAGGGGTTGACCGCAACAATGACACTGGATACAGATCAGAAAAAGACTATTGATGTGTTTCCTTACGAAACGACATTTGCGCCTGGAGAATTTAAACTTGACAAATCTGGACTGATGCCAATCTATGTCAATGCTTATCAGACTTATTGGGAAAAGAGACCAATATACGATACCACGCGTTTTCAAGTGAGGTCTTTTTTTGAATCTGGGGCCACTACATTATCTGCCGGAGAGCAAGAAACATTGATTGTAGAAGTAGAAGTGGCTCGTGAAGCAGAGTACGTGATGGTAGAAGTGCCGATTCCGGCGGGCTGTTCCTATGCGTCCAAGTCTAATTATTATCAAAGAGAAGTCCACCGGGAGTACTTCAAAGAGAAAGTTTCTATTTTCTGCAAAAGATTAGACAGAGGAATACACCGCTTTGAGGTAGAGTTGCTGCCTCGGTATAGAGGCAGTTACACGCTCAACCCAGCAAAAGCAGAATTGATGTATTTCCCCATTTTTTACGGACATGAAGGAGTGAAAAGGTTTAGAGTCGATTAGTCAGATATTGTCTTCATTAATAATCAAATAATTGGCTAACCACTGGAAAGCGAATACCCCTAATAGGAATATTGTAGAGAATATGCTTGTCAGTTGGTCTGTGACCAATATTTGGTATAACGCCAGGAGTCCACAGATGGCAAGTCCTACAGTGTAGAGCGGAAGGGTGTATTGCTGCCTGCTGGAAGCAAATACCGTACTACATGGAATCATCATGGCAAAGCCAAAAATGGTTAGTCCAGTCCAAATGGGATCGGTGGATAGCAATAATCCGGCCAGCCCAATGACAAAAATTGAAGCACATATACCCACCAGGTTAGCACTTGTTTTTTCATCTTCAGATAATAGATGTCTGCCGTAGTAATTGAGTCTGAGGAATAAATTACTCAGTGGGGCAATGATCCATGAAGAGAAGGCCAATATCATCAATATCATAAGTAAAGGCTCCAGAAACGGAGCCAGGCCAGGGCTACTGTCTGCAACAGTACGCAGCACACGGAACCCTACATAGAACCCAATGATAAATCCCCATTGGTATTTTTTGCCCATGTTGCTGATCCAGAAGGAGTAAGCTAAGAACCAGCGATAGACCAGGTATTTTGCTTTGAGCGCTTGCAGCATGCCTGCTTGTGCATAGGTAAAATTGGGGTCATTTTTCAGTGCTTCTTTGAAATGGTGAAGTGCTTTCTTATGACTTCCATTTTCCAACTCATTCCAACCAATAGTTGTGTGGGTAAAGGCGTTGTTTGGGTCTCTATTTAGCGCTCCGTCAATGGTCTGTGAAGACTCATCTTTTCGATCTAGTTTCAACAGCGCCTTACTTCTGTTGTTTAAAGCAAGCAGGTTCTCTGAGTCAATTTCCAATGCCTTGTTGGCTAAATCCAGACCATCCGCGTACTTTTTACGTGCTATCTTGATGGAAGACCACAAGGCGAAATGATCCGCATCGTAGGGATTGTAGGTGATGGCATTGTCCAGGCTTTTTTCTGCTTCATCATATTTCTTAAGATCAAGAAGGATTCTCGCCTTTTGGTAATGCAGATGATCTTCATCAGGGGCCAGGCGAATGGCATTGTTGATGACTTCCAGGGAGTCTTTCGGTTTTCCTTGCTGTAAGCTTACTTCGCTCAACATTGACAACACAATGGTATTGTTAGGGTCTTGTGCAAGTAGTGATGCCAGTATTTCAGACGCTTCATCATGTCTTTGTTGGCTTAAGAGTAGCTCTGCTCTTTGGATTAGGGATTCAGACATCAATTACTTCTTAATGTTCATGTATTTCAAAATGTCATCATAGAGGCCAGAATCATTGGCATACAATGCAAAATTTTTGGCTGTGGTGAACCACTCTTTGGTACTCGCGTTATGCTTCTTAACAGCGTTGAGGAGGTCTTTGGTCTCTATCGGTTTGGGGATGCCATCAGCAAACGAACTGGACAGTTTTTCTTCGATGGCGATATCGATGATTGCTTCAAGGTCTGCACCGGAGAATTCACTCGTTTTTTTGGCTAGAGCCGAATAGTCAATGTCGCCCAAAGGTTTGCCTTTGAGTTTTAGTTGAATAATAGAAGCGCGGGCTTCCAGGTCGGGTGGTGGAACAAAGATGATTCTATCAAATCTGCCGGGTCTTCTGAAAGCAGAATCCAAATGCCATGGCGTGTTGGTGGCACCGAGAATCAAAACACCTTCATTGTTATTGTCCATGCCATCGAGTTCCTGAAGAAACTGGTTGATCAGGTGCCGACCGCTAGATTGGCGCATGTCGCTTCTGCTGGCTCCCAGGGCATCTATTTCATCAAAAAACAACACACATGGGGCATGATCACGTGCCACTTCAAATATTCCGTGAAGGTTCTTCTCGCTACTACCTATCCACATATCGAGAATGTCATTCAATCCTATGGTGATAAAGCGAGCATTTACCTGACCGGCAGTGGCTTTCGCAATAAAGGTTTTACCACAGCCTGGAGGGCCGTATAACAACATTCCGCCTCCAGTCTTCTTGCCATAGGCTTTGTATAAATCAGGATGGTTCAATGGATGAATGATTTTCATCTCAATTTCTTTTTTCACCTGATCCATGCCACCTACATCATTGAAATCGATGGCGGGTTTTTCTACAAATGGAGTAAGGTCTTCTTCAAAGTCGTTATCGGAGTGTTGCTCCATGACTTTAAGCTGGGCATCTAGCTCTTGGTCGGAGAAGCCGGGTTGAATGACCAGGATTCTTTTATAGACGTCCACTGCCTGTCCTATTTCATTTTCCTTCACCAGAGCTTTGGTGTAAAGGATGAGGTAATCCAGGTTCGATGACTCTATGTTTAATAATTCCTCGAGTACGACACTGCATTTGCTAAACTGGTTCTGACCAAAGAAGACTTTTGCCAGGCCAAATGTGGCCCTGTTGTCTTCTGATTGTTCGAGGATTTTTTCGAACTCAGCTTGAGCTTCATCTAGCCTGCTTGCCGATAGCAAGGTTTCTGCCAGATGCAATCGCAGGGGGATGTTGTCTGGGGAAAATGATAAGGCCTCTCTGAGGTTTTTAATGTTTTCGTCCATGTAGTCCTGGGTGGAGTTTCTCAAAAATGTAATATTACTTCTTCTGTTGAAAAACTCTTCTCCGAACAAGGCTTTTTAATTCAATTCAGTGGTCAGGAAATTTCAATATGTACTGTTGGATTTTTGAGAAAGTATAAATCCCCAGCACATCAAACAGTAGGTCTACTAAGTCAAATGTCCGGCTTTCGAAAGCCAGTTGTGTGAATTCTTCAGCAATGGCAAATCCCAACACAACCAACGATCCCAGTGGAATACCATAATTCCTTATGGTGATATTTCGCTGACTAAGTGTGAAGTTGAGTAGGTAGGCCATTAGCCCATAGAGTGTGAAATGACCCACCTTGTCTCCAAAAGGAATGATTTTGGGCAGCCTCATCAACCAGTTCTTTTGATCAACATCTGCCATGTAAATGATCAGGCAAAGGAAGATGAAGAAGAGGAGGGAAGGGAGGAGTTTAGTGGGTTCTGTCATCGTATTTTCTAATTGTTTTTTGCTCAATCATTTCATTCAAATGGCTCATAAGTTTCGATTTGCAGTCGGAGGTAATATTGATCAGGTAGAAAGACTGATTTTCTTTAAAGCTCATCTTTCTCCATTCCCATTCATTACCTGTTTGGGATTCGGTGCTTTCAAACCACCAGGCTGTGTAAAGTCTGTCGTTGCCTTTGGTCAGTTCTGCAATGTTGATTTCAGATTGAGCTAGTGCTAGGGTTTCTATTTTCTGAAATTCATAACCGCTCCCTTGCCAACAGACCATTGGAGTATGGTTAGCCCGGTATGGTGCTACGGGTGGCTTGATGAACATGATCATATCATCATTGCTAATTTTGATAGTTCCACTTTTCAGAACTTTAGATCCCGGAATTTGTAGTGTTGTTAGTTTGCTCTCAGTCTTTTTAGCCTGGTTACGAAGGGTGCCAATGAAAAATAACATGATCAATAAGATGTATTTCCACACAGGAAATTTTCTATAAACCATTTCCTTCGGAGCGATAGTGGTGCTTCTTTTTTCGAAAAATCTAATGATCAAATAAAAAGGTACAATTATCTCAAGGATGTAAATCACTATTCCTAATCCTTCATGAAGCCATGATTCGGGCATCACCTTGAATACAACAAGCAGAGCGATTCTCACCACATTTCCGAAAAGTATTAGGGCAATTAGCAACAGGAAGTAACAAGAGGTTGCTCCTAATGAAATGGGTTTATTTCTATTAAAGTAACCGATAACTAAAACCCCAGTTAGCAGTCCATACCCTAACATATGGAGTCCGGCGCATGCCTCATCTATCAAAAATTCTGTTCCTTCGATAGACACCACATTTCCCTTTGTTTGGACATCAAATCCTCCGAACCGTAGCAGGGTGCTGGTCAGTTGTGATAACTGCCACCGTAAGGGAAAGCTGACTAAGGAACTGAAGTAGCTAAACAGTGGTGAGATAAGGAAAATATGAACGAGTATTGCTGGATTTGCAATACCCTGAGTTGATTCTAAGATCATCAAAGGAACTAATAGTGAAAGGACAAATAGCCCGATATTGGTTGGTAAAAGTATGGTGGCCAAACCTGCCAATAAACCCATAATAAAGAATCTCGAGTCTTTCTTTCCTGCTTTACCTGGGATAGAGAGGGGAAGCGTAAGTAGGCATACCCAAAAGAATGTGGTAGGACGCACGTAATTTGGAGCGTTCAATACGAAAACTACTATGGGCAGGAAGGATAAAGTAATCCAACAGGATATTAGCTTTTTACTTCTTACAGCTGTAGTTACAGTTGTTGGCATACTTCGAGTAGTTTTTTTCTGTAGATGTAGATCATGCCGATCAACCCAATGCCAATCAAAGCCCATTCATGAGGTTCTGGTGCTTCACCCGAATTGTTGATATTGGCATTCCCGAGTGAATCTTTATTTTGTTCTATGCCGAATCGGTCATAGTCCTTTTGGGATTCCAGGACGATCAGTGATGAAACAGGAGTCACAATATGAGCCGTTGATGCCAGGTCAATCACCTGATCTTCAAGGTATTCCATAGAATTTTTGTTGAAGTAAGATTTGCCAATTCTTCTCATGATTTGCTGGTAAGAAAATAATCTCATGAGATGATCAGAACCGCTTGAAAAGTTTTGATTTGTGCTCGTTTGGGTAATTTTCAAATCCGAATTTGGTATGGAGATTTCATCATCAGAAGAAATGGAGGAAGGGTATCGTTGAGCGGAAACGTAATTTGCAAGTTCTTCCAGGCTTACTTTGTTATAATCTATCACATGAAACTCTTTCAATGATCTCATGTAGTCTGTAGGTGATTCGCCAATATCCAATACCAATGGCGGATGATCATTGGTCTGAAAAAATATGTTGAGATTGTCCCCAAATGCTGATGCCTTTAAATCTTCGAGGTTTGGGGTATTGTGCTCCCCTTTAGTGATCACCAGGGAGGTTTGAGTAGACTTAATGTGGTGAAATGGAAATAGAGAAAATTCAGGGTGAACCTGAGAAATATTGGACTCTGTAAATTTTCTAAAACCCTGATGGGTAAAAGTTAAAAGTTGATGATCTTCGAGAATCGAAATCAAAGATTTGATTTCTTTAGAAGTCCAATTACTGGATAAGTCGAGATAGAAGGTAGTAACATCTCTGGGGATCAATTGCTCTGTCCATTCCGAAACCACATAAGTTTTTTCCTTGTAAGTGAATGATTCACCAGAGAAAGCTGGTTTGTACAACGTGAGTTTCCAGTGATCTTTGTAGTTCCCTTTGTAGGCTAAAGAGCCTTTTATGGCATTGGTTGTCAAACCTTCTATCTTATACGATGCACCATGGTCGACTATGTTAACAGCCATTTTTCCTTCATCAACTGAAGGCCCTTTGAAGGTGGTCGGAACATAGCTCAATAGCTTTTCTGATACCTGAAGAGGGGCAGTAACGCCAATTTTGAATTTCCTGTTTTCCAAAGGAGTACAAGGAAATACCCGAACTCGAATTTGATTGCCTTCCATCCAATAAACTACCGAAGGGTCGCGCATTTCTCTGCCAACTATGGTGTCGTAAGCTTTCTTGGCTTTACCCTTGGTAGTGAGCATACCTTTTTCTTCTTTACCCCCGATCCATAATGATAATGAAGTAACAATGCCACCTTCAGGTAGTTGAAAGGTATAGAAAGCCTCTTGTTGATTTCTCCATTGAGATGTTGCTGTAGGAAGGTTGTTTTTGACCGTAATAATATGCTCTGTAAAGGAAATCCTCGACTTTGGAAATAGTTCAATATTGGTGACAATTTGGTCCGTGGTGAGATTTGATCCACTCCAAAACCTGTCGCCCGATTCATGTCTTTTATCATACAAGAAGTTGAGTATCTTGATGCAGGTATTTTGGTTCAGATGATCAGACGGATCAAATATCGAGGCAATGGAGACTAGAGGATCATGGATTTTATAGTCTTCGAAAGCCAAACGATTGAAACCAAAAAATGAATCATCGAATATTGTAAAAGGTTGATAGACCAGGTTTCTTTTCAGGTATGTTTCAAACCAGGGAGTTCCTTCAATATTTTGGGAAAGCCTAATCCAATCAGGTAAATCATCATTTTGATTAGGAGCATCTATTTGTAAACTTATATCATTTATACGGTAATCAATTTTTCGCCATTGATAAATGGTGTAACCGCAACTTCCAAAAACGACTAGAAAACCAATAATAAAAGCTGTGCGATTTAATGGATTCCATGAATATGTCATCAGTGCTTTGACCAAACCAATGATAAAAAATATAGGAACAAGAATTAATAGTGAGATCCCGAGAAAAGGTGATGCTATGATTCCAATGCCCAATACTGGCATAGTGATCATGAACTGGTAAATATGAAAACATAAGCCAACAGAGAATACAAAAACCAATGCGCTTCGTGTCGAGTTAGCTGTAGGTCTAAAGAAGATGAATGTTAAAATCGAGAGGTTTTCGATACAAAGTAGTATGGTCAACCAGTCGGTGGATTCATAGAAAACGGTGAGTGTCCTATTGAGGGAAAAGGCGCTGAGGTTGAAGAGTAATAGCAGCAACAAATGTTGAGGAAGTAATTCCCTCGAATAGAGTAGGAAAAAACGCTTTCTATAAGTTATCCATAGATAACCATAGTAAATCAATGCTAATGAATAGTGTAAGTAGAATGCCGAAGAAAACATCTCTTCAGTACGTGGAAGCGATGTTATTTCGATACCATAAAAGGCAGCGGATAAAAAGTACAGTACTAAGCCAATGACTAGGTGTTTTGATCTGTTGAATGTTTTCATATAGTTTTATTTAAAAGTACTTTGATATACAAAGTAAATAGTCAAAAAAATTATTTGAGTAGCTGTTCTATGGCCTGGATATGCTTTTTAAAGGCCACTTGGCCTGCTTTAGTGGCCATGTATTTTGTGTTAGGCTTGCGCTCGATAAACTCCTTGGTCACAGAAATGTACTCCACTTTTTCAAGTGCTTTGAGGTGGGAGGCCAGGTTGCCATCCGTGACGTCTAGCAGGTCTTTCAGACTGTTGAAATCCATGTAGTCATTCACCATCAATCCAGACATGATCCCTAGTCGGGTTTTATTTTCAAAAGCCTTATTTAAATCTTTCAGGATGTCCTTCACGACTCATACTTTACGTACATCACGATACCGTAGATGATGTGCAAGATACCAAATCCAGCTACCCAAAGAATCAAACCATATCCAATAAATTGGCATCCGATTAGCCCGATGATCACTTCAAGTAACCCAAGGCTTCTGATGTCTGAAAGGGTGTATTTACTGGCATTGATTAGTGACAGACCATAAAAGATCAGTGTGAGTGGAGCTACCAACCCAATAAACCCTTTCAGTAGTAAAATCAGGCAAAGGGCTCCTCCAGCCACTAGCGGAATCGTCAAATTAATGATCAACCGCATGGCTTGCTTGTCCCAAAACTTGAGATTGTTTTTCCGTGCTTTTCGCTGACCGAAGAAAATCCCACCGCCCACAGATAATACTAGTACACCCACAGCAATACCTACTAAAGTGAGTACCGTTTGCTGATCCATAGTTGCCTGTCTATAACTAAGGTAATCTTGCTCATAGTACACAGTCTGATAAGCCAGATAGGCTCCAGCCAGCGCAAAGATGCCTGCCATCACTCCAGCAATGCCGCTGAGCGAAATGAAGCGGGATGACCGCTCCATAATGGACTTGATATCTTTAAGGTCTTCGAGGTATTTTTCTTTGGTCATGTGAAGTACTTTGAAATACAAAGTAAATAAACGCAATCGAGAAAAGAAAGGTTTGTTAGAATTTTTAAGGGGATCAGGTGAAGAAAAATTGGAGCCTCGATTTCTGGTGTAAAACAAAACTTTTACAAAGTCAGTATGTCTTTCGCTACAAGTTGAAGATCATTGTTAAACTGATGGCCACCACTTGGCATAGTTCGAAAGGTCGCAGTTGGTAATTTTTGTTGGTACCGGGTAAAGTGATCAAAAGGAACTATTTCATCGTCCAGACAGTGATACAGGAAGGTAGGCACACGTACCATGCTCGATGCGAAATCTTCTTGGAGCATAAGTCCTTTTACCCAGTCTTCATCGCCAGACCAGTATGGAGTGGCCAGGAGAAATACACCACTAATTTCGTTTACAACCTCATGTTCTGAAAGGTATTTTAACAGCATGGAGGCTCCAAGTGAATGGGCTACCAGTATCATTTTCTCAGCTATGATGGCTATTTCCTGTTGGATTTGCTTCATTCTTCCAAAATCAGGCGAAGAGTCATCTTTGAGTACAGGATAGTGGATGGAATAGTTATCTGGCAAATGCTCCCGCAATGATGCCACGAGTTTTGCATCTGCCTTATAATCTTCCTGGCCTCCTCCACCTTGTAGGAAAAGTATGTGTTTCATATTTGGTTTGTTATCACTCTATAACAGCTCAATCACCTCCCGTGATACTCCATGTCAGGCAGTGCTTCTCCGTTCTTTAGGTACTTGTCAAACCATGCAACCACCTGATCAAATACCTCATCCCGATGTTCGGATAGTCCATGGTCGCCACCTTCAAACATGATCAGTCGATACGGGACTCGATATTTCTCAAACTCAAGCGCCATTTGCAGACTTTGTTCTGGTTTTACTCTCCAGTCTGACGTACCATGCATCATCAGGATAGGTACATCTTTAGGAAATTGATCTACCCACTTTATTGCCGATCTTTTATTGAGTTCTTCCTCCTTGTTTTGCTCGTAGTTTGGAACCAACTCTGCGATAACCTTCGTTTCCATTTCTGGTCTGTCCTCAATGTTGCCGAATATATCAGACGGGGCACCTCCCACGGCAGCTGCTTTGATCTGATCAGTTTCGGTGAGTGCCCGATAGGTCATCATGCCACCTCGGCTCCAACCATATATGCCAATCTTATCTGTATCAGCACCGTCTATTTCTTGAAGTACTGCTGGCAGTATGGTTACATCGTTTACGTCCTTTCCTCCAAATTCCTCTTGCCCGTCTCCACCAGCGTTGCCCCGATATTGGCTGGCAATCACGATGTAACCCTCATTGGACAGTGGTGCCAGGAGATAAGCAGCACTCCCAATGGTCAATGCTCCGAAATCCCGATTTCCCCCACGGTTATATATGACGCAGGGATATGTGCCTTCTTCTTTTGGCTTTACCAGTAATCCTTTTACTTTCAGGCCATCACTGAGGTAAGTAATGTGATGGATCTCAATACTGTCCATATAGCCAAAAGACTTATTCCAAACGATCTTTCCATCTACTTCTTCTGTAATCCTGCCATAAATAGGAAAGCCGGAGTAGTCCGTAATCAATTCCATTTCCAGAAGGAGTGGTGCTTTTTGTGCACGGCCAATTAGCGCTATAGAGCAAAGAGCAAGACAAGTTAGGAGTTTCATAGAAGGTAACTGCTTTAGTGTTCTAAAAGTAATTTAAACAGGATTAATGAGGTTTGTCAGAGTAACTTATTGGGACGTTGGGATTTAGATTATTGGTTTTGTTTCCAAATTCTACTAACGCACAGAGATGGCCACATTGCCCACCTTATGTCCGGATTCCACATATTCGTGGGCATCCACAATTCGGTCAAGTGGGTAAACTTTGTCTATAACTGGTTTGAAATGCCCTTTTTCCGTCACCTCTTTTAAGAAAGCCAGGTCTTTTTTCCTCCAGTGGAAATTAGATGAAGCAATCACTACTTTTAGACTTCTAAAGGAGGAAGCTAAGGCAGCAAAAATATGTGCACTTCCAAATTCTGTGAGCAAGTATTTGCCTTGAGGCTTTAGCGAGCTCATACACTTTCTCATGGATGTTTTACCCACCGTATCAAAAATCAGATCGTATTTAGTCTGTTGCTGAGTGAAATCTTCACTGGTATAATCTATGGCAATGTCTGCACCGATAGATTTTATAAGAGAGATATTTTTACTGCTACAGACTCCTGTAACATGGGCTCCAAAATATTTGGCCAGTTGAACAGCAGCAGTACCCACCGAACCCGAGGCTCCATAAATCAAAACCTTATCTCCTTTTTTGATTTTCCCTTTTTTCTTTAAGTAGACGAGCGCCGAAAGCGGCCCATTGACCAGACATGCAGATTCTTCAAATGAAAGATTATCCGGCTTGATATGGATCAGGCTATTTTCGGGCATGCATTTGTATTCAGCATAGGCACCAAAGCTCAATCCGGTGTATCCAAATACCTGATCTCCTGCTTTATAGGTTTTCACGGCTAACCCCATGGATTCAATGATTCCCGAAAATTCCATTCCGAGTATTGGGTTTTTTGGCTTTTTGAACCCAAACATCAGTCCGACTGGGATTTTCAAAAGAGGCGGGTGATTGAACCCTCTCATCTTAGGGTCTTCAGCGGTTACTGACGTGGCATGAATTCTTATCAGTACCTCATTGCTTTTTGGTGTTGGTTTTTCAATATCGGCTATGTGCAATTCATTGGCTGCTCCAAATTGATTGAATATCACTGCTTTCATGTGTGGTCATTGTTATCGTTCCATACAAATTAACGGCTGTTGATCACACGGGAATTTGACACAGGTCAAATAATCATGAGGATGCAATTTTGGATCTGATTCTGGATAGTGTTTCCAGCGAAACATTCAGATAAGATGCAATGATAGTCACTGGTAGCAGGCGGGCAATTTTTGGTTCCTTATCGAGTAATTTCAAATAGCGCTGAGATGCATCCATGGTTTGAAATTCCTTTAGCCTGTACTCAAACCAAACAGCATAGTATTCAATGAACATTTTGTCCAGCATCATTACTTCAGGGTATTTTGTTTTGACTTCATGAAACTGGTTGTAGTCAATGATTGTGACTTCCAGTTCGGTCAGTGCCTCAATGTATACATCTACGGGTTTTCGCATGATGTAGCTATCCAGCGAGACGGCCACATCGTCGTGGAAATAGATCTCAGTAGTTATTTCCTTGTCATTGTGTTTGTAAAACTTTCGGGCAACGCCTTCTTTGACCAATAGGTGTGAGGTACAGATTTGTCCTGGTCTAAGCAGGTAAGAACCCTTCGAGAACTTCTTATCCACAAAACCTCCCTCCAGCTCTGCAAAGATTTCTGGGTTCAGATTGTTCGAAAGATTTTTGATTCGCTTGATGTACGGATTCATAATCGCCAAGGTTGGTTGGTCACACGGTCCAAAACCTTCGAATTTAAGGAATTTGAATGAATTGTAGTTCGCCAAATGAACCGATATCAGCTCACAGAATAAACCTTGATTTTTTGCTCTTTCCCTTTCACCTGTACTTCGTCCATGAATTTAAAGTTGAACTTTTCCTTGTTGTCGCAACCGGTTACGGTGCTTTCACTCGCCAAAATGCAGCAATTGTATTCCTTGGTCAGGCCTTCTATTCTTGAAGCGGTATTTACACTGTCCCCAATCACAGTACCTTCCATTCGGTTGTCAAACCCAATGATTCCTACCATCAGTTTGCCTGTGTGAATGCCAATTCCAATACGTATTTCTTCCAGATCTTCCTCTACATGCAACTTGTTAAACAGATCAAGCTTTTTGCGCATTTCAAGACCCGCTGAAAGTGCATCTCCCGGGTTTTCAGGGAAAATCGCCATGATAGCGTCTCCAATGTACTTGTCGATAAAGCCTTTGTTATTGATGATGGTAGGTGCAAGGAAGCTCAGGTAACTATTGAGAAATTGAAAATTTTGTTCAGGTGACATCTTTTCTGAAATTCCTGTGAAGTTTCTGATGTCTACAAACAGTATGGTGACCTCTCTTTCTGATTGATCGGCAAGCCTTGCCTGGAGGATGGAGTCATAGCCCACAAGTTTCATAATCTCCATTGGCACGAACCGACTGTACATCTCCGTGAGTTTACGCTGTGTTTCGTAAGCTTTGGCATTGTCAATGGCTGTGGCAATTTGTTTGGCTACCAGGTTGAGAATGATCTCATCAATGGCTTTGTAAGCATTGATTTGTTCACTTTCTACAGAGTAAACACCAATTAATCGCTGGTGCACTATTAGTGGAATTGCGATTTGGCTATCGGCGTTGGGTAACCCGGGGAGCTTTCTGTCTTCATTGTTACTTTGCTTACTAATGTATCGGCGCTTGCTCAGGATTCCGGACATTCTCAGGATTCTCTTGTTTTTGGCCACTACTCCAATGGTGCCTTGCCCAAACTTTACTTCTGCTCCAATACCCTTGTCATCATAGCCGATACTGGCCACTACGGTGAGTGCATCTTCATTTTCTTTTTTGAGCAAAATCATCGAATGATTAAACCCAAATACAGAGTCGAGAAGCTCCATGCTTCGGCTGAAGATCTTATCGAGATCCAGACTATTAATGATTTCGTCAGAGATGGACTGAATGATGTTGATCTCGCTCGTTCGCCTGACTAGTTGACTATTGAGTTGATGAATGATCTTTTCATTCTCAACAATCTGTGACTTTATTTCTTCGCGATTATCCACTGGCTGCTGATTGCTCAAAGATCCATTGCTTCAGTTACATGATGAAAGTTGAGTACTTTGAGGATATAAGCACTCTTCAGTACAAACACGTCCTCCATGCCAGACATAGAAGCGATGGCTTCCAGCTGCATAGACATTTCGTCAAATAAATCTCCTTCGTCTTCAATCCTGACCATTTCCAGATCTAATGTCCAGAAAGAGAGGTCTGATGGATCAAATACCTGAACACAAGCTTTTTTATTATTCTGTAGGTTCTGAAATGTTTTAGAGAAAAACTGGTTTGAAATAGCCACATGTTCATCATCTGCAGGAAATACCTGGCTGATAATTGTGGTGTTTGGAATATTGTCTTCGTTCACAGTCACAATTTGACTGGGAATAGCTCCTTGCAAGCAGGGCATTAATTCTTCGGTGATTTTCATTGTGGATCGTATTTTTTAAAGTAGGCGGACACCAGCCATTTTACCCGGAGTTTGGTCATACACTTCTGTAATCTTAATAGTCAATGTTAAGCCTGAATCCATGGTGTATTTGGACCAATTGTTACCAACCTCTCCAAAAAACTGAACCAGGGTATCTGTGCTGTTATCTCTGGATTCCTTAGCAATCGCTATTTCTTCAGGGGTAGATTGCTCAATAGCCTCAACCACTCCTTTGTATTGATTGGTTTTAAACTGGATCATGTCGCCTACAGTGATGGAGACATTCTTATTTATAGCAAGATGTGCTAAAGGCTTTTGGGAGATTTTTTCGGGTAAAATGACTTTCAAAAATGCTCTCGAAGCATCTGAAAAGTGCACTCCCCAAACTCTTGAGAAAGTTGGATTCTTTTCGAGATCACAGGTGCCCATACTCATGGACATTTTCCCACTTTTGTGATCTACAAATTCTTCTTTATTCATAGAAATAGGTTGGTTTCGATTGTAGCAATTAAATCTACTTAAATAAAACGCATCAGTACAATTTATATGGTCGTAGAGATGAAGTTCATCGGCGAAAATGATAAATATCTGTAAGAAAGATATATTTGCCAGAAGTATCATATCCAACACATGATAAAAAGATTCATCGTCCGAGCACATCTGTGGAACAATAGAAAGCGGAATACCTTTAGTTTTATTTTTGTGTTTGTGCTCTGTACTTTGGTGGATCAGGGTTTGAAACTGATGGCGCCAAATCTTTTTATTGACTATTCAGATCCCTCTTTCCTTGATTATTCACCGGAGCTTTGGGTAGGGCTGATCGCATTGGTGCTGGGTACTTTAATCATTGTGATTTCTATTGCTTCTCAAAGTACACCTAAGCTGATTAGTTTCTTTATCGGTGATTATTTAAGCCTCATGTATAGTTGGGCACTGGTGTATGGGTTGATCCACAGCTTTTACAGCACAGCGTATCATCGTGATGTGGTGTTTACCAGACTGGATAGCCTGCATATCAATGTGTTGATTTTTTTGCCTTTGGCAGCGCTGGCCGCGTTCCCTTACATTCTTTATATACTTAACTTTACGAAGAAAAGCAGGATCATCAGAATCCTTACATCATCTAATGAGCGCATTATCCGCGAGCTTGGAAAATCCACCAGGAACATTACTCAGAAAAGTGCATCTAAAATTCACAGGAATCTTTTTCGCGGGTTGAATAGCTTGGACGATTTGTTTGAATATGTCGGTTTTAAAGAGCCACGAAGTGAAATTTTCAACTCTTTTTCGATTTTACTTACCAATTATATTCGGGTGAAAAAGCAACTTCCTACAGCCGTATTTTCCCCAACTCCTGAGATGCGTAAGGACATATCCTTCAGAAGTTTGGATGAAGAGCTCATTAGTATTCAGCAGTCAAAAACATTCTATGAGTTCAAGACTCTTCAAATTCTGAGTGATATCTATTTAAGGCTCATCAAGCACGATGAATACCAGTTGGCCTCCCAATGCGGAAAGGAGATCTCTGATTGCGGAAAATTTGCTGTTGAATCTGACGAGGAGTCCAGTTTGGATATATTCTTTGTTACACTGAATACCCTAATCCGATTTAGCCTGAAGCATGGTGTGAGAACCGGAGAGGTAAGAAATACTTACAATTTGCTTTTTCATTATTCAGAGTTCGTTTTGGCATTGATCCATTCCCGCAAGACAAAACATTTGGAGAATCAATCCAGACATCTCTGTTATTATGCATCTGAGATTGTGCGGTTCGTGCCGCAGGCTCCAGCATTCACATTTTTAGTCGATATTGTTTACCTGGAGTTCAACAAGATTATCCAATCTGTATGCGAGGCGGAATTCGATGGAGATACGCACATGTTTGTTTTGGAGCAATATCTGTGCATTGGTCCTAGTGCCAATATGTTTCGAGATCAGCCGGATTTGACATTACAGATGATCAATTCTAACTGCCTGTTGAAGCTGAACCTTTCGTTGTATTATCTTCATATAGATCAGGGAATCTATGCAGACATGATCCTTACTGACATAAGGGTAGATTATAAAAAGGCTGGTTTTGAGAACACCAAAGAGCAGCTTTTATCCTCATGTGACCGCATAGAGCAGACCACTCAGTATTTCTGGGAATCAACAGATCGCGGAAATCAAAACATTTACTACAGTCCATATAAGGACAAACTGAACGAATTAAGAGAGCTGATTGTCAATCACCCAAGCTAGGGGGTGAGCAGAATGCTCTCCAGGTTTTTCGCTTTACCGGGAGCACGATGGGTTCGGCTATATGCGGTATAGTAGTGATGGTTTTTCAAAAAGTTGAGCTGGACTTTATGCCAGGCTTTTTTACTGGATATTTTATTCAAACCTCTTAATTCGTCATAAAGGTTTTCTGAGATGACTGGAAAGTCTTCACGACCGAGGTAGTCGAGATCCGCATCGCGGATGATTTCTTCAAGCTGATTTTGCGGTATGTGGGAGACTTTGGTTGCCAAAATCAATTCTTCAATTACCTGGAGATCTCCAAGTGGCACTTGGGGGAAATGTGTTTTGAAAAGCCTGACACCTTCTTCTTCATGGCCCTGATATGTGTGACAAAATCCTGTGTCGTGATAAGCTGCGGCCATGAGCAGTAGCTCAAGGTCATGATCAGTAACACCCTCTGCCGCAGCAATGTTCTTAGTAGCCTCATAAACATCCCTCGTATGATCGACGTTATGATAAAGCATCTTAGGATCGAGATTTTTTTCGAGATAGGCCAGGGCGGTATTTAGGACGTGGTGATTCAATAGATGATCAATATCTTATAAATAATCAGCATCTCATAGTGTAAGAGACTATAATTTTTCCATCCTGCCAATTTAGCATTTGAAAAGAATCAGAAGAGGAGTGATGCTGGTGTTGATGCTATCTAAAACTCACCAATCATTCCCCATATTTCATTTCTTTTCTGATTGAGAGGTTCACTCTCCGGGTAATTCATCACAGCTATTTCTACCAGAGTAAAGGCATCAACAAGGAGCTTATTGTTGAGCAGGTCTGAGATCGCCGAAAGGTATTCTTGCTCACCAAAAGCATAGTTCAGGTTAAATAGATCCCGGAAATCCTCACCTAAACCCATTACTTTTTTCAATCCTACTTCACTGGAAGTTTCACCATTTTGATTGGTAATCTTTAAGAGATATAAGCCCATATCATATTCGTAATCCTGGAGGTTTAACCAGAAGTAATTGTCCGTTATTTCTTTAGTAAGCAGGTTTTGGTTATAAATATTGTCAAGGGTGAGCACATAAGGTCCACTTTCAGAGGCTTTCCAGCTCACCAGCACCAATGGTGCCGAGACTTCACTTTGCGCGGGTAAGTGGAGGCGGAGGTTGCCAGTACTGGCAGCTCTGCTCACTGCTCCTGTTGTATACAATCTTTGTTGATATTCTGTAGCTGGAATTGGGTTAGCAGGTCTGGCTAGCGGTTGGGCAACTGAGACCAGTTGGTTGGAAATATTGGCCACTTCACTATCTACTGCCACAAAGGAAGTATAGTCAGTCAGGAGATTGTATTGTAGCCCTAGTTGAGTAATGGCGTTTTGCCTGTCCAGACCTTCAGGGCCAAATTCTTCAATGTCTTTGAGCCTATTTCTTGCCCAGAGGTAAGTGAGTGCGGCGTTTTGCCGTGAAGCATCTGGTGCCAAGGTAATCGTTTTTTGATAATTACTTTTTCCCGAGACCCCTGTGATGATGATTTCCTCAGACAATTCACCCTCGTATTTGCCATAAATGGTAATTGGCCTTTCGCTGAGTACATCAGGTAGGCTTGGCGGCGACACGTCATAGACGAAGTTGTTGGTAAAATCAACTCTTATGTTAGTCAGAGCAGGTCGCTTAATGTACCTGGCGAGTGCAGTTGCCTGCTCTCGTGCATAAGCCGAGTTGGTTACAATAAAAGCTTCTCCCATTCCGGCACTGGCTACACTTTCTATCAAGTACCGGTTTACATTTAGCCCGATCCCAAAGGCGAATACGTTGGCTTTATACAGGTTGTTTCTGATTTCCTGAAGCACTCTTTTTTCAGCTTCAATTTGACCATCCGTAATGAGAATAATTGACCTGGAAATGGGTTCATCACTTATAGAACGGTACACATCCCTAAATGCGTTGGTCATATTGGTGCCACCTGAAGACATCCGCATCCGCATAAATCTACGGGCTTTCCTGATGTTGTCGTCTGTTGCTAGTTGGCTGGTGCGAAAGAGCTTGGTGCTTGCAAATTCAAAAGGGACAATGTTGAAGATATCATTAGGCTTAAGGTCTTCCAAAAGCTCCTCTAATAAGTCCTTGGCTGTCGCCATTGGAAACCCCTGCATGGAGCCAGATACATCCAGTACGAATAAGTATTCACGAGGAGGTACATCTTCATAGGTGACTTGTTGGGGTGGTTGAATCTGGAGCATGAAGAAGTTTTCTGATTCTCCTTCATTGACCAATGCACCACTTTCTAGTTGCTCTCCTCTCAGGCGATACTCAAAGATGAAGTCTCTGTTGGCACTGAATCGCTCCGTTGGGTTTAGTATGATGGCCCAGTTTTGTGTATCCATTACATCAAAATCTATTTTGTGCGAACTTGATTTGACGTGGCTGATGGGTACAGGTGAATTCAGGTTGATGTTGATGTTGAGTGGGTAAGGGCTCTGGGATGTGCTGGTGTAAGTAGTTATTACAGGCTCTGCTTCACCTCTTCTGTTCTCTCCGGCGTATCGCTGGCCGATGGTAGTAGGGACAATAAACTGATAATAACCATTGTTGCTCTCGATGAACTCCGTGTAAAAAAGGCTCACGACTATGGTGTCTTTAGGCATGATGTTCCCTACTCTCATCTGGAAAACATTTGGTCGGGTTTGCTCCAGAAGAGAAGTTCTGTAACCATCTTCAACAGCTTTTTTGTAGGTCTCCCGCGCCTGATATTTTTGCTGAATTTCTGCATTTATCATACGGTCACCAATGGTCATGGTGAGTCCGTAAATGGCGGCTCTAGAAGATGCGGGAAAGACATAGATTACTTCGAGCGGTACATTAAATGTGTTGACGAAAGTCTGCTCCAAAGTAATGTCAGCAATCGGTCCGGAAATCTCTGCATCTACCGTAAAGTCATGAAGGGGAAGATTCCGAAGACCTGATTCTGCTACATAGCATTGGATATAAGGTGCTGGTCGGTAGTGGCCTGGCTTTTGGCCAAAAAGATTGAATGATAAAAACAGGGTAATCAACAAGATTAATCGTCTCATGGCGTGATACGTTAGGCGTTGGATAAAAATAGGTTATTATGGCCTGATGAAACAACAATCATGCCTTCATTGCACTAATCAATTTAATATATACGGTAATGCCATTCGTGAAATCGAATAATCAGCATTTAATATATTTAACTTTCAAAAAGTTTTGAAACTTTGGAAAACATTACTACGTTTGTCTGAGTAATGGAATATCAAAACGCAAAACATCAATTCATTCAAGCCTGGGGTACACTGGGATCAAGCTGGGGAATTAACAAGGCAATGGCTCAAATCCACGCTTTGCTATTGATTTCACCAGATCCTCTCACTGCGGACGAAATCATGGAAGAACTCCAGATGTCTCGTGGAAATGTAAACATGAACGTCAGGGCATTGATGGATTGGGGAATTGTGCAAAAGGAGAGTAAAGTAGGGGAACGTAAAGATTTCTTCCGGGCGGATAAAGATGTCTGGGAGCTGGCCAGGCAGGTTTCAAGGGAGCGAAGAAGACGGGAGATAGAACCGATCATTAAGGTCTTGAACCAGGTGCAGAAAGTAGAGGGATCTGGTAAGGACGTGGAGGAGTTTAAACAAATAACCGGGGAGCTTAAGGATTTTTCACACAAAGTGGATGGAGTGTTGGACAAGTTTGTAAAATCAGATCAAAACTGGTTTTTGAAACTGCTGATGAAACTATAAACTTGAATTGGACATTAAGAAATTTGTAAAACAGCCCAAAACTGTCTTTTCGATCCCGAAGCTTCGGGTGAGAAATCTTTCTCAATTAAAAAATGATTGAGAACTCACGATTTTCGAATAAACCAGGAAGATATCTCCATTTCATTGCGATATGACAGCTTTGGGCAGTTGAAAAGGTTCAAATATTTTTTTGCTTATTAATTTCAATAATTTCTGAAAATACAATAAATAATAAAAACTAAATTTTAACATCATGAACTATTCAATTTTAACTTACGGCATCTATTTACCAGTCACAGTTATGTTGACCGTTTGGGTTGCCAAAACATTGTTTAACAATGGCCGAATCTTTTTGGTGGATATTTTCCATGGGAATGAACCATTGGCGGATAGTGTCAACAAGCTCCTGATAGTTGGTTTCTACCTGATCAATGTTGGCTATGCGGTATTTACCTTACAAATACTTGGCGAGATAGATTCAGTGCAGATAGTGATTGAAAAACTGAGTTTGAAACTTGGTGCCATCATCCTCATTTTGGGAGGCATGCATTTCTTCAATCTGTTCGTGTTTTTTCGCTTAAGAAACAGGGCGAAAAGTGAAGTGATCGCTCAAGCGTAGGATGATGAAGGAGCTGCATTTTTATATTCAGAGTGTGATGATCCTGGTGGCAATGGCCCTTGCTTTGCAATGGCCACTTGGCACTGATTACTCCATCTTCTCACTTTATATAGCTTTCTTTTTAGGGATGTATCAGTATGGGATGAGTTGGTTTCTAATGATCAGATTGAGGAGGCGTAGTAGTTTTTTGAAGCTTTACTTTTTCATCGTACATTTTTATTTCATTCTGTGCCTTTCAGGAAATCAGGTGAGGCAGTGGTTAGATACTGATATTTTTGATAGAATGTTGTTTGTTATCCCAGTTGGGTTGGCAGTATTCTTTCTGGTTGTGATTGAGGAGCTTTTATGGCGTAAACCCAGGTTATCATGAAACGTATCGTCATTGCCGGTGGGACCGGATTCATTGGGAAAATTCTTACAAAACATTTTACCAGCCAGGGTACTGAAGTTGTGATCCTAACACGGCGGCATCAGGTGGATAGAGATTTAGTGCGCTATGAAAAATGGGATGGAAAATCTGCCGGTGCCTGGCAGAATGTTCTCAATGGTGCCGAATCACTGATTAATCTCAATGGAAAATCAGTTGACTGTCGATACTCCGAAGCAAATAAGCAAGCCATTTATGATAGCCGTATTGATGCCACTTACATTTTGGGTGAAGCTTTGAAAGGTTGTAAGCACCCACCAGCAGTCTGGATTAACGCCGCCTCTGCGACCATTTATCGACATGCGGAAGATCGTGATATGGATGAAGCTACCGGCGAGTTGGGGACAGGATTCTCAGTAGATGTTTGTAAAAAATGGGAGCGTACTTTCTTTGAAACAGATACCCCTGATGTCAGAAAAGTGGCATTGCGCATTGCGATAACATTGGGTAAGCGTGGTGGTGCTTTGGAGCCACTGAAGCGATTGGTTCATTTCGGTCTTGGAGGAAAACAAGGCAACGGGAGGCAATACTTCAGCTGGATTCATGAATCCGATGTTGCTGCTATTGTGGAGTGGGTATTGGGAAATGATCAGGCTGCAGGAGTTTATAATGTGGCAGCTCCACATCCAGTACCAAACAAGCTTTTTATGCAATTGCTCAGGCGGGAGATGAAAGTCCCTTTTGGACTTCCTTCACCTGAGTGGTTGCTCAACCTGGGCGCACTACTCATCCGGACAGAGCCAGAACTTATACTGAAAAGCCGAAGAGTTGTGCCGGGAAGGTTGCTGAATGAAGGTTATGTGTTTAATTACAAGCGTATTGAATCCGCATTTAAATCATTAGTTAATCGATGAGTTTCCTAAAAGCAGAATGGCGTAAGCTGGTTATGATCAACTACGAAGTTGATCCTCAATTACTTCAATCATATGTTCCTGAAGGAACAGCGTTGGATTTTTATCAGGGCAGATGCTATGTCAGTCTTGTAGGGTTCATGTTTTTGAATACCCGGATTTTGGGTGTCAGAGTTCCCTTTCACATCAACTTTGAAGAGGTGAACTTAAGGTTTTATGTAAAGCGCAAGGCGGGGGATTCCTGGAAAAGAGGGGTTGTTTTTATCAAGGAAATTGTGCCTAGGTCTGCTATAACCTTTGTAGCAAATACCTTCTATAAAGAGCATTACGAAACTTGCAAGATGAACCATGTCTGGAAAGTGGACGAGCAACATCTTAATGTGAGCTATCAGTGGGTTAAAGACGGTCAGAAAAATGAGTTTTGGGTGAAGACAGACCAAATATCCCAACCTATGGTTAAGGGTGCAGAAGAGGAGTTTATTGCCGAACATTATTGGGGTTATTCGAAGGATGCGACCAAAACCGTGGAGTATGAGGTAAAGCATGAACCCTGGGAAGTCTATCCTGTAAGTTCTTTTGATGTGCAAGTGGATTTTCAGTCGGTATATGGTAAGGAGTTTGCTCAGCTAAATGGGCTGGAGCCCTCTAGCGTGTTGCTTGCCGAGGGATCTGCTATCAGTGTGGAGGGTAGAAGGTGGTACAATAGCTACTACACTGCTACCTTCGTGTCATGTTCTCAGCCCAGCTAGTGGCTTATTTCGGGCAGCCTTCCTATAACTCCTGATCCATTTGTATTAGCTCGCCTATGATGCCATCCGCCATTTGGAATGTTCTGTTGTCAAAAGAATTGGTACCAACCATAAATGCCCGGTTTAGCTCTGGAGCCACCCACACTACTACGTACCATATCGTGTTGCTTCCGCTGTGGTTGAGTGTGGTGCCATTGGCCCATGATCTTTCTCCTACTATCCACCCAGAGGCATATTCACCAATGGGATCAATTAGTTCATCCAACTGCGCTCGGTTGAGGATTTCCGGGCTATGCTGGGGCAGCTGCAGTCTTATGAACTTTGCCCAGTCTTCAAAAGTGCTGTGTACTGTGCCTGCGGGACCAAGAGCCTGAGCGTTATCTGCCTGCAGCGCCTGCCATTGGCCGGCACTTTTGGAATGTCCCCATGGTTGATCAGTTTGGTCAGGTGTGCCTGGAGCACCAAATCCTGCTGAAGTCATGCCCAATGGCTCAAACACCTTTTCCTGCATCAGCTGCTCCCATGAAAGCCCCGTTACTTTTTCTGCCATGCTGCCAGCTATCATATAGCCCAGATTAGAATATTGGTATTCATCAATTCCTATTTCACTTGGTGAGGCCAGATTGGCTTTGATAAGGGCTATTCTTCGTTGTGTAATTTCTAGATCCTGGTATGCCCACCAGTCTTGTGCATTGGCGGGTACTCCAGCTCTATGAGTGACAAGTTGATGAAGCGTAACATCGTAGTAGTCCTCGTGTATGTCGCCTTCAAGCTCTGGGAATACCTCGATCAGTGTAGTGTCCCAGGTGAGGTCTCCACTCTTTACCAAAGTGGCCAGTAATGTGCTGGTCATTGCTTTTGTGCAGGAGCCCAAATGGATCAGGTCTTTGGTGCTCAGTGAATCTGATAATCCATATTTGCGAACTCCGGCCGACTCCATCAATCTAATACCCTCTGCGTCTATTACAGCGGCAATCAGCCCAGGTATGTTGTAGTCAGATACCGTTTCAGAGAGCAACTCCTGAAGTTCATTAGTCGGCTGTTTGGTGTGAACGGGTTGGTCATCCTTGCATGAAGCCAATACCAGAGGCAGTATAACTATGGCGGCAATAAATCTCATATTGTGAGTCTTTGAGTGGAGATGTTTTGAATACAATAATAGCTCTAAGATAAGGTATTTGTGTCTAGACTGGTAGTCCCTACTTCTGATTTTTGAAGTGTGATTGTGTAGTTAATTCGATGGTTTTTTGATTCGATCGGGTATGAAAAAACCACCCTCGGGTGAAAGAGGATGGCTGCAGTAAGAATCATTAGCAAGGTGTCATTGCTTGATTATACGATGGGTTGTGACATTATCAGCCTGATATATTTTGATGAAATAGGTTCCCGCGCTTAAGTCTTTTAAATCCATGGTGTTTCCATTCATTCCAATGTCATGCAGTATTCCCGAAATAGAGTAAACCTGAACCCGGTTGATCGGATTGGAGCTTTGGATGCACAAACTCCCCGCTGTGGGATTTGGAAAAACCTGAAGGACAATTGGCTCAGCTGGAGTGTCATCTTTAGAAGCTATACGTGCTGATGAACCTGAGCAGTCTGTACTAAAAACCACACCGGGATCAACAAATCTTGACCATTTTGATTCTGCACTGGCTACATCATCCACATCTATACAACTGAGGTCGTCATTTTCCCAGGTTGCTAGATAGTTGATTCCGCTATTGTTGCTATTCCTGAGATCCAGGGAAGTCAGCTTGTTTTGAGTAGCAACAATTGATGTTATGATCGGGTTGTTGCTAAAATCGAGCGACGTAAGTTCGTTTTTGCGCAGTACTATCTGTGTCAGGCTCGGTGTACTGGCCACATCTAGGTTTGATAGCTTGTTGTTTTGAACAGACAGATATTCCATGGAGGTATTGGCCAGATCTATCGATGCCAGAAGGTTGTTGTTGGCCACAAGGCGTTCCAGTGCCGACAAGCCGCTCAGATCAAGGGTTGTTAGGTTGTTGTTTGAGCAGGATATCTTTGTCAGGAATAGGTTGCTACCAAAGACCAATGAGTCCAGTTTGTTATTGGAACACTTCACTTCCATCAAATCAGGATTGTTACTGAGATCCAGGGAGGTAAGCTGGTTGTGATTGATCTCTAGCTCGTTGAGCTCAGTATTGGCACTAAGGTCAATCGTGCTAAGGTTATTTTCAGCTAATTGTAAAACCTGTAAGTGAGGATTTCCACTCAGGTCTATAGAGTCCAAGCCTATATTGATAGCCCGTAAGACTCGTAGCTCAACATTATTGGTGAGATCTACTTCCGAAATCAGGTTGTGATTAAGCTGTAAGACTTCCAGGGAGGTGAAAGCCTCGATCCCTGTAATGTCAAAAATAGTGCTATTAGCTAAGCGCAGTGGGTCTCTGAACACTAAAGCTTCTGATACCTGTATCTGATCATCATGGTTTGTATTGGGGTTTGATCCGTTGGCATAAAGCAGAATGTTTTTGAAATTAACATCAGGAATATAAACAACTTCTTCGTATGGGTCACAGTCTGTAGTGTAGAGGAGCTGCTCACTGGGCCAGTTGGCCTCAAAGTAAGCAGTGTCGTCCACTTCTACACATGATAGGTAAGTATTTTCAAAGCTGAATTGTTGTAAAAGCTCGTTATGACCATTTTTGAGATTTAACTCGTCTATGGGGTTAAAGTCCAGCTGTAGATGGGTAATTTCTGGATTATTACTTAGATCAAGGGCGTTAATGTCATTGTCATGAAGATTGAGCAGCTGGAGGTTTGATGCCCCGGACAGGTCCAGTGAAGTGAGTTCATTGTCATGTATTTGAAGGTCTTGTAATTCGGGGTTAACTCCAGTAGAAAGATTGGATAGTTGATTGTCATTCGTCCATAGTTTGACAAGTTTCATGTTTTGAGAAATATCAAGACTGCTCAGTAAATTGTTATAAGTGTAGAGTGTTTTGAGCTCAGGATTATTAGTTACATCAATTGCTCCGATTTCATTATTCATGCACAGCAATGTTTTTAAGGAAGTGTTGACACTTACATCGATTGAAGTGACCTCATTGTGGCTACAATCCAGGTAAGTCAATGCGGGGTTATTGCTTACATCCAGGCTTGACAGTTGATTATTCAGTACCCGTAGCTTGGTCAATTTTACATTGTTGCTGACATCCAGTGAGGTCAGGTTATTGCTATAGGCTTCCAGGGTTTTCAATTCATTTAAGTTACTTATGTCAAGAGTAGAGATATTATTGAAAGAGCAGTACAGACCAGTAATATTTACAAAGGCTTCTATACCAGTCATGAGGTTTATATTTTGACCGTTTACATTTAAGTTTCCGGTATAGGCCTCTGCTTCGGTGTATTGAATTTCACTATCTCCGTTGGTATTAATCGAGCTGTTTCCTACTAGGGATGCTTTGAAATTTCCATCGGGAATAAAGACCAATCCAGGCGTACCGACACTACTACAGTCAGTGGTGAATGCTATATCCTCGTCAACAGAATTCCTAAAATTTGTTTCGAAATAGGAAGGCTCATCCACTTCAATACACATCAGGTTAGGAACTTCGAGAGCAGAGAAAGAGCGAATAGGGACACCTTCACTTTGTAAGTTTAAAAAGGAAATAGCTGAACTATCAATTGTAATGGTATGCACTTGTGTACCTCTAAGGTCTATGCTATCTAGTGGATTCTCAGAAATATTGAGTTCTTCAAGTCCATCAGGGAATGTCAGTTCTGAAATGCTATTAGTAGGTATGTCTAAGTGAATGAGATGAATATTCGCACTTACATCTACTGAAGTGAGGTTGTTGCCAGCAGCATGAATTACCTGAAGGCCAGTAAATGACTCAATCCCAGTCAGGCTATTGATATTGCTAAAACCCACACCATTTACCAGGGCCTGCTCAGCTTCATAAACCTGGATTTCATCATCGCCATTGGTATTGATATTGGCATCAGCCAGCAGTGCTTCTTTGAAGTTAGGATCTTCAAATGTCACCACTTCACCGTCCCCAGGGTAGTTGCAGTTTTCACTGAATGTGACACCCTCATCAAAGTCATGAAAGGTTGATCCATAATATGGTAAAAAGATCTCAACACATGAGAGGCTGGGGTTGTCATCCGCATTGATAATAGTACCATAGCCATTCATTCGTCCATTTTTGAGATTGAGTTGTGATAAATCAGGGTTGTTGGCACATTCCAAAATATCCAGCTCGGGGTTGCTGCTAATATCCAGAGCAGTCAGGTTATTAGTAACACAAGCCAACCGGTTGAGCACAGGAAGTCCCGAAAGGTCTACAGAGGTTATGTGGTTCCTACTGAATTCCAGATAAGTAATGTTCGAATTGTTGGAAAGGTCCAAATCGGTTAATAGGTTAGAAGAAAGGCTCACTTGGGTCAGATTGGGATTTCCACTTAAATCAATAGACGTTAGCTGGTTATTGTTGCAGTTGATTTCATTTAAGTCTGGATTTTCAGTGAATGAGAGAGTGGTCAACTGGTTACTGAAACAACTGACCTGCACCATGTTGATGTTTTGACTCAGATCAAGTGACGTGAGATTATTGCCTCCACAATCCAATTGCCTCAATGCTATGTTATGGCTTAAATCAATGTTGTCCAGATCATTTTGATAGACTGAAAGCAGTGGGATTGAAGTAAAATACTCTATTCCGGAGAGGTTTTTAATGTTGGAGAATTTTACATCCAGGGACCCGTTATAGGACTCTGCTTCCACGATCTGAATTTGTCCATCGCTGTTTTGATCTACACCTCCATTGTCAAGTACTGCTTCTTTAAAATTGGCATCCGCGAAATAGATGATATCTGTATCAACCGACTCACAATTCGCGCTGAATGACGCCTCCGACCCAACTTTGTCCCATTCGGCCTCTGAGTATGATGGGTTGTCTACCTGAATGCAAGTCAATCCCGGGTTTCCGGTTGCATCAAATAGTGTCATGTTGCTATTGTTTCCATTTTGCGCATTAAGCAAAATGAGTTCGTTGTCTGCTACATCCAGACTTGTAAGGTCGGATTGCGCACTCACATCCAGTGTAGCAAACCGGTTGTCTCTACCGTTAAAAGCTTCAAGTAATGTATTTGAGCTCAGGTCAAGAGTCAGTAGCTTGTTGTAGCCAATATTGAGTGTAGTAAGGTTGGGATTGTGGTTTAAATCCAGTTTATCAATTGTATTGTGATCTGTGCGAAGTGTTGATAGGTTTGGACTTGCTGATATGTCGAGGGAAGAAATGTTGTTGTTTTGGGCATAGAGCGCTGTTAGTAAATTAGTGCTTATCAGTGTCGTGATCTCATTGTTATTGCATCGCAATTCCATCAGGTTGGGTGCAGCGCCGAGCTCTAGGTTAGTAATATCATTGGAGAAACACCAGAGCGACTCCAGGTGAATGTTGCTGCTGATGTCCAGAAAGGAAATGCTGTTTTTGTGGCACCTGAGTTCTTCCAGAGCAGTATTTTGTGAAATGTCCAGAGCGGTTATCTGGTTGTCGTAGCAGTAAAGGTTCGTGAGACTGGTGTTCGCACTTATGTCCAATCCGGTCAGGTTATTGGAATAGCAATTGAGTGTCTGTAAAAGCGTATTATGGCTTAAATACAGACTTGTGAGGTTGTTAGAACCGACCCTTAAATGGAGGAGTGCAGTAAAGGCTTCTATACCGGTCAGGTCTGAAATTCCCTTATTGTTCACATTTATGGAAGTAGTGGACTCGGCCTCTGAAATTTGGATTTCTGAATCATTGTTGGTATTAATTGATGGAATGGCCAGCAATGCATTTTTAAAATTTTCATCTGGGATGTTTACTGTTTGTGCAAAGGACATATGGGCAAACAAGGCAATGGTTGAAGTAAGCATTGCGAGGGGTAGTTTTTGATTCATATCTTATTGGGTTTGAATTTTACTATCGAAAAGGATTTTGTGAAAAACCATACCTTAAAATTCGTTGATATTCAACGGTTTAGCGGAGATTCGCTGCTTACCGAAAGCTTACCGGTTATTATAAATTCATTACTATGTAAAATTCTAGTATCGTATACACCGCCATAGTCGTTTGCTTTTATATAATGACAAGGGATGATCGATCTAATCCCACTTAAATAGATAAAGATGATAGAGCAAATAGAATTAGGAAACGGTGATGTGCTTGGTTTTAAAATCACCGGGCATTTGGACAAGGAGTCATTTGACTACCTATATGGTCTTCTGGAAAAGAGACTGCAGCAGCCTGGTCATTTCAATTTGTATTTGGAAATACCCATGTTGGAAGGGATTGACTTTGAGGTGATGGGCGAAAGCATCAAACAAACCTTCAAAGACCTGGTGACCTACCTTTTCAAGGTTGATAAAATCGCAATTGTAACCAATGAAAGTTGGCTGAAGTATACGGTTAAAATTGAGAATGCCTTGATACCCGGTATAGAAGAGAAGGTGTTTGCGGATTCAGACAAAGCAGCAGCGTTGATATGGTTGGCTGAGCCAGTGGTTAGTGGATAAGGACTGATAGTTGATATTCCTTTGGTGCAAAACAATAAAAAGGCAGCCTTAAAAAAGCTGCTTTACTTTTGTATCATGGGTGTCAAAGACAAGGTAGTCCGACCAATACAGGAAACCGCTGAACTGGAGCGGCAAGCTGCTGCTCTCAAAAGTGAACTCGATGAAGTCAACCGGCTCATCAATGCCTTTGAAAACAAAATACGTACAGCCATTGGCAATGAACTGATAGAAGAGCAGGAACTCACAGAGCTCTATAAGCAGCTGAAAAAGGCAAAAAAGGACAAACGCTTACAGCAGAAGAAAAAGGGAAAAAACTATCAGGAACCCACTGGTATAGTGATGTCCAGCAAGCCTGCTCCAGCTACGGACCAGAACCACGATGAGATCAAAGAACTCAAAAAGCTTTACCGAGAGGCTATGCTGCATGTTCATCCTGATAA
Source organism: Marinoscillum sp. (assembly GCA_040218045.1). GTDB lineage: Bacteria > Bacteroidota > Bacteroidia > Cytophagales > Cyclobacteriaceae > Marinoscillum. The sequence goes on from JAVJQA010000005.1 coordinate 43,598, forward strand.
GTTTACAATGGATGAGGACAACCAGGAGGCTGCACATGAGACCACTTCTCAGTTGATCCGGATTTATCAAACCAATGACTTGCCGGCACTGCGTGCATTTCATGCCCATATCTTGTCTGGCCATGCGATCAGCGGGGTAAGGGCGAAGGATTTGACCAAACTTTCTATAGACCCACACCAGCATCTCAGGAATGAACTGGAAGCTTTGAAAGGGCAACTAGCAACGCTAAAGAACAGGCACACTTATAAAGTCTGGACGACCTACAACGATCCTTATACTTTCATTGAGGAACTGCGTGAATACTATCAAGACCGGATCGGTAAGCTGAAGCGGCGGACGAGGCTTAGGTAATCATTTGAAGTCATCCTCAGAGACATTTCCATTTTATGAGAAGATATTGATTTCGCTAAATTTCTATACTGCGAATTGGTGTAATTCATGGATTTAGTGAGCCTGTTTGAAGAAAGTAAACTTCCCTCAATTCCAGACACGGTTACCGTTCATGAGCGAATCCAGGGAGGTAGAGGAGTCTAATTCATTTGCTAATTGTTTAGCGATTGGGATGCATTGCTTACCGGGTGAGCCAGGAGTCGAATGCTTCTAGCTCTTTTTCGTGCGTATAGACCCACTCTTCGGCAGTTACATTGCTGGATTGGCTGATGTAATAGCAATAGGTGTCCAGGTGCTTTGATTTGGCTAAGTCATAGTAGAAAGGAATATAGAAATCCCACCACAGTCCTTTGTTTTTCTTTTTCTTTAGCTCTCCCAGGATCTTGAAAAACGATTGATTATTGGAGCTAAATAATTCTTCATCTGATGCCCCTTCTTTTTTAGCAGAGGCATTTGATACTGTAATCATGGAAAGCATGAATTCTGCTGACCCAAACTCATTCTTTTTATCTAATGAGCTGGGCGATAAATTGATGTTGAATCCATTGGAGGCTGTTTGTTCTACATTTCCTAAGAGCTGTTCTTTAAGCAATTGGAGTGCTCCGACGGATCGGTCTGAACTGGGCTCTAAAAAGAGAAAGAAGTGAAGAGACAAAATGCTTTGTACCGTATTATCCAAATCATTCATAAGGTAACCAAGCAATAGATGACTACTGGAATGACTTGAATTGATGTTGATTCCATTTGATGAGTGCCCCTTCAGCTTTATCAAGGTTCCCCAGGTTATAATGCGTTAGTGCTAAATTGTAATAGAGAAGATAATCTTCTCCCAAATTTTTCAATGCGAATTCATAAGACTTTAGCGCTTCTTCACTTCTACCAAGCGCATCAAGGCAGTTTCCTTTAGTCAGGTAAGCTGGTAGTAGACTTCCATCATTGAGCGCAATGACAATGTTTACATGCTTGAGTGATTTCTCGTACTCCTTCATATACATGTAGGTCATACCGATTTCGTAATGAGCAAGCGATGAACTGTCATTGAGATAAAGAGCGTGTTGATAGGCTTCCACTGCTAGTTCGTATTCTCCTGCATCATGGTAGGCTATGCCTTCGTCTATGTATTTTTCAATAAGTTTTTGACTGAATAGGGTAATGGAGCTTAGGAGAGAAAGGGTAATCAATATGGGTTTCATCTGATTTGGCTAGTTTGTAATATTCAAATAAAGTCAAACATTATTAAAACCTGAAATGGACTGGTCATTCAGTGAATGACGCTCAGAGTCAACAATCCTAAGCGTCACTTCTCGAATTCTTTATGGAGTTGATTTATTGATCAGAACTTTAATCAGAATTATAGGGGAGTCTTTATGTCTTTTTAATGCTGCTTTGAGATTCCCTTAGAAAATTAAAGAAATCAGGTAAGTTCAGACCAGATGCCCGAGTCAGTATACTTATATTAAAGTTCCATTTGATATGAACTCATCGAAACATAACCTATGAACATCTCGCATAATGACATGCAGGAAGTACTCTTCAGACTTTTCGCGAAGTACGATTTTACTACTGAAAAGGCAAAGTTGCTGGCAGATACTCACACTGAAAATACACTGGTAGGCGTCAACTCTCATGGAATTAATCGTGTGGCGGCATTTATTGATCATGTTGAGAAGGATTTGGTAAAGGTAGATGCTGAAGCGCTTCCTGCAGAAACTTTAGGAAGTATTGAGCGATGGGACGGACACTTTGGGCCTGGTATTATCAATGCTATAAAGTGTACAGATCGAGCGGTTGCCTTAGCCAAACAACACGGAATGGGACTGGTCGCACTGCGGAATACCAACCACTGGATGCGTGGTGGTGCCTATGGATGGCAGGCGGCAAACGCAGGATGTATCTCTATCATGTTCACCAACACCCAACCCAATATGCCACCATGGGGTGGGCGGGACAGCCGGATTGGAAACAATCCGTTTATTGTCTCTATTCCTCGAAAAAAGGGTCATATAGTGCTGGATATGGCGATTTCTCAATTTGCTTTTGGAAAAATCAATGATTACAAGCTGCGAGGTGAAAAGCTGCCTTACCCCGGTGGTTGGGATGAAAATAACGAATTGTCTACCGATCCCGAAAAGCTGACGAAATACCAGAGAGGCTTGCCAATTGGATATTGGAAAGGTTCGGCACTTTCCATGATACTGGATATGCTGGTTACACTGCTTTCAGCTGGTAATTCCACTTACAAGATCAGTCAGAAGGAGTACGAAACTGGGGTTTCCCAGGTTTTTCTCTGTATTGACCCGGCGCAGTTCGCTGACCCTCAGATCGGCGAAAGACTACTGAATGAGATCATTGATTACACACAGAATGTCGAGCCCATGCAGGCAGGAGACAAGGTTTATTATCCTGGAGAGCGTGCTAAAGCCACTAAAGAGCGGAATATGAAGGAAGGTATGCCTGTAAGTGAGGAGGTCTGGAGCGAAATAATGAAGTTATTGGAGGATTGATTTTACCACTGGCTTCAGTTTGCAACCGGAGCTTGGTGTGGATGGAAGTTTACAAACTTCCTGGCTATTGCCGGGATTCAGTTACAAACTGATCTATAGGAGAGTCTTTTAATACTGCCACTTTATCCATTTTTTAAGGAAACTAAATAAGTAAAGCTCAGTTTCCTGTGGCCATCAGGTTTATAGTCTTCAGCATTGAGGCTAATGCTCGTGTGACTAGTGGTCTTCATGGCCCACTCGTAGCTTTCTAAATTCTGAACAAGAGATAATTCCCTTTTTTTGAAATGAAGAAACCAAAGAGACATCCCTTTTTCGTATTTATTATAGCTCATTAAGAAAAGTCCATCTTTTATCTGTGCCGCATTTGAATAAAATAATTTCTCGTCCAATGCTTTACATTCAGGCATAGATTTTATCTTATATGCATTTATTTGCTTTACATCCTTTGGATATTCAAGTAATTGAACAAGGTTTGGAATACCTGACATAGACCAATATATGGTTATGTCCTCCGAGGATGAGATTACGGACCATTTAGGACTCTGACTGGCAATTTGTTTCTTGAGTAGTTTTTGTTTTAGAAATTTAAGAAGATACAAAGGAGAAAGAACGATATAACCAAAGACTGCTACTAGACCAACTGGACCTACTTCATCCCAGGGTGTTACAACGTAATTCTCTTTGCGTTTAATTTCGAACTCCATAAAAGTATGCAATTGAAATTTAGTATATAATTCTTAGCTCAACCAAATTCGCACTTTAAAAATGCCACCCCAAACCTACTTTGAAGAATCATAATGTTGCCAGGCGTTGAGCAGTTAAGAGGGTTATTGGAGGATTGATTTTACCACTGGCTTCAGTTTGCAACCGGAGCTTGGTGTGGATGGAAGTTTACAAACTTCCTGGCTATTACCGGGATTCAGTTACAAACTGATCTAGAGGAGGATTAGAAATGATGACATTCCCGGTTTTCTCACCGGTAAGCACATAGTCAAAGGCATCACGGATGTTCTCTAGCTCATATTTCCGATCGATTACTGGGTGGAATTTCTTTTGTTCCAATAGCGTACTGATGTAAGGTATCGTCTTCTCTTTGCCATAGGGAATTGGAAAGATGACTTTCTTATTCGAAAGGAAGGACAATGCTGCAAACAACAGGTTTTGGGAATAGGGACCTAATTCGGAGGAAATGTACACTCCATTTTTCTTCAGTAGCGGTTTACACTTGCCAAAAGTACTTTTACCAACGGCATCAAAAATGTAGTCATACGTTTCATCGTCATCTGTAAAATCCTCCTTAGTGTAGTCATAGACTTTATCAGCGCCTAATGACTTGATGAGCTCAATATTTTTGGTGTTGCAAGTAGCTGCAATCTCCACATCAAACTGCTTGACAAATTGCAGTAAGGCAGAACCTATTCCTCCGGTTGCTCCGTTAATCAATACCTTCTGACCAGGCTGAAGTGCTACCTTATGAATAAACGTATAGGCGTAGTTGGCTCCTTCCAGACTTGCTGCCGCTTGTTCATAATTGATCGTATCAGGAATAGGAAATAAGTGATCTTCAGTAATTGCAGCATATTCTGCGTGAGACTCAGCACCTGTGTCGATAAACCCAAACACGCGTTGGCCCACCTGAAAAGAGCTAACGTCCTTACCGATTGATACGATCTCACCAGCAAAATCCGTCCCCAGGGTGATTTTTCCTGGCTTGGAGAACCCGAGCACGAACCTCATGATAAATGGTTTGGCGGTAAGATTGGCACAGTCGGTTCTGTTAACAGTGGTCGCGTGAATCTTTACCAGGACCTCATGGTCATTAGGAGTCGGTTGATCAACGTTCTCAATTTGGATCTGATCTGGTAAGCCGTACCTTCTGCGAATTGCTGCCTTCATTGGGTTAAGTTCTTGTTATATAAGTAATCGCTTATCAGATGTTGGTAAACGCATTATTTGTAAGCCTTCAATGCATTGACAAAATGATTCTGTTTAGGTCCGTTGATAAACCATGGAATGTACAATGTAATCGCTCCCGCAATAACCGCCGGTGGAATTTTTATGCTGGTATCATTTGGGTCACTCAATTCATCATTGCTAAAATCATTTGCAATTCCAACTCCTATTAAAGTTGCTCCCAAACCGTATAAGAGAATCTGAGTTATTTTCAGCGCATTGCCCTTTTTTAGACTTTCAATAGATTCTGGATTATCAGCAAGATCTATCTTCAAATTCGCATAGGTTAGCTTCTTTAAAGGTTGACCATCTTTTTCATACTGAAAGTATTTGCTCTTGTATGATGCAGTCCAGGTCCCACTTATAATATTGGTGTAGAATATGTTAATTCTATCTGAGTTGTACGTTCTTTCTCCCCAAATATTTCTCCCTTGAAGTTTGATCGGTTGAAAATATTTGTACTTACTATATTGATCAAATCCCTCGACATGTGTTACTCTGTCGATTGTTATTTTCTCTCCTTTTTTATTGTCAATTCTGACATAAGGTTGAGAAAAGCCACCGTTACTATTTAAGTAAGCATATTGTGTTGATATCGTTTCACCTGATTTTAAGTGAATATTAATGGGTACATTTTGAGCGGATGCTAAAAGCGGTAAGAGAAACAATAGAAAAAAATACCTCATCAGTTCTTAAGTTAGGTTGTCTATAAAGTGATGGTGTCCAACGACTGGATGTAATCAATATGGCGTCACCCCTTTCTTTCTTTTAATAGTGTTTTGATCTTTTTTGAAGGTTTAATTTTGTTGTCAGAATTGGAGCAATAGTCAACGACTATTTTTTCCGATTGATTATAAATCTCATCACTGGTCAATTTTTCACCTTCATTCTCAATTACAACCTTCGACATGGCAGCCATGTATAGACCAAGCAAATCCGATTTTCCTTTGGTTAATTCCATTGCTTTATCGTCAATAGAAAACGTGTGATCAGGAGTTCCACTCATCCATTTGATGATGTATTGGGTGGAGTTTAGTCTGTTCAATTCTGCTTTATCCGTTGGATTGTCAAATAAGTAATTGGCACACACTAAAACTTGACTTTCAGCCAGTTTGTAGCTCTCAGTAGTCTTGAATTCGACATTTGCTAATTGGCTGAAATCTTGTCCAAAACTGACATTAGCGTAAAATGTAATAAGGATAATGAAAAGGATGTTTTTCATGGTTTGATGATTTTAGTTCAATGGTCGCTACATCAATCTGATATAGTCCCAAGGCATTGATTCATTGTGTAGCCCTTGATTGTCTTTCCAAAATACGACTTTTCCAATCGACACACAACTGACAGTCAGCTTAAAGAGGATATTGGTAGGAGGGATAAAGACACCTATAAGGTCTTTGAACTTAAGATTAAATTATAAAACTTAAAAATAAGTTGGTAAACTTAAAATTAAGTTGTACCATTGTATAGCTGATTAATGTAAACTCAAAAGCAATGGTTACACTCACTAAGGCAGAAGAGAAGATCATGATGATCCTCTGGGATATTGAAAAAGGATTTATCAAGGATATACTTGATCAATATCCCGACCCTAAACCTCCTTACAATTCGGTTTCTACGATTGTGCGGGTATTGGTACAGAAAGAGATCGTGGGCTATACCGCCTATGGTAAGTCGCATCAGTATCACCCGCTCATCGAGAAAGAAGACTACAGTAAGGGGCAGCTGTCGCGCCTGGTGACGGATTATTATGACAATTCACTCAAGCAGGTGGTGAGTTTCTTTTCCGAAAGTAAAAAACTGGATAAGGAGGAGCTGGATGAAGCTATTCGAATGCTGGAAGAACTAAAATCGCAAAAAGATGAGTAAGCTATTGGTCTATTTGTTAGAGGTCAGTGTCCTGTTGGTCATCCTCTACGGATTGTATGCATTGCTGCTCCGCAAGCTGACGTTTTTTAGCCTGAACCGTTTCTTTTTGCTAGCCATTTTGGTGTTTTCACTGATTATACCGCTTTTGAGTTTGGATTTATTGCCATCAGCAGACCGTGTGGTCAACAGGCCGGTAGCAGAGCTGCGTGATATGCGCCTGGCGTATTATCAGGCTTTGGACGACTGGGTTTTTGAGGCACAAAGTAGCGGGTCTGATTCAGAAGTAGTACAGACCTCTCAGGTAGCCGCTTTGAGTCTGAAAAAATGGGTTTTGATGATGGTTGTGGTTATCTATGGGGTCGGTTGTGTTGCCCTGATTTCCAGGACCATTTGGACCTATCTCTGGATGCACCGGTTAAAAATCAGCAATGCCCAGGAGGTAATTGATGGAGTATTGGTCGTAAAAGTGCCTTATGCTATTGCTCCATTTTCCTTTTTGAAGGCCGTGTTCGTACATGCAGAAACCCTGCAAGATGAGTCGTTTCAGCAGATACTGGCACATGAAAAGACACACATCGATCAGCGACATTCAATCGACTTAATATTTGTGCAACTGATAGCAGCCTTGCTCTGGTTCAATCCAGTGGTCTGGCAGATTATCAAATCCTTAAAAGCAACACATGAATACATAGTAGATAAGCAAATGATTAACCAGGGTTATTCCTTAGTGGAGTACCAAACCTTGCTATTGAGACAATTGATCAGCAACAACTCATACGGGTTGGTACACAATTTCAATTTATCATTTATTAAAAAGCGAATAACCATGATGAAAGTAAAAGAATCTGGACTGGCTGGAAAAGCCAAAGTAGCTGCCGCGATCATAGCAGTAGCTGTGTTTAGTATAGTAATCGTACAGTGCAATGCGAAACTGGAGAACGAAGAGGTTTTACTCAGTGCGCCCTCTTTAGTCACACCGCCACCTCCACCGATTGCCTTGCCGCAATTGGAGGTACAGGGGAATTACAAAGAAGATTTCGATCTATCCAACTCGATGGCGTTTAGTATGGCCGATGGCGTACTGACCATCAATGGAAAAGTGAGCACCTTGGACGATGTGGCAACGGCACTGGAAGCATCTGGGAGCAATGCCCAAACCATTATGGCTTTGAGAGTGGCGAGGGACGAACCCATGGGTCTAGTGAGAGACCTGCAGGATATCTTGAGAAAGCACAACAGGCGAAAGGTACTGTATAGAGCAATGGATCAAAATAGCAAGGCTCTGGACTTAGCGATGTTACTTCCACCGCATCCGGATAGTGCTGAAGGAGCCAACTGGCCTGTGATAGATGATGCATTTGCTAAGAAAAATAATGTAGACATCATGAAGATCAAGGTGAGTGACAACCTCGGACAAGCCTATAAAGACCTGGTAAGGGATTTTGTGAAGCGCAACATCAGTCAAGGCAAAGACAACTATGTGGTCAGTTACAAACCTGAGGACAGTGATAGTTATGGTGATTTTTTCACCAATCTATTTTACATCAATCGAGGATTTGACCTGATCTATGACGAGCGCGCTCAGGAGCTCTATGGTAAGGATTTTTATAACATCAACCGCAAAGCTCCAGGTGGCAACGAGGAATACATGGCGGTGCGCCAGGGCATACCAAGAGCCATTTCGATTGCCGAAAGGGATTAAACTGACACTGCAAAAGCAACTGTTTCCTGAGGGAGGCAGTTAGTTTTTGTTGATTGCCAAAAGTGCGTAAGATTGAATGTAAAGGAGGTGTTAATGGAAATGCATGGTCATGCTTTTCCAAAGAGAATGATGATGTTCATAAAAATCACATTTGTAAACGTGCAATTCCAATCCTGCCCAAATAATCAGGAGTGCAATGAAAGTGGTCTTGAAGCGTTTTTCGATTTGTGTAAACCATCGAAAAGTAATGATGAGTTGTAGTGAATAAATAAAGCCTACCAACATTACAGAAGCATACAGTATTCTTTGGCCTATATAAGCAAGCTGGCTTTTGAATGTGTAAAACTTACCATTGATTGATAGATTCAAAAAGTCTTCAAACAAGTGAGCTGTTAAAGCAAGCGCTGTGATTGTGAACAATAGTATGATCAAACCTGTAACTTTTCTTCTGGTCATAACCTATCGTTAAAATTAGACTTCAACGCCTAAAAATGAGTATGCTTCTCTCTGAGTATTCGGTGAGGAGTTGTTTTTTCTTCAACATATCCCTTAGTATTTCGTCAAAATGCAGGTAAGGACTTGTAGGGATATAGTTTCAGGAATGATGATTTATCAAGCAGCATTCAACCCATTATTTCAAGCGCTCCAGTACACCCTTTCTCTTCACTAAGTTTTTATAGTCCCATTGGATTTCTTTTGATTTACCGATCCATCGCTTGAGGTCATCACTATTGATTTGATCAATATGCGTGTAGAGCATTGAGGCATCCTTAAACTTACCAGTGTTTGCCTTCAATTGATCTTCCTCAAAACTGGCGCCACTCCAAAACATCAACCGAATGCCTGCCTTCAACTTGCTATAGCCAACAATGGGATTGCTGTCCAGAAACCACACCGGGTGCGCATGCCAGATCTTACTTTCTGCCTCGGGAAAGTTTTTATCTACTTCCGTCGCTAACCGATTACAGATTAGTTGATTCTCTGGTGTTTGCGCGTTATTGTAGTCGTTGATTTCTTGGTTCATTTGAATGGATTTTGGGGTTAAAATAATCAACTCATTCTATAATTTCAGTCAAAGTGTATGGGAATTTGGGTTTTAGGTTGGTAGGTTCTAGGTTCTATGTTTTAGGTTCTAGGTTTTAGCCTATTTTAGGGCGAGACACTTCTTTTAAATTAGTGAATGCAGGTAGTTTGCTGAATCTTTTAGATTACAGTTTCTAAATCTATCCAAAACTTGAAATTCATCAAGGTTGGGGTTCCGTCTATTAATGACTAATGCTCTAAATGCTTCGATAGCTAGTTCTGGATTTAGGTCAATAGTGTCTGTAATAAAGTCGTCTGCACTTTTAGCACTCAATACAAATTTTGTCAAGTATTCGTTTGGAAAATCTTTGAGGTTGTTGGTAACGATGATATTAGCATTTGTTTTTATAGCTGCTGCTAGAACGTGTCGATCTTTTTCGTCAGGTAAATCTAATGAGTTGATGAGTGACTCATAATTTTCTACCAAAGCATCAGGAAACGCTAATTCAGCTTTAGCGACTCTTTTTGAGGCTTCTTCATGGTTTATTCCTTTACGGATCATAACGTCTTTCCATTCGTCAAATATATGTTTACTCCATTTAGGTGTAAAAAGGTCATATGATGCGAACCAAAACAATAAATCTCGTATATCAATAGGGTAGATAACGTTTGTATCTAACACACAAGTAAAACGAACACTATGAATCATACAGACCAGACTCTTCGTCCGACTTCATTATTTCTACAAGTAACTCTCGTTGTTTAGCCTTGAGTTTCTTTTTGTACATGATTAAATCATCATATTTTATTCGCCTATGTTTACCGACTTTTGTAAATGCGATTTCTCCACTTTCTAGGAGTTTAACGAGATGTGGTCTTGAACAGCCCAAAAGTTCAGCCGCAGATTGAGTTGTTATTTCGGTTGCTACAGGTACAATGGAAATAGGTTTTCCTTGACTGGTTTCTTTTAAAATTTTTGCAAGAAGTTTTAAAGCGTTAAGAGGGATTTTTATGCGTTCTTTGGTTTCTTCTATTTCTATTTCAGGATAGTCAGAATGAATTTCTTCTAACATGGCGGCTAAAGCACTATATGATTCTAGTGCAGCTTTTTGTTCCTCCTTTGAGGGGCGTTTTATATTTTCGGTCAATTTCATGTCAGTTCTATTTTATTCGTCCTTGTAAAGGTAAACGAAATATTCGAAATAGGTTTTGTTTATTTCGAATAAATAGGCCTAGTTTTTAGGTGATTAGGTTCTTGGACTTTTGGGTGATTAGGTTTTTGGGGTTTGGGTTAAAATAAGCAACTCATTCGATAATTTCTGTCAAACGTTTCCACATTTCATTGTGGAAAACAAGTGGTACTGTTGAATTCTCAGGGGATTCCCCCATTCTCACAACAACAAGGTTCTCACCAGGGAGAATATCAATGAACTGGCCATTTTTACCCAGTGCACTTATGAGCTCATCCGGAGCATCTGGTGTTGTGGAGTTGGGAAATGCAGTTGTGGCACCGGGAAATATGATGGAACCTTTTCCATTAAGCCACCAGAGATAGCCGTAGGATAGGTTCAGGTTTTGGGACGTATTGACCATTTCATTAAAATATACCTTGTCTGACATGATTGTCTCACCATTCCAGGTGCCTTCATTAAGTACCAACAAACCAAAACGGGCTGCATCCCGGGGAGTGCTGTAATACACGTTGTTATCACCGGTCTGGATCCATTGACCATTCATCCCAATCTTCGCTTCCAATCTGTCTGTGTAGTCATTGTAACTCATTTGAGCAGCACCCGAAACTACGCCTTCCAGCAATGTGTAGGGTGCATTGTGATAGTACCAGCTTGTGCCCGGTGCTGTTCTGTATTGAAGGCATTCTGGTTGGGTACAATCGGGGTTCTCCGCATTGTAATCAAGACCAGTTGTCATAGTCAGTTGATGCCAGATGGTGATGGCTGTTTCCTGAGCAGCAGTTAGACTTGACCACCCGGCACCCAGGTAATTGGAAGTAGGGTCTTCTATGTTGAGCAATCCTTCTTCCTGTGCAAGCCCTACCAGAAAAGCTGTCAAAGATTTACCTGCTGAAGCCCAGTACCAATTACTTGATTGTGTGAAAGCGCCGGTTTGCAGAATGTTTTGGCCCCAGTAATTTTCCACCACAATCTTTCCGTCTTTCAGGATGATAAATGCTCGCGTGTTGTGAGATTCCAGAAAGGTTAGGAGTTCATCCAGTTGTTCACTGTTCCAACCGAGCTCTGAAGGACTGAGAGTCTCCCAAATGATAGGAGAAGGAAAATGCATCATGGTCCCCGTTGGTGCAGGATCATCTTTGCGGCATGAGAGCAGTAAAGCAACTGAAACAAATAAGAACCAAATTGGCCTGTGCATAGACAAAAATACCGCTTATTGGATCAATTCGCTGATTTCCACCGGGTGTTTTTCCAATACTTTTGTTGTTCCCTGGTCAAAAATGTCCAGGTAACGATTCGGCTGGTTTTGTTTCCCTGCCCCATGGGGATGGTATGAATCTGGGAAGCTCCGGTTGATTTGAGCGTTTCATCTATGGCCTTTAAGTTGCTTTGTTTAGAAACCAGTGAAGAATACCAAAAGCAATTCTCTGCAAACTTTTTGCTTTCCCGAATGTAGTTTTGGATGAATTTTTTCTCGCCACCATCACACCAAAGTTCATTCGGCTGCCCTTCAAAATTAAGACTGGCATTAGTAACTTTTTGACCTGAAAGGTTGCTGACTTTCCGGTTGGTGCCACGCTGAGCTTCCTCTGCTGATTTATGAAAAGGAGGATTACAAATGGCCAGATCTATTTGCTCGTCTTTGGTAATGATCCCAAAAAGTACATCGTCAGGTTTTGCCTGTAGCCGAAGATCAACCTGTGCCGTGATGGCCGGGTTTTGTGAGGCAATCTCCTGTGAAGATGCCAGTGAAACCGGATCAATATCTGAGCCAATGAATGACCAGCCATATTCCTGTATGCCAATGATGGGGTAGATAAGACTTGAGCCTACACCAATATCGAGGCATTTCATTTTGTCACCAGTAGGGATTTTACCGAAGTTCTGAGCACACAACCAGTCGGCCATATGATGAATATAATCAGCCCTTCCGGGAATGGGTGGACAGAGGTAATTTTCTGGGATTTCCCAAAAGTGAATACCGTAGTGTAGTTTCAACAATGCCCTGTTGAGTGCTTTTACGCTCGCCGCATCAGCAAAATCAATGGAGTCGTCACCATGAATATTTGGTCTGACAAAAGATTGTAAATCCGGGTCACACGCAATCAACGCAGCAAAATCATACCTGCCTGTATGTTTGTTGCGCGGGTGGATCTTTGGAATGAATTTTTGCTGCTTTTTCTTACCCATGGTTGTTCTTCAGTGCAAACCTAAAGGATCAGCAGTCCATGTTCACGTAAAATATTGATTGGTTTGGTGTGCCAAAAGGGTTCAAAGTCTTCGAATAGATTTTCGAATGAGGATTTTACTTCTGAAATCGTGAGGTTTTTTTTCTGTTTGGCGCTAGCGAGTTCCAGCATCCCGATTAACCATTCCCCACGTTCTTTTTCCATGGAAATGGAGAAAACTGATTGTTTGTCATGAAAATCCAACTGCACAAATGTTCGGGACATTCCTTTCTTGTTTTTTTCAAACTCAGAAACACTGGGGCGGCTCCCTAGCCAGAGGAGCACCTTGGAAGAAGGCTTGAATTGGAAATAGTCAGTGTTGTTTTCGATGCAGTTAAGAATGTAATCTTTCCTAATCGTTGATTTTGGTATTTTCTGATCAAACCAGCCTTGAAGAGGGAGGTCAAATCCTAAGCCATGCATGTAGTTGAACAGTGATTTCTTAAGCCCATGACTAAACTGGCTATGATCGATCCCGGTAGTGTCTTCAAACTCAATATCATTATGAGCAAATGTTGCAGCTTTAATATCTGGAAATATGCCATAATCGGCCGGGCTGAGTCCTACAGGGCTATGGGCTGTCAGTGCAAATTGGTGCCAAAATCCTGATTGGATAATGTTCAGCTCAAACATCTGCCTTACCATTTCCAGGCTATCAATGGTTTCCTGGACGGTCTGCGTCGGGTATCCATACATCAGGTAAGCATGCACCATGATGCCCGCTTCCGTGAAGTGATTGGTCACCTGTGCCACCTGCTCAACGGTAACTCCCTTGTCTATCAGCTTGAGCAAACGATCGGAGGCCACTTCCAGACCTCCTGACACGGCTATGCATCCCGAATGCTGAAGCAGTACGCACAGATCTCTTGTGAAGCTTTTTTCGAAGCGGATGTTTGTCCACCAGGTCACCGTGAGTTTTCTCTTCAAGATCTCCAGGGCCAATTCCCGCATGAGTGCCGGTGGAGCGGCTTCATCCACAAAGTGAAATCCACGTTCACCAGTTTGGACAATCAGTTCCTCCATTCGATCTACCAGAGTTTTGGCTGCAATGGGTTCATACAGCCGGATGTAGTCCAGGGAGATATCACAAAAAGTACACTTTCCCCAGTAGCAGCCATGTGCCATGGTCAGCTTGTTCCATCTACCATCACTCCAAAGGCTGTGCATGGGATTGGCGACTTCAATCACGGAGATGTATTGGTTGAGCAGGAGGTCTGAATAATCTGGTGTTCCGATTTCGGCTTGTTTGTAATCATGGCCGGTAGCATCATTCCGGTACTGCACTATACCATTTTCTAAAAGAAAGGTTCTTTTAAATTCTGAAACAGTAGATTGATCAAGTACATGTTTTGCAAGCAATTCAATGGGCAACTCACCGTCATCGAGTGTGATGTAATGGAAAAACTCAAAGACGCGTGGGTCAGAAAGGGAGCGAAGTTCGGTGTTGGGAAACCCACCACCCATTGCTATTTTGATGTCCGGAAAGTTCTTTCTGATCAACTGAGCACATCGAAAAGCACTGTAGAGATTTCCGGGAAACGGCACTGAAAAAGCAACCAGTTTAGGGGTTGTTTTTTTAATGGTGTCCTCCAGGAGATCAAGGCTGAGTTGGTCGATAAAAGTGGTTGCTGCCTGCAGTTCGGTGTATAACAGGTCGAAGCTGTTGGCACTCCTGCCCAGTCTTTCTGCATATCGGCTAAAGCCAAAATGCTCATCTACGCACTCCACAATAAAATCGGAAAGATCTTCCAAGTATAAGGTAGCCAAGTGCTTGGCACGGTCTTGCATGCCCATGCTTCCAAACGCCCAGTCAAGGTCTTCTTCGAGTTGAAACCTGGAAGCTTGCGGTAGAAATTGTTCTGTACAGATCTGTCGGGCCAGGGTCTGATCATTTCCCTGTAAAAAGCGGATCACCTGATCGATGGTTTGCAGGTAATCGGTTCGTAGTGCATAAATGCGTTGTGCATTCTCAGAAGTGATGGATCCGGATGCTGCTGCCAACTCAAATACCTCTGCCAGGTTTGACTGACTAAACAGCATTAGAATCACCTCGATCCCCAGATCCATCTGGTAGCTGCTGATACCTCTGGTGTTGAGAAAACCCTTCAAATAAGCAGTCGCCGGGTAGGGAGTGTTTAGCTGTGTAAACGGGGGAGTAATGAGTAAGAAATCTTTCAAAGCAATCGACAAAGGGAACAAAGTGCAAGTTGCTGATTTTTTCGCGGAATTGGAGGTTTGGTGTTTAGGTTCTAGGTTTTAGGTTTTGGGTTGTTGGGTTGTTGGGTTTTGGGTTATTTTAGGTTCGAAGTTTAGATTGGTGGGGTTTTAGGATGTCTATCTCTTTGAACATAGAACATAGAACATAGAACATAGAACCTAGAACCTAGAACTTAAAACCTAGAACCTAGAACCTAGAACATAAAACTAAAAACACTGCCATCACCAACAGGAGGGAGGAGGATAGTTGCATAGTTTGCTGTTGCTTAATTGTAGGGTAGAAATTATCTCCAATCATGACGAAACTACTTATTTACGCCTTTCTGGGCTTGTCCCTTTCCGTGCATGCTGATCCTGTCATCAACGAATTGATGCCAAAAAATGTCTCGTTCATTATGGATGATGCCTATAATTTCAGCATGTGGGTAGAAGTGCACAATCCCGGAGCAACCGAAATAGACATGGCTGACTATTCCTTCTCTGACAAGTTGGAAGAACCTGAAAAGTGGCGCCCGGAATCCACGCTAATCAGTGCTGGGGGGTTTGCTGTGTTTTATTTTGAGCGTGATGAACGAACAGGTCATGCTTCTTTTAAACTTGACCCGGAAGGAGGTAAATTATACCTGTTTGATAAGAATGGGGAATTGGTGGATGAAGTTGAGTATCCGGAACAGTACAGAAACGTTTCATATGGACGTAAGGGTGACACTGGAAGTGAGTGGGTATTTTATGATGAGCCTAGCCCGGGAGCGAGTAACACAGGGTCTAAATCGGCCAGTGATAGATGCTCCAGTCCTGTATTTAGTATGCAGAGTGGATTTTATCAGGGTTCGCAGGGATTGACATTCACCTCGCCACCATCTGGAGAAAAAGTGTACTATACCCTCGACAACTCCGAGCCCTCTGTGAATTCAAGTGAATATAAGGGAACAGTGATTCCACTTGATCAAACTTTGGTAGTTCGCGCTGTGTCGATAGCTGAGGATAAGCTCAGGAGTGATGTGGTTTCCAGTACTTTTTTCATCAATGAACGAAAACCAGAGAACTTGAGGGTAGTATCCATATCCACAGACCAGCGATATCTTACCAACGATACAATCGGTATATACTGCGATGGCACGAATGGCATCACCGGCAACCTCCAGAAGACTCCTAAAAATTTTAATCAGGACTGGGATCGGCCAACAAATTTTGAGTTTTTTGATGAATCTGGTACACTGCAACTCAATCAGGAATTGGATATCAGGATAGTAGGCGGTGGATCACGAGAAAGTGACCTGAAATCCATTGCCATATCTCCGAAAAAGAAATTTGGGGAAAACCGATTGGAGTATGATTTTTTCCCTTCTACTAAGCCAGGCAGAAAATATAAAGACATCATGATGCGCAACTCTGGGAATGACTTCAAGCGGACCATGATGAAGGATGCATTTCTCCAATCAATGATTGTTGGAAGGATGGATGTAGACTACCAGGCCTACGAGCCCGCAGTGATCTTTATCAATGGCGAGTACTTCGGTATAGAAAACATGCGAGAGCGATCTAACAGGGACTTTGTTTTTTCCAATTTCGGGCTGGATAGTGAAGATGTTTATTTGATCGAGTCAACCTACAAAGGTGTAGACTCACACAATGACATACCTACCGATCCTGAGTTTATCGAGTTGAGCAAATGGCTAAAAGATCATCCTCTTTCCAATGAAGAGAATTACCAGGAGGCACAGCAAATGATTGATGTGGATGAATTCATCAACTACTTGATCCTCCAGCTTTATGTGGCCAATGTGGACTGGCCATACAACAATATGAAAATGTGGAAGCTGAAAGAAGATGGGAGATGGAGATGGATCCTGATGGATGTGGAATATAGTTATAGCATGGGGCGAGTGGATCACAATACCATCACTTTTGCGCTTGGTGAGAATTCCAAAAGTGTGATTGGTGGATACGATTACGCACCAGAGTGGTCCACCATTGTTTTCGAGTCTTTCATTGACAATGATCAGTTCCTGCAAAAATTTATCGACCGGTTTGCCATTCATTTGTCCACTACTTTTCAGCCAGATCGATTGATCCACATGATGGACAGCATGGCGAGCAGAATAGAGAAGGAAATACCTTATCACCAGGCCAGGTTTGGTATTGTAGATAATTTTCAAAATGATATTCAGGTCTGGAAGAACTTTGCCAGCGCACGAGTGCCCAATGTGTTGAAACATATCTCACAGAGATTCCTACAGAATGCTTCAGTCCAAAAGATTCAACTCTCTTCGGTTATCCCTGGGGTCACTTATCAGTTTAATCAGGAAGTTATCAAGGATACCAGGGCTACTATCAGTTATTTCCAAGGGTTAGAGGTATCTATCACCGCAAACCCTGTGAATGGCTATAAGTTTAGTCATTGGATAGTGGATGGTGAGGTATATGACAAACAAACTTATAGCACTATACTGACGAGTGAGGTAAATCTAGAGGCGGTATTTGAGCAGAGTACTACCCAGGAGTACGCGGTAGTGATCAATGAAGTGATGAGCAGCAACCAGACCATCGCTGATGAGTTTGGTGGCACGGATGATTATATAGAATTGTACAACACCGGGACAGCATCTGTAGATATTGGTGGTTGGTATTTTAGTGATAAACCTGAGGAACTCACCAAAAGCCAGATTCCGAAAAACCAACCTGAATTAACCGTGATTGGGCCTGGGGAGCGATTGATCCTGTGGGCAGATGAAGAGCCGGAGCAGGGAGCACTTCATCTGGACTTCAAGTTGAGTAGTGATGGCGAGTCTTTATTAATGCATCGCGAGGAGGCGTCATCCCTGGTACTTGTTGATCAGGTGACTATTCCGGCCCTCGGAGCTAATACTGTATTTGCCAGAAAGTCTGATGGCAGTCCAGAATGGGCAATCACCACATCTAGCTGGAATGCGCCAAATTCCTACGAAATCCTCTTTTCTGATCCAGTCTCAGTGATCAAAATATTCCCAACCATTCCCAATGATCAATTGACGGTCTTAAATGGAGCGGGCATGACTGTGAAGGTGATGGATATGAATGGAAAGTGCTACCTGCAAAAGATTGTTTATCAAGATGAGGATCAGGTTAATGTTGCTCACCTATCTCAAGGTATTTTTCTGGTACAGGTTGGAGATGATTTTTTCCGCATCATTAAGCGATGATTCCGTGGTTATAAATGCGTACATATGAAGCATGGATGAGCAGGATAGTTCATGAGAGCAGTGGCATTAGTTTGCCTTTCAAAATACAGGGTAACTGATCGATGTTTCCCTAACACAACTCACAAACTGATGAAAAAACTTATTTGCAACGCCCAGGCAAGGTCAATCTTTATTTTAACATTAATGCTGCTAGGATCATACGTGTCTGGAGGACAGGAGTTGGTGATCTCCGAATTCATGGCCATTAACAGTTCCACCTTACAGGATGAAGACGGGGATTTTTCAGATTGGCTGGAAATACACAATCCCGGGGATGAAGCTGTGTCTCTTGACGGTTGGTATTTGACAGATAATGAGGGAAAGTTGGCCAAATGGGAATTTCCCGCAATCGTTTTGGACCAAAACCAATACCTGGTGGTGTTTGCTTCAGAAAAGAAACGATCGGATGCAGCAAGTGAGCTCCATACCAATTTCAAATTATCGGGATCAGGTGAGTTTCTGGCATTGGTGAAACCCGATGGTACCACCTTGGCTTCATCTTTTGGATCTGCATATCCGTTACAGCAAGCAGACGTGTCTTATGCACTTATTGATGGAAATTATGTGTTTTCAGAAGAACCTACACCTGGTGTTGCCAACGTAAGTGATGGTTCAATCCCACTTCCTGTCTTTAGCCAAGCTCGAGGTTTTTATACTTCTTCTTTTAGTCTGGACCTAAGCCATTCCGGAGATGTGGACCTTTATTACACCCTGGATGGGAGTAGCCCTCATACCACAAACGGCCAGCTATACTCCACGCCCATTGAATTATCAGGCACGTCTGTAGTAAGTGTTATTGCCATTGAGAAAAATAGCGATAAAGCAAGTGCGGTTGTTACCCAAACCTATTTAATGCCCGATGTACTAGACCAGTCCAACGCTCCTGAAGGATACCCCACGGTATGGGGACAGGGCTTTCCAGGTGATTATGAGATGGATCCTGAAATTTGTACGGATGATCAGCGGCCGGCCGTTTTGGAAGCATTGGAATCACTCCCTACGGTGTCTTTGGTGTTGGACGTGGATGATCTCTTTTTGGATTCTGAGGATATTACCAAAGCCGGGATTTACCTCAATAGTACCCAGGCAGCAGACGAATGGGAGCGGCCGGTTTCCATGGAGTATTTTGACCCGAAAGAGGGACTGGACTTTCAGCTAAACTGTGGATTAAGAGTTCATGGCGGTAACGGACGGAAACCGGGCAATAGCCCCAAACATTCATTTAGGGTGAGCTTCAGGAGTTCTTATGGTCCTTCCAAGCTCAATTACAACATGTTTGAGGAAAGCAGCGCTACCAATGAATTTAATTCACTGGTGCTCCGTGCCGGATACAATTACAGCTGGCTAAAGAACTCACCTGCTCAGTGTGAAGGAACTGATTATATCCGTGATCCCTTCACCAAAAAGACGCAGCTGGATATGGACAGAACTGCTGCTCACACCAAATTTGTGCACCTGTACCTGAATGGGATGTATTGGGGAGTGTACAATATATCTGAGAAGATTACCGATGATTTTGTGGAAGCATACCTGGGAGGTAAGGAGGAGGATTATGATGTGGTAAAGGATCACAATGGCGTGACCGATGGCAACTTTGAGGCCTGGCAGCAACTACTGAATTTAACAGCTGAAGGATTTGAGACAAACGAGAAGTATTTCAAAGTACAAGGCATGAATGAAGATGGTACCCTGAATACTGATTTTCAGAACCTCCTGGACGTAAGAAACCTGACCGACTACATGATTATCAATTACTATATCGGTAACGGTGACTGGGACAGGAACAACTGGCTGGCTGCACGGAACAGGGTCACGAACGAGCATGGATTTAAGTTTTTTTGCTGGGATGCAGAGACCTCTATGAACGATCTTGAGGCTAATCTTCTTGACCAGGACAATGAGGGGAACCCAACACGGATTTTTCATGAACTGATCAAAAACGATGAGTATCGATTGTTTTTTGCAGATCGTGTTCAGAAGCATTTTTATGATGATGGGGAATTGACTCCAGAAGAAACCATTAAGAGATATCAGAAGATTGCGGATGAAATTGATCTGAGCATGCTGGCAGAGTCAGCCCGATGGGGTGACTATCGGAGAGATGTGGACGGGGGTAGTAGTTATGAGCTTTACACCCGGGACGATCACTGGCAAAAGCAGGTTGATCACATGATCAATACTTACCTTCCACAGCGATCAGGGATCGTACTGGCACACTTCAAAGATGCTGGACTCCTGTCGGCAGTTGAGGCTCCGGTATTCAGCACTTACAGTGGTTTATACGAAACACTAATTGACTTGGCTATTAGCTCAGATGCAGGTACTATCTATTTTACTACTGATGATAGTGATCCCCGATTGGCAGGAGGTGAAGTTGGTAGCACAGCAACTATGTACACAAGTTCGTTAATGATCATAGAAGATACCGAAATCAAAGCACGTGTTCTGGTTGGTGATCAGTGGTCTGCTCTGGTGCGTGTGAAGATTGAGGTAGATCTTTCGAATGTTCCTACCGTTCCTGTGAGTATCTGCCAGGGTGAGGAATTTAAAGGATATTCGGAATCAGGTGAGTATTATCTTTTGGAACAGTCTTCTTTGGGAAAGGATAGCCTGACCATACTAAACCTTACGGTCAATGAGTTGCCAGATGTAAATATTGGGGAGGATGCTATGTACAGTACAGGTGAGGCTTTTACCATTCAACCGGATCGGGATTTCCAAAGCTACTTTTGGAGTACCGGAGAAACTACCAAAAGCATTGAGGTCATAGAAAATGCCAGTGGCACTTATCATTATTGGCTGAGGGCTACTGATGATCATGGATGTGCCAATATGGATACCACGCTTGTGGAAATAATAGCTCCTTTGGCTAGCAGTGATGAAAGGGGATTGGTCTATCCAAATCCATCAACAGATTATCTAAACCTAAACCTCAAAGCCAGCCATGATTATACTGAGATAGAACTCAGAACCATGGATGGTAGATCTCTATACAGTTGTCAACTGATAACAGGCACTACTCTGGAACCTATAGATGTACGCCATTTAGCTACTGGTTCATACATTCTGGTGGTCAAGTCACATGAAAATCAACTTACCTTTAGGATTGTGAAAGAGTAATTGCACCTCCGGGCCCGGCACTCACATCTCCCGGTTGCGGATCGCAAAGGAAGGCTCACGGACGGCACCTCCCAGGAAAAAGTCGCAGCGCCGGGCTTATGGGTTACATGTCCCACATCAGGAGCGACAGATCCCAGGAAAAAATGATATCTCCGGCCTAATGAGCCGCAAATCCCAGAAAAAAACGACATCTCCGGGTTTATAGATCACATATCCCACCTCAGGAGCGATATATCCCATAAAAAAATGATATCTCCGGCCTAATGAGCCATATCTCCCGGAAAAAAATGACAGCTCCGGGGTCAGCAATAACAATTCAACATGCATGAACCACAGATCCCTGGATTTTCACCATCCTGTCCTCGTTTGTGCAAAATGATGCAGGTTCAATGTTGTGTGGTTAAGAATGTCATCTCGAAGAATGAGGGGTCTTTACTGACCAAAAAAAGTTCAGTATCATAAATGAGTGAGATTTCTCCTGCGCCTGCCTGTCGTCTGCCGCAGGCAGGTCGAAATGACAAGATCAGGGGCTGAGCTGAACAGCATTAGTGCAGGATATGGAAGGTGATTTTCGCCGAGACCGCATGAATTTCTCAATCCCGTGAGGTATTAAGCTCATTTACAAAGTATTCTACGATTGGAAGAAGTATATCAAATAGGGGGAAGCCTTCCACTGATCTGTTGATCATAATGGCAGCAGTTAGATTGTATTCTGGAACAATAATCCATAAGGCCGTAGAGCCCGTGGCAGTGCCGCCATGATGTAAAATGGTTACTTTTGCCTTTACATCGAGCAGGTCTAATTCACCAGATCGCCAACCCAAAGCATAGTTTTGTTCGTTGATTTCGCCATTTGCTAACCTAACCGGAGTGGTCAGAGTTTTGAATGTTTCAGGGTTGATAATTGAGCCTGTTAGTATAGCATTGCCTAGTATAACCAAGTCAGATGGAGTAGAGAGCATACCACCACCGGCCCATTTATTACTGTTATCCACGGTAAAGGCTTTTTTGTAAATATTGGTTTGTACGTCATAAAATTCTGCCCTGTCGATGTTAACATTCTGTTTGTCAAAGCCTGTGTTGACCATGCCTGCTTTTCGGAATACCATGCTTTCCATAAACTCAGTGAATTCAATACCTGCGGCGTGCTCCATTGCTGCGCTAAGTGCTGTGAAATTGTAACTGCTATAACTGAAATCAGTCCCGGGTTCAAAAAGTAACGGATCATCATTGAAAATCTTAACAGCTTCTTTCACAGAGGTGTACTCATCGTTGTTATAATATTCCCAGACTGGAAAGCAAAAGCACATGCCATAATTTCTGATACCGGAAGTATGACTGGCCAATTGCTTTATGGTTATGGTTTTGTCCATGATACCGGGAGCAATTGTGTCATCTAATCCAAGCTTGCCCTGCTCTAGCAATATGCCTAACCCAATGCTTGTTACTGCTTTGGACGTGCTGCCTATTCTAAAGGCGGTATTGGGTGTCACGAGCTTTTTAGTTTCAACATCAGCATACCCACGTGTTGATGACCACACCAATTTTCCATTGATGCCAACAGCCACAGACAGCCCTGGTGTTTTGAGTGCAATTGAATCATCTAAATATTTCTGGGTCAGTAGAATTGGTCTATAGAAAGTAGAGTCATGGATCACTTCACTTTTACTTTTTTGATCATTAGTCAATGGCTCCCACCCAAAATTGTAAATGAACATGGGTTCAAACAGTAGGTAGCACAGTAAACACAACACAGTGATTACTGCACAAATTAGATACTTACGCATATTATTCTACCTCTCGATTTTCGGCTATTTGCTCTGAAGCTTTGTATAAAATAACCACCTCAATAATCACGGAAGGGATAAGAAGCAGTAGCGCCAGAAAGGACCCAATAATGGTCAGGAATAACAATGCGATAACCAGTTCAAAAGCACCGGCCACAACGGCTATTGATCCTAACGAATTTCTTAGTCTAAAAAAACCCACCGCGAGCACAATGCCTAAAGCGCCAAAGGTCAGTGCCGCTGCTGACTGGATAAATAGGTAGAGCGATTCTTCCATTGGCCAGATGACATGAAAATTGTCTATGGCAATGATGAGTATATAGGATGCTACCATCAGGTAACTGCTTATTCTGAGCAGGTAGTTGTTATAAGTTTTGCCAATGGCAATGAAACCCCGCATAAAGAATGCATAAGCTACCAATACGCCTGTTTTTGTAGCAATATAAAATACACGCTGAGAGATACTAAGATAGCTCTGATCAAATAGTATATAGTCTGCCGCTGCTTCTACCAAACCCAGTGCAAAATAGATCAGTCCGGCTATCCAGGCTGTCTGTAACAAGTTCCTTATTTGTTTGTGAGATAGGTTATCGGTCAATACCAATAATGAACTCCACCAGGAAGTCTGGGTGTCTTCATTAAATAGGCCATCAAATTGCTCATCTAAAGCCTCTACAATTATTCTGAGGGTAGATGGCCTTGGTGTTACTTCACCGGACTCTATCCGCTGGATGGTGCGCACATTAATATTGCATTTGCCTACCAGGTCTTCCTGAGTAAGGTTCTTTTGTTGCCTAAGGTCTGCTAACCGTTTTCCTAGATGAGGCTGTTTCATAGTGTTACTGATTTTTAGGCAATGTTATTCGCAGATAAAATTAAGCGCAAAAAACTAAACCTTAATTGACCCGACATTGACCCGACATTTGCTATTACGGGTAACTGGAGCTGTTTTTGACCATTTACTGATAGCCTTATCTTAGAAGTATCGGAAAGCAACTACTGGAGTAAAGAGCGGTAGTCGTGGGCTTTGCGAATGGGGACGCTTGGTTTAGGGGCGCCCGGCCTAGGGGTGAGATTCCCTTTTGCTACTCGCTATTTTACTCCGAGATTATCGTTGGTCCGTTTGGAAGTTGTTCGCTCAGTAGTCTTTTTGAGTTCGGGTAATAGATTGACCATGTGTTGGTAGGTCAGCAACTTAACATTCAGAGTTAAAACCGGAATTGGATATTTTTTAAAGTTTTGCTGGTTTTTAAGGTTCTTGTCTGCTGTTATCAATGCGTTGAACCCATCTGAAATCATCAGTTCGAGAAGTTCTCCATTTTTCTTTCCATGCCATTCCATGTCCTGGACGGTCAAGACTTCAAAATCTGTTAGATCGTTTTTCAGCTTCTTTGGAAGATTCTCGTCAAGAAGCAGTTTCATAGAGTTTTTTAAAGTTGGCAGATGAAACAACTTTTCCTGCGAGTTCCAAAACACGAACTGCCTGTTCGTGTGTCACAGAAGGAAAATCACTAAGGAAATCGTTCAATGAAACCCCACTTTCCAAATGATCAAAAAGTGTTTCAACTGGTACCCGAGTTCCTAAGAATAAAGGGGTTCCGCTTAGAATCTCCGGGTCAATATTAATGACATCTGTTTCCATATTCGAATATAACGAATCTTGAGTTGATCTGTTCAACGCAGCGCAAGTGACAACTAACAGGACCGGATCGCGATATGACTGCATAATAAGAGCCGTGTGAATTGAGAGGTTCACGACTAAGGCGTCCCCGACTATGCGTCCCAGCACGGTTCTGTGAGAAGTTTTGGGGCGCCCGGCTAGGGGTGAAATTCCCCTAGCTTACTCGACTAGATTTCGTCTTTTAAGATCATTAGAATTTGGTTGGCTACAACGATTGGTCCATACATATCTGGTCCCGAAGCATCACTATCGTCGTGAAATCTTGCGTACGTTGTTAACTTATCTTCGTCAGTCGGCCCTAAGTAGCCAAAAAGTACAACCTTGTTTGTTATCTGTTCACAGTTGATGTTTTCATTGAAGTCAAAGATTTTAAATTGATCAGACAACTTCCTTATTACAACATCTGAATTATTTCCGTCCAAATTATTGACGAATCGACTTGCTGCTATTGAGTCAATTTTGTTAGCCATAGTATATGCGAAGTGGAAGTCTTTTTTTGATTTCATTTCTCTGAATACGTCGAAGTTTGATACATAACCATTTTCAGCATTTAATTCAGCATATCCATGATCTAGTGCAGCGTTCAGGAATACTTTGTTTACTCCCTGCGTTCCAATACCCATATGTCTTGTTGCAAGTATCGGTTTAGAGTTTTGGATACTATTAAGAAGTAGCGAATCTTGTTCAATCTCAGGTGAAAACTCTTTGAAGTATAGGTCTATTCCGATCAATTTTGGATTACATTGAAAGACTTTATTGATCTTTTCAGCTATATATTTTCTATCGCCGTTTCCTACGTTAACCAGCACAATTAGCTCCTCCTTGCCTGGTTGAAGTTTCACGTACCGAGAGTCCAGACGTTGATACTCCCTTGAGGTGATTAAGTAAAAAACAGCCAGTGAGAGAACAATAGCAATACCAATAACAACAAGTACTTTCTTCATGGTGCGGAATGAAATCTAACCAGATATGGCACTGTGGCCTCCGAGCTTTTTTAATACCGATAAAAGTAGCTTATCTGTCGTGCCTGACCAAGGGGTGCATTCAAAGTATCAGACTGGCACTGCGCCAAGAAGATTAAAAACTCCCACGAGCAGAAGTAGATAGAAAGCACATCAGTTTCCTGGCGGCAGATAAGTGGGATGTTTAGCAGGCACTTGGCAGATAACTAAGTAAGGCCATGCGCCATCATCGTTTGTTGGGCATAGTTTAATCACATCCGCCCGTACTCCAATTATATGTTGAAACGAGTTCGACAAGATTACCGGCCTTTGCTTCTGAACTCAGAAACATGTAATATTTTCCTCCCTGCGATCCATCTCCAGTATTATTATAAACATCCAAAATTAAGTCTAATTTGTTATCTCCGTCAATGTCTTCAGCAAATTTCAAGCTTAAAAATGCACTCTTTGAAATGCCAGATAATAGAAGCTGTTCATCATTTCCATTAGTAATTTTTAGTCCATTTTTGTTCTCAGAGTCCTCTAGCAGGATTGAATAGTCAATCCCTTCAAAAGGGATGGTACATTCATCTGCCTTTGATAAACATTTAAGTAGGGTGTTTCGAGAAGTATTCTTCAAGCCAAGGGTGAGGTTAATAGAAGATCCAATGAAGAACCCCGGATTTCCACTTCTATTAGGGTTTTCGATACTTAGGTTGGCACAGAGACCGCCAACAGTTGATTTATATGAAATTAATTCAACTTCAACACTCTTTAATTCATAAAGGTCGCTAGTTATATCATGGTAAAGTCCATACCAATGCAATTCTGGATCATAGCTCAGTTCTGTGATTATTAACCCCTCAGGTTGTAACCTGTATGATGAATTTATAGAACTCCCTTCTACATAATTATAATCTTCTATAAAGCCGGAAAAGAGATAACCCGAATGGTTTTTGTATTTTGCCCTAATCCAATTTCCATTACTACTGTCAATGATTGTATCATACTTGACAATTTCAGTAGTTGACACTTGATTAGCAAAAGGAACTGAGACAATTACCCTTGAATTCAACCTCGGTTGTTCTCTTAGATTTATGCCGTTCACAGGAATCACCCTGTAAAAGATCTCTGGCCTGTTGGTTTGTTGACAAAAACCCTCTAGAAGAACACTTGAAAGAATTAGAATAAGAGCTGATTTCATATTTCTGGGGGAATTATGCCCAACGATCAGATATGGCGAGTGGCCACATCCGTCTGTAAAAAGCAGTAAAATAGTGAAACTGCCCAACCCCCACAACAGTAACTACGAAGCACTGGGTTTTGCAAGTCTAAATCCAGAAAGAAAAAAGTGGCTAGAAGCACTACAGTAGCAGAATGGGCAGGGTCACGGACGAATTGCACAGAAGTTTCAGGTAGGCAGTTTGGCCATTCGCTATATCGCCTGTGTGCGATTTGTTATTCTCCGTTATGTTTTGGTTCTTCGTTGTTCGTTCGTCTGTTCCGAAGAAAATAAGCTTGGGCAAATCCAAGAAGGAAAAAAGGACTTGCCATTAGTGCTGACTTTAGTGTTAGACCTTGGCCCATAAATAGCGTAAAGAGCATGAAAATTACATACGTTATCGTGCCAACTTTTATTCCTTGTTTTACCCAGTTTGAGCGATTTATTTCTAGTAGTGCCTTGCCATCATTCTTGTTCGTATACCGAACAGAATATCTTCTTACGAAATACAGAATTGTTGCGGTTATCAGGCTGAAAAAAGTAAGCCAGAAGCCTGCAAATAAGAACGTTCGTTGAGTTATAGGTTCATCTAAAAATAGGTAAGCAAATCCGATGAACAAAAGACACAGTGTTGCCAGAAGAGTCCAGAAGAAAAGGAAAATGTAAAACCAGTTCGAAAATATTTTGTTGGGGTTCATGAGTTCTACGTTCCGGGAATAATCGCTAACGCCTAGCTATGATGAGTGGGGATTAGAAAACACTAACCTCTCGTCTCGCACATAGCCCTGTCTGCCGACAGGCAGGCACGCTTTATTTCAAATTTATTACTTGTGGCGGACTTTCCAATCCCAACCAAATTTTCCTTACCGATGAAACCCCATTCATTCATGGCATATGTGTGTGCCCGGCATGGGCATCTGGTATCGAAGATACCAAATTATTCCACCGGGTGGCGTTCCACCGGGTGGCGTTCCACCGGGCTGGCGTTCCAGAGGGTGGCGTTCCACCGGGCTGGCGATCCACCGGGCTGGCGATCCAGAGGGTGAAAGCCCCTTATGCGCAGGGGTTCCCGCATCGGGTGGGGGACAGGCTGTGTCCGAAGTATTAGCAAGCCGCAAGCTCGTTTGCCGTGAGGTATAGAGATTAGCCGTAGAAGCCTGAAACCTGTTTTCTACTACCTGTACAATCGGATGATTAGTTGGATATTGAACAAATACAAAAGTTTCAAAGGGAGCAAGGTAAAAGCCGTTGCTTGGCTGAAGCGGACATGGTCATATCCTAACCTGTTTTATCATTGGTCATTGGGATACAAATTGGTGTAACCCACCCGTTTGAGGACTGCATAATAAGAGCCGTGTGAATTGAGAGGTTCACGACTATGCGTCCCAGTACGGTTCTGCGAGAAGTTTTCGGGCGCCCGGCTAGGGGTGAAATTCCCCTTGCTTACTCGACTATGTCTATTAATAAGCTGAATAAGAAATCTGAAACCAGATATTAGGAAAACCTTTCTCATCAACTATTTGAACCCAACCACGTTTTCTTAGAATTACTGGATATTGGTCACAACACCATTCTGCTTCTGGTTCACAGTCTCTTTTTTTAGGCTTCATATAAACCACTTCAACATACGCCCAATTATCCTGAATGTCCTTAATTTCAAGGTTAGTCTTTAGTTCAGAATCCCAGTCATTTCCTGGTATACAATCTAATTTTGTTCCTTCGATAGTAGGGAACTCTCTCAAGTTTAAACAGTTTTTTCTAATATTTACACCAATGGGAGTTCCACCGGTAGTGTAATTGTGTTGATTTGTTACTTCATCTTTTAGTATTAAATCCTTATAGCTGTAAGTTGTTAGATTATTATTTTCAAGATCTTTTTTCATGACCAATAAACCTTGTGACTTTGAGTTCCAGCCAAACAGAAAGTAATCATCATCTTTCCAGTTCTTTACCTTTAGAAAACAGTTCGAGATATGACTAACTGCGGTCATATCCATCAGGTCTAGCTCCTTAATCTTTCTATTATTTAGATCAAATAATGAAACTGTCCAGTGATTTTTCTTCAAATACCCATATTCTTTATAGTCTTTTAAGTAAACGGATAATTCAATGTTCTCAGGAATTTTAAATGCTCCAATTCCCCAATCTTCACCTCCATTTATTGGAGTCATATATTTTTTCACACATGCATCATCTGAAGTTGCGAAGTTCGAAATAAGGAGTAAAAATGTAATTAGACTTAATTTCTTCATCATTAGACATAACGAACAGCTAAAGTGCGTATGTCCCGAACTTTGCTGATGGAAAACTAAACTAGCAAAGCTGCGCCACACGCACAACTGATTCTATGAAATACTGCGTTGAGAAGTCTAAATCTAGAAGCACTAAAAGCGCTGATCATCATTGAAGTTTCAGAAGGCGCAGTTTTGTGGTCAAGTTGCAATAAAGGTTGCTAGAAGCAGTCAGACATATGCACTTTCAGCGCTTGTGTGTGCCGGCATGGGCATCTGGTATCGAAGATACCAAATTAGTCCACCGGCTGGCGTTCCACCGGGCTGGCGATCCAGAGGGTGAAAGACCCTTATGCACAGGGGTCCCTGCATCGAGTGCGGGACGGGCTGTGCCCTGAAGCATTAGCAAGCCGCAAGCTCGTTTGCCGTGAGGCATAGAGATTAGCCGTAGACGCCTGAAACCTGTTTTCTACTACCTGCACAATCGGATGATTAGTTGGATATTGAACAAATACAAAAGCTTCAAAGGGAGCAAGGTAAAAGCCGTTGCTTGGCTGAAGCGGATTACATGGTCATATCCTAACCTGTTTTATCATTGGTCATTGGGTTACAAATTGGTGTAACCCACCCGTTTGAGGACTGCATAATAAGAGCCGTATGAATCGAGAGGTTCACGTACGGTTCTGTGAGAGGTTTAGGGGTGAGATTCCCCTTTACCTACTCGACTGTACTTCGTTCTTTATTAAGTACCGTTCAATATTTTTTGTGTATTTGAGTTCACCAACGGTATTGAATAACAACTCTAATACTTTTTCTTGAGAGATTTTTCCACCTTTAAAATCTTCATATAAAGCAAACAATTGTAGTCCAGAGATTAGACAATGCTCCATCTGACTAACATACTTCATCATTTGGTCAGGAAAATCCTTTTCAGTTCTATTCTCAATTGGAATGTTCTTATATGTATTTACAATTAATATTCCCTTGGGATTGTAATCCTTATTAATATGGTAATCGGACACCCATTTTTGTAATTGTGCAGAATGCTTTTCTCCTGAACTCTTTGAAGTGCCTTTGATCTCCACAACGGCAACATACTCATTGAATTTAATTATCAGGTCGTCTCTGTTTTTTTCTGGTTTTATTGTTTCAAATCCGAGCCTTTCAAAAATTGCTTTGCATGTAGTCTCTAAAAGATCTCCATCGCTCGTGAAGAGTAATTTTGTCTTGTTTATTTCATCAATAACTTCATTTTCTGCCTCGATTTTCTTTTCGATTTCTACCTTTTGTTGTATTAGTTGATCAAGTTTTTTTCTTTCAGATAATTCATTAGGTGTTTTATAGTCGTACACCATCTCAGGGTATTTAAACTCATTTTCGGATTCTAGCTCTAGCAATCCATTACTAATATGTATTTGACTTAAAACAAATTCTTCAATATCCTTGCCTTGAGGAAGGTTAAACTCTGGCATGATCAGAATTATGCCGTTACCTACTTTATAATATTCACCTACTACGTATTTTGTATCTTTAATAAAGAATAAAGGAATTCCATTACTTTGGTCGATTCGATAGTTGTAGTAAAGGTTATGCTTAAATATGTCTAAGAAATTGGTAGTGAACCATTCATCAATAGTTTCAATATTTTGACCATTATTAATTGAGCATTTAGGTGGATCTATTGGTAAGCATTTCCAAATGTCTAATGTGCCGTTACCTGAACCTTCCTTAATTTGGTATTTATATTCATGAAATATGGGTGCTGTAATAACGAGAGTTCTCCCAATATGGAAAAACTCTTCGAACTCCTTTTTTCGAAGTATTATTCCTTTCTCATATGTCTCCTTCTCTTTTGGAGAGATGACATTTATTCGAGTAGGATTCCCAGCCATGTTGGAATAAGTAGACTGGATATTCCAAAAGATCATATCAGCGTCTAACAATGTATTTGGACCGAAGAAATTTCCTGGTCTGACCTTTACTTGTCCGCCTGATTGCAAGGGTGTTCCGAAATTTATTACATGCATGGATTTAAATGAAGTACAACGATCAGCTATTATCCGTAAGCTGGACTTATTAAATATTTATAAAAGTATCTGATCTCACCAGAGTTTGCAAGTAGCTCTGTTAGCTTATGGATGAGAGTGATTGTAGGCACAAGATTAAAAGGATTTCCAAAGTTGAGTCACATCTTTATAAGCAATTTCTTTTCCTTTAATCTTTGATTTCAATATTTCACAATCCGATTTGTCATAAAAGAAATAGGTTATTTTCTTAAGCTCCCCATTTTCTTGAATGCGCTTGAAGATATGGGAATCATTGAAAGGAGAGAGGCCTAATATTGTAAGATTACCTTTAATGTCTGATAAATTCGAAATAGAATGATTATCTGAATATTTTAGGTTGTTGTCTTCACTGCTTTTGACTATTGACTCATAAAGTTTATTTACCAACGAGTTATCTGCTTTTCCCCATTTACTAATTTCTGCTTTCAATTTGGGGTCATTTTGAAAGGCAACTCTGAATTTCTCAAGAGCTTCATTGGCAAGTTTTCCTTGAGTGCCCTTTGAATCTTTTAGTTCTCCAGAACTGTAAGAAATACAATTTGAGAAAAGATATTCATAACCAGTTAAATCGGGTGCGGAATCAAGGGGTCTATCGGATAAATAGTTGCGGAGACTTTTTGGGTCATAGGGATCGTCCAAGAAGTGGAATGCCCCATGTAAGTAGAAAATCTTCGTTCCTATGAATCTTTCCAAATTAGAATCATAGTTTGTAGTAAAAATTGAATCAAAATTCAAGAGATAGGTTTTAAGTCCAGAAGGAAAACTCTTCATTACCTGATTGATTTTCCCAGAATTATAAATCGAATGAATAAAGAACCGCTTTATGTGCTCTTGGATATAGAACCTATCTGGATTATCAACTTTGTTTTTTCGGCAGTACAACTGATGAATAAAGAAGAAATCTTCAAATCCAACTTGGTTGATTGCAGTTGTATTTTTGTATCGGTTTTTAAATGATAATAAGTCATTCTTTTCGTTGCCAATCACTGCGTAATGATCAAATTCCCCGTGAATAATTTCGGGGATTGTTAAGTGCAACAATTTGATCCAATCGCCTATTTCGACAGGAAATGCGAAACCGGGAAAATCCTCTGAATTTAATAATTCGAATGCTCGTTCAATGATGCGATCATTTAGATAATCAGACCCTCCATATTGAATAATTAATCCATTACCTATTAGAATATGATTCATTTTGCGATTTGGGAAGCTCTTGTGCCTAACGCCTGTGTGTGCCCAGCATGGGCATCTGGTATCGAAGATACCAAATTATTCCACTGGGCTGGCATTCCAGAGGGTGGAAGTCCCTTGTGTGCGGGAGTCGTGTCCCGAAGCACTAGCAAGTCGCAAGGTGGTTCACCGTGAGGTGTGCACTGACTAGCCGTCCGCGAAGGAAGCGAGACTGTCCCGCAGGGATGCCTGTGGCACAAAACCCGGTTCCAACGAACAGGAATTGGATACAGAGGCCAGTCTGGTCGGATGAGGTAGCACATCATACTGATGTCCAAGGGTGGGAAACCATCAAGTACTAGACAGGTAGATCCAGTGGATATCGGGAGAAGGAATATGTCCTTACCCGGGGAGATCTCGGACTCTACGAGATAGAGACTGAGAAGTCAGCCGAACTCATAGTAGTTGGCAGGGCTTGAGCCCTGACAAACCAGGGAGTTCTCACGAGCCAATGAAGGACTAGCCGTCCGCGACTGAACGTAATGTGAAGTGAAAACCTGCCTTTGCCGGCAGGCAGGTTCGGTAAGGAATGCTAGTCATAGCCTTACCTTAAAAGTAGCGGAAAGCAACTACTGGTGTAAAGAGCGGTAGTTGTATGCTTTACGATCGGGGACGCCCAGTCCGCCGTATACCTGCCTTTGCCGGCAGGCAGGCGCGACCCGTACGTACGGTGGTGTGAGGGGTGCACCGGTGAGCAAATCGCTCATCGGCCATCCACTCGATTGTAGGGCGTTCTTTTTCTTCATTAGCTGAACATATTAATAATCTCAGCCTCATGTTCTTTCAAGTTATTTGAGAATTCTAGATTTTCCCAAAGCCAAGTATCCGTTTCTTGATCATAGTGATTTTCAACTGATTCCTCATGGTCTAAGAAGTAAACTCTCTGATCTGCTGATGTATTTAAGTCGATTAGATAATAGTCTCCACCTCCGTTCTCTCCAATACATAGTTTCCGTTTAATGAATTTGTCAGAGCGACAAAATCCAAGGTGTTGATTCAATGAAATTAACTGTTCAGGGTTATCAAATAAAAACAGTAACTCTCCTAGCAGACTCTTAAGTTCCATAAGAGAAGGTGGGATATTTGTGATGTAGTTAACATAATGACTTGGAAGTTTTATTTCTAAAGCCTGTTCTATTTATCTTATATCATCTGAATTCATTACTTGTTCAGTTAACCCAAGCTATTTAGATAATCCTCTGGGTCTTTTAAGAATTTATAGTTATTAGATCTTTTGATACTGTCTTTTATGATTTCAAAATCTGCCTTCATCAGCTTTCCAGTTCTGTCCATAAAAACCCAGTTATGGGATTTGCCTAATTCAATCATATTCAAGAGAAAAGTCAAGTTCTTTTCCCTTAAATCAGCTCGAAAAGAAAACTCTTTTATAAATGAACTTCCTTCCTCTAGAAATATTGAGGCGTCATTGTCAGCTTCCCTCGTATGCTTCTTCCAGTTATAGGAGGTGTCATCATTTCCCCAGTTCGCTCTGGTTATAATTCCATCTAGTTCTGATACCAGTTCATTTGCAGATATTTCAGCTTCTTTCCAATAGATTTTTGCTTCAGATTCGAAATAGCCGGTTTCAGTACTTGTACGAATTGAGTCTGGAATTGAATCGTGTTTTTTCTGAACACCTTCCAATGGAATTACCGCTAGATAGTATTGATAAATTGCCATTTCGTTTGCGCCTATGCCCTACAACATACGTGTATACCGATAAAACTTCCGGTTATTTCACATATGGTCTGACTAATCTAGTAGGTTTTTGATGCCAGTCAAAACGTTTGTTGCCACATGTGTATAGATTTCTGTGGTTCAAATGCCATCCCAACAAGTAGTATTCGGTTCCGGATGACTTTTGAGGCTTCCCGAGTGGTCTAAAGCCTCTCCCGGGAAACCTGGCACCCTTCCCGGACAAGTTTCATCAACCCATGCCAAATAATATTCTGTCCTGCGGATGCACCATGTCTTCATGCCAAATTATATATCGTCCTGCTAATGCATCACTGCTTCCTGCCGCTGTATCACTACTTCCTGCCAGTGCACCACTACTTCCTGCCAGTGCACCACTACTTCCTGCCAGTGCACCAGTGCTTCCTGCTGAGGCATGACCTCCTCCTGCCTGGCAGGAAGGGGCAGTGCACTGCCGGGAGTGACCTGAGTAGTGGCATGGAGGGTTGTTGCCTTTACATGGCCTATGTGTGACCACCCGGGGCTACAGTTGACTAGTTGTGGATGGGCCTTTTATGGTGGTTGGGTGTCCTTTAAAAGCAAATCCAATCCCATGGATTGGGAAAATGGCAATATTGATCATAATGTGCCGCTTTTAGTGCCATTCGGTGCATGGTTGATTGGTTGATTTTTAGTTGATTTACAGTGGATCAATTGTTCCCAATCATGAAGACTACCCAGGTTTTACATAATGTTTTGTGGTTTGCACTAGTGGGCATTTTGGCTTGTCAGCCCAAAGTACCCGAACTAAAAATAAATCCTGAAGAGGTGGGCAACCGGGTAGCTGCTGACCTGCTTACAAGGTCTGAGTTTATGATTTATGACACACCGGGAGTTTATTCGGTGCATTATGCGGAGGCATGTGCTGCATATGGTGCGTTGAAGTTTGCCGGCTTGGTGGGAGATGATCGGTTGATCCAGCAACTGATCACCCGGTACCAACGTGTAAAATCAGACAGCATTCCCAATACCGAAAATCATGTGGATACCAACGTGTACGGGATTCTCCCACTGGAGATTTTCCTGCAGACCGGAGATTCTTCTTATCTCGAAGAGGGGCTGGCATTGGCCGATGGCCAGTGGAGCGACACACTTCCCAATGGACTTACTTCTCAAACACGCTATTGGATAGATGATATTTTTATGATTGCCGCACTGCAAGTGCAGGCATACCGATCGACCAATGAAACGGTTTATTTGGATCGTGCGGCATTGACAGTAGATACCTATATTCAAAAACTACAGCAATCAAACGGATTGTTTCATCATGGGCCGGAGGCACCTTTTTTCTGGGGGCGGGGCAATGGCTGGGTGGCTGCCGGGCTGGCGATATTACTTTCTGAATTGCCTGAGGCGAATCCACATTACACTTCTATATTGGAGGGATACACCAGAATGATGGAGACCTTGCTGGCCTTTCAGGCTGAGGATGGTATGTGGCACCAGCTTATTGATGATCCCAGCTCTTTTAAGGAGAGCTCATCCACGGCAATGTTTGGCTATGCGATGATTACCGGAGTGAACCGAGGCTTGTTGAGCAGGGATATTTATGCGCCGGCCTATGTGAAAGCATGGAATGCTTTGGCAGGTTATCTCAACGAAGACGGTAAGATCCGGGAGATCTGTGTGGGTACTGGCCAGAGCCTGGAGGCCGAATACTACCTCAACCGCCCAAGGGTTACTGGCGACCTTCACGGTCAGGCTCCGATGTTGTGGTTTGCCTGTGGGCTGATGGAGGAGTAGTAATGATGGGTCGGGTTTGAGTTCAGGTTCAATCCGTTTAGTTAAGTTTTTTAGTTAGGTCATTCCGTCAGGAATCTTTATGATAAACAAAGGTTGACGTGAAGATTCTTAACAGAATGACTTTTTATATTGTGATTAGAGCTTAACTAAACGGCATTGATTTCAGGTTAATCCTTTGTCAAGTGACCCCAGGGTGATAGAACCAAGATTAAAACTAAGTAACGTCATGCTGAATCCATTTCAGTATCTAAACTTGGTGAAGTAGGATTAAATAATCTATTGGAGGCTGGAGCGCCAAAAGTATCAATGCGTAGGGAGCTTGGAAAGAACTTCACTGTTAGTTCATTGAATGTCCTTAAATCAAATTTACGAATAGATATGATAAGTGTTTACTGCCTTAGTATTCGGTTAATAAAGATTCATATGGAATCTTTAATTTCTCGTGCAGATTCCTGATCATTTTGAGTGTTAGCTTCCTTTTACGGGTTAATATCTCCGTTACGCGACTCTTATATCCAATTATTTCGGCCAAATCCTTTTTTTTCATATTCATTTGCTCCATTCTGAATTTGATTGCTTCAATAGGGTCTGGTGCATCTATTGGATAGTTTTCATCTTCATATTTTTCTATTAAAATAGAAAGCACTTCAGCTTCATCACCCTCTTTGGTGTCGGAGGGAGCATGAAATATTTCTTCAAGCCTCATCAAGGCCAGATTGTAATCCTCTTCGGTTTTAATAGCTTTAATGTTCATAATTCAAATTGTATTGGCATCAATTTTGTCATAATCGGCGTGTGTTCCAATGAACCTAATAAATACCCATTGCCTTAAATAGTTAATATCAACTATCAACCTATACCTGTTTCCACAAATATCAAAAACAACTCTCCCACTCTTGAGAATGCTCGCTTTGACGTATTCCTCTTTAATGTCTGTCGGGTTCTTCCATGAGGCTTTTGATGCTTCTTTAAACCATGTTTTTAGTTGTTCTTCTGAATCAGCATGTTTTTCCCAGAATTCGCGCAGAATCTTTTTAGCAATTACCCTCATATCCGTTCTGACTTTCGCAAAGGTAGTTATAATTACCAAAATGGTAACTATATTGAATTTAGGTATTGGAAATTCTGGAGTTGCGTGGTAAATAGGCAATATAGTGGGTTCTTTACCTCTACGGCTCACTTTCCACACGAAGCATTTCCCTTAACCCCAGAAGGGTTTGATAGGGCAGTTCTGCTATCGAACTGTTTGCCAGCCATACCGGAATGTTCTCGCCAGGTTCGGAATGGAACACATAGGTGATTTCAGTTTTGCCATTTATGGGCTTTAGCAAAATGTGTCCTTCTGCTTTTATCATCCTCACAATGCCTCGTTTCTCTGGAATGTAGTCTGGAATCCCCTTCAGGTTTACTTTGGTTTCTTGCTCATTGGATGAGTCGATGGACATTCTGTATACCATGTCTCTGTTTTCGTAAGGCCATGGAAATGTGGTTTCCACGTAGTTGTATTGAATGTCTCCCTCTACTTTCAGGATTTGTGCTGACTTGGTGTAACCATACCACCTGGTGTAGCTCTCTGCGTCTTTGAGTAGCTTGAGGATGTCGGCAGGAGCAGCATCTATGAGGACCACAGCTTTGAAGGATTTAAAATCTGAGCCTGATACTGCTTTGGTATGCACGATTATTCCGTCTTTGCTTTTGTCTACTTCCCATGGTTGAGAAACCGTGGCAAGCGACATCAACAGCGAGAAGCTTAACAGAATTGCCGACAAGATAGGTTTCATTACAGAATACTTTGTTTGGTTCTGAACAACCTGAGGAAGTAATATAGAAACAGCAAGGCAAAAATGAAATCACCAATGATGACTACAAACACAATGGGGCCGGCAATGCCTGAGAGGTAAAATTTTAATAAGGAAATGGCAAAGCCGATTTTGCCGATCCCACCTACAATCACAATTCCTGTGTGTTTCAGTGGGTTATAGGCTACGATAGAGTAACCGATAAAATAGACCAGGGTAGTTCCCCAGGCGCCTTGATAGATCGCATAGTACAGTGGGTCGGTGAGTTCCCGGTTGAAAAAGCCCTGAAAAGTATAGGTGGTATTGAAGTAGCCGAAAATTGCTCCTACTAAATTCCAAATTGCGGAAATAATAAAAAGAACTCTGAAAAACGTAATCTCTTTGTCTTGCATGGCAATAAAATTTTAGGAATGGTTAGCCTTGATGAATACTATTGCAAAGAAGCTCTCTTAAAAAATCCCGTGCATTTACATATGTAAAGAAATGCTCTTTATCGTGTAAGGTTTTTCCTTATTCTGCTCAGTTGGGTAGGGCTGATGCCCAGATAGGCAGCAATATGATACTGTGGTATTTGCAATTCTATGCCGGGATATTCTTGC
The DNA here is from genome assembly GCA_040218045.1 of Marinoscillum sp. Classification (GTDB taxonomy): domain Bacteria; phylum Bacteroidota; class Bacteroidia; order Cytophagales; family Cyclobacteriaceae; genus Marinoscillum. The sequence continues at coordinate 82,049 of JAVJQA010000005.1, forward strand.
TGAAGTATTAGATAGCGTTTGTCTGCATCGAGCAGTGCCATCTCGATTTCCTTTTTCTCATTACTTAAAAAATAGCCCTCGGCAATGATTCTTCTGAGCCTTTCTATCTCAAAGTTACCTTCTGATAATTGTTCGATTTTATGAAAGGAAGCTTTCCAGATTTTACAGTTTGTAAGGGCTTGTTGTGCAACTGCATTCTCTTGCTTACTGATAAGAGAGGCGTATGAGCCTATGATCGATGGGGCCGAAAAGAACGTTTTGTTGTATTCTTTGCCTTCACTGTTGATGTAATAGGCTCTTACAATACCTGTTTCCAGAAAGGCAATCTCTTTGGCAAACTGCCCTTTTTTCACAAAATATTCACCTTTTTTCAATTCGCTATACACAAAAACTTCCCCCATCAAACTCAACACTTCATTAGAAAGAGGAGCAATCTTATTGAAGAATGAAACGAGGTTTTCCATTGTGTTATTAAGTGATTTTATCAGCCTTTCAGGCCATGATTTTTTGTCAACTGAGGCGTTGTTTTAAAGATAGGGAAGTTTGGGTTCTATGTTTTAGGTTCTTATGTTTTAGGTTCTTGTGTTTTGGGTTCTTGTGTTTTGGGGTTCTATGTTTTGGGGTTCTATGTTTTGAGTTCTTGTGTTTTGGGTTTGATAGCTGACCACTGATAACTGATAACTGATTTGAGATTTGATTGATTTGGGATTAAGAGGTTTAGATTTAGTGTGGACTATTGACTATCGACTATCGACTACTGATTACCGATTACTGATGGCAGTTTTAGGTTCTATGTTTTAGGTTCTTGTGTTTTGGGTTTGTGATTAAGCTTAACAAAACGGCATTGGGGCCTGGATCCTAAAGCAAAAATGCACCTCGCTTACCGATTAATTGAGTTTGAAGTCATAGATTTTCTCCAGTTGATTTTTCATAATCCCGGATGGGAGCGAGCGAAACAGGAGGTTTCTCATCCCGATCAAAAGGGGATTTTCCAACTGGCCGACTTTACCCATTGTCCAAGATTGGTTCACAATCATGTGCACACGCTTTATTCTTAACTGTTCATATTCTTTAAATGCATCGGCCATTACCGAGTGATTTTTGATGCATTGTGCAAGTATAACGGCATCTTCAATAGCCTGACATGCCCCTTGTCCCATATTGGGTGTGGTGGCATGACCAGCATCACCTATGAGTACCATGTTCTTGTCGGCAAATCGGCCGATCGGTTTGAGGTCATAGATATCGTGATGGATGATGTCTTTTTGATCTGTTTTAGCAATCACTTTACCAACCGGTGCATGAAAATGGCCAAAGTCGAGCAGTAGATCTTCCCGGGTGTATTTTCGCATTTGTTCTGATCCTGCCGGGGCATTTTTCACCACAAACCAGTAGATTCTATTGCCGTCAATAGGGACAAGGCCTACACGACCTGCGGCTCCCCACGATTCTGAAGCAATATATTGGGGCAGGTCATTGTCATTGGTAGTTACCCCTCTCCAGCAGCTGTGACCTGAGTATCGTAAAATGGAGCGGGGACTAACGTGCGTTCTGGCCAGGGAATGAATGCCATCTGCAGCAATTAGGTAATCTGTGGTGATCTCCTCACCATTGGTAAAAGTGATCAGGTAACCTTTTTCGTTTCGCACAATAGCTTTCGCTTTGTAGCCATTCAATACATTTTCCCTGGATAGTTGATCTAGCAACACCTGGTGCAGTGTGCCACGGTGCAGGGCAATGCTTGGCGTGCCATCTCCGATTTCCCTGGTTTGGGTAGAAGAGATCCGCTTTCCTTTATCATCCAGTATGTCTACCTGCTTGAGTTCGTTGGCGGCTTTCATAATGATAGCATCGATACCCAGATGGCGATAGGCCTTGAGCGCGTTGGCAGCCAGTGAAATACCGGCTCCTGTGGGCTTAAAATCAAGTGCCGCATCAGCCACGATGGATTCAATGTTGTTTTTGCGTAAAGCAATGGCACAGGTGAGCCCGGCTATGCCACCACCAAGAATGAGGAATGAAGTGTGTCTTTTGTTCATTGTTTTGAGATTTTGATGAAGCAAAATTTCAGACATTTAAGCACAATGTAATTTACATATGTTAAAAAAATACATGGCTACTGGATGCCGCTTCTGATGCGGCTCAGGCTTACCTGTGTGGTGCCGAGGTAGCTGGCGATGTGTTTTAAAGGTATCCTGTTGGAGATGCCCGGATACTTCTTTTCCAGTTCGGCGTAGCGCTCTGCTGCGGAGTGGAACCGAATGGCTTCAATGCGTTTTTGTGCTTCCAGAAAGGCGAAGGTGGCGAGTCTTCTACACAACCTTTCCATGTCGTGGTGTTTGGCGCACAAGGCTTCAAATTTCTCGAAAGAGAAGGACTGAACGGTGGAATCCTCCATAAGTGCAATGGCTTTGTGGGAAGGTTTACGGCTAAATAAACTTTCCAGACCTCCAATAAACTGGCCATCCATGGCGATATAGTCGGTGATGTCCTGACCATCCCTCATATAGTAGACGCGTCCGGAGCCTTTCACGATAAAGTGAAAATCACGATCAACCTGCCAAAGGTCCAGCAGCGCATGGCCTTTAGGGTAGTCTGCTTGGCGTACGAGTTCTTTAAAATCCAACAAAGACGCTTCAGAGAGTTGGGATACGTGTTGAATCGCTGTGAAAATGTCCATTTTACTGAGCAAGAATTGTAAGGCTTTTGCTCAGGTGAATTTACTATGTATTCAGCAATTTTGATGTGTCGGTTTGAGGGATGAGTTGGGTCTAAATTCAGGGGTAGAGCAGGGGATTTCAATCTCAATTTTTGCACATTGATCATATACATTCCTAATAGCGTGTTCTCCTGAATAGCATGCAATATCAATCCAGAATAGTTTATTTGCGCGTTTGGCAATCAAATAGACATTTTTTATATCCTGGAATTGCTCTTAGTTCAGATTTATTTTAATTTAATGAGAAAGCCTACCCGTGCTGAAACCCCAGTATTTGTATATACTCGATCACCAGTGTCGATTGATCTGTTTTGACCAAAGTGCAAGCCCATGTTGCAAGCAAATTTATCATTGAAAAAGATTGCCACACCACCACCAGCATTGTAGCTGAATGACGAGCTATTAAAGGTACTTTCGTTGGTATCAATAGTGGTTTTTCCCTGAGACTGATTAAAGGAAAATCCACCAGATAGAAAAGGTTTGTAACTCTTCGATCCAAATAGATAGGTGACTGATGGACCAATTCCGTATGAGCTACTTGCTGATTTACCCACTTCGTTTTTGGTAGAGCTGTATGCAGTAGAGAGTGATACTCCTATCGCAAGATTATCTATAACGAAGTATTGAACATTTGGAGAGAGATTTAAACTGAAATTACTTCTTTCCGAGCCATCAACTGTGGATCCGTCAGCTTTTGTCTGAGCATTGCCAAATCCGGAATTAAACGAAGTAGCGCCACCGAGAAACAAACTTCCCGATTCGGTTTGAGCAAAAAGTAATCCTGATGAAAGCGTCATTAAAAGGTAAAGTATTAGGTGGATTTTCATGATTTTAAAGTCTTTTTATTGTTGATGCTACATTTTATTAATGAACCGTTTAACGTACCATGTAATGGATTGTTGTGTTGGTCTATGCATTTCTCAGTTTTAGGTATTTGATGAACTGAGTGGCTTCAAATTGTTTTTGACCTTCCATAAAAGCAAAAGTGGTTGCTCGGTGTAGCCTCAGATTTCCAATTTCGTTACCCTATAGGAAAAGTACTTTCCGATCATTTTCATTGCCAGGCTGGACGGTGTGATTTTGAAAGCAAAATTTCGTAAAGCGATGAGGATTTGTAGCGGTTTACTGGCAAGAAAGAAGGGGGACAAAGGAGCAATTCCTTTGTCAATTTTCAATTATCATTTGTACATCTTCAGTGATTAACCAATCGCGGGCATCTGGTTGTTCGGTGCTGAATGTGCAATTGGCAAAGCTGATCTCATCCACATGTCTCACAAAAAATCCAGAAGCATTGGTGACCCCAAACTTGCTGCCTTCCGGATATTTGCCATCGTATTCCATTACGGTTTGATCAGTGGAGGAAATGCCTCCTTTGGTTGTGAGCTGTATGTTATTGAAACTCACATTTTGAATGTTGTGGCCGGGTATGCCGGTGATGATGGCCGGGTACTGCTGGGTAAAGTTGGATCCTGTGATGTTCTCAAAATAAATATTGGAAATACTACCAATGCGTTTGGGCCTGCCCGGAACAGTTCTGCTACGATCTGCCAGAAGGACAAAAAATGCCTGCCCACAGTTGTCAATGGTGCAGTCAGAAATCTTCATATTGTCAATCACCGCACCGTCCATTGATTCGATGACAATCGCCGAGTTTTGAAAAGCATTTTTGAGTGTAAGGCCCGAAACATCGAAGTTCATAAAACTGCCCAGACCGTCGGTACCCAGCTTGAAGCAGTTGCCCGCATTAACATTCAGTTTATCGATGGTGCAGTTTCTGACCACTACATCCCGCACTCCATACTCACTGCCACTCTTGAAGCAGATGCCATCGTCCTGCGATTTGATTTCACAGTTTTCAATGAGCACATGGTGACAATCCACTATGTCAATGCCATCACGATTGGGCGAAAGCTTACCAGTGTTGATGGTGAGGTTGCTCAAGGTAATACTGTCCGACTCGATATACACTTGTGTCCAGCAAGCAGGCCTGAGCATGGTAAGGTTAGCAACGGTGATGTTCTGGGATCCTACAAATGCGATCAGCGAGGGCCGGTCTTTCTCTGTGCCCAGTTCCTTTACATTCATCCAGGGATCGAAATCACCTTGCCCGTTAATAGTGCCTCCACCGGTAATGGTCACATTGGAGACATGATTTCCATACAGGAGTCGCCTTTGGCAATCCTGCTCCATTCGGTTAGGAAATTTCACCTCTATCATGTGATGCGGGTAGGCCGTCTCAGCATCTGATTGGATACCTAGCAAAATAGCAGTACTGTCGATGTGAAGAGTCATGTTGCTGGTCAACATCAACTGTCCGCTGAGAAAGAGTCCTTCTTTCAGTAAGACCGTTCCACCGTTTGTTTTGCACTGGTCGATTGCTTTTTGGATAGCTGCCTGGTCATTGGTTTTTCCGTCACCTTTAGCACCATAGTCACGCACGTTGTAAATGGCATTTTGTGCGAATGCATTGGTCTGAATGAAGATGAAAGCGAGTATGTAAAGCGGGAACAAGTATTTTGTGAGCATCATTTGGGAGTATTTGGAATGATAAACTTATTGAAAATACGTCAGCCGAGCCTTTGAAGTGAGGTGCTTGTTTGATTATTTGTGTGGGGTGGTTTGTATGTAGAGGTATTTATCTGGATTCTGAAAAATTCAAAACTTCATCACTCTAGCACCTTCCAGTAATTTTTCGGCTTCTTTCCATGTTGGAAGTTTATCCGCATCTATCGTGATTGTTCTGATCTCTTTGGCAATATCCTTACTCTTTTTCATTGCATCTAAATGCGCCCCACTTGATGCGAAGCTTTTTAGCTCTTGCTCATTTTCCCAAAGTGTCATGGTGTAATGTTTCATCCAGAAGCCGCGTTTTTTTAGTGCTTTATGATTGGTGGATTTTAGCTGCTTGAGAATTTGGAAGGCATTGGCTGAGAGGGAAAAAAACTTGAGTGGACTTTTTAACTCGATAAAGGTGACAGTGACTTTCATAGTTGATTAAATATATAAATATAGGTGTTTTAGAAACGAATCTAGTCATAAGTATCTGTATAGAGTGGTGGTATTTCAAATCCATAGATGATAACTTGTAATCATGATTACAGCAACTGTCAAGCAACTCAAAGACGAACTCAAGCATAAGGAGAAAGAAGAGCTGATTGAGCTCTGTCTGGCCCTGTCCAAGTTTAAAAAGGACTCCAAAGAATTGCTTACATACTTGTTGTTTGAAGCACATGATGAGGAAAGCTATATCTCCGGGGTGAAGGCTGAGATCACTGAGGATTTTATGGATATGAATACGTCCAGTATCTATTTTGTGAAGAAGAGCGCCCGTAAAATCCTGAGAAATACCAAGAAGTACATCCGCTACTCTAAAAACAAACAAACGGAAGCAGAGCTACTGATTCATTATTGCCAGGAACTCAAAGACGTCAAGCCCTCCATCAACCGGAGCACACAACTGAAGAACTTGTTTGATAAGCAAATAGAATTGGCTAAAAAAGCCATCAACACACTACATCAGGATTTACAGCATGACTATGAGCTGGAGTTGGAGGGATTAATGGTTTAGAAACTACATGATCTCTACCTGGTTTGAATGAATACCTTTTCCAGGAATTGAAGCTTTACTTCCCGAGAATTCCTTAAATTCATTCATTATGAAAACCCGATTAGTTCAGTTAGCCCTGCTCTTCTCCCTTTTAGGCTTGATGTTTTTCTTGCAATCATGCGGTAAAAAAAATGAGCCTGAAACCCCTGATCCAGAGGATATAAATTTTGCTGTGGAGATTGGAGACAGTAAGATTCCGTACATAGTCATCAATACTACCGCGGACATACTCAACGAACCTAAGGTTGCAGCTGAAATGCGCCTGTATGTTAAGAAGCAACTGGTTCAAACCAATCAGATTGGCATAGAATACCGAGGATCCACTTCCTTTCGACTGTCGGATAAAAAGTCTTATGGCTTAGAGACATGGGATGAAAGTGGCAATGACCTCAATGCATCATTTTTCAACTGGCCTGAGGAAGAAGACTGGATTCTGATGGGAGATGTGGTGAACATGCAGGAAGGCTATACGTTTGACCCCACGCTCATGTACCATCATTTTGGCTATGAACTGAGTCGTCAAATGGGCAAATATGCCAGCCGTACAAAATTTGTAGAACTGGAGTTGGATGGGGTCTATCAGGGAATTTATGTTTTTATGGAAAAGCTCAAAAAGGATGGTGATCGCATTGATATTGCCACATTAAAGGATACGGATATTGATGGTGAAGAGCTCACTGGAGGATATATCCTAAAAATTGATAAGACTGCCGGAGGTGCCGAGAACATTGGCCAGCCACTTGAGTATTTTTTGAATAACTGGGAGGATGATGCGCGATATACCGCTCAGAATAGTTTTCGATCTGATTATGATGTTTTTGGGAATTTCATTGAGTTTGAACCTTATGGCGAGCCTTATCATGGCAATCAGTTTCTGGAAACTTATTTTATTTATGAGTACCCGGATCAGGCAGAAATCAAAACCGAACAAAAAGCTTATATCCAATCCTATATTCGTGAATTTGAACAGGCACTCCTTGCTGATGATTTTACTTCAGAAAGCAGAACCTACACAGACTATTTGGATATCAACTCGTTTGTTGACTACTTTTTGATCAATGAGATTTGCCGAAATATTGATGCCTACAGGCTCAGCACGTATGTGACCAAAGATAAAAATGACAAGCTGAGCATGGGGCCAGTCTGGGATCTGAACATTGGCTTTTACAATACAGACCGCATTCCACTTGCTGATTGGGTGATCAACTATAATCAACACGTGGAGTCTGATGCCTGGATGGTGCCGTTTTGGTGGCCAAGGCTCATGGAGGATCTATATTTTCGAGATGCAGTGAAAGTGCGTTGGCAATCTTTGTCGGGGAGTACACTGAGTATACAAAACCTACACTCCATTGTGGACGAAACAGCAAATCTGCTGATTGATAATGGAGCTATAGAGCGCAACAAAAAGGTTTGGTCTGTAGGTGGGGAGAGCTATGATCAGAGTATCGTTAACCTCAAGAACTATTTAAGCGAACGGATCAGTTGGATGGATAGTGAGATTAGCGGTTTTTGATAGGCTGCACCCTGTCTGTTAAACCCAACATCACAATTCATTTGACAAATTAATATTTGTTATTATTCAGAATATAATTTGGTTTTTATAAATCCTTTACCGATCATTGCATCACATTTAAAAACAGAAGAAATGCGTCAATTTATTCAACATATAAAAACTGATTGTGGCCCGGAAGGGATGCTATTGGTGTATAATGATGGGTATTGGCCTGGTAAAAGTTGATTTATCAAAATATAGATATTGAAACCCAGGCCTTCCAGTCTGGGTTTTTTGTTGCTTATGAATTTGGAGGGAACACCTATCATGCAGAATAATATTTTGTTTACGACCAAAAGTCGACGGGAGAAGTATGCCCAATCGGATCGTGCATTTGAGCATGATCAAATGCTTCAGGATACCTGAGGATCATTGAATGAAATCATTGAACCCCGGTCTGTTGCAGGTCGGGGTTTTTTTATGTCTTAGCCGATTAGTTCAAGGGTAGAACGCTAGAGTTTGGTTCTGGAGGTATACGTTCGAATCGTGTATCGGCTACAATCGTTTGGGAGGAGGCAGAACGAGTGTCTTCCTTAAGTTCAGAGAGTGGGTGAGGACCACAAACTGAGTTTCGTTCGCTCAGTGATGTTTTGTAAAAGCTCTGTTCATAAAAGCGAGGAGTCATCGGTGGATCGTGGTGATAGCGAAAGTGCGATCCATGCGATGACCAAGGGGGTACGACGAAGTTGGAGAGTCGTGTCGGACTGTAAATCCGATGTTCTTAAGCTGAGTAGGTTCGAATCCTGCTACTCCCACTGGAAATGACCGAAAGTACAAAGACCAGATGCGTGTTTCTGAATGGCACCATAGTGTCCGCCTGTGGGTGGAGATATGCTGCTTTGGCTGGAGGTTTCCAACCAACATGTCTTAAAAACATGTGAAACGTTGTAGGTCGAGGGTTCGATTCCCTCTCCCGGTGTAAAAATCGGGATAGTTCAGTTTGGTAGAACAACAACCCTTAGCGCGGGTTCGATTCCCGTCATTACTGTGCCTTATGGCCTGGGTAATGTAGCTCAGTTGGTTAGAGCACCGCATTGATAACGCGGCTTTAAAGGAGAAGTCCACTCCAGAAAGGACACCATAGAAAATGATCGCAGTGATCCTTATGAGTTTACACCCTTTGGGGGTCACCGTCATGTACTCATAAAAAGTCTGGAAATGGCTTTGAGCAACAAGGATACCGTGGGTTGATCATTAGATACTTCGAGAGAGGTTCTGTGAAGTTGGTAGAAGAGAAAAAGAAACTCAAACGAACTGTCTGATGAAAAACTTGCTCAATTGACGCTCCGCCTGATTTTCAGATGGACCACTGAGATCATTTTCTTTTTAAAGAAAATGTACAAACCATTCATTTTCATTACCCCACCCCTAAAGGGTGGAAAATGAATGGATAAAAAATATTATTGGCCAATAGTGATATCTCTAAAGGTGAATGGATGATCCTTATGAGCACCAAAATTGAATTCGACACCCTTTAGGGACGGGGTAAATCAAATTCGATTCTTGCAAGCAACGAGAATCACATGTGTAATTATTTAAATGAGTAAACAAATGTTGAATCGAGTAAAAATCAACGTAGGCTACGCGGGACTGGTGTTTCGTGGAGGTGATTACCAGCGAGTGATCACGGCAGGTGTTTACTGGTTGTCTCCATGGGAGACAGTGAAAGTGTATGACATGGCTCTGCCACTTTACAGTAAGGTTAACCTGGATGTGTTGCTCAAGGATGAGGTGCTAGTATCACTAGTGGACATTATAAATGTAAAAGATGGTGAGCTGGCCCTGGTTTATGAAAATGGGAACTTCAAGAGTGTCTTGGCACCAGGTAGACATGTCTACTGGAAAGGATTGACTTCTTTTAGGTTTCAAATCGTGGATTTGACTTCTGTGGATATCAAGGAAGATGTGGCGGTGGCTGTTTTGGAAAAAGCTGAAGTAGCACGCTATGTCCGCATCCTTGTGGTGGAAGACTTTGAGAAAGGTATGCTGTTTATCGATGGTAAATACGATCGTGAATTGAAAGCCGGTACTTACTACTTCTGGAAAAACTCTACCTCGCTAAAGGTGGTGAAAGTGGATCTTAGAAGTAGACAGTTGGAGATCAACGGTCAGGAAATCCTGACCGGAGACAAGGCGGCACTTCGGGTAAACTTCATGGTGCAATACAAAGTCACTGATGCCGAAAAAGCAGTCATTGACAACAAAGACTATGAAAAGCAGCTCTATGTGTTGGTACAGTTGGCCCTTCGGGAGTTCATTGGTACCTACACGCTGGATGAGACCCTTGAAAGAAAGGAGTCTATTTCAGACTATGTCATGAAAAGCATCCAGGCCAAAGCTGCTGCTCTTGGCGTGCAAGTGCAAGATTGTGGTGTGCGGGATATCGTCTTGCCAGGCGAGGTGAAAGAGATCATGAATCAGGTATTGGTGGCGCAGAAAAAAGCGCAGGCCAATGTGATCATGAGACGGGAGGAGACTGCTTCTACCCGGAGCCTGCTCAACACTGCAAAATTGATGGAGGACAATGAAATGTTGTTCAAACTCAAGGAGATGGAGTATGTGGAAAAGATCGCTGAGAAAATTGGTCAGATCACCGTTTCCGGAAACGGGCAGGTGGTGGATCAGCTCAGGGAGATTTTCGCTCCAGCTAAATAATTCTTTCCCTGTCATCCTTAAGAATTTCAGGATATGGGGGAAGATTAACTATCAGTAAAATGAAAACTATTGATCAAAACCTGGAAGATTTAATCAATCTGGCAGAAGACGCAGTTTATGACGGAAACTATAAACAAGCCCACAATTTGCTGCAATCTGGGTTGTTTGAAGAGCCTGGATATCCGAGGCTACACTATACGATGGCCTGGTTATATAATTATTACTGTGTGAATAAGCTGAGGGCTGAGCGTCATTACATGCTCGCCATCAAGTTTGATCCTGAATACGAGGAGGCTTACATGGAGATTGTGGATATCCATATGGAAGCAAAGCGTTTCCATTACGCTAAAGCAATATTACAAAAGGCATTGAAAGTTGAAAGAATTGATCAGGGTGCTATTCGCAAAAAGCTTGGTATTGTGTATGAAAAGCTTGGAGACTATTCGAAAGCAATCAGGGAATACCGAATAGCGTTGATGGAATCAACAGACAATGACGACTCAGCAGAGTTAAAAAAAGATGTAAAACGAATTCGCATGAAGCGATTCAAAACCATATTAAAGAGATGGCAACCACAAAGTTGACTGGTAAGGAGCTAAGGCATCTCGGGTACCCGGAAGGAAAAGTGATCGGGACGGCCATGAAGGTGCTGGAGGCTCATTACAAAGGAAAAAGTAAGAAGCATAAACTGGAATTGCTCCAGCGAGTGCTGGAGAGCCCGGCGCTTTATCAAAAGCATGAGACTCTGGGAGCAGTGGCGAAGGGATTGATTATCAAAACCGAGCACAATGAAACGGTGGAGCTGAACCCGAACAGGATTCCGTACCAGGTTTATGGGCCTGAGGGCATTGAGCAGGGAGCAAGGCACCAGATGGAGGTGGCTATGAAGCTTCCTGTAACTCATTCGGGAGCGTTGATGGCCGACGCACATCAGGGGTATGGCTTGCCGATTGGTGGTGTGCTGGCAACTAAAAATGCCGTGATTCCCTATGGGGTTGGAGTGGATATTGGTTGCAGGATGTGCATGACCATTTATGACTTGCCTCCTGTTTTCCAATACAACGAAGTGACAGATTTCAAAAAGCTATTGGATGAAAATACGCGATTTGGTAATGCTTCTTTCAGGAGGCCTATGGATCATGAAGTGCTGGAGAACAAGCTGTTTGGTGAGGTCAATGTTTTGAAATCTCTAAAGGATAGAGCTTATTCCCAGATTGGTTCTTCCGGAGGAGGCAATCACTTCGTGGAATTCGGAGTTGCTGAACTTACGAGTGATGAGAATGAACTGAATTTACCCAAGGGAAAATATTTGGCTGTACTCTCTCACTCTGGTTCCAGGGGTTTGGGTGCCAATATCGCCAGACATTACACCAAGCTGGCGATGGATACCTGCAAACTGCCAGCGGAAGCCAAGCATTTGGCCTGGTTGGATTTGAACACTGAGGATGGGCAGGAATACTGGATCGCTATGAACCTTGCTGGTGATTATGCTTCTGCATGTCATCACCAGATCCATGATCGGATGGCCAAAGCTTTGGGTGAACGACCTTTAGCAATGGTGGAGAACCACCACAACTTTGCCTGGAAGGAGCAGGATGCCAATGGTGAGGAAATCATCGTTCATAGGAAAGGCGCAACACCAGCCGGTAAGGGTGTGTTGGGGATTATTCCGGGTTCCATGACTGCACCTGGTTTTATTGTAAGAGGTAAAGGAGAGCAGGCTTCTATTAATTCCGCTTCGCACGGAGCTGGAAGACTGATGTCCAGAACCAGGGCCAAGCAGAGCATATCCAGAGACGAAGTGCGAAAGCATCTGAAGAAAGCTGGAGTAACCGTCATTGGGTCTGGCTTGGATGAAGCACCACAAGCCTATAAGGACATCCATCAGGTGATGAAGCAGCAAGTAGACCTGGTAGATGTATTAGGAACATTCACGCCTAAGGTGGTGAGAATGTGCGGTGGCAATGAGTTTGCTGTGAGGTGATGTTTGGGTGTAGATATGTGGTTTATGTGACATGTTTACACCCATTAGTGTTTCAGGATCAATTCAGGTCATTTTTTCTGAATCCACAGGGCGCCAGGCTCCAGGCCGGATTGGCTGGCAAAAACTGGGCATTTTTGGCTAAGCTGATCAAAGTGCTTGTGGGTTAGGTAATTGAGAGCCCCAATGATTTCAAACTCACTGTTATGGCTTAGAAATGCCTCCAAAAGATACTGTTCATTCCATAGTCGATGTTCTTTTGAGATCCAGGTCTCCGGGTAATCTCTAGGAGTGAAGATATCGTGAAAATGAATGATTACTCCAGTTTGCAGAATTGGGAGTATTTCTTGAATCTCAAAAAGCACATCTCCTTGAGGTCGTATGATATGCGATGAGTCGATGAAGAGTATGTCGTCTTTGGACAATGCTTTGAAATGGCTTAAAGGTGTGTCTTGCACTCGATTTTTTATCAGCTGAACGTTCAGTTTCGAAAGCCATTTCATTTCATACGGTTCAATACATTCGTGTGAACAAACATATGTATTGTCTTCAGACTTATTCTTGGCTACTGCATTGGCAATCATCAGGCTGGAGAACCCACAACCCACTTCGATTATTTTTTTTGGTTGTTTTAGTCGGATCATTGAGTAAAGAAATTCCGCATCTCCAGATTCGTACAATCCATTGTTATAGAAAAACTCCAATTGATTCCTGGATTCTAGGGGGAACTTAAGGAGCTCCTCCTGAAAGGTAAATTGGCTAAGGATTTCCAACTGCTTCTCGGTATTCATTGCCAATCCGGGTAATGGTCGATCTTCTGCTAGGGGTTTAGACAGGTGCTTTCTGGGGTTAATTAATGGTTGATAATAATGGTCATTGACTGGAAGTACACCTATTTTCATGAAGATGTAATCGCTGAGCTTACCAACCCTACTGGTGTTTGTGACAGCAATTAGCTTCATCCATATTGCGCTCAGTAGTGTTATTGGAAATCCGATTTCCAAAATGTAGGACATCAGTCGGTAAATTCTTCTTTTCATTATTCATTGTGTTTATTTCAGCAGGTCATCCGTAGGTTAGTAGGAACAAGGGTTGTCAATGGGGTTTGGTTATACGCTTATTTTGGATGTGCATATGGGGTGATCCCCATGGAATTGTAAATTACGGTTTTAATAGGTTTACAAATCAAAGGACTTGTATTTTCTTTTTTATACGTAAGGTTTAGCGTTTTATCTGGTTCGAAAAGTATGGAATCGCCAATTTTTACAAGGTGACTGAGGACATTCCAGCCAAAGTGGTGAGAATGTGCGGTGGAAAGGAGTTTGCTCATCCATCTTAAGTGCATCTTTCTGAGTATAGTAGAAGAGGTAATTGCCCTTTAGAGCCTTCATTTTCTCTATGCTTTTCATTGCGCTTTTGTAATCCTCTTTTTTAGCGTGTAGCTGCGCTTTCAACCAATACATATGTCCCATGATGCATTCTTGGTTGCTAGAGCTATTGATTTTCACTCCGTTGCTTTGGATCTTGAACGGGTTGGGCGTATTGATTAACAACTGTTTGATGTGCTTATTTCCGAAAAAGAGATTAAATTGATAGAGCGTCAGCTAAGAGCGCTATGGAGCGAGTTTAGTACACGCTATTGTTCGGTAAAGGAAACTTTCAAATTACAGTTTCCAATTACAGGACAGGGTATGGAGTATGACGACATGGAGGTGTTTTTTGTCAATGATCAATTGTATGTACAATCTAAAATGAAATTAAAGAAGAATTTGCATGAAAAGCCAATCAGGATCAGATTTTTCATTCGGTGTGATTATCTTGTTTGCTTTGCAGGTTTTTCTTAAGATACTTAACCAGTAACTAAACATTTACTCACTAATCAATCACTTTAAGCATGCGAGAATTTCTAATATTTTTGGCCATCATCTACAGTGGCGTATTGCCCACGCTTCTTTATATTAACTGGCGGATTTTTAAGGAATCATTTATATACAAGTCTGGTATATGGATCATTTGCACTATGTTTTTAGTAGTGACAGAGGCTTATGCCATTGGCTCTTTTGGCCTGATCCACCTGACCTACTGCATTCCCATAGGGATAGCAGCTGTGTTTCTCACTTTTCGTACGCTCAGTTTGAGTATAGAAAAGCCCATGAACCGGATTAACTCATCTTTTGACCGGCTCAGGGAAGGGGATTTGGAAATAAATATTACAGATAAGGACCTGGCTCGAAAGGATGAGGCTGGCGCATTTTATACCTCACTGCATTTATTTTTGGAGCAGCTCAAAAAGTCCGCATATTTTGCCAAGGCCATGGGCAAAGGCGATATGTCAGAGCAGTATGAAGCCCTCGGTGAGAAAGACGTACTGGGTCAGTCGCTGATTACCCTGAGGGAGAAACTGAGTGATGTGGTCAATCAAACCAATAGTGTGGTGCTCCAAGCAAGTGAAGATGGCAGGCTGGACGTGCGCATAGATGTGAGCAATAAGGAAGGTGTATGGAAGGAGCTGGGCGAATCAGTAAACAACCTACTGGAATCAATAGTGAATCCGGTGCTGGAAGTAGATGGTATCGTGAAAGCAATGGCCGAGGGTGATCTCAGCCAGCGATATGAGAGCCAGTCCAAAGGGCAAATCAAACAAATGACCGATAACCTCAACTTCGCTTTGGACAACCTGAGTCAACTCCTGCTCAAAATTTCTAACAATGCTGTAGAAATAGGCAGTGCAGCCGATGAAATGCTAAGCTCGGGAGAAGAAATGAACGTAAGCATGCGCGAAATAGCTACGTCTATTGTACAGATGAGCAATGGGGCTCAATCCCAAGTTAGAAAAGTGGATGAAGCTTCAGTGTTGGTAGAAGTGATGATGCGGGTTTCAGAAGACATGAAAAACAAGTCAGGCTCTATCAACCAGGCTGCAGAGGAGGGCGTGAAGAATAGTGATGAGGGCGCCAAGATTACGAAGTATGTAGTAGAGAGTATTGGGGAGATTTCTGAATACTCCAATATGACCACTAAGTCTATGCAGGTGCTTACCGAACGCTCACTGGAGATATCCCGAGTGCTTGGGATGATCACCGAGATAGCTTCCCAGACCAATCTGCTAGCACTTAATGCAGCCATAGAAGCCGCACAAGCAGGAGAAGCAGGAAGGGGCTTTGCTGTGGTGGCTGAAGAAATCCGCAAGTTGGCCGAAGGCTCCAAAAAATCTGCTGCCGAGATAGAAAGCTTGATTTTGGATGTGCAGAAGGATACAGGAGAAGCGGCCAAGGTGATTGCTTCAATGAACGATTTGGTGAAATCTACGGTGGAGGCTTCCAATAAAGCTCAGTCTGTATTCATCGAAATTGAGCGCTCATCCACACAGACACTCGGTCACTCGGAGGTCATCCTGGAGTCCACCAACTCACAAAATGAAAGCATTGGCAAGGTAGTGCAGATCACTGAAGATGTAGTGGTGATTGCAGAACAAGCCGCCGCTGGCACAGAAGAGATATCAAGTTCAGCCAGCGAGCTATCAACGGGTATGGAAAATCACATTCAGAAGTTTCATTGGTTAAATACTACCTCCAAAGGGTTGAAAGCGGATATTTCCAAATTTAGATTGAAGGCAGATGAACAGACACCTTTTGAGCCCACAGAAAAGGACGAGGAATTAGTGCCTGAGTATGGTTAATATTTAGCTTCGGTCCAATCTTTTAAAAACCCAGCTGATTGGCTGGGTTTTGTTTTTATTGGGTAGTGAAAACCTTGATATGTAAAGTCAACCCAAAGCATTTGTCAAATGACCACTGATTGGCTAAATGTGATGCAACTTTACTCTACCAATACGAATGCACCCCAATAATATGGATTGGAATACTGCTCACGTACTTTCATTTGAGCGGTTTTGAGTGCATCAGCTTTAGATTTATTTTGGAGCCAGGCATCATAGAAGTTGTTCATCAGCAATTGGGTGGCTTGGTCGTCTACTTTCCACAAACTCATAATGATTGATTCAGATCCTGCGATCTGGAAAGCACGCTGGAGACCATAGACTCCTTCTCCATTTTTGATTTCCCCACGACCGGTTTCACATGCAGACAAGACCACCAGTTCAGTATCATGAAGGTCAAGGTTCATGGCTTCATATGCCGTAAACACACCATTTTCAATACCTATTTTATGGTTGCCCTGTGCTGTTTGTGTGGCTCCTGCCATCAATAGGCCCGAGCGGAGCAAAGGGTTGCTTTGACTGGTCTCTACATTGATGCCGAGCTGCATGGGGTTGGAAGTCTCTTCTGAATCTTCAAGGAAGAAACCATGGGTAGCAATGTGTAGCAAACGTGGGTTGGATACCCGCTTCAGTTCATCTTCCAGCGCTTCGTTTTGAAGATATAAGTTGATTTCCCAATTTCGATCGGTGAGCAGGTTATAAATACCTTCGGTTTCTTCCCTTGTCCCTGGTAATTCTGCGAAGCTCATGTTTCTCATATCTGTGGCCCTTTCCGTAGTTTGGGCTGAGACGATTCCCCGCTCCTGTAAGTCCATCTCAATTTCAGAATGGTTCAGGTCATATTTTGGATAGCCAAATAGATAACCAACGTTTGAAAAGAAACTTTTCTTTTGATTGTATTTCCTGGTTATGATGGATTTGGTGGAGGTGAGCAGGTGGAGGTCATAGTGGTCTAGAAGATAAGACCCATCGGGATACTCCAGGGTACCAAGGCTTATTTGATTGTAGACTCCATCCATAGAAAGGTAGATCGTCTTGATTCCTTTCAGTTGTTTGTCTATTGCTTCCCAGTACTGTTTATACGAAAACTGATCCTTTAATTGATACTTTATAGAGGTTAAGTAAGCTTTTAAGTATTTGCCTTCCAACTCGTTCCCATTGGCAAGGGGCACAAGAAC
Organism: Marinoscillum sp.; assembly: GCA_040218045.1. GTDB lineage: Bacteria > Bacteroidota > Bacteroidia > Cytophagales > Cyclobacteriaceae > Marinoscillum. The sequence goes on from JAVJQA010000005.1 coordinate 99,462, forward strand.
TGGGTGGTTTCGTGCATCTGAAGTAAGGATTAGCGCTGCATAAATCACGGAATCTGTGACTACTTTGTCAAAATTCCTGTAGCGAATGATCTCGATGGCAGCTTCTCCAGGAGCCAAAGCCCTCTGGATGTCTTTCCACCTGATTTTTGCCTGGCGTTCTTCGTGGCTCAGGGCGTCGGCATCCATGCTCAAAACCTTTTCCAATCGATTTGCAGAGGTTTCTTTTTCTACCAGGTTGATTCCTTCTGCTGTCAGTTGTTCTTTGGTATATCCGTAATATTTGGCTAGTTGTTCCTTGGCAGCTATGTACTGCCGATACAGCGCAATCAGTATGCTGTCATTGCTGGCCAGGATCTTCTGACGCTCCTTGGTACTTGTGCTCAGGAGCAATGATTTGGTGCGAATGTGATTGTCATACATATCGCGGAGTGCATTGGTATTTCCGGACTTGCTAGATTTTACAGCAAAACTATTGAAGTATTCAAAATCCTCTTTATAGGCATCCCAAAATGCGGTTTTTCCACTTTCACTGAGGTATGGAAAGTCCATTTCTATTTTTTCGAACAGGATGTTCAAGGTTTCTTTCCAATAGGTTTCCGCCTGATCCATTTTTTCCCATGACTGGTACAATGTAGCCATGTTGTCCAGCCAGGCGACTTTCTGAAGGGAAGTACCACTGGTCATAAAGGATTTAGCGCTTAACCAAAGCTTTTCAGCTTCGTGAAACTCGCCATTTAACAAATAATAAAATGCCAGGTTGTTGCGGTAAGCGGCTGACGCATTTGGGTCATCTGGCCACAACTTTTCAGCAATTCTCAATGCAGATTCAAAATGGGTTTTGCTTTCCTCCAGTCGTCTCAAATCAGTAAGACAGAGTCCTTTCAGGTTGTGGATTTTCAGGTAAGTGTCCTCGCTACTTCCCAAACTATCAAATAGTGACTCAGTGCGGTCCAGGTAGGTCAGCGCATCTTCTGGTTTGTTCCAGCTGTAGTAAGTAGAGGCGATGTAAACCAATGGCCCAGCTATGGCATAGGAGAAAGTCCCGTATTTATGCTCTACAATTTCAATGGTTCGCTCATAGGTTTTTATGGCTTCCTCAAACCGACCAGATACAGAATAGTATTCCCCGAGCGAATAGATGGCGTCCAGGTAATCTGATCCATCCGGAGCTTCATTTTTAAAGATCTCAATGGCCACTTCCTTTTGGCTAATAGCCAAGGGATAGTTTCCGAGGTTAAACTGAATCCAACTCATCCCATCTAAATACTCGGCATATTCCAGCCCTTTCCCTATCTGGTTGAGTGTGATGTCAATCGCCTTTTGCTGATACGGTTTCGCCTGTATGTAATCATAGTTCCTACTATAAAAACTACTGATATGGTCTAATTCAATGGCGTATTGGGCATTGTTTTCTCCGTAATATTTAGCTGCGGCTTTCAGCATGGCCAGCATGTATTTCTCTGCTTGATTAAAGTCCTTTATTTTTTCATGCTCATAGGCATAGGTGAGAAATCGTAAGCACCGGATATATCTTGAGGTGCCAGTCCATCCTGCTGCTTCCAGGTCGGTTTTAACTGAAAGCAGCGTTTGCAGCGCTAAGTCTGGTTGATTGTTTAGTCTCTGGGCATTGGCTAGGGACATTTTGATGAATTGCTGATTACCAAAGGTATTTCCTGAGACCAGTTCCAGTTGAGAGAGTGCCCTTTTATAGTATTCTATAGCTGTTGGATAGAGAAGTTGCAACTCAAAATTCCGGGCAGTTTCTTCCAGTGTAATCACATAAGCAAGGTTGTTTTTACCGACCTGCTCTTCTAAAAGATTTAGTGCTTTTAAGTTATAACTCTGTGCTTTTACATAGTCGGTTTTATCTTCATAGATGTCCGCAATTTCACGAAGTGCTTCAGCTGCTTCTATGGAGTTGTAGGTCAAAGCCTCGCTGGCGAGCTCATAGCTTGAGTTAAGGTAATGCAATGCAGAATCAAGATTTTGGAGGTGATAGTATGTTTTGCCGTAAAGCATGGCTACTTGAATGCCAATGTTGTCATCTTCATCAAACTTGCTTCTATAGACATCAAGCTGCCTGAGTACGCTGATGGCTTGTTTGTATTTTCCGATTTTTTCCAGGAAACCGGCATAAAGTTGCATTGCATTGGCATAATGGTACTGATAACCAGTGCGGGAAGATAGCAGGTCAACGGCTTGCTGAAAATGACGCTCTGCGTCATCATTTTGTTGTAAATCCTGATAATACAAAGCAATCCCCTGGTGCGCTTTACTCATTAATACGGAATCTGGGTCCTGTGCTTTATTATAGATTTCCAGGGCTTTGTCAAAATGTGACTTCATGCGCTCACTTTCATGGAGCATATGCAGGTTCATTGCGGATCCAATGAGAAGCTTGGGGTAGAGGTAATCATTACTAACTCCCAGGCCTTCAAATCTCCAGAGCGCTTCATTGAAGAAAATATTGGCCGAATCATATAGCCCACGTGAATAATAGTAATTCCCCAGATAATTGAGGGTTTCGAAAAATTGGTTTGAGGTGGTGTCACTAACATTGAAGTGTTCGAATATTGATTCTTTGAGGATATCAATTGAGGCCTCATAATCAGTATCCATAACTTCGATAGCTTTTGCATAACGAAGTAGTGGATATGTATAGAAGTTCGTGAGCTCCTTGGCTTGAGAATATTCAATTAAATATCTAGCCAGGTTTAAAGCATATTCATTGCTATCGATGTTTTGTGCTTTTTGAACCAGTGTAAGTCCGTTTTCCACAATATCCAATGAATCTGTGCCCTCTTCGAGTTGCATTTCAACAAACTCCTTATAGGTCTGGAATGCTTCAGTTTCCCGACCCATCAACCCTAATGTCCATATGTAGTTATAGATGGAATTGTCATAGTCACTTGAGTAAATCCCTTGATGCATGCCCCCCACGATATCAAGCACTTCCTTGTATATTTCAAGCGCTTTTTGGTTGTTTCCAGCCTTTCGATACCCATAAGCAAGAGCACTCAAATTGCTTATAACCCACGAAGACGTGTCAGGCTCATAGTTGCGAGCATGATCAACCGCCATAGCTGATTGCTTAATGGCTTTGCCATGCTTGCCTCTGTTTTGATAAAGGTTGGAGTAAAGCGCGTAAACGTTGCAATAAGAGATTCTATCCTTACCATAGTTTTCGATTTGGATCTGCTTAGCGGTTTTTGCGATCCTGAAAGCTTCCTTATGGCTTCCGTCTTCACTGAGCACTACAGCACTATCATAGTAAGTGCTGAAGTTAAGTGGCTTGTCATAATGATAAGTTGTGGAACTGCTTGAGCCATCCTGCTCATAGTAGGTCCACGGACCATGTTGGAGATCGTGTCTCCAATCTCCCTCCATTTCTTTGCTGCCCTGACTGGTGTAATACGTCCAATGGCCGTGCAATTTGTTATCTAATTCCAAGCCTTCCTTCTTTAATGTACCATTTTCATAATAATACTTCCATATGCCCTGGGACAGATCATTTTCATAGATTCCCATAGATGAAAGTTGTCCATTTGCATGATAGTAATTCCATTGTCCCTCACGCAGGTGATTTTGATAGTTTCCTTCTGATTTCACCTGGCCATTTTCGAAATAATACCTCCAGAACCCATCCAGCTTTCCATTGAGATAAGCACCTTCTTTTTGTTTTAAGCCATTATCAAAATAGGAGACATATGCACCATGGAGGGCACCCTGGTCAAATTGCTGAATGGAAGAAAGTTGTCCGTTGGCATGATAAAATCTCCATTCCCCATCCTGTACATCGTTGGACATTCGTCCAAAATATTTGAGCGTTAGGTCTTCATAGAGACTCTCAAAATAGCCTTCGGTTTTTCCTTTGTCAAACGTTTCAATATCAGTTATTTGTCCAGCCGAATTGTAGTACTCCCAGCATCCGTTTTTGATGTCTCCCGCGTATTCTCCTGCTGAAGATATATAACCGTCGGTATATAGCCGGGCCCAACCTTCCCACAAGTCATCTTCCAGGTATCCTTCGGACTGTAAATCCCCATTTTGCTCATAAAACTGCCAATGCCCGTGTTTGGCACCTGCTACAAACTTTCCCCTGGATTTTACCTGGCCATTGGGATAGTAAAACACCCATGGCCCTTCACTAGCGTCTTCAACCATTTGTCCGGTTGATTCAATTTGTCCATTGTCGTGATAATAGGTAAATAATCCATGTTTCATTCCATGGACATAATGATTTTCTGACCTGATGTTTCCATTCTCATAATAGCTTGTGATTTTTCCATGGAGTTTACCGTCCACTTTAAAGTTGACCTCTTCTAAGGCACCGGATTCATAATAAAATTCACTTTTGCCCTTGAGCACTCCTTTTTCAAAATTGCTTATGATTTGTACCTGACCGCTGGGATAGTAGGTAAGCCATTTACCTTCACTCAGGCCATTCTCATAGCGTCCTTCCGATTGTTTCTGTCCATTAGGGTGATAGTAGACACTCCAGCCATTCTCCTTTCCATTTTCATATTGAAAGGTGCTGCTGATGATCCCGTTTTTGCCGTAATATTCCCAATTTCCTGTTCGCTTGTTGTCCTTAAAGAGCCCTGTTCCACTGAGAAGCCCATTATCATGGTACATTTCAAAAGGCCCCTCAAGTGAATCATAGTTGTAGTTGACTTTGGATTCAATCACCCCATTTGGATGGTAAGAAATGGCCTGCCCATGCTTCACCATTGGATCGAAAGAGAGCATTCTTCCTTCGAATTGTTTGATCCCATTTGGTAGAAAACATTCCACCAAATCCATTGGTCTGTTCGCTTTGAAATCAATCAAACAGTAATAAGTAGCATCTTTGATTTCGAACACTTCGTTTTCGTACGCACTATCATAAAGTACCACCCACTCACCTGTTCGAAGACTGTCTTTATCCAAGCGGTTTGGACGGTCTGGTATTTGAGCAAAAGTGCGGATAGCAATGAACAATAAGAAAATACAGGTCAGTCGGTAATGCTTTGGCATGTTACAGTGAAATATATGAAAGTTCTAATCTAGAAGATTTTTGAGTATGTGTAAATACCAATTACACGGTAGATTGCATACCAGTATTGAAAATTTTCTCAGACCGACTTTGCTGAGTGCGGAATGCTTTGAGCTTGATTAAATTCCAGAATAGAATTGTGCCAGTCAGCGAAATCGCTATTTTTCTATTAATGGGAGCAGCCAAACCCTTCACGAATGGAAAATCACTTTCATCATTGTACTTTTTATTTAGCTTTATGGAGTTGAAGTATTGAAGAAGTATTTGTTTTTACCCATGTATAAAGGTCTCCTTGTTGTAGTTTTTCTAATGGTGACGAGTTGGTTTGCTTCGGCTCAATCAGACCTGTCCACTATGTCGGCACTTGAGAAGTTGGATGAAGTGCTTGACAAAAAGCAACAGTTCGTTGCTGAGCGTGAAAAAACCATTCAAAAGGTTAAAATGCGACTTAGGGCCAATAATGGTGGAAGTGATGAACTCAGATTTGATCTGTACAATCAACTTTACCAGGGTTACAGGAGCTTTATTTTTGATTCTGCTTTTGTATATGCTAAGAGCATGATCGATCTGGGTTACCAGATGAATGATCAGTCCAGGATTGGGTATGCAAAAAATCAATTGGGGTTTATTTTGCTCTCTTCCGGGATGTTTAAGGAGACTTTTGATACGCTGCGCACTGTCATGGTTCGTGACCTTGGCGATTCCACCAAAATAGAACATTATGCCTTGATGGCCAGGTCACTCTATGACCTCTGTGACTATAATAATGATGATTACTATTGCGATATCTATGTAGATATGGCGGATAGGTTTATTGATTTTGGGACCAATCTCTCAGATCCGGACTCTTATAATTTTTTGTATCTCAATGGACTTAAAAACTTACGTTTGGGCAATAGTGATGAAGCCATCAAATACCTGGAAAAACTACTAAATGGTGATGTTTCACTAACCAATCATCAGTTTGCCATTACAACTTCTACCCTGAGTCACTTACATCTCAGACTTGGGGACACCACCAAAGCGATTAACCTGCTGGCGGAGGCGAGTATTGCAGACATCAAATCAGCGACAAAGGAAACGCTGGCCTTAACCAGGCTGGCGGAGCTCCTGTATAGAAAAGGAGAGATCCAAAGTGCTTACAATTATGTGCAGGAATCCATGAGAGATGCTGAATTCTATGGAGCCATGCAGCGTAAAAGCGAGGTGGGAGCACTTTTGCCCATTATTGCTGCGGCGAGATTGAATGATATTGACAATCAGCGCAAGACACTTTTGGGATATTCCATTGGCTTAACTGTGCTGTCAATTTTGACCATTTTATTTGCAATAAGCACCTTCTTGCAGTTTAGAAAGCTTCGGAAGAAGGATAAGGTCATCCGGGATAAAAATGATCGGCTTACTGAAAGTAACGATAAACTCAGTGAAGCCAATAAGATCAAGGAGGAGTACCTGGGTTACTATTTCAATATCAACTCTGAGTACATAGAAAAGATCGAAAAGTTCAAGCGGTCCGTCGATCAAAAACTCATCAACAAGAAGTATGAGGACATAAGATTTGTAATGAGCAAAATTGATCTTAAAAAAGAGCGTGAAGAGCTTTATTACAGTTTTGATAAAGTTTTCCTAAAGCTGTTTCCTGACTTTGTCCAGACTTTCAATTCTTACTTCAGACCTGAGGATAAGATCAAACTTGAAAATGACCAACTCCTCAATACTGAGTTGAGAATTTTCGCATTGATCCGAATGGGTGTCTCCGATAGTGATAAACTGGCTAAAATACTCGGTTATTCGGTCAACACGATCTATGCTTACAAGAACCGGATCAAAAGCAAAGCAATTATCCCGAATGATGAGTTTGAGCGAAGGATCATGGAGATTGAGGCAATTTAGGTCTTACTACTACTGGTTGTAGATCAGTTCAAATTCGGTGTTTTCCACACTATATTTCGTCCATTCGCTCTGTAGGGTTTCCTCAAAATTATTCACAAAATCCTCGTAATGTATTTTGTTGCGGTCTTCATTTCGGATCACAAGATACAGCGAACGTTTCAAGCCATTTCTTCCTATGGGTTTAAAAACAAGATCTTGTTGATGATTGAAAGATTTCAACATCCATTTTGGGATGCAGGTAATGCCCAGGTTTGCATTCACCATTTCCAGAGTAACTTCGGTAAGCGGTATTGCAGATATTTTTTTCGGTAGCACATCATTCGGTTTCAGGTAGTTCTGATAGACATACACGGTTTCCATAGGGTAGGAGTGGATGATCAAATGCAAGTTGGTAAAATCTGACGCTTCAATATATTTCTTTGATTGCAGTTCATTTTGCTTATGCATAAGGACAAACAGTTCATCACGGATAATCTCTATGCTCGTCAGTGATTCTATGGCTGGTTTTTCTGTAGTGATAGCTATATCCACGTCGTAAGAAAGCAGTTTGGAGATGGGCTTGTGTGTTGCATCAAAGTTGAGCTGAATCTCTATCTGTGGGTAGAGGGCTGACATTTTTTGCAGGAAAAAGGGGAACAGCAGGTAAAACGAATAGCACTCGGTGCTCACCTGGATTTTCCCTCCTGTGTTGCTGGTGAGGCTCTTTAGTTGCTGGAGTTTTTCGTCTACAGAGTTGAGCACATTGGTGGCCAGGTGGTAGAGTTCGGTACCTTCCGCGGTGAGTACCCATTCTTTTCGGTTTCTTGTGAAAATCTTTAACCCCAGGCTTTCTTCAAGGGTGCGGAGCTGATGACTAAGTGCAGAGGGAGTAAGACATAATCGTTCAGATGAATTGGCAATGTTTCCTTCATCTGCAATGGTCTTGATTAGTCTAAAGTGTTTCAATTCCATGTGGCAAAATTAGTAATTGTGACGCTTAAAATTCTAGCTATTTTGGGACTATCCTACACTTCTTATCATGAGTTGAATCAGCCAGCAATAAGCTATCATGAGTCGATCCAACATTCACTTAGAAATTACAATTAACTTCAGTAAGGAACACATTTGGGAAGTATTGTTCGGCAAAGAAACCTTTACTGAATGGGCATCTGAATTTGCAGAAGGGTCACACTTGGAAGGAGACTTAAAGAAAGGAGGAACAGTCTGTTTTCTTGACCCAAGTCAAAATGGGATCAGAAGTAAAGTGATCGTTCATAAACCTTCAGAAAAGATTACATTTCATCATAATGGGGGGGGTATTTAAAGATTCGGTTGATACTGAAGGGGAAGAAGCAAAAAAGTGGGTAGGGATAGAGGAGACCTACCAACTGAACCAAATAGGTGAAAGTAAATATCTTTTCACAGTTGAAGTTGGGATAGAGAAGGAATATGAAGAGATGTTTGCTGAATCGTGGCTGAGGGCAGTTGAAAGAATTAAACAACTCAGCGAAAAGTAAAGAAATAAGCCCCTCAGTTTGGATTGAGAGGCTTATGTTTTAAAGTTTATCGATCAGGTAAACGACAGTCACGCCATCTGAAAATGTCAGTTCAGAGACTTCAAAATTAGAAATCTGAACATCCGCCATTTTATTGAATGCCATTGTCTCCATTCGTTCGTACAGTGGCCCCGGGCTTGAGTTGGTTTGCCCATACCTGATTTCCTTAATTCCAACTACCTTGTGGTCAGCTGCTCCTGCAAGTAATTCAGCTTTGCTTTTTGAGTCTTTTACAGCCAGCTTCATCAGCTCGTTCTTGACTTTTCCTTTTCTTTCATCGTCCAAGCCAAAAGAAAGATTGATAGTTGGTCTAGCTCCACTGTTGGTTACTGAATTAAGCACTTCAATAAGACGCTCTTTTTTATGAGGAAAAGTTACCACAACAGTCTGAGTGGCTACAAATCCACTGTCTTTCCAGATGTCATTAACCCTAATTCGACTATTATGTACATTGAAATTTGAAGTAAGTATTTGGGACTCCTCAAATTTTGCCTTCTTTAGTTCCTTGGTGAGCAAGTCGATTCTTTTGGTCAGGTCGTTCAAAGCACCTACATATTCGGCGTTGGATGACTCAATGGTTAGATTAACAGTAGTGGTGGTAGGTGTTACCGCGACCATAGCACTTCCTTCCACTGTAAGGGTTGCCTGAATCTGTGACCAGGCCAGAGTGCTTATGGCTACCAGTGCCAGTATCAATGTTGTTTTTTTCATAATGTCTGATTTTGGGATAATGCTACAACTTCAATGCCAACATCAATTGCACTGAGGACGAAATTCTTCAGTCGGGTCATTGGCATAAGTACGAAAGTACCGATAACCATTGAGGTACAGCTTGTTGTCTTTATAACTTAGTTCGTAGGAATAAACTGTGCCGTCGTAAAAGGACAATTTAAGCACTGGGTTTTCCGTTGATTTACCTGATTCCAGGCTCCAGGTGCCCCCACCTTTGTTTTGGCTGTAAGCTCCTGCATATTGGCCAAATGCATTGATATCGCTATCCCGATAGTTGAAATACCCTTCGGCGCAAAGATCGATTTTAGATTCAGAACTATACCCACCTCCGCCCGAGGTATTACTGGAGTATGAATCCATATACGTCAGGCGAACATTTGACAGGGCCTCCTTCCATTCATCAGAGACATCAGCCTTTTCTATTTTCCTGAACTCTACAGATTGTGCAACGTGGTAGGCATATTGCTGGTAGTCAGATGAAAACAAACTGCTTGAAGCCGCGACAAGGATGGTAACTCCTCCACCATTTGGAGACATGAGTGCAATGCCGAAAGCCTTGGCTTGTTCCCTTTCTATGGTTCCTTCATATGCACAGGAGATACCGTCGGATCCGTACAGCTTTGGACTACTGATGGCTGTAAGGTTGGTTCCATTGGTGTCCTGTAACCCGGCTTGCGCTTCTTGCTTTAACGTTTGAATGTCTGGTGCATCATGAAGTGTGAGGATAATAAACCCGGGAATTGTTTGATGTCCCATGATGAATGTGTCTCCGTTTTCCTGGCCAATCCAGCCAGCAGGGACTTCAAAAGACAATCCATAATCAGGATAATCAATTCTTTTTTGGGCGGTCACTTGTAGACAGGCTCCTATCGCCAAGATGATGCTGAGCAGATTTTTCATTGTTCAGGCAGTTGAGTTCTTAAGATTAGATTAGTCCTACTATCTCAAGTTTAGATACTGAAATGAATTCAGCATGACGTTACTTAGTTTTAATCTTCGTTTTATCAACTTAGGGGTCACTTGACAAAGAAGGGTTAATTTAACAAATAATCTACTTCTTGCCTGAGAGGATCAAAGGACCAATTTCCAATTAAGAAAATAACTAACTTCAGAAAACTCGCTTGAATACGGGTCGAGCATCTCCGAAAATTCCCCTGGCTCATTACCAATTTTGAGGTGAAAAGTGCCGAGGTGATCATTCTTTTTCGTAAGATCATACTCCCAAAGTTCAATTTTGAGTACACCTTTGGCTTTAACCTGAACTTTGAGGTTGATAGGGGCACGCTCATCCACATCTATTTTATGAAATTTCTGTGCTTTAGGCCAGATTTTTTTGCTTTTGAACATCAGGAAAATTTCATCTTTGTCAGATTCTTGTGGCACCTCACAAATGATCGAAGAGATAATTACGGTCGGCATGGCGTGAATTTTAAAAGTTGGCTTAAACTAATCAAAATACCGCTTTTGCCTGGTTATTTTCGATAAATATTATAACCCATCGATTAAACTATTACTGACAAAGGCAATCTTAGTGCCATCAGGTGACCATGACGGAACATTGATCGTGCCCTGACCGCCATACAGATAGGCAATTACGATAGGTTCACCACCTTCAATTGGCATAAGCCTTAAATAAACATGTTTATAAAATGGATGCTCTGCGGAAGGCACTTCTTTGGGAAAGGAGATGAACACGATTTGTTTACCGTCTGGGGAAAAGTGCGGAAACCAATCATTTAATTCATCGAACGTTAGTTGCTCCTGATTTTCACCATTCGCCTTCATTCTCCAGAGTTGCATGGTGCCTGTCCGGTTAGAATTGAAATAAATGTATTGGCCATCAGGACTAAACTCGGGTCCGTCATCAAGTGTATTATTTTTTGTTAGTTGAGTTTCCTTTCCTCCATTTTTGGAGATCACATAGATGTTATAAATATCATTCCTTCCTCCTGTGTATACCATTTGGTCGCCAGCCGGTGACCATCCGTGGAAGTAAGACGGACTATTTTCCGTTACTCTAATAGGATTTCCACCGGTAGTGGGCAGGTAATAAATCACCGATTGATTGTTGTCGTCTTTACTGTGATGACTGATTCCAATGGTCTGTCCATCAAATGTAAGTACGTGATCATTGTTGTTGTTTGTCGCAAAACCTGTGTTAATCACGGACGGTTGGTTTTTCTCCAAATCAAAACTGTAGAGCTTTCCCTCCCTATTATAAATCAGGCTTCTGCCATCTACAGTCCAATTGGGAGCCTGAATGCTTCCTTTATCCTGATATAAAACTTTTCTGTGGCCGGTTTGAATGTCCATCACTTCAAGATTGCTGCCCAGATAATCCCTGTACTGAATGAGATCCTTTGGTGCTGGCTTTACAATGCGCACATTGCTAAAAATGGCCCGCTCGGTTACTTCCGGATTGTGCGCACAAATAAATAGGCCTACAAAAAGCTCATCGGGTAATTTAAAATCTTGTAAAGTGACTGAAGTAAAGGTCTTTCCATGTTTTGCGGTAGACATGATGTAATCATTTCCTCGCCGCTCCAACTGGATAATGTCAGGTGCCTGGTCATCAGATATGAACTGTTCAGTAATGCCACCGTCACTTTTTCTAAACTGAAGAGAAGTAAGTCCATCACCATGCACTTCTGCACTTACATGCTGGCCATTGCCATTGAGCGTGGGTCGAATGCTCCACCCGATCTTTCTATGGGGGTCAACTCCTTCTCCCAAGAATTTTGCCGTGGTTCGGAGGATAAAATCCCCGGATATTTTCTTGAAGACAAAATGGAATTCGTCTTTTGCATCCCACATGTTGAATCCGCTTCCAGAGAGTTCATAAGTCTGCTCGGAAGTGTTAAATAACGTGTTTCCTTTGATAGCAGGATTGCCTACATCAAGACTATTTTTGAAAACGCCGATTTGAATGCTTTGGCAATTGGAGGTAAGGTAAGTGATCAAAATGACTAATAATGCAGCAGTTAGTTGTTTGAGGGAGTTCATCAGGTTTGGGAGTTTAAGTAGTGTATTCTGAAGATACTCAATCTCATAAGGATTTGTGAGAGGAAAGGACGAATTGGCCAGTCATCAACAACATTTGATCTTATAGAAGGCTATGGACTACTCCTTGCGAGCAATTCTCTAAGCTCCTTCTGATCGGCAAGCGTACTACCTTTGGTACTTGGCTGTGGATCCTTTTTGGAGTCAAATGAAGCAAAAACAGGTACTTTTATCTCAATGATTTTGTCAATGTATATTGTGTCTGCCGGTGAAACGACAACCAGCGTGTCGGTTTTACCGGGTAGTTCTACCACTATTGGCTTTTGGATGACTACTTCACGAGCAGGGAGCAGTAGCCATGTCAATACAACTAGAGCCAGAACGACTGCCAGATTGAGATATGCCGGGGTTTTGTAAGCCCAAAGTGATACCATCCAATGTTGGTTTTTGGCTTTCATTCTTTCAGTCAAGTCACTTCTAACACGACTGGAAACCTCTAGCGTTCTGGTGCTGGAAGCAGCCAAAAGAAGTGTCCTGAGACCTGTGTATTCCTGCTCAGAGCCAATATGAGCAGAGACTATTTCCAGCTCTTCTTTTGAGAGCTTATTATATGGTGTGGTTCTGATCAACTGGTCGATCATGTCTATATCATGCTCCATATTTCATGGTTTTAATGTCATCCTTAATTGCTTCTGAAAGGTGTTTTCTGATGTGAAACAACTTTGATTTGATCGTGCCTTCAGGCAGGTCATAACTCAATGCGATCTCACTTATTGTCAGATCCTGCTGGTATCTGAGCAGGAAAATAGTCCGAGTGTCTTCATCCATTCTTGTGAGCGATCTGGTCAATAGATCCATCTGAATCTGTTCGTCAATTTTCCGCTCCACACCGGAAATGTGAATGCCTTCTTTCTCCAGATACTGGCGGTATTCTGTCTCGAAACTCCTTTTGCGATAAGCGTTTTTACACATATTGGCAGCTATTTGAAAGAGCCATGGCTTCACAATGTTTGGTTCTTTATAGAGGTCTGGCCGGTCAATGATTTTCGCGAACAAGTCGTGGACAAAGTCTTCGGCCATTTCTTTGTCTGACCAGAGCATTTTCCAGAAAAATCCATTGAGACGTGGAGCAAACCGATCATAGAGGCACTGAAAAGCTCGATGATCCCCACCTTGAATGAGGACCATCAACTGCTCGTCTGATTTCTTGCTATATGAAGTAAACAAACCCAATTACTCTTCTATAACTTCCATGAAGATTCTAAAACCCACCTTATTGTCCGAGGTGTCATATTCGTTGATACTTGTGATCGTGGATTCCTGGGGAATGTGGCCCCAACTGCCTCCCATGGCTTTGCCAGGCTCATTGATCATTTCGGCTACATTGCCAATTACATCAAACAGTCCCATGTCATTGGAAAAATAAGTACCTACTGGGGAGGTGATAGTAAATCCATCGCCTTGTATTCCAGCTTTACAAGATACTTCTTCCGGGGTTTTTATGTTAGCCAGGTAGCATCCATATTGATTGGTAATCTTGTTTCTGTCTTTATACCAGTCGGAGTGGTACCATGGGTAGCTCACACTGTCATAGTCTCCAATACGGAATTTTTCAAAGTACCTGGGCTTTTCATCCCCCTGTGGTCGTGCTTTCACGATATTGTCTTCAAATACCCACGACTGAAAGTCCACATAGCCCAGAGCTGCCATCGTCCACTCATTCCTTGACGGTAGTCTGAATTTCACTTTTTTGAATTCACGGGCTTCCTGGGCATTGTACTGTGTAGTGAGCCACTCACAATACAGATTCGCAGACTCAAATGTCACGTCCATTGTCGGAAATCGGGTGAAATCTTCTTTACTCGTTTTGTGTGGAGAGTAATGATACATTTTGGCAAAAGCCTTGTTGATCTCGTCATAATCAGATAAGTCGTAGTTTGATTGCTCATATAGCTCCTCATAACCATTCTCCTTTAGGTAGTTTAGAAAAAAAAGGTATTCAGCGTTGGTCACTTCATAAATACTCGCGTAGATGTTGTCTTTGACTTTGGTGATTCTTTTGTCGAGTTTTTTCACCTCAATGTCTACTTTCTTAAAATCTCTTGGGCTCTTTTCTGATTTGGAAAGAAGCATATTTACCCTGGCGGCTATTTGTGACCGACTGGCAATGTTTCTGATCTGATCCTCCCAATAGGCTGACTTGTCTGTATTTCCAGATTGATCATAATATTGCTTGAGGATATAGAATGGCACAATGTAGTTGGTTTCAAATGAGCGGCCAGTGGCCGTTTTGGGTTCACCATTGAAATCAACTGTCAGGTAATCAAGCAGGAACTTGTCCTCTATATTTTGCTTAACCACATCATAATTATTGAAAGCACTGGGGCTCAGAAATGATGTCAGCCCCACCACATACAGTTGATCTTCAAGCTCTTCCACACTATTTTTTGGGAGCGTTAATGCAAAGTAGAAGTCTGCATCGGGATTGGAAATAGGTAAAGAACTGATTTCATTGTTGTCAAGGGACAGTCCTGATTCAGATAGCTTTCTTTCTCGATACTCCTGATTTTGAAGCAGATCCATGTTGAGGACCTTAACATCCTCTCGTATTTGCATTACATCTTGTAAGACCCAAATGGGCAAAGTGGTATTTTCTCCTTCTGTGATTAGAAAACCATTTTCTCCAACAGACATGAGGACGTTGTAAGAGTAATTGAGCAAACTTGGGTAAATAACGTTTTGATTGTTCAGCCTGTGTGTAAGCTCAGACCTACCAAGCCCTTTTAGTTCTGCCAGCATAATTCGGTCGGTAATCCATTGGTTTTTATCAACATTGACAACCGCTTTTTTCAAGTTCTCTGCCCCCTCAACTGTCCATCCGTGAAGCCTCGCTTTTACCCAGTAGCTCTCTGGGGATCCGGCAAACTTTTCACTGATTAGATTGACAATTTCAGTCATATTGGAGGCTGGAAGGCCACTGTATTGAGCTGCCTTGAAACATTCCACCCATCCTGATTTATCATTGGGGTTTTCGATCAGGTAGGCCTCCCAGGCCCTATATTTTTCTAAATACCAGTTGTTGGCTTTTACTTCCCTGAGTTTAGAGGGTATTGATTCAGGCTTACTAATGGCAAAGGCACTAAGTACCAGGCTGCATAACAATACATTGAATAGATTCTTCATTGATTTCATTTTTTAATAAGAAAAGTGAAGACTCCCGGAAGTCAAAGGGTTATACACCTGATCTGTGTGAACGTTCAAAATTATGTGAAATATTTTCCACAAGCCCTTTTATAAATTACCCACTTTAGGAAAAAAATTCCCGATTTGGTACCGTAAAATGGGCTAATTATGAGCCAAGTGTACTTTAAAGGCGGTTGGAATGATTTTGGGGCTTTGGGAAGTGAATCAAAATGAAAGATTGAAATGAAACGATTATTGATATTTGTTAGCGTTTTTTCACTGGTACTTTTGGCTAATGAGTCATATGCACAGAAAGTAAATGTTGGTGTCAATGCATCAGCTTCCGTTCCTCTTGGAGACAATAGTGATACTTTTAAAGCGGCATCAGGGTTTGATGCTTCATTGGATTATTACTTTAATGATAAGGTGGATTTTGGTGTTGAGTCAGGTTATAAAGGCTTCAGGTATGATGCTGATGAGCTGGATGGAGAGCACCGCAGTGTAGTGCCTTTACTGGCAACTCTTGGTCTTCACAATGATATTGGAGACATGCTTGATCTCTACGGAGAGCTAGGTGGTGGAGTGTTTTTTATGTCTACCACGCTAAATGACGAACAACAAAACTACGGAGGACTTTCACCAAGATTGGGTGTAGCCGTAGATCTTTCAGAAAAATGGTTTTTGGATACTAGTCTCAACTATACCCATGTATTTTCTGATGGAGCCGATTTTAATTGGGTAGGCCTTAAGTTTGGTATACTATACACTATCAATTAATGTTGATTTAGAAGAAATTGAAAAGGCTTCAACTTGTTGTCTTTTTATGTTTTATAAGAAACAAGGGCAATCACGTTTGGTTGTCCTTTTGGTTATGGGCTGTGATTAAATAATAGTGTCAGGATCAGCTATCTAGAAATGACCCTATTGAAAATAGCGTATCCATACAGTATCCGGTGTTTGTGCTGTCAGCATTGTCCATTTTATTGGTTGGAGTGCTCACCGTTGGCAGGTCAAAAAAATTAAAGGATGAATGATTATTAGACCAGTCCCGGCTGATAGATTAAATGGGCAATCCCAAACAGGGCTAGTAGTAAAGATCTAATGATTGATCTCAAGTGAGCTTTCTCTTTGGATGTAGCGAAGAGGACTAAAAGGATGATACCAGCTATTCCCAGGGTAACACTTCCTATCTGGAGCATGCTTTTTGCTCCTGGAAAATGAAGGAAGGTAAATAACAGACCTATCAGTGTTACTGATCCGGAAATACCGCATACCCTTGTGGCGACGGACGCTACCAGACTATTGGTAGTATGCGGAATAAATGCTGCTAAATAGACAAAAGCAGCATAAAAGGAAAAAGAGATACCTACGGCTAGTCCCCAACCTTCCACGTCAAATACCCGAAGCAAATAGGAAACTATACACAAAGTGACGCTTGCTGACTCCAACATTCCAAAATTGTCGGCAATCCACTGTGTAGGGATGAGTGTTTTCGTCTGTTGGTTGTCTGCCATATTGTTCTCCTTTTTGACTAAAATACTCAATTGCTGAAAATTTTATAGTCGGATTGGCTGAGAATTATATTTGACTTCCGGATGAGATTCAGATTGATTATTTACATTCTGCTCGCCATAGGCACTAAATACGGCCACACCAATGAGTAAAATCAAAGCGATGAGAATCAGCAGGAACCGATTGATTTTCTGCATTCGTTTGCGCGATTGGTATTGTCGCTGGAAAGCACCAAAATCTTGATTCTGTCCTTCTCCCTTTCTTTGAAAGAGCTTACGTTTTACACGATAGTTATACCGGGACATACTGATCTAGGTTTTGTTTTATTTTTTGTAAAAGCCGATATAGCCGCATCTTCAAAGCACTTTCTTTGATCTCCAGAATCATACTCATTTCCGTAAATGTATGTTCTTCAAAGTATTTTAACTCGATTATCCTCACCTCTGTTTCTGTGAGTTGACCAAGCACTATTCTGAGGTTGTCTGTTTGCCTGATTCTCATCCAGTCTTCTGCCAGGTCCTCGGTGGCCAGTAATTTCTCTTCTTCAATAAGGAAAATTTCTTTCCGGTCACGGAAATGTTTTTTTAGTTCGTTCGCCGCTATTCTATATAACCACGGAGCCAAAGGCTTCCCTTGCCATTCGAACTTTCTGATATTGGACAGTGCCTTGAAAAATGTTTGTGAGCAGATGTCTGAGGCTAAGTCATGATCATCTGTTCTGCGGTAAATGTATCGGAATATTGGCTGATAGTATTTGTTATAAAGTGGTTCAAAGGCATACGAACTCTTCTTTGACTGCTCAATCCAAAGTTGCTCCTGTTTCAGCTCAATATTTAGGTGGTTGCTACCCATCTGATAACTGTATAATCCTTAAACGAAATAAAGTCACATAAAATTTTCAAACCAGGATGTGACTTTTAGAAAAGTGATGGATTGTAAGGGAAAACAAGCATTATCATGAAAATCAAGAATCGTAAAGTTCAGGAGATCAATACAGGGTCAATGGCGGATATTGCTTTTCTGCTTTTGATATTTTTTCTGGTTTCTACTACCATACTTCAGCAAAAAGGTGTTTCACTAAACCTCCCAGAAGCCCCTGAGGATGAAACTTCATTCAGGAGGATAACTGATCGGAATCTTTTCAAAATCCAAATCAATTCAAATAACCAATACCTGATAGAGGATCAGGTTCGCGAAAATCTTGATGGTTTGAGGGCTGACCTGATTGAGTTTATTCAAAACAATGGTATTGATCCAGAACTTTCGGATTCACCAGAAAGGGCTACCATTTCCCTCAAGACAAACCGGGGAACTGATTACAAGCACTTTATTGAGGCATTGGATGAAATAAAGGAGGCATACTTTGAAATTTACGCAAGTCGTCTTGGAATGACTACCGAGGAATATCGGTCTCTTGATCTCAATGACACTCGCGAATACCAACTTTATGAGCAAGGAAAGGAAGGTGTTCCGATGAATATTTCAATAGCAGAACCTGATCAAACTAACTCTTAGAAACTATGGCATTCAGAAATAGAACCCGAAAAAACAGTGAAATATCTACAGCGTCATTGCCAGATATTGTGTTTTTACTTTTGTTCTTCTTTATGGTGACAGCCACCATCAAACCAATAGAAGATAAAGTCCAAATCAGCTATCCTAAAGCTAAAGCCATGACCACCATACAGATGAAAACCCTCGTGAGGGAATTGAGTGTGGGTAAGCCAAATGATAACCGATATGGAAGTGAGGACATCATTACTGTGGGTAATCGAATAATCCGAGTAGAGGATATTCCTCAATGGATCATAGAGGAAAAGGCGGGGCTTCCTGAAGCGTATAAAGATCAAATGATTGTACTGCTGAAAGCCGATGAATCGGTAAAAATGGGACTGATTTCAGACATTCAGCAGCAATTGAGAAAGTCAGATGCTAGAAAAGTAGTTTATCGAACACTTAAGGAATAAACTCACAGAGTCTCCACATAGTTTTTGAAATTATTATGAATGGCTTGCCATCCATTTTGCTGTAGCTCAAGGCTGTTTTGGTCTTCAGCTTCAAAGGCAACATGCATTTCTGTTTCCTCCTTGATCTGTGAAAATCCGATGCTTGCTTTTCTTCCATCTCCCATTTCATAGGCGATAAATTTTTGAGGGATTACTTCTGTATAAATGCCATAGAATTCAAAGCTCATACTTCCGTCTTTTGCAGCCATAGTTGAGGAAAACCTGCCACCAGGTTTTAAGTCGTTGGAGGCTTCCGGGCAGTGCCAGCTTGGATCCGCAAAGTTCCATTTCGTAATATGCTCGGGACTGGTCCAGCAATCCCATACTTTTTCAATAGGTGCTTTAACTGTGGCATTCGTGTGTAATATTGTTTTTTCCATGGTATCCATCGTGAGATTGTTTTGAGATTAGTATAAGACAAAATTATCACGACTTTAAAAAAATGATACTGTGTGAAAACGGCAACAAAGAAGTGTGATTACGACACTATACCCTTACCAATCTGAAAGGGAAAGATAATACAGAATAGACCATTTGAAATATCACTTTGAGGGTAAAACCTACAATACGAAAGGGAAGCAGTATCAACCAGAAAAAAGCCAGAATAAAAAATAAGGCGATCGCTAGTGGTGCCGAAAGCGTAAAGAGGATACACCAAAGGATAATAGCTATAATCGATTTCATATTTGTCCAGATATCAAATAGCATTCCAAGATTTTTAAGGTATTTATAATCAAATGGTTATGTTTTATAAGAAGAAAGATTGTGGTCGTAACCGAACGAAATATGTCCGAACTAAAGACCAATCCGTATACCCAACGCCAGAATAAGTCCACCAGGCCTGAGGATTTGCATCAGTAAATCCTCCTCTGGTGTAAGTGTAGATCCATCATTAACCTGGTAGCAATCTTTTCTTCCTGTTTGAGCTGCGTATCCTGTTTCTAAAAAGAATATATTTTTATTTCGAAATACCCAATTGCGGTTTATGGTGAAGTTGATTGAACCGACTTGTAACAGGTCAAGGTTCACAACTCTACTGCCGCCAGATGCATCGGTAAAAGTTATATCCATATCTTCTAATCCGGGACAATGTGAGTAGCTCAGTCCGAATCCCCAGCCATTGGTTTCCCGGTCTTCGAATTTTATTCCTGCACTCAATTTTCCGCCCCATGCACCTATACCTGCTCCGGCCCTTAATGCCATTTTTTTATTGAATGGAAACATGGCACCTATTCCAAGTATGCCTGTGTGGTTGTCAATGCCGCTGCTAAGATCTAAATAGAGGTCAGGAGAAGCGTAATCTTCTTCATATTGCGCTGTAGCTGTATCAAGCAGTGCGATGGATAAAATCGCAGTTAGCAGGAGGGGAATCAGTTTCATTTGGCCAGTTGGTTTCGTGCATTCAAAGATGAAGGATTTGATCTATTAATGCAATAGGAACCATGAAATGCCAAATTTTCGATCAGAAAATGAAAGACAAAACCTTTCATACTAGAATTGAGGGCGTTAATGGCTAAGGTAAAGGAGTTGAGAAAGTAGTGTGGTGTAGCAAAAAAAAAGTAAAACCCCGGTGTCTCCGGGGTTCTTGCACTATGGCGGGTGCAGACTTCTGATTAGAAGCCACTACCTTTAGAGTTTTGAAGTTGTTTGGCCATGGCAGCTCCTATGAGGCTTTCAAGTGGGGTGCCTCCTTTTTCACCGCCTCCCATGATCATCGTTTCAGGGAATTTAATTTTGGCTATTTCAGCAGCTACTCTCACATCTCTATCAAGTTCCATTTTCAGTTTTACTTCTGGTGTGATACCAGCGGTTACTTTCTTGGAGATTTCATATGCTTCGGCATCAGCCTGCACCTTTTTCTTTTGTGCATTCAATCTTTCAGTTTCTAAGGCAATTGCTGCAAGCTTCTTATTGGTTTCTTCCTGCTTCAGCTTGGTCTCTATCGCAATCAAAGCTTTTACCTGCTCTTTTTCCTGTGCCACACGTTCTGCAGCTTTGTCTCGCTCACCTTCTGCAATGATACGTTGCTGTGCGTCTTTGGCAGTTTCTACTTTTTGTTGTTCCAGCTGTCTCTTTGCAGACTCGTCACGCTGTGCTTCCAGTCTTTGCTTAAAGGTAGCCTCCAGCTCGATGTTGTCTACGATCACTTGAGAGACAATGATGGCATTTTCGCTCAATTCATGGTCTATCCGTTTTGGGATGCCATTTTCCAGGATCTTCTTCACTTCATAAGAAGTTTTGATCTCTTTGATTGAGCGGTTGTCATCTTGAACACTGGCAAACACAGTGTCACGTTTCTCCAGCTTCTCCACAGCATAAGCTCCTGCTTTCAGTTGCTCTTCAAACACTTGTCTGAAGTTTTGAGCTTCCCCGGATATATAATCCTGTGCAGCAAACATGTAGGCGGTATTGATTAGCTGTTCTTTCACCGTTGGCACAATGGTATTGTTGACCAAATTGCTCATGGTACGGAACTTAATAGCCAAGCTGATGAAACTTTCTTCATCACGTGGCATTTCGAACCGGGTGGACACATATCCTGCAGCTGTAACCTGATCGATGAACCTCAGCGGGATTGGTTTCATCACTCCACCAACTTCTGATTCATCAATTTCAATCCCCTGACCGACCACCTTCACATCAATGAACTTTTGCCATTTGTCGATCTTGGCAAATCCCCGCCATTTTATTCCCTGTTCCATCACAGCACTCATTTGTCCTGTGGGGTAGACTAGAAGATAATTAAATCCTCTGTCAGCAAAGAAAAACAGCGAATTGAGCAGCATAAGTAAGGTTCCTATCGAGATCAGGACAACAGCCTGTGCAGCTTTGAACTTTTTCATCCAGGCAAGAGCAGGAATGGTAATGTCAATCCGCGAGATTACAAAGATGGCAACCCCGGTAATAAAAGCGATAACTCCGAAAAATGTAAGCATAGTTTATGGCATTTAAAAGTGAGTAAAAAGGACCGAAGAATCGACTTCTATCTTGTGTAAGGATAAATCTCAAAAGCTGAGTAGCGTAAAGAAGAAGTTTATATCTGTATATACGGTTATACGTGTTTTGGTAACCAAGTGTTACAAATAAATACTGAGATACTTCAATAATTCAGAATTATAGGGTGGGTTGTGTATTTGTAAAAGCGAATATATTTTACTATTGAGTTATTGTTGAGAACATTATTCTGAAAGGATTCGGTAGAGTTCCAGGTTCAGGTAGTAATGATGACCCGAGATAGTTCTTTTTTCTAAAATCGATAAATCAACCAGTTGATTGAGATAGTTTCTTGCTGTGCCTTCGGCATAGATTTTAGCATCGGTCAGATGACTTACCTTGGTCAAGGGTTGGGTAAAAATCATCTGTATAAGTTGCTCGGGTTTACGGATTTTTGTCTCGGACTCCATCGCTTGCATGATCCCTTCTTTTGCAGACAATATATCGTTGATCTTGTTGAATGTGAGGTTTGCGGTAGTTTCTACAGCTTTGAGCATATAGAGGATCCAGCGTTCCCACAATGCACGCTGGGTTACTCCAGCCAGTAGCGAGTAGTATTCACTTTTATTGTCGATGATGAACCGGCTTAAAAACAGGATAGGTAGATCGAGTAGTCCCTTCTGAGTGAGTATGTTGATATTGAAAATCCTGCCGGTACGACCATTTCCATCCCTGAATGGGTGGATCACTTCAAACTGATAATGTGCAATGGCCATTTTGATCAGGGGATCGATTGGGTGGTTTTTATCATCATTGACAAACTCCACCAGGTTTTGGAGCTTTTGTTCAATTACTCCTTTCGCCCGGGGGGGAGTATAAATAGCCGTACCAGCATTAGGACCTGTACCACCTTGTTTGATATAAATGTGGGCACTAGGCGGTCTCAAGCCATCATTGGTTTGTTTGATGATATGATAGAGTTTGATGAAGTAGTCTGTGTTAAATTGACCATGCTCAATCAAGTGCCGATGCCCAGCCCAGAGTGCTTCACGATATCGCAAGACTTCTTTTGGAGCCCCCTTTACATGAATGTCTTCTCCCTCTTCACTATATGCCTGATAGAGTTCATCGTCTGTGGTAAAAATATTTTCTATCTCACTGGAAGCTTTTGCCTCTTGCAAACTGATAGAGCTGATGAGTATGCCCTGATTGGGAATGGCAATGGATCGTCCATGTAGTCTTCCCAGAGCTGATTTGGTGTTGGCCAGTTGCTCCATGATGTCTACCGTTCTGTATAAGTCCTGATGGATCGGTAGGTCTGGAAGGTCATTCCAGGGTTTGTTTCGGTCAGGGTTGATTTTGAATAGGGGAGCCTTCATGTTTTGATGTCTGTTGTTAAGTAAACATCAAAAAGTAATTTAATTGATGTCTACTCGAAAGTAGGCTTTTATTTTGATGCCCGCAAGTGGGTAGACATCAAAAAATTCACAAATTGATGTTTAGTGTGGTCAGTGTTTTCAATTTTGGCTTTACAGCTCCTGGATAAATGACACCCTCAACTTATTAAAAAAGGGGCCAAATTAGCCCCTCTTGAATTAATGGGTAATCCTTAAATCAACTGTGGTCAATGGCAAATTGCTCCATTAATGCCTCAACCGCCTGTCGTATGTTTTTCTCACGTTCATATAGCGGATCGTTTTCATCATACGCATTATAGGCAAAACCTTCCCAGACACTTTTATTCTCGTCAGTGTCCACCACACTCATCACTACAGTTCCGTCATCAAGTTTGGATAACAAATCTTCTTTTTTTGTATATACATACTTGTAATCTTCCACTGCATTGATGTATTGATCATCCTCTATATAATCACTATTAAAAATATGATATTGAATCAACACATCTGGATCTTGACGATCTCTATCCATGTCCATTAAATCCAGCTCATATCCTATAGATTCTTTGATCATATCTGATTCTTCTGGAAAAGCATTTTCCCAACCTGTGGTTGTGTATTCAACCGTTAGGAGGTTTTCATGCTCCGATGTAATGACACTGCTCTCTTCCACCAATACTCCTGGTAAATCTGGATTATTTTGCTGAGAAAGAAATGCATAACTGTCATAGTCTTTCGGATCATCTAAATTGTCTAAACTGTATGTTTCTACCTCTTGCTCTTGGGCAAAGAGTGTAAAGGAAAGGACGGTGGTTATCAAGAATGTTGTTACACTTTTCATAATTGAAATATTTTTGGATTCCACATTTATTTTTCACTGTATTTAACATGTTAACTAATAGATTGTTAGCTGTTTCTGATTATTTATTAGCAGATACAGGTATAATCTGTTTCTCAGCTATTCCCTGCACAATAATTCCATCCATTGGCTGTTATGAATCAGACTAACCAATATCTACCACCATGATAAACCTACCACCTCATTGGAGAATGGGGCTGGGGTTAATGATTGTTGCTTTTTCTTTCAATCATAGCTTTGCACAATTCGAAAAACTACCTTATCGGGAGCGGTTATTTCAGCTTTCTTTTTTCCCGGGCATTAGCACCAATGGGTTGGGTAGTGCGATGTACTACAATAAGTTTTCGCTCAATCTAACCAGCGGACTCTCAGCTGGCAATCACTACTTTGAGCTTGGGGTGATTTCTAATACACATACACGATCAAGCGGAGGTATTCAACTGGCCGGACTAGCTAACATTGTTGGGAGCAACAGTTATGTCAATATGACTTTGTGGGAAATCAATGCCCTAATCAAGGATGGAGATCGCTCTGATTTGAACGGGATCCAATTTTCAGGAATGTTGAATTTTGTCCGCAACAATGTGCATGGTTTTCAGCTCACCGGAGGTTTCAATGTGAACAACGGAAATGCTCAGGTGATACAGCTTGCAGGAGTCAGCAACATAGTGGGTATGAGTTTGGGTGGATTCCAGATTGCAGGAATAAGCAATATTGTTTCCCGAAGTGCTCGGGGACTTCAGCTTTCTGCCCTATTTAATAGCACAGGTTGGGAGTTGGATGGGGTACAATTTGCTGCAGTCAATCGGGCAAGAAAATTACCAGGAAGGAACTCTGTGCAGATGACGTCATCAAGAGGTTTTCAAGTTGGTTTGGTTAATCTCTCCAAAGTCAATGATGGAATGCAGTTTGGTTTGATCAACAAGACCGGCAGATTTCACGGCACCCAAATTGGATTAATAAATATATTTCGTCCAAGTCCACATGATGGTAGCCAGGGACGGGGGAAATATGGAGTCCCGGTTGGTTTGATCAACATAGGATCCAATGGAAGTCATACTCGATTGTATACCACTGAGCTCTTTTGGACCAATATGGAGGTGACCACAGGGAATTGCCGGAACTGCACTTGGACAGAATCCACCATGCCGCTTTCCGGAAAATACCAGGTGATGAACCAGAATGCCTTGCTTTTTGGGTATAACCATTGGGAAAATATCAATGCCGGATATAAATGGAGTGCTGGCTATGGCTTTGAACAAGTCAGGTACAACAAATCTTCCATGAGCAAAGCTGACCCCAATAATAAGCGCTATTTTATCAGCTATGGGCTCAGGGTACAGCATCTCAACCAGGAAAAGAAGTTTGATGGTCAATTGAATTTATTGACGGTTGTTCATTCAGAAATTGGGGTCAGGCCTACGAAGAAGACCGGGGTTTACATCTATGGTGGTTTGACGATAAACTATTTGATGAAGCCCGAAGAACCAATAGAGGTCATCGGGATCGAGCTGGCCAAGGGGACAGCAGGTCAGCTCTGGGCGGGATATTCTGTGGGAGTGCAGATGTAGGTTGAGGTTGTTTGTACCCAGTAAACCTTACAAGCGATGATAACTCCGCAATTTCTTCTTAGCTGCTTGGTGCAGGCGATCTTTTGGCTCCTTCATATTGGCAGAAAGAGCTCCACGCAATTCCCTAATGTCAGCTGAAATCGTGATTTCATTTTCTGTGTTCATTGAAACTTTTTTTCACTAAAATTATAAGATATATGGTTAAAATGGAAATCTGTTTGGTCGAGATCAGTTGTTTTAAATATTTTTCTTAGTTTCGGATATGCCAGAAGAACAAACACCGCAAATTTCAATTGATTCTCCTAAAAAGGAATTCGAAGACCATTTAAGCCTTCCTGACAATCACCGAATTTTCTTTTCCGGCCCTTTTGGGATAGGAAAGACTTATTTCTTGAAGAAGTTCTTTAAGGAACATCCAGAATACATTCCTATTCACCTTTACCCTGTAAACTATTCGGTAGCTCAAAATGAAGATGTTTTTGAGCTGATTAAGTATGATGTTCTTTATAACCTGATTGCTCAACCAGAGATTTTTGAGAAAATACAGGTTGACCATGATATTAAGTTGGCTGCGCATATAAGTAATAAGATCCCCAGTCTTATGGAGGGATTTTTAAATAATCTGGAATTCCTCGAAAAGAATGAAGTTGACCACACTGTTGTCCCTCGATTTCTCAGATTACTTATTCCTGTTATAGATTCTTACAAGAATTTCAGCAAGCAGACAGATGAAGCCTTAAATGAGCTCAAAATTGTTGATGAGTTTAGAAGTCAAATTGAAAATAAGTTAGGCTCTATTTATGAAAATAATGCTATTACACAATTGATTTATGAGTGTATTGGTCGTCTCAAAAATGGCGGAAAGCAAGTTGTCCTAATCATCGATGATCTGGATCGCATTGATCCTGAGCATATTTTTAGGATTCTTAATGTCTTTAGTGCTCACTTCGATCAGTATGATTTTGAAGTAGATCAAGAAGCCCCCAAAAACAAGTTTGGTTTCGATAAAGTCATTTTAGTTGGGGATTATGGGAATATCAAATCCGTATTTGAGCATCGATATGGAGTACATGCTGATTCAAATGGGTATTTGGATAAATTTTACTCCGAGAGTGTATTTGATTATGACAATGAAAAGGCCATTGTGAATTTTCTAGAAAGGGTGAAATTTTATGACGATGATGTGCCATTGTTCATGAGCCATCAGCTTGAAAGTAAATGTATAGAACTTCTATTTAAGATAATTATGCTGTTGGTTGAGGAAGAGAAACTTAATTTGAGAAAATTACTAAAATACGAAAAAAATACCTTTGAAAGATATTTTCCAAATGACCTAGAATATAAGCATAATCTGACCTACGTTCTGGCTTTTCTCTCCCACATACTGGGTGGAAAAGAAGAATGTGAAACATATATTAATGAATTACCTGATAGGATTTCTTTGAACGGAGAACGATATAAAGAAATTATGAAGATCTTCTTCTTGCCTGTACTGGCAAGTGGTACAAAAAGGAGTTATAAAGTAGACGGGTTCAAGTTTGATTATACAGCAATACAGGACCAAACCACTTATAAATTTGAGTTGAATGGACTGTATTTTAATGGGATAAAAACTGATTTCATTCTATTACCAATTAGGGCACTAATGAAAGAATCAATAAGGAAGTTTTATAAACAAAAACTGCTAAACCAAAGAGCTTGGTAGTTGTGATGTTAAGAATCAGATTTACCATAGTCCTACAGTTTCAACGAGGACTCCTCGCTGCCCGAGTTGGGGAAGAGACTAGTATTGTTTAGGTGATACCCTTTTGTCATTTCGACGATAGGAGAAATCTAACTGTTTTACTACAGTCAGATAGATTCCTCATACCTCGGAATGACTAGACGAGAATGATGCCTTGAAGAACAGCCATCAGACCAAGATTTTAGGTCGTATTCCATCTTAGAAGTAACTTTTCCCTGATCCAAGTTTGCAACTTGGACTCCTGATCTTTTGAGTTTGTAACCCAGAAACCTATCACCAAACCATATTCCCCACCAATCTACAAATCCTAAATTTCCCAAACACCTAGCAGCCCAATTGCCAAACATCCTTCCACACTTTCTTAATCCTGCCAAATTGACCCTCCAGCAGGTTTGTTTTGCTTATTTTTGTGGGTACCCAAAACGACATAAACCCCAAACATAAAACTCATCTTATGCCTCAGACCATTGCTCCATATAAACCAAAGAACCACATCCGAATTGTTACAGCCGCGTCCCTTTTTGATGGGCATGATGCTGCCATCAATATTATGCGCCGGATTATCCAATCCACGGGATGTGAGGTGATCCACCTTGGACATAACCGGGCAGTACAAGAGATAGTGGATTGCGCCATCCAGGAAGATGCTCAGGCCATTGCGATCACTTCTTATCAGGGCGGGCATGTAGAGTATTTCAAATACATGTATGACTTGCTAAAAGAAAGAGGAGCCGAGCATATCAAAATCTTCGGAGGTGGTGGTGGAACTATTTTGCCAGAAGAGATCAAGGAGCTTCATGACTATGGCATTACCCGGATTTACTCGCCGGATGACGGTCGGGAAATGGGCCTTCAGGGCATGATCAATGACCTGGTCAAAGGGGCAGATTTTCCAGTTGGTCAAAACCTGAATGGTCAGGCGCAAAAGCTGGAAAAAAAAGATGTGAATGCTATTGCCAGGATCATTTCAGCGGCTGAAAACTATCCTGAGGAAAACAAGGGAATGCTGGAGGAGATCAGAAAGACCATCTCTTCTACAAAGGTGGCGCCAGTCCTGGGAATCACCGGAACAGGCGGAGCAGGCAAGTCTTCTCTTGTCGATGAGTTGGTCAGAAGATTTCTGCTTGACTTTGAAGAAAAAAATATTGCTGTGATCTCCGTAGATCCATCCAAGCGAAAAACAGGAGGTGCACTGTTAGGTGATCGGATTCGCATGAACTCAATCTTTTCTGATCGGGTGTACATGCGTTCGTTGGCTACGCGTCAGTCCAACTTGGCTCTTTCCAAATATGTGAAAGACGCCGTGGATATCACCAAGGCTGCAGGTTTTGACTTGATCATACTGGAAACATCTGGTATTGGACAGTCAGATACTGAAATCACTGATCATTCAGACCTTTCCCTCTATGTAATGACTCCTGAATACGGAGCGGCCACCCAATTGGAAAAGATCGATATGTTGGATTTTGCTGATGTGATTGCACTCAATAAATTCGATAAGCGGGGAGCATTGGACGCCCTTCGTGATGTGAAAAAACAATACAAGCGTAACCACGGACTGTGGGAAACCGAAGATGATCAGCTTCCGGTTTATGGTACCATCGCCAGCCAGTTTAATGACCCGGGAATGAATGAGCTTTACCGGGTGATCATGAATCAACTGGTAGAGAAAACCGGCGCAGAACTAAAATCCAGTTTTGCGTCTACCAAAGAGATGTCAGTGAAGATCTACATCATTCCGCCAAAGCGGACAAGATACCTTTCTGAAATCTCTGAAAGTATTCGGGATTTTAATGAAACCGTCGAAAAGCAAAAAGAGGTCGCTCAAAAACTCTATGGTTTGGACAAATCCCTTGAGGTCATGAAAACCCTCGATAAAGTGGAAGCGATCAAGGCCATAGAGGAAGCAAGAGAACAACTCGCACTTGACCTGGATCCGCACAATAAGAAGCTGCTCGACGAATGGGAAGCCAAGAAGGCCAACTATCAGGGAGACAATTTCACGTATGAAGTCCGTGGAAAAAAGATTGAAGTGGAGACAACCAGTAAAACACTTTCGCAAACCAAAGTGCCAAAAGTAAGCCTGCCAAGATATGAAGCCTGGGGAGATATCTTGAAGTGGAGCTTGCAGGAGAATGTGCCAGGAGAGTTTCCTTACACCGCTGGTGTGTTCCCTTTCAAAAGAAAAGGAGAGGATCCGACACGAATGTTTGCTGGAGAAGGTGGCCCTGAGCGTACCAACAAGCGCTTTCACTATGTGTCTTTAGGCTTGCCTGCTGCCCGGCTTTCCACGGCATTTGATTCGGTGACTTTGTATGGAGAAGACCCGGATCACCGCCCGGATATCTATGGGAAGATTGGCAACTCAGGAGTGAGCATCTGCTGCCTGGATGATGCGAAGAAATTATACTCCGGATTCAATCTTTGTGATCCGACTACTTCCGTTTCCATGACAATCAATGGGCCTGCTGCAACCATCGCTGCATTTTTCATGAATGCGGCCATTGATCAGCAGTGTGAGCTTTACATCAAGGAAAATAGTCTTGAAAAAGAAACCGAAGCTAAGATCAAAAAGATCTATGATAAGCTTGGTAGCGAGCGGCCAACCTATAAAGGCGAGTTGCCCCCTGACCATAATGGATTAGGCCTGATGCTTTTGGGTGTGACTGGCGAAGATGTGCTGCCAAGAGAGGTATATCAAGAGATCAAAACCAGGACTCTTTCTTCTGTAAGAGGTACTGTGCAAGCCGACATCCTTAAAGAAGACCAGGCACAAAATACTTGTATATTTTCTACGGAATTCTCCCTGAGGTTGATGGGTGATGTGCAGCAGTATTTTATCGATCAGGCAGTTCGTAACTTCTACTCTGTATCCATTTCTGGCTATCACATTGCTGAGGCTGGTGCAAACCCAATTACACAACTTGCTTTCACATTGGCAAATGGGTTCACTTTCGTGGAATACTACCTTTCGAGAGGAATGGACATCAACAAGTTTGCCCCCAATTTGTCATTTTTCTTCTCTAACGGAGTAGATGCAGAGTACGCAGTGATTGGCCGGGTAGCAAGGAGAATCTGGGCTAAAGCCATGAAGGTAAAATATGGAGCAGATGATCGTTCTCAAAAATTAAAGTACCATATCCAGACTTCTGGGAGATCGCTTCATGCCCAAGAGATTGACTTCAATGATATCCGCACTACGCTTCAGGCACTTTATGCCATTTATGACAACTGTAACTCACTGCATACCAATGCTTACGATGAGGCAATCACCACGCCTACTGAGCATTCGGTGAGACGTGCTATGGCGATCCAGTTGATCATCAACAAGGAGCTTGGCTTGGCCAAAAACGAAAACCCGATGCAGGGCTCATTCATCACTGAGGAATTGACGGATTTGGTGGAGGAGGCTGTGATGGTTGAGTTTGACCGAATCACCGAGCGGGGAGGAGTGCTTGGTGCTATGGAAAGTATGTACCAACGAGGTAAGATCCAGGAGGAGAGCCTTTATTATGAAACCAGAAAGCACAATGGTGATTTGCCGATCATTGGGGTAAACACCTTCTTGTCCTCTACTGGTTCTCCTACGATTACACCCGACGAAGTGATTCGAGCCACTACTGAAGAGAAGGAAGCGCAGATTACCAATCTAAATGCACTGCATCATAGGAATGAGGCGACTAATGCGCAAATGCTCAAGGCACTTCAGGAGGTAGCACTAACGAATGGGAATACATTTGCTCAATTGATGGAAACCTCAAAGTATTGCTCCTTAGGGCAGATCACCCATGCGATGTTTGAAGTTGGCGGCCAGTATAGGAGGAATATGTAGGACCCACCCCCGGCCCCTCCCCAATGCTCTTAAGTTAAGGTTAAGAGCATTGAGGAGGGGAGTCCAGTGTATTTCGAACGACTATTCACTTTGTGAAATATATACTTTTCCCAAAAGGGATATGGTTCAGGGAATAGGATGAGGTCAATGTAATTTACTATTAGGACTATATTAAACCTGTAAATTTATTTTAGGACGAGACATCAAAGTTCCCCTCACTGGAGGGGAGTATTCAATGGTGTGGAAATATCATCGATCTTAACATCATCAAAACCAATAAAATTATTGAGGCGGTATAGTAGAATTTCCTGTCGTAGATCAATTTATAAATGGAGGATTCTGGATGAACAGGTTGATTGTCCTTGATCTCCTCAGTCATTATTTTTCCAATCCATTGATATCCAACTTTTTTATAAGTCCTGATATATTTTGGATTACCTGAATCCTCATTTAGGACAGCCCTCAATTTGGAAATAGCCTTTGTCAAAGCCTCGTCAGCATAGATGTCACTATTCCAGAACTTATTTTGGAGTTCTTCACGAGTAACCACCTGATCATTATTTGTAATCAAGTAGAGAATGATCTGATGCAAAAGCGGCTCGAGTTTTATTTTTTCATCTGTTAAGCGATTGATCAGTTGATGATTTTTTAATAGAAATTCTTCTTCAATCAGAAAATTTTTCATGTTTTTTTCAGTGTTCAGGTTTTATTCAGGTTAATGCTGGCTATTAAGGCTAACCTTATCAATAAAATCAAATATGGAACAAGCCTATCATATTCTGTTGATCGGATACCTGATTGTACCGATGATATATATCACTTATTGTCTATTGAAAGACAAAAAAGAAAAAGCCACTTTTCCCAAAGTTAATTGGTATCAAACAATCAATACTGCTATTGTATACGCACTCTCCTTCAATTTGATATTCTTCTGGCAGGAACTCTGGTTATTTTTAGGAAAACATGCAATCGGGCTGACGGCTTATCTCTATCACAACAATCATGGATGGGAGGGGCAGGACGAAAGAGCAGCACTGATGCAAGGCAGTGGAGCTTTAGCTATATTGTTTTTTGGAACGATCTGTTTCTTTTATAGTAGGTCAAATCCAGGGAACTCCTGGCGAAAGAAACTGGTCTTATGGCTGGGAATTAATGGGCTAACCATGGGACTTCCACAGATTCAAACGGCCGGAATTGCAAGAGATACAGATGTAGGCCAGGCATTTGCCTATCTCGGTGTAGGTTCTATAACGGCTTTTCTATTGGCACTAATGTCAACACTTCTGTTAATCGGGGTTCTTTGGGTGTTTTTTGGCAAAAAGGGCATTTCTGATTTTAGGCCAAAAAGAGACTTTAAACGAGCAGTTGTTGAAATAATATTACCTCTTGCTCTTGGTACGGTAATAATATTTCCTTTTCGGATATTTCCCTGGCATCAGATAGTTTATCCGGTTATGCATTTTGTGATTATTGCTCCCTGGATTCTTTTTTTACAAACTGTTTCAAAGTCAAATAGAGTTTCATCCGAAAACAGAACTCTCCAAATTGTTCCAGTTTGTGTTCTGCTCGGCTTGTTGTTAGTCTTCCATCTAGTGCTAAGTCCGGGTATTGTATGGTGAGCTTTTAAAAATTATTTCCAACCAATTTTTAAAAGCTACGTTTAGGACTTTTATATTAAAGCTACAAACAGGACTTTTAATTAGAAATGGGAAAACAATCAATAGGAGAGTTTGAGGAAGTATTGATGCTCACAGTGGCTGTTTTATATGAAAACGCCTACGGGATTGCCATCAAAGACGAGATAGAATCAAAGCTTAACCGCAAGGTGAGTGTAGGCGCAATGCGTACCGCATTAAAACGCTTGGAAAAGAAAGGTTTACTCAAGTCAGAATTTGGAGAGGCTACAGCAATAAGAGGAGGTAAGCGTAAAAGATATTTTATTGTAACTCCTCTGGGACAAAGGGTATTGAAAGAAGTGATGGATACACGAAAGCAACTGTGGGATTCCATTCCGTCTGTGGCATTTGATATTAAATCAACCTGATGTCAAAAGACTTGTTTCCACCAAAATTGACGATTCATTTTTTAAGATGGTTTTGTGATCCTCAACTTCTGGAAGATGTAGAAGGAGACTTGCAGGAACTATTTAATAGACGGGTAGCGAAACAGCCTTCAAAGGCAAGGATTATTTTTTACTGGGATGTACTGGTGCTTTTTAGACCTGGCATCATCAGAAGTTTTTAAGTCAGAAATCAATTTAACGGATTTAGCATGTTTAAAAATTATCTGGTCGCCTCATGGCGAAACCTCATGAAAAACAAGCGTTTTTCAGCGATCAATATTTTAAGCCTCACATTAGGAATTGCGGCTTGTATGGTGATCTACTTGTTCGTTCAGGAAGAACAAGCTTTTGATGGCTTTCATTCAAAGAGAGATAATATTTACAGGTTATGCGAGGTGCAATCTTTCCCTGGTACCAATACACAAAATGTAGCACTTTCCATGCCTGGAATGGGGCCTACAATGATGGCCGAATTTCCCGAGATCAAGGAATTTACACGTTTTTACAGTTGGGGAAAGCAACCGATTGAAAATGGCAGTGAAGTACATACTGTCGATAGGGTTGTTGGTGTGGATAGTGCTTTCTTCTCCGTTTTTGACTTCAAGATAATTGCAGGAGATCCTGCTGGTCAACTGGAATTGAATGAGACCTATTTATCAAAGTCTACCGCAGAAATGATTTTTGGTAAGTGGGATGTTGTTGGTGAACAGATCGAAATGGATGGAGATATCTTGACCATCGGTGGAATTTTTGAGGATGTGCAAGATGGTTCACATCTTCGGTTCGACATGCTCTGTAACATATATCTTGATGCCGAAAATCCGGGGGAGTTCAATCGTAGGTTTGGAAGCAACTATGTCAACACCTATTTTGTGCTCAACGACAATGCTGATATCAGTGCAATGTCTGACCGCTATCCAGATTATTTGAGCCGCATGATGGAAGACGAGGATATTAATGATTACTATCAGATATATCTTCAACCATTGCAGGCAGTACATCTCCATTCCAATGATGTGGAACATGATTATAACAATCACCGCAAATTCAACGGAGCTTACATTGATGTTTTTATCCTGGTAGGAATTTTCATCATGGTTATAGCCGCTGTTAACTTCATGAACGTCACCACCGCCCGTGCAAGTAACAGGGCGAAGGAAGTGGGAGTCCGAAAAACCATTGGTGCCTTAAGGAATCAGCTTTTTTTACAGTTTATCCTAGAGTCTACTTTGATGGCGTTGCTGGCACTTATTCTCGCTATTGGTTTGGATTTCATAGCCCTTCCAGGTTTAAATCACCTAATCGACAGACAGTTTTCGATGATGGATATAGTCAATCCAAATGTGCTGTTTATCACACTTGGGCTGACTTTGCTCTTAGGGCTGGTCACTGGTTTGTACCCAGCCATTTATTTGTCATCTTTCAAACCAGTGGCAGTACTGAAAGGTCTCAGGCTGAGTGAAGGAAAATCGATCTTTAGAAGCTCATTGGTGGTCATACAATTCAGCCTTTCCGTTGGGTTGATCGTATGTACCATGGTGGTCGTGCAGCAGCTATTCTTTATGAAAAATAAGGACATAGGGTACAAAACAGATCACATCATGTTAGTAGACCTAAAATATGGAGCTAAAGCGAAATATAAGCAGATCAAAGAGGAATTACAGAAAAGATCTACGGTTACAGGAGTTACAGCATCTACACAGCGAATTGGAAATAATTTTCATCAGTCATCATTCAAAGTCAGGAAAGACACAGGAATTGTTTCACTTACACCATCCTTCGTTTGTGTAGACTTCAACTTTCTGGATGTTTATGGAATCAAGGTGAAAGAGGGGCGGGCTTTTAGCCGTGAATATGCGAAGGATGATGGCTTGGCTTTTGTGATTAATGAGGCTTTGATGAAAGAGCTTGGTTTTGAAGATCCATTAGGCAAGCAACTGGGATTTGATTGGTATCCTGATGATTCCTTAGGCACTATTATAGGGGTCACAGAGAACTTCAATTTTAATTCGCTGCATTTCAAGGTTAATACACTTGCCCTGGTGGTAAACTCTGAGTGGGGCTATGGTGAGATGTCTGTTAAACTCAGTGGGCACAACATTGCTCAGGGAATCCGGGATGTAGAAGAGGTCTACAATCAGTTTGTTACCGATTATCCGTTTGAGTATGAATTTCTGGATAGCCACTTTAGCGACCTTTATAAATCTGACAGCCAGCTTGGGTCTATCATTACTATCATTGCTGTTTTAGCAATCTTGATTGGTTGTATGGGGCTTTTTGGTCTGTCTAGTATCGCTATTCAGAGGCGTATCAAAGAAATTGGCATTCGCAAAGTATTGGGTGCATCAATTCGTGATCTTGTGGTTTTGCTTTCCAAAAACTTCGGTTTGTTGATCTTGATTTCCTTTATAGTGGCCACTCCCTTCACATGGATTTACCTGTCTGATTGGCTCAACGAATTTGCCTATCGTATTGATATCAACCCACTCATATTCTTGTTAGGTGGGGCAATGGCGTTGTTGGTAGCTATGATTACCATCTCGATTCATGTGTTTAAGGCAGCTTACTCTAATCCTGTCAATGCATTGAGGTACGAATGACTAAATAGATGAGGATGCAAGTATTTATAAATCAGTGAGATAGATCTCCGTTTTCATTTTGGCATTATAATTGGCTAATCACTACATGTAACTAAACACGTAGAGCCATGAGAAATGCAGTTTTACTATCCATCTTCAGTGTTATGCTTTTAGCAACTAAAAGTGAAGCACAACGATTCATTACTTCCTTTGGAGTAACCCACTCCTGGGGAATGCCATACGAGGTAGTTCATGCCATAGAGCATGACTATTGGGGTTATGATGTGGTGCACACAAGTCGTATTGTTCAGAGAGGAAAGGTCTTTTTTGACGTTGTTCTTCAGCGAGGTGATGTATTTGTATCTGTAAACCTTGGTTCAAACGGTAGAATATACAGACGTGCTGTCACATATGACTATCCATTTCATAACCACGTGTGTAGTGATTTCTGTGGATACCGTGATGTTTACTACAGCACGCATACAGGTGTTTGCAACAGCCATCATCACCACGGACATAACCATGTAGTGTATTCGAGACCGGTCAATTATTATGGCAGTGGATATGCATATGGTCATTACAAGCAAGGCTATAAAAAGGGCAAAAAGAACTCCAATTACGGTTACGGCAATAATTCAAGGGATAGAAATGATAATTCACGTCTGAATAGCAGAGACAGCAAGTCTTCCTCCAGAATAGCCGAAAGACGTGATTCTCCAAGCTATAATAGCCGGTCAGGCAGCTCGTCTGGATCAACCAGGGCTACGAGTTCTACCAGTTCTTCTTCTACAGGAGTTTCGGGAAGATCTGCAAGTACAAGCAGAGGCCGGACCAACTAATACAGTAAATTGTTTACAGAGTAGTGAGTTTTGATCGAGCATCCCGAAAATTTCGGGATGCTTTTTTTATGCGCCACCGTTAAGGGTTTTATCAACAGATGAGGTACTATGGTTGAACCAAATTATGCAATAGGAATCTATTGCACAATCAGACGATTGAAAATCACGAGTTATTGTGATTGATGAATAACCGAGTTGGTGATTTTCAAATATCTGGGTTAAACCGTGACAAAAATGCTTTTTGGAGCATTTTTCGTCAATTATTCATTTAATAATGAATAATCCGGGTTGAAGGCACTTTATTTTTTCAGTAGCTTTCAGTTCATTTTTTAATCTTATTAATAAACAACAATACTCAAACGCTATGAAAAAAGTACTCGGGCTCTATCTCACCATGATAGGGTCCTTTTCAGGAATTTCGCAGGACATGACCCAACTCCCTCTAAAGGATATGTCTGGTTTCAATAATCAGGCGGGGAATTGGCAGGTTGTGGGAGAGGTGATGATGGATCCCACGATTGATGTTCATGATCACCCCGAGCCCACGGAGAAGAAGAAACGTAAAAAAAATGAAGCACCTCCACAGGCTGTTTCATTTACAGAAGGGACAGGTGTGCTCCTCAATTTTCCAAATGAGAATCAAAAGAGTAACCTGGTTTCTACCTGGACTCATGGAGATATTGAATTGGAACTTGAAGTAATGCTACCAAAGGGTTCCAATTCGGGGCTTTATCTGCAAGGTCGCTATGAGGTTCAGCTTTATGATAGCTGGGGAGTGAAAACTCCAAAATTCTCAGACATTGGTGGTATTTACCGAAACTGGGAATCAGCACCAGATAAGAGCTACATGGGTAAGGCTCCTCTCGCCAACCCAGCAAAGGCTCCCGGTCTTTGGCAAAGGCTGGAAATTAGTTTCAGAGCGCCAAAGTTTGATGATTCAGGAAAGAAAATAGCCAATGCAAGAATTGTTAAGGCATACCTAAATGGTGTTTTGATCCACGACAATATTGAAATTCCGCTACCGACTGGTGGCCCCGTGGAAAACAATGAAGTAGAAGAAGGGCCAATTATGATCCAGGGAGATCATGGAGCAGTTGCTATCAGGAATTTCAAATACAAAATGATGCACGATCTCAATGCGGAGTTGCAGGACCTGGCTTACGAAGTGTACTACCAGGATTTTCAGACTGCTGATCAGGTCATCAATGCAGCTGGCCCTGATTTGGAAGGCACTTCAGATCAACTGACCTACGAGGTAGTGAAAAGAGACAATGGTTTTGGCTTGGTCTATACTGGAAAATTGCAGGTGGATGAAGATGCCAAATATACATTTAACCTCAATTTTGGAGGAAGTGCCAGGTTAAAGATTGATGATGAAGAAATAGCAGAAGGATGGCGCTCAATTAGTGGTGTAAAAGACCTTACCAAAGGGGAACACGATATAGAGATTATATATTATAAAACTACCTCCTGGATTGATGCTAATTTGGGTTTAACAATTTCTTCTACCAATGGACTGCCGAAAGAATTGAACGCCTTCAGCTCGTTTCCTCCCAATACCTCAGCGGTTTCACCCATTCTTATCAAAGCAGACGGTGATCAACCAAGGTTGTTAAGGGCATTTCTGGATTATGGAGGTGACCGGGGCCAGCGTTTAACACACACAATAGGTGTAGGAGAATCTTCAGGGCTTAATTATGTATATGATTTGGGATCAGGAAACCTGGCCTGCGTGTGGAAAGGAGATTTTGTAAACGCAACACCTATGTGGCACGATCGTGGAGATGGTTCATTCAAACCTCTGGGGATGATCCAGTATTTATATAACGGTGCTCCAGTAGAAGGTAAGATCATTTCCAATGGATACAAGCTAGATGAAAATGGTCGACCAACCTTTGTCTATACAAGAGATGGAATTGAAATACGAGACAAGGTTTATCCGGATGCGAATGATTTGAAATTGATTAGAGAGGTCTCATCAGATACCGCCATTCCAACCTATAAGCTTATTGAGTCTTCACGCATTCAGCGAATGGACAATGGGATGTACCTTATAGGAGACAAGGCCTACTATGTGGAATTACTTTCCGGTCAAACTCCCGAGATCAAAAATACAGGGAATAAAAAAGCCCTTGTGATTTCTGGAAGCACCACACCCATCAAATATTCAATTACCTGGTAACTACAAACTGATTATGAATTCATTAAAATATTTAATTTCATTCTGTTTAGTACTCGGCTTAGTAGTTGGATTTGCTCAGCCTATAGAGGAAGATTATTATCAAATCGTGACGATACCTGTCCCGGAAGATATTTTGCTGGAGGTAGGAGGCATGTCTACCCTCCCTGATGGTCGAATTGCCCTCTCTACTCGTAGAGGAGATGTTTGGGTGATTGAAAATCCGTACATGGCCAATGGCGCTGTTCCCAAATTTACCTTATTTGCTTCCGGTCTGCATGAGTCTCTTGGGCTGGCGTATTATCAAAACGCACTTTACTCTGCTCAGCGCGGAGAACTCACCAAGCTTCAGGATACGAATGGCGATGGCCGGGCTGATGTCTATGAAACGGTTTACGCCTGGCCTCTTTCAGGACACTACCACGAGTACTCCTACGGCCCTAAGATTGCACAAGATGGAAGCATGTTTGTGACCACCAATGTTGCTTTTGGCGAAGAAGAATGGTGGCGTGGCGAAAGTAGAGTGCCCTGGAGAGGCTGGACTTTGAAGATTAGCCAGGACGGAGAGATGACTCCCTGGGCTACTGGAATGCGCTCACCATGTGGGATTGGCATGATAGATGGCGAATTTTTCTATGCTGACAATCAGGGCGACTGGATAGGATCTGGTGGTATTTGGCATGTGGAGCAAGGAGCATTTACCGGACATCCCGCAGGTCTCAAATGGTCTGATGAACCCAACACACCAATTGAGGTGAATCAGGAAACTTTTTATAGCACCTTTGATGAGCGGAGAATTCGTGAAAACGGGCGCGCAGTTAAGCCGGTTAATATCCAAAACGAGGAAAACCCCTTGACGATGGAAAAAGCGCAAGAGACTTTTTCAGAGATCACTCTTCCAGCTGTTTGGTTGCCTCATGCTATTCTTGGTATTTCAAATTCGGAAATTCTAAAAGATGAAACAAGTGGGGGTTTCGGTCCATTTTCGGGACAAGTATTTGTAGGGGATCAGGGACAAAGTAAAATCATGCGTGTTGATCTAGAGAAAGTAGATGGAAAGTTTCAGGGAGTGGCGTTCGATTTCAAAGAGAATTTTCAATCTGGTGTTTTAAGGATGTCATTTGGTAAAGATGGGTCTTTGTTCGTGGGTGAAACCAACAGGGGTT
Source organism: Marinoscillum sp. (assembly GCA_040218045.1). Classification (GTDB taxonomy): domain Bacteria; phylum Bacteroidota; class Bacteroidia; order Cytophagales; family Cyclobacteriaceae; genus Marinoscillum. The sequence continues at coordinate 139,520 of JAVJQA010000005.1, forward strand.
GGGGCTCGGCTGGGCCAGCCAATTCAGGTTTTGAGCGACTGGTCTGGACGGGTAAGGTGCCATTTGAAATGAAAACAGTGAAGGCCAAACCTGACGGGTTCGAAATAGAGTTTACAAAACCAGTAGATTTGGAGTCTGCCAAAAACCCTAACAACTACACGGGGCAAAGCTTTACTTACAAATACCACTCAGTGTATGGCAGCCCGGTGATCAACAATGAACCACTGAAAATCAAAGGAGTCAAGGTATCTGAAGATGGCCTGAAGGTGAGAGTGGTAGTAGAGAACTTGCGCCAATATTATGTGCATGAGATCAATACACCTGGAATTAAATCCATGGGTGGCTTACCGGTGTTGCACCCAAGAGCTTACTACACACTTAACAGTATTCCTAAAGGAGAAAAACTTTTGGAATCAGAACTAAGCAAAGCACCAAAAACGTCTGCTGTTAAGAAAACGGCTCCTGTAAAACCTAAGCCTCAGTTAAGTAGTCGGGTTGCTGTGTTGTCTGATGATGAAATCAAGCCGCTGCTACAGAAAAACACATGCAACGCCTGTCATAAGAAAAATATCAAGATCGTGGGGCCGCCGTTTAAGGAAATAGCCAAAAGGCGTTACTCTAACGAGCGAATGGTGGAGTTGATTTATTCACCTGAACCTGAAAACTGGCCAAATTATGCCACTCCAATGGCACCTATGCCCCAGGTATCTAAAGATGAAGCGATGAAAATTGCCGCTTGGATCAATTCGCTCAGAGAGGAAGATTAGTCTGATCGGGTGAGTTTCCATCTTTTATGTGTCCACAACCAATATTCTGGAGCAGCCAGTATTTGCTGCTCCAATTTTTTTGTATGCAGTTCTGTGATTTGCCCTTCAGGTGTTGATTCGGGATTACTTTCCAACACTTCAAAAGTGAGCTCGTAATGACCTCTGTTCACCTTGATCGCACTGCCATAAACCACTGCATAGTCATAAGCCTTTGCATACCTTTCTGCACCATAGTGCACGGCAGTTTCTAGACCTAGAAACTCTGTCCAGAATACCTTCTGATGTTTTCTCGGGCACTGATCAACCGCAAAGGTTGTAACAGTCATGGCATTTTTGTATGCTTCAAAATACGCTTTGGTTTGTTTTTTTGGAACGAGAACCAGCCCAAACTTTGAGCGGGAAGTAGCAAACTTCTTTTCCATAAAGGTATTGGTGATAGGTGTGTAGATGCCGAGTAGTTTATGTCCAATCTGTGGATCAGTGGCCACGGCAAACAGTTCCCAGTTTTGATAATGACCACCTACCAGAATTGCGCTCTTGTTGATTCGTGCCAGCTGATCAAAAATCTCCGGGTTAGTTACCTTAAATCTACGAATAGCTTCTTTCTCACTGATGTTGAATAATTTGATGGATTCAACCAGTAAATCACAGAAATGCCTGTAGAACAGTTTTGCAATAAAATTTCTTTCTTTAGACGATTTGTGAGGAAAGGCCTTCTTAAGATTGCTGAAAACTACACCTTTCCGATAGGGAACGGTAAGCATCATTGCTCGGTACAGGATGTCGGATATACCAAACAACACACTGAGTGGAAGGAGTGACAATGGTTTGATGAAAAGATAAAAAATGATTCTTGCCATGGGCGGCACAATCTAATAAAGATCACTATTTTGCTGTAGGTTTAATTAGTTTTATGATTCATAATAACCGAAATAGTATGAGAAGTATATTGATTTTTTTATTGGCAATAAGTTCCACAACTATCTGGGCCCAGCTCCCCGAAATAGACTGGGATGAATTAGGAAAGACCAGTCCGTGGGAAGCAACAGAATTATATAAAGAGGTGAAAAAGGTCACTCCAGGAGATGGCACAAAGGCTCCTTCAGATGCCATAGTGTTGTTTGATGGGGATGATTTGGATCAGTGGCAAAAAGCTCAATACGGGTCCCCGGTCAATATGGAAGGTTTTGAAGCACTTGCTAAGCTTGCTGATCCAAATTACAAGGGTGCTCCCGCTGAGTGGACGCTCAAGAATGGTGAGCTGGAAGTGAAACCTGGAACTGGGTCCATTGCTACAAAAAAGGCATTTGGGGACATTCAGTTACATATAGAATGGATGGCGCCTAAAATGCCTGCAGACAAGAAGGGTCAGGCTGGAGGAAATAGTGGATTGATTTTTATGGGGATGTACGAAGTACAGGTACTCAATTCCTATGAAAACCCCACCTACAGCAATGGTCAGGCTGGTTCATTGTACAAGCAGCACATTCCTTTGGCGAATGCCTCAAAAGCCCCGGAGCAATGGCAGGAATACGACATCATATTTATGGCGCCAAAGTTCTCCGACAAAGGGACCGTTGTAAGTCCGGCGAGAGTCACTGTATTTCATAATGGCGTGTTAGTCCAAAACAACGTAGAACTACTGGGGCCAACCTGCTTCATTGGGGCACCTTATTATGTAGCTCATGCCGAAAAGCTCCCGTTTGTGCTGCAAGATCATAATGATAAAATGAGATTTAGAAATATTTGGGTGCGTGAATTATAATGCTATCTGACTGAAAATCAGTAAGTATTAGCGTATCTATGTTTTTTTTTAAAAATCCTTTTGGAAAAATACGAACTACCTGGTAGTAGAAACAAAATAAACCAAAAAAAACGCCTCGAAAGAGGCTTTTTTGTTCTTGGAGATCTCTCGTTTCTAAATTGTCAGCAAACAATTTCCCCCGTTGTAATGGTTATATTGTTCAGCCTAGCTGATTTGATATAAATGTATAAAAATCAGACTCCATGAAATACACAGAAAAAATACTCAAGAATGAATGGTTGGCATATAATGTAGTAAATCTCAAAGTATCTAAACCAGCCGGATTTGAATATAATGTGGGGGATGCAGTAGAAATTAAAGTTGGAGATGAAGAACCGGGCCCGTTTACCATGACCAATCTGCCCACACGGAATGAATTGGAATTTGTCATTCGGATTTACGAAGATCATCATGGCAAAACTGAAGCAATTAGTAAATTGAAGGAAGGTGATGAGATAAGTTTTACTGAACCTTTTAATACTTTTAAGCCCAAAGAAAGGGCCTTGTTTTTAGCCGGAGGTACAGGGATCACCCCCTTCATTGCCATCATGCGAGCTATGCACCTCAAAGGTACTTTGGAGGATTGCCTCCTGTTTTTCTCCAATAAAAGCCGGAAAGATCTTTTTATGGAAGATGAGTTGGTTGAAATGATGGGGGACAACTATCAGAACGTCATCACAGATGACAAGGAAGACCCTACTTACTATGGCAACATTGACGAAGGGTTTTTAAAAACACGCATCAACGACCTCACCAGACCGGTACTCGTTTGTGGGCCGCCTCCCTTCTCAGAAGCGATGGCAAAGGCACTGAAGAATATTGGGATAACGGATATTGATTTGGGAAGTTGAGGGAGGCATCTCTGAAGCTTCTTTGTATCCATGCAAGCATAGTGTTCGGGGCAATAACCAGATTTCCAATCTTCCAGTGGTTGTTAGCTTCTTCGGATTTATCAAGATTCTTTAAAAAAAAATGGATTTCGTGTTGATGAGTGCCGAATGCTGATTATTCAAAAGAACCAACAACCTTTATTTTTTCTACACGTCTTATTTTATATTAGTCTTACAAATACTAAACTAATAAGAATGAAAGGATCACACTTAGGTGAATTTGAGGAACTGGTTTTGCTGACAACAGCCATCCTCAATGACAATGCCTATACTGTTACTATAGCGGACGAAATTCTTTCTCACACCGAGAGAAGTGTAACCCTAAGCTCTATTCACACTGTCCTGGTAAGATTAGAGAAGAAGGGATTTGTACAATCTTATATGGGTGGTGTTACGCAGGAGCGTGGAGGAAGAAGGCGCAGATTGTATAAGATTACTTCAGCTGGATACGCTTGTTTGAACGCTGCCAGAGATGTACGAGATCAAATGTGGTCAGCAATGCCAAACCTTAGCTTTGATTTTTCTGCATGATTAGTCTTACAAATACTGAATAAATGAAGGACCCATTACCACCTAAATGGATAGACCGCTTTCTGGAGTGGTATTGCTCGGAGTATTACCTGGAGGAGGTGCAGGGTGATTTGTATGAGTGGTTTGAGCGAAGGGTGAAGCGTGATGGTTTAAGAAAAGCTCGCTTCATGTATGCAATAGATGTCTTCAGGTATTTCAAGCTATTCCGACTAAAGCCATTTCAAAAACTGATCAATAACTCAAAATATCTCTCCATGAAAAACATTTTCAAAATCACTTACCGTAACCTGATAAGGGATAAGATTTCCGGGTTTATCCGTATTACCAATCTCGTTTTGGGGATTACCATATTCATGTTATCACTGGTATATGCACGCTATGAACTTGGCTATGATGGTCATCATGTCAAGAAGGATCGATTATATCGTGTGGGAGCAGGCAATCCCGATTCTCCATGGGCTGCCACTCCTCTGGGTGTAGGTCCCTTTGCTTTGGATCAAATGCCGGAAGTCAAGAGAATGACGAGAATGGTCCCTATACGAAACACCTGGGCAAGACGTGGAGAAGACCTGTTTTATGAAAAGTCTGGGTTTGAGGCGGATTCATCAATCTTTGAAATGTTTTCCTATGAATTCATTAGAGGCAATCCGAAAACTGCACTAGTAGCGCCGGAATCCATGGTGATCACTGAGTCATTTGCCAAAAAATACTTTGGAGTCGAAAACCCAATGGGGCAAACTATAGAGCTACTCATAGATCGTGGTGAAAAACGGGTAATTACTGGGGTAATCAAAGATGTACCAAAGCAGTCTCATTTACCATTTGATTACCTGGTTTCGATATATACATTGCCGGATGACTATTTGCGAAGCTGGCGCAATTTCTTTGTATACACTTATCTTGAATTTGAGGAAGGTGCGTCATTAGAGCAAACCAAATCTGTGGTGAAGGATGAATATGTGGCTCAGTACAATCTGGACGAATCTGAGACCATTGCCACCATACTAACTCCAGTGAATAAGATTCATCTTTACACTAATCACGAGAAGGAATATGCCGACAATGGCAATGTGTACTATGTTTATATTCTATTTTGTATTGGACTGTTTGTGCTGATTATTTCCTGTATAAACTTCATTAACCTTACTGTGATCAAAGGGTTGGATCGAGCCAAAGAAGTAGGCTTAAGGAAAACTGTAGGCGCTTCCAGAAGTCAATTGATCATGCAGTTTCTGGGTGAGAATACGATTCTTTTACTGTTTTCTGGAGTCTTATCTCTTCTCATTCTTACAGTAGGGTCACCGTTTTTTAAGGAGTTTCCAGGCTTGGAACTACCCCTTAGCGTAATCGAGAATCCATCTTTATTGTTGATTCTATTGGCTGTTTTGATTGTGCTGCAATTACTAAGTGGGTTATATCCATCATTGGTCCTGAGCAGGTTCAGGCCAGCGGAGATCATCAAATCAGGTTCTGGTTCTCTTTCATTGAAAAAAGTAGGGTTCACTCGTCAGGCACTAATTGTTACACAGTTTAGTCTGAGCATTATTTTGATCATTGGGTCTTTGATAGTTTACCGTCAGCTTAATTTTATGCAGACTCAGGATTTGGGTTTCCAGAAGGATCAGGTGGTTCTGTTCAAACTCAATCGCCAAATTAATGAGAAGTATGTCACTTTCAGAAACCGATTGCTGGACGTTCCGGGGATTAAATCTGTGGCTGGTTCTTCGTCTGTTCCCGGTTATCGGGTAATGTTTGAAGGTGTTCGAGTGGTAGGTGATGATGAAAATACCGGTAGTCGACTGCTATTAGCGGATCAATATTTCTTAGAAACATATGATATTGAAATACTCGACGGAAAGAATTTTAGTGATCAGGTTCCGGAAGGCAGAACAGAATATATGCTGAATCAGCTATTGGTTCAGGAGATGTTCCCCGATGGTCAGAATCCCGTAGGCAAGCAATTGATTCAAAGTGGAGATACAGGTCGTGTGGTTGCTGTTATAAGAGACTTTAATTTTAAATCCTTGCATGAAGAAGTTGAGCCACTGCTGATGAAGCGATATATCGAAAATTGGGGTTATGGGTCTGTGAAATTTGAAGCGAAAAGTACTTCAGAGATGTTAACCGCTCTGGAAGCAGTAAGCCAGGAGATTTATCCCGACTTACCGACTATAGAAGTTGAGTTTCTGAATGACCGTTTTGCCCAGCTTTATTCCGCGGAGACTAAGCTTCAGGAGATTGTATGGATATTTTGTGTCGTTACAATCATTCTGACCATTTCAGGAATCTTCAGTATTGCTACCTATAATGCTCAGAAAAGAGCAAAAGAAATTGCCATTCGGAAGGTGCTTGGTGGAGATTTACCGGAATTGATCAAACAACTTTCCATGGGGTTTATCTATTTGTTGATTACAGCTTTGCTTATCGGACTACCGGGCGCCTATTTCTTAACAGCGTGGTGGCTACAGGATTTCGCTTACCAGATTGACATCAGCCCGCTTTCCTTTATTCTTTCTGCAGTTTTACTTTTTGTAGTCATTATGGTGAGTTCCGGATTTGTGACACTTAGAGCAGCTTCACGAAATCCCGCAGATACCTTGAAGTATGAATGATTAATCGAATGATTTTGTCTACTAATAGGAGTTGTAAGTCCATCCATAGAGGAAACTATTTGAGATTTTTTAAACCGTAACCATAGCGCTATATTTATTCCAATGTACATCGCCGATTTATGGCATTGACCTAACAAGACATCAGGATGTAAGCCATTGATCAACCATCAACCTTGTACATATAAAAAACCCTCATCGAGTGGATCGATGAGGGTTTGCTTTTATTAGGATTTCTATAAGTGTATTGTCGGACTAAACCGTCATTGGTACATCTTTTTTGTAGTGTTTTCGGATTTCCCAGATTTGGTTGATGTCGCCTATTAGCTTTTTCAACACATCCGGGGTGATGGATTGTTTAGGGTCATCACCAATGCCTTTTTTAGGATCACAGTGTGTTTCAATGATTACACCATCAGCACCATATGCCATTGCGGCCATAGCGGCAGAAGGCACATACTTCGCTCTGCCTACTGAGTGAGATGGATCTACGATCACAGGAGCCCAGGTCTTTTCCTTAAGCAATGGTGTGATGCACTCATCGGGATAATTTCTATAACCATCCATAGTAGGAGAAGTGCCTCTTGGGCAAAGCATCACATCTGGATTGCCACCAGCAGCAATGTACTCACCCGCAGCTATAAATTCATTGATTGGGCCCATGCCCATGGAACGTTTGAGTAATACCGCTATTTGTTTGTCTGCGGTGGCTTGCCCCACACTCTTAAGCAGTGAATAATTCAAGGCATTTCTTGCGCCAATTTGAAGTACATCCACACCAGCTTCTACGGCAATGGCAAGCTGATGCTCGTCCATTACTTCTGTATCTACAGGAAGTCCGGTTTGTGCTTTGGCTTCCATCAAAATCTTCATTGAGCTATCATCACCCTGGAATGAATAAGGCATGGTGCGTGGTTTCCAAACACCACCTCGTATCGCTTTCGCTCCAGCTTCTTTCACGGCGTGAGCAGATTCGATAAACATGTTCGGATTTTTAGGATCGATGGTGCAGTGACCTGCGATGATAAATGGCGATTCACCCACAATCGTATTCCCAATTGTGATTTTGTGATGGGCCAACTCAGAATGTATATCCATTAGTTTAAATGGAGAATCAACCGCGTCAAATCGGTCTATGTAATCGAGACCCATGATCCTGTTGACCATAATGGTTTCTCGCTCTTCACCCAAAACCGCATAGATAGTTCTGTGATGACCTTCTATCGGTTGAATACGGCAGCCATATTCTTCTACAATGGAAACTATTTCCTCAAACTGCTCTTTATTTAACTTTGGCTCCTTTGGAATAATCATAACCCAGGTATTTTTGTACTTGAACGAGCAAAAGTAGCTTACTTGCCTTATAAGCCAAGAAGTTTGTAGGAAATGTCTCAGCAAACCTGAAATATTTACTTAATTGGCGATTTATAGGTGAGAAATTTCTAAAAAAATCATTTTTATAAAATTTTATTGTAATGAAGATCAAATTAGGACATATCGCGGATGAGGAATATTATGCCATTACAGAACAGGGTATAAGGGTGGATATAGACATGTTGCCTGCTGAAGAAAAGAAACATATGTCACCTATGCAACTGCTACTTTCGGGGGTGATCTCCTGTGCAGCTGTGGACCTTGTATCTATGGTAAAGAAGCGTAGGAAGACACTTGTTGAGTTTTCAGGAGAGATTGAAGGCATCAGGAGAGATGATATCCCAAAGAAGTTTACTGACATGCACATTCTATACACTTTCGTTTCACCTGATCTGGGGGAAGAAGAGGCTCAGAAACTTGTGGACCTTGCGGTAGAGAAGTATTGCTCTGTTGCAGCTTCACTTGATCCGGCTATTAAGATGACACATGGTGTGAAAATTGTACGCCCAGAATAAAAAAGCACAAAAAAACCCCTGACTAACTGGTCAGGGGCAAAATGATTAAAAGACTTTTATATTAATAGTTAAGCAAGCTTAACATCAACTGCATTTAATCCTCTTTTACCTTCTTTCAATTCGAAGGTAACTTCGTCATCTTGTCTGACTTCATCAATAAGACCAGATACGTGAACGAAGTATTCTTTTTCTGATCCATCTTCCTTAATGAATCCATAACCTTTAGAATCATTAAAGAATTTTACTTTTCCAGTGCTCATTATCAATAAATAAATGTTAAAAATTGTATCAAATGTACTAAAATATTATTTCTGAATAATGAAAATTGGAACAATGTTTGGTTAACCTATCGAAGACACAAAATAATCTTAGATATGAGAACCTTATTTACTTCCGCAATAATTCTTTCCGCTGCTCTATTATCCTCATGTACAGATACTTATATTGGACCTCCCGGACCTGTGGGGCCACAAGGGCCAATAGGTCCTCAGGGAGCAGATGGTGAAAGTGGCTATGTATTCGAGTGGGAAAATATTGATTTTACTGCTCCTGAGTACGAAGTTTTGCTTTCTTACCCCGATAATTTTGAGGGTTTGAATTCTGATGTTGCCCTTGTGTATTTTCTCTGGGATACTTACACAACCGATACTAATGAAGAGGTAGAAGTATGGAGGCAGTTGTCTCAAAATATACTTACTGACGATGGAGTCTTGCAGTATAACTATGATTTTTCAAAGTATAATGTTCTGCTCTTCATGGATGCTGAATTTCCCCTGGATATGCTTGGGGCCGCGGATACTGATAATTGGGTGGTGAGGGTAGTAGTTGTTCCCGGAGGTTTTTGGAATTCAGGGCGAGTGGACTTCTCAGATTATAAGAAGGTGGAAGAGGCCTTGGGACTTCCAGAAATACCCCATGCCAAAAGGACTGTCAACAGGCGTCAATAGATCAAGAATTTTTCCGCTGTAATGTTTAAAGAGGCTGTCCAAAAAGGATAGCCTCTTTCATTTAAAGCAATTTTCAAATTCTCATCAGTAAAGTTGATTGGTCAAGTTTGATGGAGAAGTGCCGATAAAAGCTGTTAATAGCCTTTATAATTCTAGAGATTAGTTTCA
>JAVJQA010000023.1:0-50586 GCA_040218045.1 Marinoscillum sp.
CACCATCATGAATGCTTACCACTGACAGCTTCGGTCATCCGAAAGCTGGTCGCCGCAACTATCATCAGCCGTTGGGAGTCTCTTGATAGTACAATGGAACTATGCATGCAACAACTTGCAAGGTACCATTGCCAGATCCAACAGAATTATAAACGCAATTCAGTAACTTGACAGAGTAGGATTAATCCTAGTTTGTCAAGTTTGGATACTGAAATGAATTCAGCATGACGTTACTTAGTTTTATCAGGTCTGTCGCCCTTTGGGTCATACTGAACTTGTTCCAGAATTTGCGGTTATAACTTGAAAAAGTAGGGCTAAGTTTGCCGTGTTTATGACTAAAAGGATAGCAGTGATCGGGCCTGAGTCTACAGGCAAAAGCGAGATATGCCAGCATCTGGCCAGGATTTATCAAACGGAATGGGTTCCGGAATATGCAAGGTTTTACCTGGACCGTCTTGGCAGGTCATATGAACAATCAGATTTGCTGGAAATCGCCAAAGGACAGGTTATCTGGGAGGACGATAAGGCTGAAGAAGCGAGCGAATATCTATTTTGCGATACTAACCTCATTGTAATAAAAATCTGGAGTGAACACAAGTACGGATCCTGTGATCCATGGATTCTTGAAGAGCTCAATAAAAGGACCTATGACTTTTATCTGCTCGGTAACATAGACTTGCTTTGGAGACCGGATCCTCAGCGTGAGCATCCAAAGTTGAGAAAACACTTTTTCGACCTTTATGAAAGTTACCTTAAGGGTCACAATTTACCTTATGGGATTGTGTCTGGAATAGAAGACATGCGTGTAAAGTGTGCCAAAGACCTGGTTGACGATTTTTTCAGCAAGTAGTTTTAGTATAAGTTTGCGATATGCAAGGGGTGCCTTACACGAGTAGCAATACTCTAACGGGCTGAGATCATACCCAAATAACCTGATCCGGGTAATGCCGGCGTAGGGACCGCACGCGGACCGTGTATGATAACCAAGGTGGGAAGTCCCCGCTTTCCGTATGGTTAAATTAATTGTAAAAAGTAAAATGAAATCATTTTGGATGACGATGACGGCTCTATTGGCTGTTGTCAGTGCTTATGCACAATCAACTCTGCAAGGCAGAATTACTTCAGAGTCTGGCGAGCCATTGGTGGGCGCCAGTGTTTGGTTAGACGGAACAAATAAAGCCGTTGCTACTGATTTAGATGGGTATTACTCACTCAAGGAAATCGAGGATGGGTGGTATGAATTAAATATCACTTATGTTGGATTTAAATCATTTATTGAATCTCTACCTATTGATGGCGACATGACCCTCAATGTTGAATTGGAGGAAAGTATAATAACTGGTGAGGAAGTGATTGTGTATGCTACCCGTGCCAATGAGAAGACCCCCACTACCTTTACCAACATTTCAAGCAAGGAAATAGAAGAAAGGAATCTTGGGCAGGACATTCCGTTTGTGCTTAGGTATACACCCTCTATGGTTGTGACCTCTGATGCGGGAAATGGTGTAGGATATACGGGTATGCGCATCAGAGGTAGTGACGCCACCAGGATCAATGTTACTGTGAATGGTATCCCTCTGAATGATGCAGAATCTCATGGCACTTTCTGGGTGAACATGCCAGATTTCGCGTCTTCTGTTGATAATATCCAGATACAACGTGGGGTCGGTACCTCTACAAATGGAGCGGCAGCTTTTGGTGCTTCCGTCAATCTCCAGACAGACATGCCTTCTCAAGAAGCTTACGGATTGATCAAAAACAGCTTTGGATCTTTCAACACTTGGAGACATACCGTGGAGGTGAATACAGGATTGATTGATGATCGGTGGGCATTTCAAGGTAGGTTATCGAAGATTTCTTCTGACGGATACATTGATCGTGCCAAGTCCGATTTGAGGTCTTATTTCCTTTCCGGAGGATATTATGGAGATAAGACAACAATCAAAGCGCTGATGTTTGCAGGAAAAGAGGTGACTTATCAGTCTTGGTATGGAACCCCTGGAGCAAAGTTGTTTGGTGGTGAAGAAGACCTGCAACGTGTTATAGATTTTGGTTTAGAGTATGAAACAGATGAACAACTCGATAATCTGAGAGGTTCTGACAGGACGTTCAATTACTATCTATATGAAAATGAAGTAGATAACTATGGTCAGGATCATTACCAACTCCATTTGAGCCACACGTTTAGCTCCAGTTTGAATGCAACAGCTTCTTTGCATTACACACACGGAGAAGGTTACTATGAGCAATATAGGAATGATGATGATTTTGCTGATTATGGTTTGGGAGATTTGGTTCTAGGAGACACAACAATTACTTCAACCGACTTGATAAGAAGACGGTGGCTAGACAATGATTTTTATGGAGGGGTTTTCTCAGTGAACTACTCAGCCGGTAAATGGAATACCACAATGGGTGGAGGGTTGAATATTTATGATGGGGATCACTTTGGTGAGATTATTTGGGCAGAACATGCGAGTAACTCAGAAATACGTGAGAAGTACTATAACAATTACGGTCTAAAAGGTGATTTGAATATTTACGCGAAAGCAAATTATCAGATTACACAAAATCTTAACCTTTTTGGCGACATCCAATTGAGGACAGTAAGCTATGAGACAAAAGGGATTGACAATGACCTGCGAATGATTGATAGCGGAGATGATTACGCTTTTGTGAACCCGAAGATTGGAGTCACATATGTGCTGGATTCTTACTCAAACCTCTATGCCTCTTATGCGATAGGCAACCGTGAGCCCGTAAGAAATGACTTTGTAGACGCTCCGAATGGAGAAACTCCACAGCCTGAAACCCTCAGAAATATAGAAGCTGGTTATAGACGTACTACCTCAACTTCAACATTTTCAGCCAACTATTACTTAATGGACTATGAGAACCAGTTAGTGCTAACTGGAGCCCTGAATGATGTCGGTTCAGGTGTTAGAACAAACGTGAAGGACAGTTATAGAATGGGTGTTGAGCTGGTTGGGGCTGTTCAAATTTCCGACATGCTGAATTTTGGTGGAAACATTACGTTGAGCAAGAATAAGATTGCAGATTTTACAGAGGTTGTTTATGACTATGGCCCAGACTTTGGAAGTTATAATGTAGTAACGATCAATCATGAAAACACCGATATCGCCTTTTCCCCTGATGTGATAGCTGGTGGTCAGGTTGAATTGTCTCCTCTTACTGGATTGAGCTTACAACTCATGGGCAAATATGTAGGAAAACAATATTTGGATAATACGAGCAATGAGAATAGGGTAATAAGAGAATACTTTATATCGGATGCACTGATAAGTTATGATTTTTCCCCGACAGATGTTAAAGAGATCGGAATATCACTGATGATCAATAATATTTTCAATAAAATGTATGAGTCAAATGGCTATACCTGGGGGTATTATTATGGTTATGATCAGGGCAATCTCTATCAACAGAATAATTATTACCCACAGGCAGGGACTAACTTTCTACTTTCACTTTCAGTCAAAATATAAAAAAAGAGGCTGTCTCAAAAGGTCTTAACAAACAGTCATCCAGAATTTATTTCAGGATCTTAACCGTGATTGACAGTTAAAATCAAAGATTCTGAAACAAGTTCAGAATGACTCTAACCTTTTGAGACAGCCTCTTTTCATTTCTGGTTATTCTTAGGTTACTGATAACTTGCCGCGAGGAGTCTATACTGATTCAGTATGCTTCTCACGGCATATTTCACGTCTTTGCTGAAATAAGTTTTGTCATCAAATAATCCACTAGCGTAGCCTTGCCAAATTACACCATGACTTTTTCTGTCAATGAAATCAATAAGTAAGGTGCCTTCCTTTAGCTCATAATCTTTTGTATTGTATTTAGCCTCTTGAATGTATTCAAGGTTCCTTTCGTTTTCGGCTTTCTTTGCGAAGAATTGATCCCAGCTTTCCAACTCCATTTGCTCATATCCTTTGAACTTCATGTTATTGGAAAATACCTTGTAGGCAATGTAAAGAGAGGGTTTATCAGATTTTTTGTACCCTTGCGAAATCATTCGCCTTTCGATTTCACTTCGGATCAGTCGGTCACTGAGTCCATTGAAATTTACGGTGTCACCAAGATTGAGAAAATTGAACGTATTGTATTGCTTGAATTTGCCACGATAACTGTAATCGTACTCTACCACAAAATCTCGCTCAGTAACACATCCTGCGAATACAAACGCAACAAGTAAGAATAAGAATAAATTTTTCATATTATTTGCAAGTAAAATAGTCGTTCATTAGACGGTTATAATAATCAATTAGCCTTATAAGTTAGCATTGAATTTTAACATTTCCGAATGTCATCACATCATATTGTTCGAGATGAGCAGGAACCTGCGCTAATTCTGCATCGCCTGGAAGGATTCTTGGAACCCAATCTTCATTCCCTTTTGGAATGGTCACCAACTGTGATCAGTTGTGAGCCAGCGATTGAGAAATTTACGAGTTTGGGACATAAACTAGATGTTGCACTAATTGGTTTAGGAAATTTTGAGTACTATAGAAGCCTGCTTTCAGAGCAATTACCAGTCAAATTGATTGCTGTACATAATCAAGATTTCTTAATGACCGCAATGACGATCCTTCAAAAGGAGAACTATAAAGCAGTAAATGTAGTCACGCAGGAAGAAGGAGTTTTTGAAGTTACTCAACTTATAGAACAATGGCTCACAAGCCTGGATATAGTGATTTATACCGAAAAACAAAGGATCCTGTTTGTCAAAGCCAAGACATTTAAGAAGTGGCTCCCTGCCAATTCCAAATTGATTGGACAGTCGATGGGGGAGTTGGTAAGTTGGACTACATCAGGATTTGAAGAGGAGTTTAATAATCAGGAATCATATGATTTGGAACTTGTAAAAAAACAAGAGGGAGAGGTTACCATCTCATGTAGCCAGTCTCCCTTTCTTGTAATCGAGGAATTATAATTTACTGGATTCGTCCGGCGATTTCAACCAAATCTATAAGTTCTGCACGGTACCCATATTCGTCACTGCCTTTGGCTTTTTTGGCCAGGCTTACAATTTGATTATACGTAAGATTTCCTTTGAATTCTGAGTTTCTTAACACCATCCCGAACCCTGCAACTGCGGCTGCCCACACCAGATTTTCATCCTTGTCAATGGATTGATCATTTTTTATGGTCTCAGTGATTAGCTTGCTTTTGTCTCCATCTGGTTCCTTGTATCTGAATTTTACTGTGAGTAATTCCCTGGTATCACCACTCATCTTAATGTTCTGATATTTGAGCTTATCGACGTTTTTCACAAACTCACTTTCTATACCCACCGGGATGATTTCATAAAGTGCGGTTACCGTATGTCCACTTCCAAGCTCACCCGCATCCTTTTTATCATCATTGAAGTCTTCATCATTTAGTTTTCTGTTTTCATAACCTATCAGTCGATAAGCCTGAACCACATTCGGGTTAAACTCCACCTGGATTTTTACATCTTTGGCAATTGTGAAGAGCGTACCTCCAAATTCAGTCACCAGTACTTTCTTAGCTTCCATAATGTTGTCGATGTAAGCGTAGTTGCCATTCCCTTTGTCAGCCAGGGTTTCCATCTTTGAGTCTTTATAATTTCCCATTCCAAAACCAAGCACGGTCAGGAAGACACCAAGTTCTCTTTTCTCTTCAATCAGTCTTTGCATTTCTCCATTGCTGGAAGCCCCTACATTGAAATCGCCATCAGTCGCTAGAATCACTCGATTGTTGCCACCTTTTACGAGATTCTCCTGTGCCACCTGGTAGGCAAGTTTGATGCCAGCACCACCAGCTGTTGATCCACCTGCCTGGAGGTTTTCAATAGCTTCAAGGATTTTCTTTTTATCATTTCCATCTGTAGGAGGTAACACCAGTCCGGCAGCACCCGCATAGACAACAATCGATATTTTGTCCTGAGGGCGAAGCTCGTTGACCACCATTTTTATGGAAGATTTTAGCAGGGGGAGTTTGTTTGGTGCGTTCATGCTGCCACTTACATCCAGAAGAAATACAATGTTAGAGGCTGGTAATTCATCCATTTGCAATTTTTTGCCCTGGATACCAACCTTCACGAGAAGATGGCCCTCATTCCAGGGAGCCTTAATTTTGGAAGTATGTATTGCAAATGGCTTATCGTCTTGCGGACCTTCATAATCGTAGGTGAAATAGTTGATCATTTCTTCAATCCTCACGGCATCTTTCGGAGGCATTTGTCCCATATTCAGAAATCTGCGAAGGTTACTGTAGGAGGCCGCATCCACATCAATCGAGAAAGTTGATAGGGGTTTGTCCAGGCTTGTGTGAAAAATATTCTCTTCGATTGCGTCATACTCTTCTGTGTTGTGGTTGTATTCAGGTTCGTAGGCAGCATATGCCATTCCTGAAGAAGACCGAGAAACAGCACCTACAGCATTCAGTTTATTGCGAAGGACTCTCGGTGCGGCATCTTCAAATACAATTTCTTCAAGTAACTCAACAGCAGTTTTCATCACTACATCAATTCTTTGTTTCTTACCAACAGTGATGGTTTCTGTTTCAAAGCCAACCATAGAAAATTCAAGTTTGCTTTGATGATCAGTGATGTCAAGTGAATACTTTCCATCAAGATCAGTATTAGTGCCATTGGATGTGCCTTTCTCAATCACAGACACACCCGTCAGGGCATTACCTGTTTCGTCATACACAGTTCCAAAGACTTTTAGCGCAGGAGCCTCAGCAGTGGAGACTATTACAATTGTGAGTAGAAAAATAAGCTTTTGCATATCGGTATCATATTTGATTTGTAATGTTGAGATGAGATACCGACCTTGATTCCATAAATTAGTTGGAGAATTTTTTAAAAAATTTCATAATAACCTGTAAATCAGCAGTATAAGTTGTCATTTATTTCTTCAGATACGGATATAAGATCGGATGAAGAGCTGTTAAAACAGTTTGAAGGAACGAATGACGTCCAAATGCTTGGTGTACTATTCAATAGATATGTCCACTTGGTTTATGGGCTTTGCTTGAAGTACCTCAAAGACAGGGATGTCGCCCAGGATGCGGTCATGAGCATTTTTGAATCTTTACACAGCAAACTAAAAACGCATGAGGTAAAATATTTCAAGAGCTGGTTGTACATGGTTTCAAAAAATTACTGCCTCATGGAGCTAAGGAAACTTAAACCAACGGAAAAAATGAATGGGGCATTTATGGAAAATCAACTCATGATGCATCCTATAGAGGAGGAAGAAGATGTTGATGAAAACGTAACTGCACTGGAACATTGTTTGGAGCAATTGAAAAAAGACCAGCAAGCATGTGTCAGGCTCTTTTACCTTAAAGAAATGAGTTATGAAGAAGTGAGCAGGAAAACTTCTTTCAAGCTAAGTAAGGTTAAAAGTTATATTCAAAACGGAAAGCGAAATCTTAGAATCTGTTTAGAAAGACAAGATGTCAAAGCGTAAGCGACATATCATATCAGAGCAACAAATGCTCGATTACCTCCAGGGCAAACTGTCTGGAAAGTATGCTCATGAAATAGAGCGTGAGATGCTGAGAGATCCGTTTGTGCAGGAAGCAATGGAGGGATTTGATGGGATGTCTAGTGATGATCTTCCAAAAGATATCCAGTCCTTAAAGGAGAAAATATCCGGGAAGCAGTCAGGTTCAGGAGTTTGGTTAAGGATTGCCGCAACGGTTTCACTTTTGATTGTAGCACTGTCAGCTGTTTGGTATTTAAGTCTGGATGTAGCAACTCACGAACAACTTTCCTATCAGGAATCCGACTCTGAGTATTACGGGCCATCCCCGGAAAGTGAGACCTCTCCACCAAGGATTCCAGAAAAGACCGAAGAAAAAGAATCTGCTCCAGAACAAGAGCAAAAAGTTAAGGCAGCGTCTCAAGAGGATTCTTATAAACCAGTAGCTGCAAGAGTCACGCAAACTCCCGTTGAGCAAGAAATGAAGGTGGAGCCGCTAGTCACTGAGGAAATGGCTTTCGACTTCAGTGATGATAATGATACAGAGGATTTAGTTTTCGAAGATGCCATGCCAGCTGAGGAAATCGCTTTAGAGGAAGTTGTTGTAGAAGGTAAGGCGCCTAATAAAAAAATGATGACTTCATCATCGGCTGTAGTGTCCAGATCAGCAGGAGCTTCAAGATCTTTTACAGCCCGAACGGTCTCAGGCCTGCTCACAGATGAAACCGGTGAACCAATCCCAGGGGTGACGGTGGTAGTAAAAGGAACCTCTGTAGGTACCGTAACTGACCTGGAGGGTAATTACCAGATTGAAGTTGATGGAGAAAATACTGAGCTGACTTATTCATTCATAGGATATGAACCTGTAACCCTGAAAGTTGGAGATCGTCAGGTTCTGGATGTCGAACTTGAAACGGATGTTCAGGCACTTTCTGAAGTGGTGGTGGTTGGATACGGAACAGAAGGAAGTACAGAAGATATTTCTTACCAAAGTGCCAACCCGATCAACGGGATGAAAGCATATAAGGAATACCTTGAAACTGAGTTGAGATACCCTCGAGAAGCTTTGGAGAGCGGAGTGGAAGGTAAGGTGATTCTTAAAGCTACGATCCTGACAAATGGAGAAATCGGAGCGATTGATGTTAAGCGCAGTTTAGGTTTTGGCTGTGATGAGGAGGCGATCCGGCTAGTAAGATCAGGCGCTCAGTGGCTTCCTGCTAAAGAAAACGGCCTGAGCACGGAAAGTCAGGTACGAATCAAAGTTAAGTTTGATCTTCCTAAATAAGGTTATCCTAACCGGGCACTAACCATCCGATTCTTGCCATTTAAATCCTTCAACACCTGGATATTCTCATATCCATTTTCACGGAGTAGATTTTTGATTTCTTCACCAAAATTTTCATGAATTTCAAGGTAGACTTTGCCTCCCTTGTTCAATGAGATCTTTCCCAGTTCAGCTATTCTATGATAAAAGATTAGCGGATCATCATCTGGCACAAACAGGGCTGACCCTGGATCGTACTTAAGGACATTAGGATGCATCTCCTTTTTGTCCGACATAGGAATATATGGTGGATTGCTTACTATAATGTCAAACCGAAGTTGTGGGGCATTGTTCAGAATGTCCATTTGTATAAAATTCGCATGCGCTCCAAGTGCTTTGGCGTTCATCTTGGCCGTTTGTAGAGCCTCTTCAGATAGATCGACCCCTGTCACATTGCTACCGTGAATTTCTAATTCCAAAGAAATCGCAATGCATCCCGTACCTGTTCCAATGTCAAGAATCGTTGGTTTACCTGTTTTATTCTCCCCAATGATCAGATTCACCAACTCTTCGGTTTCAGGTCGAGGCACTAAAGTATGTTGATTTACTTGAAAGGATCTACCAAAAAAATGTGTGTATCCAACGATATGTTGGATAGGTTCATTTTTTAGTAAACGTGAAATAGCAACATTCAATATTTCTTTCTGAGTTTCAGAAATTTGCATGTTTGTATTGGTAAGTCGCTTGATCCGATCAATATGTAACAGATCTTCAAATAAAATATTGGTTATAGAATTGGCTTCTGGCCCACCATAAATTGGAGTGAGTTGAAGAACGGTTTCTTTGTAAATTGCGGGCACATTGAGATTCACTATGCGAAGATAAGACCTCCGGTAATTATTATGATGGAAGAATTGTACATGCGTCGTGCTTTACAACTAGCGAAGTTGGGATTGGGAAGTGTAAGCCCGAATCCTATGGTTGGGTGCGTGATTGTACATGAGGATAAGATCATTGGTGAAGGATATCATGAGCGCTACGGAGGGCCACATGCCGAAGTAAATGCAGTAGCCAACGTGGTAAATATGGAATTGCTGCGAGAGAGTACTGTTTATGTGACTTTGGAGCCTTGTGTTCATTTTGGGAAAACACCTCCATGTGCAGATTTATTGATTAGTCACCAGGTTAAAAAAGTGGTTATTTGCAATGATGATCCGAATCCATTGGTTGCCGGGAAGGGAATACAGCGAATTCGTGAAGCGGGGATTGAGGTGGATACAGGTTTACTCTCTGAAGAAGGGAGCCAGGTCAATAAGCGTTTCTTTACTTCTTTTAAGAAAGATAGGCCTTATGTCATTTTGAAGTGGGCTGAAACCGCGGATGGGTTTGTGGCACGAAAAAATTTTGATAGTAAATGGATTAGCAATCAATATTCGCGGCAGCTCGTACACAAGTGGCGGTCGGAAGAAGATGCCATTTTGGTTGGGAAAAATACTGCTAAATATGACAACCCGTCATTGACTACTCGGGATTGGACCGGAAAGAATCCCGTGAGAGTAGTTATCGATGCAAAAATGGAACTGCATGCAAGCTCCCATCTATATGACGGTAACGTTCAAACCCTATGCTTTACTCAACAAAACTGTGTAGACATGGACAACCTTCATTTTATTTGTCAGAACAAGATTACTCCCGAGACAATTCTTCATGAACTTCAGGAAAGAAACATCCAATCGATAATTATTGAAGGCGGTAGCCGAACCATACAAAGTTTTATCGATGCGAACCTTTGGGATGAAGCTCGGGTTTTCAGATCACCTGCTACTTTTGGAGAAGGAATTAAAAGTCCGTATTTAGTAGGCAATGTGATTTGTCACGAAAGTATTTTTGAAGATCAACTGAGTATATATACATCAAAACATGGCTGAGGAATTAAACATTCTTACCAGTGCCGACAAGGAAGAGAAGTATCAATCTCTGATTCCGCAGATTGAATCTTTGATATCGGGAGAGAAAGATTTGGTGGCTAACCTGGCCAACATTTCAGCAGCTCTGAAGTCCGGTATGGACTTTTTCTGGGTGGGATTTTACCTGGTAAAAAATGACCAATTGGTTTTGGGGCCTTTTCAGGGGCCAATTGCCTGTACCAGGATCAATAAAGGTAAGGGAGTGTGCGGTCAATCCTGGGAGCGAGAGGAAACCATCATAGTAGAGGACGTTGATCTATTTCCGGGACATATTGCCTGTAGTTCTGCCAGCAAATCAGAGATTGTAGTTCCGATAAAGAAGGATGGAGAAATAATAGGCGTGTTGGATGTGGATAGTGATCAGGTGGGCAGCTTTGATGCCACAGATCAAAAATATCTGGAGAGACTTATGGAAAGCCTCTCCAAACAATAAATTATTTTTTCACAACCAAAGCTCCCGCAATCATGTCGTGAAGGGCTTGTTTCTTATCGGTAAACCCTGCCATGATATAGCCAATCATCAGGATCATTCCAGAAACGATCTTACCTATTTGTCTTAGGAATGCCTTCCAGAAATCAAGTTTGTTCCCGTTCATATCGGTCACTTTCAAGCCCAATGCCAGCTTGCCAAGTGTAGCTTGATATTTGCTCGACTCCATGATTGCATAATAAAGGATTAGGATGGCCATGCTCAATAAAATAGCCGCTCCCAATGCGGCAGAAACTGCTGCAACCAACCCAAAGATCTCCGCGTCAGACATTTGGTCCCAGTTTATATCCTGGCTGGCTGTAAACATGCCAAAACCAAGAGCACCGAGAATTGGAATAATAATGAAGGATTGAACTACCTGGATCACAATGTAGTCAATAATGTACGCGACGAATCGCAGCCAGAAACCGGCATATTCTTTTGTGGACATAGTGTTAATGTTAGGTTTTCAAAGAAATGAATATACGAAGATTTCAGAACAGTAAAAAAGCCATCACCTCAATCAGGAAAATCTGACTCCATGTTCCTTGATCGTTCAATGAGTAAGTTGGCTACAAATTCACTGCTTACTGGATTGGTTAGGGCAGCTATTTGACAATCTGGTTAAGGGGAGTTGATTTGGTAGAATCACTTTTTAAAGTATCAGCGTCAATTCAAAGGGTATAAATTTTGATTAAATGCCATTTAGTTAAGCTCTAATCGCACTTAAAAAAGTCATTCTGTCAAGAATCTCTACCTCAACCTTTGTTTTTCATAAAGATTCCTGCGGAATGACCAAACCTAAAAGCTTAACTAAACGGCATTTAATTTTGATTGTCCACGGAATGAATGAATAAGAAACTGATAAAAGATCTAGAATTCTGCCGGGATACACGACAGATTAAGTTAGTTTAAAATTACTGTCGTCCGAGAAAAGATTTTTCAAAAGTACAATCGCTTGAAAAATCACCCTTTAAATTTCCTAAAGGGACTGTATGGTAGTCACCTTTTAGGGTAGGGGTAGTTTTGATGTTCGGTGAAAAACCTTTTCTCATTTGGTTTAAACGTGCTTTTTTATGAGTTGTAAAATTTAGTCGGATGTCACTAGTTTAAAATCATGGAAGTTCCGCAATCACCGTTTTGCCACCGTAAGAGATGTCATCGATGTTTACTTTGATTTGGGCATCAAGAGGTAAGTATAGGTCAATCCGACTTCCAAATCGGATAAAACCAAATTTCTCTCCTTGTTCTACAGGATTTCCTGGTTTGCTATAAAAACATATTCTTCGTGCCACAGCTCCCGCTACCTGTCTCATCATGATCTCCACCCCATTGCTCAGCTTGAGCCCAATTGAAGTGCGCTCGTTATCCGTGCTCGATTTGGGATGCCACGCTACCAGGAATTTTCCCGGATGGTATTTGAAATATGATACCTCACCTGCAACCGGACTCCTATTTACGTGCACATTAAGTGGTGACATGAAGATCGATACCTGAATCCTTTTTTCTTTAAGATATTCAGTTTCCTCGGTTTCTTCTATTACCACTACTTTACCATCTGCCGGAGCGATGATTTGCTTGTCATTTTTTTCAATCGGAAACTCGGGATCTCTAAAAAACCTCACAATCAGGATAAACAGGACCACTGCGGCAATTCCTAAAATGATCTGCACGATCTGAAACGGAATAAGCCAATAGAGCAACGCATATAGCAACCCAAGTACAAGGGTTGCTATTGGTATGATTTTATATCCTTCTTTGTGAATGTTCATTTAGAAACCTCCTCTGAATTTGTAAGTTTTTGCCACTTTATCAATCGCTACAATGTAGGCAGCGATACGCAATGATACATTATACTGCTGAGCAGTCTCATATACTTTGTCGAAGGCTGTCTTCATGATCCTGTCAGATCGACGATTCACGCGTTCAGCCGTCCATTTATATCCTAACCTGTTTTGCACCCACTCGAAGTAAGAGACTGTCACACCGCCAGCATTAGCCAGGATGTCGGGTACAGCCATAATGCCCTGAGCATTCAACAACGCATCGGCTTTAGCCGAAGTAGGCCCATTAGCACCTTCCACAATTAATTTAGCCTTTATTTTTGGTGCGTTTTCTTCGGTGATTACATCCTCCACTGCAGCAGGTACCAGTACATCGACATCCAGTAGAAGTAGTTCTGCGGGATCGATTCTTTCAGCACCATCAAAGCCTTCCATGGTACCGTTGTTATTGTTTCGATACTCTATGGCTTTTTGAACATTAATGCCTTCCTTATTGTAGTAAGCTCCTGAAAGATCAGAAACGGAAACAATCGTCACGCCGCGTTCTGCCAGTAGACTTGCAGCCCACGATCCCACATTTCCAAATCCCTGTACGGCACATGTTGCCTTGAAAGGGTTGATTTTCATTTTCTCCATTGCCGCCAGAGCTGAGATCATCACACCACGCCCTGTAGCTTCAGTACGGCCCAATGAACCACCCAATACAAGAGGTTTACCCGTAACAACCGCATTGACAGTCATACCTTGAGCTCTGGAATAATGGTCCATCAACCAGGCCATTTCTCTGGGCCCAGTGCCCATGTCAGGAGCGGGAATGTCTTTGTCCGGTCCGAAGATTTCGTGCATAGCCTGAGTGAAGGATCTTGTCAATCGTTCAATCTCTCCGGCAGACATTTCCCGTGGATTGCATTTAATTCCACCCTTTGCACCACCGTAAGGGATGTCTACCACGGCACACTTCCAGGTCATCCAGGCAGCCAATGCTTTTACTTCATCCAGGTGCACGTCCATATCATAGCGGATGCCACCCTTGGATGGACCGAGAATATTGGAATGTATCACACGATACCCTTCAAATACCTTGATAGATCCACTATCCATGGTAATGGGCAGGGAGACAATTACCTGTTTAGTTGGGGATTTTAACACGTTGTAAATTTCATCATCGAGCCCAAGGTGCTGGGCTGCTATGTGAAATCTTGACATCATTGACTCGAAAGGATTTCCTTTGTCCTTAATTGGAGCCGGTTCAATGTAAGCCATGCTTATATAATGGTTAAAATGGGGTTATTGTTTATTTGGCAGCAAAGCTACTTCTTTCCCATAATTTACATAGTGACTACTATGTCTTTTAGTGTAGAAAAACGGATTTGGTAACGATTAGGCCGTGATGTTTTGAATGTCACGCTCAAACAGCCCAAACCTTAAAAAAGCTTCAGAAAAACGACTACAAATGGAACCGCGAGTATCAGGCTATCAAACCTATCTAAAAATCCACCATGACCGGGTATGGACGTGCCCGAGTCTTTTATTTGCATAGTACGCTTAAACATTGATTCTACCAGATCGCCATATGTACCGGCAATCACCACAATAAAAGCAACACTCACCCATTGCCACATTTCCAGACCGGTACTATATCTACTGATCAGTATAGAGAAGGCTACTGCCGTGATGGCTCCTCCTATGGCCCCTTCCCAGGATTTTTTAGGAGAGTGCCTTTCAAACAGTTTTCTTTTTCCAAACCGAATACCAGAAAAGTAAGCACCGGTATCACTTGCCCAGATAATCAGCATTAGTCCCAATAAGATTTCATAGCTATAATACCCGTGATAATGGACCACCACGTTCATCAAAGCAAATGGCAAGGCCACATAGGTTAACCCTAAGTAGAAAAGGGCAATGTTCAGGAAAGGATTGTTGTCATTCTTTTTGTAAAGCTTGATCAGGAAAATCAATGAAGCCACCGGAAATATTGCAAAGTAATATTTTGGGTTGATTGATCCCCTGGAAACAAAAAACGACAGTACAAACAGCGAACAACCTATTGCCACCCCCAGCAATCTGATGGGCAAGTAGCTTTGAAGCTTAATCAATCTGTAGAATTCCCATTGCGCTAAAAGCGAGATGCTTAAAAACACCACGAAATAACTCCACTCACCAATTAATAAAGATGAGATGATGATCGCTGCACCTGCTGCTGCGGAAATGATTCTTTGGTAGAGGTCTGAGAATTTATTCAAATCGGATTTCGTCGTTTATGATTTTCAGGGCTTTGATTATGTGATCAGGTGCCACTAGTACCTCAAAGTGACCAAACAATTGATATGCAGAATCTTTTTTGTTTAAAAGAACGGGGTTCATATCATTGTCATCAAGTACCGCTCTCACTATTTCAGCACGATATTCAAGTTCATCACGGTAAACACTTTGCCAATCACGCATTTTTTGTTTCGGAGAAGTAATTTCTGAATAAATATAGCAATACTGCCCCCGCTACAAAAAATATACTGACAACATAAAATGGTGGTGAGTTTTCAGTACTCGTTGGATCAAAGTCTGTGAACTCTAACTGGGTAAAGTATAAAAGTGTCAGAGTCAGCCCATTATTGACAAAATGCCCGATCATGGCTAGTGAAAGGTGTCCTGACCAATAGTATATATATCCAAAAAGTGCTCCGAGGAAAATCCTTGGAACCACACCGTAAAATTGAAAGTGCATGACACCAAATAATACTGCGGCTGCCCAAATAGCCAAATGATGATTTCCTAAGGCTTTCCTAAAAAGGTTTTGAATAAGTCCCCTAAAAAGTAGTTCTTCACCTATAGCCGGTAGCACGGCTATCACCAGCATGGCTATCAGGTATTCCTCTATTCCATTAAAAGAAGTCAAGTACTCTGTGAGTTCTTCGAGTTGAAGTTCTTTGCTCTGGGCCCATTCCTCAAAAGAGGAGAAAATACCAGGCATGTTGATGTTTTGATTCCATTCAATCACCACACTGTTGGCCACCATAAAACAAAACAGAATGACAATAGTCAAAAAAACGGGTCGTATTAGCTGTTCAGGAGCTGCAAAAAACGGCCTTAATGAAAGCTTCAGGTGCAACTTTATGAAAATAACCGGCGCCAGGACAAATGCACCGAGAGAGGTGATGCCTTGAGTAAGCATGAGGGGCAATCTTGCATCTTCTGACGCATTCGGATTGCTCAATATGTTAATAAGCTCCTGCAAATCATACCCGAAGATGGCACCGATTACTATGAAGGAAAGAAAATTGAAAATAAAAAGGGCTGTTATTACATAGCCACAGATCATTAGTAACAATATCCACGGCGCGACAGTACTGTCATCGTCCGTAGTATTTTTCAGGATATTCTGCATAATTGCCCTAAATTTACGGCAAAATTAGAGATTAGGCTGTGGTCAAAATAGGAAACTTAGAAATTGCGGATTTTCCACTTTTACTTGCTCCCATGGAGGATGTGAGTGATCCACCATTTCGGGCTGTTTGCAAGGAGAATGGTGCGGATTTGATGTACACGGAATTCATTTCATCGGAAGGGCTGATCAGGGATGCAGCGAAAAGTGTAGAGAAGTTGGACATCTATGACTATGAACGTCCTATTGGGATTCAAATATTTGGTGACAAAATTGAATCTATGCGGGAGGCTGCAGCTATTGCTGAAGAGGCCAACCCTGAAATAATTGATATTAATTATGGCTGTCCTGTAAAAAAGGTGGCTTGCAAAGGAGCTGGTGCTGGAATACTTCTGGATATTCCTAAGATGCAGGAGATGACCGGGGAAATCGTAAAAGCTGTGAGCAAACCAGTCACTGTAAAAACAAGACTGGGATGGGACGATAGTACCATTCGGATTGTAGAAGTGGCCAAAAGATTACAGGATGTTGGTATCCAGGCATTAACGATTCATGGCCGCACAAGACAGCAGATGTACAAAGGAGAAGCTGACTGGACCAGGATTGCGGAAGTGAAAAATCACCCGGATATTCATATCCCTATCTTTGGGAATGGTGATATTGACACACCAGAAAAAGCCCTTGAATACAAGCAGAAATATGGAGTAGATGGGATTATGATTGGCAGGGCTGCTATCGGTTACCCTTGGATATTCAATGAAATCAAGCATTTCCTAGCCACCGGGAAGCATTTGGATAAGCCCTCCATTGAAGAGCGCGTAAAAGTGGCCAAAAAACATTTGGAGTTTTCTGTGGAGTGGAAAGGAGAGTTGAAAGGAATTTTTGAGATGCGAAGACACTACACTAATTATTTCCGTGGCCTGCCCAATTTCAAACCTTTTAGAACCCAATTAGTGGAATCAAGCTCTTATGCTGAGCTCCAAAGTATATTAGATCAAGTGGCGTCTGAATTTGATCAGGTAGCTTTAGTCTAATTCCCTAAGATTAACATGACTCAAAAAAACCCACTCAAGGCCTGGAGCCTTTTGATCGCGCTTTCCCTAATATGGGGAAGTTCTTTTATCTTGATAAAGAAAGGACTATTGGGCTTGGACCCAATGGAAGTTGGTGCGATAAGGATACTTTCTGCTGCATTATTTATGCTTCCTTTTGCTCTAAGAAACTTCAGTCGGGTAAAAAGGCATCATGTCAAACCATTGATTTCTATCGGGTTCCTTGGGAGTTTGATTCCGGCATTTCTTTTTGCCATAGCGCAGACCAGATTGGAAAGCTCAATAACCGGCGTAATGAATGCACTGACACCAATTTTCACCATTCTTGTTGGTCTGGTCATTTATAAACATAAGCAAAGTCCACAAGTATTTGTGGGAGTGGTAGTTGGGTTTATTGGTACTGCCATTCTGATTTTTGCCGGTTCTGGAGGCAGCCTTGCCAATTTTAATTTTTATGCCTTCTTTGTAGTACTGGCCACTGTCATGTATGCATTGAACCTAAACATCATCAAACACCACTTACAAGATTTGAAAGCAGTCACTATCACCAGTGTCTCTCTGGCTTTTGTGGGGCCTATTGCAGCAATTCAACTGTTTGGTTTTACTGATTATGCCTCCAAACTGGTGAATGTAGAAGGAACAGTATTGGCAACTTCTTATATTCTGGTTCTTGGTGTGGTTGGTACGGCTATTGCGCTTTTGATATTTAACAGACTGGTTAATCTCACAGACCCTGTCTTCACCTCATCGGTCACTTATATCATTCCTGTTATAGCTATATGCTGGGGATTGATTGATGGAGAGGTTTTACTAGCAATGCATGTTGTGGGCATCCTGGCAATACTGACCGGAGTTTATATCGCTAATGCTTCAAAAAGAGTGGCCATAAAAAAGAGGCTGTCTCAAAAGGTTAGAGTCATTCTGAACTTGTTTCAGAATCTTTGATTTTAACAGACAATCACGGCTAAGATCCTGAAATAAATTCAGGATGACCGTTATTTAAGACCTTTGAGACAGCCTCTTAGAATATTTTCTTCTTTCCAACTCTAATAGGTCTCCTCATGGAGTTTATCAAAATCAAACTCTTCAAGAAAGTGCTTGGCTTGATGAAGATTTTGGAATTCAAAGATCTTTGTTTGACCATCGGTACCATGAATCTCAATTTTGATCATGTCCAGGCGATTGTCATGAGACAATGGGTCAGCTATTAACTTACCTGTTGGGCTTCGTTCCTTATCCACATTATTGGTAAGGTTTACAGTCTTTCTCTTGATCCTGCCACAGTAAGCACACTTATACTCTTTCATGAGCTCACCATCCACAGTATCGGTAGGTTGGCGAAGAATTTCTTCTTTCTGAAGCTTTAGTGTTTGGAATCCACATCGGTCACATTCCAAAGCGCTGAGATGCCCTTTGTATTTTTCAATTTTAGTCTCTCCGGAAGCTTCATCAATCCATACATCATAATCCACAGAAAAAGCATCCTCTTCAGCCTGCATACCTTCATCCAGATAAGCATCTTCTTCATCTTCACTTAGAAGTTTCATTGTGTTGCCCGTAGATGGGTTTACACGAGGAGTGTATCTAAGTTTCTTTAATTTTTTATCAAGAGGGCCAGGGTAGTAATATTTGAAAATTAAATATGCAATGTACCCGTGAAGTGTACCAATGCAGATGCCAATGAAAATTCTGATGAATACCCAGATCGGGCTAAGAACCACTGTTTCGGCATAGGTTGTGTTTACGAAAAAAACCAATCCCGCAGCGATTACATAGTTGGCATTGAGATAAGTTTTTATCTCCTTCTGGCTAGCTATATCAAATTTCTCTTTCATACTTCCTGCTGCAGAATATCTGATCCAGTAGATTACTACCAGAAGCGCCGTAAGCGCCGCTGCGCCAAAACACAGGAACCACATTACCTGGTGCCAGATGTCCAGAAATGCTAAATATCCACTATTCTCTTCCATAATTTCTAATTAGTCTTTAATAAGTCAACCTTTGGTCGGAATATGCTAAAATAACTTTATTTCAGCAAGATCAAAGTAGTTGAACTCTCAGTTTTTAAGGGTGAATAATTTTTTTCTTTCGAATTTAGTTGGAATTCAGCAGACTAACGGAGATTCTTAGTGATTGTTATCTGATAGCGAAGCGAAAAGTGGTGTTTGAGGGAGGTTCAAAGAATCCAATGACTGGTTCTCAAAATAGGCCTCGATTACATATTCCTTAAACTTATCGGCTTTAACCGAGACCCGTCTTTGGGTTTCCATGATGAGTGTAAGGAAGCAGAGGATAATTAGGAGCGATATGGTTCTTTGTTTTTGCATTCTGATAAGTAGATGATATTGCTCAATGAATGGTTGCATCCATAAAAAATACCTTTCAAAGTGTGAAACGTTACATCTGAATGCAAATACTTCCGAAATCCCTCACATAAACACGAAAGAATTGCTTTTCTTTAGATTGATATCTTAAAAAGTGTAAAAGTTGCAATATGGCCAAATCGAAAACTACCCCAAAGCGCCTTGTTAAATCGCAAACATCGAGCTCTCTTCTTGTAGAGATTGCTTGGGAAGTGCTCAATCAAGTTGGTGGAATTTATACAGTGATACGATCGAAAGTGCCCACTGTCATGCCAAAGTGGGGTAATCATTATTGTTTACTCGGGCCGTACATGCCAAGTAATGTGGCAGCGGAATTTGAGCCTGTGGAGGTCACAACAACGGATCCATTTGGTAAGGCCGTACTGCGGATGAGAGATCAGGGATACATAGTTCACTATGGAGTCTGGTTGGTTTCAGGGAGACCGAAAGCAATACTCTTCGATTTAGGATCAGTCATGCACCGGTTGGGGGATGTTAAGTATTTGCTTTGGGAACACCATGGAATCTCTACTCCAGCTGAGGATGCACTATTGAATGATGTGTTGGCTTTTGGGGAAATGGTCAAGATTTTCCTTACAGAACTCGCCACCAGCGTTGATGGAAAGAAAGCTATACTGGCACATTTCCATGAGTGGATGGCAGCAACTGGCCTGCCGGGGTTAAGACGGGACAAGGTAAAGGTAAAAACCATTTTCACTACTCATGCCACCCTCTTGGGACGGTACCTGGCGATGAACGATCCTCAATTTTATGACCATCTTCCTTTTATGGATTGGCAAAAAGAGGCAAGACATTTTAATATTGAATCAAATGTGATGATTGAGCGTGCAGCAGCACATGGAGCTCATGTTTTCAGCACGGTAAGTGAAGTAACGGCTACTGAGTGCCGTCAGTTACTTGGCAGGAATCCGGATGTCATTCTACCAAATGGAATCAACAATCAACGGTTTGAGGCTTTGCATGAATTTCAGAACCTCCACCTGGAAAACAAAAACAAGATTCACTCCTTCACCATGTCGCACTTCTTTTCAAACTATACGTTTGACCTGGATAAGACCTTGTACTTTTTTACTTCTGGCAGGTATGAGTATCTCAACAAGGGCTATGACCTAACGCTGGAAGCACTGGCGAGATTGAATCATAGGCTACAAACCGAGAAATCCGAAACCACGGTGGTCATGTTCTTCATCACGAAGAGACCATACTATAGCATCAACCCGGATATTTTGCATAGTAGAGCCCTGTTGGAGGAATTTAGACATACTATAGACGCCATTCAACGCCAGGTTGGTGAGCGGTTGATATTTGACGCATTGAACAATCGGGATACCAGGCTACCGGAGCTTAATAGATTCGTTGATGACTATTGGAAGCTGAGATTTAGAAGAACATTGCAAAGCTGGAAAAATAACAATTTACCTCCTATTGTAACACATAACCTGCATGACGATGCCAATGATGAAATTTTGAATTTCCTTAGAACGTCAAATCTTGTGAACAACAAACACGATCGCGTGAAAGTGGTTTATCACCCTGATTTTATCAACTATACGAATCCTCTATTTGCTATGGAGTATGGGCAGTTTGTTCGAGGCTGTCATCTTGGAGTCTTCCCGAGCTACTACGAGCCGTGGGGATATACTCCATTGGAATGCATCGCTTCAGGAGTGCCAACAGTCACCAGCGACCTGGCTGGGTTTGGTGATTATGTTCAGGAAAATGTGCCAGATCACGATCGCAGGGGGATTTATCTGATCAAACGTAACCAGCGGTCATTTGATGATGCAGCGGGTAACCTGGCCAATAAAATGTACAACTATGTGCGCATGACCAGAAGAGACCGCATAGACCTCAGAAACCGAACTGAAAGTTCTTCATCTCTTTTTGACTGGGGTAACCTGGTCAAACACTATGACCAGGCTTATGTGAAGGCCTTGGGAATGGAGGATTAAGGTTTGTATTGTTGCCACCATTTAGTGGCTGGCATATCAGGTCCTAAAACAAATGTTTCTCCAACTTCAGGGGTTATTAATGTCATGTTATTTTCTAAAGCGGCTTTGCTGACCCTTTCGGCAGGTTGGTACCATTCATGTGGCGCGAGGGTAAATGCAGCCCAGTGAATTGGCATCATTTTTTTTGCATTGATATCCAGACTAGCTTGAACCGTCTGTTCGGGCATCATATGGATGGCTTCCCATCGTTCGTTATATTGACCACATTCCATCATCGCGAAATCAAAAGCCCCGAATTTCTCACCTATTTCTTTAAAGTGTGGACCATAACCGCTATCTCCACTAAAATAGATTTGCAGCTCAGTTCCTTTGACCACCCACGAAGCCCATTGTGTTTTATTTCTGGAAAAGCCCCTACCGGAAAAGTGGCGTGCCGGAGTAGCAGTAAACGTAAATGAACCAAATTCAGCCTCTTCCCACCAGTCAAGCTCAGTAATATTGGTGGCGGGAACTCCCCAGGCTTTCAAATGAGCTCCTAATCCTAGCGGTGTATAGAAGTGACCAACTTTGTCTTTGATTGCTTTGATAGTAGGGTAGTCCAGATGATCATAATGATCGTGCGAAAAGATCACTACATCTATTTCACCCAGGCTTTGTAGGTCAAGTGGGGGTGTGTTTTTGAACCTATTGGCAAAAAAAGAAACGGGTGATGCAGCTGGGCCTAACATGGGGTCAAAAAAGATTTTCTTGCCTTCTAATTCCATCAGGATGGTGGAGTGACCATACCACGTAAACACGGCACTGCTATCGTTGATGCGTTTTTGTTCGTCAAGTTTAGTGGTGATTGGTTTAGATGGTGCTGTATTTTTGGCAGCGGAGTATTCTTTTATCATCCCCCAGAAGTTTGACGGACTATTGTCCATCTTAGTCTCTATCTGGTTGATAAACTCCTTTTTTGAATAGTTTGTGGATTGACTGATTAACTCCAGGTGACTGCCTGAAGGAACTTCACCAAACTGTGGTGCCAGATTAACAAATGCCATAATAGATAGGATAAAAAGGAAAATAATGGAGAGAAATATTGCCAATCCTTTGAAGAGGCGACTTTTGAATAATGCCATATGTGTTTTAGTGATTTTTGCCGAATGAGTGTGCAATTAGCAAAAATGATTGATCTCGTAAAAGTTGGTTCAATAATTTCTTGACTCAAGATGTCAGACGAATGAGTGCTTGAAATATTTTAAACAATTCGAAAAAAATAAATGGTTGCCAGGGATTTTGTTTAAAAAAATGACCCTTTACTGAGATGACCACCAGGGGATTTCCTCAAATTTTGAATGAATGTTCAGAAGGTTTCTAAGCTTAAGAATTTGTATTCAGATACTTTTTCACATTGATTAGTCACCTACTAATATCTCGGGCAATTCTATTCTGTCCAACTCATTGGATATTTTTCATCCACATATTTGAGACCTTCCTCAGTTACAAAAAGAGGCCTGAATGTATCCAGCATTACTGCCAGTTCTTCAGTCGCTTTAGCACCAATGCTCTTTTCTACAGTGCCTGGGTGTGGCCCGTGTGGAAGTCCACCGGGATGCAATGTGAAAGATCCACGGTCAATCCCCTTTCTACTCATAAAGTCACCTTCTACATAGTAGAGTACTTCATCACTGTCTATGTTGGAGTGATTGTATGGTGCTGGTATGGATTGTGGGTGGTAATCAAACAATCTTGGCACAAATGAACAGATCACATAACCTGCACTTTGAAAGGTTTGATGCACCGGTGGTGGCTGGTGTATCCTACCGGTAATTGGCTCAAAATCATGAATAGAGAGTGCGTAAGGATAGAGGAAACCATCCCAGCCGACTACATCAAAAGGAGATTGATCGTACTCATATTGATGGAGTACGCCACCTTTTTTGATTTGCATCCTGTACGAACCACGGTCTTTTTCGGTCACCACTTCTGAAGGAGGCCTGATATCACGCTCACAATATGGTGAATGCTCCAACAACTGACCAAGCTCATTTCTATATCTTCTCACGGTTTCAACCGGTGATGCCGACTCAATAACTAAAAGTCTAAGTGGCCCTTCGTCCCATTCAAACTTGTAGATGGTAGTTCTTGGTATCACTACATAATCTCCTTTCAGCACTCTGAGCTTACCAAACTGTGAGTAAAGCCATCCATTACCATCATGAACAAAAACCACTTCGTCTGCTTCAGCATTCTTGTAATAATAGTCCATGGTCCTGCTTTTAGGATTGCAAAGGGCCATGCTAACGTCACTGTTCATCAGCAGCACTTTTCGGGCCCCCAGGTAGTCATCACCCGTTTCTCTTACGGCATTTGTATTCAAATGGGTTTGCTTCAATCCGTACCCCTCGGCTATTTTGGCTGAAAACGGAACAGGTTCTTTGATTCCCTTAATCCGTGTGGGTGGAGTGATGTGATAGAGATTAGAATAAATTCCTGAGAAGCCTTTGGAAGAAACCAACTCTTCTGCATAAAGACTGCCATCAGGTTGTCTAAACTGTGTATGCCTTTTTGGGGGTATTTCTCCTAATCTATGGTAGTAGGTCATGTTGTTAATTTGGGGTTAATTACTCGCCAAGTTACTAGCTTCATCTATCAAGGTCAATGCTTTTTGGAACACTTCATTTTGTTGATTGAATATCGGGTAAAAACCGTCATTTTTCCAGATATTTCTGGCAATGAAAGCTTTAAGGTAGGTCTGGATCAATTGTTTACTCTTGTCAAACTCTGATTGAGAATATTTCACCTTATTCTGCTCACCTACATCTTTCAGTCCTTCCAGAATTTTATCAGTTACCTCAAATTGAGCGATAAACTGGTCAAGACTCATTTTCTCGAGCTTCTTACGGTTTTGATCCACATACTTTAGGCTGAACTCAGCCACCGAGTTTGAATTGAACAATCGTGTGAGATAAGTACTGTTTTCTGAGGTGTCCAGCGCTACGAAATAGTCTGGCATGATACCGCCGCCACCATATACTTCCCTGCCCTTGTCAGTTTTGAAGACGAGGCTGTCATTGAAATGAATACTATCTGCGGAATACACTTCACCACTTTCGAATCTTTTATAAAATTCCATGTGGTAATCCTCCAATGAGCCATCATAAGGTTTCTGGATACACCGGCCACTAGGAGTATAGTATCTGGAGATGGTCAATCTCATAGCTGATCCATCTTTTAAGCTTACTGGCATCTGCACCAGGCCTTTTCCGAATGATCTTCGGCCAACAACAAGTGCCCGATCATGATCCTGTAGTGCTCCGGACACAATTTCTGATGCAGAAGCAGAACCTTCGTCAATCAGAACGATCACCGTTCCTTTTTCAAAATCACCTTTTTGGCGAGAATAGTATTCTGAGTTGTGTCGCGAATCTTTTCCTTTGGTGTAGACAATCATTTGATTATCGGCCAGAATTTCATCTACTATCTTCACCGCTGGATCCATATAACCACCAGGGTTTCCTGTGAGATCCAAAACCAATTTTTTCATTCCAGCCTTGGATAGTTTGGCCAGTGCTTCCTTAAACTCAATGTAGGTAGTGGCCGCAAAACGGCTTACTTTGATGTAACCAATCTCATCATCTACCATGTAAGACACATCTACAGAATATTGCGGAATCACATCTCGAACGATGGTGTATTCGATGAGGTCTTTTACTCCCCTTCTTTTGATTTCAACCACCACTTCAGAGCCCTTTTCTCCACGTAGCGCCTTCACTACGTCTTGATTGGTGATATTTTGTCCTGCAAATGATTTTCCATCTACTGTGATAATCTTGTCTCCGGGCATGATCCCGAGGGCTTCAGAAGGGCCGCCACTCAAGGGACTTACAACGTTGATGGTATCTTTGAAGATATTGAATTCTACGCCTATTCCCTCAAAATTCCCTTCTAATTGGGACTGAGTCATTTGTAGCTCTTCAGCTGGAATGTATACAGAGTGCGGATCTAATTTAGTCAGCATTTCCTCTATTGCCGTCTCCACTAGTTGGTCAGTATCCACATTGTCCACATAGTCATTTTGTATGTAAGACATTACTTGTCTGAACTTGAAAATGCTCTGATAGAGGCTGTCAGTGCCAGAATTACTGCCGCCTGCCATGTTGGCTCCTATGAAAATACCCACTGCAATTGCCGCAGCAATGAACAATGGCAGACGAATGGCACTTTTACTGTTTTTTTGATTACTCACGATCTCCTTCTGTTTTAATTCCTAAAAGTAATGGCTTTGAGATGAATTGTAAACGTGTGGAGGATGAAAAACGTTTCTGCCCATATACATTCATGTTTTGCAATCATATTGGTATCTTTGAAGGAATGCGTGTATTCAATTTGACCATACGAACCCTAGTAGATGAGAATTATATCTATGCACGTGCCTTGAGTTACCTGGGGATAGAGTTTTATGAACACCCGGACCGGAAACTCATTGAGGTCTGTCAGGAGATGAACCTGAGCAAAAGCCGAGTACTTAAGGCTTTCTACTTATTTGACCGCTCGCATCGGTTCTCTTTTGAGGAATTAAAGAAATATCCACTAGAAATCGTGGTGGAATACCTCAAGCATTCCCACCATATATTCATCAAAGAAAAGCTTCCTTATATAGCACGATTGGTTAATAGATATCCTGATCAGGATGATTTGAAATTAATTTTCCCTGAGTTTATTGAGGAATTTATCAACCATATCTACGAGGAAGAGGATACGGTCTTTAGTTATATCAATACACTTCTGGATTATCAAAAGGGGGATTATGTGAATTCTCAGCTACTAAAACTTAAAGGTGCCCAGGCAGCCCTAAAATCTGTTCATAAAAACCATAAGGAGGAAGATGAACTCGCCGGGATCAGGGCCTTGGTAGAAGGATCGTATTCCTGTGATATTCACAGGCAGATAATTGCCCGTGAGATCAAAGCGTTTGACCGGGAGATGTGGTATCATGCAGAGATCGAGAACAAAATACTTTTCCCGAAAGCAATAGCGCTGGAAGCTGTAGTCCTGGAAAAAGTGGAAATTTCCCTAAGATCTTAATGGCGCGAATTCTTGCAATTGATTACGGGGCCAAGCGCAGTGGTCTCGCGGTGACTGATCCATTGGGAATGATCGCTTCCCCATATGACACGATTCCTTCACATACCTTAATGGATTTCTTAAAATCGTACTTCGAGAAAGAGGATGTTTCAGAAGTAGTCATCGGAATGCCAAAAAACCTGGATGGAACCTCAACCAATGCCACTCCGCTGGTAGAAGCAACTGTCAACAGATTTCGAAAACTATTTCCAAACAAGAAACTATTTTTGCATGATGAACGGTTTACCTCCAAGATGGCCCTGGATGCCATGATTGCCGGAGGATCCAAAAAAAAGGACCGTCAGGACAAAGGAAATATTGACAAAGTAAGTGCGGCAATCATCTTACAATCTTATTTAGAATCCATTTCATGATATACCCAATTGTATTATTTGGTGATCCTGTGTTAAAGAAAAAGGCAGCTGATATACCTCATGGTGAAGATGTAAAAGAGTTGGTGGCGGATATGTTTGACACCATGTATGCCGCGTCTGGTGTTGGATTGGCCGCACCTCAAATCGGGAAATCCATTAGGCTTTTCGTGGTAGATGACCGGCCCATGATGGAAGAGGACGAAGAAGGAATTAAAAAAGCTTTTATAAACCCCGAGATCCTGGAAGAGGAAGGTGAAGAATGGGCGTTTGAAGAGGGATGCCTAAGTATCCCGGGTATCAGAGAAGATGTGAAGCGCCTGGATGTCATCAGGATAAAATACTATGATGAAGACTGGAATGAGCACATAGAGGAGTTTGACGACATGCATGCGCGGGTCATTCAGCATGAATATGATCATATAGAGGGGATTCTCTTCACTGATTATATTTCTTCATTTAAGAGGAGGCTTCTCAAAGGAAAGTTGGCCAATATCAGTAAAGGAAAAGTGGACGCAGATTATCGAGTGAAAATACCGGTGAAACGATGAGCCAAACCCTGCGGACAGCATTGATCCAGGCAGACCTCCACTGGGAGAGTGCCGGAGCGAACCTGGCCATGTTTGAAGAAAAAATCTGGACGATAAAAGAGCCTCAGGATTTGATTATTCTGCCGGAGATGTTCACCACGGGGTTTTCTATGAATCCTCAAAACCTTGCAGAAGTGCATGGCACCACTACATTTAAGTGGATGCAACAGCAAGCGGCTCAAACCAGGGCAGTGATCATGGGGAGCTGCATTATCCGTGAGGGAGACAAGTACTTCAATAGACTTTATGTGGTTTATCCGGATGGCCACAGTATCCATTATGACAAAAAGCACCGATTTGGCTTAGCCGGTGAAGACAAGGACTACACTGCGGGTGAAGAGCGAGTGATCGTAGAGGTGAATGGCTGGAGGGTTATGCCGCTGGTTTGTTATGATTTGCGGTTTCCGGTATGGGCTCGCTCCAGGCGTTCTCCACATGCACTCTACGAATACGATGTACTGGTCTATGTAGCCAATTGGCCAGAGCCCCGGGTGAATGCCTGGGATACCTTATTGGCTGCAAGGGCCATTGAGAATACGGCTTATACCATTGGGGTCAATCGAATAGGTGAGGATGGAAATGGCGCAAATTATGTAGGCCATTCAGCAATATATGATTTCAAGGGTGTACAACAATCATTTTCCTCAAAAGAAGAAATTCTTTTAACCACTCTTGATCGAGAAGATCTGGCGAGTTTCAGAAAGCGCTTCCCATTTCAGGCAGATGCGGATGATTTTGAGTTATCATAGAGTTACTAATTTTGGTATTTGTCTATTAACTTAAAGTCTATCAACATTGACAAAGTGGACTTTGTATGAAAATTGAACAAAAGGTTAGACAGTACGAAGAGCTTTTAGCAGAATTGATTCATCTAAATGAAGAGGGGTCCCGTAGATTGAAGATAATGGAGAACATTCAGACCATTTTTATTCCAACTATGATCATATTAGTTACAGTTGCACTGGTTGGTTTGGCTTTTCTAGCTAATTCATTGGGAGTTATCTAAAACCTCCCTCACCTCAGTATATACAATCCCTTTTAGCCTAATCATATAAGGTTTTAAAAAAAGAGCTTCTCGATTTACAAACAAGCGCACATTTGGATGACGGATTAGCTGATTGAATATAGAGGCTAATTTTCCGGCTGTTGTTATGCCTTCACTCAAATCACAGATGATCGTTACTTTTTCAGCTTTAAGCAAATCCGAGACATAACTGAGTGTCACCGAATCAGAAAAATTGTCGCAGGTGTACAACACAGCCTGATCTTCAATGGAGGACCGGATCTCCAGCTCCAGTGTATTATCGAAATCATATTGATTAGGGTCTGAAAGAAGATGGAGCAATATGTAGGTATGTGAAATATGACTCATGCCGCAGATCGGGATATATTTGCAATATCTATGAAATGAGCACGATGCTCAATCCAATTATTGAGAAACAACATAAGGATGTGCAAAATTGTGTTGCAAATCGCTGGTATAGGCAATCTATAAAAATATGAAAAGCTTCATCGAATATCTCTACTCAAAATTTTTACTCAGTGATGGTGTGTCGATTGATACACGGACGGTTAAGCCTGATGACTTGTTTTTTGCACTTAAGGGACCCAATTTCAACGCCAACAAATATGCAGAAAAAGCATTGGAACTTGGAGCTGCCTATGCTGTGGTGGATGAGGAGCAGTATGTGACTGATGATAGAATTGTGCTGGCAGAGGATGCACAGAAAGCCTTGCAGGAATTAGCCATGTTTCATAGAAGCCGATTCAAACGACCTGTGTTAGGGATTACCGGTTCTAACGGTAAGACTACCACAAAAGAACTGATTAACCGGGTGCTTTCTGAAAAGTACGTCACCCATGCGACTATTGGTAATTACAACAATCATTTGGGTGTGCCGCTGACATTGCTTCATATCCACCCTCAAGTGGAAGTGGCCATCATTGAAATGGGAGCCAACCATGTAGGCGAGATTGCTGAGCTCTGCACCTTTGCCAAT
This sequence comes from Marinoscillum sp., assembly GCA_040218045.1. GTDB lineage: Bacteria > Bacteroidota > Bacteroidia > Cytophagales > Cyclobacteriaceae > Marinoscillum. The sequence goes on from JAVJQA010000023.1 coordinate 29,797, forward strand.
CCTACTCACGGACTGATTACCAATATAGGAGAGGCTCATACAGAGTTGTTTGGTGGGATAGAAGGAGTATTGCGTGGCAAAAGCGAGCTTTTTGATCACTTGCGTAAAACAGACGGTACTGCTTTTGTGAACGTTGATGATTTTAGACTGGCCAATATGACCAGGCGATTTTCTGATCCGATTTCCTTTCCATCGTCAGATCTGAAATTGATAGAGGCCAACCCTTATTTGAAAATCAAGCTCGGATCAGCGGAAGTGCAGACCAATCTGATAGGAAAATATAACTATGGGAATATCGCAGCGGCTGTGGCTGTGGGAAGGGCATTTGATGTGCCCGAGAAGCAAATTTTAAAAGCTATTTCGGAATATATACCTTCCAACCAGCGCTCACAGATTATCAGGAAGGATTCCATTACTATTATTAATGACTGCTATAATGCCAACCCGACTTCTATGAAAGCAGCTATTGACAATTTGGCAACCATGCCGGGAAAGAAAACTGTAATCCTGGGAGAAATGAAAGAACTGCGGGATGCTGTGGATAGACATCTTGATGTGGGCCGGTGGCTGAAAGAAGCAAAGTTTGACCAGGTAATATTGATAGGTAGGCATATGATGGCTGCCGAAATGCTTGCCCCAGGGGCCTACTGGTTTGAGAATGTTGAGGTAGCCAGACCCTTTATAGAAAAAAGATCCTTTGACCAGCACACCGTGCTCATCAAAGGATCCAGAAGTGGTAATCTTGATAAAATCTCCGAAATGATTTAGTGATTGCTCATCTGAAACGCCCTGGAGATATTAAAGCCAAAGTGAATGTCACCATTGAAAAAGTCATTGGTATTTTCTCCAATAAATCCTTTTTCCAGCATGGATGTGGCATTGGTAAACTGAAGCTGGAATACATGTCCACCTGTTTCGATATCTACACCAACAGCGAATGCGTTAAAATAATCAGGACTTTTATCTGAAATCTGTGGGAAATACTCAGCATTGATCGTTACTCTATTCGATATTTTCATTCGCCCACCAACCCCAACAGCGAATACGTGGCCAGCTGTTTCGTTGAGTTCAATCAGATTGTATGCTATATAAGATGGTGTGACTTGTAAAGACAAAGCAGGTGTCACCTTTCTCCCGATTAACAGCTGATGGGTGAATGCGAGCTTGTCATCAAAATCGCTTTCGTAAGTATCGAACCTCTTGAGTGTTTTCAGCGCAACTGATGAAAACCATACCATGCTAACCGGAATGTTTTTGACACCAGTCTGCTGCTGTAGCAACTTGATTTTAGCAAAACCATCATATGTTTTCTCAAAAGAACTCCGTCCTGCTCCTATCATCAATCGCTCTAAGGGAACGTACTCTAAAGCGATTCTGATGTTGGATTGATCGAGGCCCCACAGGTTATAACCTCCAGAGTTCAGCGTACCAAACCGGTGAGAAATCAAAAACTCCAATGTTCCGGGTTTTCTGATCTCCACGCTGTGCCCGTTGATGATCCTGGTACCTTTGAAAGTGGAAGAAACAATATTGGCCTGTGGTTCCTCTTCGGCTTCCAAAGCTGCCAATAGATCATCCTGTGCGTAGGCTCCCTGGAAAGCATAACAAAGTAGGAGAAGGAGAATTGTTTTTTTCATGGTCGCTTATTTAAGAGTGAATGAGAATTTGGAGGTTACCAATACTTCCTCGGCAATGTTTTTGATCAACATGGTTGGGACCTCTATCTCATATTCCTCAATCCGAATGATAAATTCTGCCTTCACTTGCAGCTGGTTACCGGATTTGGTAAATACCACAGGGATTTTTACTTCTTTGGAAACGCCATGGAGGTTTAAAGTACCGGTAGCTTCATAGCTCAGTGAGTCAGTTATTTTTTTAAGATCTTCCGCTTTGAAACCCTTGAGCAATCCTGAAAAAGTAGCTTTTGGATACTGCTCGGACTCGATATAGTTCTCATTGAAGTGCTCTTCCATAAGTGATTTCTCAAAGTGGAAGTCTTTCATGTTCATTGACACGGCTACTTTGCCAGTCTCAAGATCCAGCGCTCCGAGTGCTTCCTTGTTGATGGCCTCTATGTCTTCCATAGGTGCTTCGGAAAAGAATCGAATGAAAGCTTTGCTGTCAATGAGTCGTTTGGATTGTCCAAAGACACTACAGGAAACTAAAAGGCTTGCAATTATTAAATAAGTCGTTTTCATGATTAGTTGTTTTTTGCTCCGTCTTCTACCCAGCATTTGATTAACGCAATAGATGCGTCAGGCAATTTTCCACTAGGAGGCATAGTTCCTGCGGAAGTTCTGGCGAGAATACGAGATGAATTACCGATAATATTTTCTTTGCTGGTGAACAAGGGAGATTGAGAATTGGCATGACATCCCGAGATTGCACAGTTTGTATTAATGATTTCCATAATGTCATTCTCTAGAGAAATCCCTGTTAGCAGCTCTACTGTTTCAGTGGAAGAGCAACCGTTATCATCAGTCACAGTGATGTCATAAGAGCCGGGAGCCAGACCTGTAAAATCACCTGATCCTGAAGTGCCAACGTCAGAGAGCGCATAGCTATAAGGGGCAGTCCCTCCTTCTGCAGTGATGGTTACAGAGCCATTTTCACTTCCACAACCAGCTTCGGTAGCTGCTACATTGGTGATGTTCACTCCATCTGTATTGGAGACCTGCACAGGACTATTTGCGGTACACCCATTGGCATCTGTCACCTTAGCTTGATAGGTTCCGGCAGCAAGGTTTTCAAAGAGTCCGTCCGCATCGTCGGAGGTACCCAAGTGATAACTATATGGAGCTGCTCCACCTGTCGCTGTTATTTGAACCGACCCGTCAGCATTTCCACAACTTGTATTGCTACTGGAGGTCTCCAAATCAAGGCCAGACGTTGTGCAATCAAATGGGATTTCTACTTTTTCGGGCTCACAGGCACATATCGAAATAGAGATAGCTGCAAGCAACACATTGGTGAACTTATTGATTTTTACAAATTTCATGTTTTGAAGAATGATTGGTTTACAGGTTAATGTCTAGTGTTGGTTATCCCAAAGGCATTAATGCTGATAGAATAGAATTTATGGCGTTTCACTAAAAACTGGATTCACTGCAAATTTCCGATAATGAAACCCAACCGTCTAGCACATTTCCGGCAAAGGATTGTACATATCCGACTTTAGTTGGTAAAAAACCGCCATAAATTCTATTCCGCATTACTTGAATTGTGCTTAAATAGCAGGATCAGTATCGTTATTGATGATTGGCCATACACCTGGCGATGGAACACTAACACCTTTATTGTCACCACGTTGGCTATCTCCACCAAAATAGTAGACCGGCCATCCCTTGAAGGTGAGTTGTTTTTCTCCATGGACCTCAATCTCACCGAAATCTTCAGCACTCATACCAGACGGTAGTGAAGTAATCTCCACATGATAAATTGGCCAGGATCCATTATTGCTAAAGTCTTCATTCGTATAATTATTGGTATCCTTAGCGTCATTGATGAAAATGTAAAGAGTATTGCCTTCGGCATCTGTAAAGTATGTGGTGGAACCGGTACCCTCGGTATAATCAGAGAGATAATTGGTGCCATTACTGCCAACCAGCTGTGCATCAGCGATCATCAGATCATAATCTTTGGCCACATACCAGACTGAACCTACTCCTTCGCCATTTGCTTCTCCGGCTGTTTCAATTTCGCCATCTCCACCTGGAGCATAATAATATAAAGGCCACCCTTTATACGTTGTTTGCATAGCACCATCACCTCTTGTGATCACCCCAAAATCCGATAATTCTACTTGACTGCTGTTAGATATGGTAATTTCGCTCTCAAAAAATATTGGCCAACTATTCAGACATCCTCCTGCACAGGCACTTTCACCAGCCACATCTTTTGTGAATACATAAAGTATTTGTCCATCACCATCTACCAGTACCGACCCGAGGGTTTCATGTTCATAAATGCCCACAGTTGGTTTTTGAGGAGCTGTTTCCACGGTACTGTTTACATATGGCCAGATGCCGGCAGCAGGGAAGCTTACACCTTTGGTTTCGCCTCTGGATGCATCTTGCCCAAAATGATAGAGCGGCCAGCCTTTGTAAGTTATTTGGGTTCTTCCATTTACATCAATAGTCCCAAAATCCGCTGAACTAAGCGTAGATGGTAGAGCGCCAACCTCTTCTTCATAAATAGGCCAGGCACCATTGTTTCCAAAATCTGGATTTGTAAATGTGTTCTCGTTAAAATAATCTTTACTGAACGAGTAGAGAGTGTTCCCTTCAGCGTCTACGAAATAAGCGGTCGCACCATCTCCGGGAGATAAGTCAGCGGTATAGTTTACCCCATCATGTCCGACCAATTGACCACTGGCTATCATAATGCTATAGTCTGGCTTGGCCGTATACCAAATGCTGCCAATACCCTCACCACCAGTTGCTCCTGGCTCTTCTACTGTTCCGTCACCAGCAGGAGAGAAGTAGTACAGAGGCCATCCTTTGTAAGTGGTTTGCATTTCTCCATTGGTGTGAGTGATTGTACCAAAGTCTGCAGCGTCAAGTCCCGTACCAAACTCCGGGTTTTCCAAATAGAATATTGGCCATTTACTCAGGCAGCCATCAAGGCATGCACTTTCTCCGGATACGTCATTTGAGAAAAAGTAAAGAGTTACCCCGGCTCCATCTGTAATAATATTGCCGAGTGTTGCGTCAGTTGACAACAGTATCTCGTTATCAGGTTCTTCATCTTTTGGTTCCGGATCGGAATTTTCTGTGCAAGAACAGAGCATAGCAATTCCTGCCAGCATTACTGCTAGAAAGCTTATTTTTAATGATTTCATAGTGAATTGAGTGTTTAAGATTTACTAATTGATTGACATTGTTATTTTAAGTTTTGTTTGATGGTAAATAATATACCATAGCCATATAAATCCACATTGCCCCAACCTATTTCCTTCAGAGGCACCTGGATGAATGGTTCGATAATAATTGATGTCTTTGGTTTCCAATGATAGCTTCCTGAAATGGACAAGTTTGCAATTGACCATGGAAGTGCGGTGTTTTCATCGGTGGTCCAGCTGTAGGCTCCAGTACCAGCGCCTGAGTATCCAAAGTCATAATTGTACTCTTCATCCAGTAAAATGTAGTTGCTTAGGCCCAGATTGGTTGCATAAGACCACCTTTCGTTTCTGAGCCATTCATAACCGATCATGATAGGAATGTCTATGACCCTACATGACCCCTCAATGGTGGAAGGAATGCGTCCATCGGTATTGTTTTCCCAATAACCTGCTGGTGGGTGGTATTCTTCACCTGTTGCTGTGTATTGCTTTTTATTATAAAATACCCCGGATTGAATGCTTAGTCTGTCCAGCACATCCCAGTAAATGCGCAATCCTATTTTCCCTGTTACATTTGGTCTTCCAGAGAGTCCCAGGCTGTTGATGTCTGGAGCAAGAGATAATCCCACACTCCAGTCTGTCCAGCGAACAATCCTTGGGGCTGAGGGACAAATAACCCTCCCTGTAAGTAGGCTCCCCAAATTCTGATTCATATCAGAAAAGTTAATTGCTATGGGATATTCAGGAAGTGTAGTGATACTGTTGATGACGAGTCCCGGTTCATAGGGAATGCCTACCTCTGATTCATTTCTGTTATCAGCTGGAGGAGGAGGTGTGGCCGATAAGGTGGGCAGCTCAGTGTTTCTTGATGAAGTGTAGTTTTGAGATGAAGTATTGTTTTGAATTTCGTCACTGTAAGTTTTCGCACTAACCATCACCTTACTTTCAGGTTCAACTGATGGAGTGATACTTTTTGAACTTACTGCTTCTTGGTCAGTGTCATCAACTGGTTCTTCCGGTATCTCTTTAGTTGTTGAGCGCTTCTGTTGCTTGCCGGGTATTTCTATCGGTGTGGAGGTCGTTTGAGTAGCACCAACGGAAGTTGCCTCACTGTTCGGCGTATGCAGGTACCATCCGAGTAAAAACGCGATACCACAAGCGAAGAATAAAATAACCACACCTTTCACCATGCCAATCCCGCCTTGATTGGTTGGTGGTGGTACGCCAATTCCAGCATCATCAAGCTTGGCCTCCATCTGAGCCCAATCCTCTTCCAGGAATGATGATTGCTCAACATCGAGATGCTTCTTAAAGAATTGTTCGATATGGTTATTTTCTTCGCTCACGCTTTCACCTCAAAGTGTTTTGTTAAAAGTTCCTGTAATTTCTTTTTGGCTTTGTGATAGTTGCTCTTGGAGGTTCCCTCCTGAATCCCGAGCATCTCAGCAATTTCTTCATGTTTATAGCCCTCTATTGCATAGAGGTTGAAAACAGTCCTGTAAGCCAGGGGAAGTTGGCGTATCAGGTTCAGCAGGTCCTGATAGTTGAGTTCATCCAGCTGGGTTTCTTTTACGAGTTCACGGATTCCTGCTTCCATTTCCAGTTGCTCTAGTTTTATTTGGTATTTCTTAATATGGTCCAGGGCGCTGTTGATCATTATTCTTCTAATCCATGGTTTGAAGGGAAAATTGGCGTCAAACTTTTTGATGTATGTAAATACCTTGAGAAACCCGTCGTTCATTATTTCCACTGCATCTTCGCGGGTCTCTGCATATCGTAAACAGATACTCATACTATAACCGTGAAACTCCTTGTAGAGTAATTTTTGGGAGTCACGTTTTTGTCTGACGCATCCGTTTATAATTGATGTGATATGGTGATTATCCGAGTGCAATCAATCCTTCGTTTTTCTCTTGCTTTCTAGTCTATACCAGAAGTTATCACCATATGGTTGCTTTTGCTCTAAAAAAAATAAAAAGAAGATGAAATGACAGTGGAGCTTGATCATTTAGTAATGTCATCATGCGCAAACAATTAAGACTTTTTTGTACTTTTCAATTTGGTAGAAATACCTGAACCTCTAATAAGGGAATTAGAGTACTTTTTAAAACCACCTAACTATGTCTAAAATTTTACTGCACACCTGCGGTGTATTGCTTTCCATCGCTGTATTTGCCCAAAAGGGGGATTATCCAATCTCAGACCACCAGGCTGGAATCAAAGGCCTGGAATACACCACAAATGACCTGGTATTTGATCAATACGGACTAATGTACGTGGCTACAAGTGCGGGATTGCTAAGGTATGACGGTGCCTTTTGGGAATTTATCGAAACCCCTTCAGCGGTTTTTTCCCTTGATGTGGCTGAGGACAACCGAATTTATGTTGGCTGTATTGGCAGCTTTGGTTACCTGGAGCTCACTGGTGATGGGTTGCGCTACAAGACGGCCAGCCCGGACTCCCTGGCCAGCACGCGTTTCAAATCCACACTGGTATCCGGCGATAGTGTCATTTTCCTCAGTGAGGAGGTGCTTTATACCTATACGCCGGCATCCCGTAAAACCACTCGGTACACTTCTCCTGATAAGCGGCCGATTAAATCGATCATACAAGACAAAGGGGAGATTTTTCTGAATACGCAGATTGCCTCTTACCTGTGGTCTGGTCAGGATTTTAGAGAATCTGAGGTATGGATGGCCGGAATGGAGCCCCCTGCGAAAGCAGTAAGATCAGGCACCAGCCAGGCCGTGCTACTGGATCAAAGCGGGAAACTTTTTTATCAAAAGAGTGGGGGTTTTAAGCCCTTTAAGGAAGTGGATGTAACGGTGGAGGATTTCCAATGGATCAATGATACGCTGCTGGTAGCCAGCACCAGGAATAATGGATGCATGGTTATCAATACCAATAGTTACAAAGTGGAGGGGATGATCAATTACGAATCAGGACTGCCCGATGACGAAATCATGTCCATAGAGGTAGATTGGAACATGGGGATCTGGATTGCCCATCAGTTTGGTTTTAGCAGGGTAGACCCCAATGCCCCGGTTTTCTGCCTCAGCAACCAGGAGGGCCTGGAAGGCAACCTCATTACTTCCGTGGTTTTTAAAGGTCAGGTACTACTGGGTACCAGCTCGGGGTTGTTTAGACCAAGAAAAGACACCCTTTACGAAATGAGTGAGAGTGTCAAAAGACTTACGGGTAGTAGGAGCACTCCCAAAACAAAAACCGGACAACCAAAGATTCGGGAGATTAAGTGGGTTTATGAGCGTGTGTCAGGGATTAACCACAAAATCAACGTTTTCCGAAAACACGGCAATGTGCTACTGGTAGGAACCAATGGAGGCCTGTTTGAGTACAATGGCAAAAAGGTCAGGAAAATAGTCTCTGATCCGGTGTCTGAGATCACTTCCATCCCCAGGTCCAGCGAGTTTCTGGTCATTGACAACCAAAAAGTGTCTCGATACACCAACCAGGATGGAGACTACACCGAGCTGCCCTTTGGCCTGGATAAAACATTGGTTTTGACTGCTTATGGTGATCGCAAGTCCCTCATCTGGCTGGTGGGCAGCAAGCAGCTGATGGGTGCCGGCCTTACCTACAATGGTGCCTCCATACTTGTGGAAGTAGACTTCCCGAATGATTTCCTGGAAACCCCAACCATCAGCGAAATGGACAAGGGACTGTATTTTATCAGCAACCAGGGGTATTTCAACTACAACTATAAAAACAAGGCACTCGCACAGGACTCAACCATGCTCCGGGAGCTGGGACTACCACGGCACCACCTCAAAGACCCGGACGGTGGATTCTGGGTATACGATGGCAAAATGTGGAAACACGTTAATCAAAATGGTGAAATATTGAGTTATTCGTACCTGAGCCTGTTTCCTGATGTTCGATACATTCACAGGGATGGGCAGGACGGCAGCATTTATTTTATCAATGCCGACAATAAGTTTTACAAGTACCTTCCCGAAGGCAATGACAACAATGGTTACCAGAGCAATGTGTTTTATAAGCACTTGTTTGCCAAATCATCCTACTCCGGGTATCAAAAGCAGGTCAGGTTGGGCTATGACCAGAATTCGCTTCGGGCAGAAGTTTCTCAGCCGGACTACCTGGGGCTGCTCAAGGTGGAGTACCAGTACATGCTGGATGGCATGGACAAAGACTGGTCGGCCTGGTCAGACAATAGCACCATCAACCTTAATTTTTTACCTGAAGGGAAGTATGAATTGAAAGTGCGTTCGCGAGACATATTTGGCAGGGTGCAGACCATCGATCCGATTGTGCTGGTGATAGACCCACCATACTGGCAAACCACCTGGTTTTATTTTCTGGAAGTCGTGTTTTTTGCTACACTGGTACTGATCTCCACCAGGCTCAACCAGGGCAAGGCCTCCAACAGGTTCCTGACTGAGGGTCTTACTATACTCACCATAGTGATGATTATAGAAACGCTGCAATCTGCTGCAGGATCTTATGTGCAGTTTGCCACCTCACCATTTATCGATTTTCTGATCAACCTGTGCATCGCGTTGGTTATTTTCCCTATGGAGATCCTGCTGAAAAAAGTGATCAAGAGTGGTAAGGTGCCTGTGAACCTGAAACGGGCTGGAAGTGGAGCCGGTGGCTAGGGAAAATACTATCGTCAGGTGTAATTTCCATTCTAAAATGGGTTGATTTATGACTTTCTACGCCTCGGTTCGTGTCCTCTATAAGCCTTGGTTCGTGTCTTCACGAACCCTATTATTGAAGTAATCCCTATGATGTCTTCATGCTGATTGAAATAATCGGGATTGCAAATCCTGGTGCTCGTACTTATGGGATTACAATTCCCGTAGAGCAGTATAAACAATGACAAAGATCCCGAACTAAATTCGGGATGACGGAAGGGTTTGGCGTTTGGTGGAGAATTCTGGAATCGTTTCGCATCTTTCCGTCATGCCGAACTTGTTTCGGTATCTGGAAGATGCTTGGGTATTCTTTATAAGCCTTGGTTCGTGTCCTCACGAACCCTATTAATGATGTAATCCCTATGACGTCTTCATGCTGATTGAAATAATCGGGATTGCAAATCCTGGTGCTCGTACTTATGGGATTACAAATCCCGAAGAGCTGGATCATACTCAGCTTTGCGGTGCGTTTCATCCGGTCATGCGCTTCAAATCGCGCACCTTTGGTGTAGTAAAGTTTGTAGTCGAGTTCTTCCAGGTAGGTTTTTTGCATTTTCAAGAGGCTTTTATGATTTTCATTCCCAAAATATATTTCTTCCCGGGAGACTTTTGAAGCTTCCCGGGAGGTCTAGAGCCTCTCCCGAGGGACTTGGCACCCTTCCCGGGGGACTTGGCACCCTTCCCGGGAGCCGGGATGACCATCGGTTGCCGGGAGATGAAAAAAGTGTAGTGGGGGAATCAATTTATTAGTTAGGGAGCATTTGGAATTGCTCCCTGATTGGTTTTTATCTACTGTGGTAGAGACTTCTGTAGCCTTGAAGTCTCTTAGGATCCTTCCAGAAGACATATTTACCGGCTTCACGGATTTCGTCCACTGCTCGTTTGAGAAACGTGTAGGCTTTGTCCCGAGCTGGCATGTTTGGGACTTTGGTTTCTGCTTCCGGGATAGATTAGGATTAACCTTGATGTCGTATGTATTACGAATACGGGGTTTTTATGCCAAATTCTGGTTGACTCATACCGAATTCTGATTTGTTGGGCATAGGAACCAGTATTTGGTTAGCTTTCATAAGAATTCGGTCAAATTTTAAGTCTAAGAGACTCAAGCTATGTTCAGGTACACCGTTAGCATCATTTTCTTAATCATTGGGATCAAAGCTATTTGTCAGGATGTAGAATCTTTGATTGGAAAGCTTTCTAGTGCCGAACTGCACGAGCAACCCGCGATCCTAAATGAACTGTCAAAAAAAGTAAGAGGGAGCAACACGGATAGTGCAATGACTTTTGCAAAACGAGCCTATGCGCTGGCCAGCCAAATTGATGATAAGGAACAAATGGCCCTGGCAAACAAGAATATCGGTATCATTCATTGGTTCAACTATGAGCTGGATTCGGCCTTGGTCAGTTATGGAAAATCTCTCAACAGTTTCGTGGAGCTTGGACGAGAAGATGAAGTGGCCAACCTGTACAACAACATTAGCATTGTTTTCAGCAAGCAAGAGCAAAAGGATACGGCCATTGCGCTGTACCAGAAAGCACTCGAAATCAATTTGAAAAGGAATGACTCGGTAGGAATAGCACGAAACTATCTTAATCTTGCTGTCCTTTATGGAGAAGTGGAAAATTACCAGACAGAAATGCATTATCAGCGTGAAGCGCTGAAATATTCTTATTCCTCTGCCGACTTTATTTATAGCAATATGGCTGGAACCATGTCTAATTTATATGGACCCGATTCAGCAATATTTTACTACCGTAAGGCACTGGAGCTGTGTAAGATTGATTTTCTCATTGCACGTATTTACCTCAATTTAGGGCCACATTTCAGGGTTCTAGGCATGATTGACTCAGCCAGGATTTACCTTGAAAAAGGCAAATTGTTATTATCAGATAAGCTGAGCGAGGAATATGCAAAAGCGCTCATGGACGAAGGCTCCTTATTTGAGCTTGAAGGAAATTATTCAAGGAGTTTAGGTCTTTATTTGAAAGCTAACCACATAGCCGAGAGTCAAAAGTACAATGCACTCCTGATTGATCTATGGCAGTCGATAGCTCATAACTATGGAGCGATAGGTAACTGGAACAATGCTTACCAATGGTCAAGAAAGCATCAGCAGCTTCAAGACAGCATGACCAATGTAGAGAACAGTAGACACCTTGCGGAGCTTCAGGCCAAGTTTGAGTATGAGCAACATCAGCGGAAGATTGGTGAGCTGACCAGGGAAAACCTGTTGAAGGAGGTTCAGATAGCCGCTGATCGGAATTTTAAGTTGGTGCTTTTGATAGGATTTGGGTTTATCATTATGCTGTCCATAATCCTGTTTGTCATCTACAAACGTAGACAGGAGCGGCGTGAGCAAGGGCTAGCCATGAAGAGCCTGGAGATAGAGCAGCGGATGCTACGCTCTCAGATGAACCCACATTTTATTTTCAATGCCTTGAATTCCATTCAGAGCTTCATTACCACCAACAAAGCTTATGAAGCAGAGGTATTCATGTCCAAGTTTTCCCTGCTGGTGAGGAAAATCCTGGAGAACAGCACACAAAAATTGATTGCGCTGGATGAGGAGGTGGAAACACTCGACCTGTACCTCACGTTGGAGAAATCTAGATTTGAAGAGCGATTTGACTTTGAAATCATCGAAGATGCCGACGGTATGATCAGTATCCCACCGATGCTGCTACAGCCATTTGTTGAAAATGCCATCATTCATGGGATGAAAGGAAAATCCGAAAAAGGAAAGATTACCGTCAGGTTCCTTGAGCAGGAAGATCATTTGATTTGTGAAGTGGAAGACGATGGAGTGGGCCGATCGGCCGAAGAGCAAAAGAAAGCACATAGGTCGCTGGCCACCTCTCTTACCAATGACCGAATCAATTACTTTAATGAAGCTTCGTCGGCCGGAGCTTTCGCATTGCAAATACTGGATCTGAAGGATTCGGGAAGTGAGCCCATTGGCACTAAAGTGACATTGACCATACCACTGGACGTATGAATAGGAAACGCGCTATCCTGGTAGATGATGAGAAAAAGAGCCGGACTGCCCTGAGTTCTTTCTTGTCAAAGTATTGCCCCACCATTGAGATCGTAGGTGAGGCTGATGGAGTAAATACAGGGCTGGAAGCAATCAATTCACTTAAACCGAATGTCATTTTTCTAGATATTGAGATGAATGACGGGACGGGGTTTGATTTGATTGAGCGGCTGACCAATATGAACTTTGAAGTGATTTTTGTCACTGCATTCAATCAGTATGCCATCAAAGCTTTTCGCTATAGCGCTATTGATTATTTGCTCAAGCCTGTGAATCCGGAAGAGCTGATTCAGGCCGTAAGTAAACTATCGGATGACAGCCGCCTGGACGAAGTAGAAAGAAAACTAGAGGCACTCATGTCCAACCGCTCCTCTATTCAAAAGATCGCAATCCCTTCCATGCAAGGGATCAGACTTGAGGAAGTAGGAAACATTAGGTACTGTGAATCGGATAATTACTATACCATCATCCATCTCATAACTGGTGAGAAAATCATGGTAAGCAAAACCCTGAAAGAGTATGATCAGACACTCTCTGCAGATGGATTTTTAAGGATACATCAAAAGTATCTCGTAAAGGTTTCTGAAATAAAGACCTACTCTAAGTCCGATGGTGGATTTGTGACTCTCAATGATGGTACACATCTCACTGTTTCAAGGCGGAAAAAGGAGGAACTTCTCCGTGTCATTGGCAAACAATCCTAACGCTACCGTTAGCTGCCCCGAATTCTGAACCAAGCCAACCGAATTCTGATTTTATGTCTTAAGTCATACTATACTGTATTTGCTTTGATATAAGGAGAAGCCAATTACTTCTTCGTAAAACACAAACCACTACAGTTATGACACAGTCACTTGCCCTAACACTGGTTCCTTATCAAAACGAGATGATAAGGATGCTACTGGCCTTCAGCTTGTTGTTGATGGGCCTTTTCGCCACAGCGCAAAATGCTGCACCTACAGACATCACACTAAACTCCAACTCTATTTTTGAAAATAGTACATTCGGTGCCCAAATTGGTGCATTTTCTTCTGAAGATGAAGATGAATTGGATAACCACAGTTACTCTTTGGTTGCAGGAGGGGGTGATGTAGACAATGCACAGTTTTATATTACTGCAGGTGGAATTTTGCGTTCTGCGGCTACTTTTAACTACGAAGTAAAAGACGCATACAGCATCAGGGTTCTTACCGATGATGGCCATGGTGGTGTCCTGGAAAAGAGTTTTGACATAGTTGTAGAAGATGCCGCCGAATCGCCTACAAACATTACACTTAATCCCAACTCCATAGCCGAGAACAATCAAGTTAGTGATGTAATCGGCACACTGACTCCTGTCGATGAGGATGAAGGAGAAACCTACACGTTTGGATTTTCGCAATCAGAAAACTACCCAAGCAACAGTTCATTCGAAATTGTGAATGACGAAGTGCGCGCACTTGAGTCCTTTGACTTTGAAACCAAAGACTTTTATGTAATCAGCGTAGAGGTTCAGGATAGTCGTGGAGGTCACTATCAGCGATCTCATAGCATAGCTATCAATAATGTAGTTGTTGAAAACCATTCACCTACCAACATTGACCTAAGTCCACGAACCATTGATGAGGAAAATACAATAGGTGACGTGATCGGGACACTGTCCACCACAGATGAAGATGCTGGAGATTCACATAGTTATTCGCTAATAGGTGGAGCAGTGGACAATGATCAATTTACACTGACCGGAGACCAACTGAAGGCTGGAGCTGTGTTTGACTATGAAACCAAAAGTAGTTATGTGGTGCAGGTTAAGTCGGATGATGGAAACGGAGGTCTCTATGTGAAAAACCTCACTGTACTGATTGCCAATATTGCAGAAAGTGGCCCTCCCACAAGTACCGTTCTCAGTAGTTTATCCATAGATGAAAACAATGACCTTTATGATGTGATCGGGACTTTTAGTACCACCGACCCTGATGCTGGAGACACGTTTGCTTACGCCCTGATTGCTGGTGGTGGAGACAGTGGAAACAATAGTTTCCGGATTGTTGGCAATGAATTGCAGGCCAATACCATTTTCGACTATGAGTCTAACACTTCCTATTCCATACTGGTACAAACTACGGATGGTCAGGCAAATACTATTGCAGGGAATTACACCATTTCCATAAATGACCTGGATGATGTGGTCACCCTGGATTTTAAACTAAATAGCAATTCAATCAATGAAAATGTGTCGAATGGTACTTTGGTTGGCACTTTGACACCCATTAATGCAACGGTTCCTCATCAGGTAAACTTCCAGTTGGTGGCAGGTGATGGGGATACAGGCAATGCACTTTTCAATAGATCCGGAAGGGACATTCATTTGAGCAGTGTACCGGATTATGAAACCAAAAAGACCTACAGCATCAGGGTGGAGGCCGATGATCAGGGAAACCTGGTAGAAAAGATCCTTTTGATTCATGTAAATGACCTGAACGAAGCACCAACTTTCGTCAATGTGAGCGCTACGACCATTCAGGAAAACAATGCCATTGGTCAGGTGGTAGCTGTCCTTTCTACAGACGACCCTGATGAAGGCGATACGTTTACTTACTCATTCGCATCCGCAGAACCTCAGTTCACCATTGATGGAAACCTGATCCTGGCAAATGAGACGTTCAACTTTGAGCGGGTGCCACCGATAGCCTACAATGTGACTATCCGCTCAAGGGATGCCGGGTTTCAATTCAGCCCTGACCGCAATGTCAGCTTCACGATTACCAACCAGAATGAAAGCCCTACTGATGTATCATTGAGCTGGACAAGCATTTTTGAAAACAAGGCTGCTGGGAGCATAGTTGGTACAGCTTCTACGACTGACGAGGATAACGATGATACCCATACTTACACGGTAGTGCCGGGGTTTGCTGATGCTGATAAGTTTGAGTTTTCCGATAATGAACTACAGAGCACGGAGCTGTTCAATTATGAGGAACGGTCTTCCTACACCATCCGGGTACAGACGGAAGATGCAGCAGGAGCTCAACACGTTGAGGACTTCACCATCACCATCAGCAATGCGACAGAAAGCCCATTTGATATTGAGTTGAGTAATCTGAGTATCGATGAAAACAATCAGGTGGGTGATGTTATTGGAACGCTTTCTGCCAGTGATCCAGATGTCAATGACACCTTTACCTATTCCGTCCTAGGCTCACCTGCAGACGGCTTGAGTTTTGATATTGCCAATGGCAATGAACTGGTGGCTGATGAAGCATTTGACTTTGAAGATCAGGGTTCGTACACGATCAACATTCGGGTCCGGGACCAAACCAACAGGTCTTATACTGAGGAGTTTACCATCACTGTCAATGATTTGCATGAAAATCAAGCACCGACCGCTATTGCCCTGAACAATAGCTCAATTGACGAAAATAACACCATTGGGGATGCTATAGGGAATTTCACCACAACGGATGCGGATTCGGGTGATTCCTTTAGCTACTCCTTTGTGTCTGGCGCAGGTGGTGAGGACAATGGTAGCTTCTCCATTATCGAGGGTAATGAATTGGTGGCCAGCGTAGTTTTTGACTATGAGGTTAAGAGCAGTTTTGATATCAAGGTCCGGTCAAATGATGGAAATGGAGGAACTTTTGATGAGACATTTACCATCGTTATAGAGGATGTAAATGAGAATAGTGCGCCAACGGATATTTTGCTCAGTAATAATTCATTTGAGGAAAATCGACCTATAGACTATCTTATTGGCTCTTTTTCAACAATTGACCCGGACGATGATGGCAATTATATCTACACTTTTGTAGAGGGTGAAGGAGATGACGATAATGACAACTTTAGTATTTATGGGATCAACAACAACATCCATGTAGGCACTACATTTGATTTTGAAACCAAGCCCACACATTCGGTGCGTATACAAACAGATGATCGCAACGGGGGGCTGTTTGAAAAAGTATTTACCATCCTGATAGAGGATGCGAACGAAAATCCGACTGCTATTGCTCTAACCAATAGTGACCTGGATGAAAACAATGACATTGGAGATGCAATCGGGACACTCTCATCAGAGGATCAGGACAGTGATGATACGCACTCCTACTCCATTAGGGTTATTGATGGCAGTGATGATCACACAGCCTTTGCTATAGAAGAGGATGAACTAAAAGCCGCGATTGCTTTTGATTTTGAAACGCAGAGTAGCTACACCATCAGAATACAATCAAGAGATGAAGGTGGACTTACTTATAGCGAGGATTTTGTCATCACTATCAATGATGGGTTTGATAATTCTGCCCCAACAAACATGGCCCTATCGTCCACCGCGATCAGTGAAAACAATGAGATCAATGATGTCATAGGCACACTGAGCACCACAGATGCTGACGAGACAGACACGCACCTTTACACACTGGTCACCAACCCGGGTGATGCCTTCAACATACTCAATGATCAGCTTCGAGCGAGTGAATCCTTTGACTTTGAGACAACAGCGAGTTATGACATACGCATCGAAACCGATGACCAGAACGGAGGGGTTTTCGAAAAAGATTTCACAATTACCATTGGTGATGTCAATGAGAATAATGCCCCGACAGACATTGTGCTTTCCAGTATAATAATTGATGAAAACAACGAGATCGGAGATTTAGTAGCCACACTAAGTACCGCTGATGTAGATGAAGGAGACACGCATACGTACAGTTTGGTAAGCAATCCCGGGTTTAAGTTTAGGATTGTTGACGATAGGTTGGAAGCAAATGCTTTCTTCAACTTTGAATCTACGGAGAGCTATGACATTACCATTCGTACTACTGATGGTGACGAGGATTTTGAAAAAGAGGTCACCATTTCCATAAACGACATCAACGATGTACCCACCAATGTAGGACTGACCAGCACAAGTATTACTGAAAACAATGAGGTTGGTGATTTGATAGGAATTATCGGTACCGCAGATGAGGATGAAGCAGACGATCATTCATATACGCTGTTGGTCAATCCGGGCAATGCTTTTAGCATCGATAACAATCGGCTGGAAGCCAATGTCATTTTTGATTTTGATAGCCAAAACAGTTATGACATTGAGATAAGGTCCTCAGACGGAAATGGAGGTCAGTTGGACCGGGAGTTTACCATCACCATCGATGCTATAATAGATGAGGAGGGCCCAATGATAGTGAGTGTGAGTCCTGTGGACAATTCCGTAGATGTGGCAATTGGTGCAGACTTGGTGGTTACTTTTAATGAGGATATCCAGGCTCTGAACGGATTGGTCAAAGTAGTTCGTGTGGGGTCAGGTCAGGAAGTAGTTTCTGGAGCATTGAATAGCGGTTTGGATGTTTTCACCATCGATGGAGATCAGTTGACTATCCACACTGGTGGTGAGGATAGAAAACGAGACTTATTTCCGGGAGGGGAGTATTATGTCTCCATTCCTAACAGTGCATTGAGGGACCTTGCGGGAAACAACCTGACAAACGGATTTACTGATCAGGAAACCTGGACATTCACAGTGGCCAAGGCCGATCCAAACCTCACCCTGGAAGCCATTCCGGACAAGGAGACAACTGATGGGCCATTCATAGTTTCAGCAACTTCTGATAATTCTATAAGGGCAATTGTGTTTTCAGTAATTGCAGGGCCAGCCACCATTGATGGAGATGAAATCACCCTGACCGGAGCGATAGGCACAGTCACAGTTCAGGCAGCACAAGCGGCGAGTGGAACGTATGTTAGTGCTACTGCGAGCCAGTCTTTTGAGGTAGCTGCCCCACCAGATGAAACAGCCCCGACCATTGATACTTTCAGCCCGGGAGATGGAGCTACCGGAGTAGCACCTGACGGGGATTTGCAGGTCATATTCGACGAACCAATCCAGCCAGGGGCCGGGCAAGTTTGGGTGCGAAGATTAAGCAATCAGGGAATCGTTTTAAATGCAAGCTTTGGCAACACACCCGATAACCTGTCTATTGATGGAAATACGTTGACTATACATTTGGAAGACCCAAACCTTGGCACTTTTGAGCACTATACAGATTACTTTGTAGTGATCTTTGATGACGCTGTACAGGACTTAAGTGGAAATTCTTTTGCCGAGGGTTACAATGACAACACCACCTGGAACTTTAAAACAGTGGAAGCAACCATTACCTGGTCCGGGGCGGCCTGGAGCAATGGCTCGGGCCCCTCTTCAATTGATCATGCGATTATCGATGGAGATTATGCCGGATTTTTTGAATGTGTCGACCTTACGGTAAATGATGGGGTCACGTTGACCATTTCCGGCGCACTTGATGTGCATGGCGATCTCATCAATGATGGGAATGTAATTGTGCAATCTGGAGCATCTGTGCTGACCTATGCTGGTAGTAGCGTGACCGGTAATCCAATGGCAATCCATAGAAATACAAGATATGCGGATGGCCGGTACAGCTTTGTTGGCTCACCTGTAGGCCAGGTTGCTTCGGTTACTCATGCCACCCTGGGTTCACGTGTCTATTACTATGACGAATCACAACCTTACGGTGAAAACGAAGGTTTGGCCCGTTGGCAATCAATGTCAGGAGAGCTGGTTCCCGGCGTTGGGTATACACAGGCATTTCAACAGGAAATTGTCTTCAATGGCATGCCAAATAATGGAGTCATCACGGTAGATGGAAGCTACACTGGCACGCATGATGATGGGGTAAACGAAGATACTGAAGGCTGGAACCTCGTATCAAACCCCTATGCTGCGGCAATCAATGTCTCAACATTTCTTACTGAGAACCCAAACATAGAGGGTGCGGTCTACATCTGGGATGACAATGGCTCAGACAATGGTAGGGGAAGCAATGCAGATTATATAGTGGCGAATGGTACTGTTGCTACGAACACCACAGAAGCCGGCGGTCAAACCAGGTACAATCAGGCGTTGGGCACTGCGCAAGCCTTTTTTGTGAAGCTGGAGAATGATTCTGATACCGAGATCAGCTTCACGGAAGAGATGAGGCTGAAAATCAAGAATCTGGACGAAAGCTTTTTCAGGTCTGCATCAGTGCCTGCGTATAGTCGAATTAACCTCACGAATACCGAGGGACTCTTCAAACAAACAATAGTTGGCTGGATATCGGGCATTAGTGATGAATTAGTAGATAGGGCTTTTGATGCACGGGTGTTTAGCGCTTCAGCCCCAGATATGATCTATACAATGAAGGGGGGGACACAACTTGCGATCCAGGGGATGAGCTACTCCCGGGAAGTAATCTCATTAGGCTTGAATATAGCTACCGAAGGTTACTATACCATTGCGGTTGATGATTCATTGGCACAGGGACAAGGGTTGTTTCTTCGGGATAGGCTAACAGATGAAGTAATAAACCTACACAAGGAGTCTTATTCTTTCTCATCTGAGGCAGGTGTATTCACAGACCGGTTTGAGTTGTTGACCTCACACAAAGTATTGGGCGTCGAGAGTTCTACACTTCAGGTTTATGCCTATGATCAGACACTTATCGTGAATCTGCCTGATGATGAAGTAAGTGATGTGAAGCTTGTGACACTCGCAGGGAAGCAAGTCTTCAACCAACTGGTGAAGGGCTCCGCCAGGATTGAGTTGACCCTGCCAGCCGGTGTGTACATCGCTACTGATGGAGAAAGATCACATAAAATCATTTTGAAATAGACGGATTTGACCTGACAAGTTTTTAAAACCTGTCAGGTCATTTTTTCAAAGCAAAACATTAAAACCATGAAAAACTTAATCATAAAATCAATAGTACTCGTTCCAGCATTATTGTTCGTCATGCCTGTTTTGGCACAGGGAGCACCACCAGCCACACCGATAGATGGGGGGCTGAGTCTTCTGCTTGCAGCAGGTGGTGCTTATGGTGTTAAGAAGCTGCGGGATCATAGAAGGAGAAATTGAAACCTGACCCTCTCCTTTATGGATAGTGTCAGTGTGAGGATTTAGGGCGTCCTGGATCGATCTTGAATTGAATTCAGGCATTAAGCCGGCTTGCTCTCAAGCAATTGGGAGGGGGTCGGTTTTTTTGTGGGGTTGCATGCGAGCTACCAAGGTAGTTAAGCTCTAATCACACTTTAAAAAGTCATTCTGTTAACCTGTCTGTCCGGCCATAGCCGTCAGTTTAAGGACTCAATCACTTGATTTACAGGCACTTTTTGTTAAGGGCGTAAAATCCCTGTTGGGATTTTGTGTCTTTTCCCCCATTTTTATCTTTTGTTTTTATGAAAAAAGGGCGGTTTAGGTCAATAG
>JAVJQA010000025.1:0-80222 GCA_040218045.1 Marinoscillum sp.
TGAGGATTTGGAGAAAGCAGTTGTTGCTGTTCAAGACAATGTACCTGTCCGGGTTATGGACATTGGTCGTGTATCACTTGGCCCGGCTACTCGAAGAGGATTACTAGATAAAGACGGAGCTGAAGTAGTAGGTGGAGTGGTGGTCGCCAGATATGGTGCAAATCCACTGGAGGTCATCAACAATGTCAAGGACAAGATTAAGGAGATCGCTCCAGGACTTCCTAAGAAAACACTAACGGATGGGACGGAGAGCCAGCTGACCATCGTGCCTTTCTATGATCGATCCCAATTGATTTATGAAACACTTGGCACACTTGAAGAGGCACTTTCACTGGAAATCCTGATTTCGATTTTGGTAGTGATTGTCATGGTGTACAATCTCAGAGCCTCATTTCTGATTTCAAGTATTTTACCAATCTCGGTGCTCATGGTGTTCATTGCCATGCGCTACTTCGGTGTAGATGCCAACATAGTAGCACTTTCCGGGATAGCCATCGCGATTGGAACAATGGTGGATTTGGGGATTATACTTTCTGAGAATATCATCAAGCATCTGGATGAAGCTCCTCCTGAACAGAAGTTAATCACAACGATTTACAATGGTTCAGCTGAGGTAGCAACTGCAATACTCACAGCTGTCTCAACAACCATTGTCAGCTTTATCCCTGTATTCACCATGCAGGCAGCTGAAGGCAAACTATTCGGGTACAATTCGTTATCAGCGAAATTAAATCAATAAGATTTGTCGTTAAATTAAGCAATCGAATAGAAAACAAATTTTTTCCATACTGACTTAGAGTGGATCTGTAAGGAGCCCCCGCTGGCGAATCGCCTGTGGCGTGTACCTATATGAGCTATCTTCATGGGATAATAAAGGAATCTCATCTTCATATTGGCACCTTTTAGGGCTGAGGCCTCAATCTCACTCTCACTCTCCCTTCATCATCTTCTCCAGCATTTCTACCTTCTCCTTCTCAGCTTTCAATAGCCGCTCCATCAGAACCATTTTCTCATCGTAAAGAGCTACGATCTTATCAATAGGGTTGAATGTACAATTGTAATTAACTCCCACACCATGATCATTGATATTCTCAATATGCAAGAAAAGAGCTTCTTCAGTAAAATTCTCAAGAGCTTGTTTGCTCACTCCTAAAGCCTTAGCTACTTTATCAAGAGTATCCTCTTCCACTGTTTCACTTTGCTCTATTTTGGATACTGCTTGTTGGGTGATGCCCAGCTCATAGGTCAGTGCCTCCTGCTTCATCCCACGCAGCTCACGGATGCGGCTGATCTTACGGCCTATGTGCGGTCTGGGAGATTTAGTAGCAGTTTCCATGATATGCAATATTTGAGATTAAACGGTTAAAGATACGAAACTTCCACCTTTGGAAAAAGGAATGATCAAGTCAGTAAAGGAATGACCTTAGAAATAGCGTTAAGAAAAGTGACGGCAGCTGATGATTAGAAAAATATACTGTTTAAGCCCAGGTTATACCTTGGTGAGTTTGGATTCATTGCAGTTCCTTAGGCTCCTCTTCTAAAGGGGAGATGTCCGAAGGACAGAGGAGTCCGTAATTTACAAGTAAACCACAACCCCCAGTTGTAACCTACCCCCTCACCATTCCCTTCCTTTATACCACCATTTAGTTATTCGCAAAGTAGTTATTTCTGATTACAACTAGTCACTGAAAACTGATTGCCGATTACTGAAAACTGATTACTGATCACCGATCATAGAACCTAAAATACTAATGCCATCATGATTAAACGTAAGAACAAGTTAGAAACCTTAAAACAAAGCCTTTTCGAAGTATTCGATCCAAAGGACATCAATTGTATCCACGAAGAACTTTGGCGCTGGGTCAAGGCTGCCTCAAACAATGAACTGTATCTCCATATGGGCGACCCCTCCTTCATCCTGTTTATGGAAAAGAAGTTCCGAAGAATGATACGCTTTGCGTGGCACTTACATCAGGAGCATGGGCAGGAGTTTGTTGCTGAGCATCAGGAGTTATCGCCATTATCTGATGAATGCATCAAGCAGCAGCAACAACATATGCTCCAGCTAGACGACCTCATTACCCGTTACAAAGGTACCGTCCGCAGACTCTCAAAAGCAGAAACAGAAAATCCACTACTTTTCTTCCACCGCTTCTTTCAATACATCAACACCAAAAAAGAATGGTATCAGATACTCCACTCATGGGCGGAATACAGCCTCAGCAGTAGCTCAATGCTCGACTTTTCCAACGATGTGGACCTTCAGGCCTTCGAACTCATAGAAGGGCTACTGGAAAGCATGTACTTGCTGCACCTGCAGGATCACCCAAACCCGGAATACCTCGATCCGGTGGTCAAACTCATCATCGAAACCATTGCTCCTCAGATGATCTTTGAAATAAAGCACCCTTCAGCAGGGAATCAAAATACAGCTATTACCGATTTGCTGATCGTCATTCCAGATGGTCGTCAAAAACGCCTTTCCGAACTCGAACCTATCCTTGACTTGGTTACAGTGAGTGATCGCCGATTATCTTGCTCTATCCATACATCCGATCACATCATAGACAGGCTCAAATCAGGGCATATCTATTTCTCATTGGTTTGCATCCCTCAAAATTTGATTTATGGTTCTCTCCCCGATCAAGGAGATGCCAATGGCAGAGGGGTGATACCCGACAAGCCGAAACTACTTGATCATATGATAGTAGAGGCTCAGAAAACATTCGAAACAGGACACCAAAAAGCACAGGAATTTCACGAAAGCGCTCTGAATCAACCCCAGCGTTCCTTAGGGTTATTCATGCTACAGCAAGCTGCCGAACTGGTATTTCGCTCGGTGACATTAGCACTTTATGGTCATCAGAAAAAGACTCACAGTTTCAAGGTATTGAAGCAAATCACCAGACGTGTGGCCCCAGCGCTCAATGAAGTATTTCCGGCTAATACCTCAGAAGAAAAAAGGCTGCTCCACCTACTGGAAGAAGCCTACATCAACGGACGATATTCCGGTGATTTCGAAGTATCAGAAGAAGACTTTCAAACCCTATATCATCGCGTGGAGAAGCTAATATCACTTTCCACTAAGGTATTTAACAACCGGGTTAGTCCGGTTTTGGGTCCTAACCAATAGCCCCGTTCTGAGATTTAAGGGTTATCAATCAAGAAGCCCCTCTCTATTGGAGGCGCTCGGCTAGTGAGGTTTGGGGTGAGGTTTTGATCATTTATCGATACAGCATAGATACTCCATGGATAAAGCATGGACTAAGCATGGACTAAGCATGGACTAAGCATGGATAGTGCATGGGAGTTACGGGTCAGCTACTTTTTTAATGGAGTGGATGAAAGGCTTAAATCTGTCTGTTAGATTCCGCATGCATTTGTCATCCCCCTCTTCTTCCGCTCAAATCAAAGATGCCAAAAGAGTGTGTAAGGCACAGCGGCGCATCCCCTTCCCTCCTGCTAGTATAACTCACTTGATCAGCAAGACCGGGATTTTGAGGTGGTAAGTGATTTTCTCTGTTTTATTTTTGTGAAAGACACGGTCTAAAAAAGATCGATCTCCGGGAATGAGACCTAGCATATCTGGTTTTTGATCATTGGTGTAAGTCGTTATTCCTTCATAAATATCTTCATTAATCACTACCAGATGATCGTGATCTATGGTTGACAATTGCTGATGGAATTTAGAAGTTTTCATCCTCTGCTCTATAGCACTTTCCGTATCTTCATCACTTACCGTAAGTACTTCCAACTGACAATCATTTAACTTGATCCATCGCTCTAGAAAAGAGACTTGTTTACTTCCTTCCCGTTCCAAATCCAGCGCAAAAGACATGCGGCTAACTGGCTCCAGAGATGCTTCTCGTGGTACCGCCAGCACCGGTACTTCTGTTTTGGTTACCACTTCCAATGTATTGGTACCAATGGTCATCCGTTCAAAAGCACTTTTCTCTCTGGTACCCATCACAATGAGGTCTGGTGACTCCTTCTCCACAAGGTCTTCAATAACCTCAGCAAGACTGCCAATTTCAAAATAATGCTTCGCAACATTGATATGGTTCCGCAAAGAATTTACTTGTTCTTCTAGTTTCTGCTCCAGTTGATCTTGTAGTTCCTTGTTTTCAATGACAGGCATACTTGGTGGCTGGGCATCAGCCATCATCGAAGTTTCCTGATATGGCACCAAAGAGGTGAAACTGTGAACCAAAACGAAGGAAACCTGCTCGTCACACCATGATCCGGCCAGTTGCACGATGTAGTCTATGGCATGGTTTGATGCTTCTGAAAAATCGGTTGTCAAGAGTATTTTCATCATGGGTAGTTTTCAATGGTTTGAGTATCAACAAATATTTAGGAATGGATCACTTATCCATCGATTTGCTAAGCTTTATCACTATTAACAAGGGAATTACCACCCTTTTTGTTCACATTGAAAATGATTCATCCTCAGCCTGGGCTCTCAATGTTATTAAACCCGGATCTTGCATTAGAACTTCGTTATGAAAGCTTATATCTCACAGAATCAGGGAGTTTTCTTGGTTTCAGCATGGCTATGGTTAAATCAACAAACTCATTTATTTCACTGATTCACAGAGAGATAAACTTGGAATAGATTTTCTAATGCATGGTCCGGGTTAAATTAAGCCTCTCTCGAAAACCATCCCTTCAGACGGCTTGTAGAAATGGGATTTGGGGTGAGTTGGCCAAATATGTGTATTGCTCGGCAGCAATGCCATATGCGTTTGATATTCTCGGTTACGCATAATGCGTTTTGGTTTTCTTGATTTTCTTATGCGTTTTGAATAGGCAGCAAAGGCATATGCGTTTTGGTTTTCTTGATTTCGTTATGCGTTACGGTTTTATGTAAACGCATAATGCGTTTTGGTTTTTCGGTTACGCATAATGCGTTAGCCTTTTATGCGTTTTGATGAGATGTGGCCAAAACGACTTTCCACGAAAATCACAGCAGTATTGGGATAAGATTATTACAGAATAACCTCTTTTAATAACATTGTCGCTATCCTAAAACTTAGTCACGCTGGAGCTCAATAGCCACGCCATGAAAAACCTTCATCGCTGTTTCCAGTATTTCATCAGGAAAATCATAATCAGGGTTGTGAAGGGCTGGACAGTCCAAACCAGAGCCTATGCCAAACATAGCACCAGGGAATTTTTCAGTGAAAATCCCAAAGTCTTCTCCCCATTTGAAGGGTGACTTGCGTTCTTCGGTTTTTAGGTCGAGATCCTTGGCCACCTTTTTTACTGCATCTATGATGTCGTGATCATTGTTGTTGGCGAAAAAACTCTGCGTCCATGTGGTTTTAACATTCAAACCATACTCCTTTCCTACCTCATGGGCCAGGGATTCACATTGCTCCTCAAAATCCTGGATCACTTCATTGTCCCAGGCGCGCAGGGTAAAGTGTAATTCTCCATATCCGGCGGAAACCCCATAAGACTTCTCTCCCATGGTCGTATATATAGGAGTAGCTATTTTAAATTTTGGGTTTTCTAAATCCTCTACATTGAGTTCAAGTGTTTTCCTGGTGATTTCAGCCATTGCCAAAGCAGGATTCACACCGAGCTCTGGTTCTGCAGCATGAGAGGTCTTGCCAAATAGTTTGATAATCAAACTATTGGCAGCAGCTGTAAAAGTATCCTTTTTCCAAACAATGGAGTGTTTCTCATAACCAGGCAGGTTGTGTAGGGCAACCACATAATCTGGATTGAAATCGAATTTTGGATCATTGATAATTCCTTTAGCTCCTTCTCCATTCTCTTCTGCAGGTTGAAACAATAGAATGACCGTACCCTGATCTGGTCTGGAGTCTTTATAAGTTCTTGCCAGAGCATATAAGATAGAAGCATGACCGTCGTGTCCGCACTTATGACTTACCCCATCATATATTGATTTATGGTCAAAATCATTGATTTCCTGAATAGGTAAAGCATCAAAATCACCACGGATCATAATGGTTTTACCGTGGGAAGACCCCTTGTAAATAGCCGCCAGACCATATTGATCAAACGTGATTAGATCATCCGGCGCACATTCCTCCTCCAGCTTCTTTTTTAGAAGTTTTGAGGTTTCTTGCTCCTCACAGGAAATCTCGGGGTGTTGATGAAGGTGCTTCCGAAGTGCAATAGCATCGTCAACAATGTTTTCACTCATTATGATGATTTTATTAAGCGCATTTCCAGATATTTATTGGTAAACCCAAGCTTCTCATATAAATGCCTTGCAGGGTTATCTGGTTCCACATGCAAAGCTATATTTCCTTCTGCAGTTTCAATGGCTTTCTGCATCATTGCTTTGCCATACCCTTTTCCCCGCTTTTCTCTATGTGCTGCGATGTAGACAAGGATATTTTCTGGGATATATCCATCCATACCCGTCTTGTTTACCACTACAGCCCCTACAATCTCTCCCTCATCTCGTCCAACAACCACATAGCCCCCGGGAGTGATTCCTATATTAAGGGCATAATTAATGGCTTTCATAATATCCTCACGCAGATCTCCATATTGATCCAGGTGGTCAAATAAGAAATCCCGGACTTGTTCCATTTCCACTAATCCGACTGTATCAGATGGTCTTAGTACTTTTATATCTAACATTTCTCTTTATTTTGATTTGAATTGATTGATTACAATAAAGGTGATAAGTGATGCACTGATTCCAAAAATGTTTGCGTCTAGCCCCAAAGGTAAATCCCCACCTATCAATATAAGTGTAATGGTGGTACCACCTCCAAGAAGCATAGACCAGAAGGCTGCATCCGGGTTTGGTTTCTTGATAAACAATCCCCCTATCACAGGTATAAATAAACCTGAAACCATAAAGGCATAGGAATACAACATCAGCTCCAGAACACTTTGCATCAAAGATGCCAGCAACAACGCAAAAACACCTATGACCAAAGTGAGCATTTGAGATACCCTCAAAAATTTCTTCTGATCAACTCCTTTATAACCGAGTATGTCAGTCACAAGATTCCCTGAAGAAGCCATCAAACAACTATCGGCAGTAGAAAGAACGGCAGAAAAATAAGATGCCATCATAAGTCCCATGAGCCCCACAGGCAATATGGTGCGCAAAAGCATCGGTAGCCCAGTCTCTGCATCCATTCCCTGAGCGCTTTCAAAACCCAGATAACCAAACATACCAGCCTCTGCCCCTACTCTGGCAAACATGCCCAGACATACTCCCATAAAAGCCATGATCGGCCACTCAAATAGTCCGGCGATGTACCAGGCTTTCTGCGCATCTTTTTTACTCTTACAAGCATATATTCGCTGATAGAGCGTCATCCCAACAAACCAAATCGGGATGATGGTAACACCCCAATTGACTATATCCTGCCAGCTAATATTGGTAAGTGACAGAAATTCCGAAGGAAGTGTTTCTTTAATCGCCTGATATCCACCTACTTCCATGTAACCCAATGGCAAACCGATAAAAACCAATCCAGAAAGCAATAGTGCCCATTGGATGGTGTCCGTGTAGATCACAGCCTTTAGACCGCCCATCACCGTGTACACCACGGCAATCACTCCCATGATGATCAGTGCATGATTGAGATTGAGTCCCTCAAATGTGGATGAAGCGAGCTTGGCCCCAGCCAAAAGTTGTGAACTTGTAAAGCCGGCATATCCAACCGCCGAAATAATTCCTGCCAGAAGCGCCGTTTTCTTGTCATAGAAAATACTGAAAATCTGGGGAAAGGTGAACAGTTTTTTGAACTCTGGAAGCTCGCTTAACCTCGGGATCAGGATCACAGCAGCCAGCCATGCGCCTATTAATCCGGTAAACAACATCCAGGAACCGGAGATTCCCATAGTGAAGCCCAGACCTCCCAATCCAATCGAAAAACCGCCACCAACATCAGTGGCCACTACCGAAAGCCCAACGTGCCATGAGGACATGGTTCGGCCGCCTACATAATAATCATCGGTACTCTTGTTCTTATTTAGAAAAAAGACCCCCACTCCCAGCATTGCAATCATGTAAACAATAAAAATCAGGAGGTCTATCCAGTGGATACTCAAAACGTAGAATGGTTCTTTTTAGGTGAAAAACGGTTAATTCTGCTTTTTAAAGCAACCCAAAGACAATTGGATTGTTTTAGGAAATTTCAATTTTCCTTAGTGGCCTCAAGATAATCATAAATCAACTGATGGATTTCCGGACGCACATTAAGATCATAAAGCGCTCTTTGTTCCCGATTAGGGTAAACCCTGTTGGAGAGGAAAATAAAGACCAGGTCGTAATCTGGATCCGCCCAAGCCAATGTGCCGGTATATCCTGAATGGCCAAAACTTCTTACGCTCGCTGATTTAGCCACACTTGATCGGATAGAATCATATACTAAAAGTGGCCTATCAAAGCCTAAACCTCTCCTGTTGTCAAAGTTTGAGTATTGAGGAGCAGTAAACAACTCCAATGTCGCGGGTTTCAAATATGAATATCCTCCTGACCACCCATCTGTAAGCAGCATCTCCCAAAACTTTCCTAAATCCCGGGCATTGCTAAACAAACCCGCATTGCCAGAAACTCCTTTCATGAGAATCGCCCCTTCATCATGCACCACACCATGTATTGGACTATGCCTGAAAAATGTATCGATTTCAGTGGGTACAATTCTGAGCAAATCAAATTTCTCAGTTGGGTTAAAGCCCAATGTTTCCAAATCCATGGAATCATAAAAGTGATGGCTTAGAAACTCGTCAAACTGCTCTCCGGTAAGCTTATAAATGATCTCCGGTACCAGGTAAAAAAACAATCCTGAATACACGTAATTAGGATTTTTAGTCACTTCCGACTTTCGGATCATTTTCTTGATCTTTTGATAAAAATCCTTGTGCAGGAATTGATTTTCAGAAACCTTAAATGGATACTCCTCAGAGTATGTATTTGAAATGGTTTTATTCCGATATTTCTGGTTCCTGCGCTGAATCTCCTCATAGTATTTGATCCAGCTTTTTATTCCTCCCTGATGGGCCAAAGCTTCACGAATGGTCACCCTGCCTACTTTGCTCCATCCCAACCCATCCACATAATCCTTGATAGGTGCTTCCAGGTCTATCAAACCCTGCTCAAATAACCGCATCAATGCCACGGTAGAAGCGGTAACTTTCGTCAGCGACGCTAAGTCATAAATATCAGAGGAATAGACACTCCTAACGCTATCATAGGTATGAAAACCAAAAGCCATGTGCACGAAAGGTTTACCCTGATAACTAGCGTAAATCACACACCCTGGAAAAGCTTCTTTGGATATTGCATTATTTACAATAGAATCTATGTCTTTTTGCAATTTCTTTAAAATCTCCAAAGAGTCAGTTTTGCCTAGGCATACATTTTGAAAAAAAATAATGAATAATACGAAAATGATTGTTCGATATGCCATTTAGGTGCTTAATTTTGGGTCATGAGAGATAGCGAACTTATGGAAAAACAGAAACATTTCGTAATTGATTTTGACAGCACCTTTACCAGAGTGGAAGCCCTGGATGTGTTATGCGAAATTTCGCTTCGTGGACAGGCTGATGCTGAAGAATCATTACAGAAAATAAAAGACATCACCGATCTGGGAATGGAGGGAAAGATTTCCTTTCGTGAATCTCTTGAAGAGCGGTTAAAAATCTTACAGGCCAATAAATCGCATCTCCCTGAACTCATCGCCAGGTTAAGTGAGCAAGTCTCTCAGTCATTCCAAAGAAATAAGGAGTTTATCCGAAAGTATTCTGATCAGATCTATATTCTGTCCAATGGATTCAAGGATTTCATTGTTCCCATTGTAGAGCACTTCGGAATATCTGAAGACAGGGTATTTGCCAATGAGTTTGAATATGATGCTCAAGGTAACATCACTGGCTTCAATAGAGACAATATGCTGTCCCAAAACAATGGTAAACCCAATAAAATCAAGTCACTGAACTTGGAGGGAGAAGTCTATGTACTTGGTGATGGTTATACTGATTATGAAATTAAAAAAGCAGGTATAGCGCATAAGTTCTATGCGTTCACTGAAAATGTAAGGCGTGCCAACGTATTGGCCAATGCAGATCATGAGGCTCCAAACCTCGACGAAGTACTTTATTTAAATAAAATGGACAGAGCACTCTCCTACCCAAAAAGTAGAATTACCGTATTGCTTTTGGAAAATATCCACGAGCACGGAGTTAAGAAATTAGAAGAAGAAGGATACAATGTCAGGGTTCATGCCGCCGGGATGGATGAAGACGAGCTGGCGGAAGCAATCAGGGATGTATCCATCATTGGGATTCGTTCCAAAACACAAATCACCAAAAAAGTACTTGAAAACGCCAATAGGTTGCTTGCTGTTGGAGCTTTCTGCATTGGTACCAACCAGATTGATCTGGTAGAGTGCCAAAGAAAAGGGATAGCAGTATTTAATGCACCTTTTTCCAACACTCGATCTGTGGTAGAGTTGGCTATTGCCGAAATCATCTTGCTGATGAGAAACATTCCTGACAAAACGGCTTCCATGCACAATGGTGTATGGAACAAATCTGCTAAAGGAAGTTTCGAGGTAAGAGGAAAAACCCTTGGGATTATTGGTTATGGAAATATCGGTGCCCAATTATCGGTAGTCGCTGAATCCCTGGGGATGAAGGTGCAGTTCTACGACCTGGAAGAAAAGCTGGCCTTGGGTAATGCACACCAGTGTAAAACCATAGAAGAGTTGCTGAGTACTTCAGACATGATTTCACTTCACATCGATGGAAGACCGGAGAATTCCGGGTTCATGACGGACAGTCATTTTTCTAAAATGAAAGATGGTGTCATCTTCCTGAACCTCGCAAGAGGACCGGTAGTTGACATCCCAGCCCTTAAAAAGCATGTGCTTTCTGGTAAAATAAGAGGTGTCGGTGTGGATGTATATCCGGAAGAGCCGTTGAGTAATGATGACGAGTTTGTCTCTGACTTAAGAGGTTTGCCCAATACCATACTCACCCCTCATATAGGTGGAAGTACATTAGAGGCCCAGGAGAACATAGCGGATTTTGTGCCGGGCAAAATCATAGAATACATCAATACAGGGTCAACCAACAATAGCGTTAACTTCCCTAACATCGTATTACCTAAGTTAAAAGATGCGCATCGTTTCATTCATATCCACAAAAACGAGCCCGGAGTTTTGGCAAAAATCAACCATGAACTGGCCGTTCAAAACTTAAATGTGGTAGGTCAGTACCTCAAAACAAATGAGGAAATTGGCTATGTGATTACTGATATCAATAAAAACTATGATGATGACGTAATCAAGAATTTAAAAAACATTAAAGAAACTATTAGATTCAGAGTATTGTACTAGTTTCAATGTTAATTATTACTTAAATTGGAAACTGAATCCGCAATAACATCATAAATCCATTAAATTAGTGTAGTAGATTTGTTGCCAATGAGTCAAACACCGCTTTGGAAGTCAATCGCAAGTTTAGAAGATCTTCATCATGTTATTGAAGGATCGAAAGCTAAACCTGCCCTCATTTTTAAGCATAGAGCATCTTCCCCAGATAGCATCGAAAAGAAAATCGAGCTTGAAAATGACTGGAATATCTCGAAAGAAATCATCGATCTTTTTATTGTAGATGATATGAAAGACCGGGATGTATCACTTGAAATATCAGAGATAGCAGGTATTCAACATGAATTCCCTCAAATCGTGCTTTTTGCCGATGGAGTCACCATGTATGACGAGTCACAAGAAATGATCAGTGTCAAGAAAATAAAGCTCGCACTGAAAATTGTGAATCGTACATTCAAATGGATGGAAACAAGAGCATAAAAAAAGCTTTCGCATTCACGAAAGCTTTTAATACTACCCGAGTGTGTAATTAAACCCCAGAATTAAAGGATTTGAGCTGTGATGATGGGTCAAAGATCCACTGTTGTCCTGAAATAGATAAACTATTACGAGGTACCAATACAAGACTGGCATGAGGCCCAATTTTGCCACCCCACTTGGCTCGGTATTGTTTTAGTGTTAGGTTTAAAAACAATGACCCGAATAGCATTGCAAACATAAAAATTTGAACAGCAAATAAACTGATGAATCACAAAATATATTTCACTCCAGGTCCGTCACAAATCTATTATACCGTGCCTGATCACCTCAAAACAGCTGTTAGCGAGGATGTTATGTGTATCTCTCACCGCAGTGGAGCCTTCCAGAAAATTTTCGCAGAGGCCAGGCAGGCATTACGAGAGCTTTTAGGCGTTCCTGATGGATATGATATCTACTTTGTCTCTTCCGCCAATGAAATCTGGGAGCGCACTGTGCAATGTCTGGTAGAAGAATCTTCTCATCATTTTGTCAATGGATCTTTTGCCAAGAAGTTTTATCAGTTTGCAACAGACTATAAGAAGAACGCTTCCATCACCAAAGTCGGAGATGGAGAGCCTTTCACAGATCTGTCTGTTCCTGCCAGTGCTGAGCTCATTTCTGTAACACTCAACGAAACCAGTATTGGGTTTGGCTTTGACATGGAATCCCTGAGATCACTGCGAAAAAATCATCCGGACAAACTCATCGCAGTAGATGGCGTAAGTTCATTCCCTGCCGTAAATTTTGATTTTACTTTGGCAGATACGGCATATTTTTCAGTTCAGAAATGCTTTGGTTTACCAGCCGGCTTAGGCGTATGGATCGTCAATCAAAAATGCTACGACAAAGTAGAAAAACTCCAAAAAAATGGTGTTGTTACGGGTAGTTATCATGATTTATTACAACTCAAGGAAATCGGAGATAAAAATCAAACCCCTGAAACTCCTAATGTATTGGGCATTTACCTGCTTGGGAAAGTCTGCAGGGACATGCTTTTCAGATCTACCAAGCAGATTCAAAACGATACCATCTACAAATCGACTATCCTCTATCAGGCAATTGCGCAAAGCCAGTCAATCACGCCTTTTGTAGCCCATAAAGCCAATCAGTCCAAAACAGTGGTGGTGGCCTCTTGTGATGGGGGCAACAGCAAGGTACTTGACCTGATGGCCCAAAAAGGCTGGATAGTTGGCAAGGGTTATGGCAGTTATAAAGAGAACCACATTCGTATTGCCAATTTCCCGGTCCACTCCAAAGAGCATGTAGAGGCCATGTGTGATTTGATCTCCACTCTCTAGCCTAATATTATTTGTTTAGGATGGATCAAAAGAATTCTATTCCGTATATTCTAAAAGTTATTAATAGAATTTTAGCTGAATATTTGGAACTTTCTTTACAAATACAAAATCGATATCTTGTTTTAATTATAGCTTTGCATTTCAGTTCCTATTATTGAATACGCCATGTATAAGTATAACAAAATATTAGTCGGTCTTGACAACACCGAAATGGATAAAAATTTGATAAAATCCGCAGCGGATATATGCAAATTTTCAGGATCCACAATCGTTTATTTTGTCAATGTTTTAAGAGAAATGAACCTTCCTGACTCTATCAAGAAGGAGTTTCCTGAGCTATTGAACCAGGCCATTGCCGAGCGTCAGCAGGAGCTTTCAAAACAGGTGTCGGATTACTTCGATAGCCTTGATGTAAAGGTGGTGGTCAATGTAGTGGTAGATCAGGGTCAGGTCACCAAGTCACTTCTCAAATATGCTGGAAGCGAGAAAATTGACCTGATTGTACTTGGTAGGAAGAATGAGAAAAAAGGTGGCGGAGTGCTGATCAACCGCATGGCCAGACGAATGGCTTGCTCTCTACTGATCATTCCTAAAGGAACCGAGCTGAAAATACAAAACGTACTGGTCCCCACGGATTTTTCGGATTATTCCCGAAAGGCTATGGAGAAGGCTGTGATGCTGATAAAGAAGTCAAAAAACAAACAAGCCAAATTGATTGTCCAAAATGTATACCAGGTACCAGTAGGCTATCATTACACAGGAAAGAGCTTCAAGGAGTTTTCGGAAATCATGAAAGATCATGCAAAGAAGGATTTCGCCAAATTCACGAGCTCACTTAATCTGAATGGAATAAGTATCGAACAAATATATTCACTGGATAAAGACGAAGACATCATTACCGATATTTATAAAAATGCCAGGAAGATAAAGGCTGATTTGATCATCATTGGGGCTAAAGGTAGATCGGCCACCACGGCACTGTTCATTGGAAGTAAAGCTGAAAAACTGATTCAACAAGATTCAGAAATACCGCTTCTGGTGGTAAGACCTAAAGGCAGGATCGCAGGATTTATGGAATTGATCAAGGAGCTTTAATCAGCTCCTTTTTCTTTACCCAGCCGAATTTTGTCAAGTAGGCTGTTTAGGGTCTCACATTCCTCATCTGTCAGGCTTCTGAACCCCTCTTCCCACTCATGAAGAGCTACATCGATTTCAGCAAGCAACTCCAACCCTTTTTCAGTAATAATCACATCAACTGCCCGCCTATCCTTAGAGCATTGCTTCCTGGCCACAAGCTTTTTGGCTTCCAGCTTATCCACAATCCGTGAAGCATTGGAGCTTTTATCCAGCATCCGTTCGATCAGCAAATTAACAGTAGCAGGATTAGGATACTGCCCTCTAAGAATTCTCAGCAGGTTAAATTGAGGGGTCGTCAACCCATACTCTTTGAAAAATTGCACCTGTGATTGGTTCAGCCACCCATTGGTGTAAATAATATTCACAATAGCCTTATTGAACTGACTCTTAAAGCTAGACTGCTTAATATCTTGTGCTATTCCCATTTCATTTGGTTGGATTATACATCTACATTTAATGTAACAACATTCAAAATAAGTATGTTCTTCAGATAAAAAAAAGATTTTGGATTAAACTATCGGGTAACTTTAGCATCTAAGAGATTGAAACTACCTGAATAGTTGGAAGATCACTTAATTATATCTAAAATTCAAGACATTGAAACCAGGCACTATGGTTTCAACCTTCTGATAAAAGCATATCAGGAGCGCATCTACTGGCACATTAGAAAAATGGTTGTCATTCATGAAGATGCTGATGACCTTACACAAATCGTTTTTGTGAAAGTGTGGAAGAACCTGGATAATTTTCGAGCCGACTCTACTTTATATACCTGGATTTATAGAATTGCTACCAATGAATGCCTGAGTTTCTTAAGGAAACAAAAAACACGTCATTTTTTATCTTTAAGCTCTTTGAATGATACGCTCACTGAACATTTGACGAGTTCACATCAGGTTTCTGGAGATGAGGTACAGTTGAAACTACAGAAGGCCCTTTTAAAACTTCCGGATAAACAGCGATTGGTTTTTAACATGAAGTATTTTGATGATTTGAAATTTGAAGAAATTGCGGATATAACCAACACATCAGTTGGAGCGCTAAAAGCAAGCTATCATCATGCAGTTAAAAAAATCGAGAATTTTATTACTGAAGATTAAACCATTGCATAAATAATGCATCTAAGCAGAGAATGAAGCAGAGATTAGACGATATTGAAAAGATAAAGACACCATATACAGTCCCTGAGAACTATTTTGACCAACTACAGGCAAAGATTCAGGAAAAAGTATCAACACCCTCTCCTACCTTTCAGGTAAAGTGGGCATGGGCTACAGTGCCGGCCTTTATCATCATCCTTCTCTCTGGCGTCTGGTTGATTAACAATAATATGAAAACACAGACAGTGAGTGACATGGTCGCCGAAATCCCGGAAGAGGAAATAATGGCTTACCTGACGTATAATGAGATCACAGAACAAGAAATACTCAGTCTTACTGATGAGGCAGTACTGGATGATTTTGGGAATTTAGAATCTATTGAGATTGAAGATGAAGAACTGGATGGGTTGTTGGATTCATTTGGTTTAGACGAAATTGATATTAATGACATTTAAATAAATCGGCCAATGAAAAATCTTTTGACCATAATACTTCTGGCGGTGGGTTTTACCACCTTGGGTCAGTCACCGGAAACCTTGGAAAAGCTGGAGGCCGCCAAAATCGCTTTAATCACAGAGCGATTAGAACTATCCCCTGAGCAAGCTGAGCGATTCTGGCCTATTTATAGACAGTTTGCAGACGAACAGCGGGAGCTGCGCACTGAATTTCAACAGTTGCGGCAAAACCACGACCCAAAAAAAGCCAGCGAACAGGAGAATCAGAAAATGCTGGAACAAGGCATGCGCATTAAGGAAAGGCAACTTGAAATGGAAAAATCTTACACCCAGCGAATGCAAGAGGTCATTTCCACACGCCAAATAATGAGTCTTAGAAAAGCGGAAGCGGACTTTAAGGACATGCTGATCAAAAGGATAAGGCAACAGCAGCAGCAACGAGATGAAATGAGAAATCAACGGATGCGAAATAACGAATCTATGAGACAAAGAAAAAACTAGACCTGAAGCTACCTGATTTGATACGTTTTATTACACTTTCACTTTGCCTGACTATATCAGCTACGCTTACCGGACAGAACGATTCTCTATCTATTGAGGAACAGTTTGCTCAGCTTGAGGCCGAAATGGACTCTCTCTCCATTTTTCTTTTGTTTGACAGCATCCTAAGTAGCTCCAGGGACTTCAAATATTCAGAACTTAATGTTCGCGGAAGTTACAACTCAAACGTACTTTCAGCGGGAAGAAACTTTGAAGGATATGACACGCTTTCTTCAGCAAACTTTTCTCCCGGGATTTCTTACTACCATCAAAGTGGGTTTTTTGCTGATTACACCGGGTTTTGGAACCCCGGATATGATCCCGAATACAACCTCTCTGTGGTTTCTGTTGGTTACATGAACAGTTTCCCAAAGTCAAGTTATCGGTGGGGGTTTAGCTCCAGCTATGAGCGCTGGTGGTATCATGGCAGTAGTTCAAATGATTTAAACAATACAATTAGCAATACACTCACTTATTCCAGGAAATTTGGCTATGCCTCTCTTGACTACAGCCTTTTATTTGGGAATGACATTGCTCACCGGTTAATTGGGACCATATCAGGGACTATTGAATTGGGGAAATTTTGGAAGTTTAAATCGATTAAAGTGATGCCCTCATTTTCTTCCATTTTTGGCAATTCCGACATCACTGTGAGGTTTAGTGATCAATCACAGCAGAATTACAATGTCTATGAACAAATAAGA
The DNA here is from genome assembly GCA_040218045.1 of Marinoscillum sp. Taxonomy (GTDB): domain Bacteria; phylum Bacteroidota; class Bacteroidia; order Cytophagales; family Cyclobacteriaceae; genus Marinoscillum. The sequence goes on from JAVJQA010000025.1 coordinate 17,093, forward strand.
TCAGGGGTTCTGGATGAAGGAGTGCGCCAGGAATATGAAGCACAACTTTCAAGTCAGGAGCTTGACCAGATTGATCGCATTGAGAATAATCGCCAGCTGAGATTCAGGGAAAAACTCAGAAGAATTAGTTATGTCTATTTCCAAAATAATGATGTCTACAATCTTGTGCTCAACGATCTAACCCAGGAAGAAACGGTCTACGGTTTCATGAACTATAGTTTCTCTCTCCCCGTCATTTTCTCCACAACTCATTGGACTACCATGTTGAGCTATACCTACAGTATTCCTGTTGAACTTCCCGGCGAACAGGACTTTCCCAATGTGGGATATTTCGGAGCGTCAGTTATTTACCGAATCCCGTTTAAGAATTAGTATTCTGTATGGCAAATAATTAGTTCATAATAGCCTACCTTTGTGTCCCGTAACAATACGAACAGAACTACTTTCACTTAATGTCCAAGGTAAAATACATTTTCGTTACGGGCGGCGTAACTTCTTCGCTAGGAAAAGGCATCATTTCAGCATCTCTCGGTAAACTTCTTCAGGCTCGCGGTTATTCCGTCACCATCCAGAAATTCGACCCTTATATCAACATAGATCCGGGTACACTTAATCCATACGAACATGGTGAGTGCTATGTAACCGATGATGGTGCAGAAACTGATCTTGATTTAGGCCATTATGAAAGATTTTTAGGAATTCCAACCTCTCAGGCCAACAACGTTACCACCGGAAGAATTTACTACAATGTGATCCAAAAAGAGCGTGAAGGTGAGTTTCTTGGCAAAACAGTACAAGTGGTCCCACACATCACAGACGAGATCAAAAACAATATCTACAAACTTGGTGAAACCGGCAAGTTTGACATTGTGATCACAGAACTCGGTGGTTGTGTAGGTGACATTGAGTCTCTCCCATTCATAGAAGCAGTACGTCAGGCAAGGTTAGAATTGGGCCCAACAAATTGTATTTCCATCCACCTGACGCTGGTTCCCTATTTGAAAACAGCAGGTGAACTCAAAACTAAACCAACGCAGCATTCAGTAAAGGAACTCCTGGAAGCTGGAATCCAACCAGATATTTTGGTCTGTAGATCAGAATATCCCCTTTCTACGGAAATCAGAAAGAAACTGGCGTTGTTTTGCAACGTACCTTTCAACTCGGTAATTGAATCCCTGGATGCTGAAACCATCTATGACGTGCCGATCCTGATGCGCAAGGAAAAACTGGATGAAAGAGTTCTGGCGAAGTTTAAACAGTCGTACAAAAGAGAACCAAAGATTGATGCCTGGAAAGAGTTTCTTGGAAGGCTCAAGAATCCTACAAGCCAGGTGAGAATCGGGTTGATTGGAAAATATGTTGAGCTCAAAGACGCATATAAATCAATTGCCGAATCATTCATACACGCAGGAGCAGTCAATGAATGCAATGTTCAGGTGGAGTGGATCCATGCAGAGGAAGTAGATGAAAGTAATACCCCTAAATTGCTGAAGGAGCTGGACGGTATTTTAGTGGCTCCCGGCTTTGGTGAGAGAGGTATAGAGGGGAAGATCAGTACGGTGAAATTTGCCAGGGAAAACAAGATTCCTTTCTTCGGAATTTGCCTGGGAATGCAAGTAGCTGTAATAGAATTCGCCAGAAATGTACTAACGCTTAAGAAAGCAAACAGTACAGAAATGGACCCGAAGACTAAATACCCTGTGATTGACATCATGGAGGATCAGAAAAACATCAAAAATATGGGCGGAACGATGCGATTGGGCGCCTATGACTGCAACATTAAGAAAGGCACCAAAGCCTACAGTGTGTACGGTCATACCAAGATCTCTGAACGCCACAGACATAGATATGAATTTAATAACGAATACCTGCAGCAATATGAAGATGCAGGAATGATTGCTTCTGGTAAAAACCCAGACACAAACCTTGTGGAAATCATGGAATTGAAAGATCATCCATGGTTTATAGGATCACAGTATCACCCGGAGTTAAAATCTACAGTAGTGAACCCACACCCACTTTTTGTAAAATTTGTGAAGGCCGCAATCACCTACCGAAGAGAAAAAGAAAGCAACTAATACATCATAAGGAATAAGATAGAAGAGAATTTATGGACAGAAATCAAATAGCAGGCTTGGTTCTGATGTTGGTGTTTATCACCGTTTATTTCCAGTTTTTTGCCCCAGAACCAAACCCTGAGACCGTTTCGGCAATGAAACAAGCCGATTCTACCCAGGTTGACAGTACCACAGAGCAACCAGCTGATCAAGTGACTACCACCCTTTCGGATAGCGCCAGAAATAGCTTGAATGAAATGAAGTTTGGCTTGTTTTCAGGAGCTTCAGAAGGCACGAACAAAGTGGTTACCATTGAGAATGATAAAATGATCATTTCCTTCTCAGCTAAGGGAGGAACCGTTCAAAAGGTAATACTAAAGGAATTTGAAGATTTCAGGGGCAACCCACTTGTTCTGATTGATGATCAGCACGCAGCTCAGCATATTTACGTTGAGCACTTGTCGCGTAAAATTGACCTTTCAGAATTATACTTCAGCATTAAAGGTGGAGACAAAACCCTTACTGCGGGTGATACCACTTCACTGACATTTTCAGTGAGCTTACCTGAAGGACAATCATTGTCATATACTTACACCATTCCTGGTGATGGTTATACACTCGGCATGTCTTTGCAGCAGAAAGGTTTAGAGTCAGTTATCGGTCAGAATGTCCAGTTTGCCTGGAATCAGCGAATGAACCGCCTGGAGAAAGATTTCAAAGATGCCAGGACCAGATCTACTGTAAAGTACCGGTTGGCTGATGGGGATGTAGATGAACTGTCAGCTACCTCGGAAGAAAAAGAAGAAGAAACGCTGAGTGCTTCTACTACCTGGGTATCGTTCAGGCAAAAATTTTTCACCTCAGCCATTGTGGCAACAAAGCCTTTCACCGGCGGCTATGTGGCGAGTTATACCAATTTCGCAGATACCACAGCTGTGAAAAATGTAGAGATGTCGATGACGCTTCCTTCTGAGGACTTCTTTGGCAATCAAACAAATTTCAACTTCTATTATGGCCCAAACAACTACAATACGCTTAAAAGCGTAGCACCTGATTTCTATAAAAACGTAGAGCTTGGCTGGGGGCCATTGTCATGGATCAACCGATTTGCCATTATTCCAATCTTCCATTTTTTGGAAAAGTACATTTCCAATTATGGAATCATTATTGTGATCATGGTAATCATTATCAGGATTGTGCTGTCACCATTGACCTATAAGTCACACATAGGCATGGCCAAAATGCGGGTAATGAAGCCCGAGCTGGATGAAATTAAGGAAAAGAATGATGGAGACATGCAAAAGGCTCAGCAGGAGCAAATGGCACTTTATCAAAAAGTAGGCATCAACCCATTGAGTGGTTGTATACCGATGTTGCTTCAGATGCCAATCCTTTTTGCCATGTTCTACTTCTTCCCCAACTCCATTGAGTTGAGACAGGAAAGTTTCTTATGGGCACATGATTTATCCACTTACGACAGTATTCTGGACCTGCCATTTACCATTCCATTTTATGGAGATCACGTGAGTTTATTCACATTATTGATGACTGCCTCTACGATCCTTTACACCTGGTCAAACAGCCAGATAACGACTGTTCAGGGGCCTATGAAGTCCCTTCAGTATGTGATGCCAATCATGTTCCTGTTTTTCTTAAACAGCTATTCTTCAGGATTGACTTTTTATTATTTCGTTACCAACATCTTCTCATTCGGGCAGATTGCCTTGTTCAGGAAGTTTATTGATGAAGATAAGATCAAGCGAATGCTGGAGCAGAACAAAAAGAAGAATGCCAACAAGAAGAAATCCTCCTTCCAGCAGAAACTGGAGGATGCTATGAAGGTTCAGGAAGCCAAAAAGAAAGAAACTAAAAAGAAGAAGAAATAAACTTTATCAAAAGAGGCTGTCTCAAAAGGTTGGAGTCATTCTGAACTTGTTTCAGAATCTTTGATTTTAACAGCTAATCGCGGTTAAGATCCTGAAATAAATTCAGGATGACTGTTTGTTAAGACCTTTTGAGACAGCTTCTTTTTTTGCTCATTTCCTAAATTCTTCTGCTCCTGGGGAAGAATTCCCAATCAACGCATTACTTGGATGTCAACCCATGTAGATTACTACTCAATTCAATAACGATGAAAGTATTGAGCATCCTCTCAAAAGGAGGTATTTCAGGGAATTCATATCTATTATTAACAATCAGGGATCAGGGAATTAGCAGCATTCACTGAAGGCAGGGGTTGAGGTTCCGAATTTCTTGATTGAACTTCCTTGCTATCAATAAAAATAGAAGTTCACGGAAGCATCGAAAGTAATCAACTACTTATACACATTTGAAATGTTAATTACTTGATTACTAATAAGGTAACAATCTAATAAAACAGAACTACCTGATTTCTTTACACCTCGGTATTTATCTTGTGTTTATGTTAAATATATTTGTGTCCTTTTCCTTTTAGAAAAGACCTTAAACTCTTCATTATACTATGGGTAAAATTATTGCAATAGCAAACCAAAAAGGCGGTGTAGGTAAAACAACCACGGCTATTAACCTGGCTGCAAGTCTTGCTGCACTGGAATTCAAAACACTCATCGTGGATGCAGATCCACAGGCTAATGCAACTTCCGGTGTAGGAAAAAACCCAAAAGAAGTGGAAGTGAGTATTTACGAGTGCATGGTAGATGGAGCAGATGCTGAAAAAAGCATCGTCACCACAGATATTAAATATCTAGACCTTCTACCCTCTCATATTGACCTTGTAGGTGCTGAAGTGGAGATGGTAAGTATTTCTCAGAGAGAACAGAAAATGAAGCAATCACTTGCCAAGATTCGTGAGAAGTATGATTACATCATTATTGACTGTTCACCTTCACTTGGTTTAATCACAGTAAATGCGCTTACTGCTGCTGATTCGGTGATTGTACCGGTTCAGTGTGAGTATTTTGCGTTAGAGGGGTTAGGAAAATTATTGAATACAATCAAAATAATACAGAACCGGTTGAATCCGGAACTGGAAATTGAAGGAATTTTATTGACCATGTACGATTTGCGTTTAAATCTTTCCAACCAAGTGGTTGAAGAGGTGAAAACTCACTTCAAGAGCATGGCTTTTGAAACATTAATTCCCCGAAATATTAAACTTAGTGAATCTCCTAGCTTCGGCGTGCCAGCGATCACCCATGATGCGGAAAGCAAGGGTTCTTTGGCCTATCTGAATTTGGCTAGAGAAATCATGCAACGAAATGAGGTAACAGCATAATCTGAGGACATGGCCGAGAATAAGTGGAAAAAGAAATCAGGGTTAGGTAGAGGACTTGGAGCACTGCTGGAAGACTCAGAAGAGAAAGAACAAATCAGTGGTTCTGGTGCTACAATCAGAGGAGCCATTAGCGAGATTCCAATTACCCAAATCGAGGTAAATCCATTCCAGCCAAGAACTGACTTCAATGAGGAAGCTCTTGAGGAACTGGCGGAATCTATTCGTGTTCAGGGAATTATCCAACCTATTACTGTAAGGGCACTAAGTGACACGGAGTTTCAACTGATCTCTGGGGAACGTAGACTTCAAGCGAGTAAGCGTGCGGGGTTAGAAATGATTCCGGCATACATTCGGACAGCTGATGATCAACAAATGCTGGAAATGGCATTGATTGAAAACATTCAGCGTGAAAACCTCAATTCAATTGAAATAGCTTTGAGTTATCAGCGTTTACTGTCAGAATGTGATCTTAAGCAGGAGCAACTGGGTGAGCGAGTTGGCAAGAACAGGACCACTGTTAATAATTACTTAAGGCTTTTAAAATTACCTCCTGATATTCAAATAGCGCTTAGAGATGGAAAACTCTCTATGGGGCATGCCCGGGCAATTGTGAATATTGAGAATGTAGACCTACAACTCGACATCTTCAAGAAGATTGTCAGAGAAGAGCTTTCTGTAAGAAAAGTGGAACAACTGGTAAGAGATCTGGGCAAGAAAAAAGAAGCTCCCGAACAAACGGAGCAAATTAACCCCGAGATCACTAACTTGCAGAAAAAATTAACGTCTCACTTTGGTACGAGCATTAAGATCAAAGCAGATAAAAACAACAAGGGTGAAATTAAAATACCTTTCGTCTCAGCTGAAGAATTGGATCGAATTCTCGAGTTACTCAATATTTAAATTTATTTTGATCGTTGGCTTGATTGGTCAATGGTCTTTCTGTGAGGCGCAGATTTCCAAGGCGGATTCTGCGTTTCTCAACAGGGAAGATATTGAAACCATTGAATCTGTTTCAGAGCTTGACCCAAACAAGGCCGCAATTCTGTCTGCAGCCCTTCCCGGTCTTGGTCAGGCATACAACAATCAATACTGGAAAATCCCGATCATCTATGGTGGCGGGATTATTATTGGTCATTATATAAAATACAACCACGAGATTTATCACGAATTTAGAAATGCACTGGTGGCTGAGGTGGATGGTAATGACCAGACGATTAACCCTTACGAGTTTAGTACAGATGCCATCAGGCGACAAAGGGACGCTTTTAGGAGGAACCGGGACCTACTGATATTGATTGCAGGTGCTTTTTATATGCTCAATATTGTAGATGCCAATGTATCCGCTCATTTGCACGAATTTGATGTGAATGAGAAGCTTTCCCTGAAAATATCCCCTTCTATTGAGTCAACTCCATTATTTTCGCAGGCCGTAGGTATTTCTTTATCATTAAGCTTTAAATAATGCGAATAGCGATCATTGGATATGGCAAGATGGGCAAGACCATCGAATCAATTGCCAGGTCAAGAGGACATGAGATCAGCAAGATCATTGATCAAAACAATGCTCAGGAAATTGAGGACATCTCCCCTGCCACAACTGATCTGGCCATTGAGTTTTCTCAACCAGACTCTGCCCTGAGCAATATCAAAACATTGTTGAACAACGGCGTAAAAACCATTGCCGGTACCACCGGGTGGTTGGACCATTACCAGGATGTAGTGGCACTGTGCAAATCCAAAAATGGCACTTTCCTCTACGCTTCCAACTTTAGTATTGGTGTGAACCTCTTCTTTGAACTCAATGAATGGTTGGCCAAAAAAATGGCTCAACTTGAGGGCTTTGAGGCGTCTATGGAAGAAATACATCACACCGAAAAGAAAGATGCCCCGTCAGGCACTGCCATTACACTTGCTGAGGGATTGCTGAGCAATAATGAAAAAGTAAGAAGCTGGGTCAATGAACCATCATCTGACCAGGCTACTTTAGGCATTGTATCAAAACGCGAACCTGACGTACCGGGCACGCACACTATAGCATATAGTACCCCACTTGAAACTATTGAAATTAAGCACATTGCACACGATCGGAAAGTTTTCGCAGAAGGTGTAATAAAAGTGGCTGAGTGGGCGACTAACCAAACCGGAATTTTATCAATTAAAGATTTTCTAAAACATTAATCATAAATGTATCTCAACGATTTTAGCCTGACATTCACACTAGTATTCGTACTGGGCTGGTACGCCTTACAAGCGATATCCTACTACAAGTTCTTCGAAAAAGCCGACAAACCAGGATGGATTGGTTTTGTGCCATTTTACAACTATTATGTGCATCTCGAGATTGTAGGTAGACCCAAATGGTGGATTTTCCTTCTGTTTGTACCAGTGGTTAATTTCTTCATTGCGCTTACCATTCACCTGGATTTACTCAAGTCATTTGGGAAATACTCGTATGTAGACCAGTCGGTTGGAGTAATCCTTGCTCCCTTCTATATGGTATATGTAGCCTATTCGGACACTAAATACCTGGGCAAAGCTACAGATTTACCCAAGCGTAAAAGAACGTTCACCCAGGAATGGTTTGAAGCAATTGTTTTTGCGGTCTTTGCAGCAACATTCATCAGATGGATCTTTATGGAAGCATATGTGATCCCTACTCCATCCATGGAGCGATCATTGTTGGTGGGCGACTTCCTGTTTGTAAGTAAAATCAACTATGGCCCCCGAACGCCTAAAACCCCACTTCAAATTCCGCTTACCCATGCCAAGATTTGGGGAACCGAAATACCTTCTTACATCGAGGCTGTTGAATTGCCTCAGTTTCGACTGCCCTCTCTAGGTAAGGTTGAAAGAAATGATGTGGTCGTTTTCAATTACCCTGTCAATGACAACTTCAATCAGAGATCAGATGGTGGGTATCATCCACTTGACCTGAAAACACACTACATCAAACGCTGTGTTGCTATACCTGGAGATGTGATAGAAGTAAAAGCAGGTGAGGTTTATATCAACAATGAACGAGGTAAGGATCCTGAGTTAATGCAGCACAGGTACTTCATCGAGACTGACCAAGTAATTAGGGATCGGGTCTTTGCTAATTATAATATCTGGGAATATTCCCCAGCCAGAAAGCCCAATGGTCAAAAAGGATACCTTGCACACACTACAAAAGCTTCTGCCGATCAACTAGCGGCACTTGATTTCATTAAGTCTGCTGAACCTATGTTTATGGGTAAAGACAGTGCGGAACCACGAATTTTTCCAGATTCCAGGTATTATACATGGAATGCAGACAATTTTGGCCCGTTGGAAATCCCAGGTAAGGGTTTCACTATAGAGGTTGATGAATATACCCTTGCAAAATACGGTTCAACCATTGAGGACTATGAAGACCTTGATAAGGTGCAAATTGACGTAGATAAACTTATCATCAATGGTGAAGAAGTTTCTGAATACACTTTCACCAAAGACTATTATTTCATGATGGGTGACAATCGTCACAACTCTGAGGACTCACGATACTGGGGATTTGTTCCGGAGGATTACGTTGTGGGAGAAGCATCATTTATCTGGATGTCACTCGATAACAAAGGAACGTTCTTGAGTAAAGTCAGATGGAGTCGTTTGTTTAATCCAATTGATTAAACATTATTGTGCTCCAACTTAAGCCTATTTAGAAATAAATATCGATATTCAAAGCTGAAACTAACGTTGAGCTAGTATGCTGGAATTAGCGAGTATTTTCGTTCTTGGAATTTTCGCCCAATGGCTTGCCTGGAAAATCAAACAACCAGCGATTTTGCCATTAATTCTTATTGGCCTTGTGATCGGCCCCATTTCTACTTTCTTCACAGAAGATGGCTCTAAGCTTATAGATGGAGATGCTATTTTTACGGGTGATTTGCTCTTTTCGTTTGTTTCCATTGCTGTTGGCGTTATTCTATTCGAAGGTGGTCTTACCCTCAATATCAAAGAAATAAGGAGTCTTGCCGGAACAGTGAGAAACCTCCTGATCATTGGGGCTCTGGTCACATTCATAGGTGGTGGTATAGCTGCACATTTCATCATGGATTTGAGCTGGGAAATCTCGTTTCTGTTTGGAGCGCTGATCATTGTTTCAGGACCAACCGTGGTTATTCCTATTCTGCGCAATGTCAGGCCCAATTCCAACGTCAATACCGTTCTGAAATGGGAAGGTATCCTCATTGACCCACTGGGAGCATTGGTAGCAGTATTGATGTATGAGTTTATTCTTTCATCCAAACATGGTGGAGGATATCCAATTGAAGTATTTCAGGAGTTCTTTATCACCATATCGGCAGGGATTGTATCGGGAGGCCTCGGAGCACTCTTCCTTTATTCGCTGATCAAAAACAGAGCCCTACCAGAATATTTGAGAAACGTATTTACGCTTGCTTTGGTGATTTTCACTTTTGCTTTTTCAGAACTGATTCACGCTGAGGCAGGTCTGATGGCAGCAACTGTAATGGGAATTATACTTGCCAATGTGAAATTGGAGGAATTAAAGAAAATACTTTCTTTTAAAGAGGATGTCAGTGTGATTCTGATTTCTATTCTTTTCATACTTCTCTCATCTAGAATAGATTTTATTCAAATTGAGAAATTGGGCTCGGCGAGTGTCATTCTCTTCCTGGTAGTGATATTAGTGATCCGTCCACTAGGAGTCATTCTAAGCACTATAAAATCCCATCTTTCATGGAAAGAAATCACCTTTATTTCATGGATAGGCCCAAAGGGTATCGTAGCTGCAGCAGTTGCATCTCTTTTCTCACTAGACCTGGTGAATGAAGGTTCGTATGTCGACCCGAAAGAAGCGGAGATGTTACTACCCCTCGTGTTTTCCATCATCGTTGGGACCGTAGTTCTTCAAGGTTCTTCTGCGAAATTAGTTGCCAGGATGCTTGGCGTGGTTCGAGCAGAACCTACGGGCATTCTCATTGTTGGCGCGAATGAACTGGCCAGAAAAATTGCACAAAAACTTAAAGATGCCGGGCTATACGTTCTCCTGGTAGACACCTCTATACCTAATGTGAAAGAAGCCAAAAAGGCCAACCTCAAAGCCATCCAGGCCAATATCTTATCAGAGTCAATATTTGATGACATTGACTTGTCAAAAATTGGCAAGCTGGCAGCTATCACCTCAAATTCTGGATTGAATGATTTGGCATGTAAATGGTTTGTGAAAGAACTTGGTGAGGAAAATGTCTACCGACTTGCCAGTAAAGAAGAATCTGAAAACGCAAACCTTCCACTTCCGGAAAATGTACTCTTTAATACCCGAGTTGATTTCGTTATGCTGGTACAGATGCTTCGTAATGACCAACCATATAAAGAAGTCGATTTTGAATCTGCATCAGATTATGATGATTTTATAAATAAAAACCAGCATAAAATAATCCCCATTTTCCTGAAAGGTGAAGATCATACGGAGTTGTTCACTGGATTTGGCATCAAGTCAGAGAAAAACACAAGACTCTATTACTTGAAACGTCCCAACTCGAAAACGCTTGACGATTCTGACGAGTAAAACCACACTATTCCTACAAACTTGAGAATTATGAATTCATTATTCCGGTATGTGTTAATGGCATAGTGTTTGCAGGATTTTAGTCTGAACCATTAAACATTTTAATGATATGAAGACTAATAGAAAAAGATTAAGATTGAATCCCATTATTGCACTTTTATCATGTGTTTTACTACTAGGGGTAATTTCATGTAAGGATGACGAAGAGGACTTGGTAACACCTGAAACGGCTTATGTTTCATTATACCATGCTTCTCCAAATGCTTCAGGACTTGATATCCTGGTGGATAACCGACAAATTAACAGTTATCCATTTGAGTACAGTGAGAACACTGGATATCTCAGGTTCTATACAGGTTCCAGGGACTTAAAGTTCACACCTTTCAATGCAAGCAATAGTATAATAGATACTACCACTGTCTTTGAGGATGGTAGTGCTTATTCTGTTTTTGTGACAGGTGATTACCCAGAAGTTGAAGCATTGATTGTGAAGGATGATTCTGAAAGACCAAGTGAAGGCAAAGCGAAAATCAGGATTGCTCATCTTGCTCCTGATGCTAGTGAAGTCAATTTACTGACGAGTAGTGCAGAAGATCCAATTATTGATTTACAGTCCTACAAAACTGCATCTGATTTTATGGAAATAGAATCAGGAGGCCATGATTTTGATGTGACTGATCAGGATGGTAATGTTCTGCTCAACGTGGATGACATTAATCTATCCTCGGGAATTTATTACACCCTGATAGTAAAGGGCTTTGTAAGTCCACCACAGGGAAATGAAAATTACCTGAGTGCAGAAGTACTGGTGAACTAGTTAAACTACAACAGGCTGTCTCAAAAGGTCTTAACAAACAATCATCCTGAATTTATTTCAGGATCTTAACTGCGATTAACAGTTAAAATCAAAGATTCTGAAACAAGTTTAGAATGACTCCAACCTTTTGAGACAGCCTCTTTATTATTGTCTTTACTTAAGAAAAGAAGTCATTGATCAGAACAGCTACGTATCGGATCAACCAGATAAGACAGATAATCAACGCAATTAAAAAAATAAATCCAGGGAGAGTGTTTTTTGCTTCCCGCTCCCGCTGATATGGGTTGTTAGACATCTCACCAATTTATTAAAGATTTCCCATTGTCTGATAAATACTGATTGGTTTTTGAAAATGGTTTGCTGCCAAAGAACCCTTTATGTGCAGCAAAGGGTGATGGATGTGCAGACTTGATCACAAAATGCTTGGATTCATTGATAATCGCACCTTTCCTTTGAGCATAGGCTCCCCACAATATAAAAACAATTCCTTCTTTCTGATCCGATAGCACTTTAATGGCGGCATCAGTAAATTCTTCCCAACCTTTGTTTTGATGTGATCCCGGGCTGCTTGCTCTTACCGTAAGCGTTGCGTTGAGCAAAAGCACTCCTTGTTTCGCCCATTTCTCCAGACTGCCATGTGATGGCAAATCCACATTTAGGTCTGATTTTAACTCTTTGAAAATATTAACAAGAGATGGAGGAATACGCACTCCCTCCGCCACTGAGAAACAAAGACCATTGGCCTGTCCCTGGCCATGATAAGGATCCTGACCTATAATTACAACCTTTGTGTCATCAAAAGGACAGAAATCAAATGCATTAAATATCTGATTACCAGGTGGATAAATTCTATGTTGTACATATTCTGCTTTAACAAATTCAACAAGATTTTTAAAGTAATCTAGTTGGAATTGCGGCTCTAAGACCGATTTCCAGGTCGGTTCCAATCTTACATTCATATTTCAGGAAAAAACTTTCTAAAGATTGTTGGCAAATTAACAGAGAAATCCTATAAATTTCTTCCCGAAACTATGGCAATGACAACTGATACAACCAAAGGAATAAAGGTAACCGTGGATACGGAGTATCAGCAGGAATATTCCAATCCTGTTCAGAAGCACTATGTCTTCACTTATCAGATCACAATTGAGAATCTTAGTGATAAAACCATTCAACTTATTTCACGGCATTGGGACATCATCGACGTTACTTTCCCAAAACGCGAAGTTGAAGGTGAAGGCGTAGTTGGCAAACAACCAATACTTGAGCCAGGTCAAATGCATCAGTATGTTTCTGGATGTAACCTGAAGTCTGGTTTTGGGAAAATGCACGGCTTTTACACCATGGAGCGTCTGGTTGATGGCAAACAATTTCAAGTCAATATCCCGGCATTTGAAATGGTGGTTCCGTTCAAGTTAAACTAAAGGTTGTCTTCTCCCCTTTTCACACTTTCTTCTTATTTAAGTTATTTGTTCCGGGCATCCAATGCACACGGTTTGCATTCTCCTTTTGTTTTTGATTTATACAAACATGTTTTGCACAAGCAAGACTCACAAACCAGTAAATCACTAAAATCACTGAGGGCCATTGTGGATAACTCTCCCTTTGAGTTCATTGATCCTAAAACAGGAAAAACAGTCAACACTTCCGAGAAGACGCTATCAAAGCAGGTTAGTAGTTCACATAAATTTTCGTATTTCTTGTTTCGGTTGATCAATTTCATGAAATATGAATCCGTTTTAGAAACAGGCACTTCACTCGGCATTAATACCTCCTACCTTGGTAAAACCAATGCCAGCAGAATCGTCACTATTGAAGGATCCAAACAAATTGCTTCAAGGGCTGAAAGTCGTTTTAAAAAGAATCAACTTACGCATATCGAACTTGTGACTGGGAAAGTACAGGAGGTATTTGAAGCCACTCTACGGGATACCAAACCCAATCTTATCTTCCTCGACGCAGACCATCGCTCTGAAACCATCGGGTATTACCTGAGAATAATCAAACAATCAGGGCTTAGTGTTGACTGCATTGTAATTCACGACATTTATTGGTCCAAAGACATGCATGGTGCCTGGCAAAAAGTAATTCAGGATGATGACTACTCTCTTACTATTGATATTTTTCAGGCTGGAATCATTTTCCCTGATTACCCAATAGAAAAGCAACACTTTACGTTAAAGTTCTGACAAAATCACCCGATTATTATTTTCTGGCTTATTGAGCTATTTTTGCGACGAATTTCAACAATAACGATGGACGATCAACAAGAAACGAACAATTCAAATCAAAGGAAACCAAAAGACAGAACGCCATTATTTATTGGGGTGGTAGTGACACTCATTGGCGTAATTATCTTTTTCTATTATACCAATTCGGTTTTGAATGATGAGAAAGAAGCTCAAGCCATAGAGCTAAATAACACCTTATTACAACTCGACAGCATTTCCACAGAGCTGGACAACAAGATCATGACCATTCGTGAGCTGGGCGGAGAAGTAGATACGTTAGTGAAAGTAAAAGAAGCTCTTCAGGCAGAACGCAAGCTTCTACTGACCGAAATCAGTAATCGCAAGAATATGATCTCGGAACTGAAGGGTCGAGTAGATGGATACCAGGAATTGTTATTAGCTAAAGATGTGGAGATTGAAAAACTCCAAAAAGTCAATGAAAAACTGATGTCTGAAAATACGGTGCTCAAAGTAGAGAAACAAGAACTCAACGAGTCGCTGACTGAAGTTAATAAGGCCAAGGAAGAACTTGCTGAAAAAGTCGCATTTGCCAGTAGGCTAAAGCTGGCAGGAATGACAGTCTATGCGGTAAGTGATGGCGGTAAAGAACGTGAAACCGAGTTTAGGAATCGACACATTGACCAATTAAAAATCAGTTTCACAATCGCTGAGAATAAGGTGGCGCCTATTGAAGGTAAAGAAATCCTAGTCAGAATTGTCGCTCCAGATGGTAATGTACTGTTTGATGTAACCCGTGGGTCAGGATCTTTTATGTTTGAAAGCCGAGAAATGTTTTATACGGCTAAACAAGAAGTCCTTTATGACAAAAACAGCCAACAGGTTTCTCTCTTCTACAATAAAGGAAGTGAGTATGCTGAAGGCCGACATGAAGTAGAAGTCTACACAGATGAATATCTGATGGGTAAAGGGTCGTTTATTGTAAAATAAGGCCTGGTTGGTAAAAGTGCATTTTCAGTGTTTTGTTGCTGAATATCAATTCTTTTCCCTACTTTTGCACTTCGAAAAATTTATAGTTCATTATTAAATTTATTATGAAACGAGATTACGAGACAGTATTCATTTTAACTCCCGTTTTGTCTGATGCTCAGATGAAGGATGCTGTCGAAAAATTCAGAGGCGTGCTTAAGGATGCCGGTGCAGAAGTGATCAATGATGAGAACTGGGGCTTGAAAAAGCTTGCGTACCCTATCCAGCACAAAACAACTGGTTTTTACCAACTCTTCGAATTTAAGGCAGAAACATCCGTGATCACTAAGATTGAGACAGAATACAGAAGGGACGAAAAGATCATGAGATTCCTTACTACAGCGCTTGATAAACACGCAGTTGTTTACAACGAAAGAAGACGAAAAGGAGCATTCAACAAGAAAAAAGAGGAGGTAGCGTCATGACATTACAAAACGAACCTATCAACAGAGAGCAGAAAAAAGACAAATACTGCCGGTTTAAGAAAAATGGTATCAAATACATTGATTACAAGAATCCTGATTTCTTGTTAGCCTTTGTAAATGAGCAAGGAAAACTTCTTCCAAGAAGAATAACTGGTACTAGCCTTAAATACCAAAGAAAGGTGTCGCAGGCAGTAAAAAGAGCAAGACATATTGCTTTATTACCATATGTTACTGACTCTCTAAAATAAGATTAGGAATGGAAATTATATTAAGAGAAGACATCAAGGGTCTAGGGTACAAGAATGATACCGTGAATGTAAAACCAGGGTACGGAAGAAACTATCTTATTCCTCAAGGGATAGCAATCATTGCTAGTGATAGCAATAGAAAAATGATTGCCGAAAATGTAAAGCAAGCATCTCATAAAGCTGAGAAATTGAAATCTGATGCACAAGAACTCGCTAAAAAGATCGGTGATGTAGCATTGGAAATCAAAACGAAAGCTGGAGAGTCCGGTAAAATCTTTGGTGCTGTTACTGCACTACAGGTTGCTGATGTGCTTGCTGCTAAAGGCTTCGAAATTGACAGAAAAAGAATTTCTTTCGTTGGTTCTATTAAAGAACTTGGTGAGCACAAAGCAATATTGGATTTACACAAAGCAGTTCACCATGAAATTACGTTGAACGTAGTTCCTGAGTAATCTTATTTAATAAACATATGAAAACCCTGGTTTCTTCTGAAGTCAGGGTTTTTTGTTTGTTCTTATTTAACTTGAAGTTGTGTTTACACTCCCTTTTAATATTGAGCCATCCTCAGTTAAAATTCGATTAAAAGATCCTATTTTCAGCATTGGTTCTTGTTTTTCGGACAATATTGGTGAACGCCTGAAGCATCACAAATTTGATGTACTTGCCAACCCACTGGGAATCATCTACAACCCCTACTCCATTTTCAAAAACCTTAAGCTGATACTTACTGAAGGAATTGATCCTGAAAATTTCATTAAAAACAGAGGCGTATATTTCCATTGGGACACTCATAGTACCATCTCAGGAACCGAACTTGAAGATTTTAAGAAGTTACTTAATGACAGATCACTTTTAGCTCAAAAAAGTCTTATCAATGCAGAATGGCTAATCATCACACTGGGCACCACATATGTCTATAAATACAAAGAGACCGGTAAGATAGTAGCCAATTGCCATAAGGTTCCTCAAAGTGAATTCGAGAAGATCACCATGGCGAGTTCAGAAATTGTAGGGGATTACCTTGAGACTATGGATTTATTGCGAAGTATTAATCCGAAAATTAAAACCATTCTGACAGTGAGTCCGGTACGACATATTCGAGATGGACTCGTCGCCAATAACTTAAGCAAATCCACACTCCTTCAAGCAGTTGATCAAATAGTCCGTCGGGATGGTAAGAGCTCTTATTTTCCAGCATATGAAATCATGATTGACGTGCTCCGTGATTACCGGTTCTACAAGGATGACATGATCCATCCGTCAGAGCAGGCTGTTGGATATATCTGGAACAGGTTTATTGAAGGACATATGGATGACAAAGCCAAAGCGTTTATTGAAGAATGGCAACGCATTTTAAAATCTCTTTCCCATCGGCCGTTCCATCCCAGTTCACCTGACCATCAGAAATTTCTAAAATCGACAATCAATAAATTGAAGAGTCTTGAAGCGGTGGTAGATGTAAATAAAGAACTTGAACAAATTAAAAGTCAATTGAACTAGTGATGAATTGGACATCAATGCTTGTGCTATTTCTATTGCTCTCAAATTGTCAAAACACTATGAACGAAGAAAACTCGAAATTCAAACACACTAACCACCTCATCAATGAAACCAGCCCCTATCTCCTACAGCATGCCCACAACCCGGTAGATTGGTACCCGTGGGGTAAAGAAGCGCTGCAAAGAGCAAAAGATGAAAACAAACCCATCCTGCTTAGCATTGGATACTCATCCTGTCACTGGTGCCACGTAATGGCTCATGAATGTTTCGAAAATGAGGAGATCGCTGCAATTCAAAACAAATACTTCATCAATATCAAACTGGATCGTGAAGAACGACCCGATATTGACAACATCTACATGGATGCAGTTCAGATTATGGGCTTGAGAGGTGGCTGGCCACTCAACGTCTTCATCACGCCAGATCAAAAACCCTTCTATGGTGGCACCTACTTTCCTCCTGAGCAATGGACGAAATTGCTTGAGTCTGTAGCAGATGCTTATGAAAATAAATTTGATCAGTTGGGACAATCGGCGCAGCAGTTTACCGATAACCTAAACCAAAGCGAAGCTCAGAAATATGGATTGTTATATGCAGAAGAGGAACTAACTGTCAAGGATTTGGACACAGCATTTAACAACCTAGCCAGTCATTTTGATAAAGGTTGGGGTGGCTTTAATCGCGCCCCTAAGTTTCCAATGCCCGCAGTTTGGAATTTCATGATGAACTACGCCTATTTCTCTAACAATTCTGAAGCTAAGAAACATCTCCTCTTTACTCTGGACAAACTAGGTAATGGTGGTATTTATGATCACATTGGAGGTGGGTTTTCTCGCTACTCCGTCGATGCTGAATGGCACGTGCCCCATTTCGAAAAAATGCTTTATGACAATGGGCAACTCCTCTCACTTTACGCTAATGCATACAAATGGACTAAAAAGGAAGAATACCTGCGTACTGCACAGGGTATTATTGATTGGTTGAAAAGGGATATGCTGGATAAAAGTGGTGGATTCTACAGTGCCCTGGACGCCGACAGTGAAGGTGAAGAAGGCAAGTACTATGTTTGGTCATTTGATGAAGTAAAGCAACTCGCCGGAAATGATTTTTCCATCATTGCTGAATACTACGACATCAGTAAAGAAGGCAATTGGGAAGATGGTAAAAATGTTCTTCGAGTTGTAGAAGATGAGAAAACCTTGATAAAGGAGTTAAACCTGTCAAAAGAAGACTTGTGGTCCAAAATCAAGTCGTTCAATTCCTCCGCACTAGCCTATCGCTCGAAAAGAGTCGCGCCAGGTTTAGATTCTAAAATGCTGGCATCCTGGAATGCGCTCACGCTCAATGGATTATGTGATGCTTATATGGCTGATCCCTCAGACGATACCAAAACCCTGGCCGAAAACTGTGCTACGTTTATCAAAAATGAATTGGTTAAGGACAATCAAGTGTTAAGACTTAAAGGTCAATTAACCAAAGGATATCTGGAAGACTATGCAGCTGTGATCCAGGCTTTCATTAAGTATTATGAGACATTTCATGCCGAGAGCTACCTTTTCCTTGCTGATGCCCTGACACAAACTGCGGTGAACGAATTTTTTGATGAAAAAGAGAATCTATTCTACTATACCAGTGATGCCTCAGAACCACTAATCGTAAGAAAGAAAGAACTTTTTGATAATGTAATCCCATCATCTAATTCCATAATGGCCATCAATCTTTACAGATTGGGAATCCTGTTCGATAATGACGATTACAAGAAAAAGGGAATACAAATGGTTTTGATGGTCAACAAGCTAGTCAAACAAGAAATCGAGTATCTCTCTAACTGGGCTACGGCTTCAATTCACGTATCTCAACCGACAGCTGAGGTAGTTTTGATTGGAAAAGACTATATTGATCAGGCCAAAAATTTTAATGCCAATTATCTTCCGAATGCTATTTTAATGGCGGCTAACAGTACAAGCACTCTTCCACTTTTTGAGTCGAAAACTACTGTAGGCCAGTCCACTACATTCTATGTCTGTTATGATAAAACTTGTAAAAGACCAACTCAAGATGTTTCAAAAGCTGTCGCGGAGGTTCATCAAACGAAATGATGGGTTCATCCGCCAACAATTCTGTTTCGACCAATTTGATGATAATTATTCTTTAATAATCACTAATTTCAAGTCTCATTAGAACTACATAAACACTGGCCCCACAGCTATGAAATTATATCACGAAGAGAAAGAGTACCTTAAAGCGTTCAAAGCGAAGGTCATGGGTGATGGAGAGATATCAAAGAAAGACCTTTTAGAGATTGTCGAGAAATTTGAGGATTCCATTGAAATGACTAGCGTGACTGTCAAAATCATTGATCGACTGATGAATAACATCGATCGCTTGAAACTACAGGCACAGCAAGAAAGTACTACAGTAAAGAAAGACTAACTCATTCGTGAATTGCACATTTCGATCCGGTATTCTGGATTAGATTTGTGTGATTGAGATTTCTTGAAGTCATATTGCCCCTGCCTCTACCAGGCACCTTCACCTACAGTTTTTCTGAAGTGCTCTACCCCAATCCGTCGGTTGGGTCTCGTGTCATCGTTCAGTTTGGTAAGCGGAAAATTTACACTGGCATTATCTATGCTGTTCATGAGCAGTCTCCAAAAAATTATCAACCAAAGGAAATCATTGACCTTGTAGATTCCATCCCGGTCCTTACAGAAGGTCAGCTGGTTTTTCTCCAATGGATCAGCGAGTACTATATGTGTACGCTCGGTGAAGCGGTGAACGCCGCACTACCAGCAGGGCTGAAAATATCAAGTGAGTCTTATCTTTCCCTCAATCCTGATATAGACCTGGAAGATCTTGAGCTTTCAGAGAAAGAAGAGGTTGTCATCAGGCATCTCATGTCTGGTGATGTAAAACTCCATGATATTGGGCCAATTCTAGACATCAAGTCTCCTTACAATTATGTAAAGAAACTTAAGGAAAAAGATGCTATTCAGGTTTTTGAGCAAGTCAAGGATAAGTACAGTCCAAAAAAGGAAACCTGGATCAGAGTCTCTGATGATTTGGCCAATGAAGAGAGCCTGGACGAGCTCTCAGCATCACTGGACAAAAAAACCAAGCAACTGGAGGCCCTACTCTCCTATCTACGACTAGTGCCCATTCTGGAAAACCCATCGCTCAATCAGAAAGGAATGGCCAAAAAGACTTTGTTAGATGAGAATGTTAGTCCATCATCGCTCAAAACCCTGATTAAAAATGGAGTTTTTGTAGAGTGGGAGCAAGTCATTTCTCGGCTCGGTGAAATTCAGGATCAGAAGTCCCTTAAAATCAATTTATCTCAGGCGCAGAAAAAGGCTTACGAGGAGATTCTTCAATCCTTTGAGTCCAAAAACACGACACTCCTATATGGAATCACAGGGAGTGGAAAAACAGAAATCTACATTTCCCTCATTCAAAATGTATTGGATAATGGCGGACAAGTTTTGTATTTGCTGCCTGAGATTGCATTAACCACACAGATCATTAAAAGGCTATCCAAGGTCTTTGGTGATCAGTTTGGGGTTTTCCATTCCAAATACTCTGACAATGAGCGTGTAGAAGTCTGGCAAAAAATTCAGAAAGGTGAATACAACTTCGTGGTAGGTGTCAGAAGTGCCGTGTTTCTACCATTCTCAGACCTTTCGCTCATCATAGTGGATGAAGAACACGAAAGTTCATTCAAACAGCATGAGCCTGCTCCCAGGTACCATGCCAGGGATGCTGCAGTTTACCTGGCATCTATCTTTCATGCCAAAACACTTTTAGGGACTGCTACGCCAGCCATGGAAACCTATACCAATGCGCTTGAAGGCAAGTATGGATTGGTCAACCTTGAAGAGCGTTTCGGACAAGTTGCAATACCCAAAGTGACCTTTGCAAATCTTGTGGATGAAAGGAAGCAACGGAAAATCAAAGGCAACTTTAGTTCTGTTTTGCTCAAAGCAATTAAGGAAACCCTTGATCGAAACAAACAAGTCATTCTCTTTCAAAACCGACGTGGGTATGCCCCTTATGTCACGTGTCATAATTGTGGTTACATCCCCAAATGCCCCCACTGTGACGTAAGTCTCACTTATCATAGTTTTCAAAATTTGATGATTTGCCATTATTGTGGACATAGAGCAGACATGCTTGGTGAATGTGTACAATGCAACAGCACAGAGATTCAGACCATGAGTTTTGGCACCGAGAAAATCGAAGAAGAACTGGAGTTGCTCATGCCAGAAGTTAGGATAAGGCGAATGGACCTAGACTCCACGCGCAGCAAATACAGCTATCAAAAAATCATTGATGAGTTTGAAGATAAGGAAATCGATATTTTGGTAGGTACTCAGATGGTGAGCAAAGGGTTGGATTTTGGAGATGTGGAATTGGTTGGTGTGTTTGATGCAGACCGGATGATCCACTTTCCGGATTACCGCTCACATGAGCGGGCATATCAGCTGATCCATCAGGTAAGTGGTCGCTCGGGCAGACGTGGCGAGCAGGGTCATGTGATCATCCAAACCAATGATCCCAACCAACCCATTTTTGCACATTTGAGAAGGCAGGATTATATCGGGTTTTACCGCTCAGAGATTTTGGAGCGTGAACAATTCCAATACCCGCCTTACTACCGAATTATCACAGTGATTTTTAAGGATTCAGATAAGCAAGTAGCTGGAGATGCTGCGAGGTTCTATGGAATGGAAATAAAAAGACACCTTGGTGAACAAAGAGTAAATGGCCCTATGGAGCCACTTATTGGAAAGATCAGGAATCAATATTTGTTTGAAATTATGATTAAAGTCGAAAAACAAGGCATCAACTTAAAGGCATTAAAAGAATTCCTACTTAATTCGCGTAATATGTTGTTGAATCAACGTTCTTATAAGAGTGTTCGCGTGATTTTTGATGTAGATACCATCTAATGAATAAATTCATTTATATCCTCCTGACCTGGCTTGTGCTAATGTGGGCTTGTGATCCATGTGAAGATTGTGGACAGCCTCTGGAGTACGACCCATCTGTAAAAATGATCTTCATCAATCAGGACAGCATTGTCTCCATTAAAGACAGCATTCTCTTCAACACGGATTCAATTGCCAGAATCGATACAGTAAGACTCTCACTTGCCGACTCAGTAAGAACTTTAACAGATACCATCAATGCATTGAACCTATTGATTTCCAGTGGAAACACGCAGTACGTTGCGCAAAAAAATCGCTTTGTTGGTATCTCTGATTCCTTAGATGTCGTGGTGGACACCTTAAATATCTACAAAACCAGAATCCGTAGTTTAAATACTGAAATGAACAAGGTCATCTCGGCAATCAATGGTGGAAGTATTCAACTTTCAGAAGTGCTACTAGTTACGAACAACATCAATCTCTTCTTTGAGGATTCAATGAAAAGCTTTAGCCTACCATTATTGATAGGTGAAGTAGGCTCTGAACAAGAAACTTCCTACAGGGTGATTATTGTTGAAGATACCTTCTACATTTCTTTACAGTATAGTTCGTATGAAACTGTTGACGCTGCGAGAGTGGCCCGAATACGTACCCGAAATATTGATACAGTTTCCCATTCATTTGATTCTCTTAACATAAATTGCAGAACAGCTGACTGCTTAAGTGATGAAACGACTCTTACCGTATATTTTTAGTGCATTCCTCGCCTGGGAGAGTTTGGGGCAAGATCAGGATTCCACTTCCTTTGTGGTAAAAGAGGATTTATCAGTAGTTGATTCAGCTCAAAATGTTGAACTCTCCGAAGATTCACAGATTGTTGGTCTTTCTTTTCTTTTCGACTATGGAAAAGCTGCCTTGGCTTTGGCAGGTTTCGAAAAAAAATATGAAGGCGGGGCCACTTTCACCTTTTTTGAACATTACTATATTGCTGGAGAGTATGGCATTGCTACACTACAGCCTGAAAATGGGTATCAAAATGGTATTTATAAATCTGATGGGAAGTACTTCCGTGTAGGCGGGGGTTATCAGGCATCGATCGATGCTAAAAACAACCTAGCGTTTGGGGTAAGGTACGGCCAAAGCAAATTTACTGATGAAGGTAAGACTTTTCAGGAAAGCTCTGTGCAACCCAACAATACCAGCGAGTATGGCCCAAGAAACTCTGAGGCACGTTGGGTAGAAATGGTGATCACTTCTGAAGGAAGACTTACTTTTAATAAAGATGAACCATCAGCCAAGATCAACCGCCTTTTTTACCTTGGCTTCCATTTTCGTCTGAGATTTATGTCCTCCTATGATCGCTACCCCATACATGATACCTATGCGGTACCTGGCTATGGTCGCACTGTAAACAACCCCAACCCTGCCCTAAACGTCTATTTGAAGTTTAAGCCCTTTTAGAGGTCCCATTCGTCATTGATAGAACGAATAGCATGATAACCTGTAAGATCAAACTGGCATGGCACTACTGAAACGTAGTTATTGGCAATAGCCCACTCATCATTATCTTCTCCCTTATCATGATTCACAAAGTTGCCAACCATCCAGAAGTACTTGCGTCCATGTGGATCTACTCTTTGGTCAAAATTCTCTTCCCAGCAGGCATTGGCCTGCCGACACACCTTGATCCCTTTAATCTTTTGATTTTGTTTTGCAGGAATGTTCACATTTAATGCAATGCCTTTTGGTAAGCCCTTGTCAATAGTCTCTCGGGTGATTTTTAAGATTTCCTCATCAAAATGCTCGAGTTTGGCATCTGGATCATAATCACACAATGAGAACCCAATGGCTGGGCTATCCTCGATTGCCGCTTCAATAGCCGCACTCATCGTGCCAGAATAAAGCACACTAATGGATGTATTGCTACCATGATTGATTCCGCTCACCACTAAATCTGGTTTGCGGTCTTTCAATAAATGGTGTTTTGCTAGTTTCACACAATCGGCCGGTGTGCCACTACACTCATATGCCTTGATGTCCTTTCCGAAAATCCGATTCTCCGTGAGCCTGAGCGTATCACCAACGGTGATAGCATGACCCATCCCTGATTGTGGGCTATCTGGTGCAACCACCACCACATCGCCTAGCTGAGACATGAGTTCTACGAGTTTTCTGATTCCATTTGAGGTGATGCCATCGTCATTTGAGACGAGAATAAGTGGTTTGGACATGTAAGTCTATTTATATCGAATTGTAAAAAGCTGTAATTCTAATGAGATCACGAACCTCATCAGTTTTCAAATGGTTTTGTTTTATAAAATCCTTGACATCTCGTCCGTGCCGTGACATAATTTCCAACAGGTCGCCTTTTTTCCCATTGAACATATCCATATTGCCTTCCTTATCAAGAAAAAAATAGGTGTAATTCACCACATCTACTAAATAAGAACCACCCCAGTATGCTGAATTGTTGGATACATTTTCCTGCACAATGGATTCCCTCGCCATCAACGAAAGTGGCCCTTCATAAAGTACTTCAAATATGATAGGAATCTTATAATTATAATTCACATTATAAGGAATGGAATAAAACTGTCTATAGCTGTTAACAATCTTATCGTAAATCTCAAAATAAAATACCTTATGGCTACTGTATGTTTTTACCACCTGATTCTGTATCACCTGTACAATATTGGACTCCATATCATACTTGACCAGACCTCTTAAAGTATCGGAATCTGTGGTGACCAGGAATCCATCATGCCAAACCTGGCTTGAAAACTCCTGAGCCCTAACAGCAACGACAGAGAAAAAAATAAAAAATGATAATAATGTCTTTTGCATTTAATGTTTAGACTTTAATATTTCATGTCCCATTTTATCACGTTTGGTCTCAAGATACCTTTGATTGTGCTTATTTGGAACAACTTCAATAGGAATATTCTCTACAATTTCCAGGCCATATCCCATCAATCCCACTCGCTTTTTAGGATTATTTGTGATTAATTTAATCTTGGTAATCCCCAACTTTCTTAGGATTTGAGCTCCTACACCATAGTCACGTTGGTCCATTTGAAAACCTAACTTTTCATTGGCTTCCACTGTATCCAACCCTTCCTCCTGAAGTTTGTAGGCCTTGAGTTTGTTAATCAATCCAATGCCCCTACCTTCTTGGTTCATATAAAGTACCACCCCTTGACCGGACTCCTCCACCATCTGCATCGCACTGTGCAGTTGGTTACCACAATCGCATCTAAAAGACCCAAAAATATCACCTGTTACACAGGAAGAATGTACCCGAACCATCACAGGATCCCCTTCGTTCCATTCTCCTTTAAACAATGCAAGGTGGGTCTCTCCCGTATTGGTTTGCTTAAAAGCTTTCAACTTAAACAAACCATGTTCAGTTGGCATATCCACAGTAATCTCTTCGGTGACCAGTGACTCCTTCTCCATACGATAAGCAATCAGGTCTTTGATAGCTACGAGTTTTAGGTCAAATTTATCAGCAATGATCCTTAAGTCAGGCAGACGAGCCATGGAACCATCTTCCTTTAGGATTTCCACTAGTACGCCTCCGGGTTTTAATCCAGCCAATCGCGAAAAATCAACTGCCGCCTCCGTATGGCCAGTTCTTCTGAGTACTCCACCTTGTTTTGCCTTTAGGGGGAAAATATGTCCAGGTTTACCTAATTCTTCGGGCTTGGTATCGGGGTTTACCAAAGCCTGGACAGTTTTCGCTCGATCTGAAGTACTGATACCTGTGGAAGTGCCATGGCCTATTAAATCCACGGAAACGGTAAATGGAGTTTCATAAACAGCAGTATTCTTTCCTACCATGAGCTCCAACTCCAACTCTTCACACCGGGACTCAGGAATAGCTGCGCATATCAATCCACGGCCTTCTTTCGCCATGAAATTAATAATCTCAGGAGTTGTCTTTTCTGCACTACAAATAAAATCACCCTCATTCTCACGATCCTCATCATCTACCACGATGATTATCTCTCCATTCCTGATGGCTTCTATAGCGTCTTCTATAGGGTCAAGCAAATGCTCTTTACTCATTGTTGTTTATTTATATGCTTAATACAAATTACTTTACTGTGACGTTCCCCAAAATCTTGGCGATACTCATTTCTATTTTCTTCAGCTCATTGATTTCATCCAGCAGAATATCAATATCCGCTTCACTGGTGGCATCTTTAAGCTTTCTTGTTTCCTCTTCTACCAGGTGCTGAACGATCCTGAATTTCAATCTCAAAATATTGGAATAAGTAATATCCCTCAACTTGTCCTCTTCCTTGGGAACATAGATTTGAAATCGCTTGTGCCAGTTTTCGCTCACCTCATGCCTGGGAGTCATTAAGTCCACTACAACCCGTTTAATTTGTTCGTTGCAGTGATCCAGTAAATAGTCGCCATCAATGATTACACCCTCGTTGAGTTTGGTTTTAAATACCTCTAGGATTTCTTTATAAATCGGATGAGTAAACTGGATTTCTTCCACTTCAGAGAGGAAATATGCAATCAGCTCCTGGTCAATCGATTCCTGATTGGTGATACTATGTTTCCCATAATTCACTAAAACCCGTACACTTTCCCGTTCCTGTAATTCTATTACCTTGAGGATATCCAACTCCTCAACTTCCTCGGGATTTGCTGATAGTAATTCCTGAGGTGTGATGGGCTCACGATATTCTCTAGAACCGGTGAGTTTTTCCTTATTGAGCTCAATGAGGATTTTATTCTGCTCTGAAACGAGCACTGACTCCTGAATACCCAATAAGTCACTGCATTCTTTTAAATAAACAGTCCTTTTTACCGGATCTTCTATTTTGGTGATCGACCGTACTATGTCCTTGATCAACCCAGCTTTCTTTACGGGATCATCTTTGGCATCTGCCAAAAACAACTTGGTTTTGAACCGAATAATATCCTGAGATTCGCTTTCAATGTAATGCCTGAATGCACTGGTACCCAGCTGTTTAGCATAACTGTCTGGATCTTCTCCTTCCGGTAACGCAACAGCCTTCACGTTCAGGCCACCCTCAAGCAACATATCGATACCACGAATCGACGCCTTGATACCGGCAGCATCTCCATCAAAGATTACCGTAACGTTTTCTGTATAGCGCCTGATCAGTTTGATCTGATCTTCAGTGAGTGCAGTACCTGATGATGAAACCACATTTTTAACACCAGTCTGATGCATCGAAATAACATCCGTGTATCCTTCAACCAGAAAGATGTTGTCTTCCTTTCTGACCTCTTGTTTGGCGTGAAACAGCCCGTAAAGTATACGGCTTTTATTGTACAACTCAGTCTCAGGTGAGTTGATGTACTTGGGTTGTTTCTTATCCTTACTAAGCGTGCGTGCACCAAATGCAACCACCTTACCTGAAATATTGTGAATCGGGAATATGACGCGATTTCTAAACCGATCGTAAGTCTTACCTCCTTCTTTGGTAATGATCAGGCCTGCATCTTCCAGTAAATCTCGTTGGTAGCCTTTCCCCTCAGCAGTTTTCAGCAGGTCATCCCATGCTTCGATTGTGTAACCAAGCTCAAATTCCTTAATGGACTCTTCGGTAAAACCACGCTCCTTGAAATAACTCAACCCTATTGATTTACCCTCGTCATGATTCCACAGACGATCAACAAAGTGATCTTTAGCAAAATTGAGAAGGATAAACAGACTCTCTCTGCGATTCTGAGCTTCTTGTTGCTCATCAGTCTGCTCCTCTTCAACGATCTCTATTCCGTAGCGTTGAGCCAGAAATTTCAAAGCCTCAACATATGAGAGTCCATCAATCTCCATCACAAACGTAATGGCATCTCCTCCCTTTCCACTACTAAAGTCCTTGAAAATACCCTTGGATGGAACCACGTAAAATGAAGGAGTCTTTTCATTGCTAAATGGACTTAGAGCCTTATAACTTGACCCTGAACGCTTTAGCGTAACAAAATCACCAACCACTTCCACAATATCCATGCGGTTTTTGATTTCTTCTATAGTGGCTGGACTGATCATCTTTTTTTATTATGTCGCGAATTTCCGTGGTATCACATCGCCAAACAAATATTACCAAAGTTAAAATGTAATATTTATCTCGTCGTTTACTAAATTTAATATATGCTTTTGGAAAACGGATATGTACTTGAGTTTCCTGATGGCCTGGCTTTCAGTAATGACGAGTTCTTTGACTTCTGTCAAAAAAACCCGGAACTAAAGATAGAGCGAGATCATTTTTTCAACCTAATCATTATGTCACCAACCGGAAGTTTATCAGGCTTTTTCAACGGCCAAATATTATTGAAGCTTGGGATTTGGAATGAATCTAACAAACTAGGTAAAGTCTTTGATTCCTCTTCGGGATTTATTCTTCCTGACAATTCAGTACGTTCTCCTGATGTATCTTGGGTTTCGAACCAACAATGGGATAAGTTGACCAGGGTACAAAAAATGAAATTTGCACCGGTCTGTCCAGAATTTGTTGTAGAGTTAAAATCCCCATCAGACTCATTGAAAGAACTTAAAGAAAAAATGGAGACTTACGCTTCTAATGGTGTAAAACTGGGCTGGTTAATCGATTTAGAGGCCCAAGCAGTACATCTCTATGACTCAAAAGGTTTTATTAAGCTGGTTGAAGGATTTTCAAACAACTTATCAGGAGAAAGTGTACTTCCAGGTTTTGAATTGGATTTAAAGTTTCTCCTGGAGGAATAAAGCTTACTTGCACACTTCAACTGCTGTGCAATCCCCTTCTCCTTCACTTAACACTAAATGGGATTGTCTCTTGATTCCCTTCAAGACGTCATTTTCGAGGAAATCGTCGACATATTTAATATACTCTTTATTAATTGGCTTACTGGCCCACTCATGTCCTCCACCACAATCAGTGATCAAGTAGTATTGCTGATTTAATGATTCTAATCTCCTGGCCAACGAATAGCCGCCATAAAGCATCATAAAACCCGTTTGATCCGCTTCACAATAATGATGTGATGCATTGGCATAAGGCACTAAAGGGTCGCAAGTACCATGAAACAATAAAGAAGGGGTAGCTGTGGCCACAGTAACCCACTGTTCATCCAGTAAAGCCCCAGCCATACTCACCAATCCTGCATACTGAAAATTGTCTGGCAATATACCTTGCTGGGTTTTCTTCCAAAAAACAGCTTGCAATACTGCTTCTGCGCCAGCACTGCTCCCAGCCAACACAATTTTTTCAGGATCTATTACTGGTTCATTTTTGATGAGATACGCCACAGCCTGATGAATATTTTGAGCAGCGATGTACAGGGTATTGATCTTGTTTTGCACCGCCTGATCACAGCTAAAGGACTTCCCTTTCATGGTGAGGTGGTAAGATATGGTAGCCGATGCCCAACCTCGTTTTGCATAGCGTTCACAAAACTCCAAATGCGGTGGACTATCACGCATACCTCCACTAAATCCGCCACCATGAACATAGATGACCAACGGTAATTTGTCTTTAGTACCAGCTGGTAAAAACAGGTCCAGACCTAGTGTGTCCTCATAAATCATAGTTCTCCGCTCAACGGATTGGGCAGACATCAGGTAACCTAGCAGAGAAAGCAGCAACATTACAGGATATTTCATAGTATTGGATTGAAGATGTATGTGAAATTACACATCAAATCTTAAATCAATATGTTCCACGGTAAATGTGATCAAATCGCTTGCCATGATCCGGCTTTAGTGGCATCGACTCCCCACCGGTTTCATCCAGCCATGTGAATAATGCATCTCTTAAACCTTTGGCTACCGCATCATATTCCGGATTGCGAATCAGATTTCTCATTTCATTGGGATCATTCTCAATATCATAAAGTTCATTGATATCCCAAATACCATGATATCGGATGAATTTGTATTTGGAGGTTCTTACCGCATGCACCGTTGGTGTTTGGGGGAATGGTCTCTCCCAGAAATATTCATAGTATACAGTATCTCTCCACGCAATCTCCTGATCATACAGAAGTGGCTTGAAAGAGTTGCCGTCCATATTTTCTTTCGTTGAAAGGCCAGCAAAATCCATCACAGTAGGCCCAACATCAACATTTTGAACTACCTCTGACAGCTTTGATCCTTTTGGTAGATCCGCTCCCATAGCCAACATCGGTACGCGCATTGATTCTTCATAAGCTTGTCTTTTATCAATCAACCCGTGTTCACCAAAAGAGAAGCCATTGTCACCCATGTAGATCACTATAGTATTTTCCATCAAACCTTCTTTTTCTAAATGATCAAGCACTGTTCCGATACTTTCGTCCACGCCTAAAAGGGTTTCACAATAACGCTTGTAAAAGTCTTCAAAATTGATCTGACCATGATACATGTAGTCAACGCCGTGCCAGCTGTTTCTTTGTGCTTTAGCCCAATTGGGAAGGTCTTCATAATTATACTCTTCAGCTGAAACTGTACTGCGCTCATGACCTGGAGGAAACATTGTAGGTGGATAAGCTATTGCTTCATTTTCATATTTTCCTAAATGCCTTTTGGCAGGTTTGAAGTCAGCATGAACCCCCTTGTGTGACAGGTATAAAAAGAAAGGTTTTTCTTTATCCCTTTTACTGATGAAATCAATAGCATAGTCAGTTAAGACATCAGATACATAAGCTGAATCTGTGTGGGCTCGTTCTGTGCCATTGAAATTGATTACTGGATTGTAATAAACGCCCTGTCCTTTAAAACTGGCCCAAAAATCAAATCCTGGTCGCTTACCGCTATGGTGTTCACCCATGTGCCATTTTCCAATAAATCCCGTCTGATAACCGGCCTCATTCTGTAAATACTCGGGAAAAAATACCGTCCCTTCAGGGATGAGCGATTGATTATCTACCACCTTATGATTGTGAGCGTACTGACCAGATAAGATACTGGCGCGACTGGGAGAGCATAAAGAAGTACTCACGAAAGCGTTTTCAATATGTACTCCTTCTGCAGCCATTCTGTCCATATTAGGAGTTTCCAGAAATGGCACCTTACCAGTAAAGCCCATAAAATCATATCGGTGGTCATCACTCAGAATAAATACAACGTTTTTCTGATTAGACTTATCAGGTTGTGGTTGCTGCGCTTCTTGTTTTGTGCCACATGAAAGTAGCATCAAACCTGAAATAATCATTAGGACAATCGCTCTCATTTCTAATTGATTTTAGTGATTTTAATTCCGTTTAGGAAGGTCTCCAACTTAATGTCAAGATCACATTCGGTATGAAGTAGAATGAATAACCAGCGTAGGAACAGTTTAATCAACGGATATGATTTTATTTCATTCATTTCTCCCAGTTAACAGTCACAGACTGAACGTCCTCAGAGCTTGTTCCAATCATGATCTCAAATTCACCAGACTCCCAGTCATATATCATGGATTGATCAGAACGATCAGGATCGTAGGTATAAAACTTCAAATCATCAGTTGTCACAGTAAAAGTCACAGTAACTGTACTTCCGCCTTCGATCTCTATTTTCTTAAAATCCTTTAATTCCTTCAAGGGTCTGGTTGTTGAGCCAACCAAATCTCTGATATAGAGTTGAACCACTTCTTTACCCGAAATCTGACTGCTATTGGTGACTGGCACCATTACATTAAGCTCTTGTTTACCTTTTAGCTCGTTGGAACTCACTTCTATTTTTCCATAGCTGAACTCCGCGTAACTCAACCCAAAGCCAAAAGGATAAAGCGGGGTATTAGGTACATCCAGATAATTAGACTTAAACTTTTGGAACCATTGGCCGTCCGGTAAGGGTCTGCCTGTATTCTTGTGTCCGTAGAACAAAGGAACCTGACCTACGTTTCTAGGAAAGGTCATGCTAAGTTTTCCAGATGGATTCACATCGCCAAAAAGCACATCGGCTACAGCATTTCCAGCTTCAGTACCTCCAAACCAGGTATTTAAAATAGCTGGAGCATTTTCTGCTGTCCATTCCATAGCCAATGGTCTACCTGCCAGTAGCACAACAGCCAGTGGTTTTCCTGTTTTCAATAGAGCCTCTAGAAGCTTTCGCTGAGATTCCGGTAAGCTGATATCTGATCTACTGGAACTTTCCCCTGACATCTCCGCTGCTTCACCCAGCACAGCTACAATGACATCTGATCGCTTAGCGATATTCATTGCTTCCTGTATCAATTCATCCTCTGACCGATCGTCTCTATTGGTGGGCTTACCGAAAATACTAAATCTCTTTTCTAACTCCGGATCAGCTACCACATTCGCTCCTTTTGCGTAGAGCACCGTTCCATTATCACCAAGGGCAGTTTTGAGGCCATCATATATCGAAACTGACTCTTTAAAATTTGCTGCCACACTCCAGGTACCAGTTACGTTTTCTCCATTATCGGCCAAAGGTCCAATCACTGCTATGGTACCAGATTTCTTCAACGGAAGGATGCCTTCGTTTTTTAGCAACACAAAGGATTCACCCGCGACTTTTCTGGCAAACTTTCGATTCTCAGCGGTAAAAATTTCTGATTGAGCTCTTTGTGTATCGCAATACCTGTAAGGATCATCAAATAATCCTAACTGATACTTTGCCTCTAAAATCCTTCTACACGCCTGGTTAATCTCCGCCTCTGAGATTTTACCTTCGTCAAGTGAAGTTTTTAAGGTGGTGAGAAAACCCTCTCCTACCATATCCATATCATTTCCTGCAGTTAGAGCCAGGGCTGAAACCTGTTGCAAATCACCCATCCCATGAGCCATCATTTCATTGATGCCTGTGTAGTCACTAACCACAAAACCATCAAATCCCCATTGGTTACGTAGTACCTCAGTTAATAACCATTTATTTCCAGTAGCCGGAATCCCATCAATTTCATTGAAGGAAGCCATTACCGAACCGACTCCTGCGTCGACAGCAGCTTTGTAGGGAGGCAGATAATCATTGTACATTCTCAACCGACTCATATCCACCGTGTTGTAATCACGCCCTGCCTCAGCGGCACCATAAAGCGCAAAATGTTTTACACATGCCATCATGGTATTATTTGCCGAAAGGTCACTTCCCTGATAACCTCTGACCATTGCCTGTGCCAGCTGCCCACCCAGATAAGGATCCTCACCAAATCCTTCAGAAACACGTCCCCATCTAGGGTCACGTGTGATGTCCGTCATTGGGGAGAACGTCCATGCGATCCCATCAGCAGTAGCTTCCTGTGCAGCCATTCTTGCGGATTGCTCAATCAGTGCCATGTCCCAGGTAGTAGAAAGACCAAGAGGAATGGGAAAAACTGTTTTGTAACCATGGATAACATCCATGGCAAATAACAATGGAATGCCCAACCGACTTTCCTCCACAGCTACTTTTTGTGCCTTTCTGATTTTATCTACTCCCTGGATGTTAAAAAGACCACCAACTTTTCCTTCCTTTATCTTTGGGACGATTCCTTTGTTCTCAGCTATTCCTGTATTAATATCTCCTGCAGCAGGTAAATTCAACTGACCAATCTTCTCCTCGATGGTCATCAGAGCCATCAATGAATCTATTTTATGGTCATGAATAGACGTGGAGTCAGCTCGCTCAGGTGACTGACATCCTATCAAAAAGCTTATGATGATTGGTAATATTCTTAAAGTTTTCATGATCCCTTCAATTCTGCACCGTTCTTGATTCTTCTGAAATGCCATTTTCATTTAATGCTTCTACTTTGTAATAGTACTTTTGACCCACATTCAGAGCTTTCATCTCATATTTATTTTAATTGTAAATGATCTTGCCTTGCTCACCTACTCCAGGCAAATAAAGGACTACCGGGTACTTTTTTGTGGCATCAGAATTTGCAGGGTTTAAAATTCTGAAGTTAACGCTACTGCCCTTTTTGGAATAGGTTTGTTTTTGAAAAATTTCCCTAGTTGGCTGTGACCAGCCAACCAGGGGAATAACCAAACACAAAAATGATGAAACCAACTTACTCATTTTTAAAACCAAGCTTTTTAAGTCCATTTTGTACTTCCGGAGCAGACATAAACAAATCCCAAAGAAGTCCACTTCGGTAGTTTTCTATCATAACTGGAATGGGTCCCTGATCTATAGCAAGGTATCTT
The DNA here is from genome assembly GCA_040218045.1 of Marinoscillum sp. Classification (GTDB taxonomy): domain Bacteria; phylum Bacteroidota; class Bacteroidia; order Cytophagales; family Cyclobacteriaceae; genus Marinoscillum. The sequence continues at coordinate 51,165 of JAVJQA010000025.1, forward strand.
GGCAAGTACCAGTTATCACTAAAACTGAATGCATCATATGGGCCATATTTTCCTCTAAGGGAATCTTGGCCCGGAGCATACAGCCATTTAAGCATTTGCATACTTTCTTTTGGGGTATAAGGAAATGAAGACAATGCAGCAGTAGGCGAAACAACGCCTAAGTCTCTACCTGGACGGTGACCGGCATATCCCGTCATGCTATAGCTGGATGTAAGTCCCCAACAGTTTTTCCCATAACCTTTAAATCCCTCAGGATTTTCTACACAGTATGCATAGTGAGATTTGGCATGACTTTCATTCAACATCCAGTATTCACCATACTTATCTGTAAGTCCTTTTGGGTTTAGGCCCAAATAAGAATAATGCGCCCAGAACAAGGGACCAACTTTTGCTTCATCATGTTCATAGTGGTTCAATACCAGGTCATACCCATAATAAGTCTGATTGGATTCTATTTCACCATTTAATGCCCAACCTTTATGGTACACATCAGCATCTACACCATATGTGGGTGATGAAGCAGCCAGTATATACATGATCAAACATTCATTGTACCCACCAACCGGGAAGTTCATATCCCATGCGTAGTTTGGAGACCAATGCCAGTAGAGCACATCCTCATTAGCTTTTGTATGCCAATCCCACTCTACATCCTTCCAAATTGCATCAATTCGTTTTGCCACCTGTTGTTCACGCTCGCTACCATCCTTAAAGTATTCCCGCACAGCAATTAAGCCCTGCATAAGAAATGCGGTCTCTACCAGGTCACCACCATCATCTTTTTTACTAAATGGTTTCACTTTACCCGTATCTCCATACCACCAGTGTGGATAAACTCCATGAAACCGATCTGCTGATTCAAGGAAATCAAGAATCTTCTCATAGCGAATCACTGCTTCTTTACGCGTGATAAACCCACGCTCAATACCAACCAGAATTGCCATGATTCCAAATCCCGAACCACCGGACGTAACCACATTTTCATCATTGCTTGGGTAGACTCCATCCAAGTGAATCCTCTCTCTTGCCAAACCAGAATTTGGCTCTGCTCCTTCCCAGAAGTACTGAAAAGTTTGATACTGGACAAGTGATAGTAAAGAGTCTTCCTGATCGGTTACCTGAAAGGCATTCGATGACTTTTGTCTAAATCCACACGAAAATGCCTGAAATAAAACAATCAACCCTAAAAAGCGATATATCCATCCGTCATTCATATTCAAATCCAAGTTTTTCTAAACCAGCTCTAACTTCAGGAGCGGACATAAAAAGCTTCCAAAGTAATCCAGTTCTATAATTTTCAATCATTACAGGAATGGGTCCCTGATCAATTGCCAAATACCATGGTTTGTACCAGTCATGTTCTAAACTAAAAGCGTCATAAGGTCCATATTTCCCAATCAAAGAATCCGAAGCATAAATAAACCTGAGGAAATCCATGCTGTATTCTGGAGTATAAGGAAATGATGAAAGTGCTGCAGTTGGAGTAATCACACCAAAGTCTTCCTCTTTTGGCCGATGTGCTGCATAAAATCGTGGTGAATAGCTGGCTGTGAGCCCCCAACAGTCTGCTCCATAACCTTCATAGTCAAGGGGGTTTTCAATGCACCATTGTCTGTTTATGAGAGTGTGATTGACGTTATGCTGCCAATAATCAGCATACCGATCTTTTAATTGACGAGGATCTAAGCCCAAATAAGAATAGTGTGCCCAAAACAATGGTCCACCAAATTGCTGAGAATCATTATGTCGCATATCAAGGTGATATCCATATTGAGAATGTGCAGAATCATTAACAATTTCTCCTGATTTTGCCCATCCACTATGATATACGGATGATTTGATTGAATGAGTTGGTGACGAAGCCCCAAGTACATACATAATAAGGCATTCGTTGTATCCAGTCACGGCGAAATTCATAATCCATTCTTTGTCAGGAGACCAATGCCAATAAAGTACATCCTGCCCATTTCGTGTATGCCAATCCCACTCCACAGACTTCCATACTTCATTGATTCTATTGGCAATTGATTTCTCACGATCGCTACCCTCCCTGAAATACTGTCTTACACACAATAGACCTTGCATTAAGAATGCTGTTTCGACCAGATCGCTACCATTGTCATTTGCTCCGAATGGTTTGACCTTACCAGTATCTCCATACCACCAGTGTGGATAAACTCCATGGAATTTATCAGCTGTTTCAAGGAAATTCAGAATCTTTTCAAATCGCTCAACTCCTTGCTGTCGCGAAATAAAACCTCTTTCAATGCCAACTAAAATAGCCATCACTCCAAAGCCGGATCCTCCAGAGGTGACTACATTGGGATCTTTATCGGGGTAATCACCATCTGTATGAATACGCTCTGGTGCCATCCCTGAAACGGGCTCTGCACCTTCCCAGAAATAATTAAATGTCTGGTATTGGACCAGATTAAGTAAAGAATCGTCACTTATTGCCAGTTGGTCAGTTTGTTGTGCTTTTTGAGGTTTCTGACATGCAACTAATCCTATAAGTAAGACAGTATAGATGTATACATTATTCATAGCTCATATCCAGTTTATCCAGACCATTTTGGATTTCAGGAGCGGACATAAATAAATCCCAAAGTAAGCCACTCCTATGATTTTCAATCATAACAATAATAGGGCCCTGATCTATAGCTAAGTATGACGAAGCTGTCCATTCTTCATTAAAATTGATCGCATCATAAAATCCATAATCACCCCATAGCCTGTCCCCGACGATATAATAAAAATGTTTTATGGCCTTCATCGATTGTTCAGGAGTATATGGAATGGAGGAAATAGCTGCTGTTGGAGTAATCACACCAAGGTCATTATCTGGCGAATGGGCATTGTAGCCCTGATGGTTATCACTGGCAGTTAACCCCCAGCAATGCGCTGTATAACCTACATAATCCTTAGGGTTTGCCTGGCAATAGGCCCAATTGATTAATGAATGGTTTACATTCTGGTCCCAGTAACTGGCATATTGATCTGAAAGATTTCTGGGGTCAAGTCCAAGAAAAGAATAATGAGAAAAGAATAATGGACCACCTTTATCTGACCTTAAATCCAATTGGTAATTGTAATATGAATTTCCATTGCTATTGACCATGACTCCATTTCTAGCCCAACCACTCGTGTACACTGACTTGTCTATGCTATGTGTTGGTGATGAAGCTGCAAGTACGTAAACTATTAGGGCTTCATTCCATCCCTGGATTTTATGATTCATTTCCCAACCAAAGTTGGGAGACCAGTGCCAATAAAGTACATTTTGATCCCCTTGAGTATACCAATCCCATTCTACCGCTTCCCATAGTGTATTGATCTTATCAATGATCTGGGATTCATTGGAATTAGAAGCATCCAAATACTGACGAACCGTAATCAATCCCTGAATCATAAAGGAAGTTTCTACAAGATCTCCCCCATTATCTTTAGAACTAAAAGGTCTGACGGTACCGGTAGTTCCGTTTAACCAATGTGACCAAACACCATGAAACCGGTCTGCATGATTATGTAAGAAATTAACAATTTTAGAAAGTCTTTGAACACCTTCCTCTCGAGTAATAAAGCCACGCTCTATTCCCACAATAATTGACATCACTCCGAACCCGGAGCCTCCGATGGTCACGGTCTCTCCTGAGGTATTCCTTTCTCTGGCAAGACCGCTGGTGGGATGCCCAAAATCCCAGAAATACTTAAAGGTTTGTTCCTGGATTTTAGTTAATAACTCATCATCTGATATTTCGGGGAATTTCAGTGTGGAGTCGAGTTCTGTAATAAAATTGGTTTCAAATCCTTCGAAATCAATTGCTCCGATAGAATTAATACTTTCATCTAAAACTAAATCGTAAGCAGTATAATAGTCTATTTCTTCATCTGAAGCGATTGTTAGTTGCCTTCCGTCAACGGTGGTGGTAATCCCAACCTTTCTATTTCCTTTTTTCAATTGTACCGTGTTTTCATCAATCGACTCCTCATCAATATTTGCAGAGAATGTGGCAATAATTTGTAAACTGAGAGGAACATTCCTTATTTGATTTCTTTCAGTTAAGTCTATACTTCCGGCGGTAATTGACTCGAGGACTAACAACCCTGGCAGCGTTCGGAATTTGTAATCAGTTCCTGAAAATGTCGTTTCACCATCTGCACTTTTAACATTGGTAAAAGTGATGGTGTATTCTGTGTAAGAATTCAATGGTTCAATCGGATAGATTGTAAGGCTTCTGTTACCATTGAAGAAATTAATTCTTAGGGGTAATGTATTCTCTTCTTCATCAATAATTGAAAGAGACTCAGTAAATCCTGTTGTGTCAATGGCCAGATTAAAAGATGCCGTTATTGAGGAATTAAGGGATACGTCTACTATTGTCGTGTTGAATAGGCTCTGATTATTAATTTGAAGAGAGGAAAGTACAAGAGCTGGCTTTGGCTCACTTTTCTCTTCACATCTAAAAATAAGTGTGACCCCAATAATTAGTAAAAAAAATGTAATGTAAGAATGAATGTGAAGGTATCTCACTATTGCAGGTTTAAAGGGGATAAGAAACTATCCCGGGATAATCCCGGGATAGAATTTTACTTATAAATCAATTTAAGTACTAGTTACCAGCAGCTTTTAAATCTGCAATCTGAGCTGGGGTTAAAATACCGCTGAATATTCTAAGTTCATCCAGCATGCTTGTTTCACCCAGGTGATTCCATTCTGCAAAACGAGGAGCTCCTGAACCGATTGACATTAGATCACAGCCAGTCCAGTCTACAACTAATTCTTCTGAACTCACAGCAGCCAATATCCCATTAAGATACACCTGGCTCTTACCGCCACCAACTGTGACTGCTAAGTGCAACCAATCTTCTCTTGCAGCATCAAAAGTGGCAAATCCACCACCATCAACCCAGGCATCGGCTTCACCTGTTCCAACATTCATCTTAAAGGTTTGAGTTACATCACCACCTTCTCTGAAAAATCTAAATCCTTTTGTGAGGTTATTCAACGCTGGATCTTCACCATGAACTGCACTAACTGTAAGAATACCAGCTCGTGTAGCAGTTGGATCCAATTTGATCCAAACGGAAGCTGAGAATTGATCCCCAAGTAATCCCTCAGTTGGGATAGTTAAGTAGGAATCAACATCTCCCGAGTAAGCTTTACCTGACACTCCTCCATCAACTACTGAAGGTGTTCCCACTTGTGTGACTGACAACTCAGCTCCTGTAACACTGAAATCAGTATCAAATGACATGTACAATACTTCAGTAGCATCTTCTCCATCTATTGGATCTAACATTGGATCGTCTGGATCTTCAATTGCCGGATCACCAAATTCCAATCCAGTCAAAGTTTCAAGCTCAGCTTCAGTTAAAGCTTTATTGAAAATTCTCAACTCATCAAGTGAACTCAAATCAGAATTGTGATCCCACTGAGTAAATCGTGGTACCCCAGACATGATGCTCAATAGATCACAGCCGGTCACGTCCATTCCAGTATGCTCAGCATTTTCAGCCACTTTCCCGCCATCGATATAAAAAGCAGCAGTTGTTTCTCCGATGACCAATGCAAAATGATGCCACTCATCTACTGTAGGGTCCAAATCTGCTAAGGCACCTCCATCAAGCCACACACTAAAGGCCTCTTCGGCTCCATTTCCGAAATGGGCCTTGATTCTTTGGGTGGCTCCAGCGTTTGTAGCCTCTCTAAAAATTCTAAATCCATGCTTCAAATTATTCTGAAACTCTTCATTTGCGGGATCTTCTGGAGCCATAATCAAAATTCCTGCTCTGTCTGGATCAGCATTAATTTTCATATATACTGACACAGTCATTTCCGTAGATTGGATACCTTCAGTTGGGAAAGTCAGGTATGAATCGGTAGCACCTTTGTAAGCATCGTCTCCTTCTTTTCCTTCTCCAGCAAATTCTGGTGATCCAACAACAGTTGCATCTGCCTCATTTACCAGATCTGTATAATTACCTTCAAAAGGCATATACAGCACTTCACCATCCATTGGGGTGTATGGGTTTAGTGTTTCTTTAGTAAAAGTAGATGTAGCTGAACCTGTTTTGCCCGCTAAATCTGTAGCTGTTACTGTAATTGTATATTCTCCATCAGCCACATCTGTTTTATCAACATTGCCAGTGTAACTTCTGAAATCTGTAAATGTGGTTACTTCTTCAAGTTGAGTACCATCTAAGTCTACAACAACCGAAGCTAACTCTACATCATCTGTTGCTGTGAACTTGATGCTAACTGTGGTAGTCTCATCAAGTGTACTGATAACTTTCCCATCAGTAGGTGCACTGATGGTGACAACTGGAGCTTCCAGATCTTCCTCTGTCTCATCAATTGGATCTTCATCACCGCAGGATATTACGGTTACCAATACTGCCAATGACGCAAGTATTGACAAACTTCTTAGAATTTTCATGTTATTTAGTTTAATTAATTGTAAGTATTTAGGGTAAATAAATTCATTGTGGATTGTCCAGCTGAGGCAACAAATCGATCTGTTGCAATGGGTAAGGAAGAAAACGATCTTCGCTGCTATACCCATTAAGTTCGCTGGTCCGATCATGGCGAACAAGATCATAAAACCTGATTCCCCATTCCATTCCAAATTCTGCAAGTTTTTCATCCAAGACATTATCAAGTGTAACCCCTGTAATATTGCCTAGACCAGCACGGGCACGAACCTCATTTACAGCCGCATCTGCACTCATGGCTGTACTTGTAGCTCCACTAACTAATGCTTCCGCATGCATCAGTAGAATCTCAGCATAGCGAATGCAGATGAAATTTTTATTGGAACCATATTCCGTCCTTCCCGGGATCATCTGATTGGATGGCAAATAGTGTTTACCACTATAAAAGATCGCTCTCGGATTTGAGCTTCCGTCAGTAGTTCCAATGACATCATTATCTCTGGTTGTATTACTTACAAACTCTGGAAGATTTTCATATCCGGGTTCTGCTGTCAAACTATCAATTCCCTGATCTGTAAAAAGAACACTGGTTTCTAATCGAGTGGTCTCCCCTCTATCCAGCATGAATTTGATATATTTCATCGTTGGTTCCCAAAATCCCCAACCAGTGCCAACTCCAGCTACTTCTGGAGTCCAGTTTGTAGGTCCGAAAAAACCATGAGTGTATCGCACTCCCTCTCCAGTTCCTTGTCCAAAGTCAGAATACTGAAATTCCAATAGGTTTTCATTTGCCAATTTCCCAGGAGTCTTGAACAACTCATAAAAATCAGGATAAAGCGTAAATGCACCAGAGCTAATAATTTCGCTTGTTGCGTCAGCCACTTTTTGCCAATTTTGTAATTCCAGATTAGCCATAGCTTTAACCGCCAAAGCAGTGTACCTGGTCACTCCACCTGGTATGTAATTTCGCTCACTTGGAGCCACATCGAGCAACGCAGGCATTGCCTCATCCATCAAATCTGATATATGTACCATCACATCATTGAATGGAGTTACCTGTGCATCATAAAGTTCATCTGCCTGAGAGCTTTGTGGGATAAGTATTCCTCCCCAAATTCTCGCTAGTTGAAGTAATTCATAACCCTGCATCACTTTAATTTCAGCGATATACTGCTGACCAACGCCAGGATCATTGGACTTGGAATTGAATTTTTCAATTTCTTCAATAGCTGCGTGCCAGTTAATAATATCTGAGTAAAGGTTCAACCAGACTGAATTGTATATCCAGAAAGAGCGATCGTATCTAAACGCTTCCGTTTCAAATAAGGGTACCTGATCTCCTTCAGCGTTAACATCATCTCCTCTTACAGAAACTAGAGGGAATGTCTCCCACTGTATACTAAAAAGTGAATAGTATGCTCCTTCAATGAGTTCTTTTCTGTAACTAAGATCATTATAATTGATACCTGACTCCACAACTGTATCTTCCTGTGGGTTGTCAAGTGCAGAATCACATGATGGTGCCAGAAAAATGACAGCCGTTAGCAAAATCACACTGTTGAAAAATTTATACGATTTCATATCAAATGTCATTTTCTGTTAAAACTTAAGATTTAGACCTGCTGTATAGACCGCTGGAATCGGATAAGTCTGTCTATCAATACCATTGGCAACTTCGGGGTTAAAGCCATTGTAATTAAAAACAGTCACTGGTCGTTCAGCGGTTAGGGTAATTCTTGCTTCTGGCATGTCTTTACCAAATAAACTGCCTCCACCAAAATCATACGAAAGCCTCACATTTTGAAGTCTGAAGTAAGAACCATCTTCAACAAAATAATCGCTCATGGCCTGATTGTAACCTTTTCTCAATCCCGCCGCAGATGGGTACTTGTCAGATGATCCTGGTCCGTCCCATAGGTTGCTAATCAAATCAGCGTCCAGATTAGGGTCGGTAGTGAATATGATTTCTCCACGTTTTCTATTGAGAATTTTGTGACCTCTCTGCCCCTGAATATTGGCTGTCAATTCAAACTTTTTATAATTAGCACCCAGGTTAAATCCGTAGGTCAACTTTGGAAGGAAAGAACCTAGAACAACTCTATCCAGATCATCGATCATTCCATCTCCATTTTGATCTTTATATTTAAAGTCTCCAGGCTCTAAAGAATTATCAGTAATAAATTCATTGGTTAAGCCACTATTTGTGACTTCCTCTGGCGTTTGAAAAACCCCTTCTACTTCATACCCATAAAATGCTTCCAAAGGAGAACCCAGGATTGACCGTTGCCTAAATTCAGCCTGACCAGCATCCAGATATTGTTGACCACCAAGGCGAATAACCTCATTAGTCAATGTTGCAAAATTTAGTCCTACTGTGTATCTGAAATCATTATTAACCTTGGTGTTCCAGTTAGCTGCTAATTCAAATCCCTTATTTCTGAAAGTAGCTGCATTTCTTTTAACTGATGCTCTAACCAGAGGAAGAATAACTGTGAGTACTGCGTCTTCCGTATCTCTGATGTAATAATCAGCGTCTAATGATAAGCGTCCACTAAACAAGGTTGTGGTTATTCCAACGTTTGTTTCAACAGTTGTTTCCCATCGATCCAAATAGCTAAATTGCTTGATCGGAACAACCCCACTTTGTAGTTGATCATTGATTGCGAATGAGTTTGCTTCATAGGTTGGTTGACCTATTGCTGCAGCAACACCAGCATTTCCGAGTTTACCCCAACTACCTCTCAACTTTAAATAATTCACGTAAGGAATATTGATAAAAGATTCCTCCGAAAGAACCCATCCAGCACCCACGGTTGGAAATAAGCCCCACTTCTTTTGAAATTTATTGGTTCCATCCCGACGAAGCGTACCGTAAACGAGGTATTTATCCTGAAAATTATATGCTATTCTTCCAAAGTATGATGTGCCATAAAATGAACGACCTTCATCTCCTGAAGCTCCTCTATTGATCTCTTCTGAAGAATTTGTATAGTACCAAAGCTCTTCATTATCAAAACTTGGATTAACATACAAACTGTCACCTCGAAGGAAAATTTTATGGAAAGTTTCTGTTCTATAAGAATATCCAGCCATTGCTGAGATATTGTGATTTCCAAAGGATTGATTATAGGTTAATATGTTATCCCATATTTGGTCAAATGACGTCTCATTGCCTTTGTATAAACCAGACTGGTTAAATGAAACGCCGTCATTGTTCTCAAAATCAATATTTCTAATATTCAGAGAATTGTAGGTGTAATTGTAGGAGGTCTTAAGTTTTAGTTTGTTAGGGATGAGTTCTAATTCTGCAAAGAAATTTCCCAGAATTCTACCTACCTTATTTTGATCATCACTATAAAGCATGTTGAAGTAAGGATTCTGCCTCCCTCTATACCCGAGTTTTTGAGCATTAGCCAATTTCACAGGATAAGCATCTGCATTGCTCTCATCATATACAGGTATGATCGGGACTGCAAAGTAGGTATTAAACCATACAGCCTGAGGTGCTACATGCTGTTCAGATTGAGTTAGATTAATTGTACCACCTACATTGATCCACTCCTTTACCGTGATATCAAGCTTAGTTCTAAAATTGTACCTTTCATATGAGTTTTGAACCTCTTTTACTAAACCCTCCTGATTAAAATACCCGGCACTTACAGAATATCTAGCAGATGTAGATCCGCCATTCACCGTGACTGTATGACTTTGCTGAGGAGCGTAATCCCTCATAACTTCATCATACCAATCTGTATCAACTGCGGGAAGGTCAGGATTTGTTCGACTCCTTCCATATCGCTGAAAGGCATTGTTCAAAAATGAAACATCAGCATTTGAGCCTGTAGAGCGCGCATAATTAGCAAACTGCTCCGTATTTGCCATTTTCAAAACATTTTGTGGAACTTGTACACCATAGTATCCATCATAGGTAAGTGTTGGTTCCTGATTGTAAGATCCTCTCTTGGTTTCAATAAGAACGACTCCATTTGCCGCTCTAACGCCATAAATAGCAGCCGCAGAGGCATCTTTCAGTACTGATATTGTTTCAATATCAGCTGGATTTAAAAAATCAATGTTGTCCAGAAACATTCCATCAACAACGTACAACGGACTAGACTCACCTTCCAGTGTTCCAACACCTCTTACTCTAACTGTTGGGCCAGAACCTGGGGCTCCAGAACTTACAATTTGCACACCTGGCACTTTTCCTTGCAGTGATTGCATAGCTGTGCTAGTTGGTGTTTTAGTTATTTCATCTGCCTTAATGGTAGTAATTGCTGATGTTAGATCTTTTTCTCTCTGAGTACCATAACCAACTACAACTACTTCCTCTAATTCCTCCAGATTAAGTTCCAGGTCAATATTCACCGTAGTTCTGTTGTTAAGAGGTAATTCCCTGGATTTATATCCGATATAGCTTACTACTAATATCGCGTCTGAATCACCTACTTCAAATTGGTAGTTACCATCGATATCAGTGATGGTGCCATTCGTGGTACCTTTCTCAACTATGCTGGCGCCAATCAACGCTTCTCCATTCTCAGCATCCCTAATGGTTCCAGAGACTTTAGTACTCTGGGCATTTATTAGAAATACAAAGAATGTCATGCTCATGCTAAGTATTATTCTCTTCATTCTGTTTGGTTAAAGAATTCACATTTTGATAACGATTGCATGCTACAACTTTAGAGCATTCCAAAATGAAATCAAAAATTTTGCGAATTTAATATATTAGAATAATACAATTATTTGATTACTTTTTAATTACTTGAAAGGAAACTGCATAACGCTTTAATAACAACAATTATAAGTGAATAAAATTTACTTAATTATTTATTAAGAATTGTGTAACGCTTTAATCTCAATAAAGAAGACGAGAAAAAATTCTTTAATAAATACAAATAAAATTTTCATAATTGAGGAACATCTTCGATATTTTTGAAAATTTCTTTAAGATTTTGATTTTCATTATCACTTCTCGAATGAATTCGTTTTTTGAAGTCTGAAATGGTGTTTTTCCGTAATTCAAGAATATTGGACAATTCAGACAAGGTATACTGATCTTTATTCAGGGCTTCATACAGGATATAGAACGCCTTTTCTAACGGAAACTTTATGCCATGAAATAAGGTATTGGTGGTTGGTGACTCCTGGTAACCACATTTGCTACAGCGGTGACTGAAAGGCACAGCTCCTTCGCTACTTGTATCATTTTGGCATCGTGAACATTTGAAACCCTGGTGCCATTTCATCTTTGCTAAAGCTTTTAAACAACTCTCTTTATCCGGAAACACTTCCTGGAATTCATCGTAGGTGAGTTCTTTATCTTGTAGGCGCTCCCTTTGGATAGATTTAATGTTATTCCTTAAACGATAGTTATCCAGGTCCAAAAGTGAGTTGATTTCTGAAATTTCTTGTTTTTGAGTGGACAATAAATCATTCTTTTCAATCAACTCTTGAGTCCGCTGGTTTACCAATCCTTCCAGCTCTGCATTCATTCTATCTTTTAGTTTGGCGTTTTCCTCGTGCTGAGTAATGATTCTTTTCAGCGCCCGGTCTCTATTTGCCTTCAGAATCCTCACCCTATCACTAAGTGCAAATGACAGAAAAAGCATTTCGAACACGAAGCAGATATGAAGACTATAGTAACTAAGGATATAAAAAGGTATAACGGATAGCATCAAAAGGGCCTTTAGGATAAACCCTAGAAACAAAAAACCAAAAGCCACAATGAAGAACCGCGCCGGCTTATAGCCTCTGCGGAATACGAATATGCTGCCTACAAAGATGATTACTAGTGGGATGAGTTCCAGGTTCCTATATTGAAACCACGAATTATCAACTAACAACGCATATAAGAACAGCCCTATCCTTAAGACAAGAATAACATTTAGAAGTGCATCAATACGCGGTGCCCTGATTTTTAGACTTAGGAATTTTTTCGAGAATAAAATCGCCCAGAAAATAATCAGGAAGAGCGAAATTCCATGTGCAATCTGGTTCCATCCAGGGCTGTTCCTCCAGAGATACTGGTACCCAATTCCGTCGATGCTGAACGCGAAAAATCCAACACTTATAATATAAAAAGTGTAATAGAGATACTTTACCTCACGCATCGCAGAGTAGATCAGCATGTTGTAAAGCGAAATAATGAGTATCATCCCATAAAAGATTCCATAGAGATAATACTCTGCAAGGGCATACTCTACAAACCTGGTATAACTCCTTATAGCCACTCGGATATCCGCATATTCATGACTTTTTATCCTAAAGTAAACCAAATAGTTACCTGACCCTTCGAGCTGAATCTGGAAATTCTTATGAGCCATCAGTTTCTGACTAAATGGCAACATGTCCCCCATCTGGTAGAATTGGAATACCTCTTCACTTGAATGTTTTATGTAAACGTCAAGGGAATCAATGGTTTGATCAAAAAATTCCAGCAAGAACCCATTTTGGATGTCTGGCATTTCTAACTTCAGCTTTACCCAATAAGCCGAACCTGTATTGTAATCCTTAGGCACAAAATTCAAATCCTTATTGAACCTGGCTTGGAAGCCAGGAGATGCCACCTGCTCAAGGTCCAGTGCACATCCTTTATCTTCAAAAAATTCCAAATCCCTGATTTTCAGCTCTATTTCTGTGGTATTTGGACTGATCACTATCGGTGCAGCGTACAGTAGGATGTAATAAATGACGTTCATTAAAATTCTTTTGGGTAATTAAAGTTACACAATGATCTAATTTCAAGTTTCCTCCCTGTTCAGATAAACCAATTCATTCATTAAAGCATTATTAAGACACGAGCTTTGTTTGAGGTACAACCTACCTTCATTAACATTGCAGAAGATTTGATATGACATGGAGATAACAAGAGAAAATATACTCAAAGCACTTAGTGAAGTTCAGGATCCGGATCTTAAAAAAGACCTGGTAACCTTGAATATGATCCATAACATACAGACAACCAATGATGAGATCAGGTTTACAGTAATGCTTACAACACCAGCATGTCCGCTGAAGGAACTTATTAGAAAGGATTGTGAAAAAGCGATTTTTAAATCATTTGGTGAAGAAATTACACTTGATATCGAAATGTCAAGTTCAGTTACCACGACTAGGATTAGCACTCCTCTCCTTCCTGGTGTTAAAAATATCATAGCAATAGCTTCCGGAAAAGGAGGTGTGGGTAAGTCTACAGTAGCTGCCAACCTGGCTGTTGCCCTTGCAAAAACAGGTGCTGAGGTTGGCTTGATAGATGCTGACATCTTTGGGCCATCAATGCCTACCATGTTTAACTGTGAGCATGAACAACCACAGGTTAGAGAGGTAAACGGACAGAATAAAATCATCCCTATCCAACAATATGGGGTAAAATTGATGAGTATAGGATTTCTTACTCCTCCGGAAAATGCTGTGGTTTGGAGAGGGCCAATGGCAAGTTCAGCGTTGAAGCAGTTCTTGTCAGACACCATTTGGGGTGATCTGGATTATTTGCTTATCGATTTACCTCCTGGTACAAGCGACATCCATCTTACCCTTGTACAGAGTGTTCCGGTCACCGGGGCTGTAATTGTCACAACACCGCAAAAAGTGGCCTTGGCAGACGCTCAAAAAGGTATAGGGATGTTTAAGCAACCACAAATCAATGTGCCAGTATTGGGCATAGTGGAAAATATGGCATTTTTTACTCCAGAAGAACTTCCCAATAATAAATACTTTATTTTTGGGGAAGGCGGTGGAAGAAACTTAGCGGACAAACATAGTGTTCCTCTACTTGGACAGATACCAATTGTACAAAGTATCAGGGAAAGTGGAGATGCTGGTTTTCCTGCAGTGCTTAAGGATGATGTCACTTCTGAAGCGTTTAGAAACCTGGCTGAATCTATGGCTCAGCAAGTAGCAATCAGAAATGCGTCTCAGGTAAGGACCCAAAAAGTAGAAATTAACACCTAAATATGGCACAACAAGAATTATTGGATAAGATAGAATCAGCTTTAGACAACATCAGACCTTATCTTAAAACAGATGGTGGTAATGTGAAGCTGCTTGGAGTAGATGAGGATCAAATAGTAAGGCTTGAATTGCTTGGCAATTGTGGATCATGTCCTATGTCAGCCATGACCTTAAAGGCTGGTGTTGAGGAAGCAATTAAACGTGTTGTACCGGAAATTAAGGGTGTAGAAGCCATCAACCTTACCGCCCACGATGATCCGAATGCGAAGCTTCCTGAGACCATGCTCTAACACAAGTGATTCATGCGTCTAATTATCCTTCTAGGTTTTTTCAGCATTCTTACAAGTGCATTTTCTCAGGAAAAATGCGCAACCATGTCATTACCCTCCAATATCAACAGATCTGAAACCATAGAAGACTTTGAAGTTTGGCTAACTCAAAAGAAATTTCAAAAAGCAGCCAGCAGACTATTAGCGCCTGGTCTTGCTCAGGCAACAGTCTATGAAGTACCTGTGGTGTTTCATATTGTTCATGATGGCAGTCTCCTGGGCTCAGGCTCTAATATATCAGATGCCAAAATATTGGAGCAACTTGAGATTCTAAATCAGGATTTTAGAAGAACAAATGAAGACGCTTCAGAAACTGCCTCACAGTTCCGTTCCGTAGCTGCAGACACAGAAATCCAATTTGTCATGGCCAGACAAGACCCGGAGGGATTGCCCACAAATGGTATAGTAAGAACTAAAGGCACAAAAACCACTTATCGATCTTCTGATTATAGAACTTTAATGTCGGAGAGCTTTTGGCCACACGAACATTACCTTAATATCTATGTCACTGATCTTCATGGCCCTACACTTGGTTGGGCGCAATTTCCATTCTCTAACCTGGAGGGAATCGCCTCTGAGTTGAGCAATTACAAATCAACTGATGGAGTGCTTATAGATTATAAATGGGTGGGTGTAAATGAAAATACCGGAAGTTTTTCCAGTTATGGACGCACCGCAACGCATGAAATAGGTCATTATCTTGGTTTAAGGCACATTTGGGGAGATGGCAACTGCTCTTATGATGACTTTTGTGAGGACACACCCCTTGCTGATGGAAGTACAAGTGGATGCTCCACAAACAAAGTAACCTGCGGCTCTAAAGATATGGTCCAGAACTATATGGATTATTCGGATGATTCCTGCATGAACCTGTTCACAAATTGCCAACGGGAACGTATGAGACTGGTACTAGAAGAAAGTCCCAGAAGAAGGACTTTACTCACTTCACCGGGTCTTTCTGAACCACAAATGGTCGCTAATGACCTTGGTGTAAGATCGATTGTTTCACCTATCACATCCGATTGCAATTCCGAAGTATCGCCCAGTGTACAAGTAAGGAATTACGGAACCAATCAGATTGACCGATTTAACTTAACCCTTTTTGTGAATAATTCAGTGATAGAACAAAAGGAGGTGGTTGTACCCTTGTTAACCGCAGAAACTTCTGTAGTTTCCTTTAGCTCCATTATCCTGAGCCAAACTAACCCCAGTGAAGTCCGGTTTGAAATCACATCGGTGAATAACGCGACAAGCGCTAACCCGGTAAATGATTCCAAAAGCATTGTGTTAGCTCCATTTCATCCTGTTGAACCACCATATTTTGAAGAATTCTCGAACAACCTTAATTTTTTTACCACCGTGGAGACCGGGAACCCTTCCACCTGGATACTTGAAAGAGCATCCGATGAAGATACTGAAAACATAGCAGCAAAAGCACCTTTCTTTAATCAACAGGCAAACTATGGAGATCAGGACATGCTACAAACGGCAACACTTGATCTTAGTGGATTGAACTCCGTTCAATTATCATTCGAATATGCTTATTCACCAAGATTGCAAGACAATAGCAACCACTTTTTCCTTGATGGGCTAATTGTGGCGGTTTCGACAGATTGTGGAGAGTCATTTTCAAGATCAGATTACTTTTTTGAACGCTATGGTAAATCCTTAGGAACTGTCAGTGCAACAAGCGACAGCTATACACCTACTGGTGCCAGTGACTGGAAGGAGGAGGAAATCAACCTGACCAGATATGCTGGTCAATCTGATGTTAAAATAGCCTTTATTGGAATAAATGGTCGTGGTAACAACCTTTATCTGGACAATATATCGGTGACAAATGGACAACTAGCTGCTAATGACGCAGGAATTCGTACAATAGACCGTGCGCCAGTAGTAACCTGCAATACCACCGCCATTCCCGTCATTGAAGTACGAAATTATGGCTTTGCAGATATTGAATCCTTTTCGCTAGTGATGACCGCAAATGGGGAGGAGAAGTCATTTTTCTTTGATGAACTTAGTATCGAATCCGGTGACTCGGAGGAATACCTAATCAACATTTCAGATTATCTCCAACCAGGGGAAAATTCATTTGACTTCTACATTACAGGGCTCAACGGCACCAACGATACCCAACTGCAAAACAATTCCTTCTCTTTCAAAACACTTGTTGAAGACTCAGAAGACCAATTACCTATCAAGGAGGACTTTGAAGATTCGAATTGGAGTACCTTCTCCCCCAATGGACAAATGGTCTTTGATTACCTCAACCTGGATGGAGACGTTTCCCTTTACACCAACAATTACAACGTAATCGAAACCAGTAAAAGCTATTTGGTGTCGCCTACCATTACCACTCAAGGACTCACTGAGGCTGGATTTCATTTCAAATACTCTTATGCAGAGCGGCAGGGTTACAATGATAATCTTAAAGTATTGTTATCTATAGATTGCGGAAAAAATTACGACACGGAGCTTTTAAGCTTGAACTCAGCACAAATGGCCGTCACAACAAGCAGCACCGAGTGGACCCCTTCTTCAGAGGAAGATTGGAAATCAGCTTTCATAGATCTTTCACCACATGTCCATCATCCAGAATTGCGAATTGCCTTTGTCTTTTCCAATGGCAATGGCAACAGGCTTTTTATAGATGACATTAACATCCTGAAAACAAGTGATCCCTTCATTCCAGATTTGGATGCTTTGAATGAAACGATGATGATCTACCCAAACCCAGCAAAAGGTAAATTCAATGTCTCCTTCAATTACCATCAAAAAAACCGCATCAACATTAAACTTGTGGACATGAGTGGCCGCGTAGTTTATGATGAAGTCTTTCATAATATATTGAATGACAAAATCACGTTCCTGGCCCCGAACCAAAGCGGTTTCTACATTTTATACATCAAAGGAACCAACGGTATCGATCAATCGAGGCGCGTATATGTGCTCAAATAATTTTGCTTCCCGCCTTTCTTAAAGGGTATTATTTCGTTGATTATTCATAGCCCAATAAAGAATAGCGGTTAATTTTACTCATCATGAGAATAGGAATACTTTTTGGAGGTCAGTCAAGAGAAAGAGAAATCTCATTTGCCGGAGGAAGAACTGTGTATGATAATTTGAATAAGGCGCTTTTCACGCCAGTTCCCATATTCATAGACAGTTTGGGGAATTTCATCCTACTAGACTGGCAATACCTCTACAAAGGAACCATTAGAGACTTCTACCCTGCCGCAGAATATATCCCACCGAGTCCTCATTTTTTCCAGGTATACGCTGAGTCACTCAAAGAAACCTCAGCCATTGACAAGAGCATTGATAAGATTGGTCGGAAAATTCAACCTGAGGAGTTGAAAGAATTGATAGATTTTGCTTTCCTGACCCTTCATGGCCCTTATGGTGAAGATGGAAATATTCAAGGGATCCTTGAATGGTACAACATCCCTTACTCTGGCGCAGGCATTTTACCAAGTAGCATTGGAATTGATAAGGAAATACAAAAACATGTGCTGAGCGCTGCAGGTTTCGAAACTCCTGGTTATACAACCATCCCGAGAGACCATTGGATTGATCAGCCCAGTGAGACACTAGCCCTTATTGAAGGATCCTTCTCGTATCCGGTGGTGATAAAATCGCCACACCAAGGATCATCTATTGGGGTTTCAATTGCTCAGGGCCAGACAGAATTGAGCAATGGTTTGAATCGCTCCTTTTTTATCCAAAAAATAGACACTGCTGCATGGAGGTCAAAGTCCGATGAAGAAAAACGCTCATTCCTGATTTCTTTCACTGACATTAGAGAAGGGCTGGGATTTCCGGTACTAGTGGAGGGAGAAATGATCTACCATCCCGAAGAGCTTTGGATTGCTCTGGACAATGGGGCGGGATTGATAAGGCTGGAGTCACCAAATGGAGAACACCTTGTACTTATTGAAAAGTTTGTCAAGGGTAAGGAGTTTTCCTGTATTGTTATTGAGGATGAAAGTGGAACTCCAATTGCGCTTCCGCCCACCGAAATCAAGAAGTCATCGAATTTGTTCGATTATCGATCAAAATACTTGCCCGGGATTAGTCGTAAGGTAACTCCGATCGATTTACCGGAAGAAGATATTGATCTCATTATGACGAAATCCAAATCGCTTTTTAAGGCACTTCATAGTCAGGTTTATGCAAGATTGGATGGTTTCTTCACAGCAGAAGGACGGATATTTCTCAATGACCCCAACACGACTTCAGGCATGCTACCTTCATCTTTTTTCTTCCATCAAGCGGCAGAAATAGGACTGAATCCGTCGCAATTCCTAACCTACATCATCGCTCAAAGCATCAAAGCAAGACTATCTTCTGGCAAGCAAATATTCTACCTCGGAAAGCTCAGAAAAGAACTCCAGTCAAAAATGATTGAAGCAGCAGACAATCAGTCTGATAAAATCAGAATTGCGGTGATCATGGGTGGGTTTTCGTCAGAAAGACATATCAGTGTAGAAAGTGGAAGGAATATTTTCGAAAAATTAGCTTCGTCTACCAAATACTTACCCATTCCGGTATTTCTGACAGGAGATGAATCCAACCATCAGCTCTATCAGCTCCCGATCAATATTATGCTAAAAGACAATGCTGATGACATTAAGGAAAAAGTAAATCATCAAGGCCCGGTTCATCCCATTACCCAAAAAGTGAGGCAAGAGGCCGCGCAAATCATAGAGCAGTTTGCAACCAATGAAGCAACCCTACTTGAGCAATTGACCTATGACACATTGGCTGAGAAAGTCGATTTTGTTTTCATTGCGCTCCATGGACGGCCCGGTGAAGATGGAGCTGTTCAGCAACATTTGGAGCAACGGAACATACCCTACAATGGGTCTGGAATTGAAAGTTCTCAATTATCTATCAATAAATATGAGACCAACCAAAAACTAAGAGAGCAAGGAATCTTAGTTGCCGATCACATGCTGGTGTATCAGGAGGATTTTGAAAAATCGTCAGAGCAAACCATCAACTCGATTCTTGAGCGGTTTGATCTTCCGCTTATAGCCAAACCAGCAGACGATGGGTGCTCTTCTGCAGTGAAGAAAATCAAAACAAGAGACGAACTTTTGGCCTTTTGCAGAATGATGTTTCGTCCGGAACCCGCGTTCTTACATGAACCAATGGCGACCCTTCGGTTGAAACCTAGCGAGGAGTTTCCTCAAAAGAACTACTTCCTGATAGAATCATTGATTGGTGACAATGGTGCGGATCATTTTCTGGAAATCACTGGGGGTATGCTGACCCACATGGAAGATGATGGCTCCATGCGATACGAAGTTTTTGAACCTTCAGAAGCATTGGCTTCAGGTGAGGTACTTTCACTGGAAGAAAAATTTCTTGCTGGTGAAGGACAAAACATTACTCCAGCTCGATTCGGTCAGACTCCTGAAGAGTATGATAATGTGGCTAAAAGGGTTAAAGCAACACTGGAAAAAACAGCCAGAATTATCAATGTGGAAGGCTATTGCAGGATTGATGCATTTGTGCGGGTATTTCCCGATAAAGTGGAAACCATCATAATAGAAATCAATTCACTACCGGGAATGACACCCGCCACCGCAATATTTCATCAGTCGGCCCTCAATAAAATGAAGCCATATGAGTTTATTGATAAGATCATTGAGTTTGGTTTTGCCAAAAGAAAGATGCTACAAGCCTAATGATTTACAGTTTGATTATCTTCGAACCAACTAAACCAGTTTCGTAATTTCCTATGTCCATTTTTAAAATTCAAACCTGGAAAGACCTACTGATCCATTTGGCCATAATCATCGGGTTGGGCCTTTTCTTAGTCTGTGGCTTCTTTTATATATACCTGCCCAATTCCACCAATCATGGGGAAACAATCACGGTTCCTGATGTACGTGGAGTAAGCTTAGAAGAATTGAGTCAATTCCTGGAAGAGCGCAACCTGCGGTATGAAGTTACCACAGACTCTGGTTTTTCAGCTACACAGCCTCCCCATTCTGTGTTGAAGCAATTTCCGATGCCTAATGCCAAGGTGAAAGAAAACAGGAAAATATATGTAACGCTAAATGCTCAAAGTGCGCCACTGGTGAGGATGCCCAAACTGGTTGGCGGATCTGTTAAAAATGCACAGTTGGTGTTAAAAACCTATGATCTCATTCTTGGTGAAATTCAATATACTCCTGATCTGGCTCTCAATTATGTATTACAACAACAACTGAATGGCCGGCAGGTACTTGAAGGCGAGCGGATTCCCAAAGGTTCTGTAATTGATCTTATTGCCGGTGATGGTTTGGGCAATCAGGCCCTTAACTCTCCTAACCTCATTAGTCTCGACGAAGAGAGCGCTCAATTTGCTATAGTTGGTTCTGGATTAAAAATTGGCCAGATTAAATACGAGAAAGAAGGAATTGCCGTTATTCAAGACGAGTCTTCTGATGAGTCACGATATTATCGAAAACAAGTGCCTCCAGGATCTGTATTTAAGCAAAGTCCAATACCCGGAGAAACAATGCGGTTGGGTCAAATGGTTGACTTGTGGATTTACAGCCCGGATTCGTTAAATACTAGTCCAACCCTTTTGGATCAAGAGTGAGAATAACCTTACTGACCATAGCATGTTTTAGTTACTTTTTAGGGTCTGCACAGCTTACCTTAAAGAGCCTATCTAAAATGCCTCAATCAGTTCAAGCTGACACTGTCTCTTTGAGTTTGCCTTTTTGGGAGGACTTCTCTACATCTCAGTCATCACCCGATACCTTAAAATGGATCTATGGCCCAGATATCTTCGTTAATGCAACACTTGGGCAGAATCCCCCTACATACAATGTAGCAACCTTTGATGGTTTAAATTCGCAAGGGATGGCCTATGATATCACCAATGAGTTTAATGGTGCCGGCGATAGTCTCGCCAGTCAGTTCATTGATCTTACCACAGTGCCGCAAAGCAGGCGTGGTACTGTTTATTTTAGCTTTTACTGGCAGGTAGGTGGATATGGTGAAATGCCAGATGATAAAGACTCACTTGTACTATATTTCAGAAATGCTCTTGGGGATGGTAAATTTAGTTGGGATCAGAAATGGAGTAAAATTGGTGGTGAAGACAACATCTCTGACCGGTTTGAGCAAGCAATTGTTAAAGTTGATGGCGGCAACTATTTTCACAATGAATTTCAGTTCAAATTTGTCTCTTATAGTAGTCAAAGAGGGCCATTTGATACCTGGCATATAGATTATATCTATCTCAACGAAAACAGAAGTGACAATGATTTTGATGAGTTGGATCAGGCCATGACAGGTTCACCAACTGCTCTATTTGGTAATTATTATTCTATTCCTGCTAATGTGTTCTTCAAACAACCTGAGCAATATCTCAGCGCACAAATGACTCAGGTCAGTAACCTCGAAAACGATGTTGATCCCTTGGTTTATAGCTATAATTTGACCAATCACACCACTGGCGAAGACTATGGTACTTCCATTTCCGTATTGACGGATGTAATGGTCGCCAGGGAAATCAGAGCAGTAGAGGTTTATGACATGGATGAGATTGTAGTAAATGCGCAGACGGATCCATTGGACTCTCAAGTACTGGTTTCTACTTTTTATTATAATTCTGACAACAACTTTCTACAGGAGAATGATAACGGAGGTAACCCAGTGGTTTATCCTGTTGATTTGACCCTCAATGACACTTTGCGCACAAGGTATATTCTTGAAAATTATTACGCTTACGATGACGGCACTGCTGAGTTTGCTGCAGCCATCAATACACCTGGTGGACAGGTGGCAGTTAGGTTTCCTTTGGCAGAGCCAGACACTCTAACCCATATAGATATTTATATTCCAAACATAGCTCCTGAAAGCATTGGCCAAACGCTGGACATCACCGTATGGAATCACCTGGGCACCACGCCTACCAACTCTGGGATCCTTACCAGGCAAGCATACACCATCGAAGCACCCCTGGGAGTCAACACGTTTAAACGTATCAAACTAGCAGCACCGTTGTTAACAGGGGATACCGTGTACATAGGATACAAACAAACCTCAGAAAACTACCTCGGAATTGGTTTTGATAGAAACAACCAAAAAGCCAAAGGCGAAATTTACGCCAACACAAAAGGGTTTTGGGAGCAAAACAGCCGGTTAAGTGGTAGCCTTATGATTAGACCTGTTTTTGCCTATGATTCAGCTTTTACATTGCATGAGGTCAAGAAGGAGCTTACATCTGTTTTCCCTAACCCATCCTCAGGCATCATCAAATTAAAAGGAGAATACAATTCGCTGGAAGTTTTTGACCTTTCCGGTCACCTTGTATTTACTGGCCTTAAAGAAGATACTTTTGATCTGTCATTTTTGATGGATGGAATATATTTGCTGAAAATAAACAGCAAAAATTCTATCAACACCCAAAAATTGATCATTAGTAAATGAAAGACATTCAACCTCACGAACTAAAACTCCGGCTTAAAAACGGAGAAAAACTCACCATGCTGGATGTACGTGAAGAATGGGAATTTGAGGAACGAAATATCGGTGCCCGCTCTTTTCCCCTGTACTCCATCCCTAAAAAACTCACAGATCTGGAATCATTAAGAAATCAGGAAATCATTGTGCACTGCCAGTCCGGGAAGCGTAGTATTCAAGCTAAAAAATTCCTACTCAAGAATGGTTTTGGTAAAGTGAGATCTCTAAATGGTGGATTGGAAGCTTATCTGCAAGGTGAATAGCCTAAAAGATCTTTAATACTCAATCACTAATGGTTCAGGTGTAAAGCATAGTATAAAAATCACAAATGCAACCCAACCCAACACCTTTCTTTCTACGGAGAGTGGACGATTGTCAAGAACAGGTGGATGTTTTACGCCTAGTACTCTACCGAGTATGAAAGCAAAGAGTAACCAACCACTATACCCCTGATATCCAAAGAAGAAATTCACCAGGAACTGGCTGGCAAAAATTGCCGCTGCAAAAGTCATTCTGTTGGTCTTACTTTCAAATAACGAGTATGCACACACATACAAAAAGTATAGATAAATTAGAATAACAAACAGGAATTCCAGAGTGCTGCCAAACCCAATGTCAGGCAAATCCCGAATGGAAACAAGGCCTAGCCCGGCATAAAATACAAAAACAGAAAAGAGAACTCTTGACACCTCAAAATGGCGCTTCTCCCCTATTAACCCAAACAAGATATGACCACCATCCAACTGGCCAATAGGGAGAAGGTTTAATGCAGTAAAAAAGAGCGCAAGCAAACCCGCCAGTAAGTATGGATTATGCATAATCTCCTGATCATTTGGAATTTTATGTTGATCATTTTCATCTACAAGCAGATACTCTGCAAGAGTAAACAGAATGGGCTTTCCAAAATACATGTTGGGATAACTATCGGAGGCCTCAAAAGCAGGATATCCGCTCCACTCTGATGTAGAATCATTGATCGAAGCAATTGAATCTGTAGCACGAAACTCTGCGTATCTTAACGAATCCTGTAGTCTGCTGAATTCATAACTATATACATGATCTGCATAGTCCAACCCAAACTGCTCGTACTCCGGGTGTATCTCAAAAATCTGCTCCGGCTCCGGCAAGTGGCTGTACCCATACCAAATGACTCCAAGTGCTATAATAAAACCTGCTATAGGTCCTGAGATACCTACATCAAAGTAATGTTTCAGACTATAGATGTGCTCTTTAATCCTGATAAAAGCGCCCATGGTACCAAATGACGGTGTCAATAAAAACCCCAGCCACATAGGGATATAATAGGGTAATGTGACTTTTATATCATGATATCTTGCCGTGAAGTAGTGTCCAAACTCATGAAAAGTGAGTATCAACAGGAATGGTATAGAAAACTGAAAACCGGCAATAAAGTGATCCCAGGTCATCAATGATTCCTCATCAACCCAAAAAAGAAATTTTGAAAACATCCACTCTGCGCCAGCGATTGTGGTGGTAAGAATGGTAATGAGCAATAATGAAATCTGGATGAGTAGTTGCTTTTTCTCTTTATCCATGAACTAGAATTTCGAAAATTTGATCTGGAAATAATACCTGCTCCGCTTTTAAACCAACCCCTCTTGCTGACTCTATGTTTTCAAGTTTATCATCTAGAAACAACGTTTTTTGAGGGTTAAGCTTCTGTTCGGCCACTACAAACTCATAGATATCGCGGTTAGGTTTTCTGAAGCCAATATTATGTGAGTAATAGGCCGTATGAGAATGGTCCCTCATTAGCTTACCTGTCTTTGATTTAATGAGTGCATCAAAACAAACCTCATGCATTGCATTGGTATTGCTGAGAATCAACACCTGGTGAGATTGCATTAGTTCTACCATAAACTCCAACCTCTTTATGGAAACATCCTTAATCATAAGGTTCCATGCATACCTCAAGTCTGACAGACTGATATCCGCTTCAATTAGTCCATTGATGGCATTCACAAACTCCTGATCACTCATCTGACCAGTCTCATATTGATATAAATGTGGTGTACCTACAATGAGGTCACGTAAGTTCTTTCCCTGGCCATTGGTAAGTTTAGAAAACGCTGCAATGACCGCATCTGTATCAAGATCAATGACAACTTCCCCTAAATCAAAAATTATTGTTTCTAAATTTGATAGTCTGTGTGGCACAACGTTGTATAATTAGCGGCAAATATCTAATATTGCACTCCCAAAACAAAAGAGAGATCGTAAAGAACTGCTATTGTTTACATCACATCGAGCCGAAAGCAAGAAAGTGGTGGTTAGAGCTAACATCTCTGATGTACAAAAACTGTTCGGGCCTATAGCTCATTCGGTTAGAGCAACTGACTCATAATCAGTAGGTGCCTGGTTCGATTCCAGGTGGGCCCACATCCCTTAAAATTCAGAAAGGTGTCAAAAATTTGACACCTTTTTTTTTATGAATTTACCTGCCACATTCTTTATACCAATGCGCTAAACAAGTATTGTATCAGTGAATCATCGACATTGAAGTTAGACTTGAAGAACACAATGCCAGGTTTTACAAGAACCCATTTACTTTGAAGCGTTGAAATTGGGAGAAAGTGTTGAAGAAAGCCCTCCTTGGATTTGCCTGAATATGTGGTTCACCATATGCTTTGACGTTCCGCAGGTACATTGGGTGTTTCAAATGGGGATAGGATTGCTGATTGATTGCAAACTGTGCTTAAAGAAGATTGTCTGAATTGGTTTAGGTTTTCTATTGAGCCTTTATCTGGAATTAAATAACTCCTTTTTCAGGATACTTTCCCTTTATCGATCGGTAGTAATCCTTGATTTCTTCCACTTCTTTGTCAATATCTCCAGTTGGATAAAAAGGCTCCTTGTACTCCACTGTTTTATGCTCAAAGTCAAACCCAACCATCACAATAGGTACACCTGCCCTATGGGCTATTCTGTAAAAACCTGTTTTCCAATCAGGGTTATATGAGCGCGTACCCTCCGGGGTGATCGTAATGACAAATTCTTCATGTTGGTTGAATAATTCTACTACCTGATCCACCATTTTCAATTTTTTGGTTCTATCCACCGGATGCCCTCCGATCTTCCTTAAAAACCAACCTACTAGCGGAATTTTAAACAAGGAATTTTTTGCTAGGAAATCGCTTCTGAGCCCTGAGATACTTCTGGCGGCCACACCTACAAAGAAGTCCCAATTACTAGTATGGGGAGCGACAATTACTACATACTTTTTAAGGTTTGGGCGATGACCTTTCATCTTCCATCCTGTAAGCTTAAAACAAAGTTTAAAGAACGCTTTGATCATAAACACTTAGTTTATCAATGGCTCCATGCTCAATCTCTTGCTTTGCATAGTCATATCCAAATTGGAAGATCTCTTTGGCTTTTTTGAATTCAAAAACCTTGAATTTGCTCAATCCTGGTGGTTCCATAAATACGTCACAATTCTTCTTTTTACTGTGAACATACTGTGTCACTGTAAGCATCATGGATCGCTCCATCAGATCACGCCAGTTACTTAACCTATAACCTTTATCTATTGGGTTGCAATGCAGTGCTATTACCTTATCACATTCTTTCTTAATTGGCTTGTAAGGGAGATTATCTAATATTCCACCGTCAACGAGGGTCCTCCTGCCTATTTTAACAGGATCAAAAACGACAGGAATACAACAGGAGGCCAAAATGGGCCTGATCAGCTGGCCTTTTTTGTAGACCTTTACTTTACCCTTGTTAATGTCAGTGGCTGTAACCCGAAGTGGTATTTTAAGGCCGGAAAAAGAATCTTCCGGAAAGTACTTTTTCAACTCTCCATAAGCTCGTTCAATATTGAGTAGACTTCTGCTATTAAAAGATGGACGAAAGGCAAAGTAGAAATTAGTCTTCTCAATGAAATCGCAAATCTCCCTTGGCGTATATCCCGCACAATAGAGTGCTCCAGCCAATGCACCGGCACTCGACCCTGACACCACGCTAAACTCTATGCCCGCTTCCAAAAGTGCTTCCATTATACCCAGGTGAGCGACCCCACGGGCTCCCCCTCCTGAAAGCACCAATCCTATTTTCATGATTCTATTTGTAAGCTCCCATTCCTGAGAACTTTTCAATTCGATTGTCTATTCTCTTTTCAGCTGATTGCTTACTCAAAGCTTTGATATGCTTCATCAATTCCTTCTTAAGTTCTTCAGAGGATCCTTTCATGTCTGTGTGAGCTCCACCTAATGGCTCCTTGATGATGCCATCTATAAGCTTGTTTGCCAGCATATCCTTGGCTGTGAGCTTAAGGGCTTCTGCCGCCTGCTCTTTGTAATCCCAGCTTCTCCAGAGTATAGAAGAACATGATTCTGGAGAAATCACCGAGTACCAGGTATTTTCCATCATCAATACTTTGTCAGCTATAGCAATCCCAAGCGCACCACCTGATGCGCCCTCTCCTATGATCACACTCACCACAGGCACCTTGAGCATCATCATCTCTTTGAGGTTTCTTGCAATGGCTTCTCCTTGCCCCCTCTCTTCAGCTTCTAACCCTGGATATGCTCCCGGAGTGTCAACCAATGTGATGATTGGCCGATCAAACTTTTCAGCCAATTTCATCAGGCGAAGCGCCTTCCTATACCCTTCAGGGTTTGCCATACCAAAATTTCGCTCTTGTCTTTGCTTGGTATTTCTTCCTTTTTGCTGACCTAGTATCATAACGGCTTGTCCGTCAATACTCGCAAAGCCACCAACCATCGCTTTATCGTCCTTTACAGTACGATCTCCATGCAGTTCCACAAAATCATCGGAGATTTCATAGATGTAATCTAGCGTGTAGGGCCTCTCAGGATGTCTGGACAGTTGTACTCTTTGCCATCTTGTTAGATTTTCAAAAGTCTCTTTCTTCAACTTCACTATTTTTGTTTCCAACTTTTTGATGGCTTCTGTTACATCCACGTCACTTTGTTGGGCAAGTTGCTTCATGTCTCTCAACTTGCTTTCTAACTCTACTATGGGTTTTTCGAACTCTAAGTGCATCGCTCAGTTTTTGTTGGGACAAATGTATTAAGATTTCAACTTTTCATTGGTTTAATGGTAATTGAAATAATGAGAAAATTAATTGTTTTGAAGTGTTGGATTTAAAAACCTAACCATATAGTTTTGCAACGCAATTGAGAGGAACGGTAGAGCAAAAGAGCAATTTCCATCTCAATAAACACAAAAAATGGTGTGGTAGTTCAGTTGGTTAGAATGCCTGCCTGTCACGCAGGAGGTCGCGGGTTCGAGTCCCGTCCATACCGCAAAAAGCCTTGGAATTTCCAGGGCTTTTTTTGTTTTATCAGTCTTATGTTTTTCGTTTACATCATCTACTCAAAACAAGCTGCCAAATACTACAAAGGGTTCACTTCTGATCCGTTGAAGAGAGTAGCTCAGCATAATAGAGGTGAAAGTAGGTATACTTCGATAGTCGGTGATTGGGAACTTATTTATCTGGAGATATTTGACGATAAGTCGGATGCCCTCAAAAGAGAAAAAGTCCTCAAAAAATATGACCATAAGCAAATCAACAGGCTCGTGGGTTCTCCTAAAAACCAACTCTCTGAATATTTAAACAAGTAATGCCTGCCTGTCATCCCCAAAGCATTGGGGACGGGTTCGAGCCCTGACGACTAGTCAGGATGATGACTCATACCTTCATCCCGTCCACCTGTCCCGACTATCAATCTTGGGATACCGTAAAAGAGGCTGTCCAAAAAGTAATTTGGACAGCTTTTTTTATGATTAGTCTCATAGATTTATTATATTACATATAACGTTATATATCTATGAGTAAGCCTATTTTCAAAAGCCTTCCGAGCACTTCTCCTGAACTTTTCCC
>JAVJQA010000026.1:0-7756 GCA_040218045.1 Marinoscillum sp.
TGAAACAAAGTTCGTAGGTGCAAAACTGAATCGATTTCATAATCATGGATTTGATTTACACAATTTTGTCAAGCGGTTTTCTATCCGATTGAACCATGGTCTTGTACTCGGACATACTGAAGCCTGTTTCCTGTTTGAACTTACCAGACAAATGATTGATGCTCGAATAATCAAGCATGGAAGCAATTTGAGAAAAGGAATGGGAACCATTCTGAATCAGCTCTTTGACCTTCTCGAGTTTCAGCCTTAGGAAATACTTCTCGATAGTAATGTGTTCCCTTTGGGAGAATATTTTGCTTACCGAAGAATAGTCCCTACCCAATTCATCTGAAATCATGGTCGATAATTTGTTCTTTCGTTGGATCGGAAGCTGGTCAATCATGGAAATGAGAAATAATTTTATTCGTTCAACAATGATTTCTTCCTTACTTTCTATCAACTCAAAACCATGTGCTTCAATGGTTCCAGCGATGGATTCAAGATCAACTGATTTTGGATCAATTTCGAGTACTCCTAGTTCAATGGAATGCACCTCCACACCCAGAGTGGTCAGCTCGTCCCGGATCACTTTCTTGCAGCGATCGCAAACCATGTTCTTGATGTGGAGGGTTTGGATCATCTGGTTATTGGGGTATTAGAGCTACCTATCATAAACCTGTTACTCATTTTCCAGCCGGTATAACATTTTTTTCATTTGTGCAATCTCACGTTCCTGGGCTTCAATGATCTCTTCGGCCAACTTGATTGCTTCTGGATCCTTCAAATGAGCTTTCTGACTTACCATAATAGCCGATGAATGGTGAGGAACCATGGCTTTCATCCAATGCACATCCGAGATGAAAACTTGATTTCTCAACATAGTCAAAGCAGCTATAAATGTGACTGTAGCTAATCCCAAGATCAGGTAATTAAGCTTCTTGTTGTCATACATGTGCCACATAAACAACATCATGGAAATAGTCATTGGTGCCACCATCAAAATGCTCATATAGGTTCGGGTATGGCTAAGCATAATATGATCCGGTGTATCTACATTGAGAAACATCACCACATACATGATCACAAAGGATACAGCCATCATTATAAGGAATTTCCAATATTTCTTATTCATAGCAAATTGATTTATTTTCCTGAAATCGTTTCATCTACCCTTCCACATTTCAGCATTTTATCACCAAAGTATGGGTTACGTATCTCCTTGATATCCGCAAACCAGTACGCACCCTGGTTGTTGAACGCCATTGGACAATACTGCTTATAAATCGTACCCTCACTTAAAGATTCCTTAAATAAAGGCTCCAGCTGCTCTGTTAATTGGCTAAACGCAGCACGCTGGTCATCCAACTCTTTAGTGTCCGAAATTTTGACAGCAATCTCCTTTATCTCCATACGCTCGTCCAGGCTTTCCGCAAGGTTTCCTGCAGCAGTAGCCGCTCCATCTGCATCACTATTGACAAGAGACATTTTGAGTTGCAGGTAATTGTGAAATAATTTACCTGTCATCCCATCCTTCCATGAGACATCCGCCACATCAAGCGTAGCAGCTTTTTTATCTTTGATTTCCTCTGCTGATTCTACTTTAGCATCCTGCCGGTTTTTGGTTTCTCCACAACCGAACAGTGACCCGATCAACAGGATCATAGGAATTATTAGATGTGTTGTTTTCATAGCTTATCAATTTTAAAATTATATGACTGTTATTTAATTCAATTGTTCAATGACTTGCCCACAGGTGAGCATGGCATCACCGAAATAAGGATTAAGTATTTTATCAGAATCGCTTAGCCAAAAGCCTCCTTTGTTGTCAAAAGCCATTGGGCAGTACTGTCGATATCCATCAACTTCAACCTGATATTTTTTAAGCGACTGGAACAGCTGATCGCTCAAGGGAGAAAGCAACAATCGAGCTTTTTCCAGATCAGTTTCTTGTCGAATACCTTCTGTGGATTTCTGCAGTACGTTCAGATCTTTCATCCATTCCATGTGTGCTTCATCTTTCACCAACTTCATATCTACTTCATCAAAAGCCTTCTGAAGGTTTTCGGCTTCCTTGCTGGCTGTTTTCACATCACTGTCTATGAGCGCATCCTTCACCGGGAGATAGGCTGAAAAGACCACTTGAAGCTGCTTCTTGAATGCCGGATCACTTTCATAAGTTTGTTCGGATTCATTCACTTGCAGCTCGCTCATTCGATGATTGCTTTGTGTAGACCCTTGATGGCCTGTCATAGCAGCTCCACCTTCTGTACTGGCCGTCTGACGACTCATCATGCTTGGTTTGCCAGCAAGCTGTGCCGCAGCATCAATGCTGAAGGTTCCATTCACAGCGATTTCCTCACCTGGTTCCAACCCTTTCTCAATGATGTAAGCATCTCCCAGTGCAGGGCCAAGTGTCACTTCACGCATCTTAAAATGCAATCCCTGATCAGAGGATAGTTTTACATAAACCACGGATCGTTTTCCTGTCCACATGACCGATGATTTAGGTACAGTCAATTGATCGACTGTCTTTCCCAGTTTAGCTTTCACTTCACCGGAAGCAAACATCTCAGGCTTCAATATTCGGTCATTGTTTTGGATGTCAACTCTCGCTTTTGTCACACGCGTTTTGGGATTAATCACAGGATCGATGTAATTAATCCTGCCTTTAAAAGTTTGCCCTGGAAGCGAACTAATAGTGAATTGAATGGAATCTCCTTTATTGATCCATGACAGGTCACTTTCATACACATCGAATTGCACCCAGACCCTCGATAGATTGGCAATCTCATACAGGGTTTGACCTCTGTTTACATAGTCTCCTAAATTGACTTTCTTGTTGGTCACATATCCCGACTGATCCGCCAGTACCGGAAACTGATCCTTCACTTTTCCAGTAGATATAATCTTATCTATTTGAGTTTCGGTCAGCTTCCAGTTCTTCAGTTTTTCCCTTGCCGCTCGATATAAATTGGGCTGGCTTTCCCTGATTTTATACGCCTCGAACAACTCTTCCTGAGCGGTCACCAATTGAGGTGAATACAAGGTTGCGATCGCACTTCCTTTACTGACATATTCGCCTGTGAAATTCACTGAAAGTTTTTCAATCCTCCCGGGAAAGTGTGTGGTCTGGCTGAAGATTAATCGTTCGTCCTCCTGTACTTTACCATTCAATCGAATGGTTTTCATTGCCGACTCGCTACCTACAACAGCGGTAACAACATTGGCCAATTGCATGGCAGTAGGTGACATGGTAATGGCCATCGGGTCAATACCTTCGCCGTTATCATCTTCTAATGGAATGAGATCCATCCCACATATCGGGCAATCGCCTGGTTCATTTTGGCGGATCTGTGGATGCATAGAGCATGTCCAAACAGTCTCTCCATTGATGACTTCAGTGTGTGAATGTTCTGCTTCCGAACTTCCATCAAAAAAGACCCATCCAAGCAGCAAACCTCCTGTAAGGGTTGCTACAATCACAAGGATCAGTGTTCTTATTGATATTTTCATTTTAATATTTTTTAGCTGTCAAATAATTAAGCCTGGCCACTGCAACGTGATAGTCCATCATCGCTGTAGCCTTCATTTTTTTATACTTTAAGAGTTGTTGTTGCGTACGCAATACCTCTTCGAATGCTGTTCCTGAGTTCCCATATGCTGAAAGTAGGAGGTTAAGCACCTGCTGCGTCTCGGCAATTTGCTCGTCATAGAGCTGTAGAAGTTCCGTTTGTTTTACCCGGTCGAAATCAGCCATTTCATATCCGGATATGAGCTGATTGATTCGATCTTCTTTTTGAAGTGAATAACTATCCTGCATCAGCTGAGCTTCCTTCTTTGCTGATTTGTACTTTCCTCTGAAAATGGGGATTCCTACAGTGACCATAGGCATCAAAGCGTTTTGACCATTGTCAGGAACAGACATGTCCGTTCGTTCACTGACAATCACATAATCCAGGCCTACTCCCAGCTTTGGCAATCCTTGCTTCTCAGCCAAAACTTCTTGTTTCTTGCTTGCCTCTAATCGAATTTCCAACTCGTCTAACACAGGGTTATTAGCTAGCAAGGAATCTCGATTGACTGCCAAATCAGTGACCATTAGGGAATCTGCAACTACCACTTCAGCATGCTCTTCTCTATTCAAGAGCTTGTTGAATGAGGTCACCAATGGTTGCTTTTTCTTTCTGAGAATTTCCAAATTGGTCAATGCATCCTTGAGCATGATATCCACCCGAAGAACATCAACCAACGTCCCCTGATCATTTTCAAACTTGGTGGTCGCGATGGTCTTATATGACTCCAGAATTTCAGCATTCTCACTTTCCAGCTCAATCCATTTATCCAATTCATAGAGCGGATAGTAGGCCGCCGCAACTTGATAATAAAGCTTATTCCGCGCATCCGAAAAGACCTGATATTGCGCCTCTGCATTCAGGGTCGCTACATCACCACTGGCTTTCAACGTTCCAAACCATGGAAACATCTGAGTCAATGAAAACCGTGCTCGCTGAGGGCCAACTCTTGTTTCAATCGGAGAGATAAAATATCCAAATGAAAAGGTGGGATCCTGTAAACTGTTAGCCTGAGGAATTCTTTCCAATGCTGCTTCGAAAGCTTTGTATTTGGCCTGAAGACCGGGATTGTTTTCCGCTGCAACCTGAAAGTAATCTTCCAAAGTTTGAGCACCTACTGGAAGCACCACACTTAATGTCATCACTATGATTAGATACTTTTTCATTGCTTATTCAGTTTTCGTTCTTCTCGCATGCAATACAGTACCGGCACCACGAAGTATGTAATTGCCGCCACGGCCATTCCTCCAAATGCTGGGATTGCCATGGGGATCATGATATCAGATCCTCTTCCGGTAGATGTAAGAATTGGAAGCAAGGCAATGATGGTCGTGGCAGAAGTCATCACAGCTGGTCGGATTCTTCGTAATCCAGCTTCTACGACAGCTTCTCGTATTTCAGGAATGGTTTTGGTCCTGTTCCGATCAAAGCTTTGATCGAGATAAGTGCCCATCAACACCCCATCGTCCGTGGCTATTCCAAATAAAGCAATAAAGCCTACCCACACCGCAACACTGAGGTTGATGGTTTTGATCTGAAAGAGGTCTCTGAAGTCAATCCCCAGTAATGAGAAGTTAAAAAACCAATCCTGTCCATAAAGCCAGATCATGATAAATCCACCACTAAATGCCATGGCGATTCCGGTGAAAACCATCAGTGAAGTGGTCGTTGATTTGAATTGGAAATAGAGGATCAAAAAAACGATCCCCAGCACCAGTGGGACAATGATAGCCAATCGTTTTTCAGCCCTCACCTGGTTTTCATAGCTACCCGAGAACTTGTAACTGATGCCCGAAGGAACATCCAACTCACCGCTATTAATTCGCTCTTGGATAGTACGCTGTGCATCATTCACTACATCCACTTCTGCATGGCCATCTCGTTTATCAAAAAGGACATACCCAACCAGGAAAGTCTCTTCACTTTTGATGGCTTGTGGCCCTCTCACATACTCAATGTCTACCAATTGTCCGAGTGGAATTTGTGCTCCTGTCAGAGTTGGAATCAATACCTTGGCTAGCGACTCAGGATCGTCACGGAGCTCTCTAGGGTACCTCACCCGGACAGGAAATCGTTCTCGCCCCTCCACTGTCGTGGTGACCTTCATGCCACCAATGGCCGTTTCAATGGTTTGCTGAACATCTTCAATATTGAGTCCATATCGGGCGATCTGTTCCCTGTTGATGTTCAGATGCATATAAGGTTTGCCAACTATTCTGTCAGCAAAAACGGCTTCTGTTTTAACCGAAGGAACTTGTTTTAGAATCTCTTCAAGCTCCAGGCCGAAATCCTGAATCGTCTGCAAGTCGGGCCCATATACTTTGATTCCCATTGGAGCTCGCATGCCTGTTTGAAGCATGACCAACCGGGTTTCAATCGGCTGTAACTTCGGCGCGGAAGTCACTCCAGGGATTTTGGTCACCTTAATTATCTCATTCCAGATATCATCCGGAGACTGAATTTCCGGTCGCCAGTTGCGGAAATACTTTCCATTGTCATCTTCAATGAGCTGTGATTGCTTGATCCCTTTTTGAAGCGCATCTTCATTGCTGATGAATGTTCCATCGGTCAACTCAAAACGCCCATCGCCATCAACTCTAAATCGTACCCTTCGACCACTTTGGTTCACCATGTATTCCGACTTATAATTGATCACATTCTCATACATGGAAATGGGTGCAGGATCCAATGCTGACTCCACTCTTCCTAGTTTACCGACCGTCAGATCCACTTCAGGAATATTGGTTAGCAACATATCCAGTTGACCTACTACCTTCCGATTGTACTCAATACCTGAATGTGGCATGGAGGTAGGCATAAGCAAGAAACTTCCCTCGTCCAGTGATGGCATAAACTCTTCGCCCACTCCGGGAAAGGCATGTGCCAGGGTGGACCAGACCTTAGTGGATTGAACTTCAATACCAATCGCCTCAAATCCCTTGGACACGAATCCAAAAACTGAGCTGAACCCTAGCCAGATATTAGCTGCCAGCAGGATTAGAAATGTCGGAATGAGCATGAATTTGACCCTATTGGCCAGGCACCATTTTAGTATTGACTTGTAGTAATATTGAAGCAACGTGAATGCTCCCAGAATAACACCAATCAGAAGCGCAACAAAAAGCACGTTCGTAAATACACTTTTTCCGGCACCAAGAGGAAGCCAATATTTACCAAGTAACCAAACCACACCGATTACGGCCAGAATCAATTCAGCCTGATCAATGACTCCAGTATGCCATTTTTGAGGACGTTCTTTCTTTTTATACCAGGATTTGAAGAAAATAAGTGAGCCAAAAAGTAGCAGCATGATCCCGCCCCAAATCTGGCCGAATGCTAACCCTACAATCCCAATAAGGATCAAGCCAAGGTTTACGACTTGTTGCACCTTTTCATTTTTAATTCTGGCTCCAAAGAACCAGTAAGCCAGTGTTGGTAAAATCAATAGTGACACGATTAGTGCAGCAACAAGAGCAAAAGTTTTAGTGAAAGCCAGTGGCCCGAATAGCTTGCCTTCAGCCGCCTGCATGGTGAATACAGGAATAAAGCTGACAATTGTGGTAGAGACTGCAGCAAGTATTGCCGTTGCTACCTCAGCTGAACCATTGTAAATCGTCGTGATTAACTTTTGATCCACTGGAGCTTCATCCAGATGCTTGATGATGTTTTCAGAAAGTATAATACCCAGATCCACCATTGTTCCAATCGCAATGGCTATCCCGGAAAGTGCTACTATGTTGGCATCTACACCGAAATAGCGCATGGCAATGAACACCATGAGCACCGAGATTGGTAAAATACTTGAAATCAGAAATGAGGCTCTGAGATTGTACACCATGACGATTACTACCAAAATGGAAATCAGGATTTCGAGTGAAAGTGCCTCTTCAAGTGTGCCCAGTGTTTCATAAATCAATTGGGATCGATCATAGAAAGGCACGATGGTCAACTGACTCTCCGTCCCATCCGCGAGTGTTTTCTTCGGAAGACCGGGAGCGATCTCCTTAATCTTGTCCTTGACATTGTTGATGACCTCCAGTGGATTTGCACCATATCTGGCGACTACCACTCCACCTACTACTTCAGCTCCGTCTTTATCTAGTAATCCTCTTCGAGTAGCCGGGCCAAGTGATACACGACCAATGTCCATAACCCGGACAGGTACATTGTCTTGAACAGCAACAACTGCTTTCTCCAAATCCTCA
>JAVJQA010000053.1:0-112112 GCA_040218045.1 Marinoscillum sp.
TTTTTAGCGAAGTGCAATGGACTGTTATCATGATCATAGTCGCTACTGGCGTGAATTACTTCATGCTCAGGACACGCAACATGCGAGAGTTTGCCCTGGTAGGTATTTGGGCTCTAGTTGCTATATTAATCAGACATTATGGTGTTTACCCGGCGATCAGTTGGGCCGCTGGATTGTGTTCTGGTTTTTTGCTTGCCGTTGTTGCCATTCATGGATATAAAAATAGGGCTACAAGCCCTGCGAAAAAATCCTGGAGCTAAGCCAGCGTTCTTAAAAACAATAGGGAGAACTCTGGGTGCCCACCACCTCCAGATTTCAGGCATCCCAATATCGAAAACACGAGCAAGAGGATTTTTAGTCCGGATTCAATGCCGTTTAATTAAGCTAAGATTTTTTTCACAAAGGTCATTCTGCAAGAATCTTTTAAGATTTAGGTCTGAATTGAAAAAGATTTCTACGAAATGACAATCATTAAATAGGCTAACTAAACGGTATTGAATTCGGGTTTTTAAGGTGCGCAAGAATTACTCCAAAGGAATGCCTGTGGCACAAATCCAAATGAGTTTCATATTTTTGTATATTTGATCCTAGTCTTTTATCTCTTCAGCTTATGGAAACATCTACGAAATCACCCACACCTCATATTGGAAGAAAGGTTGCCCGCATGCGGGAAATGCTGGGCATAAAGCAAGAAGCCCTGGCCCATGACCTGGGTATCACCCAGCAAGCGGTAAGCAAGCTGGAACAAAGTCCGGTGCTTGAAGAAGACCGCCTGGAGCAAGTGGCTAAGGTGCTGGGAGTGCCAGCCAAGGCTATTGAGAATTTCAGCGAGGAGACTGCTATTAATATCATATCAAATACTTTCCATGATCAGGCGGTCAACATGAACTATAGATGCACCTTTAATCCGATGGATAAAATGGTAGAACTGTATGATGCCCTTCTCAAAGAGAAAGATGAGAAAATCGCTTTGCTAGAGCGGTTTTTAGCAGAGCGGCAGTAAGTCCGCAGCACTTCGGGATTTGTGCCACAGGAAAAGTACGAGTCAAGCATGGATACTCCATAGATAAAGCATGGACTAAGCATGGATAGTGCATGGGAGTTACGGGTCAGCTAGTTCGCGCTCTTCGGGATATGTGCCTCAGGCATTCCTTTCGCCCTTTATAGTTGGATTATTCCCTTAATCGAAACTTGAAGATTGATTTCTATTTCAGTTCCATCAACAATGTGCTGAATAGTTAATCTGCGTGCGCTTGGTTCTGTTGCGTCAAAGTTTACAAGTTTAGGTGCCCACTGGCTACCCTGAAGCGGTTCCTGAGCAGCAAAATAGTGAATTCTGTCGGTGCTTCCAAAGTTCTCCAACCCCGAAGCTTTGGGCGCAGTGCATTCAGAAGATGAAAAATCGCCTGCCTGAGCTTGGTTGATTAGGTGTCTATGTCTATCAGGACTATGCAATTGATAGCCTATTTTAAATTTTTGGCCAAATTAAGACTAACCCTACTTTGTCAAGTTATAACCATAGATACTGAAACAAGTTCAGTATGACCACTAGTGTGATAAAGCGGAGATTAAAACTAAGTAACGTCATGCTGAATTCATTTCAGCATCTAAATTTGACAAAGTAGAACTAATAATATCCCTAGTAACTCAGCTCATCCATTTTCACTTTTCCCCTGAAAGTCCAGAAAACGAAAGTGGTATAGGAAATTACCAGCGGAGTGCCAATAGCAGCGATGATGAGCATGATGCCAAGTGTTTTTTCTGAGGCACATGCGTTGTAAATGGTCATGTGATTTGCCGGATTTCCTTTGGAGAATATAATGACGGGATACAGTTCTATCGCCACCACAATCAACATCATGGCAATAGAAAGACTTGAAAAGAAAAAAGCAAAGTTATACTTCTGCTTATGTATCAACCTGGGGATATTGGCGATACTCAGGAAGGCCATCAATGGGACTATGAATAGGGTTGGGTTTGCTTTAAACCGATCAGACAAATGAGGGAAGTAAATAAGGGTAAACACCGTGGTGATGGCAAAACTGACAATAAAAAAGATAATAGCTTCCTTGACATGTCTGTTCATTTTGTCGAACTGCTTGCCTTCCGTTTTCATGATCAGGTAGATGGCGCCGTGCATCATAAACAAAGCCAGGGTGCAAACCGCGACCATCAACGCATAAGGGTTGATGAATTCCAGCCAGCTTCCACTAAACTCCATGTCTGAATCCAGAGCCATCCCTTGCAATACATTCCCAAGCACTACACCCAATAGGATAGCCAATAAGATGCTCGAAACACTATAAGAGGTGTCCCACATACTGCGCCACCACTTCATGGGTTCCTTGCTCCGAAATTCAATGGAAATTGCCCGGAAGATGATCAATACCAGGAACAACATGAATGGAATGTACATGGCTGAGAGCAAGGTGGCATAAACAATTGGAAACCCGGCAAACAAGGCACCACCACCAATGACCAACCAGACTTCATTGCCATCCCAAACAGGGCCAATGGCATTGAGCGCAACTCTTCTGCTTTTTTCATCTTTAAAGAACAGGTGCCAGGCTCCGGCACCCAGATCAAACCCATCTAAAATGGCATAGCCGGAAAACACGCCACCAACCACAAGAAACCACAGCGTTGCATAATCTATACCTAAAAAAGTCGCCATTATGAGTGTTCGTTTATTGCTTCAACCATCTCTTTTTGTTTGGGTCGCTGATCGATCATTTCACCATCTTCCGGCCCATGTTTGATCTTTTTATTGAGCAGGTAAATGAACAACGTGAACAATAACGAGTAGACCACAGTAAACAGGATAAGGGAAAACATCACCTGATTGGCCGTCACAACTTTAGAGAGGGCATCCGAGGTGCGCAAAAGTCCATAAACGACCCATGGCTGTCTTCCCATTTCCGCAGCAAACCATCCGGCTTGATTGGCGATCTGCGGTAGCAGTACCGCTACAACCATCACTTGCAAGTACCACCTGTGATCGAAAAGTTTGCCTCTCCACCACAGGTACATACCAAAGAGTGTTAGACCAATGAGGGTCATGCCAATAGCCACCATTATATGGTAAAATTGAAAAACCGCATTCACTTGTCCCGGTCGGTCTTTTTCTGGGAAATGGTTGAGCCCAATAACAGGTTCATTGAAATCCTGATGAATCAGGAACGACAAGCCCTTGGGGATTTTCAATCCGGTGACTGTCTGATTTTCTTTATCTACCCAACCAAAAATGTACATATCGGCAGCTGCCAGACTATCAAAGTGCCCCTCCATGGCCGCAAGTTTAGCAGGTTGGTTGACTGCCACACCATCTGCTGACCGGTGTCCGGTGAAGAGCTGCGAAAGAGCAGCAATTGTAGCTACAACTAACGCAATCCGAAAAGCCTTCCTGGATACATCGATGTGTCTGTTTTTGAGGAGGTAATAAGCATGCACGCTCATGATGAGGAAGGTGCCAGCCAGGAATGAACCAATCCATACATGGCTCAGTCGGTCCATACTAGATGGATTGAATACCATGGCCCAAAAATCAGTGATTTCAGCCCGGGCTTCTATGCCTTCACCTACTATGTGATAGCCCGCTGGCGTTTGTTGCCAGGAGTTGGCCACTACAATCCATACTGCTGAAAACATGGAGCCTAACCACACACCTAATGTGGCAATAAAATGAACCAACGGCTTGACCCGGTTCCATCCGAAGAGTAGGATACCCAGAAATCCGCTTTCCAGAGCAAAGGCAAAAATGCCCTCTGCAGCCAATGCACTGCCAAAAATGTCTCCGACATAGCGTGAATAGGTAGCCCAGTTGGTGCCAAACTCAAACTCCATAACGATCCCTGTGGCTACACCTATACCAAAAGTCAGGGCAAAAATCTTTGTCCAGAACCTGGCGAGTCTTTCATAATCTGAGTTTCCGGTTTTGAGAAACAGACCTTCAAAAATGACCATAACAAGCCCCAGCCCAATGCTCAGCGGAGGATAGATGTAATGGAATGAGATTGTGAGGGCAAACTGAATGCGAGAGAGGATTTCTACATCCATTTTTTTTTGTGAAGGTAATAATGGATTGTCAAAATTCCCTGTGTTTATGGTATTTGAAGCCAGACATTTTGATAATCCTAAAAGCTGGAAGCTGATAGAAAAGATGGGTTATCAAAGATAGGAACCCTGAAATACCTCGCATTGCTCAAAATATACCGTGAAATACGCATATCATTAGTGAGAATGGATTGGGAAATTTACGTATGATACGTAACATACACCAACTCTTTGTGTACTCGGCGGTTATTGTGTTCGTCATCTTCGTTATCCAACTTTATTCCTTCGTTACAAAGTTTTCTGAAGATGAGCAGGAGGCGGTTCAGCTTGTACAGCAACAAATGCACCAGGCCGAGTCAAAATTCAACAACCGACTGGCGGAACTCATGACCGTTACTGAAAACCTTGCGGAGAAGATTACAGAGCAACAGCTCGACTCATTGGGAATCATGCAGGTTTTGGAAAAAACAATGACCTCAAATCCCGATGTATTTGGGTTTGGAGTCGGGTTTGAACCCTACGCCTTTAGTGGGACCCGGCGCTTGTTTGGCCCATTTTATATCCGTCCAGGTGGTGAGGTACAGCTTCAGTTCATAGAGGATTCGTATGATTATTCCACACGCACATGGTATACTAAGCCCCTTCACGAAGGTGCAGCGTGGTTTGAGCCTCCCTACTATGGACAGGTTGCACAGACTATGATGGCCGAGTACAGTGTGCCTTTTTATAGGGTAAATAATCAGGGTCAAAAAGAAGCCATTGGCATTGTCTTTTTGGATTATTCCCTTGAAGACATCACAAGATCCATGTCAGCCATTGACCTGGGAAAATCGGGGTACGGACTTATTTTGTCTGAAGAGGGAACAATGATTGCCCATCCCAAAAGAGAGAATGTACTTGCGCAAAAGACTATAGTCGATTTTGTGGATGAATGGCAAGATGCCGAGATCAAGAAATTATTTGATAGCCTCACGGTAGGTGGACAACCTTATGTACAAGCCATCAATAAGAAAACAGGTATAGCATCAAGAATCTTCTTTACAGAAATCGACGAGAGTGGTTGGCGACTGGGTGCGGTTTTCATCGAAGATGCTTTTAAAACAGACAGCAATTACATCAATCAGGTGATTATTCTGATGACTGCATGTGTGGTAGGGATGTTCATGCTGATGTTTTTATTCTATCTATACCGACTGGATTTCAAAGGCCGTGCCATGAAGAGACTGGTACCCATGATGGTCATAGTCTTTCTGATAGCCATCAGCGGTATTTGGCTCTCTAAGATTTACCAGTCCTACAATATTTTTCAGCAGGAGGATAGTTTTCCTGTAGTCGAGTCTACAAGTCTGAGAAAGTTTCTTGGTGATCAGGATAGCCTCCGTGCGTATTATCATGAAAAGGAAATTGTAAGAATCCCAACAGGTGTTTTTGTTAAACATATTGAGTTTGATGGCTCTCACAATGTTCGGTTGAGTGGGGTGATATGGCAAAGATACCCTGCTATGGCCGATTCTTTGGGCATTGCACCGGGCCTGTTCTTTCTGTCCACAGCTCCAGATGCGGAAGCACAGGATTTTTCTGAAATATACCGTATGACGGAGTATGGGGAAACGAAAGTTGGTTGGCATTTCAGGGTAGAAGTTAGGGAGTTTATGCAATACGGATTGTATCCGATTGATAGGGAACGTGTTACCCTTTCCCTTTCTCATCCTGATATGAGCAAAAATATTCAGCTTACGCCCGACTTATCTGGATATGACAACATTATCCCTTCCCGGTTGCCCGGGATAGACCAGCAGATCATTTTACCGGAGTGGGATACAGAGAAGTCTTACTTTGCATTTGAAAAGCATGACTACAATTCCAATCTGGGCATTATGAGCCCCGTAGATAGTGATTATAAATATGATCTGGGATTCAATGTGATTCTCAAACGTAAATTTTTGTGGCCCACCATGGCCAATATTATCCCACTGGTTACTATCACCATATTGTTGTTTCTGGCGTTAATCAGTACTTCTCGCAAGACTGAGGAAAGGAAGGGGATTGCTTTTAGTGGTTTTGGTTTGCTGGAATTGTGTGCTGCGTTCCTGTTTGTCGCTATTTTGACCCATATAGATTTACGAAGCAATCTTGTGATCAACTATATCATGTACATGGATTATTTCTACTTCCATGTCTATTTTACAATCATCGTATGTTCACTGGCTGCTGTTTTGCTGAATAGGGAGCAAGATCAGCGGAAAATGGAAGTGGTCAGGCTATTGTATTGGCCGCTACTATTGGGTAGCTTATTCATATTTACAGCACTAAGGTTTTACTGAAAATAAGAAGAACATTTGAATCATTGTGATGAAAAATATTTTTGTAAATAGTACTTTGTTATTCAAAGTACTATTTACATTTGTAAAAAAAATATTATGATGACGAATACTATTCAAAACAAACGTGTGATTGGAATCCTCATGGCAATTGGGATTCTGTTGGCTATTCCATTTTTTGCCATGCAAATGACTGATGAAGTGATCTGGTCTCCTTTCGATTTTTTGGTTGCAGGAGTTTTACTGGCATCTGTAGGGTTTACTTGTGAGCTAATCCTAAGAAAAGTGACATCATTCAATAGAAGGCTTTTATGGCTGGGTGTTGCGCTAGTGATATTTTTCCTGGTGTGGGCTGAGTTGGCCGTAGGTATTTTTGGAACTCCTTTTGCCGGATCTTAAAGTTGGATAAGTAACTTTTGTTACACTTTTGGTTGTGCAAAGACTGTTACTTTACAATTGAATAGCAATGTCTGTGATTCTTTGGATTTACAAAAATTGCGTAATTTGATTTCAGGTAATGTCTCTGAATTATTATTTAAACACAGCTAAAAATGATGAAGTACCTCTGGATTTTGCTGGTAGCAATATCATGTGGCCGAGCCACTCAGGCTCAGGAATACAAAACAATTACCAATGACGAATTGGTCGGACTACTATCTAATGAAGATTTGCAACTTATCGATGTGCGAACTCCGGAAGAGGTGGCAGTAGGTGTGATTGAGGGTGCGAAGCATATTGATATTTATGACCCGGAGTTTGTTTCTAAAATAGACCAGTTGGATAAATCCCGACCAGTAGCAGTGTACTGTGCTGCTGGGGGTAGAAGTGCCAAGGCAAGTGACCAATTCAAAAAGCTGGGATTCATGCAGGTTTACGACCTTTCAGGAGGGTACAGAGGATGGGTGGCAGCTGGGAAAGAAACGGTCAAGCTCAAATGAATAGAGAACCATCACCCAAGGTGAAGATCAAAAATTTGCGATTGATACAAGCGGGACTTTTGTCAGTAACTCTTGGTTTGGCACCTTTTGTACCAGAACCTCACATCTGGGGAAAACTCAAGTGGTTGGCTGGGGGAGCAGTAGGCATGCAGCCCATGGATTGGTTTGATGTGGTTCTTCATGGAGCACCCTGGTTGTTTTTGGTTTGGCAGTTGTTTTTGTTCTCAAAGAGAAATTTATAGTTGCTCTAAATTGAGAAATTACTTAATATACAACTGAAAGAACCAAACTTTATTTACTCCCTTTGAAGGCTTTGATGATCTCTTGTCTGTTGCTTATTAGCATCTCAGGTGTTTTTGGTCAGGATTCTCTGAAACGTGCTGATTCAGTTACATTTTCACTAACTGGGAAGTATGCATTGCTTCTTATGAGCTTAGGTTTTGAGATTCCTTTTGATAATTATTCTGTAGTTGGGAGTGTCAATTATAACTATCTTTTTGGAACGCATTTCTATGCCGGAGGAGATATTGACAGAAATGTAATGCTGGAATTGCGGTCTTATTTTAAGAATAATAATTCTCCGGAAAGTAAGAAATGGTTTATTAGTGTGTTTTCAAAATATAGA
Organism: Marinoscillum sp.; assembly: GCA_040218045.1. Taxonomy (GTDB): domain Bacteria; phylum Bacteroidota; class Bacteroidia; order Cytophagales; family Cyclobacteriaceae; genus Marinoscillum. Next base: position 7,938 of record JAVJQA010000053.1, read on the forward strand.
AAGATAGATTTTGCAGCACCAGAGGGTGGAGAATACCAAAATGATTGGTATTCAGGAAATGAAATAAACTTAGGCATTCTGTCGGGAGCAAAGCAATATCTGAGCCCTAAAATCTATCTGGAAGCCTTCTATGGAATATATTATGGTTGGCGAGATGGATTAACAAGAACAGACCCACTTGATCCAAATTCCTCAGACCTTCCGACCTTCGAAAATTCCAAAACCAATACAATTGGGATTGTGCTGAATGGAACTCTTGGGTTTCATCTATTTCTGAAAAAGCAGTGACAAGTTCATTGTAAAAATTTGCACATGGCAAAACTACAGCACTTTTAAGCCAAAAGTTTCCTTGATTCTTTTGGTTAATCCGGGAATCCTACTTTTCTAACAAGTTCGTCATACCTGGGATCATGAGCTATGTTTCTGTATTGGGGTTCAGCAAGCAACCAGATCATTTCCACATCGTGAGCTTCATAGGCTTTCATGAGCCATTTGAAAGCATTTTCCACATCTTTGATCCCGCTGTAGTACACCGCTACCCAGCCCGCTGTGTTGGGTTGACCACTTTTATTACTGCTTATTAGCTCCTGAATGACTTCTGAAGCTTTCTCTACATTACCTTTTCGGTGATAGGCAATAGCCAAGTAAGAAAGCATAGAAGCAGGACGCATATCAAAAAGCTCAAATGCATTCTCAAAAACAGCGATTGCCTGATCCAGGGAATCAGCATGCACATAGGCCCAGCCAAGTTTGTCATGGAGTACCGGGTGAACGGGCATTTCTTCAAGTACTTGTTTGCAATACCGGACAGCATCCTCATATTTTCCCTGATATACAAGCGTTTCTCCATGAAAAGCCTTACTCCACATTGAGGTTGGATCTATTTCATTTAGCTTTTTCCATTGCCTGATCGCATCGTCATATCTACCCATCATATTAAGGTAATGGTGATATACACTCTGCACAATAGGGTAAGAGGGGTCGAGATTGATGGCTCTGATGAATGACTCTTCTGCCCCTTTAAAATCCCACTCAAAGAAAAATTTAATATTTCCATCCACGGCATGGGTGTGAAAGAAGTCGGGAGCAAGCTCAAAAGCTTTTTTAAGCGAAGGCTTGGCACCTTGTAAAACAGCTTCCGCGCTAAGGTGCGAATGCCAAGTACCCAGAATGATATAACATGCCGCAATTCCTGAATAAGCCGGCCCAAAACCTGGATCTCGATCAATGATGTCCTCATAAAGCTTTATATTCATATACGAGATTTCCTTGCTAAACTGGTATTCCAAAAACCGTGCTTTCATATAAAGATCATAGGTTTCAGGTGCGACATTTTTCAAGTAATCATGTACCTCTAGAGGCTCCTTTTGGTAAATATCCAGCTTCTTGGATATACTGGTAGCTACTTCCAGTTGCATAGAAAGTATATCGCCAATCTGCCTGTCGTAGGTCTCAGACCAAAGGTGTGCATCTTCCTTTGCATCGATCAATTGGGCGGCTACTCTTAGTTGATCCCCAATAAGTCGTATACTACCCTCCAGAATGGTGCTTACACCTAATTGATTGGCAATTTGTGGTATGCTTAAGTTAGTGTTTTTGTATTGCATGGATGAGGTCCTTGAAATTACCTTCAAGTCCTGTAGCTGTGCCAACTGACTAATGATGTCTTCTGTAATCCCATCAGCGAGGTATTCATTTTCGGAGTTGTTGGTCATGTTTTGGAACGGTAGAACAGCAATTGATTTGGATTTAGGATTGGCTTCTTCTGGTGAAATGAACCACCAAATAGTGACACCAAGGACTATGATAAGAATACCTGTTAATATCAGAATGCGGGTTTTAGGATGTCTGGTTGTTGATGGCTGTTCTGTTTTGGGGAGTTGCTTCTCAGCTTCTCTGGGAGCAAAACCAAACTCTTCAGTAAAAACCTGGCTAAAGTATGCCGGAGAGCTAAATCCTGTTTGTTCTGAGATTTCAGAAATCCGTCCTGCTTTATTTTCTAAAAGATGACGTGCTTTGTTTAAGCGGTAGCTTCTGATAAATCGACTGGTGGATTGTCTGGTGATGCTTTGGAGCTTTCGGTGGAGCTGTGATCGACTCATGCCAATTTCAGTGCTGAGCTCATCCACTCCAAATTCCTTATTGGAGATATGCTCTTCAAGAATAGACTCCAGCTTCCTGATAAAGGCGGCATCCATTGAAACAGGATTATTTAGATCGGGTTCTCTGTCATTAGACATTGAGGAACTTAGGTAGTGATTGATTCAATAAATTTAATGAAATCCTTTATAAAAGACCGTTTGATACTGAGTTACGTACTGTTTAGAGCCCAAACTTCCGTTTAGTATCACCTTAATTATCGATTTATAAAGTATTTGCATCATAACCTAAAGTGATTGCAACATCTACTATTGAGGTATAAAATGCTTTTTTTGAGCTTTATGTCAACTTTTTTCTAATAACAAATCATCGTTTAAAACTTACTGACATGAAAAGACTCATTACACTTAACTTAATGATCCTGTTTTCCAGAATCTGTATTAGCCAGGTAGTTTCTACGGATATGGAGAGTATTTCCACGACAATCGTTTCTGGGGATTCCGCTATTCATAAGGTCATCATCACTAACCTGACCAGTGAGAAACTGGAACTCAAACTGAAAATAGCTGAGGAAGAACTGATCACATTTACTAAAGAGAACGGAGCGAGTCATACACAAGTATCTGCTCAGGATAGAATCTCTGATCATGTTTGGATCACGCGCAAGAATAATCAGGGGATTTTCAATTTCGTTTTAGAAAATGAGTTTTCTGAGCAATCTCCGGAAGATACCGAATGGGCTTTCGGGACTACAAACGCACTCTCACCGAATGACTATTCTACGTGGTTGGAGACTGTGAACTACGATCCACCAACCATGATTGAGGAGCCTATGTCTTTACATCTCATCTCTGAAGACCGATACTTTGACATTACATGGCATAGTTGGACCTGTTGTAATGAGGGTGGTGGTTTTTCCTATAGTAGGAGAGAAGTGGTACGCTGGATCTCAATCAATAAGGGTGAAGTTGCAATTGCGGCGAATGGTTCCATTGAACTCCAGGTTGTGCTCAATGCATCCCGGATCAACGCTCAGGTCCTCAATCAAAAAATCATCTTATCTCATGATGAGGAAGAAATATTGGAAATCCCTATCACTATGAGCGTTACCAGTGGAGCGGGGATCAGCACACAGACTCAACTGGTAAATTTTGGCGATCAATTCATCAATGGTGATTATCATCAAAAAGTAGTGATAGAAAACAATGGAGATACTGATCTGTTAATTTCGCAAGCTTCAATTGATAACGATGCCTTTATTATTTCCCCAACCGTTGCGGGAATTGATCCTGGCACTTCCAAAACTTTTGATGTTTCTTTTGCTCCACAGCTAGTTCAAGCGTATAATGCAACCATAGCATTCGATTCCAACGATCCAACTGATCCAAAACTAACTTTACCTATAATGGCTGCCGGTGTAGAACCGCCAGTCATTGGTGTATCTACTCAGTTTATTGAATCAGAGCTAGAGGCTGGAAAATCAGAAACTCAATCTTTCACTATAGAGAATACTGGTAATAGTAACCTGAATTTTCTAATAGAAGCAATTGACCAGGGTGCATCAAATTCTATCATCTCATTTGAAAAGGCTGCTGATGACCCGGTAGATTCCGAGTCTATTTTTGATGTTACAAAGTTGGAAACGGCCATTACCTCCGAGAATATATTCCTGAAAGCTTCCAATTCGCATCCATACACTTTGGACGAAAAAGAGATCGTTAAAGAATCAATTATATTGATAGATGCGGATCGAGACCAACAGACAGGCATTGATGTATCAGAGGAATATGATTTGGATCTGGGGGTTGAATATGTCATTCTCTATGATCACAGTATCGAATCATTTATTTTGATTCTCATGGAAGGTGAAGACATGATTGAACAAGGATTGGTGAGTCATGATTTAAATCCGGATGAGGGAACCATAACTTTTGAACTTGACAGGACAATCTTTGATCAACCGTTTAACTATGGTTTCCTTGCTTATTATGGAGATGCTGATCAGGTTCCGGATGAAGGTCATTTAACATTCTCTTTCAGCCCGCAGTGGCTTGATTTTAATCATTTGACCGGCACTATCATTACTGGTCAGGAGCTATCAATTGACGCTTTAATCAATGCTACAAACCTTGTTGGAGGAGAGTATCAGGCTCAAATCAATATTTTGAGCAATGACCCTATGGCTCCAGCCAAATTAATTGATGTAAGCCTATCAGTTTATGGTACACCATCTTATGCCAGTGTAGAGGAATTGGATTTTGGAACATCCTATGCTGGAATCTCTGACAGCATGGTGCTGGAAATTAGTAATATAGGAACAGATATACTTGAAATCAGCGACATTGCTTCTGATGTAAGTCAGGTTGATTTCTCTATGGACCACCTTGAAGTATTACCAGGTCATAATAAGTCCATTGCCGTTTACATCACTACTGAGTCAATAGGCACATTCAATGCCGAAATGACATTTAAGACCAATGATCCGAATCACGCTGAAGTTTCGATCACTCTCATTTCTCAAATCGTGGAATCACCAGTGATTTCGTTATCATCAGAAAAGATTCAGGCATCAATTTCCCCAGGGGAAAAAGGATCCGAGACATTGAAAATCATCAATACTGGTGGTAGCGACCTGGAATATTCTTTAGAATTAAAATCTACCAGGGCTGTAGATCTCAACTATGAGTACTCGAGCATTTCTTTTAGGAATACTTATTTGCTGGAACCAGAGGATGAGGTTTCTGTTTCACTTTGGGTCTACTTAGAGGAAGATCCTGATTGCGATGCCACCAATAACTGGCGATTCTTAATTAGTAAGAGTCTGGCACTTTACACCTATTCAGGCTTTGATGTAATCCTGGAAGAAGATCGTTCGCTTACGTGGAGTATTGGTACAGAGGATGGACTAATAAGGTATGGAGGAGGACAACTCCCGATTGCTGAATGGACTTTCCTGACTTTTACTTACAATGGGAATTCTCCTGAAATTTTTATCAATGCACAAAAGGTTAATGGGGAGATGATAGAGATAGGTGGAGGACCAATTGTTTCGAACTTTTATGATTTGATGTTAAGTACTGATGCCGGGTTTTGTCAGGAGTTTTCAGGACATTTCCCGGGTCTCGTGTCGGAGGTTCAGTATTGGAATGTCGCCAGATCAGCAGACCAGATTAAAAATGACATGTATGGTACATTTGATGGTAACGAAAATGGCTTGTTGGGATACTGGCCGTTTGATGAAGGCAGTGGAATACTTTCCTCTAACCTGACTGAAGATGAATACCATGCTGAGTTTTGGGGTGATGTTACCTGGACTGAGGCATCTCCTTTCAGTTGGTTCATATTTGACTCAACGGAAGGAATAATTGCTCCGGATTCCGAAAAAACAGTCACAGTCACCTTTGATGGTGCAAAACTACCTGAAGGAGAATATTTTTCCAGGACTATTGTTAGTAGCAACGACCCTCAAAAAGCAAAAGTCCTTATTGATTTAGAACTGACTATAGCTGAAGTGCTTAGTAGCACAGGCCATACCTCGCCAGGCATTGGGGTGCCTTATCCGAACCCACTAACCGAACAATCAACCATTGAGTATTCCTTACAAGAACCTTCTGATATTCAGGTAAATATATTCAATATGCAAGGCCAACTTGTTTATCAATATCAGAGAGAGTCACTAAATGCCGGGAACCACAGCTTCACCTGGAATGGCACAGATCAGCAGCAACACTCCGTTAGCAATGGACTCTACTTGTGTCAGTTTAATTTTATCAACTCTACTAACACAGGCCGAAAGCTGACCAGAATCTTTGTTAACAGGTAGCATTGTGATATTTGGTATAGGAGTAATCTACTTTAATTCGTAATTTATAGGAGCTTAATTCTTGTTATGGGTTTAAATCTTTTACTAAAGATTTAAATCCATAACTTTACAGTGAACCATTGCCCACCCCATAGTATGTCTAGAAAAGTAGCCACCATAAAGGATGTAGCTAGCGAGTTAGGAGTTTCCACCTCAACTGTATCTCGAATCCTCAATGGAAAAAATCAACGCAATGAGGAGTTGGTACAAAAGGTAAAAGAGGCTGCAAAACGATTGAACTATCAGGTAAACACCACAGCTCGCGGCCTTAGAACCAACAGGTCCGGTTTCGTTGGGATTATTGTACCTGATATCAGTGATGATTTCTTTGCTTCTGTTTTTTCAGGTATAGAGGAAGTAACAGATGCCGAAGGTTACAATCTACTGATTTGTCAATCTAACGAGCATAAAGACAAAGAAGAGCAACTGGTAAACTCACTCATCGCGTGCAATGTGGAAGGAGTATTGATTTCTGTAACACAGGAAACCGAGAATACTGAATTTCTCGATGCCCTTGACCAAATGGGAAAGAAAGTGGTCATGTTTGACCGGGTGATCAAGCAAAACCAATATCCTTACGTAGAGACGAATGATTTTGATGGCACCTATAAAGCAGGGAAATACCTGATCAACAGGGGATGTAGGTCTTTTCTTTACTTAGGGCTTTTTGAATCGCTCGAGAACAATAGGCAACGACTTGGTGGATACAATCAAAGCCTTAAAGAATCAGGATTAGCGCTATGTACAACTGCCTATGTTGAAGATATCACGAATACGTCAGCAATTTTGGATCAGCATTGGAAACCAGGAAGATTCGATACAATAGTTTGCTATAATGATATCATAGCTGCAGAGTGCCTGGCTTATTTCGGTGCCAAAGGCGTGAAAGTACCGGAAGAAGTATCTGTCTGTGGTTTTGATAATCGCTCATTGTGCAGATATACACAGCCAACGCTCACCAGTGTGGTCCAACCTACCAAAAGGCTGGGTGCGCTGGCTGTGCATACATTGCTAGGTCTGATCAATGACACTGATGTCGAACCTATAGAGTTGGAAAACGACTTAAAAGTCAGGGCCTCGACTAAGTAGGGTTGCATTGTTTAGTGCCAAAAGCCCAATATGGCACCCATGATGGTAAAAGCAATAACATGGTACCCGGCATTGATTGCCCAAAGTTTGAAGCTTTTCCGCTCAAAGAGATAGGTGACACCCATTGCAAAAGCTACCCACCCAAGCCCGGCAGCTAATCCGGCGAAGATCCCAAAAGAAACATCTGCCTCGGTACCGATGAATGCAGCAAGGTTGAATGCCATAAAAATGGCCAATACAAATGAACCTCCAAAGATTTTTGCGGTTCCGTCTTTGAGGTCATCCTCTGTGAAGTTGTTTTCTCTCATCCAGGTTTTACCAAAAAGAAATGGCGCATACCAAACACCACCAAGGAGGAACGTGCTGACAGCTGCTACTAAAATGGCAAGGAAATTAAGTTGTGAAATGTCGGTCATGATTTTGTTGATTTTTAAACCAAGCTAAATCTGTATTTTTAATGTTGGAAATGGGTTTTACCCAAACCTAAGAATTGCAGACCGAAACCAAAGAATGTCCAACTCAACCCACTTGTCTAAGATTGATGACCGGCTGATTCGCCTGATCGGGATACCAGGTTTTGGGATGGTGATCCCAAATTTCACGGGGCTTTTCGGTTCATTGGGGCCTGGTGAGTGGATGTATTGGATGGGGTATTGTTACTTCATATTCATTGCTTTTTGTGTATGGCAGGGCAACAGATGGCTACTGTTTAAACAGCGCGAAAACATGAACTGGTTCAGTAACCCCATTCGCAAACTGACCATGCTTGTTGCAGCCAATGTATTTTATACGGCACCACTTACAGTAGCGTTGATATCGGGTTGGTATGTTATTTCTGAATTAGGGCCTGTTGATTGGAGTGTGGTTCAGTTGGTGACCTTGGCCAATGTGATTTGTGTGATTTTTGTGACCCATGCGTATGAAACGGTTTTTCTCATCAAGGAACGCCAGTCTGACCTGGTCAACTTTGAAAAACTTGAAAGGGCGAAAGTAGAATCTGAACTCGAAGCACTCAAGAGCCAGATAGACCCACACTTCATGTTCAATTCATTGAATACACTTTCTTATCTTATCGAAAACGATCGTGAGAAGGCGCTGTTGTTCAATGAAAGCCTGTCAGATGTCTACCGGTATATATTGATGAACAAACAAAAGGAGCTCGTCACTTTACAGGAGGAAATAGAGTTTGCCAATAGCTATTTTGTGCTTATGCAGATTCGGTTTGGGTTGGGCGTGAGGTTTCATGTAGACACAAAAGGCGAGGAACAGAATAAGTTACTAGCCCCAATTTCTCTTCAGTTGCTTCTGGAAAATGCGGTAAAACACAACGAATTCAACGAAGAAAGACCTTTGGATATTTACCTCAATATGCTGTCCGGATGGGTAGAAGTGACAAACAACCTACAGATCAAAAAAGTAAAAAACAGCTCTAAAATCGGTTTGCGAAATTTAAAGGAAAGATACCGTTTGGTCATTGGGAAAGAAGTGATGATAGAGCAAACGGATCAGGAGTTTAAAGTAAGACTGCCATACCTGGAAATATGAATATAGCGATCATAGAAGACGAAATACCTGCAAGAGAACAACTCATTTTTCTACTTCACAAGATCAATCCGGTGATTACTATTGCATTTTCCGCTCAAAGTGTCAAAGATGCGGTATCGAAATTTGAAACATGTCCCGAATTGGACCTTATCTTCATGGATATTCAGCTGAACGACGGACTCTCATTGGAGATATTTGATCATGTGAAAATCGAAACCCCCGTTATTTTTGCAACTGCTTTTGATCAATATACCCTTCAGGCATTTCAGCAAAACGGTATTGATTATTTACTGAAGCCGATCAAGCAAAAAGAGCTTAAAATCGCTTTAGCCAAGTACCAATCTTTGCAGCATCATTTTACCAGGGATTTGTCCCGGTTGGCAACATTGTTGAATGGCAGTGAACCAAACTATCGCAAACGGATCTTGGTACGAAGAGGAGGGAGCTATTCCTCAGTTGTGATAGATGAGGTTCAATACTTTTTTTCGGAACACAAAGTGACCTTTTTGGTGAATCAGGAGGGACAGAAGCTGATCGTTGATGAGACTTTGTCTGATTTGGAGTCCAGCTTAAATCCGAAGTGTTTTTTCAGGGTTAATCGGGCTTATTTATCCTCCATTGGTGCGATTGATAAATTTTCCCCTGATGGCAAAGGCAAATTACAATTGGTGCTAAACCCACCAACAAAAGAAAGTGTAATCGTAAGCCAGGAAAAATCCGGAACCTTTAAGGAATGGTATAGTGGGGGTTAGCCAGGTTTATTTGTACTACCATATCCTGTGAGTATCATTTCGAGAAGCTGTTGATTATGGTAGTAATGAGTGGTCATTTTGACCAATCCAATATCCCTTGAATAGTAGTTATTGTTGTACAATGTGCCATAATCAGGGTGGTTTACTTCTCCCTTAAAATTCAGGCACTCATAAGACCCTATGGGTACATCAATATCTTGGATGAGTTCTTCCAATTGGAATTCAATTAATAGGTCATTAGCGAGATAGGACTCAAATGTGGTGGGTTCGAGAGAAAAGATTACCGTTCGATCGGGGAATGAATACAGTGTGTTGAGTGAATCGAAAATGTATTGAATTTGATTATGCCCAAGGAAAGTACCCACTTTCTTGAAAACAACTTTACCATCAAGGGTCTCTTTGGATGAGATATAAACACTATCCGATAGGTGGTATTTCATGGATCCTTCATTATTTTCTATATACCAATCATAAGTCCAGTAGTTGCCAACTTCCAGATTGATAAATTCTGAGGAGCTTTCGATGGGATGGGGTTCGTTTTTATCAGAACATGAATTCAAAAAAAAGGCAATAAATGAAAATAGTGTAAGGTAGGCTTGATATTTCATTCTTTTCTAATGATTTAGAAAGATAACGACTCGGTCGAAAAATATTGTGAAGAAAAAAAACCGTACTTTTTAGAACACGGTTTTATTCAATTGTAGAAGGATTTTGAATCTATTCTATCATCACCTTATGCTGGTATTGCTCGTCTTCATTTCTGATGGTCATCATGTAGAAGCCACGATCAAAATTGCTCAATTCAATCTGAGCGTTCAGTAGGTTTTGTTCAGCCTGAATCTCAGTTTGATACATTACCCTCCCATTGAGGTCATTGAGTCTTAATTGAAACTCCCCATTAGACTTTACCGACAGATTGATATTTAATACCTCAGAAGCAGGGTTTGGATATATCTCCATGCTGAGTTGCTGGACCACATTGGTCAGACCACTCCCAAAGCGACTGGATCCGCCAGTAATTGTCACTGCATAATCTTCTACTTCTCCGTAGCTGAAGGTCTCGCATGAAGTAGGAGAGGAATCATATTTCATGCTTACCCGCATCATGGTTACACCGTTAGCGGCAGATGAAGGTATACTTATAGATCCGTTAAGGGTTGATTGGAATGCTCCTGAACTATATAATTGTTCTCCAGAATCACCGAAATCGCCATCCCTATTTAAGTCTACCCAAATTCTCAGATACTCATTATAGGCACTTGATGGGAATGCTGGAGTAAGAGAAAAACTGTAGTTACCTCCTGCATTGATGCTCGTGTTGAGGTTGGAGTAATCTCCATATCCACCATCATTTCCACTGTTGTTGTTAATCGATCCGAGAGAGAAATTAGAAATGTATTCATAGGATGAATTACTTCCTTCTGATGAACAGTAGCCTGCCGGTATGGTACTACCACCACCTCCTCCACCGGAGCTACTGCCTGCTAAAAAACCCACATTGTCAAAGTTATCCTGAGCCAGTTGGTTCCACTCAGATGCCGAGTAGCTTGAGGACGGTGAGGTAATGGAACCCTTACGTTGAAGGGTGACATTTTGAGCGAAATTTCCCGAGCCACCATTGAACGTACCTACCACATCAATCAATGTATTGTTCTCAAAGAGTCCTATTGGATCATTTCCGTTAAAGGACATTACAGAATTGGAGGTGGTCAGATCAGCTTTGGCCAGAAGCGTAGACCCTGCACTCGAATAGACGATTACGTAAACAGATTGTGCCGAAAGTGTGCCACTTAACACGAGAGGTGTTGACCAGTTGCCCGCCCCATTTACTTGTTTTTTCAAAGAGAAGTTGGTTAGGCTGACTGCCGATGAGCTTAGGTTTGCAATCTCAATGGCTTTATTGTTTGATGATCCTTCCACATATTCAGAAATAATCACATCACCTGAGGCACCGCCACCACCTGAGCTGCCAATGGTAAACGATTTGGTCTCTGAAGTGGTGAATTGACTTCCACTTATCAGTGAACCAGAGGACGTTTCAAATTCGTAAGATCCGTTACCATAAGCACAGCAAATTCCATCGCCATAAGTATCATTGATGGTAAATTCATAAGTGCCATTGGTTAAACACAGATCTTCTGAATAGGCAGAATTGGCATTGCTGTATCCGGAACCAGACGCCACAGTTGATCCGTTCTTTGTTAATGACCATGAAGTCTCAGCAGGGTATTGATCAGTAGTTAAAGTAAACGTTACTTCAGTGTCGTTACAACTCGATCCGCCGCCTCCTGAACCCCAAATAGAGGCTACGTACTCAGGATGATCTATAAAAGGATTGCGATTGCCCTGATATTCAAAAATAGCGTCGTTTCGATCCATCTCTATTGATGAAACCGGATCTTGTGTGTGCCAGTCAAGAAGAATGGATAATTTCCCATGGATTGGTTGCTTGTCAGTATTAGACAAAACCAGTTCAGTCAGCTCCAGGTCAGGCTCACCATTTTCTCCTTCATAGCGAACAGCCATGTAGAAAATCATCCTGGCTACATCTCCTTTCACATCATCACCGGCAAACCACGAATCTGAATCGGTTTTTGCTGGTGTTGACCCAGAGTAATTCCCTCCTGAGTCTACATAACTGCTTCCATCATTGTCAAAGGCTTTGTTGCTACGAGCAGAATTGGTTGTGACATCTTCTGCTCTAATGTGGTGAAGGTCCGTTCCTGGTCCGTTTGATGTGCCAAAATCACCTCTGGATTTCGCCCAGACATGCTCTCTGTTCCAGCCAGCACCACCAGCATACTCTGCTGCAGCGTCCATGGAAAACCTTGAGTAAATTCCGATTACATTGTTGCTGTTGTTTGGGTCTCTGTCTGTTACCTTCAGTAAGTCCCAAAGATCACCATAGCTGTATTCCGTGTGTCCATCAATGATGTCGTTGAGTTCTGTTTTGAGGGCATTTCCCGAGAGTCCGCTAGCAGAGCTGTAATATCCCGCAGGAGCCTGGGCGTGAGTAATAAGGGCACAGCAGAGCATACCCAGTGAGTAAATGAGTTTTTTCATGAGTTTGAATTAGGTTATTAAAACACTACAAGTTTAATGGAATTTGTTCACCTTCAGGAGAGACTGGGGATAAGGGTGGATTTCCTTACAGTTAAGGTTTTGTTAGCAGAGAAACTTCCCGTTGATCCGGTGATTCCATGGTTAAGTTTTTAAAGTTTTGAAAAACTGTTTTATTTTAACCTCACCAATCCAACAGCCAATGATTAATTCAAGAATTTATCTTTTTACTCTTCTCATACTGGCCGCAGTTATAGCAAAAGGTCAAACTTCTGCTCTCGTATCATTTGACGAACTGTCATTTGACTCTGATTCAGAAAAAAATACATTGATGCTTCTGAATTCCGGGTCTTCGGATTTCTTCAGTGGTCTTATGGTCCAATCAGGAGTGGATTCCGCTCAGGTTTTGAAATGGGAAAGGTCGTTTAATATGCGCATTAGTAAGTTTAAGGCTTTAAAGCGACCTAAGAAAGACTCTAAATACGTCAAAAAAATCTATGAGTTTGTACATGCGGAATTCCTTCGTAAGTATGAGAATGTTGCCTATTTCAACCAGATTTTCCAGACAGGGGTGTATAACTGCGTCACAGCATGTGCGCTTTACGGTCTGGTGTTTGATGAGCTGGGTGTGCCCTATGTGGTAAAAGAAACACCTACCCATGTATATATAATAGCATACCCTGAAACCGAGCAAATTGGTATAGAAACTACTGACCCTATTGGAGGGTTTAAAACATTTAGTCCGGGATACAAGGAAGCATTTATCGGTGACTTGCTGAGGCAGAAACTGATTGACAATGCTGAGCTGACAGCCGGTGTAAACACTGTATTTGACAAATACTACTTTACAAATAAAGAACTTGGACTGAAGGAATTGGTGGGCCTTCAATACTACAATAAAGGAATAAGCGCTTTTAATGACGAAAACTATCCAGGTGCATTTAAGGAATTGCAGAAGGCTTATTTCTTTCACGACACAGATGAAATTAAGGAAGTATTAGAAGCGGCTGGGATTTTAACCGTTTCCCAACTTCAGTATGACAAGTTGGAAGATGTAAACATGTTAACCTTTCTCACCCGGGTCGATGACCCGAATATTGGCAGTGACGAAATTCTGGGTGAGTTTGCGCGACTCATGAACAAGCAGCTACTCAATCAGAATGATACACAGTATGTACATAGAGCATACGATAAACTCAGTTCGCAGATTACAGACAGCACGCTTCAGGTAGAAATAGATTTCTATTACAATTATGAGCGCGGACGGATGCTTTATAACCGAGGAAATTATGTATTGGCGTTTCCATTTATCAGAAATGCTTACCAAACCAAGCCGAATAATTTTGATGCTGAAAATTTGCTGGTCGGCAACATAAATAACACCATGGTAGCTAGTGCCTACAAGTCGGATGAGTTGCTCAGCCTGGTGGATGACCTGTATGATGAGTTTCCCAATCTCACCTCCAACGCACATTTGGGTGCATTGCGAATGGGTATTTACCTTGAAGCCATGTCTGATGCTTACCTGAGCAAGGACGTGAAATCAGCTGAAAAGTATCAACTCAAATTTGAGGCAGCCGTGGACCAGTATCACTACCGCTTTCAGGATTTTGCAGTCGGTAAAGCGTATTCAAATGGGATCACTTACTACTTTAGAAAAGGCTGGTATAAATCAGCAAGGGAACTACTCAATTCTGGCCTGAAGTACGCACCCAACAACTCTGAACTTAAGATGCGTAAATACTACCTGGATCGAGCTCAGAATTAGAAACTGGTATTATCAATGGCCAGGTTAAACTCCTTGTCTACGATGTATTTATTGCCGGTTGGGGTTTTGTATTCCCCCACAAAGGTCAGCTTCTCCATGATCATTACTCCCGGTGCAGGGTTAAACACTATTCTGCCTCTATAATTGGTTCGTTGCAGCTCATCAATACGGTAGTTCATAAATTTTCCCTCAGTGAGTTCACCAATGTAATAAGTTCCTCTACCAGGATTCTTATCAAAATATACTTCAATGGTGTACTTTCCATTGACCTGCATTTGATCAATACCCCGGACGATCAAATTGGGATACTGTTCTTTCAGCTTTCCTGATTTCGTATATTCTTTCAGGCCTTTGCCTGCATAATCCTCTTTATATGGAGTTTCGGATTCCAGTGTCCCATCTTCGTAATACCTTCTGATAAAACCGTCCTTGACACCATTTTTGTAGTCGATTTGCATCAACGGATTTCCATTCGGATAATGCTGGGTTGCTTGAATTTTCTCACCATTTTCATATACAAAGCTTTGCTTCAGTACACCCTTTGGATTGTAAACTTTTGCCTGTCCGTGTTTTTGGCGTAGGTCATTGATTTGATAGATGGATTTTAGTTTTCCATTGTCATGGAATTTTTTCACCACATTTTCATTGGCATCTTCAGAGGTATCACTACTTCCGAAAACAGCATTGATTTGATCACACGAAGCAAAAAAAGCTGAAAATGCAATTAGAAGGATTAGTCTCATTATTGGTTTGATTTTGTAAAGCGGTGAATATAAAAAATCAATAGCCCTGAGTCAAATTTTAGATGAAATCTATGTGGTTGATAATCATACCTGTCTATTTATGAGAAGAGGATAGGTATAATTGTACTATGTCAAAGCTGATTAGTCCTACTTCGTCAAGTTAGATACTGAAATGAATTCAGCATGACGCTACTTGGTTTCATCTTGAATCCGTTCCCCCCTGAATACCGTGTTACTTTTTGAAATGGGAGCTTCACCGGTCTTTTTACTGGTCTTGTGAGTCTGAAGCCAATAGAGGACGCTATAAGTGGGTTTAATAGCCAAAACATTTTAATCAACATTATTTGTACTTATTTGGATGGGACGAGGGTTCGAACCACTACTTAAATATGCCCAAAAGGATCAAAAAGCTATTTTAAGCCCTATTTTAATGATTAGGTTACCTGTTTTATTGGTAATCGAATAGGTAACCAATTATATGAAATACTTAGATAATGTGGGTAGGAGAGGAAATAAAAACCCTTCATACGTAAAATATGAAGGGTTTTAGTGTGGCTTGATAACCACTAAGTGGAGTCGGAGGGATTCGAACCCTCGTCCAGCAAAGGAAACAATAGACCCTCTACATGCTTAGTTATTCGTTTGGTCTCGCAGGACAGCCGGTGAATAACAACCTACTGAACCTGCCAGCCACTGGAGTTTCGCACTGGCTTAGTAGCCTCACCAGCACTAGTCCTGAAGGTCGACACCCCTTACTCCGGTTTACAGGACAGAAACCTGGAGGGATGTGGCAGGGGGAGGCATTGGCCTCAACCCTGGTTAATCTATACGGTTAAGTACAGATTATGCTGCCATGGCGTAATTAGATTCGCCAAATAAGTGTTGGAACTATTGATCAAGGCACTCATCCCACGTGCCTGCATGCAAGTATACTCTTTACACTTCCTGTCGATTCCGGTCGACCCCAGTGTAATCATTTCAGCCGTCTGCCAAAATGGATTGCAAAGATAGTAACATATTGCGACCTTAAAATGATTCCCAACAATCTTGATTATTTTGAGAATCAGTAATTGAAGTAATAATTGAGCTGAAGTGCCAAACGGTTGATATTTCTGGTGCGGATGAGGTCATAATTGTTGTTTAATTCCTGTGTTTCTTCTATCACCTGGACAACGTATCCAAATTTGATTTGGAGGTTGTTTGTCCCAACCCTTTTATGCCACCCAATCCCGGCATTGAAATAAGTGCCTCCTGTTACTTCTATATTTTCTGCTAACTCTTGTGTGGAATTGGCCCAGCTTTTACCGGCTGCACCATACAGCATCAGTGCATTCCTGCTCTTGCCCATAAGCGCATAGTACTCCAGGAAAACGGGATAGACATTAAAATCCCTATAGGCAAAAATCCCGGTGCCAAATCCTAAATTCAAGAGAGGATGCTGCCGGTAAATTTGACTAATGGTAAAGTATGGGCGAACTTTTGTCCCCTCATTTTCATTTTGCTTGCCAAACACCGTGCCTCCTGAAATCCCTGTAGACCAGCCCTTTGGGAAGGTCAATTGCTTGTAGGGTTCAAAATCATGGTGATTTTTCGGGTGTGGTTGAATCTCTTCAATGATTGAAAGTGGCAGTTGGATTAATGAACCTTCTATAACTACCTCAATCGTATCGGAGAGCTCTTCAGAATAGATTTTACCCTTGACGAGCCCTCCGTTTTTAATGTAAATTCTATCAGTTTGTCCGTAGAGTAATACCGACGAACAAACCATTAGAAACGCTATTAATAACTTCATCAAAGTTCCTTATGAAACTCGATGGTGCTTAGGTAGGTAATGTCCCCGGCAAAGTCATTGCAATGATATTGTCGCAACCCATCGTCGCCTATCAGCATCACCAGGCAGTCTTGTACAATCACATCATAAGCATGAATATCACCGTAATGTTTGATCAGGTTTTGGTCAATTTGATGGATGTTTCCTGCATTGTAGATCTTCAGACCAGCCTCACCATCACAAATAAAAATACGTCCATCTGAGATGCTCAACCCGTGTGGGTTGTACATCGGATAAGTTTCTAAAAGTTCAGGATTGGATGGGTCCTGTATATCAATGACCTCCAGTTGATTGGTGAAGCCCTGACACTGAGTTCCTGATCTCAGTGTGACATAGGCATATTTTCCATCGGTAACTACCGGATCACAGCTTCTTACATGACTATAGTTGGAGAGTAAGTTAGGACTAAGAGGAGCGCTGACATCATAAATGTACATTCCATCATTTGACCCAATGAACAACATGTCCTGGTATGGGAAAATAGTTTCAATACCCCAACCAATTTCAGTCTTTGCTCCCAGCATAGGTGATGCCGGATTGGAAATATCAGCAATGTGCATCTCAGATTGATCAATCATAAAGAGGTGGTCGTTGTTGATGGTAAACTTGGCAATTGATCCACCTACTCCTGGAGACGAAGACCCCGAGTTTTTATTAAAAGATTCCGCTGAAAGCATGTCAACAGCTATGCCACCGCTATATCTGTATCCCCATGGATAATAGTGATAATTTTCTTCTCCATCGCATTCTGTGCTGATCTCCTCGGATGTGGTAGTTTCTACCCAGTCGGTCACTATACCATCCTCAGAGGCGTAGTAGCCATAAGCATTGTAATCAGGAAAGATATCGTTGAATCTCTTGACTTCTATTGGGTTAGTAAGGTCACTGATGTCCAAAACCACAAGGTCAATGTAACTATCCACATAGAGGTATCCGTCTACAGCTGCCAGGTCAAAGTTTCCAGGTATTTTGATGAAACCAAGGTTTTGTGGGGTTTCCGGATTTTCATTGTTGATAATGTGAATCCCCTCATTCGGTTCATTGATCAGTAAGTGATCATTTATAAAATAGATTTTACCGGATTGGTTGATTTCCTGGGGAGATTGAAATTGGATGGCTTTTCTCAACTCTTCTTTGGAAATGAAAACTGGTTTGAAGAAAGTATACGAAGAGACTGTTTCACACGTGTCTGTGCACGAGCCAAGAACAACAGCGCTGATCACCAGCAGGATAAGGGGAGTTTGGTAGAATTTTTTCATCATAATAGGGATTTACTCTCAAAGACTACCAATTCTGACTTTTGGTTGGAATGAACCGTAAACTTCACATTTGCTTAATCTCAAGTAGGTGATTGGCCTGTATTTAACTGCATAGCACTTAGCTTTTCACCCCCTTTTATACCAAAGTCCAGTGTTCGGATAGGGAATGGTATGGTGATGTCATTTTGATCAAACGCTTCCTTGATTGCAATCACTGCTTTTGATCTCATTCTAAGATATCCAGGGTTGTCAGGATAATCTATCCAAAACTTAATCTCAAAATTGATGGAGCTATCACCAAAGCCTGTGTAAGTAAAGATCATGTCATCGTGACGGATTACACCATCGAGGTTTTTTATAGTCTCACTCACCAGCTCTTGTATTTTGGTAAGGTCATCACCATATGAGATCCCTACAGCCAGGTCGATACGGCGCTGACCAAGAATTGAGAAGTTTTCAATTGGACTTTGCAGTACATCTTTGTTAGGAATGTAAACCTCCTGACCTTGAAAGGTTTTTATCACAGTCACTCTAAGGTTTGTGCGACTAACGGTTCCCATATAGTTACTGATCTGCACAATGTCGCCAACATGGAAAGGGGTACGGAAAGCCAGTATAATCCCAGAGACAAAATTGGCTGCAATGTCCTGAAAGGCGAAACCAAGGGCCAAGCCAACCACACCCACACCAGCAAGCAAAGAAGTTACTGCTTTGTCTAGCTGTAGCACTCCTAGGATGATAAACAGACCAGTGCCCAGTACGATATAGTAGACAATGGTCCCAAATAAGTTCTCTAACGCTTTGTTCTGAGAGGATTTCCTAAATACTTTCAGGAACACCTTTTGAATCACTTTCGCAGAGATGAGAAATATGATGAATAGCACAATAGCTACTGCCATATTAGGGATTAGCTCAATGAATGCGTCCCACCAGGTGACTACCTTTTCAGTAATTTTTTCTACCGGTTCTTTCATTTCGGTAGTGATCGAATCTGTGGCTTGTTTTATTTTTTGTGTGGTCGATTGCGGGTCAGTCATAGCATAGAAACCACCAAGCTGCCATTCTGTTTGAGGGTTTTGGGATGTAATACCAAATACGAAGGTAATCTCTAGTTTTCCTTACTCCCCCGGTACATTTCGTATTTCTGGAATTTACACTCAAGAGGCCCATTGAAAAGGACAATCTTTTTAGAGGCTCTGAGCTTTAGGTGCTTGAATGCTTCCATGTTGGAGCTGATCAGCCAAGCATCAAATCCCTGGAAATTGTTTTTGAGCAGGTCACTGATCGTCTTATAAAACTCGTTGGTGTTGGTTCGTCCGATACGCTCTCCATATGGAGGATTGGAAATGATCATTCCGTCTGGAGTTTTTGGCCGGAGATCTTCAAAAGCAATACGCTGCACATTTACCACATCTCTAAGCTTAAACTTCTTCAGGCTTTTGTTGACCATCAGGATGGCATCACCATCTACATCACCTCCGGAGATGTCCATCTGTGCCTTTCGGATGTTGGCATTCCCATCGGCCACTACTCTGTTCCAAACAGCAGGATGAAAATTGGTCCAATTTTTAAAGCTAAAGTCTGACCTGTTGATCTGCGGCGGTATATTTTGCCCAAGCATTGCCGCTTCTATAAGGATGGTTCCTGTGCCGCACATTGGATCAATCAGAGGGATTTTCTTGTTCCAGCCGGCAAGTTTCAAAAGGCCTGCAGCCAGTACTTCGTTCATTGTAGCTTCATGCCCTACATCCCGGTAGCCACGTCGGTTCAGTGTGTCACCAGAGCTGTCCAGGGAAATGGTGAACTGGTCTTTGTAGGCATACAGGTCAAACTGAATATCGGGAGTCTTAATATCTACCGAAGGTCGTCTTCCAAGCTTATTTCTGAACTGATCTACAATCGCATCCTTGGTCTTAAGCGCTGCATATTGAGAGTGCCTGAAAAATTCTGAAAACACAGTATTGTCTATTGCAAAGGTCTGGGATACCTTCAGGTACTTGGACCAGTCGTGTTTCATGACCTGGTCGTAAAGCTGCTGTTCATTACGTGCTGTAAATTCATAAACCGGCACGAGCACCTTAAGTGCAGTTCGCAAATTGTAATTAGCTTTATAGAGAAATTCCAGATCACCCTCACATGATATGGAGCGCTTATGGACCTGTACCTGCTGACCGCCGAGGGCTTTTACTTCTTCAGCAAGGATTTCTTCCAGTCCGAAGAGTGTTTTGATGTGTAATTTCAAACTATTCTATTTTTCCCAGGCTTTCACACCTGCTTCGATCTTCAAAGCTAAGTCATTCTCGCGAGGTGGGATAGGGCATGAGTATGCCGCACTGTATGCACAGTAAGGATTGTAAGCCTTATTGAAATCCAGCACGATCTTATCCTGAGTTTCAGGAATTTTAAGATCAAGGTACCTGCCGCCACCATATGTAGAAAATCCGTTGGTTTCATCCGTAAAAGGTGCAAACAGGTAATCCTTGTATTGATCTGTTTCCCGAAGTTGTAAATTTTGGTAAATTGGAAGGCTCACCTTTTGTCCATCCAATTCAAAATGTGCTATTCCGTACTGTACATATACAGGAAGTTGGTCAGTTGTGGTGGGAATAGTGATTGGTTTTTCAAATGGAGTAGGTTCAAAGTCCGCCTCGATCTTATACTTCTGGTCAATCTCAAAAAAATCTAATGTCTTGAATTTTTTTATCTCCTTTTTAGAAAGCGGAGACTCTTCAGGATTTGAGAATTCTTCGTTGAGTTTTGTCTGCCACTCAATAATTTCCTGCTCATAGTCACTCTGAGAATGTCCCTGAACGGAGTAAGCAATAAGAAAAACGGCGATGAACGTACGCATGATGGAATGATTGATTATGGAATCGTCAGGTATCAGAAAATACTTTTAGATTTATATTCAAATTAACGACATTCTCATGATCAAGACATCATTAATTAGCCTTTTTATCCTTCAGTTGTCATTTTCCGTCTTTTCTCAAGGCGGTATCAGCTTCCAGGATATGGAATGGAATGACGCTTTGACAAAAGCCAAAAACGATGGAAAGTTGCTGTTTGTGGAGGGCTATGTAGAATGGAGTGAGCCATGTGGGATTTTGGAGGAATACACACTCACTGATAAAGAAGTTGGTGAATTTTACAACAAGAATTTTGTCAATATCCGGTTGGATATGGAAGATTTACCGGGAATTCAGATCGGAGATGACTATGAAGTGGTTTCCTATCCGGTCATGTTGTTTTTAAATGGAGATGGCAAGCTGGTGCATAGAGGGTGTGGTGCCATTGATTCTGAGGAGTTTCTGGTACTCGGGAAGGATGCCCTGGGGGACAACACACTTTCGGCTATGGACAAGAAGTTTAAGAGCGGTGAGCGGAGCCTGGATTTTCTGGTTGAGTATTCATTTGCTCTGGAGAACGCTTGTGCTGACAGGAGTGGGATGGTGGAAACCTATTTTAAGGAAACTTCCCAGCATGATTGGCTCAATGAGACTTCATGGATGATGATCAATCTGAATGTAGAGGATCCGTACAGTGATCAGATCCAATACCTCATAGCCTACCACGATATGTTTTCACTTAAGTACGGAAAAGATACGGTGGACGCCAAAGTATATAACGTGATGCTCGATCAGCTCATAGATATCTATGAAGGAGCTGACCTTACCCTTTTTGCTACTCAGGCGCTAAGACAACTCATGCAGGAGGTGGACTTTGAGGATAAGGACAAGCTGCTATCATTGGCAAACCTTAAAGTAAATGACCTCAAAGAAAACTGGCCTCAATATGCCGAGAATGCCCTGGCTGTAGTGGAAGAGCAAGACGTGGTGGATCCGGATCAGTTGAATGAGTTTGCATGGAAGTTTTATCTCTTTGTAGACAATCCTGAACAACTGAAAGCAGCTTCAGCATGGATGAGAAATGTGCTCACGGATTATCCTGATGCCACCTATTACGATACTTATGCTTCTTTGAAATTTAAGCTCGGGGAAAAAGTTGAAGCAGTAAAGTTTGCAAGGCTTGCACTACAAGCAGCGGAGCTGGAAGCTGAAGACCTGATGCATTACAAGGCCCAGCTGAAGAAATTTGAAAGTGGGAAATAATTATATTGGTTAAAACGGCAAACATTTCCAGTTACCGAGAGTAGTATTCAAAACAAATCAATGACGTTTTCATATAAAAATGGTTTTTACGCGCTGGCACTTGTTGTGTTGATCGTGTTTGTCATCTGGATAGCCAGAACACTCCTGGTTCCGTTGGCTTTTGGGTTACTTTTTGCACTGGTACTTTTCCCATTGGTGAGGAAACTTCAAAGCACTCGGTTGGGTTTAGTAGGTGCCATTATTATTTCCATGACCATCGTTGTGGTTGGTGTTTCGGGATTGTTTGTTTTCTTCTCTACTATGCTTGTTAGTGTAGCTGATGAGTTTAAGAATTTTCAAAGCAAACTGGTAGAGCTCGGGGAAGACATCATTGTATTCCTCAATGAAAAGGTGCCTTTTATAAGCGACCTTTCTCCTGAAATGCTCACAGAAAACCTTGGCGAATTCTTCAGCAATAGTGGATTCTCAATTGTTTCTGGCACCATTAGTAAAACAGGTACGTTTTTAACCCTGTTTCTACTGACTTTTCTATATACTTTTTTGATTTTATTGTATCACAAAAACCTAACGGAGGCTTCCGCACATTTCGTGGAAAAAGAGCGAAGACCAGTATTTGTCGGGATGCTCAAAAAAGTACAAAAGGTAGGCCAGCAGTACCTGACTGGAATGATTTTACTAATATTGGTTCTTGGTGTACTTAATTCTATTGGGTTGCTTTTGATCGGACTGGACTATGCTATCTTTTTTGGGTTCTTCGCCGCGGTGATGGCCATCATTCCTTATGTTGGTACGACTTTAGGAGGATTAATCCCGACATTTTATGCCTTTATGACCCATGACAATCCATGGTTTGCTTTGGTGGTTGTGGCCGTGTTTTGGTTTGTGCAGACACTTGAAGGCAATGTGCTCAGTCCGTACATAGTGGGCAGCAACCTGAACCTTAATGCACTTTCAGCTATCATTGCCCTAATTGCCGGGGGCTTGCTTTGGGGTTTGCCAGGGATGGTCCTGGCCTTGCCATTTGCTGCCATTCTCAAAGTATTTTTTGATCATTATGAGTCCACCAAACCCCTGGCACTACTCATGGCGGATCAGAGTGGGGGTGGGAAGTTTGCACCAATTGAGAAAGTCAAACACTGGCTGTCGAAAATGAAACAATAATCCTGTAGAGCTTATTCAGATAGTACATCCAGTCGCATGATAATGTCGGTTTGAAGATCTGTGCCAAGTTGGAATATGTGAGTATCAATTTCCACGAATCCTAACTTTTTGTAAAACGATATGGCTGCCGGATTTTTCTCCCATACTCCGAGCCAGATAAAATTCAGGTTGCGTGATTTGGCCTGAGATGCAGCATGATGGATCATTTTTCGGCCCAGGCCCTTTCCTTTGAGTTTTTGACCTACGTAGATTCGTTCAATCTCTATTGATTCAGGGTAATGACGCTCGGTCTGAGCACTGCCAATGTTGAGCTTATAATAGCCGATAATTGTGTTATCACTGTTAATCAGTACAAAAAAGGATGATCCGGGATGGTTGAACTCTCTCGTAAAGGGATCAATGGTAAATGATTCCCGGAGATAGTGCTCCATATTCTCCGGGGAATTCATGTGACCATAGGTGCTGATGAAGTTTTCCCTTGCAAACTCGAGCAATTGCGGGAGCTCATCTTCTTCTACTAATTTGATGGATATATTATCCATATGTTATTACGGATATCCAGATCAACATGGTCGAGCAAACTGAATAACAGGAAAATTAAGGATTAAGCACTAAACTCAAAAACAGGTTCGCCCACCAAACTTTGATCCCAGGTATTGTTGTAATTCATTGTAGATCTAATGGAGGCGTATAGTCCCAGATAGTTCAAAGCATGAATAGTCGCATGAGGTTTTTTGGCCATGATTTTGGTAATCCTTTCATACATCAAGGCTTCTTTATCACCCATCTTTCGGATATTTCTTATAATTCGGTATTGTTCCTTATATACTGGTCGCATTACCCGTGATATCGCTGACGGATCCGTTTGTTTTCCATCTCCCAAAAGGTGGAGAAATGTATCCAGACGGTCACCAAAGAAACCAGGGGAATACATATTGTTCATGAGCCATTTAGACCCTTTTTGGGCTTCTTCCAAAGAAATGTTTTGAAACAGGATATTGGTCTCATATGCATTTCCAGCTACGATGCTTTCATTTTCATTGATGAGCCGGTTGTCCTTCTTCAGGCGGTCATGGAGTGGTGTTTGATCCGGTGCATTGAGTAGGCCATAGGTCACATATGGGATGGCAGCCTCCTGAACAAACTCAAACTGTCTTTCAAAAATATCTGGTGTATCATTGTCAAAACCTACAATCATCCCGCCATAAACGCTCAAGCCATGTTTGTAGACCGTATGTACCTGGTCCACCAGGTCGATGCGCAGGTTCTGAAGCTTTCTGGTTTCTTTGAGACTTTCTACATTCGGTGTCTCTATACCAATAAATACAGCGAAGAGGCCTGAATAAGCTGCTAAGTCCATCATTTCCGGATCACGGGCTATGTCTATGGAAACTTGTGTTCTAAAGAGCATTCGACCATCTTTTTGCTTTCGGTTCCAATCCCCAATCGCCTGAAGGATCTCCTTGGCTTTCTTTCGGTATACGGTGAGGTTGTCATCGGCGATAAAGGTTTCCCTGTATCCGTATTTGTAAAGTTGATCCAACTCAGCGATGATGTAATCAATAGATTTGTGGCGTTGTTTTCTGCCAAGGTATTCTATCACATCACAAAATTCACATTGGAAGGGACAACCCCTGGAGATTTGCACTGCACCCAATAGTGCCTTGTCATTTGGGTAAAGGTCCCATCTTGGAAGAGGAGAGGTCGATAAATCCGGTTGAGTACCTTCATATTCAGGTTTAAAGTTTCCGGAGGCAATTTCCGTAAACATTTCATCGGCAATTTCTTCAATCTCTCCTCTGATCAGAATGTCGCTATAAGGTCTCACTACATCATAACTCAGAGAGGCATACGAACCTCCAATGATCACCGTTTTTCCTCTTTTCCGAAACTCGTGGGAAAGCTCTTTCATGTGTGGCCACTGGCTTATCTTGCCAGTGAGTCCTATGAAATCAGCATCTGTATCATAGTCCACTTCTGTAAGGGATGCCTCACAGATTTCAATATCAAAATAGGGCTCCATGAGCCTGGCTACAGTGGTAGTGGCAAGATCGGCTACATACACGTAATCTGTTCTTCCCCCGGTCTCATTTGGCCATTTAAAGTAACCAATGTTCGCTTCTTTGGGATTGATGAGATAGACCTTTTTTTTCATTTGATGGCGTTAATGTCAGTATCTGTTTTCTCACTATCATAATGAAAACTCTCTTGAATCATTGTAATAGCTGTGTGCTGGCTAAAGATATGCCATTATTGTATCGAATAAAAAATATTGATGGGCGTTCTGATCTTCATTTTGAAAAGCCTGCATAAAAGGTGTTCTTGATGGAAATCAAAAGGCGGTAGGGTAATTCAAAATTTAGTCAGATGCCACGAACAAGAAATAAAGCTTTATGAGTTTTACCCTTTCGGGTTATTCCACTGTAACGAATGGCCCCAAAAATTCTTCCTTGGCATACAATGATTTACATTGAGCATCCAGTTGATCATACTCAACCTTGTTTTCTTTGAGAAAAGAGTCGTAAGTTTCTTTTGAAATCCAACTATCAATGACGAGGTAGTTGCCCATGTCTACATTGTGGATCAATTCCTGTCCCAGAAAATCTTCACTTTTTTCAAAGAACTGAAACCACGTTCCGTTTCTTCGGTATGCGTTTTCGAATGCTTCTTTCTGGCTGGCACTACATTCATACCGCCATATTAACTGATACATTTTCATAAGCCAGGGAGTGTTTTCTCAATTAAGATAGTAAGAAAAATCCTGAATCTCAATAGCTACTTGTACTCCTCACGACCATCTGCATGTTTGGCAAATCGACCGCTTTCCTTTGGGTGAACATAATCATTTTTAGGCCACGGCCATCCACCAAACTGGGTTCTTTGGTATTCCCGAAAGGCTTGCTGGATCTCTTCCTGAGTGTTCATTACAAAAGGGCCATACTGGGCCACAGGCTCACCAATAGGCTTCCCCTGAAGAATCAGGAATTGTCCCTCCTGATTGCCGTTTTTGATGGTAACTTCTGCGGAGGCATCCAGTTCAGCTACACGTTCAAGAGGGAAATCCTGGTCATTGAGTGTAACGGATGATCCATTGTAAAAATATAATGAGCGATTGACGTCCTTACCGGCAGTTGGGAGCTTCCATTCCGCACCTGCTTTCATGGTAAATACCCAGATAGCTACCTCATTGGTTGGATCTGCTGCCCAGGAATCCGGAGCAGGGGAAAGTGCTTTCACGTCTTCAATCTGACCAGCAACAACTTTCACATTAGTCCCACCATCAGGAGAAGTATAGTAGGCCATTTCTTCTGACCACAACATTTTAAAGTGAGGCTCCACAAATTTACTTTTCGCAGGGAGGTTGAGCCATATCTGGAAAAGGATGAGCGGGTTGTCCTCGTTTTCTTTCAATAACGGGAACATCTCTGAATGATTCACTCCTTTACCAGCAGTCATCCACTGTACATCGCCATTGCCAAATCTGCCCGCGGCACCCAAAGAATCAGAGTGATCAATGAGCCCCTTTTCACCAATGGTTACAGTTTCAAACCCTCTATGTGGATGCTGTGGGAAACCGGGAACCGTAGAGCCGTGGTACATGCGCCATTTGTTAGAAGGATCAAAGTCCTGGCCTATGTTTCGCCCGGCTAGCGACTCCACTGGCCCCATATCCTTATTGCCTTTTGGGTAATCGTCTTTGTGATAAACACAGAAAAGAAACGGGTCCTGGGTGGCCCAGGGAAAACCTAAAGGTTTAATGTTTTTGATGGCATCACTCATAGTTGTACTGATTTATAGATATATGTAGCAACATGTAAATGTAAGCCTTTGTTCCTACATCATCTCAAATTAGATGATTATCTTTTCGAATTCATAGGAATACCAATAATTGATAGAATACTAATCCTACTTTGTCAGGTTAATAGGCGTAGATACTGAAACAAGTTCAGTATAACCACAGGGGTGAAAGAACGAAGGTTAACACCAGGTAACGTCCTGCTGAATTCATATCAGTATCTAAACCTGACAAAGTAGGACTAATAAAAGAACTTGATGGAAAGAAGGGATATTTTAAAGGATGAAATTGAGCAATTAGGGAAAGTGCTGGGAAAAATCCTGGCTACTTTTCTTGGCCTGAAGGCAAAAGGGCAGGTAGCAGAAGGTATAGAGGTCTCTAATGAGCAATTTAAAACTCAACTTGATCTGGATATGGAGAAAATCCTTAAAATGAGTCGTGAGGACCTTGGGGAGTACATCCATCAGTGGAATCTCACTTCTGAACATTTGGAAATGCTCTCGTCCTTCCTTCTGGAGTCGGGTCGGGATGGAATAGAAAACTGTAATGATGAAGCTAAAGTGAGATTAGCCAAGGCTTTGGATTTATTGGAAATAGCTGATGTGGTTTCTAAAACGGTATCCCTGGAACGAGAAGGCAAGAAGACTGAGATTCAGCAGCTTTTAGAGAATTGTGTTTCTTAGATCAATACCGGCCTTGTAGCATTTGCTCCAAATCGTATCGCCCTTTAGTTAAAACAAAACACGCTAAGTGATTCATTAATCCCTTTTTCGATAAAAACCTCCTTCTACATTTGTAGAATTAAAAATCTATTCTATATTTGTAGAAGAAAATCTATAAATATAGAGATATATGAGGTTATCACCCAAAGAGGAACATCTGATGAGCTTAATCTGGCAAATGAAAAAAGCATACATGAAAGATTTGATGGATGCCTTTCCTAAACCTAAACCAGCGCCAACCACACTTGCTACACTCTTGAAACGATTGACAGAGAAAGGCGCGATTGATTTTGAATTGCACGGAAATTCTCGTCAGTACTATCCTCTGATTAACAAGTCAGATTACTCTTCTTCATACCTGAAAAACATGATTTCCACATTTTTCCAGGGATCATCAAGCAGGTTTGCCTCCTTCTTTGCCAATAGTGTAACCATGTCTAAAGATGAGCTCAAAGAGCTTAGAGAATTAATAGATGACAAAATTAAAAATGCAGACAAATGATACTTTATGTTCTTAGGTTTAGCTTGTCTTTGGCCATTGTTTATGGTTTTTACAGGCTCGTTCTGGAAAAGGAAAAATCCTTTGTTTTTAACCGCACTTATCTACTGGCCGGACTGCTGGTATCTCTTGTGGTTCCGCTGATTTCTTTTTCTGGCCCTGAAGAATTCAAGGCAATTTTTAGTGTCGCACAGCAAAACTTCAATTCCAGTACTATCAGATGGGAACAGTTGATCAACCTTGCTTATTTATTGATCTCCTTTGTATTTTTTATTCGCTTTGCTGTAGATATACGCAGACTATTGAGGGTGGTACGTACTGGGGAATTAAAAATTGTCGATGGGAGTAAGATCATACTTACAGATCAGGTTGAACCGCCTTATTCTTTTTTCAAATATGTATTTATCAACAGAGACCAATTTGAGCATGTCAATTCCGAGTTGATTGTACATGAACTGACTCATGTAAGGCAAGGTCATACTATCGATATATTGATTATTGAGTTGATAAAGGCAGTTTTTTGGATCAATCCAATGATTGGAGTGTACAAGAGGGCAATGCAACTCAATCATGAATTCCTCGCTGATCTGGTAGCCATTAAGCATTCACCAAACACCTTACATTATCAAGAAATTCTGCTTGGCTATTTCGCAGCTAAAGAGCCCGTGAACATAGCCAGTGGATTCAATTTTTCATTAACAAAAAAGAGATTTCGTATGATGACTAAATCCAAGAGTAAGACTCAGTACATCAAGCAATTGATGGTATTACCAGTATTGGCATTAATACTTTGGGCTTGCTCCGATAATGCCGGTGTCACAGGTAAGGAAATGCTACAATATTGGCGGTATACTGCTAATATGGAAGAAATACTCCGTACAGGAAGTATGAATGAAAAAGACCTCAAGGAAGGGATCATTCAACCCATTCGAACCAGAAAAGAATATGATGATCTGGCTGATATTTACAATAGAATGAATAGTGCCCAAAAAGAGTCGGTTTATGAACTTCCTCCTTATATAGGCACGGACAACTAATTCACTGTAATTGGATAGTTTGGGCTCAATACCGTTTAGTTAAACTCTATTCGTACTTCAAAAAGTCATTCTGTTAACCTGCCTTGTCCGGCAGGCAGGGATTCTTCAAGTCAACCTTTGTTTATCCTTAAGAGTCCTGTCGGAATGACCTAACTATATAGTGTATAAAGTTAAAATAGTATGAATGTTGATTCTTCTGTTATTTACCAACCTGACTTTAACCCTTTTTCAATAGCGAAGTGGTATTTTTCCAAATCAAAATGGTAAAGCATAGGTGCCTTGTGAGCACCACCAGTTCTTCTTTCATTGGTTTGAACCAGGATATCATAGCTCAGCATTTTTCTTCTGAAGTTTCTCCGGTCCAATGATTTTTCTAGGACGGTTTCATAGAGTGCTTGCAGCTCAGGCATGGTAAATCGATCAGGTAGCAGGTTCAACCCTATAGGTTGATGATTCAATTCTTTCTTTAGGATCTCGTGTGCCTTTCGAATGATAGATTGATGGTCTAAAATCATCACTGGTAGGTCGTGGAGTGATTTCCACTCACATATTTCGGATGTAAGATCAGGAGTTGGCTCCATGACACGCCTATACTCTACCAATGCATAATAGCCTGCAGTCACGAACCGCTGGTCAAACCAATCCCGTAGTTCAGGTTCAATTAACTGATGAGCCACCATGTTATCCGCATGTCCCGGTTCATTTCGGGATACACGCCCAAACAAATGAAATTGATGCAAGAATATATTTTCCAATCCTGTTCGCCTCTTCAGGACATTTACAGCTTCATCATCCACATCTTGATCTCTAGCAACAAAGCCACCTGGTAATGCCCATTGGTTGAGACGCTTCAGCTTTAGCAGAAGCACCTTGAGTTCATTCTCATGAAATCCGAAAATGACACAATCAACAGAAAGACCCGGATGCAGCTTGTCGGTGTTCAAAGGCAAATGAATTGATTTTTTAGGTAGAAGGTAAATATACTGATCTTAATGATCTATCTTAATGTCAGGTTGACACAATAAGGGATCGTATCTTTTTTATTCTCTATTTTAATGTTCGTTTTAACCCTGGGTTGATACTTATTATATTTATTTGGCCGTTAGATTTTTAGAAGTTATTGATAACACAAGTATGCGTAAACTTTTCTTTCTTTTTACTCTTCTTGGCTTCATAAGCCTTACCAGCGCTCAGAATTCCTATTCTGTTGAAGAGGAGATTATTTGGGCTTCTCCTGATGGGTTTGATCTCACTATGGATATTTATACCCCGGAAACGGGAAAGAGTAAGTATCCTGTCCTAGTGATCTTTCATGGTGGCGGTTGGTTGATCAATGACAATTCCATAATGGACGATATGTCCAGGTTTATGGTAGAGAATGGCGAGTATGTGGTGTGCAATGTGAATTATCGGTTGTTGGTGGATATGAACAATACCGTGACCATGAACCAAATTGTAGAAGATGCGCTGGGCGCAGTGGTGTGGGTTCAGCACAATATTGCTGAGTATAATGGAGATCCAGATAAAGTTGCGGTAACGGGGGATAGCGCTGGGGGACATTTGGCAGAAATGGTGGTGATTGTAGGAACTAGTCTAAGTGACAGTGGATTTAATCAGGTTCCTTTTGGGTTCAAGCCCTCCTATTTGCCTGAAGGTGTAACCGCCAGTAAATTGATGAAAACCGGGGGTATTGAAGTCCAAGCAGCAGTGATCAGCTATGGAGCATTTGATATATATGCAAGTGCCTTAGGTGGGTTTGAACAACCCTCCAATTTCTTTTGGCAGATGGGAGGAGCAAAACCACGATCTATTTTTGGTGGTAAGATTTCAGCTGATATAAATCCAGAGTACTACAAAGCAGTTTCACCAATTCATCTCATTCCAATTTCCTATGAGCGTAAGTTGCCTCCCCAATTTTTCACCGTAGGCAGTGAAGATAATCTGACTACTCCTAAGTCTATAGAAGCGTATTTGAGCATCTTGTCAGAAGCTGACCAGCCTGCGAAGTATTGGGTACATCAGGGAAGGCCACATGCGTTTATGGATTCAGGAAGTAATGATTACCTGGGGATCAGCTGGGAAAAAGATGGTGTTCCCGCAGCCAGGGAAGTTCTCAAATTTTTGGATGAGGTATTTTATTAGTTCTAATAGAAGAGTAGATATGAGTGGTAGATTTTGGTGAAAATTAAATTTGAAAACCAGCTATCTAAATTATCCCATCATCGTTTAAGAGTTTTAAATACGCTTCTATAATGTACCAACTAAAAACTAACCTGTTAGTGACAAGTATGATTGGGATAATCACGCTTGTATCCTGTGAATCTGAAGATGCCGAAGACGTCAGTCAGCAAAAAATTGAAACAAATTATTCATTAATTTATGATGAAGCCGCGAATGAAACCACTGCCAGTGCAAGCTTCAAGTTTGGATCTACTTCCTTAAGATTAAACACTCCTTCAGAAGTCCTTTTTAATGATGCAAGCTTACATGAAGACAATGCTTTAGGGTTAATTACCTATGAAAGGACTTTTAATGGTGTAGTGGATGGTGAATTTCGCTATCGCAATAATGACAATGATGTGTATGTTAATGTCTATACGCTCACCTCTGTGGCGTTACCTGAATCATTAACTCAGGTTTCACTATCAGAATTAATTCAGATAAAGTGGATCGGGTTACCAATTAGGGCCAATGAGTCAATCAGTCTGCGAATATGGAATGATATCACGAGTTATTATGTAACCATGGATGATATCAACGCAACTACACTCCAGGTAAGGGGAGCTCAGATGCCCGTTGAGTTATTGGGTCAATGTACAATCCAGGTGGACAGGACATTTGAAAAAAGACCAGATCAGGCTCCTGATAAGGGTGGCTCAGGCAAGAGTCAGTGGAATGGACCTGAGTATTCTATTATGGTTGTTGAGTAGAATATCAGTTCAATAAAGTATTAAAGGTTGTAGTGCAGGAGTGAGTTTGTATACTGCTTTAGTAAATTGCCTTCAAATTTTTTAATCTATGAATTATTTGAAGTGTCTCTTAATTTCCTTTGCAGTAACCTTGCTTTGTTCTTGCTCTACAACGAAATCTTCCTCAACTATGAGTCTTTTGGTAGGTACATACACTGATGCCGATAGTGAAGGTATTTACATCACCTCATTTGATGAGTCTGAAGGAACTTTTACAGACCCAACGCTAGCTGTATCCACAGAAAACCCCTCTTTCCTTGCCATTAGTGATGATAGAAGGTTCGTGTTTGCAGTAAATGAAAGCAACGAAGGGGCGGTATCAGCATTTGCCTTTGAGGGAAATGAACTTACACTGATAAAAAGTGTTTCCACTTTTGGAGCACATCCATGCTTTATTGATTACCAGCCAGGTCTTGTCGCGGTAGCGAATTATTCTTCTGGAAACGGAGGACTGTTATCTGTTTCCGAGAATGGATCATTGTCCAAAGCGTTAAGCGAATTTCAACATTATGGCTCAG
Source organism: Marinoscillum sp. (assembly GCA_040218045.1). Taxonomy (GTDB): domain Bacteria; phylum Bacteroidota; class Bacteroidia; order Cytophagales; family Cyclobacteriaceae; genus Marinoscillum. Next base: position 40,758 of record JAVJQA010000053.1, read on the forward strand.
GGGCCAATTTGGAGAGACAAGAATCACCTCACGCACACTTTGCCAGGTTTTCTCCAGATGGACGGTTTCTATATGTGATTGATTTGGGAATAGATCAGGTTCTGGCTTATCCTATTTCAGACGGAAAGATAGGGCCAGCTTCCACGGCATTGACCATGGAGCCAGGCGATGGCCCCAGGCATTTGGATTTTCATCCTACGATGGATTACGTGTATGTGATCAGCGAGTTGTCAAATACAATCACTGTGGCAGCAGTGGATCATCAATCTGGTAAATTCAGGGCCATGGATCGCATCTCGACACTTCCTGATGACTTTATAGGGGAGAGTTACTGTGCAGATATTCACATTTCCTCTGATGGTCGCTTTGTCTATGGGTCGAATAGAGGGCACAATAGCATTGCGATCTTTGCAGTTGGCGAAGACGGGCTGCTGAACTTGCAAACGACTGAACCAACCAAGGGTGATTGGCCAAGAAATTTCGCCCTTTCGCCCAATGAGCAATTCCTTCTTGTAGCCAATCAAAATTCGAACAATGTTGTGGCTTTTGAGCGAGATAAGAAGACTGGCTTACTGAATTTCACTGGTAACGAAATCACGATTTCAAAACCTGTTTGTTTGAAGTTTTGATTAAAACTTTACCAGGAAGATCAGAGCCATACAAATAGCTGCTCCAATGATGCTGTAAATGATAACTCTTCTTCGGATAGTGGCCATCCTTAAATTATCTACCTGCAATTGACGTTTAAGTTCACTTAGATATTCAGGAGTGGCTGTTTTGAATGTAGGAGCTTTGGGATTTTTAAGTGAGGTTTTATAGGACTTGGAGTCAAAGTTTCGGTAGGCTGCGGCATCATTTCCTTTCAGGAGACCTCTGTTGTTCCTGACTGAATTGTTCATATCGCTCATGAATCCGGCTCCACCCATATTTTATTAATCGAATAATCGGGTGTAAAGGTTGCTTAGAACTCCATCAAAAGCTCTGCTTGTTCACGTATTAGGCTCATATAGAGTTTGTTGGTGATTTCAAAGTCTTCGTTGATGTTGGCCTCAATTCTTGCCAACTTCGGTTTTTGGGCCAGTACGTGCATGCCACAATAGTTGAATATGTCTGTGAGGTGGCTCAATGCCAATCCGCCTCCCTGCACACCGGATGAAAGCCCCACCAGTGCACATTTCTTGTTTCGGAAAGTGTTTGGATATTCCAGCCCATCAATAAATGCCTTAAGCACTCCTGGAAACGAACCATTGTATTCTGGAACGATAAAAACAAATTTCTGTGCTGCTTTCATCTGCAACCGGAACCTGTTGAAGGCCTCATTTTTTCCGGAATTTTCATAAAGGGCAGAGAATGTAAAATCCGCAGGTAAGTCATTGAGGTTGATGATCTCGCTCTCTATACCAAGCTCATTGAGCACTTGCTGATAGAGCAAACTAATTTGATAGGAGAGGGCATCATTTCGGTTGGTGCTGCTAACTATTGTGATCATAGAGCTGCTAAATTACCATGTTATGCGCACAACATAAAAATGTGCTCCACCGAACACTTTATGATGCTTCTTCGTTGGGCTAATGATCACAGCTCTTGTGATTCATTTTAAAATCAAACAATATTGCAATCGAAATAACTATGAAGGATTTATCCGGCAAACGCGCAATTGTAACAGGAGTAAGTAAGGGAATAGGATTAGAAGTTGCTCGTCAGCTTCTGGAAGCGGATGTTCATGTAGTTGGTTGGAGCAGGACCAGGCCGGATTTGACGCACAGTAATTTTCATTTTTTAAAGGTGGACGTAGCTGATTTCAATTCGGTTGATAGCGCCTATAAGGAGTCCCGGTCGCTTATTGGTGATGATATTCATATTTTGGTAAACAATGCTGGCTATGGTGTAGCTGGAGCCATTGATGAGCTAGATCTGGACGACTGGAAAGGTATGTTTGATGTGAATGTGCATGGACTGATGTATTGCACAAGGGTAGTAGTACCACAAATGAAGAAGATGGACACAGGTCATATTGTGAACATCAGTTCAATAGCTGGGTTGAACCCGGTTAAAAACATGTCGGGATATGCTGCTGCCAAACATGCGGTCACGGGATTCGGCCATTCACTGTTTATGGAACTGCGTGATTGGGGTATTAAAGTGACCAATGTTTATCCCGGCAGTGTAAAGACCAACTTTTTTGATGACATAGATGGGATGGATGCACACGACAATATGATGCGCCCTGAGGACGTTGCTAAGTCAGTAATTGATCTTTTAAATACACATCCTAATTATCTTCCAGTAGATTTGGAGATCAGACCACTTAGACCTAAAGGCAAGCAGTAAATAAATGTCCGTTTCGATCCAGAACCTAACCAAAATATTTGGTGAACAGAAAGCCGTTAACAATATCTCCTTTGAGGCAAAAGAAGGAGTCATTACTGGTTTTTTAGGGCCAAATGGAGCTGGCAAGTCCACAACCATGAAAATGGCCACCGGATACATCAGCCCAACGTCTGGTACGGTCTTGATCAATGAGATTGATGTTACACGAGAACCGCTCAAAGTAAAGACCATTACAGGATATTTGCCTGAGCATAATCCACTTTACCTCGATATGTATGTTCGGGAATTTTTGAGATTTGTAGCGAGTGCTTATGGGTTGAAATCTTCAAAGAAAAGGGTAGAAGAAATAATCGAATTGGTTGGGCTTCAGCGAGAGCGAAGTAAAAGGTTGAGTGATCTGTCTAAAGGGTATCGCCAGCGTGTAGGGTTGGCCAAATCCTTAATCCATGATCCCGAAGTACTGATTCTGGACGAACCAACTTCTGGTCTAGATCCGAATCAAATCCTGGAAATCAGACAGGTTATTAAAAATATTAGCCTTGATAAAACAGTCATCCTTTCCACGCACATTATGCAGGAGGTAGAAGCCATATGTGATCATGTGGTGATTATTGACAAAGGAGATTTGGTGGCAAATGACAAACTTTCGGTTCTGAAAGAAGGCCTCAATGAAGGCAATGGAATTATCATGGAATTTGAGATACCAGTAGACCGCAAGATCTTCAGTGAAGCTGGTTTTGAGCCTGTCGATTTTGGAAAGAATGCCTTTCTTATAGAGTCAGATCGGTCAGATCTCAGGGCGGAGTTGCTAAGAATTACCTCGGAGCATGATTTGCCATTGGTGAGCCTTACTAAATCGCAAAAATCGCTCGAAGAAATTTTTCATCGGTTGACCCAAAATACTGAAGCATGATCAGCATTTTTTTAAAAGAGGTGAATGAGTTTTTGGATTCCCTCATTGCATATGTAGTGATTGGAGTATTCCTGATCGGTATTGGCTTGATGATGTGGGTGTTTCCAGATACCAATATTCTCGATTATGGCTATGCGTCTATGGAGCCATTGTTTAGTCTGGGTCCCTATGTGTTTATGTTTCTCATTCCAGCCATTACCATGAAGTCATTCGCTGAGGAGAAAAGGACTGGAACCATAGAGCTGTTACAAACTTTGCCATTTCGTGATTCACAAATTATTTTAGGTAAGTTTCTAGCTGGCTTCTTTCTGGTGTTCTTCTCTGTATTGCCCACACTGATTTACTATTTTTCACTATCCAGATTAGGTAACCCTGTGAATAATCTGGACACACCGGGTATTATTGGTTCCTACATCGGGTTGATCTTACTGGGAGGTGTGTTCACAGCAATAGGCATATTGGCTTCAGCGCTTACGAATAATCAGATAGTTTCATTCATTCTAGCAGCTTTCATCTGCTTCTTTTTTTACAGCGGTATCGACGCTGTTGCCGGGATTAATGTATGGTCTGACTGGTCTTATTACATTTCAGAAGTCGGGATTTTGACACATTATGCATCCATTAGCAGAGGCTTAGTAGACTTGAAGGATGTGGTTTATTTTTTAAGTATGATTACAGTGATGCTCATGCTCACACAATTAACCCTGGGATTGAGAAAATGAGTGGAAAAGGCCAAAATACGGGTTTATTGCTAAGGTTCGGAATTGGTTTGATGTTGATCTGGCTTGCATTTCAGGTGGCCAATCGCTTTCAGGTTCGTTTAGACATGACCGAAGAGAAGCGCTACAGCATTTCTGAACCCACAAAGTCCTTATTAAATAGGATAGAAAGTGATGTTATCGTGGAAGTCTTTTTGGCCGGAGAGCTTCCTTCAAATTTCATCAGGTTTCAAAAATCAATTAGAGAACTACTTGAGGAGTTTAGTGTTTACACACCGGGAAACTTTGATGTTCGTTTTGTTGACCCTGCTCAAGCCACTGGAACACAAGCCCGCAATCAATACTATCAGGGGTTGATCAACCAGGGTATTCAGCCAACTACGCTGAACTATTCAAGTGATGGAAATAATACACAAAAACTAATATTTCCGGGTGCAATCATCAGTTATCAAGGCAAGGAACACGCTGTAAATCTACTTAAGGGCAATCGTCAGGGTGGCCCGGAGCAAATTATTAACCAGTCAATAGAAGGCTTGGAATATGAGTTTGCGAATGCATTGAAGCAACTGGAGAGTTCCAGAAGAAAAAGGGTGGGCTTGGTCACTGGGCACAACGAGCCAGATACGTCTCAGCTCGCGGGACTAACAAATCTTGTATTGTCAAAATATGACCTGTTTCGTCTCAACCTGCCAGAGCGGACCACACCAATAACCGGCTATGATCTATTAATAGTTGCCAAGCCCACTACGGCATTTTCAGACGGAGAAAAGTATTTGTTGGATCAGTTTATCATGAGTGGAGGGAGCGTTGCTTTCTTCCTGGACGCACTGAGGGTAAACATGGATAGCGCTTCTGGTGAAGGTACAGTGGCTATTCCATATGATACCAAACTGGCTGATATGCTCTTCAAGTATGGTGTAAGGATGAATCAGGACTATGTGGTTGACCTGAATTGCGGAGACTTTCCTGTAGTGGCTGGTAACCTCGGTGATCAGCCACAAATTAGCATGCTTCCCTGGCCCTATTTTCCAATCATTACCAATTACGGGTCACATCCGGTTGTTAAAAATATGGATGCAGTGATGGTAAGGTTTGCCTCTACTATTGATACAGTAAAGGCTGCTGGTGTGAAAAAAACACCACTTATGATGACCTCAGCTAATAGCAAAGTACTTGGAGCACCAATTACTGTGAGTTTTAACGGTCTGAAATCAGAGCTCTTGCCAGAGAAATTTCAGTCAGGACCTAAGGCTGTTGGGTATCTGCTCGAAGGCTCATTCACTTCGCTTTATAAAAACCGTTTTCCTCCGGCTGGATTTTCCAGAAATGAAGTGATTGAAGATGGAGTAGCCAACAAAATAGCTGTGATTGCAGATGGAGACCTCATCCGAAATGAGTTGAGTTTGGAGAATGGCAATCCGCTACCGATGGGCATGGATCCCTACAGCCAGCAGAAGTACGCCAACGAAGATCTTGTAATGAATCTTATCGATTACCTGGTAGATGAAGATGGCCTGATTACCACCAGGGCAAAAGAAATTAAGATCCGACCATTGGATAAAGTCAAAATCAAACAAGAACGAGTTCAGTGGCAGGTGATCAATCTTGTTACACCAATAATTGTTCTGTTGTTGTTTGGTCTGCTTAAAATGTATTTGCGAAAACGCTCTAATAAGTACTAACGATGCATAAGCAAAATAGAAACTTACTTTTTGTTTTCCTGGGTCTTGCCCTGGTCAATGTGTTGTTCCTTCTGGTTGGAGACTCATTTAGAGGCGTGTCATTTGATGAGGATAAATTTGTGGTTAATGACACCACCAACATTTTTAGTATACAAATAGGAGACAATGAGCTCAAAAAACTAGATGGAGAATGGATAGTCAATGATACCTATCCGGTAGACCAATCATTAAAGCGCGTACTGTTCCTAATCATGCAGCGCGTTCAGGTAAAGAAACCAGTAGATGTTGAGCTGACGAATGCGATTGAAGTAAAAATCGCAGGTGAAGATCCTTTGAGCTTCACGGTTAGTGGCAATCCAACCAAAACGAAGACCTATTTTTCTCTGGAGGGTAAAGATGAGGTGTATGAAGTGGAAATACCCGGATATAAAGAATATGTAGGTGGCATATTTGAATTGAACGCAGATCAGTGGAGAGACCGTTTGGTAATGAATGAAAGCTGGCGAACGATTCAGGTGCTTACTTTGGATTATATGGATCCGGAAATTGACGATGTGAAAATCACGTTTGATAAGGACTTTTTTCTGGTAGAAGACATTTCACCAATAGATTCCAATTTGGTAGTGAATTATCTTAATCAATTTCAATATTTTCAGGCAAACGAGTGGGTGAGCAAGGGGAGATTTCCAAAATATGACTCACTTTCGGTAAAACCACCACTTGCTACGTTGACCATAGAATCCATTAATGATGAGGTACCCTACATCTTAGAAATATTCCCTAAAATGCCTGGAGAGCGGTTTTTCCTGGTAAAGTTGTATGATCAATCAATGTTGGTAATTGATGATCGCAGGATGGTAAATATCCTTTTGAGAAAGAATGATTTTTCAAATGAAGACTGAGCTGGCAGTTAGTCTTTAAATCTCAACTTTTGTTCTTAAATTTGACGCCCAATTGAAATCTCGACACGAATGAAATTTATAGTATCATCTTCCTATCTACTTAAGCAATTATCAGCGATAAATGGTGTAATCACTACCAATCCGGTAGTACCTATTCTTGAGAATTTCTTATTCGAAATTAGTGACGGAACATTGACCATTACTGCTTCAGATTTGCAGACAAGTATGATCACTGAGCTGGAAGTAGAAGCAAAGGAAGATGGCAATATTGCTATTCCTGCTAAGATACTTTTGGAGACCTTGAGAAACCTGCCAGAGCAACCGGTAACATTTTCAATTGACCCAGATACTTATAGCATCGAGATCAATTCTGACAATGGTAGATACAAACTGTCTGGTGAGAATGCAACCGATTTCCCTAAGATACCAACGGTAGCAGATGGATATGCTGTGAACATGTCCTCTGGTGTGCTGGCTCAGGCAATCAATAGCACGATCTATGCAACCAGTAACGATGAGTTGAGACCAGCTATGACTGGTGTTTATATTAAGTTGGATGAAACCAATACCACCTTTGTGGCCACAGACAGTCACCGACTGATTAGATACAGAAGGGTGGATATTGCTTCTGACATGTCACACAATATGATCATTCCGCGAAAGGCACTTACCTTGCTTAAGGCAACTCTCCCTTCAGAGAATACCAATGTGAACCTTGAGTTTAATGCGTCAAACGCTTTCTTCAATTTCAACAATGTGAAGATGATTTGTCGATTGATCGATGAGCGTTTCCCGGATTATGAGAATGTGATTCCTTCGGACAACGAAAACTCAATGAATATCAATAAAGGAGAGCTTTTGAGCTCTTTGAGGCGTATTGCGATCTATGCCAACAAAACGACTCACCAGGTTCGGTTGAAGATTACTGGTAGCGAGCTAATGATCTCTGCGGAGGATCTTGACTTCTCCAATGAGGCAAACGAGCGTCTGTCATGCGAACATGATGGAGAAGATATTGAAATTGGTTTCAATGCCAAGTTTTTGATTGAGATGCTCAACAATATGGATGCGGACGAAATCACTTTGAAACTTAACGCGCCAAACAGGGCCGGAATCATTCTTCCCGTGGAGCAGGATGACAATGAAGACATCCTATTGCTGGTGATGCCAGTAATGCTCAATAATTACGTATAAGGAGGGTTAAAAAATTTACTTAGAACCCAATCAGCCTGGTTGGGTTTTTTTATGTCAATACTGCTCATGGAGCCATGGTGAACCTGCACTTCTATCCAATTTTTACATGAACGGTCGTTAAATTTTGTGAATTTCGAACTTATAATCTTCACATGATGTAATTATGCTGATTCCAATTTTATATTCATAATGCTGTGATTTTTACAATTTTATGAATGAGGCATTAGGGATGTTACTAATAGAATGGTTATAACCTGAATAAAGAAAAATACTCAATTATGCGAAAATTACTGGTTCTTTCTGCTTTGCTTTTAGTGAGCGTGGTTAGTTGGTCACAAATGAATATAGACGAAGTGATCAATGTGATAGATGACCCCACTGTGATAGCTCAGCACGAAACAGAACAACTACTGAAAACGACCGATCTAAAAGGTGAGGTTTATTCTTTGAAATCACCTTCACTTGCTGTGTTGAAATCTGTCTCTGGCAATAAGTACATGGCAAAACTTAACTATAACCTTGGAACCAACCAGATTGAGCTATATGGCGGTAATCAGACGTTTGTTTTCGACTCAAAATTTGTAGAAAGGATAGAGACTGTAGATTCTACTATAGTTAAAACTGTTTTCGAAAATTCTTTGAACATGCCCGGCACCAATAACCCTCAAGCGATTGTAGAGGTACTGGTTGAGGGCAATCTTAACCTGATTAAAGTGGACGAGGTGTCTAAGTCTCAGGCTGTATACAATGATAGACTTGGAGCTGGACTGCAGTCGGGACAGTTACTGACCAAAACGTACTACTACTTGTACGATGGTGAAGAATACTCTGAAGTTAATAAGAAAAAGGACGTTTTGAACAGAATGGCTGATAAGCAGGGTGAGATCAAAGAATACATCAAGGTAAATGTGCTCTCTATGCGTAACCCAAAACACGTATCATATGTAGTGGATTACTACAATAAGATTTCGAGCTAGTGTCCAGGCATTCTTTCTTTTAATATCCTGAGGTCTGAATTTTAGTGCTTCTAAAGACTAATGTTATAAGTTTGGGTTGAATAAACTGGGAGTCCATCCGAATCCACCCCTTCAAAAATCACTAAGAACTCGCCGGAAATGTCGTTGTGCAGCCATTCTACCTGCTCGCTTTGGTAGGGATTGATTTCAACCTTGTTTTTGTAATAAATCAATGGGTTGTAAATAGGCCAGTTATTCGTGGGAGGTTCGAACGCTACTGTAGAAGACTTGTAGGGCAGCTGACCGATGAGTGTCACCTTGTTTGGATTGATGGAGGATTGTATATCCTCTGTCGTTCTAAGCTTCACTACCCCATACTTACCTAGTCTACCATAGGCATTCAGAGTCTTCTGGTGATTGGCGATTCCGAAATAGAAGAGCTTTTTTGAGTCCAAGGTAAAGACAGTCTTAGAATCGAAAACCGGAATGTCATTGATAATAAATGTGGGATCGCCACCATCAAGGAATTCTCGATATTCATCATCAAAAACCCGTATTACTTTCTCACCTTTTCTACGTCTTACAGCCAAACCAGGCATCAACTCGGTTACAGCTTCTTCCATTGTCTCAAATTTGTAAAATTCCGTGAGGTCTCTTTCAAAGTCGATGGGCAATTGAAATCCCCTCAATTCCTGGTCCCGTTTTCTGGGGGATGGGTAGTATTGATTGATCTTCGATAATTTTTCATATGATTCTTTGTGCTCACCGGAGAGAAGAGGCCTCTCTGAACCCACGAACTCAGGTGTTTTGGTATTAAGCTTTATTTTATTGTCTAACGGATCATCTTCCTGAAAAACCTGATAGAAAAACTGAAGCGAATCTCTAAAATCAAAGTACATTTTGTAGTCAAATTCCCTGCTTTTGACATAGGACTCAGTTATTAGATTATGAGGTGGGCTGTACAGCACTAGCAACACTGAATCTCTGATTTCACGCTCAAATTTGAAATTACTCATAGGAAAGTTATTGAAATTGAAGGTTCCTGGATGCAATGGTTGAGGGTCGATTCCGATTAAATATCGATTAGCTAAATCATAGTCTTTACGTATTAGAGCACTAACTACTCCGGGATTAGATTGAGCTATACTCTCAGGAAGCAGTGTTTTTACAAGCAATGAACTGGAATGCTGATCGGTTCTGGTCATATTCATTGGTATGACCTTGATACTTCCCTTTATTGCGGTATTGGATGAATTTTTTATTCTTAATGTGACTTGAGATCGTGGTGCGGCATCAGAGATGCTCAATTTGATCTCCTGTCTATCCGAGGGAACTATGAGCGATTGATGATACAGGGTTTCTTCAGACTCATTGTCGGTAATCCTAAGGGCTGCCATTCCGGGGTAAAGGTCTTTGAAAGAGTACCTGATCAATGCGTAAGGATTGGTACTTAGATCTGGCTGTGCTTCGAAGGTTTTACCATGATTGGTAAACTTTACGTCTAAAATCCTGCCATTTTGGAGAGAGTCGTTTTTGGCTATTCTAACTTCTACATATCCTTTGAATTCATTGATAGACGAAGATATACAGTAGCCAAACTTTTTAGGAGATGTTTCTGGTACTATTGTAATTGTATCTGTTTCATTCCACAAAAGGAAACTCAAGGTTGTCTGCTTATAATTGGGCTTATACAAGAATGTACCAATCCCCCACTGGTCAGTGGATATCGAATCAGTAAAGACACTGTCCATAGAGGTGAGAAAATACCGCTGATTTGGTTTCGATTTCAATTTAAAAACACTGGCACAACCACAGACCAGTTGACTTCCTTGCGAAGAAATTGTACCTGTCTGGCTATTGTCGTCTGTCTCAATTGGAGGATTTTGTCCAATATAGATCGTTTCTCGCAAGGTCTGAGAAGAACCAATCGGCACCACTATATCATAATACCCCTCTTTAACTAAGTCACTTATGGGTGAAAGGGCGGAACCATGTCCGTTAATAATATTTAGTTGGAAGGTTTTATATAGTTGATTATTTGAACCTACTAAGTAGACGGTCTCAGATACCTTATCAGGAACAGGTTTACCAACAATCCAGGCTTCAAGTAAAATATTATCGCCTGGGAAATAGAAACTTCGATCCGTTCGGAGTATAGCTTGTGAATGAACGGTCAAGCTTAACAAGACTGCTACTAACAAAACGGGTATTAGTGTGAGGAATCTTCTCATTAGTCTATCCAAAAAGAGGGTTTTTGGTTCGTACTTCCAGGTATTTTAGAGCAGTCATCTTTTATGCTATCAGATGGCACTCTTATACCCAGTTCGTTTCTATCAATGAAAATACTCTTCTCAACTACCGATGATGCACTGAATATGCCCCACACCAGTTCATTCTCATTATTAATGTTTTTGATGTTGCTCTCGATTTGCGCAGATGGCACCGCGAAAAGGGTGCTTTCAGATTCTTCCTGATCTGCTATTAATTTCCAGAAGGCGTATACGTCCTGATTTATAGAATGCTGAAGCACATTTACATATAACTTGGAATCGAAATAGTTGGCGTTTACAGGTAGAGAAAAGATTTGGCTGTTAATGAGATTTCCATTTACATACTGGTCAGAAAGTGGAACCAACGGGTTTTTAGTTCCTTTATCAATCCAGCAATCACAACATTCACAAAATGGCACACTACAGGGGAGTGGGGAAATGATCCTCATCCCATTTTGTACTGTTGAGTATAACTCTGGAAATGTTTTAACCTGAGCTACACCTTCCCATTTCCAGAGATAGTAATTCTGCTCTTCCTGCTTATCAACTAGCTCCACATAAAAATCAACATAAGGTACTTCGTTGATGGTCTCGCCAACAAATGACTTCCGATAGGTGAGCTCATAATAGACAGTGTCAATCTCCGGTACTGGCTTGATTGTCTGTATGCTTGACTGGTAGATGTTTTCTCCTATTTCTACTGTGAGAAAATAGCTTTGATTGAGCATGCCTGCAATGCCATTTGGGCTGGTTCTGTATTTTCCAGGGCTTACAGGATTGAGTTGCTCAGACCTACCTGCCAGATCACTAATGGTCACAATGGCACTGTTTACGGCAGTTGTGGCGATGTTGCCGATGGAGTTGTTAAAGGGTACAGTTTTATATACTTCTACGTTATAAGGACCGCTTCGGTCGGTGATTTCCCCATAGATTACATATTGAGATTCCTCTTCTTCTATTTCGAAAGGAATTTCCGTAATACAAGAGGAAGTGACTGCCGAGAATATCAAGGCAATTATAGGAGTGAGTGTTCTAATATTTGGTGTATTTGTCATTCTCTGGGAAACTCTAAATATCTAAGATTAACTATTTGACTTGATCTGTCTCTAACCGTCCTGTCGGTGAAATAAATTCGGTTTTCCTGATCGCTGACTGCTAGGTAAGCTGGTTGCCGGATTCCCGAATTGATTGCTTTACCATCCTGAATGGTCCCTTGAGATCCACCTATTGCTTCATATGTTTTCGTTGTATGATTGATTTCGTAAATTCTACCGCCCGTAGTGATCGCGTACAGGCGGTCTCTTTGACTTGAGTAACTAATAGATACTATGATGGAAGGGAGTGATAGTAGAGGCTGAAGGGTGCCCTCTGTAAGCACATTTGGACTATACAATAGCTCTTTGGAATTGTGATTGATGACGAAACATTCATTAGATACTCCAATTTCAATGTTTATAGGATACGAAATGACAGGGTTATCAATTTGCTTTTGGAATGCTCCAGGCCCACTGCCGCCAATCTCTATCCTGAATATACCTTCAGATCCCGAAATGAAGCCCGGTGAATTACTACCAGAGAACTCTTCTATATCCGTAGGGATACCTATCTTATTAAAATAGGCGATATTATAAGGATTTAACTCATGTGTTGAAAGATCCACTTCGTAGATCTCGGGTACATCGGCCCCAATGATAAGCATTTTGCCTACTCCATAGTTTGATCCCCCATGACCTGCAGGAAATGTTGACGAAATAATCCTGAATTGGTTTGTAGCAGGGTTAAAACTAAATAGTCCATCCCCTGTTGGATTTGTCAGGTTTGATCCCAGATTACCTATCAGAACCAAGCCAGAGTTACTGATAATGATTCCTCCATTCCCGGCAAATGCAGTATCTACTGTCATGATGAATGGATCATTTTTCAGGATAAAGTTGGAGGGCAATGAAAGTGCCGGGTGCTGCGCAACATCCCCATCTGATACGGATAAGATGTAAGTCGAAAGCGGTATTTCTTCCTCTAATGAAGTACCATCAAAAGCCTTAAAGGAATCTGATAGTTTGATGGTATAAGTCTCTTTTCCGGGGGTCAATGAGTAATATTGATTGGTGCTTGCACTCGATAGTTCAGTTATACTGACGTCAGAGTCTGCGGAGGTAACAAACATTCTGTACTCCGCTATTCCCAGATTATTTACGGGTTCATTAAATGTTACTTTGATGTCTGATGGGTCATTGGCATTACCCACATCAAAAACTGTGATGTTCTTAACCGGATTGGCTATACTGCTGTAATTGAACAGATTTGAAGGAGTTGATAGGGTGTTTTGATACCCCGAGCTGGCAGATACTGATAGAATAAAGCCAAAGTAAACAGAGTCTTCCATCATAGGATTTCCCAGTATGTCATTGGCCGGGCTATCCCCAAGCCTTAGATTTTCAGTAGAACTGTTCTGTTCAATCAATGGATAAGCACTTATTTCCCTTTGTTCTACTTGTGTCAAACTTATTTCCCCAAGCAGTTTCATTGGGACCGCTATCAAACGATACTCTGCGACATTTTCAGAGCTATTACTATGAAAACTTATTATCAAATCTGCGGGGGTGTTTGCGTTTCCTGCATCAACTATTTTTACGTTGGTTACTTTCGGGAGTAGCAGACTGGTCTGCTGTGGTTCTTGATTTTGAAACTCACAACCAATAAGTGCTAAAAGAAAATATAGTTTGTACGATACCTTCATTAGAACTTGAAATTGTAGCTGATGGATGGAAAGATGGTTCCCAATACACTTAGTTGACGTGCAGTTGGATTAGATCCATTGTCCTCAAAGAAAACAGAGTAAGCGTTTTTTCGGGCATAGACATTATAAAAACCCAGTGTCCAGTAATTTTCAAACACCTTCTCGACTTTATGATTTGGAAATATGTCCATCGCTATGTCAAGTCGATGATAATCAGGGATTCTGTACTGGTTTCTTGCTGAAAAATTATTGATGACCACATTGTCAATCCGGTATTTGGAAACAGGAACGGTAATTGGCCTGCCGGTGCTATAAAGGAAGTTCCAGTTCAGGGTGATCCTGTGATTAAATTTATAACTACCAAATATTTTGATGTTATGTGGTTTGTCATAATTGGCCGGATAAAAATAGCCATTGTTTATCCGCTCACTTTCAAACTTTGAATCCACTTTCGTAAACGTCCTTGAGTACGTATAACTGGCCCATCCTGTCAGTTTTCCAGCATTCTTTTTAACCAACATTTCCAGTCCGTATGCTGCACCAACCCCCTGAAGTAGGTCAGTCTCCAATTTGCGATTTAAAACCAGCTGAGCCCCATTCTTATATTCTAATACGTTGTCCAGTTCCTTATAATAAACTTCGGCCGATGTTTCATACCTGTTATTGCTAAGATTGTGATAGTACCCCAGCGAATACTGCTTACCAATTTGAGGTTTGATATGGTAACCGGAAGTTTGCCAAATGTCGAGCGGCGTGATAGCGCTAGTATTACTGATGAGATGGATATATTGATAGGTTTTCGTGAAACTGGCCTTGACGGATGACTGCTCTGAAAGAATATAGGTCAACCCAATCCGTGGTTCTAGTCCATGAAAAGTGTTGGCTACCTGATTGTCAGGGAGCAAGGTGTCATAGATATGGTCCTCAGACTTTGGAAATTCATCAAGATATATAAATGTACTGTCGGTATTGTACTTCAGAAAATTGGATAACCTTAACCCACCAGCAATTTTAAGTTTTGGAGATAGATCGTATTCACCCTGGGCGAAAACCCCGATATCTAATGCTTTGTCAGTGGGCATGTCAAAATCATTAATTTCTGAATTTGGTCCACCTTCCAGTGATCCGCTGTTAATGGTGTAATAGGTGCCCTGAACTCCTGCCGTGGCGTTGAGACGATCATTGTCATAAGACACATGATGGCTTGTCACATAATAGTCAATGAGATACTTGAGTTTGAAAGCTTGATTTTCCTGAGGTTCTTCTACCAAATAGTTGTACTGTCCTTTACTAAGACTAGATTTTAGAGACCATGATTTATTCAGGATCTGTTGATAGATCAGGTTAACGGCAAGGGTTTGCCAGTTATAGATGGTGTCATTTAGGAAATTGAACTTATCCTCACTGTAATAGAAATTGGCACTGATCTGCTTAGACCAATCAATCTTGTGCGTGACTTTAGCATTGATGTCGTAAAAGTTGGAGCTACTGTTTTGCACATCGGGGTTGTTGTAACTGTTGAGGATCCAGTCGGAGTAAGTACCACGACCTGCCAAAAAGAAGGACGTGGTATCTTTCTGGATGGGGCCTTCTAGGAGCAACGTACTGGAAACCAGGCTAATTCCTCCTTTTCCTGCAATATTCTTATAGTTGCCATCTCTCAATGAGATGTCAAGAACTGAGGAAATTCTTCCGCCATATTCGGGAGGGATGTATCCTCTGTAAAAATCCACACCCCTTACCACATCTGCATTGAACGCTGAGAAAAAACCCAAAAAGTGTGAGTAGTTAAAAACCGGACTGCCTTGGAGCAACACCAGGTTTTGATCAGATCCGCCACCTCGCACATTGAAACCGGCAGACCCTTCACCTACAGAAGTTACGCCGGGCAGCAATTCAACAGACTTGACTATGTCTTTTTCACCGAGAAGTGATGGTAGTTTTTTGATGGTTTCAACGTCTAGTGTCTGAGTTCCCATTTTGGTGTTGAGGATATTCGCATTGTCCTTTTCTCCAGAGATCACGATATCACTCAGTTTGATTACACTCTCATAGAGTTCCATGTTCAGCATACCATCATAGGATATTTCAACGATCATCAATTCGTCTGTATAACCCAATGCTGAAAAAATAATTTCATATTGACCTGAAGCCAGACTGAGATCATATCGACCATTAGCCCCACTTATCGTTCCTTTAGTTGTCCCAGCTACCCTAATTGTACTGCCGATTATTGGAAGCCCGGTTTGTCCATCCATGACCGTTCCAGAGAGCCTGCAAGTTCCTTTGGTTAGTCCCTTGGAGGACGCTATTATGACATCAGGTGTTTTCTTTATATTGATATCAAGTGGCTTGTTTTGGACATTTTCTCCTCTAGGTGCATAGATAAAAGTGTGATCGTCTGGTCTAATCAACTGAAGTTTTCTTTTAATTGAAACAGCCTCAAGCACATTCAGAACAAATTGCCCTGAAAAATCAACCGGCACCATTTCTTCGTTGAAAAAATCAAGGTCATAAAATACTCTAACGCCATGTTTATCCTGAATTAATTGGAGCATCCTGGTGTATGTAAGCCCAGAAGTGTTGAAAGTGATTTTCTCATCTGGTTTTGATTGGGAAAGGCACGCTGAGCTACACAACAAGAGAGAAAGTCCAAGGAAGAATCTTGACATAATTTGTTAACAATTGTAAAGCTAATACCCTTAATGAGCCAGCGAAAAGTTACTGCAATTTATATGATTATTGAGGTTAAATGGGCAGGATAACTTGATTAACTCAGATAGGGATTAAGGTTATCTTGAAAATTCGCTAATAAGTTTTTTCAGCCTCTTGATTTTTCGGCCATAAATAAGGTTGATGAGCAGTGTCATAATCAGTCCAACGATCGATGCAAAGACTGCTGATACACCAATTATCAATGGCCAGAAAAATGGTTCAGCCATTTGCTCCGGAGTGACCGATTTGGGTACGTCATCTATAAACCCCTTGATCAATCCAATTAGGAGCGAAATCCAAATTACTACTTTGTAGTGAAGTACGAAAAACCTTAGGTAGCCATAAAGTTTCTTAAGACTGGTTCTTACATCTTCCGTATAATTGAACCGAGTAATTTGTTTGATCAGAAATTGATAATAAAACAGGTAAATGATCGTGACAATCACTGCCGAAAATCCCCAGAGGTAATCCTTGTTTTGGATAATGAGAAAATAGATAAATAAAGGAAGGCAGATCACATTGATCCAAAACTCAATGTTGAGGATTACTTTGATCCAGAAGAGCGTTCCTTTTGAGCGGGATTCAATGGTCTTATTGATATCTATTTCTATATCAGGGTTTAGTTTTTTGCCCTTCTCCCACAGCCCTATGATGTCTAAATCGTCAGCCATTGATCATTTCCTTTAATTTGTCTTTAAGTCGCATCACCTTTACACCTACATTGGTGACGGTCATTCCAAGGATATCACTGATTTCCTGGTAACTTTTTTTCTCAAGGTAGAGTAGTATGATTGCCCTGTCAGATTCAGAGAGGTTTCTAATTGCCAGGTAGAGTGATTCAATTTGCTCTTTTTCAACTGTATCAATCTCCTCACTAAAGTCTGTGTTGGCCAAAGGTTCGGTCAAAAGCCTCTTGCGTCTGCTGAGTCCCAGACAGACGTTAAGGGTTACCCGATAAACCCAGGTAGAGATTTTTGAATCTCCTTTAAACTTCCCGTGTGATTTCCAGAGCTGAATGGTCACCTCCTGAATGAGATCCTTTAGCTCCTCTTCACTCGTGGAGTAAGCTCTGCAGATATGGGATATGATTCCCATATTCTCCGTCACGAATGAATTGAAGAAGGTGTCAGACACAGTAATAGGTTAGATGCGTCGAAAAAGCTATTTCTTACAAAAGGATCAAATTATTTTTTTGCCTTTTTTTTGAAACCACCCCGTTTTTTTTCCGGTGCGCTTTCAGCCAATTCTTTACACTCATCAAAAGTAAGTTCTTCCGGCACTTTGTCTTTGGGAATTTTGACGTTTTTCTTACCAAATTTGATATAAGGGCCATATTTACCATTTATGACGAATACAGAATCATCCTCATCAAATGTTTTGATGTATTTGTTGGCGTCCTCTTCACGTTTTTCCAATACCAGTTGTGTGGCTTCCTCCTGAGTAATACTCAGTGGATCCTGTTCTGGCTTTAGCGAAACGAACTTCCCGGCATGTCTGATATATGGGCCATATCGACCAATTGCGGCAGTCATCATTTCCCCTTCAAATTCACCAATCTCTCTCGGGAGTTTGAAGAGTTCTATGGCTTCTTCCAGGCTGATGCTTTCAATTAACTGGCCATGGCGGAGACTTGCAAACTTTGGCTTTTCACCGCCGTTTTCTTCATCTTCCATTTCACCTAGCTGTACATAGGCTCCATATTTACCTAGTTTGGCAATGATAGGTTTGCCTGTTTTAGGATCAGCGCCAAGCTCTCTACCTGCCTTTACTTCAGATCTTTTAAGTTGCTCAGTGTCCTCTATTTTACTGTGGAAACCACCATAAAACGCTTTGATCATATCTTGCCAGCCAATCTTACCACTGGCTATATCATCAAATTCCTGTTCTACTTTAGCTGTAAACGAGAAGTCAATCACGTTTGGAAAATGCTCCACTAAAAAGTCATTCACCACCATCGCAGTGTTGGTAGGAAAGAGCTTGTTTTTCTCTGCTCCTGTGATCTCGGTAGAATTTATGGTGTTGAGCTGTCCTTTCTCTAAAAGAACCTCTCTGTATGAACGCTCGTGACCGTCACGGTTTTCCTTGGCAATGTAGTTTCTCTTGATGACAGTAGAAATTGTCGGTGCATAAGTAGAAGGTCTACCAATGCCCATTTCTTCCAGTTTCTTTACAAGGCTTGCTTCTGTATATCTTGGAGGATGTCTGGTAAAGCCCTCCTTGGCGAGCATGTTTTTAAGGTCTAAGATCTGGCCAACATTCAATGGAGGAAGCATTCCTTGCTGTTCTTCATCGTCTCCTTCTTCGTCAGTGGATTCGATGTAGACCTTAAGAAAGCCTTCAAACTTGATGACCTCACCTTTGGCTACCAATTTGTCATCATTGGTGCTGATGCCAATGGTTGCAGTTGTTTTTTCCAGTTGGGCCTCAGCCATTTGTGAGGCAATAGCTCGTTTCCAGATCAGTTCGTATAACCTTCTTTCCTTGTCATCTTTTCCAGCAGCCTGTGTGGAGAAGTCTGTAGGCCTTATAGCTTCGTGAGCTTCTTGTGCTCCCTGACTCTTGGTTTTGAAATGTCTTTCCTTAAAATACTCGGTACCAAACGCTTTGGTGATTTCACCCTTAGCACTTGCTATGGCATCATTTGATAAGTTTACTGAGTCAGTTCTCATATAAGAGATCTTACCAGCTTCATAAAGTTTCTGTGCCACAGACATAGTCAACGCTACAGGAAAACTCAGCTTACGTGACGCCTCCTGCTGGAGTGTAGAGGTGGTAAAAGGAGGTGCCGGAGATTTCTTTGCTGGTTTTGTTTCCAGATTTTCAATATTGAATTCTGCAGCTTTGCAGCTCTCCAGAAAAGAAACAGCATCTGCTTCTGTAGAATATTTCTTTGGTAGTTCTGCTTTAAGAATCTTACCGCCATCCAGGTTAAACAGCGCAGTAATTCTGAAACTTGATGTGGGAGTGAATTGATCAATCTCACGCTCACGCTCCACAACCAGTCTCACAGCTACTGATTGTACTCTTCCTGCTGACAGGCCTGTTTGTATTTTTTTCCAAAGAACTGGCGAGAGTTCATAGCCTACAAGGCGATCCAGGATTCGTCGGGCTTGCTGGGCATTCACCAAATCCTGATCTATCCCACGTGGATTTTGGATAGCATTCTGAATTGCGTTCTTGGTAATCTCTCTAAACACAATCCGTCTCGTTTTGGTATCGTCCAGCTCAAGTGCCTGTGACAAATGCCACGAAATGGCTTCTCCTTCACGGTCATCATCCGATGCCAGGTAGATAAGCTCGGAGTCCTTAACAAGCTTTTTGAGCTCTTTAATTACATCCTTTTTGTCAGCAGAAACCTTGTAAGTCGGTTCGAAATTATTCTCAATATCAATTGCAAAATCATCCTTCGGCAGATCTCTCACATGCCCATAGGAAGATTTCACCTGGTAATCTTTACCCAAATACCCTTCTATCGTTTTTGCTTTAGCCGGTGACTCTACTATTACCAGATTTTTTGCCATTCTATCTCCTTTTTAAGGCGGTAAATATCTTCAAATTTTATTAATTAACTAAAGAATTGGATGGTCTTGACCCAAACGGTATATTTAATGACCACATAATGGCTTAACATAAATGAATCTAAATGGTTAGGAATCTTTATTTATTGCGGCATGGACAAGCAGCGGTGGAATACGGATTGAGAGATTTTGATCGACCCCTCACAATAGCTGGAAATCACCAACTTACAGCACTGGGAATCCGTTTAAAGAAGAATGGGTTTTACCCGGATAAAATCTACAGCAGTCCCTCAAAACGGACCCGTGAAACGAGTGGGATACTAACCAAAGAATTAAATTATTCCCTACCAGTAGATTTTGTTGATGGCATTTACGAAGCCTCGCTCAAAACCCTGTTTGATCTTGTAACCGACCTGGATGATGCTTACAATTCGATTATGATCATCGGGCACAATCCGGCAATCAGTTACTTGTTTGACTACCTTACAGATCGTGACCATATAGGGATGACTCCCGGTGAGCTCATTCATATTGAATTTGAAAACCTAAGCTGGTCAGAGGTTTCAAAGGGGTTAGGAAACAAAAAAAGAATTTGATTTCTAAATTCATTCTTCATGAACATACTCGTTTGCCCAAATTCTTATAAAGGGGCGCTTGATGCCGCATCTGCCGCAAAGGCAATATCAGCAGGCCTCACTGCTTCAAACAAAAACATCAAATGCACATCCATTCCCATTGCCGATGGAGGAGATGGTAGTTTACCAGTAATTGCCAAATATTTGCACACAGAGGAGTGCTTTTGGGAAGTAGAAGGCCCATTGGGTAAACTTGTGGATGCACGGTTTGGATGGTTTGAAGACGGACGGTTCGCTGTGATCGAACTGGCTGAAGCATCAGGTATCCGCCTGGTTGAGGAGTTGGATCCTTGGGGTGCATCTTCAATAGGCACAGGCCAGCTGATAAAAAGAGCGATACAAAAAGGAGCTACGAGAATCTATCTGACCATTGGTGGAAGTGCGACTGTAGATGGAGCACTAGGACTTTTGCATGCGCTTGGAGTAAAGTTTTTGGAGAAAGGAGTGGAGATTGAAAATCCAAAACCTTCAGACTTTCAGAGAATTGACGATCTGGATGCAGATGAAGCTTTGGAGCTACTGAGTTATACCAAGCTTACTATCCTATGTGATGTAACCAATCCACTGCTGGGAGACAAAGGTGCTGTAGCGATTTTTGGCCCACAGAAAGGGCTTAAAGATAAAGGTGTGGTGTGGTTTGAGAAATCCTTCAAAGCATTTGCAAATCTTATTGAAACTAAGTTTGGACGACACATCCATGACGTTAAATATGGTGGAGCAGCGGGTGGTATTGCAGCTGTGCTTTATGGTGTTTTTGGTGCTGAACTGGTGCATGGTGGCGAGCAAATCCTTGAGTGGGCTAATTTTAATCAGCACTTGTCCAAGGCTGATGTTGTCATCACAGGAGAAGGTCGGATTGATAGTCAAACTAATTTTGGAAAAGGACCAGGTCTCGTGGCTCTAAAGGCCAAGGACGCAGGCAAGAAGGTAATTGGACTTTCCGGGGCTGTAGCATTGAATCCTGATCACGTGGATTTTTTTGATGTGATCATACCAATAACCAATGGACCGTGCACTCTGGAGGAGGCAATGACTAGTACAAGCCAGAATCTTGAAAGAAGTGGTAGAGAGCTGGGTAAGCTTCTCAGTCTGATGTAGAAAGACCATCCAGAAATTCCCTGAACCCCTCTGTGTCGTATTTGGCCATTCCATGGTTTTCTACTTTGATCATCCCTGTAGGGGAAATCACATACGTTGTGGGAATGGATTGCGTATTATAAACCTTCGGGAGCGGGGATTCCAGAAAATAAACAGGCATTTCATAGCCTTTTCTTGCCATAAACCTGATTGCTGTTTCTCGTTGTTCATCTACACTGATCATTACAAAAGCTACCTCCTGACCTTTCTTTTGATACAAATCCTCAATATCTGGCATCTCCGCAATACATGGCGGACACCAGGTCGCCCAGAAATTGAGAAATACCGTCTGGTCTTGAAATTCGGAAAAGGGAACCACTTCTCCATTGACATTGGATACCTCAAAATTATAACTGGCTTTTTTGTCCGTTGACTCATAGTCAGGAGTTATCACACCTGTTGCCAGCAATGTGCGCTGTACAAATCCAATTACTTCGGTATGAAGCCCGGTAAAGTAAAGCGTGAGCCCAACCGTCACAATGATCAGCCACTCAGCGAGTTCTCTTTTATAGGATTTCTTACTCATGTGATGTCTCTGAAAATATTCTTAGATTCCTAACGCAAACCTTTCGGTTAAAATTTCAGAAATGATATTTTTGGCGCCCAATTAAGACTTAATATGACAAACTATACAGCGAAGATAGCCCAAGAACTTTCTCTACAGTCCCGATATGTAGATGCTACCATCAATCTTTTAGATGAAGGAGCCACCGTGCCGTTTATTTCCAGGTATCGGAAAGAACTAACCGGTACCATGGATGAGGTGGAAGTAGCGAATGTCCGGGATCGCTTGGCTCAGTTGCGTGATTTGGATAAGCGACGGGAAGCAATCCTCAAGTCAATTGATGAGCAGGAGAAGCTTACCCCTGAACTGAAGGCCAAAATAGATGCTGCGGAGACCATGGCTGTGCTGGAAGATTTGTATTTACCCTACAAGCCCAAGCGTAAAACAAAGGCTTCTGTGGCCAAAGAAAAAGGTCTGGAGCCATTAGCAAAAGTATTGTGGCAGCAGGGGGGTATTCTACCTGAGCAGGAAGCTGAACAGTATATCAGTGAGGAAAAGGGTGTAGAGAGTGTGGAAGAAGCTCTTCAGGGAGCAAGAGATATCATGGCTGAGTGGATTAGTGAGGATGCTGAGGCTCGAAAGAAAATCCGATCCATTTTTAAATCTGAGGGTGTGATCACTTCGAGAGTGCTTAAGGGCAAAGAACAGGAAGGAGAGAAGTTTAAGGATTATTTTGAATGGGAAGAGTCATTAAAAGAAATACCTTCTCACAGACTGTTGGCAATTCGGCGTGGAGAGCGCGAAGGAATCCTGACTATGGATACATCGGTGCCGGAAGACATGGCTTTTGACACCTTGAGAAGGCAATTCGTTACTTCACATAATGCCTCATCCGAGCACGTTGAGGTTGCCTTGAAAGACTCTTACAAGCGGTTGATCAAACCAAGTATTGAGACTGAAGCGAGATTGGAAAGTAAAAAAGCCGCAGATCTGGAAGCGATTACAGTATTTGCTGAAAACCTAAAGCAGTTGCTAATGGCGGCTCCATTGGGTCAAAAAGCTGTACTCGCCCTTGATCCCGGGTTTAGGACTGGATGTAAAGTGGTTTGCCTGGATCGTCAGGGAAAACTCTTGGAGCATACGGCCATTTACCCGAATGAACCTCGAAAGGATCTTCATACGTCCGGAGCGGTGGTTATGGCTTTATGCCAAAAACATAACATAGAGGCTATTGCAATTGGTAATGGTACTGCAAGTCGTGAAACTGAGCAGTTTGTGAAAAGCCTGGGTTTACCAAAGAATATCCTCATTGCGATGGTGAATGAGAGTGGAGCATCTATCTACTCAGCTTCAGAAGTGGCTAGAGAGGAGTTTAAGGAATATGATGTGACCGTACGTGGTGCTGTTTCGATTGGGCGACGAATGATGGATCCATTGGCTGAGCTTGTTAAAATTGATGCCAAATCCATTGGGGTGGGCCAGTACCAGCATGATGTGGATCAGAATGAACTTAAGCATTCATTGGATGACGTGGTGATGAGTTGTGTGAACGGTGTGGGAGTGGAACTTAACACAGCAAGTAAACAGCTTTTGACCTATGTGTCCGGGCTTGGACCACAGCTGGCTGAGAACATCGTGAAGTATAGAAATGAGAATGGAGCGTTCAGAAGTAGAGATGAGCTCAGATCTATTCCAAGACTAGGAGATAAGGCATTTGAGCAGGCTGCTGGATTCCTTAGAATCAAAGGAGCGGCTAATTTGCTGGACGAAAGTGCGGTACACCCTGAGCGCTATGAAACAGTCAACACCATGGCAAAAGATCTCGGATGTACCGTAAGTGACCTGGTAAAAGACAGTAGCCTTAGGAGCAGGATTGATCTGAAAAAATATGTAACAGAGGGGTTAGGGTTGCCTACCTTGAAGGATATTTTAGATGAATTGGCCAAGCCCGGGAGAGATCCAAGAGAGCAGTTTGAGGCTTTTTCTTTTGCCGATCATGTACATGAAATGAAAGATTTGACCATCGGGATGAAACTTCCGGGTATTGTGACCAACATAACCAAGTTTGGGGCGTTTGTGGATATAGGTGTTCATCAGGACGGTTTGGTGCACATCAGTCATTTGTCTGATAGCTTTGTCTCAGACCCTGCTGCGGCGGTAAAACTTCAGCAACAGGTAAATGTAACAGTATTGGAGGTAGATGTGCCGAGAAAACGAATTTCATTGTCCATGAAATCTGACCCTTTTGGTAAACCAGCTCCTAAGCAGAATAAGAGCAAGAGCAACAGTAGCAGGCAAGAAAAAGAACCGGAGGGTGATTTGCAGGCTAAATTGGCCATGCTAAAAGGTAAATTTGGTAGCTAAATGAGAAAGGAACTCGTCTTCTTCACATCTATAGTGCTCTTCATGGTCAGTTGTGAAGAAGGCAATTATTATCCATCCGGGTTAAGGCCTTACCAGGTAGAATATCTCCTTACTAATGGGGCTCAGAAGTACTGGGAGATGCGAGATTTTAGAGTCGACGGAGAGGTTCAGCCATTTGAAAGTTGTGGTGATTCCATTTGGTGGTCATTTGAAGTGATAGATGCTGATTCTATTTCGGCTTATCAGCTGGCGTATGATGCTGAATGTGTTTTTTATGATACCACTTCCTTTGGGAGTTTCTCTGCTTCAGGCGAAGATGATTTTTCTGATTCACTGCTTTATGAACAAACCAATGGCAGAATCAATTCGATGAATGTGAGAGATATCACTTCCACTTTATTGTCGGTAGACTATGTAAGGTCAGGAATTCGGTATGAGGCTTATTTGGTAGATACACAGCTTGAGTTATTAGCGCGTCAGGTTGAGGCGATCCTTCATGGAAAGCCAGAGACGTCAAAGTTATGGAGACTTAGGAGCCAAAGAGTGAATGGTCTGCTAGCTAACCTGTCTGAATGCGCTGACACTACATTCTTTCAATTTACTAAAGTTGATTCAAATCTCCGATTGGACTTCATTCAGCCTCTCGAGGATTGTCTGGATGCGGATACAATATTTTTTGGCAACCTGATTATACCCGAAGGTGAGCGAGGGCGGTATCAGGAAGAAGTAATTATATCAGGAGGCTCAGTTCCTTATTTCGATTTTGTCACTTTTGGCCAACCCTCATTTCAGGTTGTATATGTCTATCAGGAAGACACGATTAGGTCAGTCTACTCTCAAGACTAGTACAGGTTCATGAGGTTGACGAAATTTGCAGCTACAATTCCAGCAGTTTCTGTTCGGAGTGTGCTTTTTCCCAGGCTTGTTTTTACAAAACCCTGACCCACTGCCATCTGTACTTCGTCGGGGCTGAAATCTCCCTCTGGCCCTATAAGAATGCATGTATTCGTATTTGCTTTGAGGATAGCGCCTAGGTACGGCAAATTGTCCTCAACCACGGCAATGTACTTTTTCTGATCTGGAGAATTAACTATGAAGTCTTTAAACTTTGTCAATTCATTGATTTTAGTCAAATAACCACTTTTTGATTGCTTGAGAGCACTTACGGCTTTCTTTTCCAGACGATCAATTCTAAGCTTATTGCGCTCACAATTGCTGGTAAGTATAAACGAAATCTCATCGACACCAAGTTCACAGGCCTTCTCCACAAACCATTCAATGCGTTCCGTATTTTTGGTAGGGGCAATGCCTATGTGATTGTAAAACGTTTTGGCTGGGATTTGCTCTGACTGGATGATTTCGAAAGTAGATTGTTTCTTAGTCACCTCGGTCAAGCAGACCTTGTACTTACCTCCTATCCCATCAAAAATACCAATTTCATCACCAGCACCTTTTCTCAGCACTTTTGTGCAATGTTGGTGTTCTTCATCCACAAGTTGATGGATGCCATTGGAGATTTCAGGCTGATAGAAATAAAGCATAATGCGAATTTATGTGATGCAGCTTTTCTTTCTGGCGATATTTATCTTGTTTTTACAGTAACACTCTCAAGGTGGAAAATCACCCCATCACTCATGATCACTTCAAATAGGAAGTTGTGATTCAATGGGTGATCAGGGATTTGGGAGAAACGCAATTCGATTTGATCATGCTGGCTAAGTCTAATGGAGTTTTGTAGAAACTTACCTAAATCCTCGAAAAACGAATACTGTCTGGCTTCAAAAACACTTGATAAATTTGTTGCCGGAGGAAATACTTTGCCATTAATCGTTAAGCTGTCTCCTGAAGTGATTGTGATCAGGTCGATCAATGGCGTGAATTTAGTGGTTGGCTCATCAGCATAGGCATGATTGATTAGTGGAAACGCCGAAAGGGGAATACCCTCACATGAGTAATGTGATGCCGATGGTCTTATTATAAATCCG
This sequence comes from Marinoscillum sp., assembly GCA_040218045.1. Classification (GTDB taxonomy): domain Bacteria; phylum Bacteroidota; class Bacteroidia; order Cytophagales; family Cyclobacteriaceae; genus Marinoscillum. The sequence goes on from JAVJQA010000053.1 coordinate 67,321, forward strand.
AGATCCGCAGTGAAAATGCCCGGTGTTGGACTTAGAAAGGTAGAACCATTTCTCTCAATGAATTGACCAGTAAGTACTTCCAGGCTATCAATCTGTTGTGTGTAACATCCGGTTTCTATACAAGAAATAGTACATATGAAATAGCAAAATACTACAGCAAATATGATTACTACTTTGTTCATTACTTCGTGATTATTTTGTCACTTAAAAGTTCGAAAATCCTGCCATCACTCATGGTGATCTTAATGGTAAAATGCTGGCTAAGGATGTGTGTTGGATACTCACTGAATCGCAGAACTATGGACTCATAATCATACCAGTGGTCAAAGTTCTCCAGCATTTTATGAATGGTTGCCCATTCGTACCCTCTATGTCCTTCAAAAATATTGACCAGATTATCACCTGCTTCAAAATTCATGGTGGAAGTGGATAAAGGCTGATCAGAATAGATGGATATAAGTGTGATGGTTTCTTCACTCTTTGGAGGTTCAGGATCGGCAAATGCAGAATTAAATAAGCTCGAATTATTCCCATAATCAGTATGGGTGTAGCTGACATTGGCAATTTTGATTTCAAATCCTAGCATGGAATGACTCAGGGTGTCAGTTTTTGTTTCAAAATCTACCGGCTCTACATAAGGATTACTTGTCGCGTTAATTATCTGACCTGAAAACAGGCTCAGGCTGTCAATAGTAAAGGAAGACGCATAATTAGTACGTGATCCAAAATCGCAGGCAAATGGTAAAATTCCTACCATGATCATTACCAAGAGAACCCAAAGTGCTTTTTTCATTTTAATCTTATTTGTAAAGTCTGGCTTGTTTGATGTAAATCTTTCTCGGACTCACATCCGAGTCTACCTTAAATTCAATGTCTACCCCAAAATCATCGTAAGTGCAGTCACAATTGTGAGGGACATTGTAATAAAAGTGTCTTTTAGTTGCTTTTGCGTATCGACCTAGTTGAAATATTTCTGAGTCAGTCATAACCCGCTTACCTTTCAACTGAGCAACATTGGAATGGCTCAAATATTCCAGCATAAATTCCTCAGAGGGATCTACTGACCATGTAAAGAGGATCATTTGATCATGTAGTACGCCTGGTTCTGGAAACACGATACTGTGTTCCTTGTACTGTACACTTATAGTGAAACCGGGGTTGAAGTTGTAGAGATTTTTGGTAACCAGGACTCCATTCGCATCCTCATCAGGAAAAGAACGATGGACAAGAATACCCATAGCACAGGATAAATGATCTATTTTGAAATAGCTCCGTTCCTCATAGGCTCTCCAGTTCCATAGGCTTGCCCAGACTTTTCTTATTGCGTTTTCGATCGTCTTGGTCTTATGCCCGTTTTTAGCAGAGTAGGAATCATACAACCCGGCACCTGAAAAGTCCTCAAGGTCTTCAGCATTAGTAGACGAGCGAAACCTGATGGCCTCAAACTCAGCAAAGAAGTTGATTTTAGAATTCACCAGAGAGACCAACTGAGGGTCCAAAGGTGAATTAATGATACTATCCCTTACCTGTTCCAGCAACTGCTGTCTGTAGGCGGCATTGGCCTGAAACTGATGGTCCAAAAGGAGGGATTCAATCCAAATGTCAATCCCATACTTTTTGACATGCGCATCGTAAAAGTGAAATGGGATCGCAAAGGCTCCCTCTGGTGTTGGAATAGCAGGTCCGGTTATGTTTAGTAACTCCGAAAAGTTAGCAGCTTTTCCACCAATCCTGTTTACAAAAGTGTAATCTGCATTTTGCAAATCAATAAGCTCATTATATATCGTATTCTTATCTAAGAATACTGTGTCCTGTGGTTCTCTGGTTGCCCAAAACTCAGTTGCTTCATGAAGTGCGGCGGTTCTTAGTTCATAAGCATCTCCTTTTACCTGCAGGTATACTAATTGCCCTTCCAATGAATTCAATGTTTCATTATCCCAGGCTCCACGCAATGCCATGTTGGGTGTATTTCTGCTGTGACTCAATACATTAATATGACTTAATGGGGTCTGGAGTTCTGAAGTGATAATACCCGCAACCACGGGCAAGTCATTGGGCACTCCATCGGTCACCACTATATCTCTGCGACTTAAATAGGTAGTTGGGATCTGAGTGCTGCTCACTTTCTTGATGTATCCATAGTTAGCAGCCAGATTCAATCCTTGATAAAGCTGACCAGCATGAAGCTCCTCCGAAGTAACCAGAGGTACCGTGAGGCAGTTTTCCCACTCGGTCTTATTAGGGTAGAACTTGAAGTTTTCTCTCGTTAAAAATGACGTCTGAATAATTTTTCCATAAAGTTCTTCTATTTGCGCACAGCTCATTTCTATGGCACTTACAAACTGGAGTACATAAGTATTTATTCCTTTATAATAGTGGATGCTGCCCATGTAGAGATACCGTTCCGGATTTTCCCGATACTGAGTGAGATTAAATAGTCCATGTCCTTTGTCATACCCCAGCACTTCAGAGGAAAAAGTATAATGCAACTCGTACCTCTTGCTATTCATATAGTAGATCTTACTTGTGTTACGATCATAAATAATTTTCACTTCCTGCACATCACCCAGGTTTGATCGGGAAGGTTTGTTACTAATGGCTTCAAACGCAAGAGGTGAGATGAGTTCACCAAAGTATTTGAGGTTTTGATAATCACCGCTGAGCATAGCGATCTGTAATTTTTGAGAGCGAGATGGTGTAACAATTTCACGATCATAATACCCCTCTTTATGAACAATGAGTGTGTCAAATGAGGAGGTTCCTGTGGGCTGGAAGTGAAAGATTCCTCGCTTGTCCACTTTAATGGTTTCACTGGCGTCTGACATGATTTTGTAAGATCGGGTAGAGTTGCCCTGATGCAGAGAGAGAACGTACATGCCTTTTCTGAGTGGGGGAATGAGGTAATCCGTGCCGAATACTTTCACCTTTAGTATCGATCTTCCATCAAGAGAGGTAATTCTAACTTCTGTGTTTGCCGACTCTTTCCAAAAAATGGCATTGTGAAAAAATTGATAATCTAAGAGTTCGTTTGCTCCGGATTTGAGCATGAAATCACCAGCGAAATTGGTTGGAGTAGTTTGTCCGTTGTTCACCCAGTTGATTTCCGCACCCTGGATTGGCTGTTGTGTAGCTACGTCATAAACATGCCCGCTATAGACTGTTTGTCCATAGCTCAGGGTGTGCAAAGCACTTAGGATTAAAAGACAAACGAATGACTTCACCAATGAAAGTTAATTTCAGATTAAGACACTTAATAAGTGCTAATGGTTGTGGGGAAAGTTACGACTTAAGCGTTGTGAAAATTCAACGTCTTTAGTGCTTCTTAAAATATTCTCTTGGGGTACATCCCTTAATCTTTTTAAAGGCACGGTTAAAGGTGGGCTTGGAATTAAACCCAACATCAAAGGCGATTTCTAAAAAGGAACCATTAGGTGAATTATTGACTCTGGTTACAAATTCATTGACTCGATAAGTATTGATCAATTCAGTGAAATTTTGATCAAAATTCTCATTGATCACCCTGGAAAGCGTATGAGAAGCAGTGGGGATTTTATGCGCTGCGGATTCCAGGGTAAGATCAGCATTCAGAAAAATAGCGTCTTTTTCCAGGATTTCTAAAAGTCTGGTTTTTATATGGGTTACCTCATCTTTTTTAAGCTGGTGGTCTTTGTACTTTTTTGATTCTCTCAGTACCTCGGGGTGCTTTACAGCATAGAATGCCAGGGCAAAGATGATGAGTGAAAACAGCAGCCATAACACATCGATCAAATTTTCAGAGATAAACAGATAGTCCTCGCCAACAGTTCTTCCAGTAATGTAGATAAGTACTACACTCAGCCAGATCATGAGATAAATAGCCTTGATTCCTAATACCCCGTGAAGAAAGTTTGTGTATTTACGTTGTTTCTCAGTTAGGTTTTCTTCCGAGGTGTAATCCAGAATCAATCTTCGGCAGATAAACCAGTAAAATGCATTGAAACCCAGGGCAATTAGCCCGGTGATTGAAAAATAATAGAACAATTCCTTGTCTATAATCCTGTAAATCAGGGTTTGCTCTTCCATCAAAAGGTAAGGAAGATAAAGACACATCTGAATCACAGCAGGGATGAAGTGATACCAGATTGTTTTTTCCCGGTCCACCACCAGGAGCTTATGAATGTAGAGGTAAAAAATTGGACCGTAGGTAAACAGAATTAGTTCTGGAATAAAAATGAGTTTTGGTTGCCAGGTGAATATATCCGGATCAAATGTGGACGCCCGACCCAGCAGTGAAATGGTAATTAACAGTAACAGGATAGAAAGTATTGTATTGGCACGTCTGTTTTTATTTCTGATGGTATTGATGGCAATAATGAGCAGAAAACCCTGGATAGCCATGATCAACAAAAAGAACATATATACTGTATAGGAGCCAATGGAAATGTCTTCCCAGGCTTCAACTGTAATATGTACCTCGGACTGAGCTGATGTGATGATTCTGAATCTGTTGGGTAGGGCTCTTCCATTCTGACGAGCTTCCACTGCATCCCAGCTACCTCTAGTCACCTTAAATCCAACGGTATCCTTCTGGTGCTGAATGGTGAGTGTATAACTCGAACCTTCGCGAGTGAATTTTCTTTTTTCTAAATCTGGTAACCAACCGTCAAAATCTGTGGCGAGGTAGAATGAGGCATCATGTGGGGTGTTAGAAGGAACTTTGTCTATAATGAATTTAGTCTCATGAGCAGTCTTGCCCATAGATAAACCTGACGCTGTTGCACAGCAACAGAAAATAAGACAAAGCATTACCTTTTGATTCACCGCTTCTCTAAGGTATTATGAATTTTATAATTCAGAATGAAAATATAAGATACTAACTGTCATATTTTCAATACTATGATCTGCTTATTTTAAAAGTATCAATTTATAAAATGAGGCGAATGAGGGTTTAAATAGGTAGAAATTCAGATTTCAAAATATTTATAGAAACCTAAATACCAAATTTGATATGAAAAATACATTACTCACCCTGTTGGCTATTCTTTTCGCAGGACTGCTGTCAGCTCAGGTAACCAATGATAGTAGAGTCCTTCTCCAAGGATTTTATTGGGAATCATCGCATGATTTTACTGAAGACTGGTATGAAGAAGTAGAAGACAAGGCCAGCGACATGCAAGCGGCAGGTATTGATATGATCTGGCTCCCACCGCCCAGTAATGCAGGATCTCTGGAAGGTTACCTGCCGCGAGAGCTCAACAACTTCGCCAATAATTACGGCACGCTGGCAGAACATCAGAGTTTGCTTAACACACTGGATAATCTTGGCATTGAAGCCATTGCAGATATCGTAGTAAATCACCGGGTTGGTTCAACCAATTGGGTAGACTTTACCAATCCAACCTGGGGTACCAATGCCATCACAGCAGGTGACGAAGTTTGGAATGAACCGGGATATAGCTCCATCGGTCTGCGGGGAAATAATGACACAGGTACACCTTATGCCGCGGCTCGTGACGTAGACCATACCCAGACATTTGTGCAAAATGACATTAAGGCTTTTTTGGATAACCTGAAGAACCTGGGCTATGATGGTTGGCGATATGATTTCGTTCATGGTTTTGATGAGTACTATTTCACTGTATACAATGGACACACCAACCCGACCTTTTCTGTTGGAGAAAACTGGAATCAGGATAAGCAGGTGGTTCAGGATTGGGTGGATGCCACTGGGTCTACGGCCTTTGATTTTTCAACTTACTATACATTAAAAGGAGCAATAAAGGATAATAATTACTCCTACTTATCTTATCAGGGTGCTCCGGCCGGAGGGATTGGCTGGGATCCACAGCACTACACCACTTTTATTGAAAACCACGATACTCCGGATTATGATCCGGGCAACAATGTACTCAATGGCTCTAATGTAGGTCAGGCTTATGCTTATCTGCTGAGCCATCCCGGGGTGCCTTGTATTTATTGGCCACATCTCTATGAATGGGGATCTTCAGTAACCAATGAAATCAAAGCGCTTATAGCTGTTCGAAAAGATGCGGGCATTCACAGCCAAAGCCCTGTTACGATTCATAGAAGTGAGAATGGTTTATATGTTGCCTCAATCGAAGGAGACAATCACGCTGTTTATTTGAAAATGGGATATACCAACTGGGGAGATCCTGCTACCGAAGGAATGGGTGGAAGCTGGGATCTTGTTGCCTCAGGAAATAATTATGCCATGTGGGCTGCATCCGGCACCACAGCAGGAGGATCCATGACCGTTTATGCTCAGGGTTATACCCATGCTTATGCTTGGGATGACAATCAGAATCCACTTTTAGGAGGATGGCCCGGTACTGCAATGACTTCAGGGGCTGGAGGCTGGAGTGAAATCACCATTCAGGACGAGTGTGCCAATGTCATATTTAGCTACAATGGCAGTGCGCAGACAGCTGATTTAAACACCTGTGATGACACACCATATTACTACAATGGCTCTTGGTATGCGTCAGACCCTACAAGTGGCGGTAGCAACCTCACGGTATATGCACAAAATTATACGCACTGCTATGCATGGGACAACAATCAAAACCCAATGCTCGGAGGGTGGCCAGGTACAGCGATGACCTCTGCTGGCAATGGATGGAATTCCATAACAATCAACTCTGAATGTTCTAACGTGATCTTCAGCTACAGTGGGTCTGGTCAAACAGCTGATTTATACACCTGTGGCCCTGAATCCTACTGGTCTAACGGAAGCTGGTCAGGCAGTGGTAGTCGGATAGCGGGATTTGACAAGCAATCCCTTACTATTTACCCGAATCCATTTTTCGATCAGGCAAGCGTTCAGTTTTCACTAAATGAAGCGGCCAATGTGAAACTAGAGGTTTACAATACTTCAGGTCAGAGTGTCCGACTCTTTGTAAATCATTTGGCTGAAGGCCAGCACCAGATCCGTTTTCAGGCCAGTCAGTTGCCGCCTTCTGAAGCGATGTACTTCGTTCGGTTGTTTGTAGACGAAGCGGAGTTTACCCACAAAATCATCTTGAGATAATTGGCTGGTCAAGGTTTGACCGTCCTCATTTCATCCCCATTTTGATGTTAATGTTTTTTAAATATTAAATCCTAATTCAACAATGAAGAACACACAATTAAATGACAGATTCAATTGGCTAAAAAGCCTTTTACTATGCACAATGGTTTTAGCCTTCTCATCATGTCAGCAGGACGAACCTGAAAATGAGCTGGCAGATGCACAGCGAGAAATTGACGTAGTGGATGTGACCACACACGATGGCAGACCTTTTTCTACACAGCCAGAGGTGCCCAATGCAGCTTTTGCCGCTGGCCCCGGAGGTGGTGTAATGATGCAAGGTTTCTACTGGGATGTGCCAGCAGGAGGTACCTGGTGGCAAACCGTACAAGGTAAGACTGCTGCCTGGGCCAATGCGGGAATTGGAGCTATTTGGCTGCCTCCAGTTTCCAAAGCTCAAAATGGTCCTTACTCCATGGGATACGATCCCACTGATTATTATGATTTTGGTAATTATAACCAGAATGGCACGGTGGAGACCAGGTTTGGCTCCAAGACAGAACTACAGTCGCTCATCACCGCAGCGCATGTCCAAAACATGGAGGTCTATGCTGATATTGTACTCAACCACAACAGTGGTGGTGCTTCAGAGGCAAACCAGTATACTGGCGGAAATACTTACACTGATTACACAGGTGTGGCTTCCGGTAAGTTTCCCAGGTCGCAGCATGATTTTCACCCCAATTGGGTGCATTCAAGTGATGAAGGCATTTTTGGTGGATTTGCCGATATGTGCCATGAGGTACCACATGTCCAGGACTGGTTGTGGAATAGGTCTGATGCCGTAGCAAAGTACTATAAAAACACCATGGGTTTTGATGGCTGGAGATTTGACTTTGTCAAAGGATTCGCTCCATGGGTGGTCAATACCTGGAACAGTAAAGTGGGCGGTTTCTCAGTTGGAGAACTTTGGGATGCTGATGTGAATTATCTAAACTGGTGGGCCAATGAAGCGAATAGTTCTGTTTTTGACTTTGCAGCCTATTACAAAATGAACGATGCTTTTGATGGAGGGAACCTTAATGTGCTGAATGAGGATATGATGTGGAAGCGAAATTCATACCGGGCTGTGACCTTCGTGACCAATCACGATACTGATGAGATTTACAATAAAATGTTGGCTTATGCTTACATATTAACCCATGAAGGATATCCGTGTATCTTTTATAGGGATTACGAAGTGTGGCTTGATAAAAACAAACTCAACAACTTGATATGGATCCACAATCAAAAAGCCACAGGTAACACCAGTATTCTCTATACCGATAATGATGAATATATCGCTAGAAGAAATGGCTATGGAGGCAATCCTGGTTTGATTGTTTACCTCAACAATTCATCAAGCTGGGTAGAGCGATGGGTACCAACCAATTGGAACAGTACCCAGATAAAAGATTTTACCGGACACTCGGGCTGGTACCCAACCACACAGGGTGGAGGTTGGGTGAAAATCCAGTGTCCTCCAAACAGCTATAGCGTTTGGTCTCCGAACATCTAGAAGATTACAGTTTCTCACATAAATCAGGGATCAGTTTTGCGAATTCAGCCTGTAGCTGACTTCTCAGGCTGATCCCTGATTTGTTTTCTATTTTCCTGCCATCAATCTCATTGATTGGCGTGAGCTCACCCATTGTGCCAGTGGCAAAAATTTCATCGGCATTATAAAATTCAACCAGCGAGAGGTTTTTCTCAAACGCCTCAATATTCATGTTTTTCGCAAGGTCCAACACAAGTCCACGAGTGATACCATGCAAACATGCATCGGCGAATGGAGTAAATAGTACCCCGTTTTTGACCATAAACATGTTGGTGTCATTTAGTTCGGCTACAAAACCGTGATGATCCAGCATGATTGCAGCATCAACGTTTGCGAAGTTTGCCTGAATCTTGGCCAGGATGTTATTCAGAAGGTTTGCGTGATGAATCTTGCTATCAAGGTACTGAGGATTATTCCTCCTTTGCGTACTTGTAATCACTTTGATACCGTTCTCATTGTCATAAACCAGGGGTTTCCACTCAGCAAGGACTATCAGACAAGACCCTTTTTGATTGAGCCTTGGATCCATGCCTGATGTTACTTTCTCACCGCGGGTCAAGGTTAGCCGGATGTGGGTATCCTCAGTCATGGCATTGGCTTCCAGTGTTGATTTGATCGCTTGTTTGATTTCAGAAAAAGACGGCACATCCACAAATGCCAGGGCCTGAGCTGATTCAGCCATCCTTGTAAGATGTTTATCCAGACAAAATACTCCTTCCTTATACACCCTCAGGCCTTCCCAGATGGCATCACCACCCTGTACAGACGAATCAAAGACAGATACTTTGGCTTCAGCTCGGGGTAAGAGTTGATCTCCTACCCAAACCTTAATATTTTCATTTCTGGAGTTGAATTTTTGCAGCATTACTTTTCGTAGATTACGGGTTATAAACAACCCCAAATTATGAGAAATATCCCACAATTGCTGGTTTTAATTGGACTATTAACGTCTTGTGAGCAGTCAGGAAAACGAGAATCCCACTGGGAACTTCTAGGTTTTAATAAACCAGATGATGTGAATCCAATATTAACTCCAGATACCACAACGTTGTTTATTGATCCCATTACTTTGGATACAGTCAAATGGGAAGGAAAAGATGTTTTTAACCCTGCATCTGTTGTAAAGAACGATACTTTATTCTTGTTATATCGAGCGGAGGATTTTGTGGGAAAATACAACGGTACCTCAAGAGTAGGGCTTGCATACTCCTTGGATGGGAAGATGTTTAAGCGATTTCCCAAACCGGTGTTTTATCCCCGGGAGGATAGTGTAAAACAGTATGAATGGGAGGGCGGAGCTGAGGATCCCCGGATAGTTGAATCTCCGGATGGTATCTACATCATGACTTATACGGGGTATGATGGCAATCTGGCCAGACTTCTTGTCGCATCATCAAAAGATCTAAGGAATTGGGATAAACATGGCCCTGTATTTTCAGATGAAAATGATGTCAATCAATGGTCAAAGTCAGGATCCATTGTCACCAAACTCGAAGGAGATCGCATGATTGCTTTTAAAATTGATGGGTATTATTGGATGTATTTCGGGGACACTGATTTGTTCATTGCTAAATCAAGGGATTTAATCAAATGGAACCCAGTAAAAGATGAATCTGGTAAATGGATCAAAGTCCTGAGTCCCAGGAATGGAAAGTTTGACAGTGATTTGGTAGAACCAGGGCCTCCGGCCCTGATCACCGAAGATGGGATCTTATTGATTTACAATAGTCGAAATCGACTTTCTAAAGGTGATGTGAATTTGCCGGATGGTACTTATGCAGCAGGACAAGTGCTGTTCGACAGGGCCAATCCTGCTGCTATCATTAATCGGTCAGCAGAATATTTCTTTGTACCTGATAAACCCTATGAGATCACGGGTCAGGTCAACAATGTATGTTTCCTGGAGGGACTTAGCAGGTACAAAGGTCAATGGTTTTTATATTATGGAACAGCCGATTCCAAGATTGCCGTGGCAATTTCTTCTCAAAGCGATGAGATTTTTCAGCTAAATAGCAATTAAACCATAGGATTCAATGATGGAATGTGCTTCATCCGTTGTGAGGAAGTTCAGGAATGCTTCAATGGCCGGGTTTTCAGATCTTTGATAGTAAATCCTCAAACCTCGCTTAAGTGGATACTTGTCGTTCTCCAGGTTTCTATGTGTCGGTGCTACAAAGGTGGGAGCAATACTGTCCACAGGAAGCTTTAGGTTGTTGACACTTTCAGTAAAGTAAGCAAAACCAATAAACCCAACTCCGTTGATATTACCATTGACCTTAGAAACAATTTGAGCATTGTCTTCAGAGATTTCAGCAGTGCGTGCTATCTGATTTATATTGAAATACTCAGTGAAAAACCGCTGGGTTCCTGAGTTTTCATCTCTGATGATTGGTGCAATCAAGCCTGTATTTCCTCCAAGTTGATTCCAATCATATATAGCGCCCGTATATATGTCACTTACATTTTGATAGCTGAGTGAGTCGATGGGGTTACTTTTGTTGGTAATAAGCACAATAGCATCGTATGCCACGATTTCTTCCAGGATATTGTGATCAGACCCGAGCGTTTCAGTGAGGTCAAAGGCAAATGAAGACAAGCCTATTTCTGCTTCACCATTTTTAATCGCCATCAAACCTGTTCGGCTTCCTCCGCCTTCCAGGGTGATTTTTACTGAGTCTTGTCTCTTTTCAAATGCGTTTTTTAGTTCTGAGAAGGTCTCAAACATGGACTCACTGCCCTTCATGCGCAAAACGTAAGAACTGTTGGTGTTTTGGTGCTTACAGCCATACGAGGAAACGATAAAAAATAGGATTGCTATAGATGGTTTCATGAGTTGGTTAAAATTTTCACGAAACTAGAAACGGGCAGCCCTTACACAATGCAGAGAGGATTAAGAAATCAAGAAGAATGTGTTAGTAAATCTTAATTTGTGGCTTTTATTGCTTTAGCAAACATTTGCTCAAAATAGGGTAGGGATTGTTTATATAACTCCTGGCAATGATCGGGGAAGCTCGTCTCCTTGGTGGTTTTTTTACTGAACCCACTGGAGGCGTGTACATTGTCATACCAGTACTTAGCCCAAATGCCGTCTTCTTTAATTGGCCCTGCAGGCCACGCAAGCATATCAAGGTCAAAGGGTATGCTTAAGCTTGCACAGAAGTGGCTCAACACCCGAGATGGATTTTTGAGTACTTCATTTGAGTCCAGGACGGGTGACTTGCCCCCAAGGATCGTGAAGAGTTCTTGTTGTCTTTCTATGCCTATGTCAGACATTTTTGGAGTTTCAATGACTTTGGAAAATGAGCTAATCAATTGTTTGGGATGTCGAATAAGAAAAGCATTCTTGTAATTTGAAAGAAATCCCGTGTCCATTTGGATCAAATGATGTGCCATGTTCTTTATAAATACAATCTCATGCTTACTCTCCATTTCAGATATCCACTTGATCACACCTTCTACAGACGTTGGCTGGCTAGCTATGATTTCGGCTTTACCTGGATGGTCCGCTCCAGTAAGATTTAGATAATAAGCATAAAAAGGCTCGTCCATTACTTTGGTATCTGCTCTATTCGCAAAAGAATACATGAGTGCCGTTGATATATTTCTGGGAGATGAAATGAGGTTGATAACCATTGCGACTGTTTTACCTGAAATATAAAACCAAAATAACTGGCGAGTCGTATCGCTTAGAATGAAACAACAGATTTTGGTTATTTGCCTGCTCTTGCTGAGTAGTTGTATCGATTTCAGCATTTCAGAGGAGGAAATGATCAAAGCATTTGAAGGAAAGCTGAATCAGCCTGTTTCGGAGACCATTTCCATTGATTCCAATCATATCCATTATGTGTATGTCGAATCTGGCCGTAAGAACCTGGCTGTATTTATTCATGGATCTCCAGGTTCGTGGAGCGCCTTTATGGATTATATGAAAAATGATTCTTTGTTGAAGTTATATGATATGGTTTCAATTGATCGGCCTGGGTTTGGTAAGTCTGATCCCGGCAGACCAGTAGCGAGCTTAGAAGAGCAGGCTCGTCAAATGAATGCTGTGATTGAGCAATTCCCCCATGAAAACAAAGTTTGGATAGGTCATTCCCTTGGTGGACCTGTGGCAGCCAGGGTGGCTATGGATTTTCCGGATCAGGTTCAAAGTATGATTTTGATCGCACCATCTATATATCCTGCAATGGAACGCTATGAATGGTATCGTACATGGATTGACACCAGGGTAGGTGGGTGGTTTACTCCTCAGGATTTTTGGGTTAGCAATGAAGAGATTTTGCCTCTTAAAGAGGAACTGCGTCTAATGTTACCTATGTGGAAAAAGATAAGCGTACCTACTGTGGTGATCCAGGGAACTGAGGATGACTTGGTGCCGAAGGAGAATGCAGAGTTTGCCAGGCGCATGATCAGGGACACATTAATTGATATCAGATATTTAAATGAGGTGAATCACTTCATTCCATGGAGCCATCCGGCAGAGGTTATCAAGGCTATGGATGATCTTGCAGAGAATTAGTATTCTTCTGTTTTAAGGGGCTTGCCACGGCTATTGTAAATTTTCCATGTTCCGTTCATTTCTCCTGCTACGTAGGTGCCTTCCGCTGCAATTCGCCCATTGTCATGGTACTGTTGCCAGGTTCCTGTTCTTAGCCCATTAATATAGTTGCCCTGCTCCTGAATAGTGCCGTTTTCATAATAGTATTTAGCTTCACCATTTAGAAGGCCATTGCGATAGATCTCATTAGAAAGGATCGTACCATCATCATAATAAATATAGACACTACCATTACCATTTTTAAGTGATCCAGCAGCCAGTTCTTCGCCTTGAGAGGTGTAGTATGGACTTATCTCCATTAGCTTTCCAATACTCCAGACCTGTTCCGATTTTAATTGTTCATTTTCATAAAACAGCCCCCAAAGTCCATCTTTCTCGTCAAGAATGTAGCTACCAATCATCATCGGTTGGCCCGAGTTATAGTAAAATATCCATTGATCTTCCCTTAATCCATTTTTGAATTGACCTTCATAATCCAGGGCACCACTAGGTTTAAAGTACTTCCACAGGCCACTCTTCTGGTCCGCATCATAATCTCCAATGGCAAACAAATTGCCGTTCTCGTAGAAGTTGAGCCATTTACCGGTTTTTAAACCAAGGAGATAGTTGCCTTCAACACTCTTCTCACCGTTTTCATAAAATTCTTTATAGCTTCCACTTAGTTGGCCATTTTTAAAATTGAATGCTTTCTCGATTTTCTTATTTGGATAATACATTGTCCAGGTGCCATTTTCAACACCATTCTTGTAGTTTTCTACAGCCCTGAGGCGTCCGAAATTGTAGTAATATTTCCATTCTCCATCGGGATTTCCCAATTCATATTTCTTCACAAAATTAACATTGCCATCTGCTGAAAATTCCACCCAAATACTATCTTTCAGCCCATTCTTGTATGATCCGACGAGTGCTGTTTCTCCTGTCTCATAAAATTCCTTGTACGGTCCATTGAGAACCCCATTTTTGTAATAGCTTTCATTGATTTGATAGCCCCACTTGTCAACTTTTCTGGCAATACCATCCTTCTTGCCATTGCTGTAAAATACAAGCTCACTCAAAACTCCATTGTCATAATAGTATTTCCACGTTCCTTCCTTTTTACCGTCCTTCACCTCACCAATAAAAGCCACATTACCATTGTTGTATTTGGTGACATAACCACCATCGTCCATGGTGTCTGCACTAAACAATAATTCGTCCAGTTTGACACTTTGATGCTGTGCCTGCAGGTAAGATGAAAGGAATAGGATAAGTATTGAAAAATAAAGTTTTCTCATATGGCTTTAAGGCACTTCAAAAATCGGGCAAAACTCTCTATTGTGAAAGAAGAAAATTTACTCCAAGCTGTTAACGGTATAAAACTACTGATTTTAATAAATCCATTTTGCTCAATTTGACGTATTAAGTCTCTTTCCTCTAAATCATTGATTAGTAAATAGTTATCCGGGTCATAATGATACTCCCATGGAGATTCATTAATGCAGAAATAGAGTCCTTTATCTTCTGCTAATTTTTTTACAATTTGTTCTTTATGACTTGTCAGGATTTCACCATGAAGATGCAAAGTGGCACTGAAATGGTGGCCCCACCATAGCATGGTCCGAAAAGCAAAGACTTCTTTCTGAGTGAATAACCTGGGGTAATCCAATATAAAGTAGGGGAGTTCTTTGTATTGCTCCCCCTTTGATATTTTTCCAGCTTTTAAAAATGTACCCTCGGGAAAATGAAAATGAGCTTGTTGAACTTCCTTATGTAAACTTCTCTCGATTTGTGCCAGGTATCGGATGATTTTTTCCGACAGTTCATTCTTTAATCTTAAGAACCTTACATCAGTCAATATTGCCAATTCCTCATCAGTAGGTTTCATCACCAGCGGATTAAAGCTGATGCCCATGTGAACCCACTGCCAAAAGCTGCCAGGCAGACCAAATCGCCACTTTTGATCTTTCCTTCCTGATGGGCTTCACTCAAAGCGATTGGGATGGAGGCAGCGGTCGTGTTGCCATACCGCATGATGTTGTTATACACATTATCATCCCCAAGCTTTAACTGTTTTTGGATGAATTGACTAATTCTCAAATTGGCCTGATGTGGTATGAGCATATCTATGTCTTCTGGCTTGTACCCATTGGTCATCAATGCTTCAAAAATGACCTCACTGAATCGTGTAACTGCGTGTTTGAACACAAAATTTCCGTTCATATAAGGATAGTAACTTGTGTCTTCAGGGTCATTTTCGGTCATGATCTTGTCTACCCACCTGTTGGTGGCAGGCCCAATGAGGGCAAGTTCTTTGGCATGTTTACCTTCCGAATGTAAGTGAGTGGATAATATACCTTTCTTATCATTTTCGGATCTTGAGAGAACCACTGCACCAGCTCCATCACCAAATATCACCGTCACACCTCGACCCCTGGTTGATTTTTCCAGCCCACCGGAGTGGTATTCGCTGCCTATGACCAATACATTTTTATACATGCCGGTTTTCACAAATTGATCAGCTACTGATAGCCCATAGATGAATCCGCTACATTGATTACGGACATCCAGAGCTCCAATTTCCTTGATACCTAGCAATTCCTGCACTTGCACCCCTGGTCCTGGGAAATAGTAATCCGGGCTTAAAGTGGCGAATACAATGAAGTCAATATCCTCCGGTGTCAGGCCCGCATTTTTGATAGCCATTTTGGCCGCTTTCGTGCCCATGGTTGAAGGCATGTCATCCGTAGTAGGATCAATCCATCTACGTTCCTGGATACCTGTGCGCTCCTGAATCCACTCTTCAGTAGTTTCCATGTATTGCTCCAGGTCTTTGTTGGTGACTACATTGTCTGGTACATAATGACCAATTCCTTTTATATGTGAGGTGTACATGTTGTTTACGTTAGTTCTTTGCTAATATAACTTACCTGCATAGAATTGCTTATTCCAAAACCCTGATTTCTATCCTTCTGTTTAGTTCCCGGCCGTTTTCTTCGTCATCGTTGGAGGCTAATGGCACAGTTTCGCCATAACCTCTTGCTATTAGTCTTTGCGGATCAATGCCTTCCTTAATGAGGTAACCCCTCACTGCATCTGCTCGTTGCTGCGATAGTTTTAAATTAAACTGATCATCTCCTACACTATCTGTGTGTCCTCCAATTTCTACAACTAGATCTGGTGATTTAAGCATGGTCACGTAAAGTTTACTTAGGACTTCCCGTGATTCTGGCTTGATACGGAAAGAGTGAAAATCGAAGTAGATATTGTTTATAACTGCTTTTCTACCTCCTCTAAATTTGTTGCCTATCATCTCCAGGTCAATGCTTTCATCTTCTCTGGTGCCCTGGTATAGTGTGGCATAGTTGGTTTTTGGTTGAAGATGTTCAGGTACAGCCACTGTAAAATTTTGTATCAGGTTTGGTTCGTCCGTAGGTATATAGCTTTCAAATTCGCCCCTTGCCAAAGTATTTCCACCAATATTAACTTCTGTATCAAATTGGTCACGATTAAATATCCTGACTTTGTAAATACCATCCTGATTGGTAGTAGCTCTGAAAATCTCATCGGTATAGACTTTGGGTTTGAACCTTACTTCTATGCCTGGTGCGGGACTATTGGTAAGGCTATTGAATACGGTGCCGGTTACTTCTATTTTGTCGATTTTGTGAAAATAGTAGATGTCATAACCGCCAACAGCGTGCAACCGGTTGGAGGATAAGTATCCGCTTTGGTCACTGGGAGTCACTTCAAAGTTGATGTCATCGTCAATAGTATTGATCGGGAATCCCATATTCTCAGGTTTGCCCCACATCTTGGTGGCAGGATCAAGCACCGACCTGAAGACATCATAGCCACCCATTGATCCTGGTCTGTTGGAACTGAAATAAAGCACATCTCCACTATGTGATAAAAAGGGACTTTCCTCGGAATAAATGGAATTTACGTTTCCGGAAACGGGCTGAGGGTTAGACCATTTGTCATCCACCAACCTGGTTTCCAAAATATCCTTGTCTTTGGATACGAATAATATATAATTTTCAGCATCATTTATGAAAAAGTGAGACTCTATGTGACGGTTCCTTAAATTGGAATCGAATTCCCTCGGTATACCCCAGGAAACTTCATCAAATTCGCTGAAATAAAGACCACCACCATTTTCGGGACTGTAGAAGTAGAGCCGTTTGTCTTCATTAATTACTTCGATTTTAGCATTTTCATAGGAGAATGAGCCTAATGATAACAATGGCGCCGGGTCAGACCAGACTGTACCTTTTTTCTCGCTATGATAAATCGTGTAAGTCTCTGATTCATGATAGGAATCCTTTGGATGGCGGTTTGATGCAAAAACCAGTTCGTCATGCCCATTAAAAAACGCCGGAGAAATTTCAGAGTAAATGGAGTTGATTCCTTCTGGTAACCGTTCTATTTCATAATCATCAGGGTCGTTGTAGTAAGGGAGCGCATCTTTAGCCGTCTTTAACATTTCACGGGTTTCTCTTAGAATAACCGGGCTCTTGTAAACATCCAGATCCATAAATGCCTGGAGGTGCTCACTGGCATCTTCAAATTCATATCTGCTAAGATGTATTCGCCCCAACCAGTAATTGTAAAACTTGTCTGTCTTACCACGACTTGATTCAAAATCCGTCAGGTCTGATAAGTCACCACCCCTGTTGATGGTCAGGTGTTGTGTGATGTATTTGTAGTAATAATGATCTTCTTCTTTGGGGTATTCCTTTTCAAGCTTCACACATAGGTCAAGCACTTCTTTAAAGTCCTCTTGGTAAAAAACAACAGCCATTTTTTTTAACTGTTGGCGCTTTGACTGACCAAAAGCCATGGCATTTAAAAGGATCAAACAGATCCCCAGGGTTAATTTCTTCATCTCAATGATCGTTAGTTAACGGAGTAATGATCAAAGGCGGTGATGTAGAAAATAAGTTCTTATCTAACTCTAAAGTCTTTTATATGGGTGGTTGGTTCTCCTGAAGCATCATGAATTTCAAATTTCTCTTCCAGAATAACTGTTCCATTTTCTATGATTTCCACTTTGAAGATTTCATCAGAGATAATTTTTGTGCTATAGCGACCGGTGTTGTCAATAGGTGATGAAAAGAACTCATCAAGATACTGAGATGGGTGGAATCGTATTTCTGCATTGGTTAGTGGCCCACTGACAGCACCATCAAATATTCTTCCTTCTACCTTCACTTTTTCTACTTCCCAGAAAAAGTAGATGTCATAATCACCTTTGGTATGGAGCCGATTGGACACGAAATAGCCGGAAGTTTGATCCGTATTCATTTTGAAATGAAACTCATCATTGGGTGAATTAATCGGCCAGCCCAAATTTTCAGGTTCTGACCAGGAGAAATTATCAGGGTCATAGCGAGTGACATACACATCATACCCGCCAATTCCCCCAGGGCGATCAGAGCAGAAATAAAGGGTTTGTTCATCAAGTGAAAGATATGGGCTGTCTTCATTATATGCAGAGTTTACACTGGAATAAAAAGGAGCCGGTTTGCTCCACTTTCCATTCGAAGGGTCTTTGTAGGACTCATAGATGTCCAGACCGTCTTGGTTCTCATCCGATGCGAAAATAATCCTGTCTTCATGTTCATTGATGAAGAAATGTGATGCTAAATGATTATTGGAAACACGTGCGTCAAACTCCACAGGGACTGTCCAGGTTTTACCGGAAGCCTTGCTGAAGAAGAGATCTC
Organism: Marinoscillum sp.; assembly: GCA_040218045.1. Classification (GTDB taxonomy): domain Bacteria; phylum Bacteroidota; class Bacteroidia; order Cytophagales; family Cyclobacteriaceae; genus Marinoscillum. The sequence goes on from JAVJQA010000053.1 coordinate 86,187, forward strand.
CACCATTTTCCTCTTTAAAAATGAAGAGTTTGCCATCACCGCTCACTACTTCCATGTTGGCATTTTTACGCTTAAAATTCCCCAGATTGTTCACCTGTACAGGGGCTTCCCAGCCGTTGGGGCCACTCTTGGAGTAATAAATGATAAATGGAGCTTCACTACTTCCGTTTCGGTCAGAGGCAAATAGCAATTCTTTTTCATCCTCGAAGTACACTGGGCTAAGTTCAGCACCTGAAGAATTTACCGGGCTTTCAAGTTGGTGGATGGAGAAATTGTCAGGATTATTGAAGTAGTCCTTTAGGCGGGAAGCGTAAGCTATTTTTTCTTTAGATTCTTCGTCTTCTATTCCGGAGTAGTCCACCTTCTGTTGAAATTTTTCAAATGATTTAATGGCCTCATCAAGCTGATATCTACGGGTGTAAATCTGCCCTAGCCAATAGTAAAAGTGATCGTCACTGCTCGCATATGTGGGTTCAAAAGCAAGAAATTCCGCTACCGGAGAATCATCTTTTGATCCTGCAAGGAATCCGGTGATTGCTAGTTTGTATTTCACATCCTCAAATCCTGGGTTGATCTGGTTTACCTCCTGATAGGAGGTTAGAGCTTCCTGATAGCGATGATCATGTAATAATTCTTCAGCTTTGGTATAGACTTTGGCCTCTTTCTGACTGAGAACAGGTATTGCTGTGGTTAAACAAAAAACCGCCAATGATAGCGATCTTAACAACTGGTGGTTCAGTGCACTTTTCATTTCCCTTGTGGCTTTTAAACGGACAAGTTATTTAAAAAATCAGGGTAACACCAGACCTCTGCCAGCATAATTTATTTCATGATTCGAATTTCAATTCTCCGGTTCAAAGACCGGCCATCTTTTTCATCATCATTTGATGCCATAGGTTGCTCTTCTCCGTAACCTTTCGCTACCATTCTATCTTCTTTTATTCCATGATCTACGAGCCACTTTTTGGCAGCCTGGGCTCTGTTTTCACTTACCACCTGATTTACCTGACTAGATCCTATGTTATCAGTATGACCACCGATCTCGATTTTTTTAGTCGGATTGTCTTGGAGGTACTTCAGGATCTCATTAAGTCTCGGCTCTGATGAATCAGTAATAGTACTGGTGCCAAACTCAAAATAGATGCTGCCAACAAACAGGAGTGAGCTTGAGGATGATTTAGGGATAATGATCGATTTATTCCCTGTATTATTCAAAGGTTTGTCTACCTCTTGAACCTGTGGGGGAGTAGGATCCTTTTTGATTTGATTTGAATCTGTGGCAGAGGCAATCAATTCATCCGGGTTACTTCTTTTTTGTGAAAGTTCTGGTTGGCGGTATTTTGCTTCCAGTACAAGACGCATTGAGTCACTGATATCTTTTGGGATGACGTAGAAGTCTTTGAAATGGGTCACTTTATCACCTTTCACCTCATGAACTTCAAAATTTTCAGTAAGTAATGTGTCTGATTTGCTGATCACCTCTACTTTAAAAACTTCATCTGAGATGATGGTTGTTTTGTATTTGCCCGATTCATCCAGGATTGAGCGAAAATACTCATCCATATATTGAGAAGGGTGGAAGCGGATTTCACCATTCACCACAGGTTCTTGGGTCAAAGCATTGATCACTCTGCCTTCTATGCTGGTCTTTTCGATTCTCCAGAAAAAGTAAATATCAAAATCCCCCTTGGAGTGGATCCGGTTGGAGCTAAAGTACCCTGATTTGCCATCTGGATTCATCTTGAAGTGGATTTCATCATCGGGAGAATTGATGGGCCAGCCCATATTTTCCGGCTCTGACCATTGTTGGGTTTGATCGTCTATCTCTGAGACATAGACATCATAACCACCCACCCCATTTGGCCGATCGGATAGAAAGTAAAGTTTTGTTTCATCTTGAGATAGGAAAGGACTGTCCTCGTTGTATTCCGTATTCAGGTTTGCGGCGAAAGGGTGTGGTTTTTCCCATTTTCCGCTCTCGGCATTCCTGTACGATTCCATGAGATCCAGACCAGATTTTTTGCTTTTCGAAGCGAAGATTATCCGGTCTTCATGCTCATTGATAAAAAAATGTGAACCAAGGTGGGTTGAAGTGATTTTACTGTCAAATTCTACCGGCACATTCCAACCGTTGGCACCAGGCTGACTATAGTATAAATCGCCTTTCTTCACATCTTTGAAAATAAACAGCTTTCCATCTTCATTGACCACTTCTACATTGGCCTTCTCTCGCTCAAAAGTACCCAGCACATCTAAGGGAGTAGGAGTAGACCAATCACCTAAATCATGTTCTGAATGGTAAATTTTGAATTGATCTTCCGATGCATTGGACCTGTTTGATGCAAACAGAAGCTCGTTTTTCTCTTCCGAATAAACTGGTGTGATTTCTGCAAACTCGGTATTAATAGGTCCTTCTAATTGATGAATTTCGAAATTGTCAGGATTGTCAAAATAGGTAACAAGCTTTTGAGCCCTCTCCATATAGTTTCGGGTTTCCGCCACGATCTCTTCGCTCTTATAGCCCTTCTTGTCGAGGAATGATTCCCATGCTTTTACGGCCTCAGGAAACATGTATCTATTGGCATAGATGCGCCCCATCCAGTAATTGTAAAATTTATCACTCCGGGATTTGGTTTCACTAAATTTAAGGATTTTTTCGAGTGATCGCTCCCTATATTGAGGTAGTACCAGGTAGGATATTTCCAATCGATACTCAGAATCCTTCACAGACTTCCCTGAGGATTCTATTTGACCAAAATGTTCAATTGCCGCATCAAAATCTTCTCCATAGAAAGCCTCTATACCTCTTTTGTAGAGTTTTTCGTAATTCTGACCCTCTACAGTCCATGAGCATGTGATAAGTAATATTGTAACAAATATTACTAAGGTGTTTTTTTGAAAAATTCGCATTGACTCGTCTTCTTTATGCCTGATCCAAACCTTTAAATGCCTGATCCTTAATTCTTTAATCCTAAATACTGTGTTAGGTTGCAGGTGGAAACTTAATCTGAAGCGTCAGTAATTTGCAAAAAACATTCGATGATTACCCTAAAACTTTGGCCGTAAACAGTTGTTTAAAAGATATTCTAGTCATTTCTTAAAGTTTCTGCTGGATTGGTTTGGGCTGCTTTCAGACTTTGCGAGAGGATGACCAAAAGGGAAATAGCAATAATCGGAATGGCACCATAGATTAGTTCAAACAGGTTTAAAGGAGCTTTGTGGGCAATGGAGTTTGACAGTTGTTGGTATAAATAATAACTTGCTGGAATAGATATGGCCGTTGCAAACAAAAATATCCAACTAAAGTTACTCCCTACAAGTATAATCAGGTTGGACACTGAAGCTCCAAGTACTTTTCTGATGGTTAACTCTTTTATTCGCGACTCTGTGGTGTATATCACCATGCCCAATAAACCCAGCATGGAAATCGAAATGGCTATGACCGCCAATAAGCCGTACATTTTCATTTTTGCTTCCATGTGCTTATAGAACCCTTGAATCTGAACATCATAAAATGTCCCATCAAATTCATGATGCGGATCGATCTCACTCCATACTTCATCAAGTTTGTCCAGAGTGGTGAGGATGTTGGTACTTTGAATTTTCAAATTGAAATATTCGGGTTGCAATTCAGGCTTATGTAGAAATGCAAAGGGCTTGATTGTGTTATAAATAGTACCATAATGGAAATCTTTTACCACCCCCACAATTGTCCTGTTTCTGTCATAATAAGTGATGCGTTTCCCAAGGGCATCCTGATTGTTTTTTATGCCAAAAGCATTCAGAAAAGTCTCATTTACGATCATTTGGTCGTCACCTGTTTCCCTGAAATTTTCACCTGCAATTAGCTCATGATCAAAGTTTTGTAAATAGTTAGCGTCTACATAATTGCTATAGGTAACTATCGAGTCTATTTCACCCACAATCTTAGCTTCATCTGAGTTTAGGTTGCCGGTGCTTGGAATCAGCGAGGAATGTGAGACCATCTTGACTTCTGGCAATTGCTCAAACGCACTGCGCAATACTTCAGGTTTGTTGCCATGGAGGTCTACATTGAGAATGTTATTCGTGGTAAAACCTAAATCAAAATTGAGAGCAAATTGATATTGCTGATAAGTGAGGTAAACAAGGGTGGCTAAACCTATGGAAAGTGTAAATTGTACTGCAACCATCACTTTTCTAATGCTTATGCCACGATCACCCCTCATAGAGATACCCTTGAGGACTGCTAGTGGACTAAACTTGGTCATCAGTGCGCTAGGAATCATGCCAGCGAGAGCTCCTATTAGTATGGCAAATGCGACAAAGTAAAGGATGATTTGTGGGGTTAGTTCGAGAGTTGTAGTTTTGATGGTTGAATAATCCAGTGCAATAAATGACGGTCTGAGGATGACAAACAAACCAAAAGCAAACACAAGCGAGATGAATGCAACCACGATTGCTTCCAATACAAATTGGTTGAACAACTGGGATTTTCTGGCACCAATTACCTTTCTGATCCCAATCTCTTTTGCACGCTTCAAGGATCTGGCTATGCTTAGGTTGGCATAGTTAAAGCACGCTGAAAACAGTACAATCAGTGCCAGAATGATCACTTGTTTGATGTAAGATTTTTGCATCATATTTCCTAACTGATTGTACTGACCATCTCCTGGAAAAATGTCCGCCATAGCATCAATGTTCGGATTCATCGAAAACGTTTCCATTTTACTGTTTTCATCTGTGACAATTTTGTCAAGAATGATCTTTAAATCCGTGATGTTATGGTTTTGTGGCAACATCACGTAGACATAGCTACTCCACATCGTATTCCACTCGAATAGGTATTCATACTCTTCCATATTTCGGATAGTGGCCAAAGAGGCCAATGCGTCAAATTGTATATGAGAGTTTTTTGGTGGATTGTTGGCAATTCCAGTTATTGTAAATACCAAATTTCCTTTTTTTACGGTTTCGCCCACCACATCTATGGATCCGAAAACCTTCATGGCCAGGTCTTCAGTAATCACCATTGAGTTGGGTTCGGCAAGGGCTGTTTGAGGATTGCCTGATTTAAGAGTAAATGAAAAGGCTTCAAAGAAATTGTGCGAGGTGTAAAGGCCACTGAAGTTGAAGAGCTTTTCGTCTTTATTGAGATCGCCCCAAAGTCCTTTGAACATGCTCACTACTTGATCTGCTGCAGCATATTCTTCTTCTAGCCGGTCACCCAGGAGAAGCGAGGTAGAGGCATAGTCGTTGCTGTCATTTATGTGATTGGTTCGGGTAGTGCCAATTCTGTAGAGTCTATTGAGGTTGGTATGGAACTCGTCATAGCTTTCCATCTCGGTGATAAAAGAAATGGTAATCAGACCAACGGCCATGCTTATGGCTAATCCAATGATATTGATTGCAGAAAAGAGCTTCTGTCTTTTGATATTTCTGAAAGCCACTACCGTGTAGTTTCTGAGCATACTAAGTTGATTCATTGACTTGGATATTGTTGGTGATTTAATCACGGAGGGCCTGATCAACCTGATCATTTCCAGGTTGTATTTGCGTCGGGCTTTGCTTGTTCCTTTTTCTTCTACATCGCGATAGTACCTCTCTTCCAGGTCTCCCTGCAGTTCTTCATAGAATTCCTCCCTACAAATGAGCTGAAGCAGGCGGGTTAGGGTTTTCGGTGGCTGGTGGTGGCTCATTGTCCCTGTACATTAGGTATTAAACTCCAGAGTTCATCCCGGACAGATTTTGCTTCGTTCAAGGCACTGCGGCCAAGATTGGTGACGGCATAAAATCGTTTACGCCGCCCACCTCGCTCAGCAGTTGCACCTCCATATTCTGATTGGATAAAACCTTTTTCTTCAAGCCTCATCAGTGCCGTGTGCAAGGCTCCTCTGCTCACACTTCTTTTGGTCCGCAATTCGATTTCATCCTGAATGGACACTCCATAGGCATTTTCTGCAAGCACAATAATTGTGAGCAAAACAATTTCCTGAAACTCTCCTAAATAGGTACCCTTCATAGTTTGTTTCTATTATGAAGACCAAATATATAAATTATTTGATTCTTAAATGAAGACTAAACTAGTCAAACGGTAATTATTAGCTAAAAAGGGTGTAATTCCCGAATTGATCGGAGGGAGTGGAGGGTTTAATTAGCCCTTCGTCATTATTTGCCGGATCAGAGATACGGGGACTCACAGAGTGCATGGAAAGCCTGGTGTCTGTGATGTCATCCAGGATACTCACAAGTTCAGCGTCTTCTGCCGTTTCGTCCAGCCATTTTTCACATTGTTCTTTCGTTAAGATGGCTGGCATGTCTTCCTGGTACGCCGATAGTTTTGGCCCGGCTGATACTGTGATCATGTTGAAAGTATGTGAGAGTTTTTCTTCCAAATCCTCAAACTCTTCATAGATACCGGCTATTCCAAAAGGCACATGATGTGGAAAGTGGCAGAAGTAAGGTACTTTTTGTTTTTTACTTACTTGTTTCCACATGTAAAATCCATTGGCCAAAATAACACACCGGCTTATTTGTAGGGATTTTTTGTATGCAGGTCGAGAAAGTGCGCTTTCCCTGGTGAGATTGAAAAGTCTGGGACTGATCGACTTGTTATTGGCCATTTGCTGGGTTAGTCCCCAATGAAAAAACTGGATCATCTTGGGCCTGGCAGAGGTGACCACTGGTAATGGCTGAGTTGGGCAGGCGTTGTAGCTCTGAAACTCATCTACAGGGAGCTCTGCACCACTAAATTTTTCGAGCTCGTTCTTGTCGCAAAATATCGTAAATCGATCGTACACAACCGGAAAGATAGTGTGCTTTAAAGGGAATATTAAAATTGCTGGCAAAATTCCAACGCCCGTTCTTCAGACCAGTAGACATTGTCCTGACCAAGCGTGACGAAACCAACATGTCCACCATAAGTAGTGGTTTCCAAATGTACATTAGAAAGCTCCCTGGTAAGCGAATGGTCCAGGCACTCCGGGGTAAGGAATGGATCATTCTTTGCGTTGATAATGAGGGTAGGTCTAGTGATTCCGGTAAGAAAATTTCTACTGCTGCACTTGTTATAGTAGTCATTGGCGTCTTTGAAGCCATGTAGCCTGCTGGTGAAGAAGTCATCAAACTGGCGAATGGTCTTAACCTTTGGCAAACCACTTAGGTCTATTTTATCGGGCATTTGACGGGATTTTTCCATGACTTTTCTTTTCAGGGATCTTAGAAACCTCATTTCATAAATTCTGGCCCTGGTTGAATGCAGGTTGTCTGCACCTGATGCCAAATCCAGTGGAGTGGATATGGCCACCCCACATTTCACACGTTCATCCGGTTCGCGTTCGCCCAGGTACTTAAGGGTCATATTACCACCCAGACTAAAGCCAATTAAGGAAATGTGGTCATAGTCCTTGAGCGCTCTTTGTACCACCGCATCAAGATCTTCTGTGGCTCCGGAGTGATAAAACCGTACCAGCCTATTCATTTCCCCACTACATCCCCTGAAATTCCAGTTGAGGGTGTCATAACCATTCAGGTAGAAGTGTTTGGCCATACCCAGCACATAAGGTCTGTCACTACTGCCTTCAAGGCCATGCTGGACAATTAGCAGTTTTTTAGTGCCTTGCTTTCTCCAGTCCAGATCAAGGAAATCCCCATCTACTAGTTCCAGTCGCTCTCGCTCATGTGGGACCAAATCTTTCACTTTTCTAAACAACGCAGGATAAATCGTTTCAAAATGAGTGCTAAGGAATCTTGATGGTCTCCTGTAAGAAATATTATCTTGAGCTGGCATTGAGGAATTTTAAAAACAAGATGTAGATTTTTGTGATTAATTTAAAAACCAAATTAAAAGATTAAGATGTGTTGGAGAAAATCCGACATGGATTAACTTTGAATTTGATTCAATAAAGTAAAAATAACGCTGATAAAATGGCTGAAATAATCAGAATGCCAAAGATGAGTGATACCATGGAAGAGGGTGTCATAGCATCTTGGATAAAAAAAGAGGGTGACGAAGTAGAGTCAGGCGACGTACTCGCAGAAGTAGAGACAGATAAAGCCACTATGGAACTGGAGTCCTACCAAGATGGAGTCCTGCTTCATATAGGAGTAAAAGAACAAGAATCAGTACCGGTAGATGGAGTGATTGCCATTATTGGTGAAAAAGGCGAGGATATTTCCAGCTTGCTGAAAGATATAGAAAGCGGCTCTAATGGAGCTGCCAAATCAGAGACTAATGAAGAGGAGACTGAAGACGAAGCTGAAGAAACAAGTGGGGAATCGGTGGATACCTCAGATATCAATGCCACGGTGATCAGAATGCCAAAGATGAGTGACACCATGGAAGAGGGTGTGATTTCCTCTTGGCTGAAAAAGGAAGGTGACAAAGTGGAGTCAGGTGATGTGCTTGCAGAAGTAGAAACTGACAAGGCCACAATGGAACTGGAAGCTTACGAAGACGGTGTGTTATTGCACATCGCTGTAGAGGATGGAGGGTCAGTGCCGATAGATGGTGTGATCGCGATCATAGGCGAAAAAGGAGCTGATTGGGAAACTTTATTGAAATCTGAGAAGTCCGGAGGATCTGGGGCAAAGAAAGAATCAAAAAATGAAAAACCTGCAAACGAGGAAAGCACCACTTCAGCTTCTTCTGCCGCACCCTCAGCCACTCCCACAAAAGACACGGAAACAGATGGGGGCCGTATCAAAGCTTCTCCTTTGGCTAAGAAAATAGCAGAAGAGAAAGGATTTGACTTGAGTCAAATACCTGGATCTGGCGATAATGGAAGAATTGTAAAGTCTGATGTAGAGAACTTTACGCCTTCTGCTAAACAAGCTACCGCTCCTGCGGCCGAAGCTAAAGGGGATGCAGCGCCAGCGTTTAACTTCCCAAGGGTAGTAGGTGAAGAAAGCTATACTGATGTGCCAGCATCTCAAATGAGAAAGGCCATCACTAAAGGTTTGATGAAGAGCCAGTTTGGTGCTCCGCATTTTTACCTGACTATGGAGATTGATATGGACAAAACCATTGAAGCACGCAAGAGCATCAATGAGCTGTCACCAGTAAAAATCTCTTTTAATGATATTGTGATCAAGGCTGTAGCATCGGCTTTGAGACAGCATCCGGCAGTTAATACCTACTGGATGGAGGATACAAAGAGCATTCGTAAAAATGAGCACATCAGCATTGGTGTTGCCATGGCAATTGAAGATGGTTTGATTGTGCCGGTAGTAAAATTTGCGGATAGCAAAAGCCTTGCGCACATTTCAGCTGAGGTCAAAGAATTTGCTGGTAAAGCAAAAGCCAAGAAGGTGACTCCTGAAGAAATGCAGGGCAATACTTTCACTGTATCCAACCTTGGAATGTTTGGCATTGAGGAGTTCACTTCTATCATTAATGCTCCTGAATCTTGTATTTTGGCAGTTGGTGCGATCAATCAGGTTCCTGTAGTGAAGGATGGCCAAATAGTACCTGGCAATAGAATGAAAATCACACTGACATGTGATCACCGTACTGTTGACGGAGCTACTGGTGCTGCATTCTTGCAAACGTTGAAAGGCTTCCTGGAAGATCCGGTTAGAATTTTGATCTGATTTTAAGGTAAATAAACATACATTGGAGGCTGTCAAAGAGATGGCCAGGTGTCACGATTCCTGTCGATTTGTCTTGATTTTTCAAGGAAATCATGTTGAAGGGAGCGTTTTGAGACACTTGGATCGACTTTTGACAGCCTTTCTTTTTAAAACGTAAGAAACGATTCATGGAGAAGATAAAATCAACGACAGTCATTGCTGTAAAACACAATGGCCAAATTGCCATTGGGGCTGATGGTCAGGCCACTATGGGCAATACCGTAGCAAAGAGCAATGTGAAGAAAATAAGAAAACTCCAGGATGGCAAAATAGTAACCGGCTTTGCCGGATCAACTGCGGATGCATTCACACTTTTGGAGCGGTTGGAGGAAAAGTTGGCTAATTATACCGGAAATATGAAGCGAGCAGCTGTGGAGCTGGCCAAAGACTGGCGGACAGATCGATACCTTCGGCGGTTGGAGGCCATGATGATTGTGGCTGATAAAAATGAAATACTGGTTATATCTGGAACAGGTGACGTGTTAGAACCGGACGATGACATTGCATCAATAGGGTCTGGAAGTATGTACGCTCGTTCTGCTGCCATGGCTATGAAGCGTCATGCACCCAATATGACTGCTGAAGAGATGGTGCGGGAAAGCTTGAACATAGCTGCGGACATTTGCATCTATACTAACCACAACCTGGTGGTAGAAACCTTATAAAATCATTACTTATGCAAAGTACCTCTTTCGAGGTATTCCAATTGGGATTGTGGTTTCCTACTTTTAGGGTTCTGTTATAGCACAATTAGAAGGATTGTAAATAGCAAGTTGCGTAAAAGAAGCCACTTCGGACTGCCGGGGTGGCTTTTTGTATTTTAAATACTACATCGGAGGTATAGGGTTTGGGTTAAAACAGTCCTTACTTTGAACCAAAGCTCATGATCACTTTGCCAACACTAAATCTGAGAATTTGATATCTTGACGGTACATCATAGAAACTGGAATGCAGAAGAGAATTTTGTTCGTCGGATTATTTTTCAGTGCTATTAGCACATTCCCCGCAGGGAAAGAGGTGGATGTAAGGCATTGTTTGGAGGAGCGGTACTTTTTAAATCCCCATCTGGAGATGTTGAAACAGTCAGACCCGGTACCTTTTGACTCCATTTTTATGGATAAATATCAAAAGCAGTTTGTGGCTTTTGCCGACAATCCTGTGGTCTGGACAGGATATGACGATCAGTTTTATTGGTTCCGGTTTAGCATTAAAAACTCATTTGATCACCCTGTGGACTTGAGGTTTTTAATGGGTCAGATTGGATTGGTGGATGGTGAAATGTTCCAATCCGTGAAAAATGGATGGGTCTCTCTGGGAAGGATTGGCTATCAATATCCGTTTGAAACTAGACCATATCAATACACACATTATGTATATCCGCTCACATTATCACCAAATACAACGCATACATTTTACTACACCACTGATGAACGGCACGCCTTTCGTGTGATTGCCAATGCGCTTTTAAGTCCAAAGGAAATGCAGAAGGCCGCGATGGAGTTTTACACTTTCTTTGGTTTGATTATAGGGGTTCTCGCCTTGTTTTTTCTTTTCAATACTTACCTTTTTTTCACAACCTCTGACAGGATTCACTTGTGGTATGCCCTCTATATTTTTCTGGAGATCATATTCTTGTTCAAGCATGATGGACTTGATGCTCAGTTTCTTCATATGGATTCAGTCACTGGTTACCGGCTTTTTGGTATGGGTGCGGTTTCCGCATGGATGGTGGCTTGCTTGATGCATGTCATTCAGAAGTATCTCTCCCGAATCACGAGCAATACTTATCTCTATAAAATCACTGCCACGATCAAGTGGATCATTGTGGTTATGGGGACAATTCATTTCCTTGTTTTCTATTTTAGGACAGATGCCTGGATTGAGGGAATGGTGCTTGAAATAACTACCAAGTTCATGTCAGTAGGCTTAGTAGCCATAATCATCAACGGTATGTATAGTACTTATAAAGGGCATAATGGTGGGTGGCTTGTCTTGATTGGGCTAGGCGTTTTTCTCATTGGTGCGCTGGAACGTGTACTGTTATCAGAAACTACTACCTATATTTTTCCCCCTAATCTTTTTCAGATAGGGATGGTGATTGAGACCGCTGTGATTTCTTTTGGTTTGATCTATAGATATAGGCTCTATCAGAAAGAGAAAGACCGAATGAAGGTAGAATTACAATTAGAGAAATCAAATAAAGTAGGGGAAATCATAGGAGCACAGGAGGATGAGCGAAAAAGAATAGCGGAGGACTTGCATGATGATCTGGGGAGTAATCTCGCGGTAATACAGTTGAACCTTCAATCTCTTAAATCTGATGATACCAGGAAGGGGGATATTCTGCGATTGGTGGAAGATACAGCCACCCGGGTACGTCAGATTTCTCATAACCTGATGCCACCACAGTTTCTTCAGGTTCCACTGGAGGATATTGTACGCGCACACTTTGAGCAGCTCAATGAGGAATCTATGATCGATTTCAGGTTCCATCAAACGGGTAAAAGTTTTGGTTTTTCAAAAGAAGAGGAGTTGATACTTTATCGGGTCATAATGGAGCTGACAAGTAATATCTTAAAACACTCCAAAGCCACAGAAGCTACTATCCAACTTTTCTTTAATACTACTCTGTGTGAACTTGTTGTAGAGGACAATGGAGTAGGTTTTGACCCAAAGGTTGCCGGAGGAATCGGGCTTAGAAATATCAAATCCCGGGTCAAGTTTTTACAAGGCAAAATGGCCATTGATACCGGCGCAAAAGGAACTACCGTGATCATTAGCATACCAATTATAAAACAACATTCATGAATACTAATAAAATCATTATTGCTGATGATCACGTGCTATTTATAGAAGGACTCAAAGTCTTGCTTTCTGAGGCACCTGAAGTGGAGATAGTGGGAACAGCAGGAAGTGGCAAGGAACTCATTAGTCTTTTGAGAAATATGAAACCTGATGTGGTGTTGCTTGATATCAATATGCCGGATATGAATGGAATAGAAGCGTTAAAACAGGTAAAACAAATTTATCCAGCCACGAAAATAATTATGCTCTCTACGTACACAGAGCAATACCTCATTGAACTGACAAGGAAAAATGGAGCCAATGGTTATCTAGCTAAAACCACCCCAAAGGAGAAGCTACTTGAAGCAATCAAACAAATATGTGCGGGTGGCGAATTCTACTTGTCTAAGAAGGCTCATCATAAAACTGAGTTTGATGAGCATGATCAATTTGTAAAACAGTTCAACCTTACCAGGAGGGAATTGGAGATCATGGGCTTGATTAAGCAAGGATTGACTTCAAATGATATTGCGCAAGAACTGACATTGAGTGTCTTTACTATACGCACTCACCGTAAAAACCTGATGCAAAAACTTGGTCTTTCTAGTACCGGGGCGTTGATTAAGTTTATGCTTGATCAGGATATTTAAAAATACTACAGTTTAGGTATTGGAGTGTGTATGCAAACTGTTGATCTTCGGTAAGATAATTACTACTAACAACCTACATCATGCGACAACTTACTTGTTTAATTTTAGGACTTGTATTATACTCTACATCTGCCCTTTCTCAGCAGTTTCTATCCCATGATCTTTTAGATTCAAACCGGATTATTGAGAGACCGGATATTTCACTTGTATTTGATGTGAATAATGATGGTCATGATGATATCATTGTCTCGGAGACCAACCTTTTGCAGAATCGGGTTTTACTTTTCAGGAATGATGGTTCCGGAGGTTTTACAACACTTGATACTATCGATATTTTCACCGAGTCTGTGGATTATATTGATCATGGTGACATCAACGGTGATGACATTCCCGATCTAATAATTGGAGGTGCGAATGGGAGTTATTGGTTGGCAAATGATGGAACTGGGGTTTTTACTGTTCAATCTCAACGTAATTTGGATTGGGCTGGAAACGTGGGGAAACTTGCTGATGTTGATTTGGATGGCGATCTCGATATAGTAGGTCCCGGCAGATGGCATGAAAATGACGGACTTGGATCATTTGAGACCCATGTATTCAGTGAGGCATATGGTATGGGAGGAATCGATATGTTGGTGGATTTTATTGATGCCGATGAATATCCGGATATCGTTTATGGAGGCAGCTACGTGCAGTTTCTTGCTGGTAATGGATCTGGTTTTGGTTTAGCTGACACTTTAGATGGTAATCAGGTTAACAGTAGTCATATTAGTTTGAAGCTTGCGGACTTTGACCTGGATATGAAGAAGGAAATAATTGTAGGGTCTACAGGATCTGGAGGTACAGGACAGCTCATTGTTTTTACACAAAATGGTGATGGCACATTCACTACAAACACTATTTATTCTGGCTCTCCTACTCGTGCGGTTGAAATAGGTGATTTTAACAACGACGAGTATCCAGACATTGTGGTGTCAAAAGGTACACCTTCCGGTCAAAACAATCCAATTGTGTTTTATAAGAACAATCAGAATGGCACCTTTTCCCTTCAACGCTCAATTTCTGAATCTGGTAGTTTACCTGTCTCTTTGGAAACACGTGATTTTGATCATGATGGTCATGCTGATTTACTGATAGTTGCCAATGGAGGAGGTGGGTTCAATCGTATTGTACAATTTGAAGGAAAGGGCAGTTTTCAGTTTAAGGACGGTCGGCATTTGAGTGCGGTCTCCTATCAAACCAATCAAATGCTGAAGGCCGATGTAGATAATGATGGCTTAGATGATATCATCATGGCTTCTCAGGGTGATTACAACATTTCCTGGTTCAAAGGCTCTGGAAATGGTGTTTTTGGTGAACAAATAATCATAACTGATAGCATCAGTAATATTTATGATATTGGATGTGGTGATATCGATGGAGATAATATCAATGACATAGTTTATGCGACTGATGATGACCTGGGTTGGTTCAAGGGGTTAGGAAGTGGGGGTTTTGTGCTTCAATCCCAGATTGTATCATCTGAAGACTTGTATTTGGGAGTAGGAAATACAAGCAATGTGTTTGATTTGGTTGATTTGGATCAGGATGGTGACCTAGATATCCTGGAAGCCCAGTATTTTAGGAGTAACATCGTTTTTAGAGCAAACAATGGAAGTGCTGGTTTTATCAGTTCCAGTCAATTATTGAGTAGCAATGTATTAGAAGCGACCTATGTTACCAATGCTGATATTGACGGAGATGATGACCTGGATGTGATTGCTACATCCAATTCCACCAAGGAGATAGTGATCTTCAAGAACAACGCTGGTATTTTTTCTGAAAACAGTCGCATATCTGTTGCCACTGGTCAGGCTTTACGTTCGGCTGTAGCGGTTGATATTGACAATGATGGAGATCTGGATTTGCTTACCAATAAGCCAAGCTGGTTTGAAAACACTGATGGAGACGGTGATTTTGGGGATGAGGTTGATCTTGAATACCTCGGAGGCTGGGAAGCCAATGCCGGGGATCTGGATGGAGATGCTGATACCGATATTGCTGTGGTCTACAATGGAGGTATTAAAGTCTATATCAAATCTAATGATCAGTATGATTTGATAGATATCAAGAATGGAGGAAGTAATAGTAACAATCTCCTCGAAATTATTGATGTAAATGAGGATGGGATAGTGGATATCCTTTCGGCTGATATTTTTATGCCTCGCTGGTATGAGGTTTGTTTTCCAACCGCAGCTACAATAACTGAGGAATCTTGCGAGAGTTTTACCGCGAATGGAATTACCTATTCGGAATCCGGAGAGTTCATTCAAAACCTAACCAACAAGGCAGGTTGCGATAGTACCTTAACGATCAATCTTACCATTAACCCTTCTTATAACCACACGGCCACCTCATCGATCTGTGAAGGCGATACCTACACGTTTGGAACACAAAATCTGACTACAGCAGGCGAATACACGGAAACCTTTCCTTCTTTGAGTTCCTGTGATAGTACGGTGACATTGACCCTGACCATTGATCCGGTTTATAACGAAACGGCTACTGCGTCTATTTGTGAAGGAGATGCTTACACGTTTGGAACACAAAGTCTGACTACAGCAGGCGAATACACGGAGACTTTTACATTGTTGAGTTCTTGTGATAGTACGGTGACATTGACCCTTACAGTCGATCCGGTCTATGAAGAAACGGCCTCAGCATCTATTTGTGAAGGGGATACTTACACGTTTGGAACACAAAGTCTGACTACAGCAGGCGAATACACAAAAACCTTTACATCGATGAGTTCCTGTGATAGTACGGTGACATTGACCCTGACGGTTGATCCTGTATATGACGAAACTGCCACCGCATCGATCTGTGAAGGCGATACCTACACGTTTGGAACACAAAGTCTGACCATAGCAGGTGAGTACACAGAAACCTTTAGTTCGATGAGTTCTTGTGATAGTATGGTGACATTGACCCTTACAGTCGATCCGGTCTATGAAGAAACGGCCTCAACATCTATTTGTGAAGGGGATACTTACACGTTTGGAACACAAAGTCTGACTACAGCAGGCGAATACACGAATACCTTTACATCGATGAGTTCCTGTGATAGTACGGTGACATTGACCCTGACCATTGATCCTGTATATGACGAAACGGCCACCGCATCGATCTGTGAAGGCGATACCTACACGTTTGGAACACAAAGTCTGACTACATCAGGTGAATACACAGAAACCTTTAGTTCGATGAGTTCCTGTGATAGTACGGTGACGCTGACCCTGACGGTTGATCCTGTATATGACGAAACGGCTACAGCATCTATTTGTGAACGGGATACTTACACGTTTGGAACACAAAGTCTGACCATAGCAGGTGAGTACACGGAAACCTTTACATCAGTGAGTTCTTGTGATAGCACGGTGACGTTGACCCTGACGGTTGATCCTGTCTATGAAGAAACGGTTACTGCCTCCATTTGCGAAGGGGATACTTACACGTTTGGAACACAAAGTCTGACTACAGCAGGCGAATACATGGAGACTTTTACATCGTTGAGTTCCTGTGATAGTACGGTGACGTTGACCTTGACAGTTGATCCTGTTTATGCCGAAACTGCCACCGCATCTATTTGTGAAGGAGATGCTTACACGTTTGGAACACAGAGTCTGACCTTAGCAGGCGAATACACGGAGACTTTTACATCGTTGAGTTCCTGTGATAGTACGGTGACGTTGACATTAAGGGTAAATCCGATCTACGAAGAAACAGCAAGTGTCACCATTTGTTCAGGAGATTCGTATGATTTTGGCAATCAGATTTTGACTACATCAGGGGAGTACACTGAGAATTTCATGTCGATGGCTGGTTGTGACAGTGTGGTTGTTCTGAATCTGGTTGTAGCGGAGGTAATTGTTGAAGTAGCATTGTCTGGAGACGTCTTAAGTTCATCTCAGGAAGCGGATAGCTACCAGTGGTATGAATGTGCCTCTACAGGAGAAATACTAATTGAAGGAGCAACGGATTCCGAATTTTCGCCTGCGGCAAGTGGGAGTTATTCTTTGAAACTCTCAACGGCGGGATGTCAGTTTTTTTCAGAGTGTGTTGCTTTTGAACGGATCGTCTTGGATGTCCCAACCGTAGTTGATCTGGTTTTTCCAAATCCAACCAGTCGCTGGGTCAATATCAATCCCATTGGGTTTAGGAAAGTAACGGTGATTGATATGTCTGGTAAGGTGATTTTAAAATCTTCCTCAAGTCATTTTGATATGGGATCTTTGGAATCCGGCACTTACCTGTTGAAAGTAACAACAACTGACTCTCAATACATGGAGCGAGTGATTCTTCAGAAGTGAGATCGTGAATGAACATTTGATAAAAATCCACTTCGGACTGCCGGGGTGGCTTTTTTATATATCCAAATGCTCATAGTCAGCAATCACCGTATAAAGAAACTTCACATTAGGCAGATCAGAGGTCACCTGAAGCATTTCCTTTACCTTATTGGTGAGTTCCTCAATTGCCGGGTAATTGAGTCCATCTGCTCCCACTCTTAATGATTTGCGGATGAGCTCAACCTGTTTGTCGCTCAATCGTTTTACCTGTGGGTACTGGATGCTGTAGTCATCCTCTTTTTTAAGTGTTTTAATGCTATTGATCACTGCACGCTCCTTTACTTTGATCACAGTAGTTCCAGCTGCCAGATCACCAAGTCGTTGGCCATTTTTTGTGATCACTATACTCATTATGGCCACAGCTCCATAGATAAATATGTCAATTGGCCGCAAGAGCCATCTGAGCAGGTAATTGCCAACATTGGGAGCACCGCCATCAAGCTTGACCACTTTGATGTCACGCACATGCTTGCCGGGTGATTGTCCATTCATGAAGTATTCAAAAAGAAAGGAATAAGCCATGGCAGGTATGAATAGGATAAAAAACACTGATCCATCGCCACCAATTGACCCTGAAATCAATCCGGCAAGGAAAGCGTAGCACCCGATAATGAATGCATCAATTAAGAAAGCAAGTATCCGGTCTCCCAAGCTTGCCAATTCAAGGTTAATTTCTATATTTTGATTGGTAATAAATTTTGCCATAATGCTAACCCTTGCTATTTTGTCGCAATCAATGCTAAAGATATGCGCCAGGGGCTTTTTGTGAAAATTAATGAGGAAAAATGGTCAGGTTTTGAAAATAAACTTGACAATATCGGAGTATTGTCTGCCGATCAGCTTTCTGGAATTTATGTCCATCTCACTGAAGACCTGGCCTTTGCCCGGGCAAACTATCCCGAGTCAGACTTAACCACCTATCTCAATGGATTGACGCTGAAGGTTCATAACGTCATTTATAGAAATAAACCTGAAAGGACCAATAGGTTTTTGCACTATTGGAAGTATGAAGTACCTGAAGTTCTGGGGTCTTCTTATAAATATCTTGGGTACGCTTTTCTGGTTTTTGCTGTAGGCATTTTGATTGGCGTGTTATCCGCTGCGAATGACCGAACTTTCGTTCGCTTAGTACTTGGTGACGAGTATGTAAACATGACTTTGGAGAATATTAAGAATGGAGACCCCATGGCTGTATACAAAGGCATGTCAGAAGGGATTATGTTTTTTGGAATCACTATCAATAATATACGAGTGGCCTTACTTGCTTTTGCGGCGGGTGTGTTTTTCTCTGTAGGTACGGGCTATGTGCTTTTTCAGAACGGAGTGATGGTTGGAGTTTTTCACTATCTCTTTTTTAGAGAAGGTCTTTTCGATGAAACTATCCTGACCATTTGGGTACATGGCACACTGGAAATTAGTGCCATTGTGATAGCTGGTGCTGCGGGTTTTGTGATGGGAAATGGCCTGTTATTTCCCGGAACCTATCCTCGGGGCTACTCCTTTAGCAAATCCGCTAAAAAAGGACTGAAAATCGTAATCAGTTTGATTCCGTTCTTTATAGTTGCAGGGTTTTTGGAGTCATTTATAACCAGACATACCGGATGGCCTTTAATAGCTAAATTGCTCATTATCTCCGTATCATTGGCGATTGTGATTACCTACTTAGTTATTTTACCTAACCTACATCGTAAATATGTCAGAAAAGAAAATTGAACTCTACAAAACCAGGGATTTTGGTGAGAAAATCAACGCAACCATTGAGTACATCCGTTTCAATTTCGGACCATTAATAAAGGTGGTCTTAGTACTGGTTTTACCTCTGGGGATAGTGGCTTCATTAATGCTTAAGAACATTTTTGGAACCTTTGGCGGAATGATGAGCAATCCAAATATGGATGAGGTAGAGCGGGTAGGCCAGTTGAGTTCACTAGGTGGTAATTATATGCTCACCATGATCATGAGTATGGTTACCTATTCATTCCTCGTTGCGGCTATTTACACTTTTTTATCCCGGCGGGACAAGGGAGAGAGTGTAGAACCTATGGAGGTGATTAAAGAAGCCTTAAAATCGGTTCCAGGTCTTTTTGGATTAATGATTGTTACCGGAATTCTGACTGTTCTCGGCTTTTTCGTTTTTATACTTCCTGGCATTTATCTGGCTTTTGTATTTAGTCTTTCTTTTCCCATCTATATGTTCGAAGGGCAGGATTTTGGAACCGCTTTTAGCAAACCTTTTAAATTGATCAGAGACAAATGGTGGAGCACGTTTGGACTTTTGATTATCACTTCCATCATTGCGGCTGTTATTAGCTATGTCTTTCTGATTCCTTCTTATGCCATTATGTTTGGTCAGATGTTTTCAGATCCAGAGACACTTCAAAACGATCCTAATGCTGTTTTTGAATCTTTATCCAGTTGGACAACCACCATTACAATGGCCTTTGCGATGATGGGAACCTATCTGACGTATCTTATTCCTATAATAGCACTTGGTTTTCAGTATTTTAACCTGTCAGAACGGATGGAAGGAACTGGCCTTAAAAATCAAATTCAGGATTTTGAAAATCTCGGTTAGTCTGGTTTTACTTTTATGTATTTCAGTTTTACTCCACGGAGAAGTAAGTACTGCTGATCGTGTTTTTGATCAAAGTGCTTTAGAAGCTTATCATGACAGCCCGGAGTTTGACTATTCATCTAATTATGCTCAATCCGGATCCTGGTGGAATATCTTGTTGATTTATTTGTTTGATTTGATCGCCAGGTTTTTTGAAGCGACCGGAGCTGGATGGTTGACTCCATATTTTTTCAGGTTGCTGATCATAGTGGTCATCATAGCGGTTTTGTACTACATCATCAGGAATCGATATGGGTCAATGCTGGAGCGGGAAGGAAGTACCTATGGGCCAAGCTCCCTTGTATTGGCTACGGATGATACCATAAACTATGATCAACTGATTAAGGAGAGTGTGTCCAACGCAGAGTTTAAAATGGCCATTCGTTACCAGTTTTTAAAGACCCTGAATGATTTGAGCCAGAAGGGTCTGGTCAAGATTACCCAATGGAAAGCCCCACTCGATTATATGGATGAGTTGCCAGCTGAGAAACAATCCTTTTTTGAAGAGCTAACAAAACTTTTTGAAGTGACCTGGTATGGTGATTATGAGGCCGATCAGGAGAGTTATGAAAAGTGTAATGAATCCGCTAAACAACTGGTTGCTTGAGCAAAAAGGAGAAAATATTATATACGGTATTGATCACACTTTTTGTCGGGTATGTGGTGGTAGAGCAGTATGCACCTAAAGAACTCAGTTGGTTGCCTTCTTTTGCACAAAACGATAAGAATCCACACGGAGGTTATATACTTTATGATCGGCTGGAGGATTTTTTTGATTCCAAATCATTGGCTTTCGAAACACTTTACGAACTGGAGGATTCCACAGGAAATGTCATCTCGTTGAGCGCTTCTTTTGATCCGTCCAAGCAGGACATTGAATCCCTTTTTGCAATCCTCGAGTCTGGACGGGATGTATTGATCGGGGCCAGTTTCTTTTCGGAAGATTTTCTGGATACCCTAGGCCTTACCATGGAGATCACTCCGGATGCACTTGGAGAAGTATCCCAGGATTCGATTTTGGTCAGAATAGGGGAAGCATCTATTTATTATCCATCGTCCCTCGTTTATGGATACTTCTACCTGAGTGACACCTCTGGTTGGGAGGTGATTGCCCGGCACAAGTCTCCGATCCTGATTAGAAAGCACATTGGGAATGCCAATCTGATCCTTACATCAGCCCCCCTGGCTTATACCAACTATGGAATCCTAAAGAATAATGGGTATCTCTTCGCTGAAAAGACCTTTCAAATGATGAGTCCTGAAAGGGTAGTTTATAATCGATATTACCACTCAGGAAGAGGCGAATCGTCCTCTCCATTTAGATATTTGATTTCGCAGAATGCACTGAGATGGGCAGTTTACCTGACCCTGCTCGGAATCTTCCTGATTTTGATTGTGGACAGTCGGCGTAAGCAGAGAGTGATTCCCCTGCTGGACCCAAAAAGCAATACCACCTTACAATTCATTCGGACAATGGGCGGTTTGTATCATCGGGAGGGCAATCACAAAGGAGCTGCCGAGAAATTGATCAATCACTTTATGAAGTCGATAGCTGAAAAGTACTATATCTCACAAATGTTTACGGATACGGCATATAGTACGCTCGCAGTGAAAAGTGGATTGAAAAAAGAACGGGTCATTCAGACTTTTGAAATAATACAACATGTGCGCAATGGAGGTCGGGTGTCTGAAGCAATGCTTGTAGAACTCAATGAAAAGATTGGACAGTTTAAATTAAAATAAGGTACACTAACAAGGATTTTTAACAGATAATAAAATATGTCAGAGTTTGCCAATAGAATTGACCTACAGGGTTTTTCTGAAAAAATATCACAAATTAAAGAAGAAGCGAGAAAAGCACTTGTTGGTCAGGATAGAATGCTGGACCTCTTGCTGACCGCTTTTTTTGCTGGCGGGCATGTGCTCATTGAAGGAGTGCCTGGTGTAGCCAAGACACTTACGGCCCGATTGCTTGCGGCCATGACGAGAGCTGAATTTAAGCGGATCCAGTTCACTCCTGATTTGATGCCTTCTGATATTCTTGGCACTTCTATTTTCAACCCAAAGACAACCAGCTTCGAATTCAAGTCCGGGCCTATCTTTAGTAACCTCGTATTGATTGACGAGATCAATAGGGCTCCGGCCAAAACACAATCGGCGCTCTTTGAAGTGATGGAGGAGGCCCAGATTACCAATGATGGTCAGGTTTACAAAATGGAGGAACTCTTTATGGTCATGGCTACTCAAAACCCCATTGAGCAGGAGGGTACTTACCGGTTGCCGGAAGCCCAGTTGGATAGGTTCCTTTTCAAAATCAATGTAGGCTACCCTTCTACCGAAGATGAAGCAGTGATTTTGGGGCTTCAAAACAAGACTGCCGGCTTTAAGAAGCTGGATTTTATTGGTGAGGTAATCACAAAAGAGGAAGCCATTGCACTCAGGAGAAACCTCAATGACATTTTGGCCAAGGATTCATTGCTCAAATACATTGCAGAACTCATCGGTCAGACAAGAAACCACCCTTCACTTTATCTTGGAGCTTCGCCTCGTGCTTCTATCGATTTACTTAATGCATCTAAAGCTTTTGCGGCCATGAAGGGCCGGGATTTCATTACCCCTGATGATATTCAATATCTCCTGAGACCGGTGATCGAACACCGAATATTACTGACACCGGAAGCCGAACTTCAGGGTATCAGTATAGAGGAAGTAAGCCAGCAAATTGTTCAGCAAGTTGAGGTGCCAAACTAGGTGAAGTTCTTTGTCACAAATCGATTTTATTCCATACTCATTGGTTTGATCATAACCTTTGTGGTGGGCTACTATGTGCCGCTAGTCTATCTACTGGCCAAAATAGGTGCCGGGGTTTGGTTTGTTGCTGTCCTTATAGACATCTATTTATTATTCAGGAGTGGAATTGTGACAGCCACAAGAATCTGTAGTGACCGCTTCTCCAATGGTGATGACAACCGAGTATTGATCGAACTGTCCAGCAGTTACCCCGTAAGCGTCTTTATAGAGGTGCGGGATGAAGTGCCGGAGCAGTTCCAGTTCCGATCTTTTGTGCTTCACTACACATTGGCGAAGGATTCTAAAAAGACCATTGGTTATGACCTCAAACCAGTAACCAGGGGTGTTTACTCTTTTGGGAATGTGATCGTTCTGGTGTCTACTGGTTTGGGCTTGTTTCAAAGAAAAGTGAAGGGTGGCCAGCCCGAAAATGTAAAAGTTTATCCTTCTTTCATCAAGATGCATCAATATGAACTGATGGCCATTTCACAGAATCTGACCATGCAGGGGCAAAAGCTTGTCCGGAAAATTGGGAATAGTAAAGAGTTTGATACCATCAAGGATTATGTTTCAGGAGATGATCCCCGCAATATCAACTGGGCTGCAACGGCGCGAAGAGGTCATTTGATGACCAATCATTATATAGATGAGCGTGCGCAAAACATCTATTGTGTCGTTGATAAGAGCAGGGCTATGAAGATGCCGTTCGAAGGAATGACGCTGCTGGACTACTCCATCAATGCGGCACTGGTGATTTCAGACATTGCATTGAAGAAGGGAGACCTGGCTGGATTGATGGCTTTTGAGAGCAAGGTTGACAGCTCAGTAAAGGCCAATAACAGAAGTACCCAGATTTATCAGATTATGGAGGCTTTGTATCATCAGGACACTAACTTTCGCGAACCTGATTTTTCAGCACTTTATACCTTTACCTCTCGTAACGTTAATCAGCGGAGTTTGATGCTCATATTCACCAACTTTGAGTCTATTCATAGTCTGAACCGCCAGCTTCCTTACTTGAAGATGCTCAGTCGGAAACACTTGTTGATCGTAGTATATTTCCGGAATACGGAGGTAGATAAATTGTTACAGCATCATGCTGAAAGTACCCGGGAGATATATGATCAGGCCATTGGAAGGCAGATGCTTGATGAGAAGCTGTTGATCAGGGATGCACTGCGCAATGCCGGAATTCTTTCCCTGTATACAACACCACAACACTTAAATGTGGATGTGATCAACAAGTACATTGAGGTGAAAGCCAAAAGGATGTTATGATAAGATCAAAGACTTATTTAATCTGGTTGTTACTACTCTTTTCTTGCAACCCGTCAAGGTCTGCAAAACAATTTCCTTCAGAGGAGTCACTGCCGAAGTTGTATAGTAGGGTTAACGATTATGCCGATATCCTGAATCCGAAAGAGGAAATGGAACTAAATGAGTTACTCGAATCCCTGGAAGATTCTGTGGGATCTCAGCTTGTAATCCTCACTATAAAGTCTTTGGAAGGAGAGAAAATAGAAAGTTATTCCATGCGGATTGCCAATGAGTGGAAAATAGGGAGAGCTTCTCACAATGACGGCATAATTGTGACACTCGCTATGCAAGATCAGAAGATTCGAATAGAAGTCGGTTATGGCTTAGAATTGATTGTTAAGGATGAAATTGCCAAAGCTATTATTACTGAAATTATGGTGCCTCAATTTAGACAAGATAGTTTTTCGTTGGGTTTGAAGAATGCCTCACAGGAAATGATCCGGCTCATTTACGATCAAAAGGACCTAATTGGGAAATCACCATATTGACAGGATAGTCATCAATACTCGGTACGAGTGGCAAAGGTGCATTTACTCAAATAGGTGATTTCGGATATTGCCAACGCACCTATCTTACTAGTCCACAGAAATTCACACACATGTGGCAACAAACGCTTTGACTGGTATCGAAAACCTGCTAGATTAGTAAGGCCATATGTGAAATAACCCGAAGTTTTATCGGTATACACGTATATTGTGGGTAATGAGGATGAGACCAGAAATAAAGAAATTGCTACTGAACTTTGACGAAGATGGACGTTGGGAAACACCATCGAACTTCGACTATGACAAGCTCCGAACTCAGGTCACCAAACTGGTTAATGAATTGGAAAAAACATTTGACCTCAGCTTTGTACTTGACGACCAAGTTCAAGATGCAAGCTTCTTTGCTGATATTCGAATTCCACATGAACTCGTGAACAACCCAAGAACAGACTTAGAGTATTCTTTACGAATCAGCAACTTCGGAAACCTCTCAACCATCAACTTTCAAGATGAATATAGCGAAGCAACAACTAACAAATTTATTGAGGCATTCAAACGAACTGGATTTTCATATGTGAACGCTGATGAACTCGATAACGATTACGATGGAACCTTTAAACAATTTCGAAACTCTCAAGGTGAATATTCAAGCACTTGGTACATCAGATACTTTGACTACATCTGAAAACACTACCAACAATGAATTTGACATGATTTATCCTGAATCCTACTAATGAGACAAAAGCGAATACTAACGGCAATTTCAATCATTGTTACAGGATGGCTTCTTAACTCGTGGGCTTGGACCACTTCCCTACAACATCCAACCAATACAATTTTGCTAATAGCAGGAATTGGACTAATAATCACTGGAATCCTCCTTCTGATAAGAGCATTAATGAACAAAGCACATACCCACAACAAGCGCTAAAAATCCATAGGCTAATGAGCTACTTGCAAAGTGTTCCTGATTCAGATAATTTTAATGAAATTAACAAAGGCCAAGCCTACGGATTTTAGCTTGGCGTTGGTGTGCCACGAAGTGGTACAAATCCAGTGGGTGTAAATCCCATCAGAGCAATTGTCTGTTCACTCTGAAGAATACTGGACAGTTAGTAGTGTGAACTGCTCGCTGAAGCTCCAGTCTTCAAATAATCAAGCCGTAATGCGCAAGCGTGAACCTGATATTAGCTTCGAGATAGCTTAGCCCGTGGTTTGGGGAGGTTGTTGATCCCCAAAGCTTTGGGGAAACCCTGTCATACTGAAAGGATAAACAGTCACATGAATTT
>JAVJQA010000041.1:0-161178 GCA_040218045.1 Marinoscillum sp.
CACCATCATGAATGCTTACCACTGACAGCTTCGGTCATCCGAAAGCTGGTCGCCGCAACTATCATCAGCCGTTGGGAGTCTCTTGATAGTACAATGGAACTATGCATGCAACAACTTGCAAGGTACCATTGCCAGATCCAAACAGAATTATAAACGCAATTCAGTAACTTGACAAAGTAGGACTAAGCAAGCTTCAAAAGGAATCTGCTATGAACCAGCGCTCCAATTAGTCCATTTGTTTCATGGGGAAAAGAGTTTTTAACATGATAACTGATATTTTAGTTGTATAACTGATATATCAGTTATACATTTATGCCATGGAAAAATTGACTAAAGCGGAAGAGCCCATCATGCAAGAGCTCTGGAAATTAAAACAGGCCTTTGTAAAGGACATCATCAAAGAGCTTCCAGTGCCTAAGCCACCTTACAACACGGTCTCGTCGATCATT
This sequence comes from Marinoscillum sp., assembly GCA_040218045.1. Lineage (GTDB taxonomy): Bacteria > Bacteroidota > Bacteroidia > Cytophagales > Cyclobacteriaceae > Marinoscillum. The sequence continues at coordinate 450 of JAVJQA010000041.1, forward strand.
CGCATCTTGGAGGCCAAAGGAATGGTAGACCATGAGACCTTTGGCAAAACCCATCGATATTTTCCTAAAGTCGGTCGTGTGGAGTACAGCCAAAAAGTAATTCGGAAAATGGTTTCGGAATATTTTGACGGATCTTATGCCCAGGTCATGTCCTTCATGATCAAAGATTCTACACTGACAGATGATGACATAACAGAACTAAAGCAACTCATAAAACAAAAGGAAAATGAATGATCTTCCCACCTATTTAATCGAGTACTTATGTGCTTCCGGGTTACTGTACCTGGGCTATTTAATGACTCGTACTGCAATATTTCCAAAGTATAAAAGGGTGCTTTTACTTGTTTGTCTGATGCTCCCTCTATTACTGCCATTTTTCAAAATAAAGACACTAAACCCCAGTTTTTCTTTTTCCGAGCAATTGACCAGGTCGATCACCAGTATTGATATTCACCAAAGCAAGGTATCCTTACCTCTCGTGAAAGAGTCGCTCGATACTAAATCAGGCACAGGTGATTCAAGTCATTCAGAAATCACCACACAGGCTAACTGGAGCCGGTCGTCCGTGATCTTGTGCTTGTACTCTTTTGTAGTATTTACTCTGCTGATGCGCATGACGATCAGTTTGCTCGGTGTGGTTCGGTTAAAACGTCAATCTTCATATCAAACATCAGGAAGCTACTACCTCAGTGATAATCATCGCATGATCGGGGGATCCTTTTTCCACTGGATATTTATCTCCTCCAGAATGAACCAAGATGATTTGGAGCATATACTTAAACATGAAAAAATCCACGCTCAAAAGATTCACAGCCTTGACATATTAATAGTTGAATTCATCACCTCTGTGCTATGGATAAATCCTTTTAATTGGCTTTTGAAACAGGAAATCAGGCTCAATCATGAATTTGAGGTAGATGGCATACTAGCCAAAAATATAGGCACAGAGAATTATTCCAATCTTCTAGTTCAGCTAACAACTTTTCGGGTTTCAGCCCAAACGAGTATTTTGAATACGTTTAGTTTACGTGGCACCAAAAAACGCATCCATCAGGTTTACTCATCAGAAACTAATAACTGGCAAAGGGCGACACTCTTTTTACCTTCTGTGATTTTTGCCTTTTGGATATCCAGTTGTGAACCAGACAGTACAGAAAGGGAAACGGTTTATTCGGGATCACCTATCAAGACAATAACCACCACATTTGTGAGCCATCAAAATGACACGGATAACAAAGATATGAAGACTGTGGCTGTAGCCAATTTCTTGCCAGACGGAATACTTGATAAAGTCATCCAGCATATGACCTATCCGTATAATATTGAAAACCCATATAACGTCAAACTCTGGGGTCAAACCGATGCAGATGCCGTTCCAATTATTCTAGATGGCCTCAGTTTGGACATTGCTGAAAACAATTTCCTTTACGGAAATGACTGGCCTGCAGAATATGCAATGGTGACTCAAAAAGAACACCCCAAGTTTAAAAAAGGTGAGGTGTCTGGATATAGGACCAACCTAAAAATGTATGATGATAAGTTTCCTTCTAAAATCGTTTCAGAGGAAATTGATACTCCAAAACCCTACTTCACGAGTTCAAATTCATTCTTTGAAGAGTTTGAATATGAACAAGACAAGATCATAAGCTTTCGCGAATATGTAGAAATGGATCGTCCGATTGTCGAAAAAATTGACTCTAAGCTCGTAGAAAAAGGTCGGAAAAAATCCACCTTTAATGAGCAAAAATTCGCTTTTGAATACACGGGAGACCTACTTACCAAAGTCTCAGATGGTAGGATAATCTACGAATTCAACTATGAAGGCACACAACTATCCAGAGCCAAATACTATCTGGGAGGCAAACTCTATAACACTAGAAAGTACTACTACACTGATAATGGGTTGAAGGAGCGAACGGAAATCTTTAATGTAAACGGTGACCCGGAATATACCATCCATTATCACTATAAGTTTTATTAAGGCAAACGTTCACCAAAAAAGGCGGCCCATTTCGAGCCGCCCCTATATTCCTACTTGAGTTGAAATACTCCAAAAACCTCTACTTCCTCTTTAGACTTATAGCCGCGCCGCCAGCCCGAACGAGATTTATATTGATTGAAGATTCACTATTCATCTCCTTCTTCTCAATAACATATCCAGTTGGGTAGTCCAGATAATCTGCGTCATCTGAGTTTCTGTAAATAGTGGCCTGATAGGTAGCTCCTTTTGGCAAGAAATCAAAGTTGATGGTGGTCATCCGTGCCACCTCATTGGTTATGGCGCCCACGTACCAGTCTTCTGATCCACGTTGTTGACGAGCAATAGCCACATGTTCTCCTATCTCTGCACTCAGCACTTGAGTGGTTTCCCAATCCGTAGGCACATCTTTAATAAACTGGAAAGCCGGATGTCCTTCATAGTTCTTCGGTAGGTCATTGGCCATTTGCATTGGCGCATAAATAATGCAATAAAGTGCCAACTCTCTGGCCAGGGTACCAAGCACCTGATTACCAGGGCTGGTTTCTATCATAATGTCAAAAACTCCAGGCGTATAGTCAAACGGCCCGGCAAGACATCTGGTAAAAGGCAAAACCGTAACGTGACCCGGGCCATTGCCACCCATGGCATTGTATTCCTGTCCCTTAGCCCCTTCGCGGGAAACCATGTTGGGATAAGTTCTTCGCTTCCCTGTATCTTTAATCGGTTCATGTGCCACAATCATGGTCTTATACCTGGCACCCATTTCTATTACCCGCTGGAAATGCTGCACAAACTCCTGACCATGATGGTAGATGCCATTTGGCAAAGTGTCACCATTCTCTACATAACCAGTTTTAACCGCCTTCATTCCATATTTTGATAAGAACTTATAGGCATCTTCTAGCTGACTATCATAGTTTTCGATATCCGCGCCAGTTTCGTGGTGACCAATAATGTAGACCCCCTTCTCTGCCGCATATTCACTTAACTCTTCCACATCATAGTCAGGGTATGGTTTGTCAAATTCAAATTTGGTTCCTCCGTTCATCCACGGACCATCCCAGCCGTAGTTCCAGCCTTCTACCAGCACTCCTTTGAAGCCATGCTCCGCAGCAAAGTCAATGTATTTCTTTACATTCTCAGTATTGGCGGCATGCTTTGGCCCCTGGTGCCATGTGCCCAGGTTCACAAACATTTCCCACCATACACCGATGTATTTCCCAGGCTCAACCCACGATACATCTCCAAGCCTATTTGGCTCATTCAGGTTGAGGATCATGTAGTTGGTAATCAAGTCACCGGGCTTCTCCGCCATCTGGAGCGTACGCCATGGAGTAGAAAAAGGAGCTGACAAGTAGGCTTTTACAGGATTCTTTTTGCTGTACGGTACCAGATCGCATTTGAGTTTGCTACTGCCCGTCCCTTTCGCTACCATACTCGGATAGTCATACAAAGCAGCCTCATGGATAGTGACATAAGTTTGTCCTTCCATGGTCATGGGCGTATGCACCATGTTTAGTTCACTCAACCGGTTTTTGGAATATTCATATTCGTAACGATTTCCTTCATAGGCGGGTATCCACCAGGCTTCCTGATCATTGGTCATGTTGAACTCGGTAAGCTCATCCACCACAGTAAATTCACCAAGCTTTTCCTGCCCTGGAAACTCATATTTAAAGGCCACTCCTCCATCAAAAACCCGGAATACCATATTCAACTTATAGCCTTCTTTCGTGGTGAGTTTGGAAGTCAGTTCATTGTAGTTGTTTCTAACAAACCTTTCTTCACCCCATGGTTGCTCCCAGGTTTCGTCCTTACTGGATTGCGTGGACTCCACTATCGTAAAGCCCTCAGCTAAAGAGACGCCACCTCCCAATTCAAAACCAAGATAAGAAGTATCAACCACGGAGTTGCCCTGAAATGAGGAAGCGTAAAATGGCTTGCCATCAGCATCTAGCCCGAAGGTTAACTCTACGGTATTTGAAGGAGAATGTATGTGAGTAGTAGTTTCGGCATTGCTACCTCTACATGAAAACAGGAGTAATGGTAGTGCGAATAATATATGATATATGTTTTTCATTGATTTTTTCTCTTATCGGTCTCTTTAAATAATCCTAATTCCTTCCCGGCCTGTAACATTTAAACTGAATCAAAACAGGCTCCACTGAGGAGCCTGCTATGAAGAAGTATTAGAAATTAGTTGCTAATACTCAGGGTTTTGTTTCATGTTTGGATTGGCATTTAGCTCAAAAGCCGGAATGGGAAAAATATTCAAATACGATTCTGTAACAACTCCTGACATCTCACCACCTTTCCACGGCCACACACCTGACTCAGTAAATCTACCGAAGCGAATCAAATCAACCCGCCTTGTAGCTTCCCAATGTAATTCTCTGGAACGTTCATCAAGTATAAAGTCAAGTGTTAGCGCACTGGAAGTTATATTTCCACTGGCATCACCATACGCTCTTGTTCTCAGTGCATTCACATAGTTAAGCGCGGTGGAAGCATCTCCACCTCCTCCTCTGAGATGTGCCTCAGCGTACATTAAATAAATGTCACCGAGACGAAACATTGGGTAATCAGTATCCACATGAGTGGTGTTGCTACCTACTGAACCATTAGCAGTTAAGTTTGTAAATTTAGGCACTGCATACCCATTCGAAAAAGTCTGCAAGTCCTCAATTTGAAGCGTTTGTCCATCTGAATAGAAATTGGCACGTGAATCTGTATCACCTGAAATGTCCGAGAATTTGCTTACGAAAACTGATGTTGTTCTCAAGCCTTCCCAGCCACCATCTATTCCGTAATCGGCAGGTGCCATAAGCTCCCCACCTACGGCTGCATGGACAAGAAATGTGGTGGTACCCCAGCTTTGTGAATTCACTCCATCCGCTGGTAGTGTAAAAATCAGTTCTCCAGAATTGTGGTTATCCGCGTTGAATAAATCTTTATATGCAGGCTCAATATTGTAACCAGAAGCAATGATGTTGTTACAATCAGTAATTACTTCCGAAAAATGATCTTCACCAATATAAACTTGCGCGTTTAGGTTAAGTTTAGCTCTCAAGGCCCACAAAGCTGCACGATCTGCCCGGCCATATTCATTGGTTCTCGGATCAGCCATCAGCGGTTCTATATCATTTAGCTCTGACTGGATAAAATCAAAAAGTTGAGTTGCATTTGATTGCTTCGGAAACTCCCCGGATATAGTGGTAATTAAAGGAACATTCCTGAAAAGGTCCAATGCGTGCCAATAAGCCAGTGCTCGTAAAAACCGTGCCTCTGCACGGTAATGACCTATTTCATCACGATCTTCCAGTGGCACTCCGTTAGCATCCATCGTTTCTTCTGTGGACTGTCTCATAAAATCGTTTGTCAGCGACACCAGATAAAATATACGGTAGTAAAGAACACGGACAAACTGGTTATCAGAAGACCATGTTTGGGTGTTCAAATCTTGAATTCCCGCATCATTCCAGGTGATCACAGCTTCATCAGTAGGCAACTCCTGTGCCTTCCAGTATGCACGGATGTAACTCGTAAAACCCTCATCATTGATAATGGTCAAATCTCCCTGGCCTGCTGGTCCGTCCTGACCCGTCAGGGAAAGTGATCCATAAATTTTGGCCAGATACTGGCGATAGGCCTGAGCATCTATGAAAATATTGTTTGCGGTAGTACCTGTTTTCGGCGCCACATCCAAATCAGCACACGATAAGGTCAGTAGCACTGGTATGATTAATAAGATTAACTTTTTCATTGCTCCTTCTTTTAAAATGTAATGTTGAGTCCACCGATTAAATTGAGAGATCTTGGGTACAAGCCATTATCCACCCCGCCAGCTACTTCCGGATCCAAACCAGAGTATTTGGTTAAAGTCATCACGTTTTGAGCCGTGCCATACAATCGGACTTTCACAAAATCCACAGATTTGATGGTATAGGAGAGTGTGATATTGTCCAGCTTCACAAAAGAAGCATCTTCCACATAGTAATCGGACTGGAGCTGCTTGTTTTGAAACTGTGTCTCAAAAGCCGATGTATGGATATTATTCGGGCCAAATTCCTTGATACGGTTGAAGTATCCTTTGCTGGAAGCAACATTGTTATATACATAATTGCCCACCTTGCTTCGAAGTGTAAAACTCAGGTTAAAATCCCCCAGCGAAGCATTGGAAGTGAATCCAAACTCCAAATCAGGGTTTGCATTCTTATAAGGAACCAGGTCATTCTCATTGATGATCCCATCGTCATTTTGATCCACGTACATGTCTCTTTTGGTATTTAACCCCTGATCTGGAATTGGTTTACCATTGGCATATTTGTGCTCCAATACGTGGAAAGTCTTCAATGGCTGTCCTACCGCAATGATTTGAATCGTTTGACCTACATCTCCTGAAATCCCGCCATCTTGAATGAATCCGGACTGATCGCTTCCACCTGTGATTTTGGTCACTTCATTTTGATTGTGAGAGGCATTGAATGACACGTTCCATTTAAAATTTGGCTTATCTATAGCCACTGCGCTGAGTTCGAGTTCAATTCCTTTATTGACCATAGAACCAACATTTGTCAACACACGGTCTCCAACATTGATCCCTGCTGGTATTACCGTTCTGAAAAGCAAGTCGTCTGTATTTCGCTGATAGACTTCTAATGAACCATATACTCTACCTCCGGTAAGTGTATAGTCTAACCCAATATTCAGCGTTTCGGTAAGCTCCCATTTGATCCCCGGATCTACAGCAGTCGGCCGAAGGGTGGTGACATATTCATTTCCAAACTGATAGCGGGCATCATTGGTACCAGAGAAGTAAAAAGTCTCATACAAATAAGCTCCAAACTCCTGATTGCCTAGTTTTCCATATCCCGCTCTTAGTTTGAAATCATCAAATGGGCCATTGAGGAAATATGCAAACGACTCATCGATCAATCTCCAACCCAGTGCCAGTGAAGGAAAAAAGGCATACCTGTTGTCCTTGCCAAACTGGCTACTTCCATCCACTCTAAAATTGGCTGTGGCCAAATATTTATCCTTAAAGGAATAATTGATACGTCCGAATACAGACTCCTGCTTCGTTTCACTGTAACCCTGGCTTGATTTGATTTCCTTAGCCTGACTGATGTCATAATATTCGTAGAGGTCACTCTTCAAAGAATCCGCAAAAAATGCGGTTGACTCAAAGTTGAAAGTCTGGGTAGAGTATCCGGCAGTTACCTCCAGGTTGTTATTCGTTCCAATCTGTTTTTTATAGTTTGCAAAAGATTCCAAGAGTACACTTGTCTTCAGTGCTTCATCATAAGTCAGCGATCCCTTGCCATATACTCCAAAAAGATTCAGGGGTTGAAAGAACCTGTTCTTTGAGGTGGTGACGTCATAGGATACATTATTCGTAATAGACAAACCTTTCACTCCTGGCACATCAACTACCACTTCAACTTTACCCAGGCTTCTGAACGACCTTCCGATATTGGTAGAAAGGTCTTGCTGTGCAACCGGATTTTGAACTCCGAGCTCACCAACTGCGCGTGGCTCATAATATCCACCAAAAGCACTTGAATCATTTCTGACAGGCACGGTGGGGTTAAAATCATACGCTGCTCCAACCTGGTTGCTGCCAAATTGATTTTTGGTAAACCCATTTTTCAATGACACATTTAACTTTACGATGTCCGAGAAAAACTTATTGTTGTAGTTCAGGTTGAAAATGTTTCGCTCAATGCGGTCATGCCTCACCACTCCATCAAGAGTGTGATGCATCAAAGAAAGGTATAAACCTTTATTGGCAATAGAAACCGCATGTTTCATTCCAGTGGCAGTCTGAGTTACCTCATCTATCCAATTGGTATTAGCAGCTCCAAGGTCTTCAGAAAACTGAGGGTATTTCGAATCAATGAGGGATTTAAACTGGTTGGCCTTCATGATTTGAGGTTCACCAATGAAATTGCTCACACTGTAATATCCATCATAACTTATTTGAGGTTTGTCTCCGGTGGCATTTTTTGTATTGATGATAATGACTCCTTTAGCTCCTCTACTCCCGTAAATAGCAGCAGCAGAGGCATCTTTCAATACAGTGATGCTCTCTATATCTTCTGTGTTGATGAAGTTGAGTGGGTTTCTCTGGCCAGCAGTACCCCCGTTATCAATAATGACTCCATCAATCACATAAAGAGGATCAGAACTTGCATTGATGGAAGAAGTTCCTCTAATTCGTACCTGGGGTGACCCGCCAATTCCTCCTGAATTCGTGATACTTACACCGGCCACCTTACCTGCTAAAAGCTCTGTGGGGGAAGTAATGGCTCCCTGGTTGAAATTTTCCTTATCAACTTTAGCTACTACTCCGGTCACATCCTTCTTCTGCTGAGCACCGTAACCCACCACTATTACTTCCTGCAATTCTTCGATATCAAGTGATATATCCACATTGATCACCGACCGATTGCCCACTGTTTCTTCCAAGGTTTTATAACCAATGAATGAAAAAACCAACACAGCTTCTTCCGGTACTTCCAGACGATAATTTCCATCAACATCTGATGTAGTACCGGTAGAGGTTCCTTTGATCAGTATGTTGGCTCCAGGTATTCCTGCTCCATCATCTGCATCTTTTACCTGACCAGTTACCACTTTGCTTTGAGCGCTGAGGCTCTCCCCTAGCAATAACAAACCGATGAACAAAAAGCACTTCCCTTTTGCCCCAAGGTTTTTCAATTCCCAATAAATCTTCTTCATACTATTTATTGATTTTCTTTAATTACTTTCTGACTATAGATTCCTGATTCAGTCTGTACCTTAAGTACATACAAACCGTCTTGTAATGCGGAAATATTCAACTGACTCGTGCTTGTAGTCATCAATATTTTGCCACTTAAATCATGCAATGCAAGTCCCTGTATCTCTTCTCCTGTGATAACTGAAATCTCCCCATGAGTAGGATTTGGAAACACGTTCAAACCCTGGCTTGTCTTATCCGCCTTCAGTACCAACTCATAAGGGATGGTATGTACATAGTTGTCAATGGGTTGGGAGGTAAGGATCTGAAACTGACCCGAAGCAAGTGTAACCTCGCTTGTATTTGTGATCTCTCTCGGTTCTCCGGTAAAGTAATCATACCAGGTTCCAGTTTTCAAAATATGGGGATCTCCGGTACTCGTGTCTTTACCAAAATTCCCGAAAACACAGATTTTTACATCTTCATTGTCATAGTTGAGCCACTTAAATGAAGATGAAACTCCCCAGCTAAAATTGCTGGCTTCTAAATAGTCGGTCTTGGTTTTAAGATTGATCAGTGATTGGAATGCTGCAAATAATTTCAACCGCTCGGGATCTTCGAGATACTCCCAGTGCGTTGGTTTTATTCCCAAGCGATCATTGTTTAACTCTTCGTCATATCCAAACTCACCAAATTGCCAGATCATTTTTGGCCCTGGAGTGAGCATGAAAAATGCAGTATTCAACTTGATCCGATCCAGATTATCCTTTAAGGTGTATCCCGAGCGCTTGCTGATATCCCACATGACACGCTCTTCGTCATGGCTCTCCATATAAGCCACCAAATTGGGCTGATCCCAACCTCTAGCATCGTAGTACGACCAGTTGAGGTCAACAGACTTGGCCTCTGCAGCATCGATATAGGTATGGTTCACATTTCCCCAGAGCATCATGCCATAATTGGCAAGTTCTTTCTCTTCTGAATTGTCCGCGAAATGCTCCAAAATGATATAGGTTTCAGGATCCTGATCCCAGATGATATCCGCTATGTTTTTCCATATAGCAATTCGACTGGCATCATATTGGCCCCAGGCACCTACGTTTCCCAATGTGTTTTTTTGAGTAAATCCTTTTGACAGATCAAATCGATAACCATCCACTTTGTATTTATCTGTCCAGTATTGTACGACTCTTTTCACGTATTCTTTAGTGTAGTTGCTTTCATGATTGAAGTCATAGCCCACATTATAATCGTGTTTTGGAGTTGTATTGAACCAGACATTCTGACCTGTAGGAGGACCAAATTCACCACTACTATATAAAGCGACCAATGGGCTACGTCCAAAATGATGATTGAGTACCATGTCAAAGATGATGGCCATTCCACGCTGATGCGCTGCATCAATCAATGCTCTTAAATCATCTTCGGTGCCATAGTATTTGTCCTGAGCAAGCATGTACGAGGGATTATACCCCCAGCTAAGGTTTCCCTCAAATTCGGTAACAGGCATGAGTTCAATCGCATTGATTCCCAAAGAATCAAGGTAATCGAGTTTATCAATCACTGCTCTATAAGTCCTGTCTTCAGAAAAGTCTCTCACCAAAAGCTCATAGATCACCAGATCCTCCCTGGCAGGTTTCTGAAAGTCATCAATCACCCACTCATACTCAGGCATTCCTACTTGAAGGAAAGACGCTTCACGAGATGTTTTAGCAGCAGGGTATGGCTTTAGTCCAGGGTATCGGTTGTCAGCGATAATCTCCCCATCATCATATTGAGAACTCACTTTCTCAGAATACGGATCAGCAATGACCAGATCACCATTGACCAGGTACTGATAGATATATTCTGTGTTGGCATTAAGCCCCTCAATCGTCAACCAAAATTTATCTCCGTCCTTTTTCATCAGGTAATCCCTGTTCAATGACCAGTCATTGAAATCCCCGATCACAAACACATTGTTTTTGTATGGAGCGGTTAGAACCAGTGTTACTGACGTGTTTGAGTCATGATTGACACCGTCCAACTTACCTTCAGGAAGTGCGGCAGTTTCCACTTCCGGAGTAATGATGTAAGAGTGAGAAAAAGCGAGATTTTCGGTTCCGTTGGTGGCTGTAAAATCCAGTTTGTGAACCTGTCCATCATCAATCACTGTATGGCCATAAGTGATTTTTTTAACATCTGATTGATTAAACACAATTTCTCCGTCCAACTTGATAATTGCTTCAGAATTGGCAGAGAGGTCAATATCGAAATTGATCGTTTGGCCAGCGTCATAAAATGAATAATTGGAGACCGGGGAATTGACCACAAAATTGTAACCGGAAAGGATCTCCATTAAATGATCTATTGATTGACCATTAGACCAGTCATTTCCTTTGATCAACATCCCAACTTTTTCAATCTCCGCTGCGGATTTACTAGTGAAATCAGTGAGTGTGAGTGACAAACTGAAATAGGTCTTTCCGTTTTCCTGCACTTTGGTGAATTTGGCCACATCCGTTTTCGACGGATCCGAATTAGCAGGATTGACATTAGAAGCAACATCTACATTACTGAGTTCTGGAAGCCATAACCATATCCATGCTTCACTCAAAGAAGACAGGCTGGTGCCGGTTACGTCATAGGTGATGGTAATTTCCTCATCCGCAGAAAAAAATTGCGGACTAATTGTTGGCCTTACCTCTGTATTTTGAGCACACAGGGGGGTCATATAGAGCCACAGCCCTATAAAGCCTACTAAATATCTTAACATTTTCCTGAGTATTTAAGATTTAGAGTTCTCACACTTCTTCAGAATGAGAAAAAAGAAAGCTGCCCCAATAAATGGGACAGCTTATTATAAATGACTACTGCTTAGTTGCTGTAACAGAATAAGTCGAACCATCATAAGAAAGTACAACTTTGTACGTGCCAGCCTCGGCAACAGTAAGGTCTCCTCCATCAACTGTAAGTGCTGTCATATCTCCACCAATGTTGTAATCCCAAGCATCTGCAGCTCTGAATTTCCATCCTGCTGTAGTAAAATCTCCTGTGATTGAATAGGTAGTGATACCATCGGCGAACCCATCAACACTCAGATCCATATCGGCATCCCAATTACCCTGAGGTGATCCTTCCCCGATAATTCCCCAACCGACATTGGTCATTGAGGCTGCCCAGGTTTCACCCTCATCTGAGGTAGAAATGTTGATATAGTATACGCCAGTTCCAGGTGTTGCTATGTCACCTCCTGTTGTAGAAATATCACCTGCAGACCCATCTGCCAATAGCGTGCCTCCTAAACTAAAAGTCCAATCATCATTTGTTCTGAATTTGAATGCACCAGTTTCTGCAAAGGTTACAACGCCTAACCAGGTATGAGCTCCATCAATCTTTCCTTTATAGAACAGATCTTGATCAGAATCCCAACTACCAGCAGTTGCATCGCCAATTACACCAAAATTATATTCGGCAGGATCAAAAGTGATTTCTTCCACATCACCTGTTTTATCAAATGTCCAGGCAGTGGTAGCATCTACACCTGTAGTGATTGTAACAGTAATGGTATATTTTCCATCCGCTTCTGTAAAAGACAAATTAGATCCTCCCGCTATACCCTCTGCTCCAAAATTTGAGTGTAGGTTCAGGTCTTCTATGTCCTCAATGTTGGTATCCCAATTGCTATTGTATCTGAATTTGTATTCTCCACTTCGCATCACGATATCCTCACCTTCAAACACAATTTCGTCTTTGGTCGCCGATTTAATGGCCAGCTCTTGACCAGAGTTCCAACCATCCTCTGTAGCCGCGCCAATTACTTCGAAATAATCCACCTTAGTTACAAAAAATAGATTGGTAGTTAGATCCAGGTGCACATGATAAACTCCTTCTTCAGCAATTTCTACACTTGCGCCATCTTCTGCGAGCGCTCCTCTTAGGTAGGTAAACTCTGAATCTCCACCTCCTAAGGGCAAGCTTTCTACAGAACCCCCGAAAATAGTCGAATCACCTTCTATGAATGAAACGAATTGAACAGAACCCTGAGACAGGTAAACATATGATCCATAAAAACCGGACCTTTCAGCGGCATCTCCAACGGTTCCAGCACTAAGGACGTACTCTGACTCTGCAGACGTACTGCTGGCAGAACCCATCAGGTAGATACCATCATCTACGGTCTCACCTTTGTTCACAATGTCATCGATGGCATCATCAATATCATCTCCCGTATCACAGGATGTGAAAACAATTACCAGGGCTAAAACCCAGCTTAACATTTTAAATAATTCAAATGACTTCTTCATACTTCAAATAATTTTATTGGTTGAATCCTTTTTTTGAATGATTATCAATCACCTATCTGTTCTACACAGTTTTTTTGCGCATTTGATAATTTTCTGGAAGCCAATATGAAGGGAAATTCGAATCATTAGGTATTGTTGTAACCCACAATTGGTTATCAATTAACCAATTAGAAGTGCATCAAAATGGACGTCATACTGACGTTAATAAGTACAATAGGACGAGATGAGGCAGGAAAACGCCCGTTTCTTTGGGGTTAACAATTAGTTAACGAAAAACTTAAAGAGTCCTTGTCAAAACACAGTGTGTAAAAGAGACACAGTTAACCATTTGTTAACCTTATTTGCCCCGAAGAGGAATAAACGTCAAATTGACAGTATAAAATCAGTGAGCCCCTGACCAACCTCCATATCCAGTTTCTTGCGAATTCTTGACCGAGAGACTTTAACACTATCCGGGGAAATTCCTAAAATAGAAGCGCACTCGGTTATAGACAAGTTGAGCCGGATGAGTGCGCAATGTCTTAACTCCTGAACAGTAAGTGATGGACAGTTGACTTTAAGCTTAGTATAAAACCCTGTATAAACCTGCTCAAAATAGAGTTTGAAGTCGTCCCAATCTTTATCAAGTCTATAGCTATCATCTATGAGTTTCAACGTTTTCTTGATTTCCTGTTGTGGGGATTTGTTTTGCGATTTGATAATACTTTCCAGCTTGGAGCGCAGCTCTTTAAGTGTTTCATTTTTCTGGATGATATGAAGAGCATGAGTTGTAATCTGCTTGTTCCGATAATCTATTTGATCTTGTAGCTGTTTTTCTTTCAAATGGAGGAAATTCACATCAGCCTCGGATAGCGCTTGCTGAGATTTGTGCATGGCATTGTTCTTGGCCAGTAGCTCCTCTTTTTGCTCGATTATCCGGTTCTTCTGCGCTATAATCTCATTCTTTTGCTCCTGAATCAGTAGTGTACGATCGTCTATAATCTTCTTGAACCTTCTTTTTTGAAGGATTAGATTGTAATTGTACGCCCTGATTGCAATCACAAAAACCAGGAGAGTGCCTGCCGCAAACATGATATAAGCCCAAACAGTCCGAAACCAGGGTTTTTTCACTCTGAAATTATAAGAAACCAGCTCGCTCCATAACGCACCAATCTCACGGGAGCGGACTTCTAGTGTATAATCACCAGGAGAAAACCCAAGAAACGAAACCTGAGTATTGCTAGTAGCCTCCGACCAGTTATCGTCCATCCCTAAAAGCCTTGATTGATAGATGACCTGCTTGCTCGGATAGGTCAGGGTAATAAACTCAGCCTGAAGCGAGCCATGATAGGGCAACGAATTGACTCCATCTTTATCCTTGGTGAGGTTGTCACCTTTAGACTTTACAGAAAGGATGACGGGCTTAGGGGTCTTTTCAAACTTTAGCAAATGTGACTGTGCTATGGCGAGCCCTTTCGCTGTTGAAATGAGTATCCCCGCATCGGCTGAGGTTAAACTACGCCAGTTAAGGATTTTTGATGGAAGACCATTCTTGGTATTGTACAGTAAAGCATTCTCCCCATCATAGGCAATAAGTCCAAAATCTCCAGCAATCCATGTCACTCCATTGTGAATGGCTATTGCTTTTAGCAGCTTTGAGGGATCCAGGTTAGGTATGGTTATCCTACTGATATTCGAGGTACTTGATTCATATTTGAGTACCCCTACATTGGAAGCTATCCAAATATTTCCTTCGTCATCTATCGCAATATCCTCTGCTGAAACATCAGAATCAAGCTCAAAATCATAATTCAGATCAATAGTGACAAACTGGTCGGAAGACGCCTTATACTTATGGAGAATGTTTTTGGGCCCGTAACTTCCACAATAAATTGTGCCATCTTGTGCCTGCCGGATTACGTTGGAGGACTTTACTGGATAATATGTAGCCTGATCATTGTCCCCTGATACTTTTGTCAATCGGTCCCAGTCCCCGGCAAACCACTTGTTGCCAGCATTATCGATCATGACAAATTTGATTGCCACACCCGTACTATCAACAATTTTATCAAGCGTTCCATTAGCTATATCCAATTTAATCACTGCTCCAAAGGAATCTCCAATCCACAGGTTATCCCCATCAATTTGAATCCTATCAAAGTAATTATTCTTGGATTCCAAAATAGATCTCGTAACCCCAGTTGACCAGTTCATGGACTTCACCTCTTGACCAATAGAGTAGTATAGCTCATCCTCATCCAAAGAAATAGATTCGATCCGAAAACCCTCCATACCTTTCACTGCGTGTATCACCGAAAACGAAAGCAAACCAACATTTTCACTTCCAACGACCCAGATTTCTGGTACACTTTTATCATAGAAGAAATCAACTACATCATTAAACCCAACTTCCTCTACTTTAGAAATAGAACGATCATCAAAATCCATTACGAGTAAGCCTTGATCCCATGTACCTATAAACACTTGGTCATCTGTACCCTGAATAGCAGAAATATTACCCACCGCGTCACTAAAACGGGAGGATAAAACTTGCTTATCGCTGTCCACCTTAAGCTCAAAGATTCCCTCCTTTCCTCCAAATATTAGATAATCTCCCTGCACAATCGTAAACCCTGTGATGTCTGTTAAAGGAAGCACAGTATCTACAGGTACCAGCTCATCAAGCTGTGAATCAAACCTCAGAAGGCTTCCTTTAAAGGGTGCGATCCAAAGTGTACCAAAAGCATCTTCGCGAAAAGTAAAAGTACGGTGGTAACTGATGGATTGATAAGGCACTCCCAGTTCGAAACGCTTGATCCCACTCTCGTTGATTCGAAGTACAGAACTTACTTCCCCTATCCAAATATTTCCTTTACCGTCCTGGTATATTGACTTTGGAAAACCAAGGTTCTGATCTATTGTATGTTTGCCAATATTAAAGGGAACAAAGGCTACTGTATCTTCATTGGATTCAATCTCCTTTATACCCTGATCGTTAATAACCAGCAGTCTACCATCGGCAGTATTCAGGAAATTTTTTGTGTAGAGACTTTGCAGATCTCTTTTATAAAGTACTGTAGACCTTCCATCGTACTTTAACACGCCTTGATCCGTAGCAAACCAGATAAACCCATTCTTGTCTTTAGTCACTCCCTTGATTACCTCATTGGCCACTGCCTCACTTAGATCATAGTACAGGTATTGGTTCTGCTGACCAAAACCAACAAGATGAAGGTAAATAAGGAAAATCGACGCTATTAGTCTCAGTTGATTCACTTAATAAGCAAAAGTTGGAACTCTAAATTTAGTTAAATCATCACCATCTGACATAAAAAAAGCAAACCTGTTGAGGTTTGCTTTTTCAGTAATATTTATGACTTGATTCGCTTAAAGCGTTCGCTTCACTTCTTTCTCAGTGTATCCTTCAATGATATCACCTTCTTTGATGTCGTTGAAGTTCTTGATAGAAACCCCACACTCATAGCTTTGCTTCACTTCAGCTACATCATCCTTGAATCTCTTCAACTGGTTGATTTCACCTTCGTAAACCACAATACCATCCCTGATCAGTCTTACCTTGTTGGATCGTTTCACAGTTCCTTCAGTCACATAACATCCCGCCACTGTTCCTACTTTGGTAATCTTGTAAACTTCACGCACTTCAATGTTACCGGTAATTACCTCTTCCGTAGTTGGCTCCAGCATACCTTCCATGGCATCCTTCACGTCGTTGATTGCATCGTAAATGATCGAGTAAAGCCTAATTTCGATTTCCTCGTTTTCAGCAGTTCTTCGTGCACTTGATGATGGTCTCACCTGGAAACCTATAATTACAGCATCTGAAGCAGAAGCCAACAACACGTCGGACTCAGATATCTGCCCAACAGCTTTGTGAATAATATTTACCTGAACTTCTTCAGTAGAAAGTTTCAGCAATGAATCTGAAAGTGCTTCAATGGAACCATCCACATCACCTTTCACAATCACGTTTAGTTCTTTGAAGCTTCCAATAGCCAGTCGTCTACCAATCTCATCAAGCGTAATGTGTTTCTTGGTCCTGATGGATTGCTCACGCTGAATTTGCTCACGCTTGGCAGCAATCTCTCTAGCCTCCCGATCAGATTCCATCACGTTGAAGCGATCTCCAGCCTGTGGTGCTCCGTCAAGACCAAGCATCAATACAGGAGTAGATGGTCCTGCAGTTGCCATCTTGTTACCTCGGTGATCAAACATGGCTTTTACTTTACCATAATTTGATCCTGCAAGTACCACATCACCCACTTTCATAGTACCGCCTTGCACCATCAATGTAGTCACGTATCCCCTACCTTTATCAAGAGTTGCTTCTATTACCGTACCAACTGCTGGTTTGTCAGCATTGGCTTTTAGTTCAAGCAATTCTGCTTCCAACAATACTTTTTCCAGTAAGTCGTCTATACCTTCACCGGTTTTAGCCGATACGTGCTGACACTGGTATTTTCCACCCCAGTCCTCAACCAAAATATTGATTCCTGAAAGTTCTTCTTTAATCTTATCCGGATTCGCGTTTGGCTTATCCACTTTGTTGATCGCAATAACAATCGGCACACCTGCTACTTGTGCGTGATTTATTGCCTCTTTGGTTTGAGGCATCACCGCATCATCAGCTGCAACCACAATGATCGCGATATCCGTGATTTTTGCTCCACGTGCCCGCATGGCAGTAAAGGCTTCGTGACCCGGAGTATCAAGGAATGCAATTCGCTTGTCGTTTTCGGTCATCACATCGTAAGCACCAATGTGCTGGGTGATTCCTCCAGCCTCACCTTCTGTGACTTTAGAGTCTCTGATAAAGTCAAGTAGAGAGGTTTTACCATGGTCAACGTGACCCATGATGGTCACAATAGGCGCCCGATCAGTAAGATCATCAGCAGTATCCTGCACTTCCTGAACTTCCACATCCTCGTCCTCTGAAGTGAACTCCACATCAAAACCAAACTCATCTGCAATAACCGTAATGGATTCTGCATCCAATCTTTGGTTGATTGAAATGAACATGCCTAAAGACATACAAGTAGAGATGACCTCATTTACCGACACGTCCATGAGTGAAGCCAAATCACTAGCAGAGATAAACTCTGTTACTTTTAGCTTTTTAGCATCTTCCTGCTCTTGCATCAACCTTTCTTCTTCGGCCTCCGCTTTTGCACTTCGCTTATCTTTTCTGTATTTAGATCTTCCACTAGTTCCTCCCGAAGATTTTCCACCCGAGAGTTTAGCTAGTGTAGCCTTGATCTTGTCTTGAATTTCCTTATCGGAAAGTTCTTCGGTTTTTCTTGTATCCCTTCTGGCACCAGGACCCGTTCCGCGTGGACGGTTTTCATTGCTACTGCGACGGTTGTCGTTTCCGCTTCCACTTCCGCCACCACTGCCTGGCCCTCTTCTGTTATCTGTAGGATTGTTGATTCTTTTTCTTGGTCGCTTCTTCTTGCGGTCTTTCTTTTCGTCAGAGCTGGCAACTGGTTTAGCCTTCTTTTCAGGAAGGTCAATCTTGCCTACAACTGTAAGACCCTTCAACGAATCTGCTCTTGCCTCAATTTTGGAATCTTTTTCTTCCTCTTTTTTAGGTGCTTCTTCTTTCTTCTCTGGAGCCGGTTTCTCTTCCTTAGGAGCTGCCGCTTCAACAGGCTTTTCCTTAACCTCTTCCTTCGGTTTTTCCTCCTTAGGTTCCTCCTTCTTCGGTTCTTCTTTAGGCGCCTCTGCTTTTGGTTCCTCCTTTTTAGGCTCTTCAGCCTTAGGTTCCTCTTTAGGGGTTTCTACCTTAGGCGCTTCCTTTTTAGGTTCTTCAGCCTTAGGTTCCTCTTTTGGAGCTTCTACCTTAGGCGCTTCTTTTTTAGGTTCTTCAGCCTTAGGTTCTGGTTGTTTTTTCGCATCAAGATCAATCTTGCCAACCACTTTAGGTCCTTCAAGTTTTTGACGACCTATAATAGAACCGGCATCTTCCGGAGCCTTTTTGACCTCTTCCTTGGCATTGTTATCCTTGATAAGGATTTCTTCTTCATCATCTCCATTAGCATCTTCACCAGTAGCCTTAATGACCATGTTGTCCGAGTGCTTATTTCCGATCGTTAAGCCAGAAGCCTCCTCTTTTTCCATGGCAGAAGACGCAAATTCTCTTGAAAGCAAGGAAAACTGCTCCTGCGTAATCTTTGAGTTAGGACTGCTATCCACCTCGAATCCTTTACCAGAAAGGAAATCAAGGATGGTCCCACGTCCCACGTTGAGTTTTCTAGCGACTTGACTTAATCGATACGTTCTTTCTTCTGCCATATAAGATATTAACTTATAAAAATATCTGGTTATTCAAATTCCTGTTTGAAGACGTTGAGTACATCCTGTACCGTCTCCTCTTCTAAATCCGTACGTCTGACGAGTTCTTCAATTGACAATGACAAAACACTTTTTGCTGTATCCAAACCGATTTTCTTCAGCTCATCAATTACCCAGCTTTCGATTTCATCAGAGAATTCATCAAGATCCACGTCCTCTTCTTCAGTTGCTCCGAGTTCTCTGAACACGTCAATCTCCAAACCTACCAACCTGGAAGCCAACTTAATATTTTGACCACCCTTACCAATCGCCAAAGATACCTGATCTGGTTTCAGATATACAGATACACGGTCTTTTTCCTCGCTGATCTTCATACTGACGATCTTCGCAGGGCTTAATGCACGTGCAATGTAAAGCTCCAGGTTATCAGTAAAATTGATAACATCAATGTTTTCATTTTGAAGCTCACGTACTATAGAGTGGATTCGTGATCCTTTCATACCTACACATGCACCTACCGGATCAATCCTGTCATCATAAGATTCCACAGCGACTTTTGCACGTTCGCCAGGTTCTCTCACCACGTTTTTCATGGTGATCAAGCCATCATATACTTCAGGTACTTCACTTTCAAACAATCGCTCAAGGAATGTTGGTGAAGTTCTTGAAAGGATGATTTTAGGGTTGCCATTAACCATCTCTACACGGTGAACAATTGCTCTTACAGAATCTCCCTTGCGGTATCTGTCTTTAGAAATTTGTTCACTTTTTGGTAGGTTAAGTTCATTGCCCTCAGCGTCAATCAGCAAAATCTCTCTGCTTAAAGTTTGGTACACTTCACCAGCGATAATCTCACCAACCAGGTCTTTGTACTTCTGGAAAAGGATGTCCTTTTCTAAGTCCTTTATCTTTTGGATGAGTGTCTGACGTGCCGTCATTACTGCTCTTCTTCCAAAATCTTCAAGCTTAATTTCTTCAGATACTTCCTCGCCTATCTCAAAATCAGGCTCTATTTTTCTGGCATCCGTCAGGCTGATCTTGTCGTGATCCCAAATATCTTCTGAGTTGTCATCAACAATCTCTCTGAATCTCCAGATTTCCAAGTCACCTTTATCTGTGTTAATGATAATGTCAAAGTTATCATCAGTCTTGTACTTCTTGCGGATCATTGTTCTGAAAACATCTTCCAGTATCCTGATCATGGTAGGACGATCAATGTTTTTGCCCCTGGCAAAATCCGCAAATGAATCAATTAAAATTCCAGTATCCATTGTTTATTTGAATGAAACTAATACCATTGATTTTTCTATTTCACTAAAATTGATTTCGTGACTTTTTGTCTCCTTCTTCTGTTTTTCTTCCAGAACAATCAAATCGTCATTTACATCTTTAAGCTCACCACTTACATTTGATCCATCCAATAGATCTACCTTAAGTGATCTGCCAACGTTTTTTTTATACTGCCGAACTGATTGAAGTGGAAAATCCAATCCCGCTGAGGAAACCTCAAGGTGGTATTTGTCATCAATCAAATCCTGCTCCTCCAAAATGGCCGAAAGCGCCCGGCTCACTTTGCTGCATCGGTCAATGTTGATCCCCTGATCACCATCTAGCAATACAATCAATCGCTGGCTTCCGGAGTTCCCTTTCAGAATCACCTTAACTACAAATAATGTGGAATCTTCCGAAATAATTTCTTCAACTATTCCGGTCACTTCTTCCTCTATCTGCTTCCCAACGCGCATATTTCTTATGAATAAAAAGAGGGGACTTGCGTCCCCTCGAACCTTAATTCTATATTTGCAATGCAAAGCTAACAGAAAAAATAGTCATTTCAAATTAGCGTTTGAACAAACTATTTAGTGTCAACTTCGTCATAACTAAGGATTTACAAAAAAATAACCTGATGATCGGAAAACTCCGAGTAGTTAACTCCCTTACTAGAGAAAAGGAAGTATTTGAGCCTCTCAACCCTCCTCACGTGGGTATGTACGTGTGTGGCCCTACCGTATATAGTGATGTGCACCTGGGAAATGTGCGTACTTTTATGTCTTTCGACGTGATCTATCGATACCTCCAGTTTTTGGGCTACAAGGTAAGATACGTTCGAAATATTACCGATGTTGGTCACTTGTTGGACAGTGGAGAGGACAAAATCTCGAAGAAAGCCAAGCTAGAGGATTTGGAGCCAATGGAGATTGTTCAGAAGTACACCAATGACTTTCATAAGGTAATGGAAACCTTCAATTTGCTTCAGCCAGATATTGAACCTACTGCCACAGGCCACCTGATGGAGCAGCTGAAAATGATCCAGGAGTTGGTAGATAATGGTTATGCCTATGAATCCAATGGGTCAGTTTATTTTGATATTGATAAATACAGTGAAACGAAAGAATATGGCAAACTAAGCGGGAGAAAGACCGAGGACCTCCTCAATCAAACACGAGACTTGGATGGCCAATCGGATAAAAAGAACCCGCTGGATTTTGCGCTATGGAAGAAAGCAGCTCCCGAACATATCATGCGCTGGGATACCAAATGGAGTGACGGATTCCCCGGGTGGCACTTGGAATGCTCTGTGATGAGTACCAAATATTTAGGCGCCGAATTTGATATCCATGGGGGTGGCATGGATTTAAAATTTCCTCACCACGAATGCGAAATAGCTCAAAATGCTGGCTCTACAGGGAAAGATGGTGCGAAATATTGGATGCATACCAATATGCTCACTGTAAATGGCACCAAAATGAGCAAATCTTTGGGCAACTCATTCTTGCCACATCAATTGATCTCTGGTAATCATGAAATGCTCGAGCGAGGTTATAGCCCTATGACCATTCGGTTTTTTATGCTACAATCTCATTATGCCAGTACTTTGGATTTCTCCAATGAAGCCCTGAACGCAGCACAAAAAGGTTATACCCGATTGGCCAATGGAATGCGTCTTCTTAAAATTTATGAATACCCGGAAGGAGTGGCAGAGGAACTAAATGACCAACAAATAGAGCAAATCAACAAGATCTGTGACAATTGCCATCATGCTATGAATGATGACTTTAATACGGCACTAACCATTGGGCATCTGTTTAACCTGGTCAAGAAGGTCAACTCTATTCAGGCAGGTCAACTCAAACTTGAGGAGATTGGAAAGGAAACGTTCGAAAGAATGAAATCAACGTTCCTATCATTTGCTGAAGACATACTCGGGTTGAAACTTGAATCAGCTATCTCTTCCAGTCATCTATTGGAAGTCATCCTCCATGAGTACAAAGACGCTAAGGAGCAGAAAAACTATGATAAAGTAGATGTACTTCGTGCAAAATTGAAAAGCGAAGGGGTCATTGTAAAAGACATGAAAACGGGTATTGACTGGGCTTTTGAGGAATAAGCTCAGTCAATCTGCCACTTCACTCCTATATAAAACTCCCTTCCATGTATAGGTGCATAAGCATAAGAGGTGTCAAAATATTGACTAAACCCTGTTGGGACGTTTGGATCGTTATATCCTACTAGTGGTGATTCTTCCTGAAGATAATTAAATAGGTTTTGTATCCCAAAATAGGCCGAAAACCGACTGTCAAATTCTTTGGAAACCTGAAGGTTCTGGAATGCAAATGGCTCGGATTCTTGAGGCCTGGAAGTACCCACAGGCTCCCCTGACGCATCCAGATCATAAACTTCAGGCAATGCCATTGACCCGGTAACACGTAGAGAATATGCAATGGTCAACTTCGCTTTTTTCATCTGGTAATTGGCATTGAACACACCGCTCCACTTTGGTGCAAACTCCACATCTTGACTCACTTCTGTACCTGCCACATTTTCGAACTCTCGCACAGATTGTACATTCGCACCAAGAGAGTAGGACAATGGAAACAGAAATTCCTGGTTCCAATTCAGTCCTATCCCTTTGGAGACTGCATAACCATCAGAGTTGGCATAGTAAATAAACCCAGGCGTGTCATAGTCCGGGATGATCTTGTTGTGGAAATAAGAATAATATGCATCCAGATCAAACATTCCCTGGCTTGCTCCAAGGGTGAAAACATGATTGAGGTTAAACGATCCATTTATCGATTCTTCCGGGTCTAATGCTTCTTCTATAACTACCTCTCGCTGACCGGTCACAAAGGCGTGATCTTCCGTAAACAGGTTCACCACACGAAATCCTGTGCCCAAATTGGTTCTGAATGTAGTCCACTGACCAAGCTTTAGCTTGGTAGAGAGTCGGGGTGAGAAGATCAAACCATGAGAAGTATAATGGTCTAACCGCATGCCCCCTAACAGTGTGAAATCATCTGTTAGCTCAAACTCATCCTGGACAAAAAGACCTGGAATCCACTGGTTCTGACCTCCATCATCTTGGGTGGCCACTGTATTGTCATCATACACCTGAAGTCGATTGGTCAATCCTGCAAGCAAGTGATGTTTTTCAACTTGTTTATTCCATATTAAATTGGCAAAACCGATGGTTTGTTGAGCGAGGTAATGATCTGCGCCGTAATAGCTATCCTGAAAGTGCTGACTAATTGAGTAATCAATTTTGAGGTTTTCAGGAAGGTCAAACTCATAGGTGCCAAATACTTCTCCACGATAAGTGTAAATGCTTTCGCCATATATAGAATCATTGCCTCGCAAACTCCTGTAAGCACGATCTTCGAGGAATTCTTCAACTCCGTTTCTTCGATCTTCGTAGTAAAGCTTTCCGGCAATGGTAAACTTCTTTTTACTGGCTCTTTTCATTGACCATTTGCTGAAAAGAGAATACCTGTCCAGGTTGATCATGTCACCAAACCCGTCATCATTGATATCGTCAAAGTCTGAGATAATGGCATAGTTAAGTCCAGTAAACCCTTTGAACTTCTTTGTATTGCTTGTGACTCCTATATTGCCGAAGGTTTCCAAATGAGAGGTGCCCATGACATCTATAGAGAAGGCAGGTTGATTCTCCGGGTCTTTTGTGATTACATTGATCACCCCGGCCATTGCTTCCGAACCATAAAGTGTGGAGTTGGGCCCTTTGATGACTTCAAATCGGTCAATTACCATGTTGGGGATACCATTCAATCCATAAACAGATGCGAGGTTGCCGAACATTGGGCTGCCATCTATCAAAACTGCCGTGTAAGGGCCAGGCAAACCATTAATACTAATACTATTGGTGAAACAAACTCCACAAGCTACCACCTCCTGAACTCCATTGATCAGTTTGATGCCGTCTACAATAGAAGAAGCTGCTGCAGGAATATAGGTGTTGAGATGCTTAGCGGTAATCACCTCAACCTTTATTGGGGAGGCACTGACCATGGTTGGTTTCATGGTGCCAGTTACTACCACTTCATCCAGGCCCAATTCGTTTTCCGTGAGATCAATTTGTATGCTTCTATTGGATGTAACGTCCAAAGGAATTGATTGCTGTTTGTAACCTATTGACCTGGTGATCAGGGTGAGCTCTCCTTTCAAATCTGATAACTCGAAATAGCCATTGACATCTGTAGATGTACCTACCTCTGTCCCCTTTACCTGAACAGTAGCACCTGGAACCGGACTTGAATTAAAAGTTACTGTACCAGATATTTTATGCTGTGCACCCAGATCAATTAACCCACAAAGCATCCATAGCAGCAAAAACCTTCTCAAAACCATATTTTCGTATTAGTCATAACTAATAGCAAAGTTAGTTTTAAATATTAATTATACAAATCTTATTTTATTTTTAGACATGTCTAAATTATAAATAGGGCAAAAAAAATGCCGGATTAAAAACCCGGCATTGATTTATTTGATTAATCCTACTTTGTCATGTTTAGATACTGAAATGAATTCAGCATGACGTTACTTAATTTTAATCTTCGTTCTATCAACCTAGGGGTCATACTGAACTTGTTTCAGTATCTGTGGTTATAACTTGACAAAGTAGGATTAATGTGCGATTAGCTTCTCCTTGTGCTTTTTAAGTTGTCTTCTTAGTGCCTCCACTGCTTCATCAGCAGCCGCTTCGAATGACTTGGACTCCTTTTTGGCAAAAAGCTGTTGTCCAGGGATGTTGAGTTTAATTTCCAATAACTTATTCTCACGTTCATCATCCTTTTCTAGTCTCATGAAAACCTCTCCGTCTATGATTCGATCATAAAAGGTGTCAAGCTTATCAGCTTTCCTCTGGATAAAATCAACCAATTTCTGGTCTGCGTCGAAGTGGATAGAATGCATTTGTAACTTCATGATTCTTAATTTTTAAGGTTTAACCATTAATTTATGCCTTAGGATGGGCCTGGTCAAAAACTGACTTGAGCTTCTCCATAGAATTGTGCGTATAAACCTGCGTGGCTGCAAGGCTTGTATGGCCCAGCAAATCCTTCACAGCGTTTAGGTCTGCACCTTTGTTTAGTAAATGCGTTGCAAATGTGTGCCTCAGTACATGAGGACTTTTCTTACTGATGGTTGTCACTTGTTCCAAATATTTCTTCACCGTTCTATACACCATCATCGGATATAGTTTTTCTCCTTTATCTGTTACCAGCAGGTACGCACACATTCCAAATTCTGTGTCGCGCTTTGCCTGGTAGTTCCTAATTAGTTTAACGATAAAATCGGAGGTTGGTATGAGTCTTTCCTTATTTCTTTTTCCTAAAACTTTAATCGAACCCTGATAAGCGTTGACATCAGAATCTTTGAGTCCGATCAATTCGGCCAGCCGTATACCAGTAGCATAAAGTAGCTCTAAGATCAATCGATCCCGTGCTCCTAAAAAGTCATCGGGAAATTCTACCTGATCCAATAAGGTAACCATTTCATTTTCCCTAACAAATGAAGGCAACCGTTTTTCTCCTTTGAGCGGTTTCAAACGACCGGTTGGATTGGCAGAAATCAGTTCTCTGCCGAGTAAAAATTTATAATAAGATTTAAGGGTAGCAATTTTTCGGTTAATAGAATTTGGCGTAATGCCAGAATCCATTAATTCAACAACCCAGCTACGAAGGTGTGGGTGTTTAGCCTCAATCGAGTCTTGGATCTCGAAGGTTTCAGAAAGAAATACCTGGAATTGCTCTAGATCTCTACGGTAAGCTGTAAGTGTGTGTTCACTATATCGCTTCTCGTATCGCAGATATTTAAGAAAGGAGTCAATCATAAGTTAGTATTCATCCTGAAGAGGGTGAATACTAACTTAGTAATTTCATATGATAATTCCCTGTTTGGGGATTAGTTATTTTCCTTCTCTTGCATGTGCTGACGGTACTCAGCTTTGATGACCTCAGTTCTTCTCTGCACAGATGGTTTTGTGAAATAAGTCCTGGATCTCAATTCTCTAAGGACACCAGTTTTTTCAAACTTCTTTTTGAATCTTTTGAGTGCCTTATCGATTGATTCGTTTTCTTTTACGTTTACTACGATCATTGTTGCATTATTCGTTTTGAGCCTGCAAAAATAGCGGAAAAATAATTCCACCCAAAACTTTAACTCAATACTTCTCGGGAAATCACTAATTTTTGTATCTCAGAGGTGCCTTCACCGATTGTGCAGAGCTTAGCATCACGATAATACTTCTCAGCAGGGTAGTCTTTGGTGTATCCATAGCCTCCAAAAATCTGTACTGCTTCATTGCCCAACTCCACTGCAACTTCCGATGCGTAAAGTTTAGCCATGGCCGATTCTTTAGTTACTGGCTTGCCAACACTATTTCTTTCTGCAGCCTGGTAGGTAAGCAGTTTTGCCGCTTCCAGCTTTGTAGCCATCTCGGCTATTTTGAACGAAATACCCTGAAAACTGGCGATCGGCTTGCCAAATTGTTCGCGTTCCTTTGAATACTTCACTGAGCATTCAAATGCTCCCTGGGCGATCCCACAGCTGAGTGCTGCTATAGAGATCCGTCCGCCATCCAATACTTTGAGTGACTGCACAAACCCATCTCCTACTTCGCCAATCAGATTTTCCTCCGGGATCCTGCAGTTTTCAAAAATCATCTCTGCGGTCTCTGAACATCTCATCCCGAGTTTGTTTTCTTTTCGTCCTCCACTGAAACCTGGCGTGCCTCGCTCCACAATAAATGCTGAAGCATTTCGAGTTTTTCCAGTTTCTCCTGTTCGCGCTATAACTACGGCCAAATCCCCTGAAATGCCATGCGTAATGAAATTTTTGGCTCCATTGATCACCCACTCATTACCTTCTTTTACAGCAGTGGTTCTCATGTTGCCAGCATCAGATCCTGTGTTCGGTTCCGTAAGGCCCCATGCTCCGAGCCATTCACATGTGGCTAGTTTGGGAAGATATTTGCTTTTCTGTGATTCATTGGCATGCTGGAGTATATGGCCGGTACACAAACTATTATGTGCTGCCATGGACAGGCCAATTGATCCGTCTATTTTACTAAGCTCAATGATTGCTGTCACATATTCGTGGTAACCAAAACCCGAGCCGCCGTATTCCTGAGGCACGAGCACACCCATCAGTCCAAGCGCTCCTAGTTTCTTGAAAAGTTGCTTTGGGAATTCCTGAGACTCGTCCCACTCCATTTTGTGAGGCTCTATCTCGTGCTTTCCAAATTCCCTTATCATATCAGCGATCATTCGCTGGTTCTCTTCCCGCTGGACTACCTGCGGGCTTTCTGTCAAAGTATCCATTCTTAATTAATTTGGGGTAATGTTGTTTTACGTAAAATTAACAAGAAGGGGTAAGTGTTTAGCGAAATGTACTGTTTTTCCAGAGCTCAAAATGCATTAACCATTCAATCCAGAATAATCTATTGCTCATTGAGCTTCCAGTCATATTCTTTGTAGGTCACCTTCGTGTTTTCCCCAATCTTGACATCTGCATATTGGTTGATAAATTCCCTTACAGGCATCTTATTCTTAAAATCTCCACTAAACCAATCAAAGATTTTAGACAATTCTGCTTTGTTTTTGGTGATGTCATTTCTGAAATCATCATTGATGAAGTCTTTGGCTTGCTCGTCTAGCTGCTCATTAAGCTTCTCAGCTGTGAACGCTTCATTTCTCAATTTCGGACAAGAGTAAGAAGCACAATTTACTGCAAAATGAATTCGCGGTTCTTCCCACTTCTTTCTCAAAATACCATGCTCTACATTATTTAAGTCATAGGTCTCGCCTCCTATTTCAATGAATTTAATGTCCCAGGGGGTATTTACAAAGGGGACCTGAATACTGCTGCCAATGTCCTTGATACTTTTGACCGGGTAATGCTGAAGCACCAGGTCAATGGTGAAAGCATTGTATACATTGATCCAATAAGCAATTTGCTCTTCATCTGACCAGTTCTTGTTAGGAGCCGTGCTTTTCAATAGTTCAAGATAGGAGTTGAGCTTTTCACGATCTTTTTTGAATCCCTTATAATCCACAAATCCATCAGACCCAACATGGTCCTGAAGCAACTCAGTGAACTTCTCGTGCGAAACCGGATTTCCATTGGACTGCTGCGATTGAACCGTACTACACGCTGCAATTAAAATAAACCCTACAATACTGGCT
Organism: Marinoscillum sp.; assembly: GCA_040218045.1. Lineage (GTDB taxonomy): Bacteria > Bacteroidota > Bacteroidia > Cytophagales > Cyclobacteriaceae > Marinoscillum. The sequence goes on from JAVJQA010000041.1 coordinate 29,208, forward strand.
ATATATCTCATAAACAGTTTAATTTTTCAATGCTGTTAGGAACGGCTGTTCTTTTTGGCCGGTTGTAGATAATCTTATTTAATAACTAAATAGTAACTAAAAGAGTCAGCTTGGTAACACTTTTATCACAATACAAAGAATTACTCATCCTCATATCGGGCTTCCTCATCATAGCCCTGGCTTCCAACCAAATCGCCAAATCTTTTCAGAAGATACGCCTTCCGCTAATAACTGGAATGATCTTCACAGGAATAATTGCGGGGCCACACATCATTGGCTTGATTCCACTGTCAGCAAAGGAGCACTTACAGTTTATCAACGAAATCGCTCTGGCTTTCATCGCATTTGCAGCAGGGGCCGAACTATATCTCCGTGAGTTGAGAAGTCGGTTCAAAAGCATTAAATGGAATACGTTTGGGCAGCTCTTTGTCACATTTGTGGCAGGATCCATTTTGGTTTATCTGTTTGCAAGCTATATCCCATACATGGCTTCACTATCTGTAGGTGCCAAAATCTCCATAGCTACAATCACAGCGGCTATCTTTGTAGCCCGATCTCCGGCATCAGCTATCGCAGTGATTAATGAACTCCGTGCTAAAGGGCCATTTGTACAAACGGTCATGGGTGTAACGGTAGTCAAAGATTTCCTTGTGATCATCCTCTTCTCGATCTGCCTGTCTCTTGGTCAGACATTGATTACCGGTGATGAATTCAGATTCATCAATATTCTCTTTATTCTAATTGAACTCCTGCTTTCGTTTGGGATTGGTTATTTCATTTTTGGCAATCTCCTAAAGTTCGTACTGTCCTTGAAGGTTATCAGGTTTGGTAAAACAACCCTTGTGCTACTTGTTGGATTTTCAAGCTACTTGCTCTCCCACGGCCTGGAGGCTATATCCATTCAATATTTCGAGCACAACATTCACCTGGAGCCTTTGCTGATGTGTATACTCGCCAGCTTCTATGTGACTAACTATACCAGGTACCGGCCAGAATTTTTGAATATTCTTGAAAATACTGCTACCCCGATTTACACTGCCTTCTTCACGCTTACGGGTGCCACCTTAGCAGTCAATGTCATTGGGTCCGTGATTGGCGTTGCGTTGATCCTATTTGGTATCCGGATATTTACCATGATAGTGGGTGCGTATGTTGGAGGTATTCTGGCAGGAGACCCAATGAAGCAAAACCACCTTGGGTGGATGCCTTATGTCACTCAGGCAGGAGTAGGCTTAGGCCTTGCCACCGTGATTGCCGACAAGTTTCCAGGTTGGGGAGAACAGTTTGCTACGGTGATAATCGCTGTAATCGTCATCAACCAATTTGTTGGCCCACCACTCTTTAAATGGGCGATATTCAAACTAGGAGAAGACAGAAGTAAAGCACAAACCCCGGAATTTGATGGGATAAGGGATGCGATCATCTTTGGGTTTGAAAGTCAAAGTGTGGCCCTGGCCAATCAACTTAGAGAAAATGGCTGGGAAGTACAAATAGCCACAAAACTTACCAAAGGCAGCATAGAAGAGCCAGAGGGAATTAGAATTATCTATGACATTAAAGATTTCAGCAAAGCTGAATTTGATCAGATGGAGGCCGACAAAACGGAAGCGATTGTAGCTATGCTCGCGGACGAGGAAAACCTGAAGATCTGCGAAACTGCCTATCACCATTTTGGCACCAGAGATGTTATTGTGAGACTGAATCAACGCTACAACTACAACAAGTTTCTTGATTTAGACGCGAAAATTGTCGACCCGTCCACTGCCATTGTGAGTTTATTGGACCATTTTGTGAGATCGCCTCAAGCTACTTCCTTATTGCTAGGAATGGAGAAAGGTCAGGACTCCCGTGATATTGAAATTCTCAATCCGGACATTCATGGCTTGCACCTGCGCGATGTGCGGCTGCCGGGTGACGTTATTATCCTGTCCATTATTCGCGGTGGTCAGACAATCATTAGCCATGGTTATACAAGGTTGAGATTTAAAGACATTGTGACCGTAGTTGGCTCCATTAAGAGTCTTGATCAGGTTCAGCTCAAGTTTGATCAATAGTCACCATTTTTTACTAAATTCTGGATTGAGTAGTGGGATTTATCATTACTGCTGTTCTAATTATCTCACAATAAACTTCTCGTCGTATGCTCAACAAAATTTTTCCTTTAACCTTTCTGGCATTTGGTGTCCTTCTGAGTGCTTGCTCCAAGGACGAATTTGCCAGACCCAATATTGAAACACTACGGGCAGAGATCTTCGAAAAAGTTAATGAGCACAGGATCTCAATTGGTCTCATCGAATTAGAAGCCAGTGACTTATGTACGCAAATGGCCAATGAGCACAGCCAAAACATGGCGAATGGCCAAGTTGAATTTAGTCATGATGGGTTTAAAGAACGTTTCGATGCAGCGAGTACGGAAGTTGGTGCTTCGTCCGCTGGAGAAAATTTAGCGAGCAATTTTACATCTGCTGATCAGTTGGTAAAAGGATGGTTATCAAGCCCACCACATAAAGAGAATCTAGAAGGCGATTATACGCACATGGGCATAGGTATTGCTACAGACGGAAATGGCAATACTTATTTCACTCAATTCCTGATTAAAATCTAATTTTAAACATTCCTCTCCCAAAACATCTGCAAAATTTTATCTTTGCGGCTATGGCAAATTCTGGAGATACAATAACTCTTAAAAATATATCCTCACACTGTAAGGAATACGGTTTTGTGTACCCTTCGAGCGAGATCTATGATGGGCTTGGCGCAACCTACGATTACGGTCCTTATGGTTCTGAATTAAAGAATAACATCAAGGAGTACTGGTGGAAGGCAATGGTTCGCCTGAACGAGAACATTGTCGGAATAGATGCTGCAATTTTTATGCACCCTACTACCTGGAAAGCTTCAGGTCACGTAGATGCCTTCAATGATCCATTGATTGACAATAAAGATTCTAAAAAGAGATATCGTGCGGATGTGCTGGTAGAAGAGCACATTGCCAAGATTCAGGGTAAGATTGACAAGGAAGTCGGGAAAGCCGCCAAGAGATTTGGAGATGCTTTTGACGAAGCACAATTTGTTGCCACCAATGAAAGGGTGGCGGGATACACCGGCCAGATTGAAGAGATTGAATCCAGAATGAAATCTGCGGTGGAAACAGGGAATCTGGAAGCATTCAAACAACTGATCGTAGATTTAGAAATAGCCGATCCGGTATCTGGATCCAGAAACTGGACAGATGTGCGCCAGTTCAACCTAATGTTTAGCACAGAGTTAGGTTCTGTAGCTGATGAAACTGGCAAGATTTACCTGAGACCAGAAACCGCCCAGGGAATTTTTGTGAATTACCTGAATGTGCAGAAATCAAGTCGGATGCGATTGCCATTTGGTATCGCTCAGATTGGCAAGGCTTTCAGGAATGAAATTATCGCCCGGCAGTTTATCTTCAGAATGCGGGAGTTTGAGCAAATGGAAATGCAATTTTTCATTAAGCCCGGCACTGAGATGGAGTGGTACGAGCACTGGAAAGAAAAGCGAATCAAATGGCACAAAGCACTTGGCCTTGGAGATGATAATTATCGTTTTCATGATCACCTCAACCTTGCTCACTATGCAAATGCAGCATGTGACATTGAATTCAACTTCCCGATGGGATTCAAAGAGCTTGAAGGCATCCATTCAAGAACTGATTTTGACTTAAGCGCTCACGAGAAGCATTCAGGTAAAAAACTTCAGTTTTTTGACAATGATCTGAATGAAAGCTATGTGCCTTATGTGCTGGAAACCTCTATTGGCCTGGACCGGATGTTCCTTGCAGTGATGTCAGCAGCGTATACTGAAGAAAAACTAGCTGATGGAAGTGAAAGAACTGTACTGAAGATTCCTCCAGCTTTGGCGCCAGTAAAAGTAGCCGTATTGCCACTACTCAACAAAGACGGACTTCCTGAAAAGGCCGAGGAGATCATGAAAGAAGTAAAACTGGACTTCAATGCCCAGTATGATCATAAGGATGCGATTGGCAAGCGCTATAGACGACAGGACGCAATCGGGACTCCTTACTGCGTAACTGTAGATCATCAAACGCTTGACGATAACACAGTGACTATCCGCGAGCGTGACAGCATGGAACAGCAGCGGGTTTCTATTCCTGAGCTGATTAAGACTTTGGAGGAAAAGGTGAGTTTAAAAAACTTGTTAAAATCCCTCTAAGTGCTTCTGTTTATCCTGATTGCGGTTTCGGTTTTCGCCTTTGTCACTTATAGATCCAATCGATTTCAGGAAATGATAGCCTCAGAAGGGTGGACTTCTGCGCTGAACAAGTCAGAGCGCTTTTCACTCCAGAAGCATTTTGCATATTACAGATACCTGCCCCCACGGTCACAGAAAATATTTGAATATCGGGTCAATCGCTTTCGAAACCTGACCAAATTTGTGCCCCGTGAAATGGACCAGGTCACTTCTGAGATGGAAATCCTGATTTCAGCATCGGCAGTACAGCTGACATTTGGTTATGATGACGTATTCCTCGCACATTTTGAGCGGATTATCATCTATCCGGATCACTTCTTTAGTCGATCTGACCAGCGCTATCATAAGGGAGAAGTAAACCCGGCAATGGGAGTAATTGTGCTTTCCTGGAAACATTTTGTGGAAGGCTATGCTGCTGATGAAGGATTAAACCTGGGGCTACATGAGATGGCTCATGCCCTTCAGTTGGAAAACATCATCATGAATGACGAGTTCGATTTTATGAGTAGTGATGACATCCAGATCTGGCATGAGTTGGCCAATGCAGAAATGACCAAAATTCACAATCAGGAAGTTGCATTTTTCAGGGAATATGCATCCACCAATCATGCCGAATTCTTCGCGGTAGCAGTTGAAAACTTTTTTGAGCGACCGAAGGAATTCTTCGAGCACAATAAGCCGCTATACAAAACCCTTTGCAGTTTGTTGAAACAAGATCCATTGCTGCTTAAAAGACGCTAAAGTTTGTTGACATAATCAGCGAGCTCTACTTCCTCACTTAGTTCCAGCTTCTTCTTGATCCGGTACTTGAGCATGACCACACTCTTGGGCTCAATGTTTAGGATTGTCGCTATTTCCCGATTGGTGAGTTTCAATTTGATCAGTGCACAAGCGCGCTGCTCGTGGAATGTCAGGTTAAATGCCTCATCCAGATGCTCAAAAAACCCCTTATGAATGCTCCCAAAATACCGGTTAAAATTCTCCCAGTCTTTATCCAGTGATTTGTTGACCCGAATGGTATTCAGGACTGATTTCAAGTTTTTGGGTTCCTTGTCTTTAAGTACTCCTTTCACCTGAGCTTCAATATCATCCAGGCAATTATTAACATGGATCATGTGCAGTGTTTGCCTGTATAGGTTTTCCTGAGATTTCTCTATTTCAGACATTAATCTTTTACGCTCCATCTCCTGCAGTCGGGTTCGGCTTTTGTGCCGAAAAATCAAAAAGAATACCATCAAAGAGCCAATCACCAATACCACGCACAACAACAAGATCAATCCTTGCCGCCTTAACCGGTCCACTTCGTGTTGTTGATTTAAAGAAGCTATCTCATTTTCCTTTTCCAGAGTTTCGATTCTCACACGTAAGTCTGCCAGCTGATTCTGATTGTTGCGATTGTGAAGTGAGTCGCTATATTGAATGAAAAGCTCCAGATACCTGATCACACTATCGGCTTCATTGGATTTTTTGTATTGAGCAGACAACAGCTTCATGTTATCGAGCATCATGGGCAAATTGGAAGACTGAGTGCTACGGATCATGGATTTATTGGCATAAAAAATAGCACTATCCACCTGGCCAATTTCACCATAGATTTTAGCCATTTCGTAGAAAGCAGACTCCAGCACATCGTCCTCCTCTACTGCGATCTCAATTGATTGCTTGAGCACCTTAATAGCTTTCTCAAAAAATCCCTGCTGGTAATAGACTTCAGATTTATTGATCAATGCTGACGGGGCATGTCGTGTATATCCATTTCTAAATGCAAAGTCAATTGCCTGATCGAAATAATAGTGTGAGCTATCGTACTTTCCCATTTTCACATAAATCTTGCCTATGGTAATGTAGGTTTGAGAGATGCCAAGACTATCACCCAACTCAATGCATTTCATCAGGGACTTTTGTGCAAAGTCGAGGGAAGCTTCATAATTACCCATCAGCCGATAGACTATTGAAATGTTGGCCAGTTCTTCATCATAGTCGAGGTTATTGTCCAATTTGATTTGGTAGGCTTCCAGAAAGTATTTTAATGCACCATTATAGTTTCCCTGCCTTCCCTCAATTATTCCCAACGAGTTGCTTATAAAAGATAGATATTCATGATTTTCCAGTTCATTGAATACAGCCGCTGCCTCATCAAAATACGCCGTGGCTCTTTTGAAGTCTCTCAGGTTGCTGAAGTTGATTCCTAAATAATACCTGGACAAGCCGTAATTCAAAGATTTCTCATCAAACTGATCAGCGCAACTTCTTAAATAGAAAAATGCAGAGTCAAACTTGTTGATGTTGACATAATTGATCCCCAGGTTCAAGTAAGCTTCATACAACCCATTAGGATAGCTTTCCCTACTCAGTGCCATAGCACTGCGGGCTGCCGCTATAGAAGTCTGCCTATCAGATACTCTCAGTTCAAAGGAGGCTTTATTTAAAGAATCTATTCTCTTTTTCAGGTTTGTCTGAGCAGTAACCTGATGAATAGAAAAGATGAAGAATAAGACGCAAACAATTGGAGTATTTCTTGAATGTAGCACGGCAATTTCAAGTCAGTTAAACCAAGTTAGCATAAAGATGAATAGATATGATAAAAAAGGGCCGACAACTATTTGTCGGCTCACTGCTACTATTTAAAGCCTTTTCGAAGTTTTTAATTGACGTAAATCCGTAACTCCGTAGTTTCATAGAGCAGATCATCCGATGAAGGCACGGCTTCAGCCTCATTGGTTGTCCAAAACTTCCACAGTCCACCTCTTATTTTCACCCAAATGAAATTATTGGCTTTGTCCTGCCACCAGGTAGCACCGGCAGAGTTGGTAACCTCCTGCAAAGAACCAACTTCACTATACACTTCGTAATGCTGATAAGCGGCCATTAGCACAATTGGGTCGAGGCTTCCATCGTACTGGATCGCCATAACTTGCTGATCCTCTGCGGAGAGCATGTTGTCCACGTACATTTGAAAATGAGTTGGCAAATCCTCCTCTTCAGGAAAGGTCAATTCATAGATTCCTTCAGGTGTGGTAGCAAAATCACGCATGTGTTGCAGAGCCCATTGTGGTTGTGCTTCAGGTACCGTCCAGGTGGCTACTTCTTCCAAACTCTCATCTAATCTTCGGATATGGATGCCCATCATGTCCATGAAAGGTTGGTTTTTGGGAGCCTCATCGCCTATACCATGAAGTACAAATCCACGAAAACCGTAGAACGGACCAGGCACACTTACACCGCCTGATCCACCTCCTGGCGCAACACTTGTCACTTCTTTACCATGTGTCAGAAATGGATTGTCATAGACAAAATAATTGTCCTCAGGCCCCCACATGCCATAGGGATCCCACAATGCACTCGCCAAGGTAAAATAACCGTATGGTGCCTGGAGTTTCACCCCCGGATGCGAGTTGATGAGTAAGTTGTTTGCGTTACGAACCTGACCTTTATCAACAGCGCGGGTGTAATAATCATCAGTGGAAAATGCTCCACTCCTGTGGCCATCTATTGACTGAAAATTAATGACTATGTTGTTTTGAATGTCAAAAGTACTGTGATAGGTAGCAAAGGCGGCCGGAGTGGATGTATTGAATCCGCCTTGGAAGTCAGCGAGCTCCGGCCTGCCAGTACCATTCATTTCGTGGTTTAGACTGGTTCCTATGACCAAACTTCTTTCGATCACACCGTCGGAACCTGATCCAGCAAAGAACCTACCGCAATTGTCCGCTGAAACTACCTCGAAATTATCTGCCCACACCGCTCGATCCCAGATGCCATTGGCACCGTTTTTCCATACTTTATACCGAGCGAGTGAAAATCTTCTCAGGTTAGGAAATGGCCACTGCCCTTCTCTCCCTGTTGTCGTTGACCAATATTGATGACCTCCTGTGGTGCCATCTTCGGCTACTTCCACATTGTCCAGCATAATGCCATGGAGCTGGTTAGAATGCGCTGTATTATTTTCAAAAATGCCAAAAAGTGTCCTACTCGGGTTAATCAACTGGCCATCTTCGGCTAAAACGCTACTGCTGAGCCCCCATGGTCTGGTGGTAAAAGCCATCCAAAATCCAAACGTCCCACAGTCTGCGGCCACATTTCCGCTTAATTCATTGTCTGGATTACTGATCCAAAAACCAGACGATCCCAACTCACCGGTTTCGTGCTGTTTAAGCTCTCGGCCAAACGGAGGATTTCGCACATGGAGTACAAGATTATTCAGGATCTTATTTCTTCGCTCCACTGCATCTTCGGTAAAGACTCCATGACCCTGCACATCATAGACAATGTTGTTTTCCACCAGAACCCCATTGGTGCCATGAATAACGATACCCCGATTTTTGGAGGTGTTGATAGAAGAGTTTCGCAAATACTGACCAGTGGCATCTTCCAGTGTCTCGCTTCCACTATAGCTCAGCATGTGCCAGTGGAACGGATAGCGACCCAAGTTGCCCCGTTGCCCGGCTCGTTTAAATTCCACACCCTCTACATGCGCCGTGCTCGATGGCCCCATGATCATCACGTGTGCGCCAAAGCCAATATTGCTCCACAGGTCGTCAGCTACAGATTGAATGACAATGTTTCTGGTCAAATTGCCCACTTCAGCACGCTCGTCCAACACCAATGGTGTAGTCGTACTGTCAGTATCGGCTACTGGTGGATTGACCAGATTTGTATTGGTCAGGCTCATGCCTGTCGCCGTAGCATATTGCAGCAATCCCCAGTGTGAAGCATTGAGCGAATTAGTGAATTCCAATTGATCGCTGGTCGAAGATTCTACCGTCATTTTTTCAGTAATGGATATGCCATTGCCAGCACGATAGAAATCTGTTGGTGCCACGACCACTTCATCACCTGGTGCCCAGGATACATTTTCAGAGAGCATTACATTGGTGCTTCCAGCATTTGCATGATCGTTTAACCTGGTCCAAACAACTTCCGGGGAAGCACCATGTAATTCCAAAGACCCGCCCATCACCATGATTCCACGTGATCCCATAGAAGCAATGTCCTGCTCCGAATCACCGGTTAGGGTAATGATGGCCTTGTGTTCAAAAAGTGAAGTTTCTGTCCCTATTTCAAGAAAACCATGAACCATTATATAGTCACTGGTGAGTGACAAATCCTTGCGATCAAATTCCAGTTTCCCTTCGATCACCAGGCCGCCAAGTGCTGGGGGATTATCGTCCAGGATAATCCGGGTCCCAGCCGGGATGGTCACAACATCACCTTCTCCTGGCTTACCAGCTCCTCCCCAGGTATCCGAATCAGACCAGAGTAAAGGTGTTGTTGAGTGAATGTCCACTGCGGCTATGGTTTCAGAATAATGAACAGCGCAGCCTTCTCGTGTGATCGCTGCCCGGAAGTACACCGGAAACTCTGAGAGTAAATATTCCAAATTTCCCTGTGTTTCGTTTTCTATATCAGTCCAGGTATTATCATCCATGGATAGTTGCCACTGAATGGATCCTTCATAGGCATCAGCATTTAGCTGGAGTTGATCTCCGCTATCGGCAAGAATGGACTGTTGTGCCCAGCCTTGCAGGGCACCAAAAGCCAGGATCACTATTAATAGTCCTTGTCTCATGGCTTTTGAATTTTTATTTTGTGTAGACGTACACCTTCACGGGTCATGATATGCAGAAAATAAACCCCTTCGGGCATACCTTCCACATTGATCTTTCCTCCAGAAAACTGATTCATGACAGGGATAAGTTTTTGACCAATTGCGTTGAATAGCGTGATCTTATATTCGTCAGGCAGATTTTCAATGGTCAAAAAAGCTGACACCGGATTTGGATAGATCTTAATGCTGCTTAAATCAGATTTAAGGACCTCACAAGGGTCTGGTTGATTGATAGCTACGGTCACAGCATGAATTGACTGCCCGGAGGCAGCCGACATCAGGCCATAGCAAATAATGCTTAGATAGATTAATTTCATTTTTCTCGCTGAGTAATTGTTTAAAGGCTCATCGAAATTACGTGTATCGGCTTAGGGTGGGAGAAATTGGTCATCTACAAAAGGTCTACATGCAGAAATTTTATGTTTATGAAAGCCTAACAGCAAATCATTATGAATAATGATAAGCGGTAAGAAATTCCTTTAATTTGCCATCTTAATGATGGAATATGAACTGGATACAACTTCTTTCTCCCAGGAGATTTGGTGATAAAACAGACATTACAGTCACGAACGACAGTCGGAGCAGATTTGAACAAGACTATGACCGATTGATCTTTTCGCATCCTTTCAGGAAGTTACAAGACAAGACTCAGGTCTTTCCATTGCCTGAAGATGACTTTGTGCATACACGCCTTACACACAGCTTGGAAGTATCCAGTGTGGGCAGGTCTCTGGGTAAAGCTGTCGGTGAAAAGCTTTTGACCAGGTATCCAGAGCTCAGTGATGCAGGTTATACCTTTCATGATTTTGGAGGGATCGTTGCAGCGGCGAGTTTGGCCCATGATCTGGGCAATCCACCATTTGGCCATAGTGGGGAAACAGCCATCTCTTCATTTTTTACAGACAATGAAAAAGGAAGGATCTTTCAAAAGATTGTTGATGAAAAAGAATGGAGTGACCTGATCAGCTTTGAAGGAAATGCCCAGGGATTCAGGATCCTCAATGATGAGAACAATGGTGGTTTGAAGTTGACCTTCGCCGCTTTAGGCGCGTTTACCAAATACCCAAAGTCATCATTTGCCCCGAAAGACAACTCCAGGAAGTCGCAGAAGAAGTATGGTTATTACCGTAGTAACCTGGAGCAATTCAAGATCATTGCTGAAACAATGGGCTTGCACACCCTGGGTGAAGAAGCCTGGTGCCGACATCCACTTACTTTTCTGGTAGAAGCTGCCGATGACATTTGTTACAACATTATAGACCTGGAGGACGGTTGTCGTTTGGGATTGGTCTCTTATGAACAAACCCGGGACCTCATGGCGGCCATCATTGGCGATAAGTACGATGAAGAAAAGCTGGAACGCTCTGATGATGTGAACCAAAAGCTGGGCCTGTTGAGGGCGCTTGCTATTTCTGAATTGATCACCGAATGTGTGGAACTGTTCCTGGAAAAAGAAGCTTCCATTTTATCCGGGGATTTTGATGGTGCCTTAACCGATCATATCCCATGCGCAGAGGCTCTTGGTGCCATCTCAAGTTTATCTGTTGAAAAAATCTATCGCTCCAAACAAGTACTTGAGCGAGAAGCAGGTGGTTTTGAAGTGATCGGTAAACTCATGGAATCATTCTGTCTGGCGTCTTACACCAGGTACTTTGATGAACCACACCACACGCCAAGGTTACAATCTGTTTATCGCCTGCTCCCGGCCGGGATTCAAAGCAAACTGACAAATGCCGCCTCTGAATATGAGCTTCTCCTGGGCGTTATGGACTTCATCTCCAGCCTGACAGACTCTTACGCCATAAAACTTTACAAAACCATTTATGGCTTTTCCCTGCCAACAAGTAAGGTCTAACCTGATTTGCTCGGATATCCAGCTAAAGCTATGCTCATTTTAAAACATCAATCTTTCCCATTAAACCCTCAATATTTTCGTTCAACCAATACCCTCTCTATCAATCACTTAATTAGGGTATCAGAACTGATAAAATCATTACATTTGCAGCTTCATTTTCCATGTGGACACAATTAGCCAATATCATTCTTAAATACAGGATCACCCTAATGGTAATTTTAGGGTTGATTACGCTGTTTATGGCCTACCAGGCCCAGTTTATCCAGTGGTCGTACAATATGGCCAATGTGGTGCCTGAAGATGATCCTGACCAGGTGTATTTTCACCAATTCAAACAGACTTTTGGTGAAGACGGAAACATCCTTGCGCTAGGTTTTAAGGACAGTGCCCTTTACAAGTCGGACAATTTCAGGAAAATGAAATATCTGACCAATGAGCTGGAGAGCATCAAAGGAGTAAAAGACGTGCTCGGGTTGGCCAATCTCCAGATGCTGGAAAAAAACAACGAAAAGAAGCGCTTTGAGCTGGTGCCCGTTTTTCCGGAAATCCCCGAAGAGCAGCCTGCACTTGACAGCATGTTGGCATTTGCCAAAAATTTAAAATTTTACTCGGGACAGCTGATCAATGAGCATAATGGTGCAACGCTCATCCTGGTCACCGTGGAGAAATCGGCACTTAATTCAGAGTATCGCCATACCATGGTAGCCGACATTGTAAGGGCCGGAGACCAGTTTCAGGAAGCTACAGGGATCGAAGTGAATTACGCTGGACTACCGTATGTGCGTTCGGTCAACACCTTAAAAATCAAGGAAGAGCTTAATAAATTCCTGATCTATTCGATCATCATTACCGGCCTTATTCTTTTTGGGTTTTTTAGGTCCCTTAAAGCGGTTATTTTCCCTCTGATCATCATAGGAATGATCGTCATCTGGGTAATTGGCACCATCTCCCTCTTCGGTTTTGAGATCACACTGCTCACAGGACTGATCCCATCCATCATTGTGGTTATTGGGATTCCCAATAGTGTCTACATGCTCAACAAGTACCATCATGAGTATTCCAGTCATGGTGATCAGATGAAGGCATTGGCCAAAATTATCCGAAATATCGGGATCGTGACTTTCATCACCAATTTCACTACGGCCGTTGGTTTTTTTGTGTTGGTGTTCACCGGTATACCTATTCTGGTGGAGTTTGGAATAGTAGCTGGTATCAACATCATGTGCACTTTTATAGTGAGCACTATTATGATCCCATCGGTGTTCTCATTGTTCAAACCACCATCAGACAGACATCTGAAGCACCTCGACTTTAAAATGTTGAATGGCTTTTTGGTGGTACTTGATGTGTTGGTGCACAAGCATCGAAAAATCATTTTCACTATCACAGCAGTGATTGTACTGGCATCAATTTATGGCATCACCAAGCTTCAGTCCATCTCCTACATGGTGGATGATTTGCCGGAAGATAGCCCTTTAGCCAAGCAGCTGGAGTTTTTCGAAGAGAATTTTAGCGGAGTGATGCCACTGGAAGTAATCGTGGATACTGGCACTAAAAAAGGTGTGCAGAACCTGACCAACCTGAGGAAAATTGATGAATTTGAGGTCTGGCTGGGTTCCCTTGAAGGAATTTCCCAACCGGTTTCGGTAGTTAGCTTTATTAAGGCTGCGAGACAGGCCTTTTACAACCAAAATCCTGCATTCTATTCCATTCCCAATAATCGGGAAAGTGCCTTTATCCTGAGGTATCTCAAAGAAGAAAGTGATGAGGCTGGTATTGCCAAGTCATTTGTGGACAGCACTGGTCAGCTGATCAGGATCTCCCTGAAAATGCCAGATGTGGGCTCCAACAAAATGGACTCGCTGGTCAATCAGGTGATCAGTCCAAAAATTGATGAAATCTTTGCAGACTCTAAGATGGACGTGCGCATCACTGGCACTGTCCCACTATTTATCAAAGGGAACAAGTACCTGATCGACAACCTGATCACGTCCATGATTTTTGCCTTTTTTATCATTGCGGTGATCATGGCCATCTTGTTTAAGAACTTCAAAATGATTGTCATTTCGCTGATCCCAAACCTGATCCCACTACTGCTTACCGGGGCTATCATGGGGTATTTTGGCATACCGCTGAAGCCAAGCACTGCCTTGATTTTCAGCATTGCCTTTGGGATCTCCGTAGATGACTCCATTCACTTCCTGGCCAAGTATCGTCAGGAGCTGCATGCCCACAATTTTTTCGTGCCGATAGCCGTGAGCAAAAGTTTGCGCGAAACCGGCGCGAGCATGATTTATACATCGATTATTCTGTTTTGTGGTTTTGTGATCTTTACTTTGTCAGAATTTGGTGGAACAGTGGCGTTGGGGAAACTTACTTCCATCACTTTGCTGTTTGCAATGTTGACCAACCTCATCGTGTTGCCGGCATTATTGCTGCAGTTTGATTCAGGTAAGATTGAAGAAGAAGATCACCCCTACATTGAAGATTTTGCGAAAGCAGACTTTGATGAAGAAGATGAAAAAGACAAAGACTAATTAAAATTTACAGGAGTAGAGTGACTAAATATCCAGAGTACAAACAGGTCAGTTATCCACAAATAGCGGAGGACATTTTAAAGTTTTGGGAAGACCAAAAGATCTTTGAAAAGTCAGTTTCTGAGCGAGAAGGTGCGCAGACTTTTACTTTTTACGAAGGGCCACCATCAGCCAACGGAACCCCTGGCATTCACCATGTGATGGCACGTACGGTGAAGGATATTTTCTGTAGGTACAAAACCCAAAAAGGTTTCCAGGTAAAGCGTAAAGGTGGCTGGGATACGCATGGCTTGCCAGTAGAGCTTCAGGTGGAGAAAGAACTCGGGATCAAAAAAGACGATATCGGAAAAACCATCACCGTTGCTGAATACAATCAGCGGTGCAAGGAAACCGTGATGCGGTTTAAGGACGAATGGGACCAGCTCACCACTCAAATGGGTTACTGGGTAGACCTGGATGATCCTTACATTACGTTTGATCAGAAGTACATGGAGACGCTGTGGCACCTGCTCAAGAAACTTTACGACAAAGGACTCCTATATAAAGGATATACCGTACAACCGTATTCACCGGCTGCCGGAACCGGTTTAAGCTCACACGAACTCAACCAGCCTGGCACTTATAAGGATGTAAAAGACACCTCTGTCGTTGGTCAGTTTAAAGTGAAAAAAGATGACCGGTCTTCTTTCCTTTTTGAATCAGATGATGAAGATGTGCGCATGCTTGCATGGACAACCACTCCATGGACCCTTCCTTCCAACTGTGCGCTGGCTGTGGGAGAGAAGATCACTTATGTGAAAATCAAAACTTTCAACCAGTACACTTTTTCACCCATCAGTGTGATCATGGCAAAGGCTTTGGTAGGAAAGTATTTTTCCGACAAAGCCAAAGACCTGAAACTGGAAAATTACAACGCTGGTGATAAACTGGTCCCATTTGAGATTGTACAGGAGTTTTCCGGCAAGGACATCCTGGAAACGCGCTATGAGCAGCTGATGCCCTACGTGACCAACGAAGACCTGGAAAAAAATGCCTTCCGCGTAATCCCGGGTGACTTTGTGTCTACGGAAGACGGTACAGGGATTGTGCATACAGCCTCTGTATTTGGTGCTGATGACTTTAGAGTAGCCCAACAAAACGGCGTACCTGCTGTGATGGTAAAGGATGATCAGGGTTACGATGTGCCTTTAGTGAACAAACAAGGTCAGTTTGTTGATGAGGTGACGGACTTTGCGGGGAAGTATGTAAAGGAAGAGTACTATGATGATGCCATCCGTAATGACCCTGACTTCAAACCAACCGATGTACTCATTGCCATCCAATTAAAAGAAGACAACAAAGCTTTTAAAGTAGAGAAATACGAGCACAGTTATCCACACTGCTGGAGAACTGACAAGCCTGTTCTTTACTATCCATTGGATTCATGGTTTATCAAAACGACAGCACTGAAGGATCGGTTGGTGGAGCTCAACAAGACCATCAACTGGAAGCCGGCCTCTACCGGTTCGGGACGATTCGGCAACTGGCTGGAAAACCTGGTAGACTGGAACCTGAGCCGGTCCAGGTTCTGGGGAACGCCATTGCCGATTTGGGTAACCAAAGACAGGACTGAAGAAAAATGCATAGGGAGCATTGCTGAGCTACAGACTGAAGTAAAAGCCTCTATAGCTGCAGGTCACATGAAAGAAGCCATCAGTGACGATTTTGACCTTCACAGACCTTACGTGGATGATGTGATTCTTACGAGCTCTTCAGGGGAACCAATGTTTCGTGAGCCAGACCTGATCGATGTATGGTTTGACTCTGGTGCCATGCCATACGCTCAGTGGCACTATCCTTTTGAAAACGATGAGACTTTTAATGCCAACTATCCTGCTGATTTTATAGCTGAAGGAGTGGACCAGACCCGTGGGTGGTTTTTTACCCTTCACGCAATCTCGACGCTACTTAATGATAGTGTGGCCTTTAAAAATGTAATTGCCAATGGTCTTGTTTTGGATAAGAATGGCAACAAGATGTCCAAGCGATTGGGCAATGCCATCAATCCATTTGAAACCATGGACAAATATGGCCCGGATGCCACGCGCTGGTACATGATTGCCAATGCCAATCCATGGGACAACCTGAAATTTGATGTAGAAGGCGTGGCAGAGGTACAGCGAAAATTCTTCGGAACGCTGGCCAATACTTATTCCTTCTTTGCGCTTTACGCCAACCTGGACGGATTCAATTTCTCAAAAAGCGAATTGCCAATGGAGCAACGCACTGAGAGCGATAGATGGGTGATCAGCCGACTCAATAGCCTGATCAAGGAAGTGGATGCGGCTTTTGATGATTATGAGCCCACCAAAGGTGCCAGGGCCATACAGAATTTTGTGACCGATGAGCTTAGCAACTGGTACGTGCGCCTCAATAGGAAACGGTTCTGGGTAGGCGAGTACAATGAAGACAAGGAAGCGGCTTACCAAACCCTTTACACGGCACTTAAAACCATAGCAAAGCTTTCCGCGCCAATTGCTCCATTCTATGCTGAGCAGCTTTTCCAGGATTTGAATAGTGTTTCCAGCCTTGATGGCAATAGTTCTGTACACCTGGCGGATTTTCCTAAAGCTGATGATACACTGATCGATGTGGAGTTGGAGAAACGCATGCACCTTGCGCAGAGCGCCTCCTCACTTGTTCATAGCTTGCGCAAAAAGGAGAAAATCAAGGTAAGACAGCCGCTGCAGAAGGTATTGATCCCGATCCTCAATGAGGAAGACAAGCAGCGCATAGAAAAAGTAGCTGCACTGATTATTTCGGAAACGAACGTGAAAGAAGTAGAGTACATTGACGATGCTTCGGGGATTTTGGTAAAGAAAATCAAACCAAACTTCCGTAAGCTGGGTCAAACATTCGGACCCAAAATGAAGCAGATCACTCCGCTGATCACTCAAATGGACCAGGCGGCGATCAAAGAACTGGAAGAGAAAGGATTTTATGAGCTTCAGCTGGATGGCGACAAAGTAAATATTGGACCAGATGATGTAGAGATTACCTCTGAGGATATTCCGGGCTGGCTGGTGGCAAGTGAGGATGGTCTGACAGTGGCTTTAGACATCACCATCACCGATGAGCTGAAGCAGGAAGGCATCAGCAGGGATGTGGTGAACAGACTGCAAAACCTGAGAAAAGACCAGGGACTGGAAGTGCAGGATAAGATCCAGGTAAACTATCATACGACGGACGATTTGTTGAAATCATCAATAGAAGCTTATAAAAAATACATTCAAAAGGAAACCCAGGCGCTTTCTCTGGAGTATGTAGAAAAAGCAAATGGTGGTACAACCCTGGAGATTGATGGATTGGAAATGACCGTAGATTTGAAAGTAGCGAAAAATTAAAAAAGTCCATAGTCAATAGTCTTTTAGTCCATAGACTATGGTTTATACAATAGAACAAAATGGAGAAAAAACGAACCCCACTTTACGTATTTTACCTGATCAGTTTAGTGGTCATTGGGATTGACCAGCTGGTAAAGATGGCCGTGCATTTCAATATGGACATGGGCTCCAAAGGGCAAATCCCAATCTTTGGAGAGTGGTTTAAGTTGCACTACCTCACCAACCCGGGCATGGCTTTTGGGATGGAAATCGGATTTATAGAAAATGGCAAGCTCGTACTCACCATCTTCAGGCTGGGTGCCATGATAGCAATCGGTTACTACCTCTATACTTTGTACAAAAAAGAAACAAACAATGGCCTGTTGATCTGTATCGCCATGATCCTTGGAGGTGCTATTGGCAACCTGGTTGATAGTATCTTCTATGGCGTTTGGTTGGACAATGCCCCATTTGATGCGCCTACTCCATGGTTTTATGGACAGGTAGTGGACATGTTTTATATAGACATTTGGGAAGGCCGGATCGCCGATTGGGTTCCCCTGCTGGGTGGAGACTATATGGCCCTTTGGCCGGTATTCAATATCGCTGATGCATCTATCTTTATGGGCATTACATTTATCCTGATTTTCCAAAAGAGATATTTTGGTAAGGAAGAGGCGGACGAAAAAAATACAGATATGGCTAAACAAGAAGCCAGCTAATTATTTCTTTGTCAAAGCCCAATTAGTTAATGCTCGTTTCTGAGGATCACCAATTCATTTACATTAAAAGTAGAAAGACAGCCAGTACAAGTCTTGAGAAGTACCTGAAGCCATACTGTCAAAATGGCATCATCCAGGAAAAAAAAGCCCATCTTGAGGCTAAGGAAATCCGGGAAATTGTCGGCACGGAAAAGTGGTCAAAATATTTGAAAATCTGTGCAATTCGCAATCCATGGGATAAAATGGTCTCCTTTTACTTTTGGCGAAGGAGATTGAGGTTGTGGAACAAATTCATTTATCGGGTCAATAAGAACTGGGGCAATTACAACATTGCCCATGAGGTCGATTTTAACCAGTTTATTGTAGATTTTGATCAGACTCACCTCGATTTGGACATCCTTCTGTTAGACGGAAAATGGCCAGAAGATTTTTTGTTTATCCGTTACGAACATCTCCTGGAAGATTTGGAAAAAGTCTGCCAGAAAATTGGCATCCCCTTTGAACCAGAAAAGCTACGCAAATTGAAGGGGAGTTTCCGCCCAAAAGGCCATTATCGCAAGTATTATAATGATGTTTCCAGGGAAATCGTCAGAAAAGCCTATGAGGAAGACATTGAGCGAATGGGGTACACATTTTGAATTGACCCACTTTTGTAATGTCCTAAAATAGCCTGACGATTTAAACCGGTCCCTTCACTGCTTTACCCACCCCCAGCATCTCCATATCAACCCACCCCCAGCCCCTCCCTTTTGAATGGAGGGGAGACGATTTGTTTAGAATTTTTCATCAAAAAGAACCCCTCAGTCCTTCGGACAGCTCCCCTTTGGAAAAGGGAGCGAGAGGCTGCATGAATTACAGTTATCCGAAGGGAGTTCATGGAGGTCTTTCGTCATCCCTGCATATCAACCCCTCCCTTTTGAATGGAAGGGGGCGTTTTGTTTAATAATCATCAACTGGTGGATTTCCCCTGGCACTCGCCTTGTCTTTCCAAGAAAAGGGTCAGGGATGAGTTCTCTTGTGCCATTTTCCTGGATAACGCAAGGAAACCTCCCAACAGCATTTGGAATGTTTCAAAAATAGTTTATACATTTACGACGTACAACTGTTGAAACCGCCCTAACCTGCAAATGACGTTTTACCACAGCCTGCGCTGGACAGCACCAGCCTTTGTCCACTTATCCACAGCCTTCAAGAGCCTCTTGCTTTTCCTGTTGTTGATCCCGGGGACTCTATCCGCCCAGGACGATGAAACCTATGACGGTGGCAACATGGACCCGGTCACCATCTCTGAAGATGAAGCCCGTGCCATCCTCAAAGGCCTATTGGATGTCAAGCGGTTCACCCACTCCATGGGGATCAGTAAAATAGCCAAGGATCCCGAACTGGTCGCTTTCGCCGAAGGGTTCGTGGAGCGCAATGGCATAGAAGTCCTCACCATCGGCTACATAGACAGTGAAGAGTTCTGGCCGAAAGTTTTCAAAAGCGTCCGCATCAACAAAATCGCTGCAGCCGAAACGGACAAGCTCATTGCTGCCCACCTGATGTTTATCCCCATCAAGGATGGAGAGGGAAAGATCACCAGCTATACAGTAGCGCTCAAACTGGAAGGCAAGAGCACCGGGGTCTATGACCTGCTCAGGATCACCCAGGAGGATGTAGAGCAGATCGCTGAAGAAACCACCACCAAACAACTGGGCGGTACCCGCTATGACAAACCCACTGATGCGCAGCAGGCAGCCGTACAGGCACTGATTGCTGCCTTGGAGCAAGTAGAACAGAATGCTGATCCCGCAGCTCAGTCCGTCGAGCTGGTGACCTTTGAAAAAATGGTTGACCCAAATGGTACTGGTTACGGGTTTGACCCTCCGGTGCGGGATGAAATCAAAAATGACTATCCGTTGATCACTGTGGGTGGAGAATCCACCCGAACAGCCTGGAAGTCTCTCCTGAGTGGAGCCATTGACCAGGTCATTGCTTCAGACCCGGCAGCTCAAGACCTGACCTTCGAGCAGGATGGCATCCCCATAAATGCTACTACAGGTCAGGACAACTCCTATACCTTAAACCTTAATGGCAGCCCTGATGGAGTGACCGGGGAAGTACTGGCCAAAGTAGGTGATGTAGTAGCTGGTAAGCTCAACACAGTCAGCTACAATATTACGGATGCCAATATCAAAGTAGTACCGGTCAACGGAGCAGGCGCCAACATCACTACTGCTGATCTGCAAAACACCCTCAATGCCATCTACAAACCTGCAATAGCCAGCTGGAATGTGGAGGTACTGGACAACCAAACGCTGACCGGATGGGACAGCAGCGATGGACTGGATGATGGGGAGACCGGTATGCTCTCCAACTACACCGATGAGATGAATGCACTGATCAAGTCCTTCAAAGACCAGAATGGACGGGACAGGAATGCCTACTACATCTTCCTGGTGGACAGGGCAGAGAATGCAAGCAAGAAAGGCTACATGCCGAGGAAGAAGCAATGGGGTTTTGTGTTTACCGCCAGCCACAATGGTGACAAAGAGGCTATCATGACCACCATAGCCCACGAGCTGGGCCATGGTGTCTACAGGTTGGAGCACACTTTTAGTGAGAAAGGCATCCCACAAAACCAGACCCAAAACCTGATGGACTATTCATCCGCCGGGGCGGGTGCCGGGGGAAGAGAGCTCTACAAGTACCAGTGGGACTATGTCCACAACCCCGCCAGTGTGATGACCTTATTTGATGAGGAGGAGGAGGGTGCTTTGGTGGCAGCTACCATGTTTGATGCACTTTTCGAGGAATCGGAAATAGATGTAATTCCTACAGAAGATGCGCAAACAGAACTTACCTCCGGTGGAATTATCCTGACCTATAAAGGCCAGCAAGTAACTTTTAATGGGTTTAGGGTAAGCTTTAGTTTAAATCCTGGAAATGGTGAGTTAACCATCACCCAGATAGCTCCACGCTACTCACCAGATGATATTTCCACGATAAACATTCTAATTGCAAGAGCAACTAATCGTTTCAAGGAGCTACTAGATGCGCGAGATGATTACCCACCTTTTGAAAATGTTTCTGTTGCTCAATTAGCAATGGAAGAGGAAGCTACCAAGATCAAGGAGTTTTTGGCACAGACCATTGAAACATTAAACCAGGAAGGCGACCAGCTCGAGGACTTTATAGGCTTGCCTGAAGAAGAAAAGGAAAAACTCAAAACTGCCATTGCCGACTTCAAGGACAACCGAAGTATAGACTCCAAAGTGACGGTTCTGGATGAAACCACCTTTGATGGATTAAAAGACTCTTTCACTCCTGAGAAAGAAGTTCATTTACTATTGGGCAAAACATCGGATGGCTATAAAAAAGAGTTCTATTATCAAGATGATTTTTTCAACTACCCAACAGCCAAAACAACTGCGAGCGGGGAAAGCATCTCTTTAGACTACCAGCAAAGTGATGTTGAAACGATCAGGGATCAGCATATTGATAATTCCATCGACAACCCGAATGCCATAGGCGACCTCACCAAAAAGCCAGAACCAACGCTCAACATCTTTGAGCGGGGCATGTGGGTGGTGAAAGTGACGAAAGAAACCCTGGCAGAAATCAAGGTGCCGGTAGCGATGTGGAACTCAGAGGTAGAGACTGACACCTATCCCTTTGAACTGGAGTCTTTGACGGCTGGGCTGGGAGATGGAGCTGTAGACGAACTGAAAAGTATTCCAGACCTGCTGGTGCTGGCACTGAGCTTATTTGATGAGCAGGAACGAACGGCACTGCTTCAGGCTTTGGAGCAACTGGACTATGAGACGGTCAAAAAGATGTTCCAAGAAAAGGCTGACAAATATGCTGGGGGCGGTGATGTGGCTTTCCATGAGGCGGGCTATGATGGTGTTCAGATCGCCAGCATGTTCTGGGGTGGTGCGTTCATTCAAGGAGCTAAAAAGGGGTCAGAGACAGCTGAGGCAATCACAGACGTGTTGGCAAAGTTTCCAACCACAATCACTGACAAGCTATCTAATTTATCTTATGCGGCCAGACGGACTTTACTAGAAGACTTGGGCAAATCAGATGAGCTTTTGGAAGCATTTTCTAAAAACGCTGATCTTCTTGATTCTTGGAAGCTCTTGGACGAAGCAGGTGTAGATGAGACACTCAGACGAAACCTTGAAGCTCTTGCTGATCCAGATGCTGCACTGGATGCAATCCAGATGTCCCAAAAGTCTAAACCAACATGGCCAGAGATAATGGCACTGTTCAAGAGAGGGAATGATTTTAATGCAAAAGGAAGAATTAAATACGGAGATAATAGAGTTGAAGTAGTATTAAAAGGAGTTGATGGAAAAGCAGGAAAACGACTTGATACTTATATACCCCCTTCAAATGGTAGCCCAGGCCAAATAATTTCAAGAAAAGCCACCACACTTAGTGAAATAAATCCAAATACTTTTAAGAATTATTTAAACGAATTAATTACAAAATATCCGAATGGTGCTGAGCTCAATTCAAGTAAGTTCCCGCCCGGGACAAAACTAGATGGAGACTATAAGTTGGAAATACCAAAATCGAACCAATCATTTTTTGAAACCAGTACTGAGTTTCAAAATGTCTTAAATACATTTAAAACATCAAATGGTGTGAAAATTGAAATTATATACTTGGTAGAATAAAATATGAAAGACCTTATCTTAGATATACTACGGGAAATAGAACTCGATAAAGAGTATGAAAAGCTTTGTCTGAGGTACAGTGATTTTGATGGGCGAGTAAATCTTAACTGGAAAGAGATCGAGCCAATAATAAACGATTACGATCCTGATTTTAAGTATGTAGCTAAAGATAGAACATTTTTAAAAGAGATAATTTTTCGTGGGTTTATTGTACGTTTTTTTGTTGGTTATTATGGAGGCATAATTGACTTTTCTTATTTAATCTGGAAGGAAGGAGAAAACAATAATTTTTATCAAGGGCGTTTGGCCTCTTTAACAGAGACACTTGATCCAGAATTTGAGGAAAAGGTTAAGTTTCAAACTCCAATCGCCACATCTTTAGAGGATTTTGAAGATATTCTATCAAAAATATTCTCATTATTCAAAGAATTTCAGAAGCGAATCCAAGAAAGTAAGTTTAAACTGACCTAGACAAATATGGATCGTTTCCCTGTAAATAAACCAGGTAGAGGAAATGTCCATGATGGGACAATACATTACCAATGCTTTTGAACTCTTCATCCTCAAAAAACCAGCACCACTTCTTGATGTCAATATGGCGAGAGTCTTAGAGTGCTTTTTTTTGGTCCCAGAACAAAGGCCGATATTCGATACGATCCATACCTTCAAGAATTAGCCAAATAAATAGTTACCCATGAAAAGTTCAAAGAAATCTAAATGTCTGCTAAATGAATAATAATTGTCTTTCTATAAATAGCCGTCCTCAAACATACCACGAATGTTGCCGAGAAGATCTGGTCGATGTTGACAAATAGTTTTGCTGTCTTCTAAAATTAGTGCTCTTAATTCTTCTTGCGAAAGATAAAAGCTATAGAAAAATATCCAGCAATCCTTATTTACCTTCCTGATATTCTTAATTATTTGATCTCCATCAACACCTTTACCCTCATTGGATAAATTGTAATCTATGCAGAAAACTAGATCACTTGGTATCTTGCTAGCCAAAATATTAAGTTCTAATGATGAATTCTTCGGTGTGATTGAAAGGTTTACTTTAAAATCTTTTTGTATCTCCTTTAACTCATCCTCAATAGAGGGTAAATAAGCTTTAACATCCTCGACCCAAACAATATCTACAACTTTTTTAATTTTTCCTCGTGGCATTACCTTTTAAAATTTAATTTAAATGTCGTTCCAATTCCAACCTTAGAATTAACATCAATAGAAATATTCTCACTACTACGAATAATATTCTGAATATGAAAAAGCCCTAAACCTGACCCTTTGGTCGTTGTGAAACCCATATCAAATATTTTTGAAAGGTTTGATTCGGGAATACCAGTTCCATCATCTGTAAGACTAACTTCATAAGAATCCTCTTTAAATGCATATTTCACGTGAAAAGAGGTAGCTTTCGCTCTAATGGAGTTACTCACTAAATTATCTAAAATTATCGTTAATTCAATCGGCCTAAATGTGTAGGTGTGTTTTTCTACTTTACTATATTTAGATGATATTACTATATTCTCGGATCTAATAGGTTTGACTATATTTAGCATGTATTCATGAATAAATTCGAAAATATCCTGGTCTACTTCTTCTGTAAACATCTTAAAATTGGCTTTTGTACTAAATTTCGCTAAAGCAATAATTTTCTGATTTTCCAAACTCATTTCTCTTAGTTTATTGCTCAATTCATTTGGTGATATTTTCTCTCCGCGATTAACTCTTTTGTACATTCCATTAATATAGTTTTGGATAATATCGGCAGATATTCCAACACTATGAAGAAAACTTACCATTTCATCTAAGTCCTGAGACTTTACTGATTTTAAAAACAAGTTTTCTGATTCAATGACATCAAGTGATTCCTGTGCTAAACTGGCTTCATGCTCAGCTTCTTCTCTGGCTTTTTGTATCTCTGCCAAAATTTTGGCAGCCTTATTTGTTTCTTTAATTAGCTTATCAGAACCTGTTTCTAGAGCAAGTTTATTGAGATTATTAACAATAGTGTTTGCACTATTACTCTGACTTCTTTCGAGTATGTTTATAAAATCCTCCGAATAACTAAAATCAATTAACTCCTTAGAATTTGAGATTCTGGCTATTAGATCAGTTATTCTATTGTGTATATCTTGATCATTTTCTTCATCATCTATACTTAAGCCCCATTTTTGAACATCTACCACATATCGTTCTAATCTTCGTAAGGTATTCCAAAAGAATTCTTCAAGCATTAGATATGTTTCTGTCTTTATCAGGCCATCACCTCGGCTGGATGTTTCTTTTAATTCTTCTGTATCATCCCATATCTCAATTTGACCAATTATTTCTCTTGTCCCTAAATAACGTCTTTGACCTTGGGATTTTCTTCTATCTATTTTCAAAGGATCTTCTCCTGGCTCACCATAAGGATATATTCGAAATCCGTTTTTGTACAAAAAAACATGTCCATAATTAATTGATGCCAGTCCCATCCGCCTGGTGAATATATTTTTAGCAGATTGATTCAAATAATAAATCGTTATTTCAATTTTTTTCAGAAGAGAATATTGATTCCTCTCCGTAATTGAATAAATAGTAGTTCCGCCATCTACCAATTTCGATTTTATGATATCTCCCTCGTTGGAAATAATAGAAATAATTTTGGAGGTTCTCAATCCTAAAGTTTCAAAAATGAAATTTTGAACTGGTCCATTTACTTTATTATGATCCTCGATCTCTTCAGAATCCAGTTCTAATTCATCAATTGCTTCTATTTCTATCTTAAATTCTAACTCTTGTCTTCCACGACTTGGATTAACTAATTTGGCTAACGAATCCTTGAGTTTAAGAATCTTATCTCTGTCCCATTCAGACCGCAACTCAGAAATCACCAGAGCCGTACCATGATTTAAACCGAAATCGCTGGAAGATTGGGTTGAATAATTAACACTAACATCTATAAAGCTTTGTTGTAAATCTTGCTCAAATTGGGTCCAATCAGTTTCTATTCTATGTGTCGTAGGGTTTTCTTCGTCTTTCGTTGATTCTAAATTCAATTTCCGTCCGAGCCGATCACATGAAAATCTTCCAATTCCTTTGGCTCCTGCATATGCTCGGTTCTGGTTGATAATGTCTCGATAATCATAATTGGCATCCTCGGTTCCATCATATTTAGCCGAGTAAGCGACAAACAGCCACTTTTCAGTCAAATCTTGATAATTCATCCCCTTTCCATTATCAATTATTAAGATTCTTGGATTGCTCCCTTTGTTATTCTCAAAAATTATTTTGACATGTGTAGCATGAGCATCAAACGAGTTTTTTACCAACTCGAATACAGCTATGTAATCATCAGTAATTAAGTCTTTACCTATTATGTTCTTTAAAGCAGCACTTACCCGAAATTGTAATGGACTCCACATAAATTATTGTAATTGATATATTGAACTCGGAGGAAACAGTAGGTTCAAACTCTTTGGCTTAATCTTAAAAAGCGGTCCCCTTTCAACAACTCGTCCCTTTGCATTCCTTTTAATCAAATGATCTAAGGTAATAATTCCTTGATCCAAAAGAATATCAAACTGTGTAGTAATTGGGCTTTTGGTATGTTCGACCATGAAATATTGAAAATAATTCTTCCCATCAATTTCCAATGAGTCTGCTGAGACCCAAAATGTTTCCTTGTGTTTCTCTTGTAGTCGCTCGTGAAGCATCTCTAGTTCCCAAACAGCAAAATCTCCTATTGATTTTTTATCCGACGATTCTAACAAATGACCAATTTCATTATCTATTATCAAGCTTAAACCTTGAGAGTTTGATGCCTGTGTACTCACTGTACAATTCAGTTTAAAGTCCTTGTCTCTCCAGTATCCAAACGCGTCTAAAATTTCAGCAGACGATTTGAATTTGCTCAATTTCCAATTTGGCACTTGAGCGAAAAGTGTCTTACGGTTTGTTCTTTCTGTTCGAAATGATTTTATCTCAATTCCTTTATAATCAGGTTGTCTAGATGAATTAATATCAATTCCTAAAGCGGTTTCTAAGGTTCTCCCTACTGAGGTATCAGCATCAAGCATCGATAGGATAGGTTGTTTGGCAATTTTTCGCAATTTATCGAGTAGCTCTTCAGCGGTAGAGTTTGAAACTATATTGGCCGATCGAATCAAATCTTGAACTGGATTAGCTACATGAATATCCAAAAGACCTTTGATGTTGGTTCGAGTGATGTTTAATACGTGAATCACCTCTTCAAAACCAAATAGAGCTAAAATATCATTTGGCTTTGCATAGGATTTCAACCTAGAGAACCATATCCTAGGATCTCCTTTCTTGGTATTTGGACGGTACAAAGAGGCATCAGCTTTATGAACAGAAAAGGATTCATAAATATGAGCCTCCACAATAACTTTGTGTTCGGTGCCTTGCTTTTGAAGCTCATAGTCATGAAACTCATTCTTCTTCAAGTAGACTCTTACGGGAGCTGTTGCATCCATGATGGATTTTTTTAATCCCGTCTTGGTCGGCTCAATTAATGTTACAGATATTGAGTTTTCCGTTAGTATTTTGAGGTTATTCTTTTCGAATTCGGTTAGTGTTCTCACTAGTTAATTAATATGCTTTAGTATCTCCATGGCCACAGCTCGAGCCATAAGTGGAGGTACAGCATTGCCAACTAATGTATATTGTGGAACTTCATATTTCCGATTATTCCCTCCTGTCGATCGTTTTCCTTGAAATACGAAAGAATCATCAAAAGATTGAAGTCTTGCCATCTCTCTAACCGTTAATGCTCGCGGTGACCTGTAATGTACATAATCATCTGGCATTGTCATAATTGTAGAGCTCTGGGAGTCTGGTTTTAGGAGGTTGTAGTTTCTTTTTTGAGAAGACACTCCTTCATCTGTCAGTCTCGATTGTGCTTCTTTGTAGTCTCCTTCATCAATGATTATCTTAAGTCTTTTGATGACGTCTTCGTTTTGTTTACTTGACCTGTGATTGTTCAGGGGATTGTGTTCCTTCTCGCCTTTTTCCAGAGCTTCAAGGCTTCTCACATAAAAAGCCTTTGATGCAGATTTATACTTTTCAGTTAACCTCCCATTTTTACTCCATTCAGCAAAGGTTTTCCCGTTAGGTATTGGCTTACCATCAATATCACGCATTTGTATCAATGATTTCATCTTTTCTGCCGTGCCATTGAAAAGATAATCAATATCAACATCCTCGTAATGCTTGAGATCTTGATCATTAGCGATGAAGTCTAGGTCATGCAGAGCTTCAAAAATTGTAACTTTCTGTTGAGGTGAAACTGTAGGAGGTATAACCTCAATTAATTTTTGATCGCGCCTACACCCGATGAATAAAACTCTTTCACGGTTCTGAGGAACACCGTAATTTGAGGCATTAGCTACAAACGCATCATTAATTCTGTAAAGCCGAATACTATCCAATATGTGGTTGAGCACAAGTTTTTCCTTAGTGTTACTCGTTGATAGGAGCTTCTCGATGCAATCGTCAAATTTATAAGTATAGATTCTCAGTGATTCGAGTATTTCCAGATACTCCAATTCAAATTTTCCTTTAACTGCCAATTCTTCAAAAGCTGAATCTATTTTATTGATAATTGAAGTTGGTTCTAGAAATTCAATGAAAGAATCAAATTCATATACAAAGGAATCATTATCGATATAATTCACGTCTTTTTCTTTAATAAGCTCCTTTTGTATAATCGCAATCTCTTTTCCTCTTGCCAGCAAGTTCAGTCCATGACGTATACTATTAATCTTTGGGTCAGTTTTGCTTGTTCTATAATCAACAATTTTTGGGGTCAGTTTTCGGAATCTATTCTCTACCATCTGAATAAATGAAGCCTTAGCTTCATCGAGCTCCTTGTCACTTTTAGATTCAAATTCGATGCGCTTAATTAATGCATCTATAATGAATTCACTGTTGGATGGAGATTTTTTCAGCTTACGCGCAAAAGAGGTGAGTTTTGGGATTTCATTCACATCAATAAGTGATCTAATCTCCTTGAGAATCATTTCTTTAACTTTGCCACCCTCCTTGGTAAGAATACCCTTAACATTCTCCATTACAAAGTATTTTGGCTGAAGGGTTTTGATGACATTTAGATAGTTCGAAAAAAGGTCATCTTTTTTATCAAACTTTCTACGTTTCCCTGCCAGACTAAAGCTTTGACAAGGAGGCCCACCACAAATTACGTCAATTCGTTTTCCTTCCAATTTCTTCATGAGATTATCCATAAAATCAGGCTCAGTTATATCCTGTTTTAGGAATTCGGCATCAAGACCAAGTTGATAGTTGTATCGAACTACATGCGTCAACTCACAGTTTTCATTGATATCACTTGCAAGCAGAAAATTGTAGTACTTATTGTTATGTTCTGCCTGAAGGAAACCTTCACTAAAACCACCTGCACCTGCGAAGAAATCAATAAAGTTAAAAGGCTTACCATAAAGCTCAACTTGTTCTTTGACTATACTAACAGCACCATCATTCTTATAAGCATGTATGTGGCCTTTCAAAATTTCTTTTATCTGCTTATCCGTGTACTTCTTTGTTGAACCCTTAAAGATGTCTTCTGCTTGATTCTTCAAATGATTAAGGTAATAATTGATTGATTCGTGATCTTCGACAGAGTCTAGTACCTTTTGATTGTCCTTATCAAAATCCAAAGGGCGAACTTTTTCTGCCGTAGTTACTTTGATTTGTTTACCATCACAGTTGATCCTTAGGTGAATTGGTGAGAACCCTCTTTTGTCAGGTTTATCTAAATAGAAATTTATTGAAGCCATGTTAAAGTTAGTTTACGGACAAATTTACGGACACGGACAAATTTACGGACAAATGGGAGAATACCAAGAAAATTTCCCACTTAAGCTCTTACTTAAAACCCCAATTCCTTCGTTATATTCACTTTTTACTCTTGACAGTCAAAATGTTTGTGCTCAACAATTTTGAACCATTTACCACCGCCCATAAAACAAAACCCCCGCCTACAGGCAAGGGCTTTGGTGCTGAAATATGCAAATGATCCTTTAGTCCACGATCACACGGGCGCGCTCGTACCCGTCATAGAATGTCGGGTTGGTAAACTTAAACTGGAGCAGTATTTTGTCCAGCTTATCGTTGAGCAGTGTAATGGCATCATTGATCAGCGTATTGGCTTCCCGCTTGGCAGTACTGGCCTGTGAGCGGATCATTCGTGGCTGGCCTATCAGCTCCCGAAAGTCATCCACACTGCTTTCCAGGTCCGTTACCTGGGCCTCAGAGATGCCATAGTCGGCTAGCTCTGCCAGGGATTCCTTCACCATGGATATAAACCGTGTGATCTCCTCAGGTAAGTTGACATCCCGCATGCTAGCAACCTGGGTCTTGGTGAGGTAGCCATTGGCCTTTACATCATTGGCACCCGTCACCGCAGCAAAGGCAGCCAGCGCCCCGGAGAGGGCAGCGGTTTTGTCTGCTATTTGCTCCTTCAGTTGATTTTTGTTGGCCGTCATGCCCCGGGTATCCGTACCACTAGCCTGTAGCTGCTCCTTGATCCCAAGTACCTGATCATCCAGAGAGGTTTTGAAATTCTCAATAATGGGAATCGCAGTCCATGTGGATTGATTGGAGTCCATAAAGCTTTGTACAGCTAGCATCATTTGAAACCGATTGGTTTGGCGGGTTTCTAACATAGTTTTAGAATTTAAATAGTGAAAAAATAATTTAGTATCCGTTATTGGACATTATAATTTATAACACAACCCCCTTTTATGAAATGCTAAATCAAATTTTTTGAATGTCAATAGGAATATGTCTATGGTAAATAGGAATATTTCCAGTGTAAATATGAATTTGTCTAGTGTAAATTGTAATATTTTTAGTGTAGACCTTAATTTGTTTAATGTAAAGGTGGTTCAAGGGACCGTAGTACTGTTATTGTTGACCTGAGAGGTTCATTTGGCTACTGTCAGACAGTATTTGTTAGGGTAAGGAGCATCTTTTGACCCTTTACTGATGAAATAGAACTTCTGTGGAAGCAGGGTTTGAAACCTGAAAACAATATCTTTAGTTAAGTCTGATCACTTTAAAAAGTAATCTGTCAGCCCGCTTTGTCCGGTAGGCAGGGAATCTTTAAGTCATTCTTTGTTGATCAAAGAGATTCCTGCGGAATGAACAAATTTCAAAAGCTTCACTAAACGGTATCAAACACCAAAAACCCACCATGCCTAAGTCCAGTGGGTTTTAGTAATCAAACGAATTGTTGATCAATCCTACCTGGTCAAGTTTAGATGCTGAAATGAATCAGCATGACGATACATTGATCCGAAAGAATTGAAAGACCTATTTGGTGATTTTTAATGATTGAGGACGGTTCGCCTCTGCATCCTAAAACTCCAACCGATAGTTAAGCACCGGGATTAAGCCTGTCATGGTAGACTCCTCAATAGCATCGGTCTGAGGGTTGTAGTACTGCGCCCAGGTGTTGTAGCGGTTGGTCACATTCTGGATGTCCAGGGACACCACCTGCTCTTTGCCCTTTTTGAAAAAATGAACCTTCACCCCCATGTCTATGCGGAAGTAATCTTTGGTCTGAAACGCCCACGGTTGATTGTTTACACTGTAGGTACCTTCATCCTCCCTTGATCTGGCCAGGTCTATCGGAAACTGACGCTTGCCACCCGTCCACATCACTTTAGAGTTGAGCCCTACTTTTTTGTTTTCGCCCCAGCTAAACTCCTTACCCACCACAAAATTGTTGACATAATTGAGGTTATAGCGGCTATTGTACCACTTACCATCCAGCGGCTGATATTTCGAGTCAAACAGCGAGCTGGTAATCATGAAGTAATACTGGTTGGTAAAAAAGTGCTGCAGGGTAAATTCCAGCCCAATGTTTCGTGCCTTGCCTTCATTCACCAGGGTGTCTGATTCGTTAAGCCCACCAAAGATCGGCGAGTAGTACTTTTCCGGGTTGTTAGGCACGGGCAGGTTATTTACTTTTTGGTAATACGCCTCTATCTTCAGGTTCAGTGCTCTGGAAAAAGCCTTTTCATAGCCCACCACATAATGCGCCGCACGTGTCAGCTCCAGGTTTCTGTTGGGCATGAAGACCGTGCCATTCTCGCCAACAATGCGCACAAAATACACCGGCAGTTGCTCATGCCGACTGTGCCGGCCATAGCCGAACGTCAGCTTCTGGTCTTCGCCTACTTCGGCAGAAAAACTCAACCGCGGTTCCAGCACCTGGTCATTGTTGAGCGCAAATCGCGTATAGTGCATCCCTCCGGTTACATTCATGCGGTCATTGAGTTTATACTTCCCCATCACAAATCCCTGATAAAGGTGCGTATGGCCTTTCGTATCAATCTCCACATCCCACAGGTTAGTGTCCCAATCTAACTCCCGCGACTCATAATCATAATCCAACCGGCTAAGGATGGCTCCATAGCGCATGGTGAGTCGGCTGCTGTATTTTTTGTTGTAATAAGAACTCAACCGAACCGAACTTTTGTTGAGATTGTCATAAAAATCATCCCGGAGATTCCAGAGTGAATCCATCTCTTCATAGTCCTGGGAGCTGAAGCTTTTGGACTGAGAAACCACCGTTTCCACAAAAGAGGTGTTGTCCAAAAAGTACGTGTGCGTGATTCCTGCGGCGTGCATTCCCGTATAGGTGTAGTCTTTGTATCCATATTTAAAGTCATCCACATCTGTGGAATCCGGAATGAATTCCTCCCTGACATTCGAACGACCACCCACACCCCAGAGGGAGAATGTACCTAGTTTTTGAGTCGGTAAGTTGACCTTAAATGACAAATCCTGGTATTCGGGCAGCGCACCCTCCGACACTTCGAAATTCAGTGCATTCAACAGCGAAAGCGTAGAATAGCGATAGTTAAACAAGTATGACCCTGCATAATCTTTTTTGAAAGGGCCTTCAGAGGCAAAATCGAAACCCAAAACACCCGCCTGGAAAGTATGCTCATACTCCTGGTTGTTGCCATTCCTGAGTTTCAGGTCAAAAATTCCCGAAAGGGCATTGCCATAATCTGCCGAAAATGCACCGGTGTAAAAATCAGAATTGCCGAGCAAGTTGGCACTCAGGATACTGATGGCACCAGCAGAATAACCCTCCTCAGCAAAATGGTTCGGACTTGGGATTTCCACACCTTCAAGCTTCCAGAGCATCCAGTTGGGAGAGTTGCCACGAATCACAATCTCGTTGGAGGCATCATCTGTAGAAGCCACTCCGGCAAACGCCTGCACCATTCGTGCCGGATCACTAAAACTGGCTGCATAGCGCTTGGTTTCCTCCGCCTCAAAAGACTTGGCACTTACTGTGGCCATCTCGTTGACGGGCTCACCATTAGAGGCCGTCACCACCACTGCCTCCAGCGAGGTGAGCTTCTCTACTACAGAAATGGAAATGACCGTTTCCTTTCCAGTACCTAATACTACATCCGAGACATAAGCATCTTCATAGCCTACAAACGATACCTTGATCGTGTGCCTGCCGATGGGCAGTTTAGAGATGGTGAAGTTGCCGTCTATATCCGTAATCGCTCCACGTGCATCGGTAGTGGTCATCACCTGCACTGTTGCAAAGGAAAGTGGTGCATGGGAGTCCTGATCGAGTACTTTTCCGCGTAGCGTTTGCTGAAATGTCCCCTCCGGCTGTGGTACCTGCTTTTTTGGCCCTACGGCAAAAGTGTTGCCAATTTTTTCGAACGTAAAGTCAGTGCCTGCGAGCAACTGATCGAGTGCCTGCTCAATCGTCCCGGCGTTGATTTCTTTGGAGATCTTTGGTGCATCCATTACCTCCTCATGGTTGAAGATAAAATCTGCATCGGTTTGTTTGCCCAGCTGCTGCAGGGCATCTTCCAGGGTGGCTTCTTTGAGCTGAAGCGAATACTTCTTAGTCTGGGCGTGAAGTTCCACACCGCTAAGCAGTCCCATCAGTCCACTCAGCACGATGATCGTGAAAGTGTACCTCAGGGAGATAAAACATGATTTAGTCAAATTTTGCATACCTTTAATTGATTGAAAGATTTTAAGCGTCTTTTAATTGAAATTCTGAGATGGGAAATGTTACCGCATTTCCCATTTTTTATTGAATAATGATCATTTGATCCTCTCTTGTAAACGTCACTTCTGTAGTGACCTCCAGTAGTTGCAGCACCGATGAAATCGGCTCATCGTTGGCCACCCTTCCGGAAAAATGTAACTCCTTAGCTGCTGCATTTTCAAACTCATAGTCGAAATCATACCATCGGGAAAGCCTTTTCATGACCGTCCCCAGGGACTCGTTGTTGAACCTAAACTTACCTGTAGTCCAGGCGGTGTAATCCGTAGTGTCAACCGTCCGTACGGTCAGGTCATCAGCACCTACATCGAAAACCGACTGCTCACCGGGTACCAGCATTTGCTGGTAAGTCTGGGTTTCAACCCGTACACTGCCTTCCAGCAGGGTGGTCAGGATTGGTTCATCCGTATATGCGGACACATTAAAGACAGTGCCCAATACACGGATGTCCTGAGCTTCATGACTCACCACAAATGGAGTTCGTGAATGCGCCACTTCAAACAAAGCTTCTCCTTCCAGCGTCACCTGGCGTACCTCCTCTGAAAAACTGACCGGATAGGTGATCTTAGAGCCGGCGTTGAGCATCACTTTGGAGCCATCCGCCAATACCAGTCGGTAAGTACTCCCCAAAGGTGTTTGCAGTGTATTGTAAAGAACTTCGGCTTCTACCGAACTTGTATCCGCCGAGTACTGCAGCGTGTTGGATTCATTCACAATGTTCATGGTTCCCTGCTTCAGTTTGCTGCTTGAAGTTTTGCCAAGCTCCACGGCCTTTCCATCGGCCAGAGTCAATATGGCCTTCTCCACTCCCGGGGTGATCACCTTATCTATACCCGCCAGGGTATCTACAGGCGTGTTGGTCTGGGTGAAAAACCACACCACAGACCCAATCAATAGTGGAAGCAATATTGCTGCTGCATATCTCCAGATCCTTGCCGGAAACATTGGAACCGTCTTCGATGGTCCCAACTGATCACTAAGCTTTACCCACACCTGATCCTTATTAGTTTGCTGATAAAGATCCACTTTGCCAGCGGCGTCAGCTCCACTTTGCAAGCGCTTCATCAGCTGCTCGTTTTCTGGGCTTTCAGCCAACCACTGGTTAAGTGCCTGCTCCTCGTTGGGAGTGAGTTCCCCTTTGGTGGATTTATAAATCAGCTCTGCGATACGTAATGAGTCGTCCATGTTCTGGTAGTTTCAGGAGTTAAAACACCTTCACCTCAAAAGCGGGTGAAGTGACGACAAAAAAATTTAGATTTTTTCTTGAATTCTCTTAAAGAGTCAGCAGGAAACCGAACAAAGCAGGGTTAAGCTTGTCCTTTAATTTGGCGTAAGCAATCTTCTTTTGGGTTTTGACTGTATTCTCAGAAATATTGAGTTGCTCCGCGATTTCACGGTTTTTCAGCCCTTGCAGTGCCAGGAGCATGATCTTCTGACTGGATGCAGGCAAAGATTTGATCTCTTCATAGAGTCTGCCGTAGTACTCCTCCTCTATGATCTGGTGGTCATCTGCAGGCTGAGAAATTTCTTCCGCCATGTATGCTTCATGTTTTTCACGCACCAGCTGATGCCGGAGCTGGTTCAGGCATTTGTTTTTAACAGTAGTGTAGAGAAATGACTTGATGGCGTTGATGTGGTCAAAGTTTTCGCGTTGGTTCCATAGGGTGAGAAAGGACTCCTGCACCAGATCTTCCACTTCTTCCTGGTTTTTGAGGTACTGAAAGCCATAAGCAAATAGCCGATGGTAAAGCTGATCGAAGATACTTTCGAAGCTGACCTGATCTCCCTGCTTAAACTTGACGATTAGATCCATTGGTGGTGATTGACCTGCTAATTTACTTTTTTAATTGTAGAGTGGATTATCCCCTTTTACGGTTTTTTGGTATGAACATTCATGGAATCTTTCATTACTATGAAAAAATATTAACTTCATTCCATGGCTTCCAAAAAGAAGAAAAAGCAACTCAAATGGCGACAGTATGCCTTTGATTTCCTCACAGTATTTACCGGAATTACTGTGGCATTTCTACTCAATGCATGGAGTGAAACCCGCAAAGACTCGCATACAGAAAGCAAGATCCTGACCGAAATCAGAAATGGATTGCTGCTGGATACCGCAGATATCCATGCGAACATCGGTGGGCACAATCAGGGCATTGAGGCTTGTGACTATTTTCGAAAACTCATCGCTGACGAACCGGTTGAAGACTCTTTAGCTAATTACAAGTTCTTCCTGCTTTTACGCGACTTCATCTCCATACAAAACAAGTCTGGTTATGAGTCACTCAAATCCAAAGGACTGGAGCTGGTCAGTGATGATAGCCTCCGGTTGACGATCATCTCCATGTATGATTTTCACTTTCAGGTGCTGGAAAAGCTTGAGGAAGACTATGTTGAAAACCAATTTTATGCCAACTACTTTCACAAGATCAATCAGCTGCTTGCCCCCAACATGCGGTATGATCAGGCGGGGCAATTGGTTGCGTTTACAAGTCCGCTTAACCTCACTGCTGCAGAGAAAAATGAGTTCCTCACTTACCTTGCCAAGATCGAAAACAATCGTAAGTTCATCATTAAGTGTTACCACGTAGTAAACGGTGCAGCGATCGAGCTCATTCAGAGAATTAATATGGAGTTGGAGAACTAGAAGT
Organism: Marinoscillum sp.; assembly: GCA_040218045.1. Taxonomy (GTDB): domain Bacteria; phylum Bacteroidota; class Bacteroidia; order Cytophagales; family Cyclobacteriaceae; genus Marinoscillum. Next base: position 65,926 of record JAVJQA010000041.1, read on the forward strand.
TTTTCCCAATCCTGACAGGTTTTTGAAACCTGTCAGGATTTGAATTGGTAATTGAACCTCACTGCTACAGAAAAAAAATGAGTTTCTCACTTACCTTTCCAAGATCGAAAAGAATCGTAAATTCATCATTGATTATTACCACGTGGTAAACGATGCAGCGATCGAGCTCATTCAGAGAATTGATATGGAGTTGGAGAACTAGAAGTTTTTCCCAATCCTGACAGGTTTTTGAAACCTGTCAGGATTTCATCACCAATCAATGAATATCGAGGTGTCATCAATATGCGGTTCCAGTTTATGGGATTTTTGTAATGAAGAAAATCCTCCAAATAGATCAAGAACCATCTCCCTTTTTATTTTAGTTCGTTTTGCAGAGAAATACACCTCATAGGAACTATGTGACCAATCCTCTATCCTTCTACAAAATCCGTGATGTACAGGGTTACGATGTATATAGGCAACTACAGCTCTTAGGTAGGAGTCATTGCTGATCTCTTTGGCTTTAAAAGGTCTGTTAAAAAGTGATCCTCTTCGATCATACATTTTATTGTACGCTTTTGCGTAAGCATTGAAAAAATTACTGAAAGTCCTGGAGATAAATCGATCAATAGTCAGATCATCAGCAACTTTGGAGTTGGAACGAATTTGTTGTTCGGATTTGATTTTAATCAATGCATGAAAATGATTAGGCATCAGGCAATAAGCATGTGTATCAGCAACAAGCTCAATGTACTTTGCCCAAAGCATTAAGAAGTAATGATAATTGTCCTCTGTGCGAAACAGGTTTTCATCACCATTGGCATGGTTGTAGAGATGATAGTAAGCATCAGGCTGCATCCATTAAAGATAACGCATTTGACTTTAACCCTGACAGGTTGGAGTATAATTACACTTTACACCTGACAGGTTTTAGAAACCTGTCAGGTGTAACTTCCTTCAGACAAGCCAAATAATGTTTATATAGAAATAATGATGTAATCAAAATACACTCTTTGGGTATCCGTGGATAATTCACGTACCATCACTTGAAATGAAGTGGCTGTCTGAGAATGAATGGAATAAGTTAAGTCGTTATCAAAGACCGGGTCAGCAGTACTAGGACTACTCCTAAAAGAGGCTAAAACGATGTAATTAGAAGTCCCGACTGATGGAAAATTTATGGTGTAATTGACATCTGTGTCCGTTATATCATTCATAAAATACGAGCTCTTTCTTAGTATGCCAATATCATCCCTTAAGTTGGCGATCTCATTCATGAGTTGATTCACTTCATCCTGCAGTTGGCTGACATTTACAGCATCTCCAGTGGCGGTTCCGTCTGAAACGTTTATGATCTTATTTCCACTCATATTCAATCTGGAGCTACTTATATCCAGATTTCCGGTAATCATGCCTCCTGAGAGGTTAAGTTTTTCATTGAGACCGGCTTCCAACTGACCATAATTCACAGCATCATTGGCATTGGTGCCATTTGCAAGGTTTATGATTTTTTGGGCATTCATGTCGAGCTGGAGGTTACCTGGAGACGCAATCAACCGGATCCAATCTGCACCATCCCAATAATAAAATGCACTAGCCGTGGTGTCATACACCATCAGGCCTTTGGACTCGGCAATTGCCTGGATGTTATTAGTCCTGGTGGTGGTAGAGGTACGGGGAATGAGCATTCCTTTCTCTGAAGATTTTACGTCAAGTACGGCATCTCGAGCCACATTATTAGTACCAATACCTACACCGTCCTGGCAGAAAGACTGTTGAAAAAAGCACAATAGTAGTGCGCTGATTACAAGCGTTTTAATCATCATGATATTTAATCAGTTGTTGGCAAACATCTCTCGAAGATAATAATTTACCAATAAAGTGCTAAATACTTCTTTAAATAAGTGTGGGAGATTCCATCCAACTCTATGATAATCATCGTTTTTTATTCATGGATCCGGTAATGTATAAGAGAAAACCTGCCAGGATTTGAATCTCATCACCAATCAATAATATTGAGGGGCCATCAATCTTGGGGATCCAGTTGATGGGAACTTTCGTAGTAATGAAGAAAACCCTCCACACAAACCAAGAACCTCCTTCCTTTTGATTTTTGTTCGTTTTGCAGAGAAATACCCTCATAGCAACTAATTGACCTCCTCTATTCTCCTACAAAATCCATGATGTACAGGGTTACGATGTATATAGGTAACCACTACTCTTAGATAGGTGTCATTCTTGACCTCCTTTGTCTTAAATGGCCTGGTAAACAAGAACCCTCTCCGATCATAACCTTACTCAGCTCGCAAACTATTCACCGGGTTAATCCTGGTTGCTTTCCAGCTATGGTAGCTGATCACAAGCAGGGCAATACCAATAGAGATGACTGTGCTCAGCAAGAACATATCCACACCAATGTTTACGCGATAGGCAAAGTCTTCCAGCCAGTGCCGCATCAACCATACGGTCAACGGGATCGACAATGCCACACCAATCACCAGCTGCCAGCTAAATGTTTTGGCCAGCAAGCCAAAGATTTGTGCCGGTGACGCACCGATAACCTTGCGGATGCCAATCTCTTTCTCACGACTATTCACCACCAGTACTGTCAAGCCCAACAACCCTATAGAGGCAATGAGTATGGAAATAAGTGTAGCCACACTGATCAGTTTGTTGAGGCGTGCTTCGTTTTCATACTGACGCGCGATGTTTTCGTCCAAAAACTCAAAGTCCAGGTTTCTGTTGGGGAAGGTTCGTTTCCACTCCTCCTCCAGCATTTCGCTGAGTGTGGTCAGTTGGCTGCCTTTGTATCGAAACAACAACTTCGGAATGGGGGAATCTATGAAGTTGGCATCCGATATGCCCTGGAAAAGGGGCAACAGGTTTTGTGTGATCACCAAAGGTTCAATTTCATCGTGCAGGGAAGAAAAATGAAAATCCTCTACCACGCCAACGATACGGTGCTCCCCAAACTCATTGCCCGGAAGCTTCTCTTCAAGTGGGTTTTCCAATCCAAAATAGGCCACAGCCGTTTCATTGAGCAGTATAGATTGGCGCTGGTCTGCTGTGTTATCTTTTTCAAAGTTGCGGCCCTCTAACACCTTTAGGTCAAATGCCTCCACGAAGCTGGCATCCGTGCCGAGCAATCTAAACCAAAGAAACTTGCCTTTCACATCTTCAAAGGCCAAGTGCATCCATCCATTCGTGCCAAACGCATGGCTGGAAACGGTAAAGTCTTCCAGCTCCGGGTGTCGCTCCAGGTTTTGCTGGAGCAAAGCAGCATTGCTTTGGGCGTTCTGATACCGCTCAAGAAATCGCCTATCCTGACTTTCCGCAAAGAGCGGCACGACTATAGACGCCTGGTAGTCAAAGCCAAGATCCTTACTTCGCAAGTAGCCGATTTGCTTCTGCATGATCAGTGTGCTACTCACCAGCAAAACCGTGATCAAAAACTGGAACGTAACCATTACTTTGCGTACCCAGTGTTTGCCGCCAGAAGCATTGGAGGACTGCATGATCGCCATGATGCGCGTGTTCGTGAGCACAAAAGCCGGATAAAGACCAGCAAGTGAGCCAATCACCACACCTATTGCCAAAAACAATCCCAGGTGCCACCACTGAAAAGTGTAAATCAATGAAACACCCGTCAGTGCATTGAAGGTTGGGATGCTCAAAATGGCCACTGTAGCACCAATGACCATGGAGATCATGGCCACAATGATGCTTTCAGTCAGGTACTGCGAAACTAGCAAACCTTTACCCGCACCAAGGATTTTTCGCATGCCTACCTCTTTGGCCCGCTTAATGGATTTGCCGATAGACAGGGTGGTATAATTTACACAAGCGATCAGCAACACCAAAAAACCAATAATGCCCAAAATGTAAACATATGTAGGGTTGCTCACCGGCGCGATCCCTGGTGGGATATCAGGATTCAAATGAATATCAGTTAGTGGCTGAAAACCAACCGTATACTGGTCCCGTTCGAAATCCTCACCGAGATAACTCATTAACACGTCCTGCGATCTTTCGTTGACCGATTCAATGGAGGCATTCTGCTGTACCAGTACATAGGTCTCTGGAGCTACAGACAACCAGCCCGTCATGGCGCGTTCTCCAAATAGGGTTTGGTTCATCTCATTGGAAATGGCCAAATCGAACTGGATACTTGAGTTTTCCGGAATGTCTGCAACTACTGCAGTAACCGTAAATGTGACCGCTTCTTCGTTGATGTTGAGTTGGAGTTCCTGCCCAACAGGGTCATCCTCACCAAAATATTTCTTAGCGTAATCCTGGGAGATAACCATATCATAGCGGCCAGCAAGCGGATTTTCGGTGTTGCCGCGAACCAGGTCAAAATCAAAGACATCAAAGAAGTTGGGACTTATGATCCCTACTGTTTCGTTGATCCAGTTTTGTTGACCTCTCCGTACCGCATTGCCGCTGTTTTGGAACTGTACCACCGCTTCAAACTCAGAGAACTCCGTTTCAAAGAGCGGTTCGAAACGTATTGGTGTAGTTGAATTGAAGAATACCCGGCCATCACCATAATCTTCATAGAGATACGCACGGTAGATCTTGTCTTTCTTCGCGTGCATATGATCGAAACTGAGCTCTTGGGCTACATAGAGTCCCATCTGCACAAAGCAGAGTATACCAATAGTCAGTCCCAATACATTCAGGAACGTATTGAATTTGTCGCGCCACAGCACACGGGCTGCTACTTTGAAGTTTTGTCCATTGATCATGAGTGAGTTGTTTTTGAGTGATTGATTCTTTTTAAGTGCGGACCAGCGAAAGGATCTAAAAACCAACCAAATGAAGGTCCTTTTAGCAGCTGAAGCACCAGCTGTATCCACCCTCCGGTCAAAGATTTCCAACAGGTCACCTTCCAGGTCTTCCAACAAATCCGGCCTGCAGTACCAGTGTAGAAACCGGATGGCCCATTTGGGAGGGTTGATATGATTGGTTTTTTGGTTCATTGGTTACTACTGAAATCATGGAGGTGATTGACCTCTATTTCTTGTTTTTGATTGCTCAAGTCATGCCCCGAAGAATGTCAGTTTTGGCAGCTTCTGGTAAAGCTCCATCCGCACAGCCATACTCTCTTCTAACACTGCGCGCCCGGCAGGTGATAGGATAAAGAATCGCTTGCGTCTTCCTCCACGCTCTTGCGTGGCCCCGCGCATATCGGATTTTACCAGTCCCTTCTTCTCCAGTCGGCGCAGTACGGAATGGATCGCGGTTACATCCATATTTCTACCGGTCTTATCTATGAGTTCATCCAGTATGGCCACTGCATAGGCGTCTTCCAGTAGCGATCCTACCGTAAGCAAAACCAGCTCTTCAAGTTCTCCAATGGTTTCTCCCTTCATGTTTCCTGATGTTTCTTATCCCGATCTTACTCTTTGATTTGCGGATTATGAAATCACGATGTGTTCACAACTTGTACAAGTATACAACAAATTATTTATTGTTGTTTTGTACAAGTAATTAAAAAGTGTTAAAATCAACTTGAAAAGTAGTTCAAAAACCATGTAGGTGAGGAAGCATCACAAAGTAATCATTAAGCCTGAATGGGAAAATTAATTTCCTTTTTGGAAAAGTGTATAACCTATTTTAGCCCTAAAAGTGCAGAACAGGTTTTTCCCTTTAATGGATTCGCTCAGGTATCTATTCTGTTCCACAATAGTTCCTTCTTCAAACATTGGGTCATTAATCCTGAAATAAGACTCCCCCAACCCGAGATCCCACTCAATAACCATCCTGTTGATCCTAGCCTGCGTACCAAATCGAAGCTGATAAGAATGACGCTCGGTAGGAATGTTCTCTTCATACTTTTGATAATATACACAGCCACCTTCGCACTCATAACCCAGGATATACTGCTCATAAATGGTCAGTCCCCGATACTGATAATCCCCTCCGATATAAAAGTATAAGTTCGGGCCCAGTAATTCCTCAGTTACATAAAGCCGGACCTCTCCCCTGTACTTCAAGCTCTCCACTACTTTCACATCATGTGACCGGATATCACTGACAAACCCAATTTCCTGAGAAATAGACATCCATCGTACAAAGGGCAAAAACTCAAGAGAAAACAAAAATGAAGGATCCTCAGGGTTCATAATGTTGGCCAAATCGATCTTGGCATTCAACAATGGGTAAGGTTTCCGATTCGCCCTGATGCTATCATATTGGGCAAAAACCTGCACTGATATGAAGATGCCAAAAAATAAACCGAATAGCCTTCTCATTTGATTTGACTTAGTAAGTTTAGTGATTCGCTTTCCAGGACGTACTGATTCACGCCATTGCTCTCGGTAATAATCAGGTGTGACTCTAGAGCAATCATATCATTGGCTGGCACCTGGGTGTAAAAGGTGTCCAGCTTCGGTTGATATGGGCTGGATATGTCAAAACGCTTTAAGCCCGCAAACCCTTCCCCAACATACAAATCACCCTGATAGATAGTAAGCCCTCTTGGACTGATCATCTGAATGGTATCCACTGCAATCGGTTCCATCACATCTGTAATATCCAGTGTGATCAACTGGTTAGCAACCTCTCCTCTGCAATTCACCCCATCCCTAATGGTCAGGTAAGCAAATCTCCCCTGTACAATCACAGGATCACATGCAGTCTGATGCCAGTAAATGGATAGGAATTCCGGTGCAGCTCGATCCTGGATGTCATAAATGTAAACGCCAGACTCCGAACCAAGGAACAGGTAATCTCCATAGCTAAAGATCGTTTGAAGATCCCCCAGACTTGGCAATGAGGAAACCTCAGTAGCACCATTTTCCTGGAGGCGCATCACTTTCAATTTAGTATCTGTCGCGATGTACAGATATTCTCCTTTAATGATAAACCTGGAGGTTGATCCCGCTATCCCTACAGCACCATCGCCAGGGCCAAGCATAAAATTATCGCCATCAGCTGCACAGGAGGCCAGGAGTACAATAAGCAAAACGATTGTGGTATACTTTCTCATCTCTTGTAACATTCTGGTGCTTCAATAATAGCAGATCGCCATCCAATGACCCGGCCTTTGGATTTGTCTACGCATTCGTAAAAGATGTCATCCCCGGGAGGATAATTCTGATTGACAGGATCTAAAAAGACGTTTTCAATCCTTTGCAGTACTTCGAAATCCTGAGTAGAAACCTTAATAACAGCCAAATCAGACATGTTATTCGCATAAATCAACCCGTCTTTTAAAGCCATATCGGTATTGCCGGGGATAGAAATAAAGAACAGGTTTACTGGATTCTCAGGATCCGTATTGTCCACAACGTGAATCCCCTGTTTTACTTCATTGATCAGGAGGATATTGCCATAGCTGTAGATCTTGCCAGCAGTGCCAATGCTCCGACCACTCTCTTTAGTGATCGTGACATCCGGATCATTAAAATAAATGGGGCGAAAGCTCTCCACGGCCCCTTCAGGAAATACAGGCACAAATGGCTCACAGGACATTGCCGCCATAAGCAACAACAGTAAACCATAAAAGAAAACGGATTTTTTAATCATGATTAGGTAGTTCTAGATTCAAGACACAACGTATCTCTATTCAGTTGTATTTAATGACTAATTCCTCTTTGCCAAGTTAATGACACATGCACTGGAACAAGTCCAGTATGAACAACAGGTTGAAAAAACGAAGTTTAAAACTAAGTAACGTCATGCTGGATTCATTTCAGTATCCAAACTTGACGAAGTGCACTAATCTAACAATTTATTAACTTGAAAATAAAAATGCCAACCACCGGATATTCAGGCACTCCCCTTGCCAAAAAGCTGGGAATTAAGACCGGGTATAAAATAAAAACCTACGGAGCGCCAGACCATTATTTCGATCTGTTTCAAGATTGGCCGGACAATGTGGAAATGGTAAAAAAGCCAGATCTGGAATCTTTGGATTTCATCCATGTGTTCACTATAGACAGTCATGCACTCGAAACCCTCGTGCCTCAAGCTAAACCCGCTCTGAAGAAAAATGGGAGTTTCTGGGTCTCCTGGCCCAAGGGAAGCTCAGGCTTCCAAACAGATATCAATAGAGAATCAATTAGAGATTTTGTACTAAAAATTGGTTTGGTGGATGTGAAGGTAGCAGCTGTGGATGAAAATTGGTCTGGGTTGAAGTTTATGTACAGAACCGTAGACCGCTGAGTTACTCTAGCCTTATCAGCCCAAGATGGCATCCTTCGATGCAATAAACATACATGAGCTTGAGCTTATCTTCCCGAATCTCCATTCTGTACTTATAAACCAACTGCTCATTGTCACGGATTTCATCACCAGGCTGATCCGTATAAAGGTGCAAAATTGGCCTGCCATTCTCTTCCACCACATTGAAATAATGTACCTCCTCCAAACCTTCGTAATTGGATTCGAAGGCTTGGTCTTTTCCAAACTGGATATACTTTAAAGGGTCGGTTGGTACTTCATCAATCACATAATCCCCGCCCGGCGAATATCCCGATTCGTAAACTTGCCAATTTCCCAGTAAGCTTTGGTTTACCAGAAAATCGCTTTTTGGTTCTTTGCAACTAAAAGCTACAATTGTCAACAGGACAAATAATGTGCGGAGGGTCTTCATCTTTAATCATTAAAACAGCGGTATTCTTCAGACACAGCAAGTGACTAAATAGTTGGGAAGGAGATAATAATTAATGATATAATGAATATGTAATTATCATTGAAATGAAAATGTAATGATCGTATTTTCAATATATTAAGTAATTAGTTGTTATATTAGCATTATTGTTAACTATTCAATATAATATTCACAATGACACTTCTAAGGGTACACGATCTACAGCAAGACTTAGCTTTCAAATTTTTGAAGGTTGCGAAATCCACTTTAAAATCAGATAAAAAGCCCGAGGAAAAACAACAACTCATTTATCTGCAAGGACAAGAGCTCGGCTTTTGCAATGATGAAATAGACGTGTTGCTGGAAGATATCAAAGTAGCCTAGTGTAAAAGAGGCAGATCAGAAAACGAGCAACCCCAGATTTTTGATCGGTACCGACAATCCCATCCGTCCAATGGTCATATAGCTGGAATTAGTTTGGCCATTGTGAAAAAAACTCGAAATCCATAACTCCACAATAAGTGTAATCAGCCAACCTAACCTCGGCACATCGTTTCAGTTTCAGCTTCCAGTTTATATGCCTTGGTGGAGAAAATCTCTTACGCCAGTGCCAACTATAACTGTCAGAATGCCATTATCTTTAAATCTCCACATTTATTCAGAGTTCAGTAACTTTAGATTAGTTTCTATTGTAACAAGAGAATTTTGGCCGAACCATCAGACCAATTATTAATTCAACAAGTACAAGCCAAAAACCGACAGGTTTTTGAGAAAATCTATGTGGAATTCTACCCAAGATTGGTAGCCTTTGCGGAAGGATATGTCTACAGCCGGGAAGATGGCAAAGGGATTGTTCAGAACTTATTCGTACACCTTTGGCTTCATCCCGATCAACTATCCACACCCACTTCATTGAAATCCTATTTGTTCACAGCTGTGAAAAACAGATGCCTGAACCACATCAGGGATTTGAATATCAGTGACCGCCACAAACTGCAGTACATCGAAGCACAACTATATAGCCAACATGCTACCAACATCTCTCAGGAGCCAGCACTTGAAGATGAACTTCTCAAACAAATACAAGAGCTCCCTGATCAGATGAAAGAAATTCTGATACTCAAGTATTTTAAAAACAAGCGCCGCACAGAAATTGCCAACCTTTTGGGCATCTCTGAAAACACCGTAAAAACTCAACTTAAAAGAGGAAAAAAGAAGCTGCTTAAGCAGTTAAAAGAGAAAAAGTTGGTCGTTCTTTTACCTTTGTTTTATCAGATAATGGGATAAATCATCAAAATTATCTCATCGCCTGTCACCCGTTCTTCTATTGCTTGTGTTACACCTGTGACAATTCATGCCAATGGAAAAACAATTTATACCCATAGAATTTGAAATCATCTGGAAGAGCATCCATGATGAACTCAGCCCCGAAGAGGAAAGCATGCTAAAGGCCTGGCTTTCTCAAGACCCCAGGCATCAATGGTATTATGATCAAGCTAAGGGTCATTACTCTCAGGAAACTGCCAAACCTGCATCGCCGGCAATCGACTCATTATGGGCTTCGATTGCGGAAAGGGAACTTACTGCACCACAGAAAAACATTTCTTACAGTAGAGCTATCGCAGCCTGTGTTGTTCTTATAGTTGCAAGTGTTATTGGATATTTGATGTGGCAACCAGCCGCTGAAAAAGCTGCTGTTAAGCAGGCCAACCTACTGGGGCCAGGGAAAAGCAAGGCCATCTTGATTTTACCTGACGGCCAACAAATTGCCCTGGGTGCCAACACCGACAAGAATACAACAGAGAATCAGCAATTGGTTGGGCTGGTTGACATCAATGACGAAGCAGTTCTGTACAAGGAACAAGTTTCTAGTAATGTGTCCAAAGAGGCACTTCATATCTTAAACGTTCCCCGTGGTGGAGAATTTATGCTACAGCTTGCTGATGGTACCCGGGTATGGCTCAATTCTGAATCATCTATTGAATATCCCACCCTATTTACGGGACAAAAGCGTGTTGTGACATTATCAGGCGAGGCCTACTTTGAGGTGACCGAAAATAAGGAAAAGCCTTTCGAAGTAGTCACAGGCAAGCAAACTATCCGAGTATTGGGCACTTCGTTCAATGTGAATTATTACCCAGAGGAAGGAGAGATCGTATCCACACTCCTGAAAGGAAAAATACAGGTCAACACAACAAATGGATCCCAAACCACAGTGGCTCCCGGGGAGCAAGTCGTTTTTGATCTGAAAAAAGAATTGGTGGTAAAAAAATCAGTCAATGTAGAAAACTACATCGCATGGAAAAATGGTCAGTTCTATTTTCAAAACCGATCCCTGGAGCACATTATGACCGTGCTGGCCAGATGGTATGACATTGATGTGTTTTATAAAAATGGAGAAAAGAAAAATATACGATTTACCGGTAACCTGAAACGCTATGAGCGATTCGAAGAAGTAATCGAATTAATTGAAGCAACAGATGATGTAAAATTTGAAAACAAAGGAAATGTGATCATAATCGAATAAAAAAGGGAATGCGGCAACATTCCCTTTCGTGCCCATTCGGTTTTGACACCAAATGTTCAACTTAAACTATTCAAAATTATGTATTTAAAATTTAACCAGAACTCTTGGCATCAGGTCAGGAATGTTTTTTTGGTCATGAACCTGACAGGAATTATACTATTGATTTCATTTTTGAATGTTTCAGCGAGTATTTATTCGCAGGGAAGCATTTCAATCAACTCGTCAAAAATCACTTTGGACGAGCTGGTAGAAGTGATCAAAAAACAGAGTGACTACCAGTTTTTCTACAATGCCAGCCTTTCTGAAGAGGTGGGGCTATTAGAAATCAATGTCTCGGACGTCAGCCTGGAAAACTTATTAGAAGAGCTTTCTTCTTCTGCAAAATTAGCCTATGAAATCAAAGATGAAATTGTCATTTTAAAAAATGCTCCTAAACCTAAGGAGACTGCTTTAAAGCAGGATGTTATGGGCAATGTGCTTGATAGTGATTCGAAAGAACCGCTGATTGGGGCTTCGGTACTAATCAAGGGTACCTCTCAGGGTACTGTCACCAATTTTGAGGGAGACTTTGAGCTGGCATTAGAGCCAGGCACTTATACATTGCAAATAAGTTATACTGGTTATCGCCCAAAGGAGCGAACCATTGAAGTGGTACCAGGAAAAGCACTTGATATGACCATTATGCTCATCGAAGATGTAAGTGCTCTCGACATGGTAACAGTCATAGGTAGTCGTACCATTCCACGTACCACCATGGATTCCCCAGTGCCAATTGACAATATTTCCACGGATCAACTGGAAGCCACGGGTAAGAGTGTACTGGACCAGCAGTTGATGTTTAAAGTACCATCTTACAATTCCACACAGCAGCCTATTTCCGATGCTGCTGCCCACTTTAGTCCGGCTGACCTCCGGGGACTACTGCCGAGTAGAACACTCGTATTGGTAAATGGAAAGCGTAAAAACGCCTCTGCTCTGGTATACAGCTATGTAACACCCGGGCGTGGCGAGGTAGGAGTAGATATGAAGTCCATTCCAACAGCTGCCATCGACCGTGTGGAAATCCTGAGAGATGGTGCGGCTGCACAGTACGGATCGGATGCAGTGGCCGGAGTAATCAACCTGGTACTTAAACAAGAGTCTGACCCATTCATCAACACGGGATACAATATCACCTCAGAGGGTGATGGAGGCCAATACAATCTTGAAGCCGGTTTTGGTTTTGATATTTTCAATAAAGGATACGCCAACTTCACCTTCAATTATTTCGATCAGCAAAGAACCCAGCGAGCAGGAACCATTACCAGTCTACAGGATGAGGCGAGTTACTGGGGAGTAACAGAGGATACAGATTATTCCTTGTCTGACCTGAATGCTTTCCTTCAAGAGCACCCTTCGGCGGGCTTTCAGGTAGGCCTGCCAGACATGACCATCACTAGTTTTTCATTCAACACAGGATATACACTTATAGAAGAAACAGATACTGAAATCTACTCCTTCGGAACCATCACCAACCGAAGCGGTTCAGCACCACAATTTGCCCGAGTCCCTTATTGGGTGCCAGGATTCCAGGCCATTTATCCTGATCAGGATTTCTTCCTGGCCGAAATGGCTCCACAGATTGAGGACAACACCTTTTCACTTGGGTTGCGAACTACTTACAATGACTGGAATTTTGACATCAGCTCTACTCTGGGCAAAAACCGAATAGATTATTACATCATCAATTCATTTAACCAATCATTTGCCGGAGCCAGTCCTTCAAACTTTTACAATGGAGCCCACGAGTTTAGTCATGTGGTCAACAATGTAGATATCAACCGATCATTTGATATAGATGGTATCAAGGCACTCACCTGGGCTTTTGGGGCAGAGCACCGCACAGAAAATTTCGTGATCGAAGCTGGTGAATTCGCTTCTTATGGAGATGGGGAATCACCTGATGCACAGGGTGGCCGTACGGGCTCAGAGTCATTTCCAGGGTTTAAGCCAGAAAATGCTTCCAATAATTACCGTAACAATCTGGGGATCTATTCTGAGCTCACGGCAGATATCACCCAAAACTTCCTATTGGGTGGAGCACTGCGCTATGAAAATTATAACGACTTTGGAGAAAACATTTCATGGAAGTTAAACTCACGCCTGAAGGCAGGAAAGTTGAACCTGAGAGCGTCCGTTAGTAACGGGTTTAGAGCACCTGCTTTGCACCAGATTTACTATACGGCGGTCACCACCACACTTACTGAAAACGGTGTCGTTCAGAACGGAATTCTGGACAACGAAAACCCTGCATTGCGTGCCTTGGGCATTCCAAACTTACAGCCCGAAACTTCGCTCAACTTTGGAGCAGGAGCTACCTTCCGCATTACGGATAATATTGGGATCACGGCTGATCTATACCAAATCACAGTAGACGACCGCATTGTATTGTCAGGTCAGGTCACCGCAACCGGAGATCCAAACTCTCCAATTGATCAGGTCTTAAACAATGTGGGTGTAGGATCAGCCGGATTTTTCCTCAATGCAGTTGAAACCAAAACACAGGGAGTGGACATTGTGCTTAGCTTCAGTGACCTTACCGCCGGTAGAGGTTCATTCAGAGGAAATCTTTCTGCCAACTTCAACAAAACAACCGTTGAAGACATCTCCCTTCCCGGGTTCATAGAGGATAATGGACTTAGTGACAATATATTCTCCCGAGAGGATGTATCCAGAATGGAAACCTGGAGACCTAGACAAAAGGTAGTGGGCACGGTCACATACGTCATAGACCGGTTCTCAGCTACACTTTCTAGCATGTATTATGGGTCAGTTACCTACCTATCCAATAATGAAGTGGATGACGCCACGTATGGAGGAAAAAACCTATTGGACCTGAGTGCCTCATACAACCTCACAGAAAAGGTGAAGTTGACCCTTGGGGTTTCGAACATCGCGAATGTATATCCGGACACCTTCTCAGAGGCCTATGCAGATCGTGAAGGTCACCCAATGGACAGAAACCTCGATTTTGTCGGCCGATTCAAATACCCATGGCAAACAACCCAGTTTGGAATAGACGGAAGGCGATACTTCGCAAAAGTCAATTTCACCTTCTAAAACGATGATGTTCATCAGGGAGTTGACCAACTGTTAACAGAGATGTCAGCTCCTGCGATGAACTTTTAATCAACAGCTCTCCATTGTTGACGTCAAATCCATGAAACTTTCATTTGAAAACACCAACACGGCGTTTGCTTACAAAACAGATGCCCAGTTGAAAAAAGCCTTATGGCTGTTCACGCTGATGCGCCATTTGCCACACCTCACCGTTTACCTGGCTCAGATCGGCAATACCGCACTGAAGTGGAAACTACCGCTTGTCAGGCCATTAATCAAAAGCCTTTTTTTTGATCACTTCTGTGGAGGAGAAACGCTTGAAAAATGTGAACCCACAGTTCAAAAACTTTCCAACTATCAGATAGATGTGGCGCTAGACATAGGCGTAGAAGCCCAGCAATCTGAAAAAGCCTGGCAGAGTATGACCAAGCTTATCATAGACACCATACTTCATGCATCTACCAGACCCTCCATACCAGTGATCAGTCTCAAAGTAACCGCCATTGGGAGCTTTGAGCTACTGGAAAAATATAGTTCAGACCTGTCGCTCACTGAACAGGAAACCGGCCAATGGCAACAACTCCAGGGACGACTTGACCTCATTTGTTCGGTAGCATCAAGAGCGAACCGATCACTTTACATTGATGCTGAAGAAAGCTGGATTCAACCTGCATTGGATGCATTGATTATGCCAATGATGGTACGCTACAATCAAGGTAAGGCGGTGGTCTTCAACACATATCAGCTCTATTTAAAATCATCTTCTGGGCGCCTTTTATCCCATCATCAAAAATGCGTGAAGAACCGGGCGATCCTTGGTGCTAAGCTGGTTCGTGGAGCTTACCTGGAAAAGGAGAAGCAAAGAGCCCGACTTTTAGGACTAGACCCACCGGTTCAACCGTCGAAAAAAGCAACCGATCATGCATATGACCATGCCGTAACCTTCTGCCTGGAGCACCTCCGGGACACTGCTATCTGCCTGGCCACCCACAACGAGGAAAGCCACCAAAAAGCTATCAATCAAATAAAGAAATTGAACCTTGACACCAGCAGAATTCATTTCTGCCAACTCTTCGGCATGAGTGACCACATCACATTTGAACTGGCTAAAAGAAATTTTATGGTTCTCAAATACTTGCCCTTTGGCAAGTTGGAAGAAACCTTTCCGTACCTCGTTCGCCGGGCAGAGGAGAACACCAGTGTCACAAAAGATGCCGCACTAGAAGTTAACAGGATCAAAGCGGAATTGAAAAGAAGAAAAAAGCAAAGAGCTAACTAAACATTAACATCATGCAGCGAGAGAATTGGGGAAGCAAATTTGGGTTTATCATGGCCACAGCGGGCTCCGCTGTAGGGCTAGGGAATATTTGGCGATTTCCGTACGTCACCGGGGAAAACGGTGGTGGTGCTTTTGTATTCATTTACCTACTTGCTGTGATTTTTGTTGGCACTCCTCTCCTATTTAATGAGATGGCTCTGGGGCGATGGACCAGCAAAAGCCCTATTGGAGCATTTAAAAAAACTGGAAGCAACAACTTCTGGATGCTTGGAGCCATACTGTCCATTGCAGTAAGCTTCTTTGTGATGTCCTATTATGGAGTGATTTCGGGCTGGATCCTCGGATACATTTACTCCTCCGTTCGAGGAAGTTCTCTGGATTTTGACTCATTCATAGCTGATCCTACCTTGAGTATTCCCTTATTTGCTGCCTTCATGTTCATAACCGCCCTGATCGTTAGAAGAGGCATCTCCAAGGGCATTGAAAAGGCCTCAAAGGTCTTAATGCCGCTACTCTTTGTGCTGGTACTTCTGGTGATCATTAGAAGCTTAACCTTAGACGGAGCCATGGAAGGTGTCCGATATTACCTTACACCGGATTTTAGTAAAATCAACCAATCAGTGGTGCTTTCAGCAATTGGCCAGGCATTCTTCTCTATGGCTGTGGGTTGGGGCATAATAATCACCTATGGATCCTATTTACCCAAAGGAGAAAACATTATAAGTGCTGGCCTTTGGGTGGCAGTGGCTGATTCCGCAGTGGCTTTAATGGGAGGCCTCATGATTTTTCCTGCAGTATTTGCATTTGGCAAAGACCCTGACCAGGGTACCACTCTGGTTTTTCAAATCCTTCCAGAAATATTTGAATCCATTCCATTTGGCGGTAATTTATTGGCCATAGCCTTCTATCTTCTTTTGGCTATTGCAGCACTCACTTCAGCCATTTCCATTGTGGAAGTGCCTGTAGCTTATCTTGTGGATGAACGCAAGATCAAAAGAGAGAATGCAACCTGGATGGTGACGGCTGCCTTGATCCTCGTTGGTTTGCCATCAGCCTTAGCCTCTGGAGGAAATACTTCCCTTACCGATATGTCATTGACGCTCTCTGGCAGCACCTACACAGGATTCTTAAATATCATGGATTATCTATTCGGAAACCTTGTGATCATCCTTTCTTCATTGATGGTCTGCCTGTATGGTGGATGGGTGTACAAAACCTCCAGTCTGGTAGAAGAACTGGCAAACGGAGCAACATGGTTTATACGACCAATTGTTGGCGGCATCCGTCCAGCGGATATTTGGGTATTCTTCATCAAGTTTATCTGTCCGGCATTGATTCTTATGGTACTTGTAGATGCCCTTTTCTAAAGGATCGCTTTCATTCTAATTGGAGGACTTCAGTTAACTTAGCCCGCTGAAATTACAAGCCATTGAAGCAATCAAAGACATTAGGAATCACTTTCGCCATCACTGGCATTCTACTTTTTTCCAGCAAAGCGGTAATGGTAAAGCTCTCCTACCTGCATGGTGCGGATAGCATCTCCATTCTACTATTGAGAATGCTGTTTTCCCTGCCATTCTACATTGCTACAAGCATCATCAAACGGCCTAAAGAAAAGATTGCCGGTAAGGACTATCTGTGGCTGTTTGGATTGGGGATTATCGGGTATTATCTGGCGAGTTATTTTGACTTTTTGGGCCTTCAGTACATCAAAGCGAGTCTGGAACGCCTGATTCTTTTCGTTTACCCAACCCTGGTGCTGTTGATGTCTTATTTCATTTTTGGGAAAACCATCACTCGTCAGCAAATAATTGGAGTGATTGTCACCTACCTGGGTGTAGTGGTCATTTTTTCGAATGAATTATCCCTTAGTGACAGCAATGACGTACTGCTTGGAGGAACCCTCGTCTTTCTGAGCGCATTGACTTACGCAGGTTACATCACCGGATCTGGTTGGATTATCCCAAAATTCGGAGCCACAGTCTTTACCTCCTATGCCATGATGATCTCTTGTGGCTGTGTGATCGTGCACTACATAGTCCTGGGTCAAACAAACCTATTTGAATTTGAGGCTGAAGTTTACTGGATTGGGTTTGCGATGGCTGTATTTGCTACTGTGATCCCGTCTTACCTCATCAGTTATTCCATCAAGATTTTGGGATCGGGCAACTTCTCCATTTTTGGGAGTTTAGGGCCTGTGTCAACTATTGGGTTAGCTTATATTTTTCTGGATGAGTCATTGACCATTATCCAGCTGCTTGGTTCGGTAGTAATCATTGGTGGTATTTTCCTGGCCGAAAGAAAGTTAAAAAAATAAAGGAGTCACATCAGGCTTTTGACTTGACCCATTGTTTGGAAATAGGTAAATTCAATCTCCAAAACTGAAAGATCATGCCCAAATTCCACGTAGAGAAGTCCATTTTGATAGAAGCGCCGGTAGCGAAAGTGTACGAATGCATTAGTAACCTCCACCATTGGAATCAATGGTCTCCATGGTTGGTGCTTGAACCAGACGCAAAATTTACGGTAGCTGAGGACGGAGACTCTTACGCATGGGAAGGAGATCGTGTAGGTAGTGGTGAAATGAAAATATTGAATAGGACAGAAAACCAGTCTGTAGACTATGATCTTCATTTTCTGAAACCATGGAAGTCCCAGGCGGATATTCGTTTTGAATTGGAGGAAGTGGATGGTAAAACAAAAGTGACCTGGCTGATGGACAGCAAACTGCCATTCTTCATGTTTTTTATGAGGAAGATGATGGTTGCCTTCCTGGGAATGGATTTTGACCGTGGCCTTAACATGCTGCAGGATCTCGCTGAAGACGGAAAAGTCCATTCTTCCCTGGAGTTTATCGGAGAGACAAATTACCCCGGATGCCAATATGTGGGGTTAAAAACGAGTTGCCCAATTTCCACGATCGGCGAAACCATGAGTGGCGATTTTGAAAAAATGATGGGTTATATGGGAGATAAAACGGATCTGATCAATAGCGAACCTGTGACCATCTATCATAAATGGGAACTCACGAAAGATCGGGTGGAGTATACCGTGGCGATTCCTGTTTCTGAAGTGCCCACAGACCTTCCATCTGGTTTCTTCCAAGGGTCAATTCCTGAGACGAAAATTTACAAACTCCGCCATAAAGGGCCATACAAGCACTTGGGCAATCCGTGGAGTGCCATAATGAACCTGGAAAGGGCCAAAGTCTTCAAACATAAAAAAGGCATTCACCCGTTTGAGAGCTATGTAAATTCTCCTGTGGATACCGACGAGAAGCAGCTCATCACTGATGTTAACTTTGCGGTGAAGTGATAATTAGAATTGTTGGTTGGCTTTCTAATGAAATAGACTTGCTCTCAATTGTCGAAATTTGCCTTCACGAATGTTTTGAAATAAATTTTAATCACAATGTTGATTGTGATTTGTTGTAAAAAGAGCCTTGATTCATCTCTTCATTTTGTATTAGTTCAAAAAATCGGCAATATTCGTTGGATGTATGAAGACAAGGCACCAGTGCAAAATTTAACGAAGAACTTTCTGGAATCATTAAGATCTGAATGCAGGAATGTCTTTCAACTTTGTGCCAAAATTAATGCCTATCCAATATTCCACGATGCAGTAAATGATTGGATGGGCGTGTATAGAGGTTCCGTCGGTTACCAGGCAGAACATATCTTTTTATACGACCTATTAAAGATTTTCAAAGAGGTTGTCACTTTAAAACATTCAACAAAGGAATCTTCTACTCCCGCTCAGTTTGTAGTTCTATCTGCCTACGAGCTTTTGAACAGGAATGATCTCATCGTACAGTATGACATTCAAAAAATCAATGAACTAGTACATCAGCGAAAATTTTCTCAAAACATTACTTTGATAAAGGAAGTGACCTTCTTTCCAGAAGTTGAATCCCAGAAGGAGAAACTCGTATTGCCTTCAGTTTTAAACCACATGAATAATGACATTTTTGCAGATTATGTTCAATGCTTGGAGCAATTATCTCTTCTAATGGTTAAGACAGGTGAAAAGATCACAGATAAGGAAGAATCGTTTTTGAAAGCCAATTCGGAAAGGATTCGTGACACTGTTCAACTGTTTTCGAATTCCCAGTCAAAAGAGGTAGAAAAAGATGACACCTTAGAAAAGGTAATGGAGGAACTCAATGAACTCGTAGGATTGGATGACATTAAAACCAGAGTTCAGGATTTAATTAATTTCCTGAAAGTTAAAAAATTAAGGCAAGAATCAGGCTTAAGAACCACAACTAACTCCCTGCATGCAGTATTCACTGGCCCACCTGGTACAGGCAAAACGACAGTAGCGAGGTTACTAGGTCGTATTTTTAAGCATCTTGGTTATTTGGAAAAAGGGCAAATGATTGAAACAGATCGCTCGGGAATGGTAGCAGGATATGTCGGTCAAACAGCGATCAAGTCAGATGAGATAATTAAAAAGGCTTTGGATGGTGTTCTTTTCATTGATGAAGCATACTCACTCAACCCAGAGGGAATCAATGATTTTGGAGGAGAAGCAATAGAAATCTTATTAAAGCGAATGGAGGACAATCGGAAAAGGCTGGTCGTCATTGTAGCAGGGTATCCAGACGAAATGAATTCATTCATTCAATCGAACCCCGGACTGCAGTCCAGATTCAATCGCTACTTTCACTTTGATCATTATTCGCCAGAAGCAATGATGGCAATATTTAAAATCAACGCTGCTCAGGCTGACTTTGAGTTGACAAAGGATGCTGAAGAAAAGTTATCTGAAATTTTTGATAGGTTGTATGAAAAAAGACATAGGTCTTTTGGAAATGCACGGGTTGTACGCAATTTGTTTGAGAGAATAACGGAAATCCAGGCCAATCGCGTTGCAAAGCAATCTGACATTAACCATGAGTTATTGGTTAAAATAACGGAAAAGGATATTCCTGAGATTCTTAAAACTGTTGATGACTTAATCATGATTGAGGAAGATTAAGTAGCTTTTAAATCCCTAATGAAACATGACAATAGAAGATATTATTGAGATTTTAGGAGATCACTCCCTTTGGGTAGTTGGCTATTTTGTAATGGTAATTTTACTTACCATCGGGATCACCTTAATTCTAAAGCCTTCAAATGTCAAATATTTACAATATGCCGTAACATTTGTTGTGTATGCAGTGGCCGTGCCTGGCACACTGGCATTTATTCTATTTGTTTATTCAGTGCTTATTATGGGCACCTCGCTGTTAGAAGTAAACCTTACAGTTTATTTTCTGCCTCTGGTCTCCCTGATTATATGCTTGTGGCTACTAAACAGGAAAATCTTTATGAAGGACATTCCGGGATTTGGAAGGCTCTCGGGCTTGTTTATAATGATCGCATTAGTCTTTCTGGTCATATTCATTCTTCAAAGAACACACTTTGGTATCGTCTTTTTAGGAAATATGATCCAACTACTGGTAGGATTCATCGTTCTACTTATCGCTTTTAGATTCGCATGGTCAAAAATTCGTAAATAGGAATTCGCTATTTTGATCAAAAATTGAATTTATCCTTTACTTTTAAATTAAAATTCTCAGTTAATTCACGTCAATTTTTAAATTAATGGCCAAAGAATCTTTCAAATGGAAAAGTCTATTCCTCAATGATGTAGAGTCAAACCAGGTACCTGACACCGTCGAGCAACCAAAAACTCAATCAAAAACCACCAACTTCCCCCCGGAAACAAATATCCAATCTAAACTCCAAAATGCTGCCACAGGTGAGCATGTAAGTCAAAAAGTACTGAATACAATTATGAAAATGTACGAGGACGGGTTTACCTCACTCAACAAACCGGGCTATGACTTTTATGAATATTTTAAGGCAATTGATTCAGTAGGCTCCAATGACCCTCAGGTATATAAAATGGCCCTTACTATGGCCAATACCGTTGATAAAAATGTGACTAAAGACATGTTGCTCACACATGCAGACTACTATATATTCGAGATTAATAAAGTACACGATCAGTACCAAAGTCAGGGCATTGAGAAGAAAGAACAAATACAGAAATCACAAAAACTGAATAAACAGAGCCTCAACGGGGAAATAAATGCATTAGAAAAAGAATTAGTCGAAATTCAAAGTAAAATTGTTAAGAAAAAAGAGCAACTGAAGTCCTTAGACACCTCTCTAATTGCTGAAATATCGGAGATCGATCAAAAAATAACCTGTAACACCCTTGCGAAAAACAGGGTACTAGAGGCAATTACTAATGTAGTTAATGGGATTAAGAACAATATATAAGGGTTAAGCCATGGAATTGAAAGAAACTAAAAGCCACTTGATGGAACTCCCTATCCTCAAACATTTTGATAATGAAAAGGGAGAGATTTCATTGGATCCAAAACAGTGGAGAAATGGTGAGAAAGGACTGAATACAATTTTAAAACTTGCATTGTTTGCCGGATTGGGCTATGGTGCTTGGGTATATATCCTCCCACCATTATTTACCGCGCTAGGACAGGTAATTGCCTTAGCCGGTGTGGCAGTTTTCCTGATCTTTTTTGTCATGATGCTTCCTGTTATTTTCAAGGGTTTGAGAAAAATGACCAGATCTATTCATAAATCCCTGATCAAGTATGATCCCTTCGGAGAGTTGGAAGAGCAAAAAATCAAGATGATGAGAAACAGGAAAGTCTTCAAAGATTCCAAAGCCAAAATCAAAGCATTAAAGAATAACATGGAAGCCGAAGCGCTTAAATCTGAAAAAGAGGCTCAAGCATATCAAAATCAAGTGGTCTCCCTACAGAAACAAGCCGAAAAGATTAAGTCTGCCATGGAAGCCATCATCTCTGAAAAAGGAAGTGGCGGCAGAGATACGGATGAATATGTAGAGTTGCACAGCAATCTGGCAAAAAAGCTATCTGAATCTCAACGTCTTACCCAGCAATTGGCACAAAGTAAAAGTTTCGTTCAAAAGTACGGAAGCCGTGCTAACGTGATGGGCAAATTGGACAGAAAACTTACCCTTGCCGGAACCGCCATTGACATTAAAATCTCAGACTTTGAAGTCACAATTAAGATGCTTCAGAAAGAGTACGAATTTGCAAAAACTGCCAAAGCCGCCACTGATGGAGCCAAATCAGCAATGTTGTTTACAAAGGATTGGGAACTGGAATATGCTTTGGATGTGATTACGGAAACAATCGCTATGGACATAGCTCAAACCCAGGAAAACCTCTCTGATATAGATACACTTACATCCAAATATGATGTAGATAGTGACGAGTTGTATTCGCAATTAGATCACCTCGCTGATAAAATCAAAACCGGGCAGGATTTCGTGCCCGAAGCAAAAAAATATACCAATCCTAATTATAAACTGACTCCAGAGGACAAATTGGAAAGTGGGGGATTTGGAAATATGTTTGAATAAAATACAATTCACTAACTAACATAATTATTACATCATGGGTAAGATACTTCGAACCAACAAGTTAACTACATTATCAGAATTTCTGATCGTTACTATTATTTTGGCCTGTATCCTCGGGGCAGTTTATTACTTCGCACCAGGCCTTAGAGTAGGAGAAGCCAAGTTGTTGGATGGATTGAATATTGACGATAATGAAGTAAATAACGTAGTGTCGGTAGAAAAAATGGAACTGCCTACTACTTCAGTATCAAATCTGGTCGCCAACAAACCATTGGTACGCATCGCCGCTTACGCTTGGAATGCACAATCAGGCATAATTGTCTCGAATGGCGGACCGAGAACAACCAAGGGCTCCCTAATGGAAAAAAATGGGGTGAACCTGGAGATAATCAGGCAAGACTGGTTGTCAGAGTTACGCAACATGCAAATGAAGTTTATTGAAGAGTTTGATAGAGGTGAAGAGTTTCCTGATTCTGATAAAAGTGCGTTTGCCATCATTATGATGGGTGATGGTGCACCATTTTACATAAGCACGATGCAGCAGGCACTTGATGATAAATTTGGTAAAGATAAATACCATATTCAGGTCGTAGGGGCTGTTGGTTTGAGTTATGGAGAAGATAAATTAATAGGGCCTCCGAGTTGGAAAGTTGATCCTAAATCAATGAAGGGTAGTTTGATTTCTGCAGTACTGGGAGATGGAGACTGGGTGACAGCTGTTAATTATGCCTTCGCTAACGGTCTGAAAGTAAACCCAGATGTAAACACCTATGATCCTGATGCGGTGAATTTCTATCCCTCTCAAGATGATGATTACATCAAGTCTGCAGAAGAACTTATCAAATCACAGAAAGCTGGCTGGACCGTTCCTTTGAAAGAGGTGAAAAATGGCAAGTTAACCGGTAAAACCATAGAGAAGAAAGTTGATGGTTGTGCCACATGGACACCTGGAGACAAAATGGTGTTTGATGAACTAAGTGGGTTCACTGATATTGTATCTACCAAGGAGTTTAATAATCAAATGGCCACCACCGTCATTGCTTTTAAAGAATGGTCTGTTGGACACGCAGATATTGTAAGTAACATATTAAAGTCAGCTCTGACAGCTTCAAACCAAATGAAACAATACGATGAGTGGAGAGTACGTGCATCAGAAGCTGTAGCTGAAACTTATGATTTAGAATCAGCTAAGTACTGGTATGATATGTTTCAGGGGCAAAAAGGTTCAAAAAACGGAATCGATTATAACATGGGAGGTTCACGAGTATTTAACTATGCTGATGTGATGCAATACTACGGGATCACAGATGGCACCAATAGATACAAAGCAGTTTATACACAAGTATCCTCTTACCTAAGTGAACTGAACCCATTTGGATTCAATGAGTCGGTAAAACGAATTGTCCCTTACGAGGAAGCCGTAAACCTTTACTTCGTTAAGAATATTAATGATATTGATGCTGGAACTGCCTATAAGCCTGATTATTCACAGACTGCAGATCAAGTCATGGCATCTGGTGAATGGAATATCAACTATGAGACCGCAAGTGCAACGATAAGCTCCTCATCAGCAAGTACTCTTGAATCCATCTATAATTTGTTAATACAAGCTGAGGATACAAAGCTAAAATTAGAAGGCCATACGGACAACACAGGCTCTGCAGAGACTAATTATAATTTATCTCAACTTAGAGCCCAATCCGTAGTAACCTTCTTAAGAGGAAAAGGAATCCCTCAAAGTCGTTTTCAAACTGTTATCGGCAAAGGTGAGGATGAGCCCGTAGCGGACAATTCAACAGAGTCAGGTAGAGCGAAAAACAGGCGCGTGGTGATCACACTATTAAAATAAGAAATTGTTTTATTAAGGACATGAAGTTTTCATGTCCTTATTCTTTCTAAAATCCCATGAAGAAAATTTTTAATCCTTTTGAGGACGTTAGCAAAAGCACTCGTTTGTTACTCATTCTATTTTGGGCCACTTGTTTGGCTATTTTTTGGGTTGCAAGTAGTTTAGGTGAAACCCATCTTTTCCCTACACCCACTCAGGTATTTACTGGCTTTAAAGAGTTGTACCAGGAAGGTTTGGTTATCCATATTTTTAGTTCTATTTGGCTTTGTGTTAAAGCAATCGTTATTGCAATAATTCTATCCCTTACATTCACCTATTTGTCCACTGTACCATTGATAAATACATTGGCAAAAGCAATTAGTCGTCTTAGATATTTGCCCTTAACTGGGATTACTTTTTATATGGCGATCCTGATCAATGATGCAAGATCCATGCAAGTATGGGTATTGGTAGTATTCATGAGTACGTATCTAACCACTTCTCTTTTAAGCATGATTGATTCCATTCCACAAGAGGAGTTTGATCATGCCAGATCTTTAAAGTGCAATCGATGGGAGGTACTTTGGCAAGTGGTTGTGATAGGAAGAATTGATCATGTCATTGAAGTAATACGGCAGAATCTTGCAATAGTATGGATGATGTTGGTAACAGTCGAATCTATATTAGTAGCTGCTGGTGGTCTTGGATTCCTTATAAAGAATTCCGACAAGTTTATGAATCACGGTAGAATCATCGCGCTTCAAATTGTGATTTTGGTAGTTGGTCTTTCCATTGATTTTGTACTGAACTATCTCAGAAAATCATTTTTTAGATACTCCAAAATATAGAATTATGGTATATACTATGGGGAACACACTTCTGTATGTAGAAGATTTGAGTGTGGCTTATGGAGATAAAGTAGTAATCAAGGATATCAATTTTGTAGAGAAAGATGTCTCTAGAAAAGATACAACGGGGCAAGTTATCGCTGTTGTTGGAAGATCTGGACGAGGTAAATCTACAATTTTTCGAGCTTTGACTGGGCTGGTAAAACCTACTACAGGCAAAATCCTTATTGCCGACACTTTGTCTGAAGACGAAAATAGTGCTAAAGAGGTTGAGGAAGGAGATGTTGGGTTTGTAGACCAGAAATATACGCTGTTCAGGAATAAAACTGTCTCGGAAGCCTTAATGTTCGCATTAAGAAATAAGGAAATAACTACTAAAGAGAAGAAGGAAAAAATCGAAGAGTATCTCACTAAATGGGGACTCCTAAAAATGAAGGACCAATACCCTTGCGAATTGTCAGGTGGACAGAGGCAGCGCACAGCCATAATAGAACAGATCTTTTGCTCAGGGCACTATATGGTTCTGGACGAGCCATTCTCAGGCCTTGATGTAGGTAATATTGAAGATGTAAAAAATGCATTCAATCTCATAAGTACTAATCACTCATTCAACACGATCATCTATTCCACCCATGATATTGAGCTTGCTGTAGAGTTAGCTGATAGCATATATGTGATTGGATATCCGACAATCGACGGCAATCTGATGTCTTATGGAACAATAGTAAAGCATGTTGATATGAAGGAACGGGGATTGGCATGGAGAGAATTTGGTTTAAGTCACATAGAGGTAGTTAAGGAAATTAAAGCCAAAATGATGGAAACATAGATTTTAAAGCGAAGATCACTACCCGGCCGAAACCGACGAGAAGCAGCTCATCACAGATGTTAACTTTGCCATTAAATGATTGTTCTGGTTGTAACATATTTGATAGCAACTTTTAGTATATGAACTCAAAGCTTTCTGCTTCCTTCAATTCATACTTGTGGCAAAGTTCGTACAATAGCCAATTCAACTCGCCTAACTGCCTGTGAGAGAAAGGTGTTGAAAACTTAAGTTTTTCTCCATTGAACGCCACGTGATAACTCCGTTTTGTTCGACTGTTCTTTTGCAATATACTTAAAGGTTGATCTTCAACATGATAGTCATACCGCTGAAAACCAGCTGTTCGCAACAGATAAGTCAAGCGGGTAAAAGTAGAATCACTAAGGTGGTCAATAAAGTATCGCGTTTCCATTGATCTTGAGCTCCATTCTTCAGTCACCTTCTTCAGTTTTATCTCCTGATTTCCGTTGATCTCTAGAAAGCATAGCTTGCACGGATTGTAGTGACCTCTACATGAGTCAATGTATATCAGCTTCTCAAAATCAAAAGATGCTTCGACCGATAAATCCCTATAAAAAATAACTGCCCTGTCTCCAAAGGCATTTTTAGATTGCACAGAAACCGGAGCTAAGGTCAAATAGGCTTTAGTTTGTTCTACTACTTTGAAATCGTACTGATGCCTTGAGTTGTATCTTTCTATTTCCTTCCAGAAGTTAAGTGTATCCCCACTCAAATCAACGTTCATTCTCATAACATGATTGTTGATCTCTGTTAGAGCCTGATCGCCTTTAACATGCCTTGCATCATAGATTAAAAGCATGTCATTGGACGAAGAAACCCATGTACCATAAAATTGCTCGATTTGGGCATGGGCAGAGCCAATGCTCCAGAAAAGGAGGAGTGTAAAGGCTATCATTGAGTTCAATCGAGATATATACATTAAAGTTTCGGACAGAGTAAAATCAACATTGGAATTCCGGATATCCATCCATAAATCATGAATAAACACTCCATCCTTATTAAAACCCTCAGAAATTATGGCTTTCACGTTCCTGGTATGCTTTAATTTCATTATAGAAAGAATTTAAGTTCAATTTTTTATTCCTAAAAGAAAGAACATTAATGTCTATAACAGGATCACCTAATTGTCCTGTTTTAGAAAAATTTCTATAGCTTATACTACTTTTTACCCCATTTGACTCCCACATGGCTGTTTCAATTAATCTTCCATTTCCTAGGTCAGTCACCTATAGCTCCCTTCCTGCAGTCAGGTCACTGAAAATAGCCTTCGCTTCATTTAGCGTGACACTATTGAAATTGTATGCCACTTTGGAGGAGGTAGTTGTACTGCTTGCAGTCCTAACCAAATTCCTTCACCAATTTTAAGAGTTAGCGATGTGTTCCTGGCTCCAAATCCAAGCCCATTCACAAGTCTATTGGTAACTGTTGAGATAGAAGCCGTATTTACCCCGATTTTTTTTGCAAGCTGTACTCCCCATCTCACGCTTATAATTCCTTTTACTGCTTGAAATAGAACACCAGCACCGGTCTCAAACAAAGCCAATTCAATAAATGGCTTGGCAATTTCAGCCACTGGCCCATAAATAGCAATGATATTTTGCCCCAACAGGTTTAAATAATAGCGTCAACAGCTTCGTTGATATCAAGTACTTCTCCGTACGTAAGGTTAGGAGTTTCTAATAAATCCTCAATGATTGATCTGAATTCCTTTCCTTCCAATCCACCAAAATGCTCAATGGAATTCAATTGCTTTTCTCTGGATCCATTACCTCGTCCATAAGGTCCTGGAATGCTTCTGACTCTAACTAAACCTATTCCAAGTATTATTTCCAATTTGTCCAGAACTCCCCACTTGCTATAATCCGTTCATTCAGATAAAAAAGCAGGTCATCATTTTCCCCAATTTCAAACGACATAAGCCTTTTATATTCATTGGATACACCAGATTTTATCATGATCAAACCAAAGTGTGAATTGTAGAATAAAACAAGTTCCTCATCCGCAATATTTGACACATCATAGATGAGCTTGTGTACCTCAAACTGCCTTGTTCCATAAAATAATATCTTCTTTCTCAAATAAGTGAAGTCCTCAAAGTTTCCAGAAAGAGCAAACTGAAAATGACTGGGTGAAATCACTCCCTCTCCTTCATATTCCAATATAACTGTATCTTCTTGAGTTTGATGCTTCACAGTGCCTCTTAAAGTATCCAACACGGATAGTGGCCCCTTGACAGACAAAAAGGTGACACGGTGACTCTTTTGGCTAAATGCATGCCAGGAGGCTAGGCATGCTGCAAGTATGATGAATATGGCTTTTATCTTTTGCATGAGGGTCTGCTGCTTAATAGGGATACTTGTAACCCTTGTATAATCACCTCTAGCTCAGTATCTCTAATTTCATTCTCATAATAATCTGTTCGCTCTAATCCCCTGTAGGCTAACGCTTCGTACATTGTTATATCCAAGGCATTGTCATCCAATTCAGAAAGCACCATACCCATAAGAGAAATATAGTTATTAACAATAATATTGTGATGTTGAGAACCCACTTGGGAATCAGCAAATTCCTTGAACAGTTGATCAATCCCTAATTTACAGCATCGCTTTCATATTGTTCCGATTTCAGAAACAGTTAGATACAGGGTCTCTTTTATTATAATCATCCAAGGACCATGAATGCAATGTCACCAGTGCTACCATTCGGTAAAACGGGTGCTGAAAATCTTTACGATCCAGCACTGCAACAATAGCCGACCAAACCGAGGGTGCATTTATTTCGGGTTTCGAACTCTCCAAAAAGCTTAGAAGTTTAAAATACTTCGATGACCGCTTTTCAGTACTTTCCAGGCTAAAACAAGCTGTTCCTATCTTGAAGAAATCATTTGTTCTAACATCAATTCCTTAACATAAACTTTTATGGACAATGGCAAATCACAATGTGCCTGTATCTTTAGTGCGTCATAGATAGAAGTGGTATCTGAAAGATACCCAATCTCATAAAGTTGCTTTTCAAAAGATTGAAGACCTTTTTCCAAGTCAAGTCCATTATTGTTGAGTTCTAATTTGATACAATTCTAATTCAAATTGATATTGACTAAAGCTATCTATCGAAAACAGTAAGCCTACTAAAACATAAAGCGAGACTTTTTTATAATCCATATTTTTTTGGATCCATTGGATAAGGAATTTTCCATTTAAAGCTAGGATATTTAAATCCATCCAATAGAACCGGTGTTTTTTTTACTTTATCACCTAATCGGTTTACATAATTTGCTAGATTCTTTAATTCATCTTCCCCTTCTCCATCCCAGAAAATCTGCTCATTTCTATTTTGGTCGTATCCAATGAGGACGGCAATCTCTTTGTCAATCATAAACCTTAATGTGAATATTAATGCTTCAAGTGTTTGCGAAAATTTGAAAGCAGGGTTTGAATGGTAGATATCATCCCAGAGATAGCTAAGAAAAACACCATCCTCCATATAACTTTCACTTACTATGAGGCTAAAACTTTTAATGTCAGTTTGTTTCATTAAGGAAAGAATTTAAGTTCTACCCTACCAGATCTGATTAATGGCATATTAATGTCAATAATTGGATCTCCTATTTGACCTGTTTTTGAAAAATTCCTAAAAGCGATACTTTGTTTATCGGGTCCTGTACCCCATGTAACCGTTTCAACATACTTTCCCCCACCTAAGTCAACCTTGGTAACTTGCCTGCCGTAAGTCAAGTCATTAAAAATCGCTTTTGCTTCATTAGCTGTTACACCATTAATTCTATATGCAACTTTAGAGCTAGATGTGGTTCCAATTGCAGATCCTCCAAGACTTCTTCCTCCTATTGCTAATGTGACTGATGCATCCTTGCTTCCCAGACTGACAGCATTCACAATTCTGTTAGTAACCGTTGTAATAGAAGCCGTATTTACCCCGATTTTTGCCAGCTGTACACCCCATCTCACGCTTAGCAGGCTTTCACCGACTGGAAAAGTACCCCTCTGATTCCAGCAGGTCAAGTTGGATGAAGGGCTTAGCGGTTTCTGCCACCGTCAAGAAGATACGTCAATCCCTCTTATACTATTTTCAAATCATTCGTTTGAACCCTCTTCTAGATTAAATCGTTTTAAAACTTCGGTCCATTCAACCTTCCATACCAAAAAACAATAATTAAATTCATAGAAATATACGGATGTTTCTTCCAGCTTTTTTGGAGAAAGATTTTCAACAAAATTTCTGAGCTTACTCATTATTTCCTCAATTGATCCCTCCCACTTTTCTTCATGATCATTTTTTTTGTCATATGCTCCATACAATTGAACCATATCTTGTTTTAAGAGATACTCCACAAAATTCAAAAATGTTCCCTTTGCTTCATGTTTGGATAACTGAGGGTTTCGATCCACTATTCCTTCGTACAAGCTCTGTATTGGCTTACCCCCACTTCCAGGATCATTATGGCTTTGACCCAAAATTTTTTCTATTCCAATGAGTTTTTCAAATTTCATTTTAGTGGAGAAATTTTAATTCAATTTTATATGCATCTCTTACACTATTTAGTTTAAACTCAATAGTGGTTTCTCCAAGGTTCGCCTCAGAAAAGCGTCTCATCTGGATAAAGTCATTATTTCCTAGACTAACTCTTTTGATTATTCCATTTGATGTAGTTATTGTTTTTATTTCTCTTCCTGCTACCATATCGTTAAATATTGCTTCAGCCTCAGCCTTAGATGAGTTGCTAAACTTATAGGTGGACTTTGAGCCAGAAACTGAAGAACTAACCAAATTCCTTCCACCAATTTTAAGAGTTAGCGATGTGTTCCTGGCTCCAAAAATAATCCCATTCACCAGTCTATTCGTAACTGTTGAGATAGAAGCCGTATTTACGCCGATTTTTGCCAACTGTACACCCCATCTCACGCTAATAATTCCTTTTACTGCTTGAAATAGAACGCCAGCACCGGTCTCAAACAAAGCCAATTCAATAAACGGCTTGGCTATTTCAGCCACAGGCCCGTAAATAGCTATTATATATTGCCCTAGCAGGTTCAAATAATAGCGATCAACAGCTTCGTTGATATCAAGTACTTCCCCGTACGTAAGGTTAGGAGTCTCTAACAAATCGTCAATGATTGATCTGAATTCCTTTCCCTCCAATCCGCCAAAATGCTCAATGTAATTCAATTGCTTTTCTCTTCTTTCCTCTGGATCGGTCTCCTCGTCGACAAGGTCCTGGAGTGCGTCTGCAAGGTTGGATGGCGGATAAGTCGGCGTATAATTGTTATTGTAAAAACTGACATAGCTTGCACCGCCCTGCGAATATTGTGGTACTACTGTAAAGCCCAAGGTGTTGAACTCGTTATAATAACATTCGGAAAAATCAAGGTCAAAATGACAGTTCACCTCAGTGAGAAGAATGGTGATTTCATCTCCATCTTCAGAGGCAAACCCACTAATCCGTGTGCGTTTGTTCCCATTTCCATCTCTGTATGTTTTATATTGGACATTAACCTTTCCAGACTCTGTTCCTCCTCCTATTAAATACGAGCCATAACATTCTGACGACTCAGTGTGCTGCTGGTCAGGGTAGCACCCATAGTCATTAGACACCCGCCCATTTGAATCTTCCGCTGGACGTACTACCGCCCCATTCAGCATTTCATACTGTATAAACACTTCTCCGGTCTCTAGTGACTCATAAGTCACTGTGCCCGAAAATCCAGCCAACATATGCATAGGATTCATAAATTTCAGATGATCCTCGGAAGGTTCATAGATGATCTTATATGCCAGGTACGCTGTATCAATTTGCTTTAAAACAATATTCTCCACTCTACGGTAATCATCACCAGAAGCCAACATGGCATAATTGGTGGCACCGGTTTCTTCATCTATCACATAAGCGGCACTATCAATCTCAGAGACATTGATTCTCCCTCCCGGCAGACTAGAAAAGAGATCATTGACTAACCTCCGTACTTTCTCATCATCTTTAACAGAGACTACTCCTGTTCTAAGTTGGACATCCTCCGGGTATACTAACTCTTTCTCTTTGGTAAACTCACAGTAGGACAGTAGGGACATCAGGATACCTGATAAAAGTATCGACTTTAGTATTTTCATTTGTTTGGTGATTAGGTTGGTTAAAAACTGCTGTGAAGAAACAAAGTAGATGCTTATTTTGCAAACACAGGAACCACTAATTGCAAAAAAAACACTTAATTGTAGATGGCTGGCCTACAGCCGCACCCGGATCCCCGGCCCAATGAGAAAGAAAGGTGTCTTGTCACCCATTAGGTAACCAAAACCGGCGTAGAGTGGGAAAGTCAGCTTATTGTCACTGGAGGTAGGGTATAGTGACCCAATGACCACTAATCCCACATCCCGGCTGTCATTGTTGTCTGAAAAGTTAAACGCATCGATGGCGATGAATCCAGCTCCAATCTTATATGGCCGGTACTTCGCTATCCGGCCAGGTTGATAGAAACTCATCTGCGCAATCATAGCGAAACTAGGGCCTCCGAAGTTGGCAAAGTTTTCAGAACCTGATTTCAGGATCAGGAGCCCGGCAGGAAATGACACGTCAATATCGAAGTTGTGATCACGCTTCAAGTGAATCTGTACTTTTTTGGTCCGACCATTACCCCCATACTTTGTTTTTATGTGGCTTATTTCCAGCTCAATTCTTGACCACTCTTCCAGGTCTGAGGTCTTTTTAGTGATAAAATTGTTCAGGTTGATGTCTTCATTCCTGCAGTCTTTGCTATCATAATGAACAAACCGTGGTGATGACTCATTCGGGCATACCACTACCTCATCAAACTGATAGAGCTCAATCAAATTTCCCTTTTTGTTGGAAATCTTCACCTTGATGGTGAGGTATTGCTTGCCGTGGAGTTCCTTTCCCTCGTCAATCTTAGACCGTTGAAAATCAAATACCAAATCAGTAAGAGTTTGCTCATAATAGATCGGTTTATCAATATCATCAAGGATCACCTGGTTGGTCCCAAAATCGAGGCTTATAAAATCAAATTCTCTCGGTCGCTGGTATTCTTCCACACTCAGTGAAGAGCCTGTAGACTGGTTATGGTTAAAAATCTCAATAGAATTAGACGTGATCGTTAGCGGGACTTTGATTTTAAACAAAGAGATATTTTCATTTTTAATCAGGGAATCAAATTCAAGATTGTTCGCTCCCGGAAAACTAAAATTCGCCTTATGAAGTCCTTCACCTTCGAGTTTCACATTTACGGTTTCGCCGGGATAAACCTTATTTGACTTCTCCCAGCTTTTACCTTGCCGTTGAACGAAAATAGACTTTATGGAGGTTTTGGGGGTAATGTCCAAATTGGTCACAAACCGTGGATCATCACCATCTTTGATATAGAGGTACCCTTCAGATTTTCTATGAAAAGCGTACGGCCTTAGCAAGCATAAAACCTTGTCATTATTGAGTCTTGCTTTGGTATAAAGCTCAGCAATCAGCGGGCCTCCTGCTTCCTCCTGATTCTCTATCCGATAGGTCTTATCCAACCTTAGAAACCGGTTGTTATCTATTTGGATTTCTATGGGTTCCGTTTTGTCATCCTTCGGGGTGACCTCTTGTTCATC
Source organism: Marinoscillum sp. (assembly GCA_040218045.1). Taxonomy (GTDB): domain Bacteria; phylum Bacteroidota; class Bacteroidia; order Cytophagales; family Cyclobacteriaceae; genus Marinoscillum. The sequence continues at coordinate 99,950 of JAVJQA010000041.1, forward strand.
AAATTGTAAGAACGCCAAACGCCCCGATTTAATGTTGAATGTGTATTCAAGTGGTTTTAAGCTATAGGTCATCTTGCCTTCTTTCAGGTAAGGCTTTTTAAGTTGAAAAGGTACCTGAATGCGCTGATCACCCAGACTATTGGGAAGCAGGTGCAACAAAAGACGGCTTCCATCCCGGGTTACCCGATAATTAACGGGTTTGCCTTCTGTCCAGCGATTGTCTTCTACAATGTTGTCAATGTTATTGGAGGTCAACTCAAACACTTTCTCTTCACCGATATAGAGCTCTTCAGTTCCCGGGTACAATTTCACATAAGTATTCGTATAGGGAAATAGTGGCAGCTCTACCAGTTCCTCATTGAGTGAATCCAGGGACAGGCGCAGCGTAAATTTCAAAAAGTCACTATTGGTCAGCGAATTGAACTGCACTTTGAACCGGGCATAATCCCGAAACATGATGAGCGAATCAACCATCACATAATCACCCGAAGGAACTACAGCAACCTGTGATACCGGTGAGGCTTCATCAAAGAACAGGTAGATCTCAGCTACTTCATTGTCCTCATCATAGGCAATGGGGAGCACTGCTCTGCCATTGCGAGCGATCGCATCGTCACTCCAGGTAAACTCCATGGTGTCTACAAACACCCGGGCATCCAGTAGATAGCTGTCATGGAAGTCGCTTTGAGCCTGACTCACTAAAACTGACAACATGAATAACGAAAAAAGAAATTTCTTAAAAAGTGATTGGTTCATCCGCCGCTAGATTAGGTGCAAAGATGGCAAAGGATGCTAAGGTGTACAAAGTTATATTTCCCCGCTCTCCTCAGTGATGATTTGTGGTTTCCCTTCCAGGGTTTTATGCACCGGACAACGATCAGCTATTTCAATCAGCCTTTTGCGCTGAGCATCGGTAAGGTTCCCTTCCATCTGAATGATCCTTTTGATCTGATCTATTTTACCCTTGGTGCTTTCCGTGGCACTTCCGTCTGTGCTGTGCACCTTGTCGTGGGTAAGTTTTACTTTCACCTCCCGGAGGTCAATCTTCTTGTGATCAGCATACATCCTTAGGGTCATGGCCGTACACGTACCTAAAGCGGAAAGTAAATAGCCATAAGGTGACGGTCCCAGGTCAGTCCCACCGCTCTCCTTTGGTTCATCCGCCAGCATGTGATGCCTACCTGCAGTTATTTCCGTCAAATATCCCTTTTGGGAAACACGTGTCCAAACTTCACCTTCTGGTGCCTCGGGGGTTTCAATTTCCTCTTTTAGATACCGGGACGCCCACGGCATGATAATATCACCAACATATTGAGAATCCTCTGGATCACTCATCAGATGGTCAGATCCATCCAGGGTAATAAAGCTTTTTGGATGCATGGCATGGTCATAAATGTCCGCCGCATTATTTATATCCACAATATTATCTTGAGGTGAATGGATGATCAACAAGGCTTTGTCAAGATTTTTGATCACTTCTTCGCTGGGCTTTACGCCAAGGTCATCGAGAAATTGCTTTTTGATCTTGAACGGCCTTCCGCCAATGTCCACCAGCGCTTCGCCTTTCTTATTAATCTCTGCCTCATCTTCTTTGAGAAGCTTCATCACGTGATCAGGATCTGAAGGTGCTCCTATGGTAACCACAGCATTCACCTTGTCCAACTGACCACTGATATGCAGAACAGCCGCTCCTCCCAGGGAATGACCAACCATGATTTGTGGTGCGCGATAGTGTTGCTCCATAAAATCATAGGCATTTTTCAGGTCAGTGAGATTAGAAGAAAAATTGGTGTCTGCAAACTCGCCTTCACTTTCCCCCAGACCGGTGAAATCAAACCTCAACACTGCAACACCATTTAGTGTAAGGGCATTGCTCACATGATCAACCGCCTTGAGATTTTTAGAACAGGTGAAACAATGCGCAAAAATGGCATATGCTCTTGGTTCCCCCGTAAGCGGGAAATCGATGATTCCTGATAACTCCTCACCAGCATCATTCGTAAATTTGATTTTTTCTGATCGCATATCTCTGGGGCTTAAACTCTTTTATGGTTAATTTTAGTATACATTCAACTCAACAACACCGAACTGAGTTTGATTAACTAATTAACTGCCTTTTGAACCGACAATATATTGTTTCCTTTTTTCTCCTCGCTGTTTGTCTGTCTCTTACTGGACAGGAGTTGCTCTATGATGTGATTCGCAATGGGAGTTCTATGGGCGTAACTAAAGTGGAGCGCCGGATCGTTGGCGATAAAACCAACTATAGCCTCAATACAAAAACCAAGTTCCGTATCATTTTTTCATTTGAAGTGGAGTATGATTTACAGGAATCTTTTGATCGGGGAGTCCTCTTCTCCGGCACGGGATTCAATACTCTAAATGATGGGATCCAAAATGAAACTAAACTGACCAAGCGACAAAACGATTACGAACTGGTCAGTGACGGGATCAGCACACGGATCAGCGAAGTGGAAATAAAAGATTCCGTATCCGAGATCTATTTCGAGGAGCCGTTTGATCAAAAAAAGGTCTTCTCAGCTTATTTTGGGAGATACCTGGTTTTGGTAAAGACCGGAGATCATCAGTATTCACTCACTTCACCTGATGGCACCAACGTGTACACTTACGAAAATGGTATCTGTACCAGGGTAGTTGTCACCCGGGACTTTGCCACCTTCAGCCAGGAATTGCAACCTCACTTGCTTTCTGCCGTGAGAAGTAATAAGTTTTCTTCTTCCAAAACCAAATGATCACATCCGTTAAGAAAATATTAATCCCATTGGCGATACTCCTCATTTTGGGTTTTGTACTCTTTATGGTCAATCAGATTTCTGGTGTATACCTGATGGTGAGGAGCAATAGTGTGCTGGGAGCAAACATTCTTTTGGTTGTTCTCTCAGTGAGCACGTTGGTGTTAATCGGTTGGCCATTCGTTTTATTTCTGAAACTCCCTGGCCCCATTAAACTACCCACAGATCAGGATGAACTGGTTACTTATCGCAAAAAACTCATCAAGCGCTTGAGTACCAATACTATTCTAAAAGCAACCGGTGCTGTCCCCAGGGATGCCGGTGAGCTGGATCATAGTCTGAAAATTCTCGACAAAGAAGCTTCCAAAATAGTGCACGAAACAGCCACTGCTGTTTTCCTAACAACATCTGTTTCGCAAAATGGCAAGCTGGATGCGCTAACCGTACTTGCCACACAATCGAGGATGGTCTGGAGGATAGCTCACGTATACTACCAACGCCCCACGCTAAGAGAAATCATTTATCTCTATGCCAATGTTGCCGGATCTTCTTTTCTGGCTTCCCAAATTGAGGAAATGGATGTATCCCAACAGGTAGAGCCGGTCATCACTTCCTTCTTGCGAAGTTCAGCAGGGAAGTCCATTCCAGTGATCGGGCCTACTGCTCACATCATTTTAGACTCCCTTTTGGAGGGCTCAACCAATGCTTTTTTGGCACTCCGGGTTGGAATAATCGCCAAAAGGTACTGCGGTGTGAATCAAGTGACCACTAAAAAAGCCATCAAGAAGGATGCTTTCTCTGCGGCTACCAAAGAATTGAAAGTAATCATAGTGAACAGCTCTGGCAAAATAGTAGGTGGATTGCTGAAGGCCACTCGCAAAGCAGGCCTCGATACACTGAAATCCAGCTGGGAAGGCATCAGAAATGCCGGCTCCAGAGTAGCTGTAAATATCTCTGAAGCTGGCAAAAAGGTAAATCCGTTTTAGTAGCGTCCGAGAAAAGATTTTGGTTTCGAAGAAAATCCGTCAAAATTTACCCCTAAATCCCCTAAAGGGGACTTTCGATCACCCCTTTAGGGGCAGGGGGTAGTTTTAGGAAATCGAAAAAATCTTTTCTCATTTCGTTTAAACGTACTTTTTTTGAACATTTAAAATTTAGTCGGATGCCAGTAAATCCGTTTCAAAAAACGAAGGACACAGAATAAATTCGTTAATCTTCTGCTTTCACATAATGTCCATCAAATGATGCAGTCCAGGATTCACCTCCATCTGTAGAGTCTTCAAACAATTGCCTGACAGACCCATCTTCATTTGCGGTAAAAGTGAGCCTTGATTTAGTCACCTCACCTGATCTACTCAGGTAATCAGCCACAAACTGGATCATTCCTTCATTCTTACTTACCTCTGTATAATCCAATACACCACCGTTACTGTCTACCCAGATCTGGTGCCATTTTTTGTCCATGGGATCAAAGTAATTGATACTCTGCCCCGAATAAGCTCCCTGAGTGGTATAGCTTTCATGAAGCGCACATCCGCCCTCAGCAAGTGTGATGTTGTTGACACCTACTTTATTACCATTGACCATCACGTCCCACTTTCCTATCCAAAAATCAAAATGTCGCTGCACTTCGCTTGTTAGGCAAGGGAAGGCATTTTCACGAGTACGCTGAATGATCGCCGCAAATTGCTCTGAACTTTGATAATTGCTCCACTCATCGTCATCCTTGAGCATAGTGAAGTTGCTAAAGCCTTTCGAGACAGCTTCATTAAGTGCAGCATACGCCTGATCTTCGTTTTCCATCCTGGTATACACCTTGGCTTTATTGTAGAGGGTATAACCTGGAAAAAAATTGGTTGCGAGGGCTTTGTCAAAATTCTTCAATGACAGATTGTACTCTCCCAATTTGTACTGGCAGTATGCAAGACGATACCAGGCAGAAGAGTCTTTTTCATTCTTCTCTACATGCTTCAAATAACCTTTGGCAGCATCCTGCCACTTTTCATTGTGGTAGTTTTCATCTGCTGTTTCTTTGAGTGTTTGACTCCATGCAGTACTACAGCAGAGTAGGAATAAAACCGATAGCGTTTTCATTGTCGTCCTTTTTTATACCAAGGATATCAATGAGTTTCCACTGAAAGGTAAAATCCTATGATATTTTACCTTATTGTAATTCTGGTGTTTGGGTTGTTACAGCGTTTCGAAACTCGGACGGCAGGAGCCCGGTAAACTTTTTGAAGGAATTGTTGAAAGTCACTTTATTGTTGAACCCGGCCTGATAGGCTACCTGGATAAGCGTGGATTGAGGATCATTCTGCAGTAGCCGCTTACTCTCTTCTACCCGGTACTGGTTGATGAAGTCAGAGAAGTTGCACTCCTCTCGCTCATTGATAACCTGAGAAATATGATTGGATGAAAAAGACAAAGCTTCAGCCAAATCGCTCATTTTCAAATCACTTTCAAGAAAAGGTTTTTCCTCGTCCATATACTGCAGTAGTTCTTTGTGCAGTGCATTGGCTGCACTCTCTCCCAATCCGGATTTATCATATCTAGCAACCGAATCGGTCAGCATTGCCCGATGAATCAGCGCACTAGAACCAATATAGTTGATGCAGAATGCTGCGGTCATAGAAACGAAATAGTCATACGCTATTTGGATGGTATCAGTCCAAACCATAACAAAATATGCAAGAAAGGAGAGTGCATACCCAGCATAGCTAAACGCCAAAAACTGCTTCCATTTACTATATCTAAAACTGTAGATCACCGCGAGTGTGGCATATGTAAGCAAATGCAGGTTTTGGAAAATTACCTGTCCCTGGATCACATAAGGCCTGACCTCCTGAACAAACCATGGATAAGTGATGAAATAAACCAAATAGGCCAGGAAGGGAATCCAGTGTGCAGGATGAATACGAATGCGCTTGTGCCTGTATAGAATATAGTGCAAGAAGAATGGTCCCAAAAAATAAGTAAATCCTTGTGCTACAGCTACACCCCTGGGTAGTAAAGTGTAATACCCCGTCCAGTATGTAACATAATAGGCCAACACCAGGCTGAACCCAAGCACAACTCCAGCCAGGTAAATCAGGGATTTGCTTCTTTGCCGCGAGAGGGCCAATGACAAAACCACCCCTTGAATGGCTACTGCCAGAAATACAACTGTCCAGTGATTGAAAGAGGGATCCATAAGCCTTAAGATACGAATCCTGAAGGTAAAAAGTTTGTTACTTGCTGGAGAAGAATGAATCTACAAACTCTACTTTGTTAAAAACCTGAAGATCTTCTACCCGCTCTCCTACTCCGATATATTTCACAGGAATTTTGAACTGATCAGAGATACCAATCACAACCCCACCTTTTGCAGTGCCGTCAAGTTTGGTGATAGCCAATGAGGTAACATCTGTGGCTTTGGTAAACTCCTGGGCCTGGATAAAGGCGTTTTGTCCGGTACTGCCATCAAGAACCAGCATTACTTCATGTGGAGCTTCAGGAATAAACCGCTGAATGACCTTCTTGATTTTGGAGAGCTCGTTCATCAGGTTCACCTTAGTATGTAGCCTGCCAGCTGTATCAATGATCACAACATCGGCGTTGTTATCTACTCCGTATTTCGCTGCATCAAATGCTACTGAAGCCGGGTCAGTGTTCATGCCTTTAGAAATGACAGGCACACCCACACGCTCACCCCACATGATCAGCTGATCTACTGCGGCCGCCCGAAAAGTATCGGCGGCACCTAATACCACGTTTTTCCCCAGTCCTTTTAACTGTGCGGCAAGTTTACCAATAGTAGTGGTTTTACCCACACCATTTACACCTACCACCAAAAGCACATAAGGTCCATCGACTTTGGGCAAATCAAAACTCACAAGGTCTTTGGTATTGTTTTCGGAAAGTAGGCCAGCGATTTCTTCTCTTAGTATTCTGTTGAGCTCCGATGCATTCAGGTACTTATCCTTTGCCACTCTCGCCTCTATTCTTCCAATGATCTTAATGGTGGTATCTACTCCTACATCTGAGGTGATGAGAACTTCCTCCAGTTCATCCAGCACCTCGTCATCCACGGTAGACTTACCTACTACCGCTTTGCCCAGTTTACTGAAAAAGTTTTCCTTAGTCTTCTCCAGACCTTTGTCTAGTGATTCCTTTTTTTCCTTGGAGAAAAATCCTTTGAGTCCCATAGTGATAATCGAAAAAGCGTAGACGGAAAATAACAAAAAAGTCCCTGCTCAGAGGGACTTTCTTTAAGAATATCGTAAAGTAAAGGCTTAGTCTTTTTTAGCCAATACGTTTTTTACCTCTGCTTCAGGTACCATTTCTTCCCTGTAGGAATAACCACCGTTTGCATTTTTAACGGCTCTGATAACCTTAGCGAATTTCGCTCCGCCGGGCTGCTTTAGGGTTGCAACTACTTTCTTAGCCATGGTTACTTAATTTCTTTGTGTACAGTATATTTTCTTAAAACAGGATTGTACTTCTTAAGCTCAATACGCTCAGGAGTGTTTTTTCTGTTTTTTGTGGTGATGTAACGTGAAGTTCCTGCCTGACCACTGTTCTTATGCTCAGTGCATTCCAGGATTACCTGTATTCTATTACCTTTCTTTGCCATATTCTTCGCCCAATTATTAAAAGGAGTGCAAATCTAGATAAGAAAATTGAATCTGACAACTCCAATAGTGCCTTTAAGGCATAAAATTTCACTACTGGCAGGCCTACCAATAATCCACAGCACAAATATACCCTTCTTCACGGATTAAATACACTACGATAATAATGGTACTTTGAAAGTAGAATCAACAATCTATACCATGAAGAAATTATTCACATTGTTATTCGCACTGTGCATTGTGTCATTTTACACCATAGCACAAGAAGTTAGTGAAGTTCCGGAGTTTAAAACCGGACGTGCTGCAGGGAACTCCCTGGAGAATAAATTGAAAAAATCGCCTAAGAAGATTTTGATCAATTCTTTTAGAATCAACTACCAAATCCTCTACACAGATTGGGAAGGCACCCGGGCAGGTGTATATACAGGCAAGACTTCTGCGGAGCTGACTGTAGCATTCGAGGGTATGGCCGAAGCAGATTACCAGAAAATCACGGATGATCTTTACCAGGTTTATATCGCCAACTTTCAATCACTCGGTTATGAAGTCCTTTCTGCGGAGGTGCTTGATGGTCACAAAGCAGTCAAAAAACATAGTTTGACTACAGGAGGCCAGGCGAGCTATGCTATAAAAGATGGATACATTGCTACAACACCAACTGGATTTCAATACTATGCTGATGAGAAAAGCCGACCAGCCCTGGCAGGAAAAATGCGAGGAGTAGATGCTGTGGTGGTAGACATTAATATCGATGTGCCTTTTATGATTGATAGTGAGTCCGGTGCTAGTAAGTTGGCTACTAAAGCTGTTGGTGGAGTGTCGAAAGTGGTGGCTAGCCCGAGCCTGAGAATTGATGGTGGCAGTGACATTACATTCGTAGATCCGGCATTTCTGGCTGTGGTAAAGGCGGTAATGAAGGATGAGATCACCATCGGTGGAGTTTTCAAGGATGAAAAATTCAAAGCCTCATCTGCTGCCCAGACCAACACCTCTTATGATTTGGGTCATATAACCAGGGTTTATTCTACAGATGTCAACACATCAAAAGTTCAGGTAGCGGAAGGCGATCCAGAAAAATATAAGAAAGGGGTAGCCGAAGCAGTTAACAAATTATTGGTGGCGGCAAACAATCATCTAGTCTCATTTACCAAATAAAAAAAGAGGCTGTCACAAAAGGTTAGTGTCATTCTGAACTTGTTTCAGAATCTTTGATTTTAACTGCCAATCACGGTTAAGATCCTGAAATAAATTCAGGATGACTGTTTGTTAAGACCTTTTGAGACAGCCTCTTTTCCTTTATTCGTTATCCAGTGAAGGGAGCACGAAATTGTCCAGTGGACTACTTTCCTTCATCAACGCTTCTATTTCTTCACTTTTTCTTGGGGCCAGGTCAGATAGTAGTTCATAACCATTTTTAGTAATCAGTACATCATCCTCAATTCGTACAGCTATTCCCCACCATTTTTCATCACATTTAGCGCCTTTTGGGATGTAAATCCCCGGCTCAATTGTAATAGCCATGTTCTCCTCCAGGTATTCATAGTTGCCCTTATCATGTACATCCAGCCCTATGTGATGTCCCAGGCCATGTGGATAATATAGGTGTGGTTGATCCACACTATCAATGATCCCCAACTCTGCCAATCCTTCATTGATGATCCTGCGAGCAATGGCATCATCCAGGTCAAGTTTGATATTTACCCCTGGTTTACATGCTTCGATCGCTGTCTGCTGGGCTTTATACACCAGGTCATAAATTGCTCTTTCCTCCTCTGAAAACTTACCATCTATTGGAATGGTGCGGGTTACATCTGCAGTATAACCATGATATTCCGCACCTAAATCCATCAGTATCATTTCATCACTTTCGATTTCAGGTTTATAGTTCTCTATATAGTGTAGAATACATCCATTGTGACCAGCCCCAACAATCGAAGGATAACCCTCATACTCTGCCTGATATTTTTTGAAAATAAACTCATGGAGCCCTTGTACTTCACGCTCGGACATGCCTGGCTTCATGGCTTTCATCACTTCTCTCTGGGCGATACAAGAAATATCAACCGCTTTTCTTAATAGCTCAAGCTCTTCTTTGGTCTTAATACCACGAAGGTCCTTCATGATCTGATCCAGGGATTCCATATCCAGATTCTGTGCTACTGGTTCCAGCTCCAGGGATTGCGATGATGGATAATTGGCCTTTTCTTTGAATTGACTAATTAAATCAAATAAATCCCCTTTTGATCCAGTGTCTCTTACGTCATTTTCAAAATCATAGAACAAGACTTTATCGAATTTTGAAAAGTCAATGTTATAGTCTGCAAACTCTGTATTGTTGAACACCGTGTTAAAAGCCAACTTTTCGGCTACACCTTCTGTGCCCAATCTGCGCCCTGTCCATAGTTCAGCCATGGCGTTTCTTGGCTGGATAAAAATGGCCTCATCAAAAGCCTTGCCATTGGGTTTTTTTTGTTTGTCTTTAAAAACAAGGAGAACGGCATTTGGCTCTGTGTAACCTGTCAGATAGTAAAAGTTCGGGTCCTGATGATAAACATAGTCTACATCATTCGCCCTGTTTCGTACCGGATTGGCAAAAAATACTGCTACAGCGTTTTCAGGCATCTTCTTTCTAACCAACTCCCTACGCTCCTTATGAAAGTCAGCAGTGAGAAAATCACTTGGAAGATCTGGTTTTTGTGCCTGAGCAGACACAGCAAGCAAGATGATAGAATAAACTAAATATTTCATATGTTCAACGTTGTTTAATGCGGGCAATTTAGGAAAGTAACCAACAAGACTTTATCAAACTTATATGAGTGGCAAAACCCGGATGTCACGAGTACAATGGGCACAAATAAAGAAAGCCTAATCAATCCTGAATAAACAGAACGGACAAGGCTCTAAGTATATTTTAATGCAGGTAAGGAAGTATTATAGAGTAGTAGTACCCTTAATTCTTGCTTTTTTGATCTCGTTGAAGATTCCGTTTTTGTTGATTGTTCTCAACATTGAAACAGACACCCTGATCGTTATCCATCTGTCCTCCTCCGGAATATAAAATTTCTTCTTCTGAAGATTTGGATTAAATCTTCTCTTCACTTTATTGTTAGCGTGAGAAACGTTATTTCCTACTCTTGGTCTCTTACCTGATATTTCGCAAACTTTCGACATGAATTCTCGGTCTTTTAAAAACGGACTGCAAAGATAGAAAGAATCCTCAAATTTGAAAATACTGATTCATTTTCTTTTAAAGTCATATGGACAATGCCTGCAGCCGCTCTTGCAGCAGTAGCCTCTTTTGAGGTGATATTTCTCGGTAAATACTACAAATCCTTCCTTAGAGTAATAAAAATCCTCTTCTTCCAGACCTTTAAAACCTTTTCCTTGCGCCATCTCCCTGCTAAAATATTACATTTGGAACCTCAAATCTGAACCTTTGTTTACTAGCAAGAAGATTAAAAATTAAGAAATGACAACAATTAGTTCAAAAACATCGAGCAAGGACTACATAGCTCTGGAAAATAAGCATGGTGCACACAACTACCACCCCCTACCGGTTGTGCTCGCCAGGGGTGAAGGTGTACATGTATGGGATGTGGAAGGAAAAAAATACTATGACTTCCTCTCTGCCTACTCCGCAGTGAATCAAGGTCACTGTCACCCTAAAATTGTCCAAACACTCAAAGATCAAGCTGACACGCTAACGCTTACCAGCAGGGCATTTTTCAATGATGTGCTCGGCCCTTATGAAGAGTTCATCACCCGATACTTTGGATATGACAAAGTGCTCCCAATGAATACTGGCGCAGAAGCAGTGGAGACCGCTTTGAAAATCTGTAGAAAATGGGGTTATGAGAAAAAGGGAGTTGAAGAGAACAAAGGTAAGATTGTTGTTTTTGATCAAAATTTCCATGGTCGTACCACCACGATCATCTCATTTTCTTCTGATACTAAGGCAAGAAAAAATTTCGGGCCGTACACTCCGGGTTTCCTTATGATCGATTATAATGACCTGGATGCACTAAAGAACCTTTTTAATGAGCACGATGATATTGTTGGAGTTTTGATTGAACCTATTCAAGGAGAGGCTGGAGTAATGGTGCCAGATGAAGGTTATCTAAGTGGTATTGCGGATCTATGTAAGCGGAACAACGCCTTGTTCATCGCCGATGAAATCCAAACAGGAATTGGGCGAACAGGAGATCTATTGGCTGTGGATCATGAAAACCTTAAACCGGACATGGTCCTTCTCGGGAAAGCAATCTCAGGTGGAGTGTATCCTGTTTCGGCTGTATTGGCAGACAATCATGTGATGGAAGTGATCACACCAGGCACCCACGGTAGTACGTTCGGAGGGAATCCGCTTGGGGTCAAGGTGGCCATGGCTGCTCTTGAGGTAATCAGGGATGAAAAGCTTACCGAGAATGCAAAAGAACTTGGCGAAATCTTTAGGTCACGAATGAGTCAGATGATTACTAAAACCAACCTCGTCAGCTTAGTAAGAGGTCGTGGCTTGCTGAATGCCATTGTGATCAATGATACTCCGGATAGCGATACCGCATGGAACATTTGTGTAAAATTGAGTGAGAACGGATTGCTGGCCAAGCCGACACACGGCAATATCATCCGATTTGCTCCTCCTCTGGTAATGACCGAGGAACAGCTACACGAATGCTGCGATATTATTGAGAAAACGATCTTATCCTTTAACTAGTCGAAATATTAAGCGTCTTTTTGCGAAAAGCGGTCCATATACGGATCGCTTTTTTTATTTTCCCTTTCTCTTTCAAAAGAGAACTTCTGCCGCCCTAAAATACGTCAACAAATGAAGATCATCGCAACCGCTTTTGCTTTGTGTTTGATGCTCAGCATATCTGCGCAAAATCAACAAATCGACAGTTTAAAATTTTTATTAAACAAGCAGACAGGGAGGGATCGGGTAGGTTCTCTTAATGAGCTCTCCTGGTATTATAAAAATATCAATCCAGATACTGCCAAGATTTATGCCAGAGAAGCAATAGCTATCTCAGAAAAGCTAAAGGATGAACAGTTAACCGCTCTTTCTATCAATAGTCTTGGCACTGCATATCAAACCACTGGTAATTATGACTCGGCTATTGTCTTTCTGAGGTCCGCACTAGCTTTTCACCAAAGCCTGCAAGACTCTGTTCGGATTGCATCAACCTTGAACAATCTGGGTATTTGCTATGACGAACAAGGAAATTATGAACATGCTTTACAGCACTATTTTGAAGGCTTAAAAATCATTGAGCAAACTAACGATCTAAATACCGAGGCAATGCTCATTAGTAACATTGGGATTGTCTATAAAAAGATGAAGGATTATGATCAGGTGCTGCGATACTATGAACGTTCACTGGGCTTATATAAACAACTCAACCATCATTTTGGGATTGCTGCGACTATAGGGAACATAGGTTCTGTTCATATCCAACTCAAAAATTTTCAACAGGCAATAAGTTCTTCGCGCCAGGCACAGGGACTTTATAAAGAGCTTGGCTACTCGCGATATATTCCTTACATGATAGGCAATGAGGCAATCGCTAGCGACAGTTTAAGGCTGGAGAATGCAGAGGAACTATATCGAACTTCTATAGAAGGACATGAGGCACACAGTAATCATTATGAACTTGCATATCAATATAAAAACCTGGCGTCTCATTATCTGAGAAAAGGTAACCTTCTCGAAGCACAAAATTATTCAACTCTTGCGCGGGTTTCTGCAGCAAAGATCGGCGCGAAGGAAATGCTTAAGGACGCATTGAAACTAAGTGCGCAAGTATCAGCCAATCGACAAGATTATGGTTCCGCTTACAAATACCAGCTAGAGTATGAAGTAGTCAAAGATTCTATTTTTCAAGAAACTAAAACAAAACAAATCTATGAACTACAAACGCAGTACGAAACAGAAAAAAAAGAACAACAAATCGCTCTTCAAAGTGCGGAAATCTCTGAGCAAAAAGCACAAAATCAACGCAATCTGGCAGTGATCATAGGTTTAATATTTACTGTAGTGTTGCTGATTTCGGTGATCCTTTTGGTAAGAAGCCGGGCCAGAAAAAAACAAGCACTCCTTCAGCAGGAAGCAGAGATTAAGTTTCGCGAAATGCAAATTGAAGCAGCCATTTCTTCACAGGAGAAGGAGCGATCCCGATTTGCAAAAGACCTTCATGATGGCTTTGGACAAATGATCTCTATCCTCAATTTAAACCTTAAATCCCTTGAAGCAGGTGATCAAGACAAACATGAAGTGTTTGAAAACTCAAGCAAAGTACTGGACGAAATGTACCAGGAACTTAAGGGAATATGCTTCAACCTGATGCCACAAACCCTAATCAAGCATGGAATCACAGCAGCACTTAAGGAATTTGCCTCTAGAATCAACCTGACCAATCAATTACTGGTAGAAACGGACTTCTTTGGATTAGAAGAACGATTGACTGATGTCCAGGAAATTTCACTCTACCGGATCGCACAAGAGTGGGTTAACAATGTAATGAAATACTCCGACGCTGATAAAGTAATGATCCAAATCACGCGAGATGAAGATGAAATTACGTTACTAATAGAGGACAATGGTATAGGTTTCGATGAGGACTTGTTAAAATCAGGCAAAGGCAATGGATGGAAAAACATGAATTCAAGGGCCAATCTCATCAATGGTAAACTAGAGTTGGACACCTCGCCTGGGATGAAAGGGAGTACGCTGATCCTGGAAACAGTCCCAGAAAAAATACCTCATCCTGTTTTGACCTGAAGCTTCTTATCAATGACATTTAATATTTAGCAATGAAGAAAATATACTTACTGTTAATCGCATTAATCACAACAAATGCACCTTCCTTTTCTCAGAATCCCGAGGCGATTTATGAGAAAGCAAAGACCTATTATTTTACTCAGCCTGATAGCGTATTCACAATTGCAGCTATGCTTGATTCCATAGCCACAAATGAAGCCCCAGACCTCAATTATGCCAGAGCTGCTCACCTCAGAGGTGTTATGTTTCAGCTGAGATCTAAATCAGACAGTGCGCTGAGACTCTTTGAAAAGATGGATTACCATTCGGAACGAGTGCCAGACTCAACACTAATAACCATTGCTGCACTTAGTAAAGGGTTGATGTTTGCGAATCTGGGGGCATTAGATTCTGCAATGTTCTATTATTTCAAAGGTGAAAAAGTTGCAGCCTCCATTGCAGCAGATAAATATCATCAACGCGCTATGGCTGAAATAGCCAGAATATTATCAATGAAAGGTGACCATGAGGCGGCGCTTACAAAATACCGGAAATATTTTCAGTTGGTAAAAGACACTAAAAACCCCAATGACCTTGCGACAGCTTATGCCTACCTCGGTGCTGAATTTATGTTCTTTGGCCAACACGATAGTAGTTTGTACTATATGAACCGAGCACTTACCCTTCAAAAGCAGCTAGGTAATATTCCAGGAATAGCTGCAGCACAACTTAATAAAGGAAGTATTTTTCAGGAGCAACAAAAGTTTGATAGTGCTATTTATTATTACCAGGCAGCTCGGGATAATTATGAAACAGCCAGGTTTACACAAGGTCTTGGCCAGCTGAACCTCAACCTGGCAAGCCTTCATCTGAATGTAGGGAACACTCTTCAAGCAATCTCTTCTCTGAATGAAGCAATTACTTTCAGTCAAATGATTGGAGATCTGCACGCCGTTGTGGAAGAACATCGCTTACTTTCTGAGGCGTATTCCCTGCAAGAACAATATACTCTTGCCTTTCAGACACTTAAGGAATACGTGACTCTAAATGATTCACTCATTGGAATTGAAAAGGAGAAATCTATTCAGGAATTGCAAACCAGATATGAATCTGAGAAAAAAGAGCAACAGATTGCACTGCAGATATCTGAAATCTCCGAGCAAAAAGTACAAAATCAACGAAATCTGGCAGTGATCATTGGCTTAATATTCATCGTGGTATTGCTGATTTCGGTGATCCTTTTGGTAAGAAGCCGAGCCAGAAAAAAGCAGGTGCTTCTTCAAAAGGAATCAGAGATTAATCTTCGCGAAAAGCAAATTGAAGCAGCCATTTCCTCACAGGAAAAAGAGCGATCCAGAGTCGCTAAAGACCTCCATGATGGTTTTGGCCAGATGATTTCCGTCCTCAACCTCAACTTGAAGTCTCTTGAAGTCGGTGATAAAGACAAACATGAAGTGTTTGAAAACTCGAGCAAAGTGTTGGATGAAATGTACCAGGAGCTCAAGGGAATCTGCTTCAACCTGATGCCACAAACCCTGATTAAGCATGGCATTACCGCAACGCTTCAGGAATTTGCCTCCAGGATCAACCTGACTGATCAAATACTGGTAGAAACCGATTTTTTCGGCTTAGAAGAGCGGTTGACGGATGTCCAGGAAATTTCGCTTTACCGCATTTCACAAGAGTGGGTCAACAACGTGATCAAATACTCCGATGCTAATAAAGTGATGATCCAACTCACAAAGGACGAAAAAGAGATCACGCTTTTAATAGAGGACAATGGCTCTGGTTTTGATCCCGAATTGCTCAAACAAGGGAAAGGAAACGGTTGGAAAAACATGAACTCCCGGGCCAACCTGATCAATGGTGAGCTGGAGTTGGACACAACGCCTGGAATAAAAGGAAATACTTTGATCGTAAATGCTCAAACATTCGTAGAAGAACCAATCCATGCCTAACAGTACCAGTGGAGCGATTGATTATCTTTATGCAAACTGATCGTTTCATCTCGCGGCACTGGCCTCAGTCCGTCTCACAGATACACCATGAAGTTCAACCCGATTATTGCCATATTGCTGGTCTCATTGCAACTGGGCACGACCACTGCCCAATCCATACCAGACTCCATCTCTGACAGCAATAAAGCTCCTTACTTTTATAACTTGATGAAAGGAGCCGCTTACTCAGACCCCAATCAAGCCAAGCTCTATGGAAGGCTAACCATAGAGCACTCTGCCACCAGCGACCGGCCTGATTACTATCTGGCCAAAGCCAATAATGGGCTGGGAATTATTCATAAAAACCAGGGGAACTACGATTCTGCATTGCTCTTCCTCACACGGGCAAAAGAAATTTATACCACATCAGGTGACATCAAAGGTGAGGCCCTGGCGATCAACAACATAGGGATACTCTACAATGACATGGGTGATTATGTACATGCTGTGGAGGAAATCCTGAAAGCAGTTCGCCTCGGAGACTCGCTAGGGATTGCTGGTATTCAGTCGGTGTCTACCAACAACTTGGGAATAGTACAGTATGAGCAAAAACTTTATGAAAAAGCCCTGGTTAATTTCAGGAAATCAAAGGAATACTATGAACTGGATGAAAACCTAAGGGGAGCCGCCGGAGCCCAGATCAATATAGCTACAACCTTGGCCATTCAGCTTGGTCAGTTGGAATTAGGCAAAAAGGCGTTTCTTGAAGCATCAAAGATTAAAGATGCGCTCAATGACCAACGGGGCGTGAGTTTCTGCCAAAGTGAACTCGCCAACATTTATCTCAAGCAACAACAATATGATTCTGCCATCTTTTACCTGGATAAGGCTATAGCCATCAAGCTAAACCTAGACGATAAAAAAGGGCTGGTGACATGTTATACCAGTATGGCCGAAACCTATCTGATGAATAACAAGACTCAGGAATCAGTCCATTATGCACAAAAAAGTTACAACCTGGCGCTGGAGATAGGCAGTGGAGATGAGATTTTAGCTTGCTCAGAAATGCTCGCCAGGGCATATCAAGCCAATGGCCATTTTGAAGAATCCACTAAACTTTGGCAAAAAGCCTACGCTCTCAAAGACAGCTTGCTAGGTGTGAAAAACCTGGAAATCATCAATGAGTTGCAAACCAAATACGAAACCGAAAAGAAAGAACAACAAATAGCCCTTCAATCTGTAGAAATATCAGGCCACAAAGTTGAAAACCAAAGGAACCTTGCAATCATTGTCGGTTTGGTTTTTGCAGTCTTCCTGCTAGTGATGGTAGCCATACTGAGCAGGAGCAGGTCACGTAAGAAACAAGCTCTTTTAGTTCAGGAGGCCGAAACCAGGCTCAAAGAAACCCAGATAGAAGCAGCCATCTCCTCACAAGAGAAAGAGCGCTCACGATTTGCCAAAGATCTGCATGATGGCTTTGGCCAGATGATTTCCATCCTCAACCTCAACCTGAAATCACTTGAGGATGGAGGGAAAGACAAACACGAAGTGTTTGAAAACTCCAGCAAAGTACTCGATGAAATGTACCAGGAGCTTAAGGGAATCTGCTTCAACCTGATGCCACAAACCCTGATCAAGCATGGCATTTCCGCTGCGCTCCAGGAATTTGCCTCCAGGATTAACCTGACTGATCAAATACTGGTAGAAACCGATTTTTTCGGTTTAGATAAACGGTTGACGGATGTCCAGGAAATTTCGCTTTACCGCATTTCACAAGAGTGGGTCAACAACGTGATCAAATACTCCGATGCTAACAAAGTGATGGTCCAACTCACAAAGGACGAAAAAGAGATCACGCTTTTAATAGAGGACAATGGCTCTGGTTTTGATCCCGAATTGCTGAAACAAGGGAAAGGAAACGGCTGGAAAAACATGAACTCCCGGGCCAACCTGATCAATGGTGAATTGGAGCTTGACACGAACCCTGGAATCAAGGGCAACACGCTGATTGTCAATGCACCCGTGACTCAAAATGCACCGGTTTCCGTAGAATAGGGAATAGCTATATACCGTGGGAATGGTATGGCAATGTGGCTAAGGGCAAGCTATCTTGGCTCCATATTGTCAGTAGAGACCCATGAAATTTAAAATATGCTGCCTGCTCTTGCTAGTGTCCTTTTCACTATTCGCACAAAGATCTGATTACGATAGTCTTTTACAACTTCAAGGATCCTTAAAAGGAGAAGCACGGGCCCACAACCTCATTTTGTTGTCTAAGCGATCAATCGATGTAGACTCTGCATTTCTGTTTGCCAACCAGGCCCTTGAGCTACTGACTCAGGACACCACCAGGGTTTTGGCCTTGAATCAATATGCATGGTTACTGAAGTCCAACAAAGAAATAGACAGTGCCAAACGGGTGCTGAAAGAAGCCCAAAACCTGGCAGCACATATTGGGTTTGAAATGGGGATGAGTGACGTCTACTTAACCATGGGCAGCGTGCATCAAAACACATCCGCATTTGATTCAGCGCTCTTTTACCAAAACCTGGCAATGGAGATTCTCCAAAAACACGATGACAAGGATGGCGTGGCAAGTATCCTTAACAACATGTCCATCATCTATCAACAAACTGGCGAATACGAAAAGAGTAAGAATGCACTCTTTGCCTCCAGAAAAATCAGGGCCGAGCAAAACCAAAAGAAAGAACTGGGGGATATTTTCCTTAACCTGGGCAATGTTTACTACTACCAGGGCAACCTCGACTCCTGCATTTATGCATTTATCAGCGCCCTGGAAATCTACGAGCAAGCAGAGTTGCCAAACTATCAATCCTACGCATTGGCCAACCTGGCTTATATCTATGATGCCGAACTTAAGAAACCGGAAAAGGCCAAGTTGTATTTCCTAAAAATGCTAAAAATCGAGAATGAGCTGAATAGTAAAAACCTGATCATGAACGCTTATGAAGGTCTTGGGCTCTACTACTTGAACCAACAAATACTTGACAGTGCCTCCTTTTACTTTGATAAGACACTGGACCTTGCAAGGTCATTCCAGAACAAGCAAATGGAGTCACATGCGCTTAGCAATCTTGGCACTATCCAAATGAGTCTCGGGAATCCACTAAGAGCCAAAAAACTGTTTGAAAATTCTTTGGCCATTAAACGAGCAATTGATGACAAAACCGGAATGCTCAGTACGCTGAATAGCTGTGCTCAAGTAGAAAACGAGTTGGGAAATTTTGAACAGTCTCTACAATATTTAAATGAAGCACATCAGCTCGCTATTGATCTGGACAATAAGTTTCAGTTGAAAAGTATCCTTGAAACCAAAATAGATCTGAGCAAGCAAATGTCCAATTTTGAAGAGACTGTAGGGTTATACGAAGATTATGTAGCCTTGAATGACTCGCTATTAACCAGTGAGAGACTGGCGACGATAGAGGAACTGGAAACCAAATACGAAACCGAGAAGCAGCAGCAGCAAATTACCCTTCAGGCTTCCTTACTGTCCAAACATCAAACCCAAAATCAGTTGAAAACTGTCATAATATTTGGCTTGGTGATAGCCTTGTCATTATTGGTTGTTATTTTTCTTCTGAACAGAAGCCGCACACGCAAACAACAGGCCTTTCTTCTTCAGGAAGCGCAAACCCAGCTAAGAGAAGCAGAAATAGCAGCCGCCATCTCTTCCCAGGAGAAAGAAAGATCCCGATTTGCCAAGGATCTTCATGATGGTTTTGGCCAGATGATTTCTGTCCTCAACTTAAACCTTAAGGCTCTTGAGCAAGGTGACAAAGACAATCACGAGGTTTTCGAAAACTCAAGTAAAATTCTGGAGGAGATGTACCAGGAACTCAAAGGCATTTGTTTCAACCTAATGCCTCAAACACTTATCAAACACGGGATAACCTCTGCAATCAATGAGTTGGCGTCAAGAATCAATCAGGCCAATCAAATACAGGTAGAAACTGACTTCTTTGGTTTAGATGAACGGCTTTCGGATGTTCTGGAAATCTCCATTTACCGAATTTCACAGGAGTGGATTAATAATGTCATTAAGTATTCTGACGCCTCCCGAATTACGATTCAGCTCACTAGAGACGAAAACGAGATCACCCTACTCATTGAGGATAATGGGATGGGATTCGATATAGAGCAACTAAAGTCTGGACAGGGGAATGGCTGGAAAAACATGAATACCCGAACTAACCTTATCAATGGCGATTTGGAGCTCGACACAACTCCCGGATTGAAAGGAAATACACTAATTGTCAATTCCAAAGTCATGTTTCAGAAAACTGAAGTATCTGCTTTATAATATAGTCAAATACCCACCCCATGGTATGGGATGAACCTGTCTAAAAACTTACTTTAGGAACAAGATTTAACAATCAAAATTGAAGCTCAAAAGTATCCCTTGGTCGATGAATTTATTATCTTTCCTACGCAACAATACTGTCAATAGCCAAATGCGGATTTTTTTAACGGATGATCATGCCGTACTAATCGGTGGTTTACAAAAAATCATTGAAGCGGAGCATGACCTGGAAGTAGTAGGAACTGCGGGAGATGTTCAGTCCACCATGGACAAACTCACCCAGATCAAGGTAGATTTACTCATCACTGATTACAACCTGCCCGATGAAGATGGACTCACTCTGGTCAGAAAGGTGAAACGAAAATACCCGGATGTTAAAATCCTGGTACTCAGCATGCATGACGAAGCACATCTGGTTAAGGAAATCCTCAAGGAAGGAGTGGACGGATATCTGATCAAGAAAGATTCCCACAATGAACTAATCAATGCCATCTATTCCATCAAAGGTGGCAAGACCTACCTGAGTTCTGATGTCAATAGTATCCTGATCAGAGGACTCAACGGTGAAGGCGAGCAGAAGCTGCTTACGGATCGGGAGCGCGAAATCCTTAAGCTGATCTCTAAAGAATTTACCAACAAGCAAATTGCAGAAGAGCTGTTCATCTCTGAGAGGACCGTTGAAACACACCGAAAGAACATTTTTAGAAAAACAGGCACAAACAATCTGGTTGGATTGATTAAATATGCATACGCAAACAACCTGATTTGATCGAGTTTTTATCCTTTCACCTTTCTTATACTGACATTGCTTTACTCTTTAGTGTAGCACTGCTCATTGGCATGGCCAAAACGGGCATTCATGGCACTGGAATGGCAGCAGTCCCCCTGCTGGCCTTAGTTTTTGGTGGCAAGCTTTCCAGTGGCATTATGTTGCCCATACTGTGTATTGCAGATGTATTTGCCGTCTTTTATTATCACCGTCACACCAAATGGGCTCACCTCATCAAATTGTTTCCATGGGCTGCAGGAGGTGTAATCATCGGTACTTATGTGGGAGAAAACATCAACGATGAAATCTTCCGAATCATTATGGGAGTGATCATTTTTGTGAGCCTCGGAATCATGATCTGGCAGGAACGCTCAAAGAACAAGCACATTCCTGAAGGGTTGTGGTTTGCAGCTCTTTTGGGTGTGCTGGGCGGGTTTACTACTATGGTGGGCAATCTGGCAGGGTCTGTAATGGCCCTCTATCTCCTCACTATGCGCTTACCAAAAAACGAATACATCGGTACTGCAGCATGGTTCTTTATGATCCTCAATTGGTTCAAAATCCCTTTTCATGTCTTTGCCTGGGAAACCATCACTCTTGATAGCTTCCTGCTGGACCTCACCACCATACCTGCTGTAGCTATTGGAGCGTTTCTTGGAGTGTCTGTGGTCAAGAAAATCCCGGAGCACTTTTATCGCTGGTTTATTATTGGCACAACGGCATTGGCAAGCCTGTTAATGATTTTTTAAGGGGTGACAGAACCTAAATGTGGTTATTTTCAGTTAACTTAATAGTCCCATAACTTCCAACACTCATGAAAACTCTATTGACCACACTTACCTGTCTCTTTCTCACTGCCTTTAGTTTTGCGAAGGAGCACAGAGACCTCACAGCTAATTTTCAACAGGGAGACCCGCAAATAGCCTCTATCAATGCGCTGACCTTCGGGCCTCAAGGAATTCTATTTATTGGTGATTCGAAAAATGCCAAAGTCTTTGCCATCGCAACAGAGGACATTACTGAGACGAGTCTGGAAACGCTTGAACTAAAGAATGTAGATGAAGTCATTGCTTCAAGCCTTGGTACCACTGTGGATGAGATCAGCATTCAGGATATGGTCGTCAATCCGATCTCAAAAAATGCCTATTTCGCTATCCAAACCGGAGACGGCACTCCTGTGCTTTTAAAATTGGCTAATGGTACGTTTGAAAATATCCCTTTGGACAACACCTTGTTTTCAGAATCAGCAATTAACAATGTACTGGAAGAAGATGCCACCGATCGTCGGGGTAGACCACTGCGGGTATGGACCGTCTCAGACCTAAGTTATTACAATGGCCAGGTGATGGTGAGTGGGTTGTCCAACAAAGAATTCAGCTCAACTTTTAGAAGTATTCCATTCCCATTCGAGGGAAAACAAAAGGAATCTACATTAGAAATCTATCATGCAGCGCATGGAAGATATGAAACCTACGCACCTATCAAGGCATTTACGGCTGCTACAGTCTCCGGAAAACCACATTTGATCGCCAGTTATACCTGCACACCACTAGTTGTTTTCCCTTTGGAAAACCTCAAACCTGGCGAGCATGTCAAAGGCCGTACAATTGCAGAACTAGGCAATTGGAACACCCCTTTGGACATGATCGTAATGGAGAAAGATGGAGAGCAATATCTGCTTATGGCCAACTCTGCACGAGCTGTAATGAAAATCAAATTTGAAGATATCGAATCATTCCAGGGTGGTTTGACCACAGAAGTGGAAGAACGCTCGGGGACAGCCGGAGTGGAATTCATTGCATTGCCTTTCGTGAATGTTTTACAATTGGACAAACTCAATGGCGAAAATTTTGTGATGCTTCAACGAGATGCAAGTGGAAAATTAAACCTTACCACACAAACCAATACATGGCTATAAGCCAGCTGCTAAATAGTCCTAAAAAGCCGATCGTCATCTTGATGTTCGGCTTCTTGTTTTTTAACCTCTCCGGACAAAATGTTGTCTATAAAAATGATCGTGCAGTTGCGGTAAAAGTGCCAGGCCAGGATCAATCGATCAAAATATATCGCGAGGGAAAAGAAACACCTGTTTTAGGAAAAACAGATCTATGGGATTCTGCATGGTGCTTCGTTCCTGTGATCCCATTTCAGCCAGGAGCTTCATACAAAATGGTCAGCAATAGTGGCGAGTGGGCTTTTTCCATTTTAGAAAACCAGTCACCTACCCCTTTTATCATCGGGGTTTATCCCAGTATAGATACATTGCCCGAAAATGTGCTTAAAATCTATATTGAATTCTCTGAACCGATGCGGGCAATTGATTCCTATCGGTTCATTAAGGTATTTTGTGAGGATGACGAGGTGTCTCCATTTCTCCCATTACAACCAGAACTCTGGAATCATGACAACACCATCATGACCCTTTGGCTGGATCCGGGCAGAATAAAGCAGGACTTGCTCCGAAACCAAATGCTTGGAAAACCGCTGATCAAAGGTCATCAATACACTCTTCAGATTGACGGGGCCTGGGCTTCCCAAAATGGCCAACCGCTTGGTGAACCCTTCCAAAAGAAATACTTTGTTGGTGATCCGATTCGACAATCAATTGACCTATCGAATTGGAAAGTTAAGCTCCCCAAGTCCGGAACCAAGGATCCACTTTACCTTATTCCTAATACACCACTCGATCATCAATTGGCTGAGGAAGCTTTTCAAACAGAAGTACCCGGAACATTCAAGGTCCTCAATAGTGACCAAGTCATTCAATTCTTACCTGAAAATACCTGGTCGTCCGGTACTTTCTTAATTGAGGTGCTCCCTATCTTGGAGGATTTATGTGGCAATAACCTTTTGCGCCCATTTGACAAAGATCTCCAGGACTCAATTAGAGAAGTGGCACTTCAAACCTCTATAACCATCCAAATCAACTAAAAATACCCTCCTCAGGGTATGCAAAATGAGGTCTACTGCGGATTGAAAATGAATTGGTTGTGGTGGAGTTTTGAAATAAAATTCCTACTGTCCATGAAATCGAATATTCTATACTTTCTGATCACAATTTTATCGTCAATAGCCACTGCCCAGCAAGTCACTTATCAGGTGCTTGAAGATGAACCAAAAAAAGCCTATACCAAATTCATTGCTCCGGAGTTGGGTACTGAGTATAATTCTACCACGCTTTCTGTCTTTGTTGGAGCAAATGGCCGATATGGACTTACTAATGCATTAACACTTGAAGGGGCTGCGCGAATTGATGTTTACAACCTCAATGGTCCCGGTCCGGGATTGCTGTTTGAAGGGGGAGCATTTTTACCTCTCACATCAAAAATCAAAAATAAGGAAGTACCAATTATTCTAAGCTACAATCCTTACGCGGGTACTACCTATAAAGATGGAAAGTCATATAATGTGGAAGAAACCAAATCAATCACCATCCCTAACGGCCAATATTATAACCAAATGGGTGTACGTGGTGGTCTCCACTATCGCAAAACCGGATCTACTGACCTAACATATACTACTGAATCTCCAATCAATCTGATGGGAATATATCTGGGAGGCCAGTTTACTACACAAGCCTATGTTAAAACCAAAATCAACAATGAAGTTGAGCGAATTGGTGCCGGTTTTACAAGAGTATATGTAGATGCATTGATCCTGCCAGTAACAGAAATAAAAGATCCTGCAGCCAACGATGGACTAAAAGATGATGGCGCCATTGGGTGGAGAGTAGGATTTCAGTGGTACTTGAGTCCACATGATGGCGAGTACAAATTCCTCGGGTCTTCAGTCTTCACTGCAGAAATCGGCTCAAGACCACTAAGCGGATTCCTGTTTAACCTATCCTGGGGATTCGCTCTTTTGAATAGCAGATAAAATCAAGCCTTGTGTTTTTCACCATTTGAACTTACAAAAGGCATCCATCAGACCTTATCCGTGCCGGACGGTATATGAAAATGCCATGGAAACAGGATAACAAACAGACGGATTAAACAAGAACTTTAAAGAAAAACAAAGACCATGAAAATCAAATTATCACTCGCCTTAATGGCAATAGCTACACTGACTTATGGTCAGGAATTCAGCAAAAAGAATGTTCAGCTTACTGATGCAAAAACAAAAGGGCTGGTTGATGCACCCAAAAAAATGTTTATCAAGTCATTCAAGATTTATTACCAAATGATCGCCGAGGCAGAAACTACTGCACAGGGGGGTAGACAACTTGGAGGTAACTATGTGGGAAGCGCAACTGCACGAATGGCTGTGGGTGTGGAGGGAATCAATCCTGATCATCTCCAGAACCTCACCAACGAAATCTACAATTACTATATCAGCGAACTGGAAAGCAAAGGTTTTGAAGTATACACTGCCAATAATATAGGAAGTACGGAGTATTTTGAAGACTGGACCAAAATAGATGGGCCAACTATCAACGAAGAGCAAATACAGGGAAGCCTGATGGTTATTCCTGAGGGCTATTCATACTTTGTGAAAAAAATCACTAAAAAGGGAAAGGAAAAGACTGGTGCATTTATGAGTGGCGTTACGGGTGACGATGGTAGTTTCACTACCTCATTTTATGGACCGAACCCAAAACTATCCAAAGACCTGGAAGATATGTTTGTAGTGGAAGTTTCCTTTAATGTACCCAGCATCTGGCTTTCCAGTAACAATAAACTTGGCTCAGCCAAAATTAAAGGCGGACCGAACTTGCAATTGAGCCAGGCTAAAATTTCCTATATCAGCGGAAAGCTAAACAAACCCGGAGTGGCCTCACCTGAAACGGCCGTAGAAACCATCTTAACTGAAGCCATACCCGTAGCAGGCGTTTTTAAGGATGACAAATTCAAAACGGTGGCGAACAGATCCTTTACCTATGTGCCATCTTATGCCTCCTACTTTAGTGTTGATAACAAAAGTATCGAAGTGACCAATACCATTGAGTGTGATCCTGAAAAGTACCAAGCTGAAGTGAAGAAGCCTATCAAAGGATTTATCGATATGTCCTTCGATCTGCTTCAGCTTGGCCTTGATGGCGAAAAAGTAAAATTCTGATCAAAGACATTCACAATTGTGCACTTTTCATGGTCAAGTGAAAGGTGTATAGTTTCCCCTGGCCTCAGCGTCAGGGGTTTTTTATGGAATAAATTCGTATCTTTTTTCATGTTTTTCTCTCGCAAGCCCAAAGCACCTAAGGTCGAATACATTGCTTATGTCAGCAAAATGGCCAAATATCGCAATGTCATGACCTCCGTTGCAGCCAGTCCTCACCATACTTTGCTGATTTATTTCTTTGAGGACACCGCAAAAGAGGTCATACAAATGGCAAAAGCACTGAATATCCACCTGAAGTCCGCAAGTGAACTTCGCACAGATCGTGATGTCACCATGATCTCTGCCTTTGAGTTAAACAGCACCAGCATTTCACCATTTGACGAAATAGTTTGCATTGAAGTGCATCCATTCTCATCGATCAATTCATTGGTCAAAAATGCATTCATGTCCGCACCTGATCAGGTGATCAAATATTATCTTGGCATGGATGAGATGGCCATCAGGATCTTTGCCGGTGAAAGGGTCATCAACTTAATGCACCAACTTGGTATCAAGGAGGATGAGCCCATAGAGCACAGCATGGTAAGCAAAAGTATAGAGCGAGGACTTGAGAAACTGGAAGCTAAATACCCGAATGCTAAGGATATCAGAACGAATCCAGAAGACTGGGCCACTGAAAATGGGGTAGAATCTTACAAATAAACCTTCGACCACTTTTTTGGTTTACCCTACTAATCCCATGAAAACAACCACCTTTACGCTGATAGTTATGCTCCTGGCAATGACCTGCAAGGAGAAAGTGATCGTTCTGAAAACAGAGTCTGTTGTAATCACCAGTCCTGATGATATTGTTCCGCTCGGTGATTCTACTGTGGCTCCCATACTTTACCAGAATATACCCAGCTTTGAGGACTTGACTGTAGAAGAATCCAAGCAAAAATTTATTGCAGCAGTCCTTCCTGCCATTTTGATCGCAAAGTATCGACTTGACAAAGACCGTGAAGAGGTGAAACTACTGGTCAACAAAAAAGAATGGACCCCGAAGGATTCTTCATTCTACAACATACAGGTAGCACGCTTTGATGCCAAAGACTCTACAGGATTGTTATCACGGATGCAGGTTCATCCAAACAGCATCGTTCTGGTACAAGCTATTGTAGAAAGTGGCTGGGGATCTTCACGCTTTTTTCAGGAAGCCAATAATTTATTTGGGATTTGGTCATATCATGCCAACGAACCCCGGATTAAAGCCAGTCTGAGCAGAGGAGAAAACAAGATTTACCTAAGAAAATATGCTGATGTTTCCGAATCAATTACTGACTACTTTGAAACAGTGGGCAGGTCAAGAGCTTATCGCTACTTTAGAAAGGAACGTGAGAAAACCGATGATGTCTCCAGATTACTTCCGCATTTACGCTATTATTCAGAGCGAAGGGATGACTATGTGAATCAACTTAAAACAATTATCGCACAAAATGACTTGACACAGTATGATGATTACCAAATAGATAGTTCCTATATGGTAGAACTGTGAGCAAATTATGAAGTCAATATCTTTAGTAGTTTCAATAATCTTTTGCCTGGGGTGTAACAGAGCAGGGTCCAATAATAGCTCTTCAGAGGAAGTAAACCAGTCGAAAGAAGTAGTCTGCTTTGTTTATCACCGATTTGGTGATGATCGGTTCCCAAGCACCAATGTATCGCTAAATGATTTTAAGGCACATTTAAGCTATCTGAAAGAAAATGAATTCAGAGTGCTCACATTTGACGCTGCTCTTGATTATCTCAAATCAGATGACCGTGCACAAAAGACGGCTGTGATCACCATTGATGATGGCTATGACAGCTTTTATAAAAATGGATTGCCATTGCTGGAGCAATTTGGATTCCCTGCTACCCTTTTTATCAATACTGAAACAGTCGGTGGCTCCGATTATATGGATTGGGAGGATTTGAAAGATGCCCAATCACGGAAAATTGAGATTGGCAACCACACGCACTCCCATGCCTATTTTCTAAATCAACCAGAAAGTGAACGATATGAAAATTTCAAGTCTGAGCTTCAACTCACCCAAAAGTTAATCAGGGAAAATCTTGGCACCACTCCAACTACCTTCGCTTATCCTTATGGCGAACTGGACGAACAAATGAAAGAAATCGTAAAATCCGTAGGTTTCAAAGGTGCCGCTGCACAAAACTCAGGAGTGATCCATTCTGCATCTGACCTTCTTCGATGCCCTCGATTTCCCATGTCAGAATTCTATTCTGCGCCAGACAAGTTCGAATCCAAGGCCAATATGCATAGTTTGAACATACTGGAAGAAAAGCCCTATTCGTTTATCAAACCAGCCAACACGGATAAACCTAAACTCCAGCTGATAGTGAAAAATGCGGACCTCAATCTGGGTTCTATCAACTGCTTTATCCAGGGAAGTGAATGCAATATTTCCAGGGAAACTATAGATGAGGAAACATCTCAAATCACAATCATGCCACAATCAGCCATTACAGACAGGAGACGATTTCTTTATACGATCACCCTACAAGACAAAAGTGGCCAATGGTATTGGTTCAGTCATTTATGGATTGATTCGTCTAAATAGTGCTTGTCTATAAACTCAGCATCTGAGTCAAAATGTTCGAGATCAAGGTAAAAATGAGCTTTAAAAACCAACCTGAAATTCAATTTCTTTGGAGGCTAAGTCCAAGATTTTCGACAAGCTCTATAGAGAAGTCGTATTCGTCATCTGGGACATTAAGTGTGATTGTTTCATAATCTATCTGCTAAAGTTAAACCTCATATGGGATCAAAAGTTGCTCAATAAATCTCGGGATTTTTAAAAGGCACCAGTGCCAGCATAACGGCCTGTACGTAATATTCCGTCCTGCCAAGTACTCCGCCAGTTAGTGACCCCACTGCTCCGCCTTTGTGCTTGGAATTTTTCTCGCCGAAAACCTGATCATTGGCATGACCTAGCTCAACACCATCATGAATGAGTTCTACAACTTTGGGAGGAAGATAAAAAGTACTGGTTCGGGATTTTCCGATTCGTTCATTGCTAATGATTACTATCCAAGCAAAAGCGAGCATGCCATCTTTGGCTTCATCAATTCCGCCTTCTATTCCGACCCAATAGTCAGCCGTTGGTAACTCCTTTTGTGCATTTTGAGCTCGGTTGATGGCTCCTTGCAGGGTTTCTTCATCGGTCATGGGCTGCTCTGACACTCCTGAAGAAACTGATACACCTTCAAATTGGAACGATAGGCCTGGGAATATTTTCTGAAAACCCTCTTTGGTGGAGTTGATCTTGACTGGGTTTTTGGAAGCTACAATTACTCTTTGCATGTTCCAAAATTAACTATCGTCACCCTTAATCTATTGCTAAAAATGAACGTAAAAGACCATCTCGGTCATCTTATTGTTATTTCGAGGGACAAGGGCCTATCTCCCTTTTGATGTAGCGAATTGAAAACCCTTGCTCATAGATGTTTGAGATGGTCTGTTAAAGCCTATTTGGCTCCGTAGGTTTTAAAATAGAACACATGAGACACCGCCAGAAGTGCCAAAGCGATCAATGGAAAAATGGATGTAGAAACCGGATCACCATTCGCAATATGTGCAATAAACGCTGAGATAAATGTGATCACAAAGCCTGCAAAGGCCCATTCTCTAACCCGCGTTGGAAGTATAGGAATGAGCAATACTACCGCTCCAATGATTTTGGCAATGCCCAATTCTACCCTGAAGTAGTCCTGAAAGCCCATTTGCTCAAAGCCTGAAGCTATTTCAGGGTTGGTAAAATACGCAAAAGCACTAAAGAGCATCATAGCTGAAACTATGCCAGTGATGATCCAGTAAATAATTTTCGTTTTCATAATCTGATCTTGTTATATGATTTAATTCGTGTACAAACATATGATTAGGAACTATATAATTGTAAGTACTATACTAGAGTATAGTCCTATACTTTGGTATAGTTTTGTTTGACGTGCCTATATTTGTGGTTATGAAATCAGAAATGCCGAAGCATGATTCGAAAACTTGTCAAGGTTTGATGCTTCCTGTTCAGGATTCAATAGAGTTGTTGAGCGGCAAGTGGAAGTTGCCCATACTCGTTGCATTGATGCATGGAGTTAAAAGGTTTTCAGACTTGTCACGGGAGATTCCTAACATTACCGACCGGATGCTTTCCAAGGAGCTTCGCATACTGGAGCAGAATCAATTGGTCAATCGTAAGGTTTACGACACCTTCCCGGTCACAGTGGAGTACACAATGACTGACTATGGAATGACCCTCAAAGAAGTAATCGATGCTTTGGCCAAATGGGGAACGAAGCATCGGGAGCGGATTATGCAGGATTGAGATTAGATCAAATCTTCTTTCAGATATAGATCGACTCCTGTTTTTATCATTTCGTTGATTTCCTCTTCCAGTTCTGGATTTAGCCTTTTAATGTGAAAACAACTTTTGCCCTTGAGGCATTTTTTCAGCTGGTCTGAAAGGATAAACATATCGGAATGCGTGTAAATAGGAAAATAGTAAAGGCGAATGTCCTTAGGTTTTGGTACAACACTTCCAAAATAGTATCCGTCTACTTTTTGCTTGCCCTGCATGGCTGCTTTGGTTCCGGCAGCTTCAAAGACACTTTCATTGTCCTTTCGAATTTGCAGTGGCGGCACATGCTTTCGAAGCATTGATTGCAAAGTGTTTTGAATTTCTTGAAGGTCTGTGATCATCTGTTAAAAATAGTGGAAATGACTAGAATATGCCACCAATGATGTTGACCTTTGCCTGCCTGCGAAATTGACAGAATATGTGGCTAATCCTTGCAATTGCTTCAGCAGTATTTCTTGGTTTTTACGATATCTTTAAAAAAATCTCACTGGATAAAAATGCAGTGATGCCGATACTTTTTTTATCTACCGTAGCAGGATCAATTGTGATGCTTGGTTTCGTAATAGTATCTGAAGCAGGATGGATCGGTACTGATAGTCTGGCCTATGTGCCCCGAATAACCACCAGGGAACATTTAAAAATTATACTTAAAACGGTCATTGTCCTTTCCAGCTGGATATGCACTTATTTTGCCCTGAAGCATTTACCTCTCACGGTATTTGCACCCATAAGATCTACAGGCCCACTCTGGACTACATTAGGTGCTTTTCTCATCTTTTCTGAACGTCTCACACCCCTGCAATTTGTAGGCGGAGGGTTGATTTTTGTCTTTTTCTATTTGTTTTCAACGGCAGGAAGATTGGAGGGTATTTCCTTTCGCTCCAACCGCTACATCTGGCTCATGATCCTGGGGACACTTCTCGGATCTGTCAGTGCGCTGTATGATCGTTACCTGCTCGGGGAAAT
This sequence comes from Marinoscillum sp., assembly GCA_040218045.1. Classification (GTDB taxonomy): domain Bacteria; phylum Bacteroidota; class Bacteroidia; order Cytophagales; family Cyclobacteriaceae; genus Marinoscillum. The sequence goes on from JAVJQA010000041.1 coordinate 131,518, forward strand.
GAATGTGATGGCCGTGGAAGCATATTTTACTTTTTATCAAACCTTACTGCTTATTCCGGTACTGTCATTTCTTTGGTATCCGCGAAGGTCGAAAAGTACACCATTCAACTGGCGTTGGAGCATCCCTTTCATTGGTATCTTTCTCTTGATCGGTGATTACCTGTATTTCTACAGCATTTCTCTTCCAGACTCATTGATCTCCATTATTAGTTTGGTACGGCGATCGAATGTGGTGATTGTCTTTATTTTCGGCGCATTAATCTTCAAAGAGCAAAATGCAGGTCGTAAAGGTCTTTACCTTGTTGGTATACTTCTTGGCCTGATTCTTTTGGTATTGGGTAGATAATTAAAGGAGTGTTACATTTTTCTTAGAGGCGACGTGAGCCAGTGCTTCGCGTATTTCAAATGGATAACATCCATAAGTCCGGTATTTAATGGTTTTCCCGGAATTTCTCAAAGTCACTTTTAATACTCTCTTGCGAATGGAAATGGACTCCAAATCATCTAGTGCGATTTTTCTGGTGACTGACGTAAAGGTAGGTTTAATCTCAATTTCATTTGCTCTGACAGTCACTTTTGGTGCAAACCTTGACTTTTCTGCAAAAGCCCTGGCCGCAAGGAGCATATTGAAGACACCTCCAAGAATCATGGTTGATCCAAAGAGCGTCTTTAATGTAGACAAGTCGTGAGACAAAAAGGTAAGTATGCCAACTAGTAGGCCTAAAATACCAATGAGATAATGTGCGGCTTGGTCACCTCTTCCTTTGAGGTTCCCGTTGGTTCCAAGTATAAATGTGTGTTCCATGGCGGTGGATTTGTCTTAAAATTAGCAAAAATTCTGATCTAGGAAATAAAAGTTGGAATTATTTAAGGTCCGAGTGAACAAGATAAAATATATTCATTTTGCTCTTAGAGGTATAATTCTAAGATCTTGGAGTCCGGAAATTCGCAAACAAGATCGCCAGATTGGTCATAAAGATCGGATATAAATAAAACCACAAACGCCCCAATATTAAAAACTGCCATGAACCGCCCGAGGTACAAAAAGCAACTCAGCAATGGGTTGCTTTATTTGTTTCACTCCCCTTCCCATTCCCTATAAAACTCATCGAGAAATTGCACCATCACCTGGTGCCGATGCTCGGCCAAAGCCTTACCGGTTTTAGTATTCATGCGGTCTTTAAGAAGCAGTAGCTTTTCATAAAAGTGGTTGATGGTAGGAGCATTGCTCTGCTTGTACTCTTCTTTAGTCATATGCAGGTTTGGTGGAACCTCCGGATTATACATTGCCCTTCCTTTGAATCCGCCATAATTAAATGTTCGGGCAATACCGATAGCACCGATGGCATCCAGCCGATCTGCATCCTGTACCACATCTAGCTCTGGAGATCTAAACTTCTGCTCCTGGTTGCCCCCCTTAAATGAAATGTGCTGAATGATCTGCTCTACATGATCAATAATCTCAGCATCCACACCCTGTGCTTCCAAAAATTGGCGTGCCTTTTTTGGTCCGACTGTCTCATCTCCATTGTGAAATTTGGAGTCGGCAATGTCATGAAGCAGAGCTCCAAGCTCTACTACCAACAGGTCTACTTCTTCTCCAGCCGCAATCTTCTTTGCAGTCTTCCACACCCTATATATGTGCCACCAGTCATGCCCACTTTCTGCCATGGCAAGCTCTGATTTCACGTAAGTGATGGTCTGATCAATAATGTTTTTTTTCATATTCAAGCACTGACGGGTTTATTGAATCTGTATATCTATCAGCCCGCAATTTTCTTCAAATTCCTTAAATCTATCAAATAACTGGCCTTTGCATTTCCCAGTTCATCCTTTTTCCGCTGCTGATAGTCATGTAAGGGTGCGGTATTGCAAAGTGTATTTAATCGCTCAAAAGATACCGCCCAAACACCACACAGATACTCGCATCTGTAAGATTTGCCCGACGGAAACTCCATTCTCGTCGCCATCCAATCCACCCAAAACAATATATAAATATCAGGATACTTCTCACTATACCTCCGTCGATCCTTCTCGTTAAAAACTACCGTATAGGTTGGATCATACCCGTACCTTTCTGACGCACTGAAAAAGGGCGTGTTTTGGGTTTTCAAATCAGCCAGGTATTGTTCTTTGATCAAAAGGTCAGGGACATAGGGATTGCTGTTTTTCTCTGGGTTGATTTCTGCTCCTAGTTTGGTACCATACTCCGCCACAAAGGACTCTTCTATCCGGCTACCATGTCGACACCAGAAAGCTTTGTCCTGAAGGTCTTTGTGGTCTATTTCTTCTTTTGAGTTGAACAACTTATATGCTGGTTTATGCATAAATTGAATATTTAAAGCATTTACGCCCTTTAATATACAACGTCAACGCTGATCCACCTGCCCCTATCCACTTTTACGGCAGGATTAACCCTTCATTAAGCTTTCTGTGCTCTTCCTAATATTTCCTTTCCAGCCTCTTAAATTCGTTGATTACCAACGACCAACTTCGAAAATGCCGAGGCTTCCTACAATGCATTTCCTTGTTATATTTTTGATCACTGCATGCGAGAAAAGTGACAAGCAAACTGGCTTAAGCCGACCTGACATACAGGGGCTGATCTCGCTGGCCGAAAATATCCAATACACCAATAGCGATACGGCACTCACTATTGCAAAGAATGCCTACCAACTCTCTCTACAGTCCGAGTACTTGCCTGGCTTAGCACAAAGCACAGAACTCATGGGGAGTTTGCTTTATCAAATGGGAGGTTTTAGTCCGGCCATTACGCAGCTCAATATTTCATTGGGAGCATATGAGCAACTAGGCAACACTAAAGGACAAGCCAATATTAACGTCTTACTTGGCAAGGTGTACCAACGCTCCGGCAACCATACACAAGCTTTTCTTTTTCAGCATAGGGCCATGCAGTTATTCAATGAAATTAATGATGACTTTGGGAAAGCCACAGTTTATGGAAACCTTGGACATTTGTATGAAAAAACCCAGGCATACGACTCAGCCTTGCTTTATCAGAAAAAAGCACTCTCTTACCATCAATTAGCCAGAGACAGCAGCGGTTTAGCGGATATTCATGACAACATTGGGAGTATTTACGAAGATCTAAACCTCTTGGAACAGGCCCAGGACCACTTTCAAATAGCCCTTGCAATCAATAGGAAAAATGACAATCACGCGGCATCAATTGTCAATTTGAACAATATCGGAGACACTTATCGTAAACTTGAAGATTACACCAATGCACTAAAATTCAGTTCTGAAGCACTTAAGTTGGCTGAATCTTCTCTGTACAATTACCAAATCAAAAGTGCCTGCCGCGATCTATCAAAAACCTATGAAGCCCTAGGCAAATCCGATTTGGCACTGCAATTCCTTACTCGCAGCTATGAGATAACCGATGATATATTCAGTGAACAGATTGCAGCGGAGATTGCCAAAACCCAGGCCGTCTATGAGTTGGAACAAAAACAACAACGGATCGCCATCCTGGAGAAAGAACGCTCCTTCATCCGTTCGATTACCTGGCTATCATCTTTGGGGGTCATGGTTTTCCTCTGCCTTGGTGGGATGATTTTTTACCAACAAAAATCTAAAAATGTTAAGAAACGAAAACTATTGGAGACTGAAGCAGACCTAGCAAGAATAGAGCTCGAAAACATGCAGCTATCTGAACAGAAACTGAAAACAGAACTGGAAAACAAAATCCTCAAAGAAGACCAACTACAGCAGGAGCTCGATCTCAAGAGTAAGTCCCTGACCAAAAATGCCCTTCACATGATCCAGAAAAATGAGTTTCTGCATGAAGTAAGAGGCAAACTTAAGGATGTACGCAAAGCCACACCGGACTTAATGGATCGACGGATTAAAAAGCTGATCAAATCCATTGACTATAGCTTTAACCTCGATGATGATTGGCAGGAGTTTGAAACCGTATTCCAGCAGGCTCATTCTGAGTTTTTCGATAAGCTGAAAATGCTCTATCCCAACCTTTCCCCGGCAGAGGTTAGGCTCTGTGCCATGATCCGCCTCAACCTACACTCCAAAGATATGTCGGCAATCATGGGCATTTCATCAGACAGCCTTCGGATTTCCCGGTACAGGCTTCGCAAAAAACTGGGATTGAACAAAGGATCTAACCTTTATACCTTCATTCTGAATATTGGCTGATTAACATCAAATTAATATACAACATGCTGTTTTATAAGTGTTTACAAAATCATGTTGCTTTTTTTCTTACATCACCATGTGGCGCTGTTGCTGTTTTGTTGATAGGGTTTTCACACCAAGGTAATGTGCCAAATCTACCTTGCTTGCTCAAGAAAATTCTAACTACAGACTAATGAAGAAAATTTTTACATTTTGTTTATCTCTAATCACTTTCTGGGCAATGTCCCAGGATGTAGTCATAAAGGGAAAGATCATGGACGAACTCAGCGGAGAGCCGCTACCAGGTGCTACTGTTCTTTTAGACAATACTACCAAGGGGACGGTTACAGATGTGAACGGAGAGTTTACACTAAGGCTGCCTCAAGGGCCACAAACTTTAGCGGTTAGATACCTTGGTTATAAGGATATCACCATTGCAATAGATGCTGCTGCAAATAAATATGTGGAGCTACTACTGAAAGAGCTCAAGTCTGAGCTATCAGAAGTTACCGTGTATGGGTTTTTACAAGGGCAACAGAAAGCCTTAAACCAGCAAAAGAATGCAGGTAATATTAAGAACATTGTGGCGGCAGATCAAATCGGTAGATTTCCTGATCCCAATGTGGCGGAAGCCATACAACGTATCCCGGGAGCTACCCTCCAGAGAGATCAGGGCGAGGGTCGGTATGTCCTGATCAGAGGTCTTGCTCCACAGTTTACCAACATCAGTGTAAATGGTGAGCAAATCCCCTCTCCGGAGGCCGGTGTGAGGTTTGTTGCCTTGGATGCTGTCCCTGCTGATCAGCTAGCCTCAGTGGAAGTGTCAAAGACACTTACTCCTGACATGGATGGTGACGCCATCGGTGGATCGGTAAATCTTGTAACCAGAAAAGCTAAAAGCAACAATCTTGAAATACAAGGAACGCTTGTCGGTGGTTACAATCATATCCTGGGAGAACCAAATGGTCAGGGCTCACTGCTTCTTGGCAAACGATTCGGACAGGATGAAAAATTCGGAATCCTCGTAAACGCCAGTCATTTTGCCACAGACCGGGGTTCAGACAACTGGGAAACAGATGGAGAAGAAATGGAGCTTCGGGATTACCAGCTTAGGAGAACTCGAAGTGCTGTAAGTGGTACAATGGATTATCGGTTCAACCCAAATAATGAAATCTACCTTCGCGGGATTTATAATAGCTTCTCAGATCGTGAGTGGAGAAGACGGTTCGTATTCGTGCCCAATGCTGACGAATCACCTTTTGAGGATCATGAAATACAGCGATATACCAAAGATCGATTTGAGAGACAAAATATCTCAAGTATCAACTTCGGTGGTAAGCATGTATTGCCAGGGTTCTCCATTGACTATGAAGTGGCTTATGCCAAAGCCACTCAGGATACGCCATTTGACTATGAAGTCAATTTTGTGGGTGCCCCCGACGAATTGTCATTGAATTTCTCCAATTCGGACTTCCCATCGTTCGCCACAAACGCTGATTTTGACTATACTGACAATACCAATTATGAGTTTGATGAGCTGGAAGCTGGAAATACGTTGGCCGAAGATGAGAACATCACAGGTAAAGTGAATATCTCAATCCCTTACATGGTAGGGGAAAATCAAGGGATCATCAAATTTGGAGGTAAGTACCGTGCCAAGACTAAAAGGCTGGAAGTTGTGAATAACAAATACGGATGGGCTGATGGTAATGTCTCCTTTGACGGTCAGGAAGGCGATTTTACACTTGAGAAATTTGATGGAGGACTATTGGATGACAACTTCCTGGACAACAATTATACGCTTTCTGCTGCTCCCGATATGGATAAGGTAATCCGCTTCTTCAACAGCAACCAAAATGGATTTGAATTAAACACAGAGGATAAACTCGTAGATGAGGCCGTAGAAAGCTATGTAGCTTCAGAAGATGTATTCGCGGCTTATCTTATGACGGATATTTCCTTTGGTAAACTTCAGGCCATTGCCGGAGTAAGGTTTGAGCAAACGAACGTAGAGTACTCCTACAATACGGTGTATTTTGATGAAGAAGGGGATCTGGATGAAATCGTTCCTGAAAAAGGCTCTACGGAATATTCATTTGTGCTTCCACAAATCAACTTAAGATATGCACTGGACAAATTCACGAATTTGAGGCTCGCAGCTACAACCTCTTATGCACGCCCCAATTTTGAGTCGATCATCCCATCACAGGAGATCAATATTGGCGATCGTGAAGGTACTATTGGAAATCCTGAATTGAAACCGGTTTCAGCAGTGAATCTGGACTTGATGGTTGATCACTACTTTGGTACAGTCGGTGTGCTTTCTGCTGGTGTTTTTCACAAAAACCTGGACAATTTTATCTATAGCAGAACTTTTGAAACAGGTAGCTACAACGGTATCGACTTTGGTACAGATGTGGAATTGACGCAGGATATTAATGGTGAGCAGGCTACATTATCAGGTATCGAAATCGCCTATCAGCAAAACCTTACCTTCTTGCCAGGCTTTCTATCAGGCATAGGCATCTATACCAATTATACCTATACGAGCTCCACAGCAGAGCTTAACGTAGAAGAGGGGTCAGATGAAACCGTGGAAATTAAACTTCCGGGTCAGGCTACTCATGTTGGGAACTTGAGCTTATCATATGGATTGAAAGGTTTTACAGCCAGGATTTCAGGCAACTATACTGGTAGCTACATCGATGAAATAGACGATGGTGATGAAATTTATATCAAAGAACGACTCCAATTGGACGCTAGCGCCAACTATCAGATCAACAAAAACTTCAACGTTTTCGCAGAATTTCTCAACATTACCAACGCTCCGTTTGAATCTTACATTGGAGATGAGGAAATGATCCTTCAAAGGGAGTTTTACTCCTGGTGGTCGCGTGTTGGTGTAAAATTCAATTTCTAATCACTTGATCCTAAACAACAATGAAACTACACTATATAATATACTTATTGACGGTTGCACTTTTAACCGCTTGCGCTTTTGATGAGCCTGATACGCAGATCAATGATACCAATTTTCCGCTTAGACTTCAGATAGCCGAAGAAGGTGCTGATCTGGCGGATGCCGAGGACTATGATATCGAAATCTCCTTTGCAGACTACTTAGGAGCCCTACCCTCCACCGAAATTATGCTGACCTATGAAATAGAAGGTGAGGGTGATTTTGCGGGAGCTGCAATTGATGAGATCATTTATGAATTTGAAGAGGACGATTGTGTATTCGAGCGTGAGATAGCTTTCACTGCCAACACTATTACCATTCCCGTTGACCCTGATCTGGGTACAGTCCCGGAAGAGTTTGAGGTTGTTGTCAATTTCGGTTTGCCAGAAGATACTGAAGCCGAAGATGGTGAATTCAAGTTTATCATCTCCAACATAGCAACTTCCGCCAATGTGGTCTTTAGTGATGCCAATGAATTCGAGTATGGGATTCTTGACAATGATGTGGCTGGAGAATGGGTTCTTGAAATCAATGAATCAGATTTTGAGAGATTTAAGGAGGTTTTCGGATCCGTTTCAGCCGACCTTGCAGAGCTCTCCTTTTTAGACATTACTGGAGAAATAAAGTTTGAATTTGAGTTTGAAGAGATGAAAATTGAAATTGAGCTAAATGAACAAGAAGAAGTAACAGAATGTGAAAATGGCGAGATAAAAACCGACACAGAAAATCTGGTAATAGAAATAGAGGCAGACTATGATGCTGAGGATGGCGAGTTAGCGCTTGAAGGGTCATACTACAATGAAGACGGTGAAGAAGTGGATTTCATAGTAGAGGCAGAATATAGTATCGATGATGATGGTGATCTCACAATCACTTTCATGTCCACCATCGACGAAGATCATTACGAAGTTGGGGACGAGCTATTCAGTGGTGCAGCTCCATTCATACTAATTGAAGATTAACATGCGTCTACTTATAATTCTAATTGGATTGGTGTTTTTGAGTTGCCAACCAAACTCCAAAAATGTCATTGAACCTATTACCCCTGATTACATAACTGATCAGGTAAATTATGATAGTGATGATCCTGCGATTTGGGTAAATCCGCAGGATCCATCACAAAGTATCATTTACGGTACTGACAAGCATGAAGTGGATGGAGGTCTTTATGCATTTACGCTCACTGGTAAGCGTATTGACTCTATCCAGGCTTATCCTTTGGATCGGCCAAACAACGTGGATATTGCCTATCAGGTGCCATTTAATGGCGTGTTGATTGATGTGGCCGTATGTACGGAGCGTGGTAGAGGACAACTTAGGGTTTTTAAACTTCCAGAATTGACTCCTTTGGATAGCGGTGGTATACTTGTATTTGAAGACGATTTAACGAACAATCTGGTGATGGGAGTTGCGCTATACAAGCGGCCCCAGGATTCTGCCTTGTTCGCAATCATCAGTAGAAAGGAGCTGAATGTTACAGATGACTATTTATATCAGTACGTACTTCAGGCAGACTCCACAGGGTTTAAAGGCTCGTTGAGTCGCAAATTTGGGAAATTCAGCGGGACTAAGGAAATCGAGGCAGTAGCTGTAGACGCGGAGTTGGGTTATGTGTATTACTCTGATGAATACTATGGGATTCACAAATATTATGCTGATCCGGAGATGGGAAATGAAGAACTGTCCGTATTCGGCCTTGGCGGATTTGTGGATGATAGAGAAGGCATTTCTATCTATAAAAAAACCGACAGTACAGGCTATATTCTCGTATCCAATCAGGGCGCCAATTCATTCATGGTTTTCCCCAGGGAAGGCACTTCGGACAATCCTCATAGGCATGAATTGATAATGGAGATACCGGTTTCTGCTATGTCAAGTGACGGATCAGAAGTTACCTCCGATTCGCTTGGGTCAGAGTTTCCGAACGGATTATTTGTGGCTATGTCGGATAACAAAACTTTCGAAATCTTTGATTGGACAAAGTTCGAAAAAGTAATCACACAATAGATTCATTTTTCAATTACAGAATGGCCAACGTATTAGGTTGGCCATTAATTTTCTTCACTTTCCAGCACATGAAAAAACTTATATACTTCTGCTGCTTCATCGCATTGGTTGCTTGTCAGCAACCCCAAAAACAATCCGACACTTCATTTACAGTAGGTAAAGATTTCCGTGAAATTGAAGACGCTTACTACATCTACACCATAGGTGACTGGGGTAGAAAGGGGCAGCTTGGACAGCAAGCCCTGGCTGATATGATGGGCAAAGCTGCCGAAGTTATAGAACCAGAGTTTATTATCTCAACAGGAGATAACTTTTATCCCAATGGAGTGGCCAGCACTCAGGATCCACAATGGCAAACTTCTTTTGAAGAGGTCTACTCCAATCATTCACTTAACTGTGACTGGTACGTTGTACTTGGCAATCACGACTATCGAGGCAGTGCGCAGGCAGAGATAGACTATACTGATGTCAGTAGAAGATGGAATATGCCGTCAAGGTATTTTCATAAAGACATTACGACGGATGAAGGTGCTACTGTGAGGTTCCTATTTATTGACACCTCACCACTCAATGATGAGTATTACCATGAAGAAAAATATAGTGAAAAAGTAAACGGTCAGGATACTATTGTGCAACTACAATGGATAGATAGTTTATTGGCAAATGCATTTGACTGGAAAATAGTGGTCGGTCATCATCCGCTTTATACTGGTGGTAAGCGCATTGACGATGATAACTATGTGAGAAATCACTTGGAGCCAATTTTTGAAAACCATCAGGTAGATGTCTATCTCGCTGGACACGAGCATGATCTGCAGCATCTTAAGCCTACGAATAAAGTGACCCACCACTTTGTTTCGGGAGCGGGTTCTGAGGTGAGACCTACTGGCAACCTGGAGTCTACATTGTTCTCAACGTCGGTCCAGGGTTTTTTATCTTCCGCAATAACCAAGGATTCTCTGTTCTTTGAGTTTATAAATTACAAAGGCGAGCGGATCTATAAGTATTCGATCAAATAACAACTTTTGATACTCTTAAGTCTGGACGCTATTTGAGGATCCACTCAAATCGTGGATCCTCGGCTACACCTGCAATCAACAGATTAGGACAATCACAATAAGCTCATCGTTCTACCACCTTGTCCTTTACCAGCCGCTCTCTGACAATTTTGCTAATTCCGAAACCTTCTAATTCTGCGTTAGTAATAAAACGATCTCCTATAGACTGATTGGCTTCACCACTATTAATAATGAACCAAAGTATCATTAACCTCCTGAACAACCATACCACATCATAAACCATAACCTATCAAAACCAAAAACCAGATCCGCAAGAAGTATTCAATCAAAATATAACCTTTCATTAATTATATAGATATCGATCACTGATCGGCAAAAGAGAAGAACTTGGTTACTTTGCGGTGAAACAGCGATTAATGATTTACAGAACGACGCTCCTCTTTTCCCTATACGTACTAGCCAGTTGGTCATGTCAAACCAGAGACTCAAGAGTGGGTGAAATTCCGATGGATTCTACCTATTTCGAAACCGGTGAGATTGCTGGCACTGTTACAGATAAACGTTTGATAGAGGCATCAGGACTGGCCCATTCCGTTCAAAACCCGGGTCACTTCTGGACTCACAATGATAGTGAAGGTTATCCCTCGGTGTATTTGATTGATCAAAAGGGACAGATCCGGATAACTGTCCGTCTGGAAGGAGTCGTCAATGTAGACTGGGAGGACATCACAATAGATCACAAATACCTTTATGTTGGCGACATTGGGGACAATAGAGCTACGAGACCTGTGGTTTATATTTACAAATTCAGGGAACCTTTATTGGGCCAAAACGACTCGATCACTATTGGTCTGGAAGAATGGGAGCAAATGAAAATCACCTATCAGAATGGCTCTCGGGATGCAGAAACACTAATGTTTGACCATCAGACTGGTGAGCTGATCATCGTGAGTAAACGTGATGAAAATGGACTCATCTACTCTTTTCCCTTCTCAGTAGGGGAGCAAACCATTGAGCCACAAGCCGAGATCAAATTGACGCAGTTTACTGGAGGTGACATCAGCAGGTCAGGAGAAATTCTGCTCAAAAATTATGATGCTATATTCTATTGGTCCGCGTCTGATAAATCAACGATAAGCCGAATGAGGAATGGTCCTGATTGCAGACTAAACTATATTCAAGAACCTCAGGGTGAGGCGATTACTTTTGATCGCACAGGAAGCTTCTTTACTTTAAGCGAACACAACACTTATACCTTACAAAAACTATACATCTATAAAAAGAAGTAGTACTTCTTTGAAAATTTAGTGTTGGTAGAATATTATTGTGTAATTCATAATATATGCACTATTTTAACAAAGTGATTTAAGTATTTGATGATTATTTAACCTGTTTGTTAACGTTTTGTCAAAACTAATTTTTTAACCATCCAACCATGAACCTGAACAGTCTACCTAATGATTTTGAGATGAATCTTCATACGATGAATGTAGAGGATCTCCATATTGCCCGTACTTGTGCTTACAAAGTGAAAAACCATTTGGAACGTCATACTGCTAAAATTGACGGATTAAAATATCTCACAAGCCTTTCTGAAATCAATTCAATCATCTCAGCCTATGAGTTTGCGTTGAACCATCAGAACTAATTGAAAAATTGTTAATTGATTAAAATCCGGTCAACAATCCCATTTAGTAACCAGGGAGCATCAACCCAATTACCATGAACCATTTAACCGAAAACAGTGAGATGCCAACCGAACTCCTCTGTGCCCTGAAAATCCAGGAACAGTGATCAGACACCTATCCAAAGACCATTCTATGAACTCAATTCAAAGACTCACGCAATCAATAAAATTGTAGATGAGTTGACTGCTCAATTATCGCGGGATCAAGTGTCTAAGGCAGCCTAAGATTTCTGCCTGAGTACTTCCTTCATTTCATTTACTTTCAAGAGGGCCTCAACTGGCGAAATGGTATTGATGTCAACTTCTCTCAGGAGTTTCATCACTTGCTCAAACCGTGGATCTGACTCAAACAGGTTCAACTGAAATTGGCTGCTGGGTACCTCTGCAAGTTTTTCCCGTTCATTTTCTGATAATTTATCAGCTTCTAGATGCTTCAGAATTGTGTTTGCACGAATCACTACCTTATTGGGCATCCCAGCTAGTTGGGCCACATGAATCCCAAAACTGTGCTCACTGCCTCCTGCTTGCAACTTCCTGATGAAAATAATCTTACTCTCCAGCTCCTTTACAGCCACATTGAAGTTTTTCACTCTGGGCAGATCATTCGTAAGTTCATTCAACTCATGATAGTGAGTAGCAAAAAGCGTCTTTGCCTTAAACTGCTCATGATTGTGTAGGTACTCGACAATAGACCAGGCAATGGAAATGCCATCATAGGTACTAGTACCGCGACCAATTTCATCCATCAGCACCAGGGAGCGATTGCTAAGATTGTTGAGGATGCTTGCCGTTTCCGTCATCTCTACCATAAAGGTAGATTCTCCCCTGGAGAGATTGTCCGAAGCTCCTACCCGGGTAAATACCTTATCAACCAATCCGACCCGTGCATAGCCGGCAGGAACGAAACTCCCCATCTGTGCCATCAACACAATCAAAGCTGTCTGCCTCAGCAAAGCAGATTTACCAGCCATGTTGGGGCCAGTAATGATCATGATTTGCTGGCTCTCGTCATCCAGATATACATCATTGGGAATGTAGTCTTCCTCCGGTGGCATATTCTGCTCAATTACCGGGTGGCGACCTTCTTTGATGTCCAATGAAAACTCATCCGTAATGTGCGGCTTCACATAGCTGTTGCGCTTTGCTAAAAATGCAAAGGCCGTCAAACAGTCGAGTGCCGCTATCGTTCTGGCATTTTGCTGAATTACTTCAATATACTCTGTGGCGAAAGAGACTAGCTCTGTGTAGAGCTTCTGCTCAATCACAAAAATCTGACCTTCCGCGTTGAGGATTTTCTCTTCGTAAACTTTCAGCTCTTCAGTAATGTATCTTTCTGCATTCACGAGGGTTTGCTTCCTGATCCACTCCTGGGGCACTTTGTCTTTATGGGAATTGGTTACTTCCAGGTAGTATCCAAACACTTTGTTATAAGCAATCTTCAATGAAGAAATACCTGTCCGCTCAGTCTCGCGTTCCTGTATTCCTTTGAGATAATCCTTGCCAGAAAATGCCAGCTTTCGGAGTTCATCCAACTCTTCATTGACCCCATCCTTTATGATATTTCCCTGAGTGGCGTTGATTGGCCCGTCTTCTTTTAGAGCCTCCTCTATATTGGTGAGCAATGCCTCACACTCATTAAGCTGATCAATATGCTGGGCAAATACCGCATTTCCCGACTTCTTAAGTTGTTCTTTAATTGGTGCAATTTGATTGAGACTCTTTTTAAGATGCCCCAATTCGCGTGGATTGATTCTGCCTGTTGCTACTTTAGAAATCAGTCGCTCCAGGTCACCGATTTGCTTGAGGAATGCGCTCACTTCATGAAGCACTTCATCCTCCTCAATGAAAGCTTCCACGGTGGACAATCTGCGATCAATCTGTTCCTTGTTCTTGAGAGGAAGCACCATCCATTTGCGGAGCAATCGGCTACCCATAGGAGTCTGGGTATTGTCCATGATATCAATCAGTGCTGTTCCGTCCGACTGACTAGGATGAACCAACTCCAGGTTTCTGATAGTAAACTTATCCAACCAAACATACTGCTGCTCATCTATGCGTGATAATTGACCAATGTGCTTTACTTCCTTGTGCTCCGTTTCTTCCAGGTAAAAGAGAATGGCACCGCCTGCGATGATTGCCAGCTTCATTTCTTCTACTCCATAACCTTTGAGGTTGTTGGTGTTGAAGTGGCGTGTAAGTTTTTCATACCCATACTCCAGGCTGAAGATCCAGTCTTCGAGATGAAAATTGATGTAGTCATTGGCAAAGGATTGCTCAAACCGGACTTTCTCCGCTTTTGAATAGAGTATTTCGGAAGGTTGAAATCCCTGGACAAGTTTTTCGATATAGTCTTCAGTCCCTTCTGCCACTAAAAATTCACCTGTAGACAGGTCTAAAAATGACACACCACACGCTTTCTCTCCATAATGCACCGCTGCCAGAAAGTTGTTTCGCCTTTGCTCCAGGACATTGTCATTGAGCGAGAGCCCCGGAGTGACCAACTCGGTGACTCCACGCTTCACGATCCCTTTCACGGATTTGGGGTCTTCCAGCTGGTCACAGATGGCCACACGATTGCCTGCTCTTACTAGTCGCGGTAAATAGGTGTCCAGTGAATGATGTGGAAAGCCAGCCAACTCAATATGAGATGCAGACCCGTTGGCTCGCTTGGTCAGGACGATTTCCAATATCTTGCTTGCTTTAACAGCATCTTCGCCGAAAGTCTCATAGAAGTCGCCGACCCGAAACAGCAGCAGTGCACCCGGATACCTGGCCTTGATGGCATTGTATTGCTTCATTAGCGGGGTTTCCGAACTTTTCTTTGCTTTGGCCATCGTGGAGAATTCGTGGTAATTTTGAGGTGAAATAAGTTGCAATATTAAAGAAATACGAGCGCATGCGAAAACTTAAAAATGAAGAGCTTGGCCGATTGGAACCAGAAGAATTTGCGGAAGCAAAGAAGCTCAATGCTTGTATCATTTTAGATGACATCAGAAGCATGAATAATGTGGGAAGCGCTTTTCGTACATCTGATGCATTCAGGGTGGAAAAAATATACCTCTGTGGAATCACTGCAAAACCTCCGCATCGTGACATCAACAAAACCGCTCTGGGTGCCACTGAAACAGTAACCTGGGAGCACTATGAAAGCATTCATGACCTGATCGCAAGACTCCAATCGGAGAATTATGTAGTGGTGTCTGTAGAACAAGCAGATAAAAGCACCTCTCTTTCAGATTTCTCACCCATTTCTGATCAGAAATATGCATTCGTTTTTGGAAATGAAGTTTTTGGCGTGAATGATCAGGTGGTGGCAGATTCCGATGTGGTTTTAGAAATACCCCAATATGGCACCAAGCACTCTTTGAACATTTCGGTGAGCCTGGGTATTGTGATTTGGGACTTTGTCTCCAAAACAGGATTCTTGCAATAGAGACATTATAAGGGATGTACTAATACAATATCTAAGATTTTAGTATCCTAATGCCTTTCTGGATTAAAACCTGACTCCAATTCCCAAATAGAAGTTTCGTGGATTTGCAGGAATAATACCTGGCCCGGGATAGCCCGCTGCCCTTCTCGTGAAATAATACTCATTGGTCAGGTTATTGACTCCAGCTTCTAGTTGCAAAAACTTGTAGGTATAATCAACTGAAAGGTCCATGACAAAGTAAGAAGGAATGATCCCTTCCACAGCAGTAGGCACAGGGGGCGTACTATCCGTATTGGATGCGTCCGAAAAATGCTCCATCACATAAGTATAAAGAAAAGAAACTCCGAAATTATTCTTCTTATAAGTTAAGCCAGTTTTGATATTGATGGGTGGAACCAATTCCACCTTGTTTCCTTCGATTCCTGCCTCTGCATTGCTCAAATATTTGGATTGGATGGCTGCAAAATTCAGAAACGCCATTAAACTCTCATTGACCTTATTATCCATAAAAAGCTGTAATAAATCACCCTCTATGTAAGTCTCCAAACCTACAATTGCTGCATCCGCAATGTTTGTCCTAAACCTGAAAGTGCGATCTACAAGATAATTGAACTTCGGGTCAGGCTCCTTTCTCAACACACTTCCTATCCGGTCTTTATAGGAAAGCATGAATAGGGACACATCATATCTGAAGAACCCGGGTTTTGTCCCCCGCAACCCTAAGTCAACATTAAACCCACGTTCATCGGTGATATTTTCATCAACCTCCAAAGAGGGATTGTCTACACGAATGTCATTGAAATTGATGGCCCGGAAATTCTGTGAGAAGTTGGCATAAAGCTCCGCCACTTCAGCATGCTTGTAGCTTAATCCCATTCCAAATAGAGTGAATGATCTCCTTTTAGCCCTGTTTTCCTCTATGCGCTCCTCATAAATAATATTGCCAGCAAGATCCTGCCGTCTGTCATAATAATAACCCGACGCATCGGTATTGATGTTTTCATAACGCAACCCTGGCGTAACGCTAATCTTTGGTGTCAGGTTAAAAATGTTTTCGGCAAAAAATGCAATATTCTGACTGGGAAATTGATAATCTGAATCGCCGGGTTCATCAGGGTTTTGAAAATCAAATTCGGGGCCAAAATGGTTGTTCCCCTCTCCTTGCTCTCGTAGCGTTTTCCCAGAATAAATGCGATTACCAACCAACAATATAGACCTTTGATCGAGTAAAGGGTAATGAAATACAGCACGAAATTCATTTCCCCAATTATGATATTGGTCTTTGAGCAAGTCTCTATTTTGTTCAGGATCATCAGGCCTATTTATAGGTCCTAAATTTCCAACTGCATAGCGATTGGCCGAAAGCCTGAAAGTCCGGTTGTTAAATTTTAGTCTAGAAGACACTCTGTAATTCCACTCCATGGCAGAAAGGTCCCAGCCTACATCAAACCAATTGCGCTCACGTTTGGATTGCTGTGGGTCCTGGTAAAACTCAAAGTCGGTCAACCCACCTGGCTGCTGTGCCAGATAGGTCATGTGTGTATGCTCGATTGTCACATCCAGAAATGCATTAAAACTGTATCGAACTGACCCAAACAGGTTGTGCTGATCCTGCTGGGAATTGGGCCGCCAACCTTCGCTTGTCTTGTACTGGTAGAAACTATAGTAATTGGCCTTGCCAACTGTGCCACCAATGCTGTTAAATGAATTGAATAAACCGAATGAACCAATGGTTTGTGTTGCGTCAACCTCAATCTTTTTATCCTTCGGCCCATCTTTAAACTCAAAGTTGAGCATGCCACCAAACTGGGTACCATATTGCAAACCGGCAGCACCTCTTACAAGCTCTATGCGCTCCAATGCCTGCACAGGTGGTGTATAGTAGCTTTCCGGATAACCCAAAGCATCCGCCGAAATGTCATAGCCATTTTGACGAACATTGAAATTAGAGGTCCTGTTGGGGTTCAAACCACGGCCACCTATCCCCAGGTTTATCCCAGCACCATCACTTTCCCAAATATTTAATCCTGGCACGCGAGCGTAGACCTGGCGGCCTACATTGGCTGCCTTGTTACCAATCAATTGAGATACCTCTATAAGTTCTGTCTTCTTTGCTTCATATATTGCCGAACCAGATACAGATTGTAACCAACCAATACCCAATTCTTCGGACCGTGTATCTTCTATTGTAACTTCATTGAGCTCCGTCTTGAGTTCGACCATTACAAAATTGATTTTCAGGGCAGTGTCATCCGAAATGTTCACAAACTGTGATTTGGTTTCATACCCCTGGACAAAAGCTACGACCTTATAACTTCCGGGTTGGATTCCGCTGATTTGATAAGTGCCAGAAGCTGAGATTTCCACTTTCATACCTGACCCATCCAAAAAGATCATCCCCGTCACGGGTTGACCATTTTCGTCTGTTACCATGCCTTCTACTGACTGGGCCGCAAGTATCCTCGACAATAAGCACAAACCAAGTATGATCCACAGTCTAATCATTTGCTAATACCCAATCTTTATGACTCCAATCATTTTTCACTTCTGTCAGATCTGTATGTGGATTAATGAACAACCTACTCGGCCTCCCATTTAACGTGACGTAAACTTCTGCCCTCACTACCGGGTCACTCATTCCATTTTTTAGATAAATAGTCTCAAGTTTACGGGCAAACTGAACGATCATGTCTGGTTGAGTTGCCATCATCTTTTCTTGCTGTGGGGTCAGGTGCTCATAATTTGCAACTACGGACTCTCCTTCTTTACCCTGATCACTAACGAAAAATGTCGCTTGTCCTGCTTTCTCCATGAGCATCACCCTCCACGAAAAGCGATATCCTTGCTCTGTCCAGAACAAATCCCCAGGATATGCGAGATATCTCATGGGTAAAATGACCTGCAGCACCACAAAGGCCGCAAAGATAAACTTCAAGGGTTGATTAAAAAGATATTGTCCATTTTCACTTCTGGATTGCCATCGAAACAGGTGTTTAAGAGCAGTTAACCAGCGGTCATGAGTTTCAGGGGAAAAATATATGGTCGTGATGGCGATCATTATGAAAGGAAACATCCCTATTGGGAAAAGCCACCAGGTCATCAAATGGAAAAGGACGACACCTGCATAGGCAATGAATCTGGTGCTCCTCTTGGATAGGAAAAAGGGGATGGTGATGTCATAAATCATGCCGATCCAACTCAACCCAAATGCCGTGATTTTATAACGAAACAGCCACCCAACTACCGGTTTATAGGCATTGGCCGATAGCCACATTTTCATGGGTTGAGCCCTGAGTAGCCAATCAGGATTTATTTTTGCAATACCCGCAAATAAGTAAAGTACACCTACCTGAAACTTTAGGATATTGATAAAACCAATAGGAATCAAGTCGAGCTTTTTTCTAAGACCTAGTTTAACATCTAGAGAAAAATCTCCATTTGCCGGGAGCCAAATCAATAAGAATCCAATAAGGCTGACGAAATAGTAATGATTCAGATAGTTGGACTTGTCAATGAGCTCTACGTAGGTAAAAAGCAAAAAAAAGCTGATGGCAGAAATCCTGTAGCATAGGCCAAAGGCGATAAAAGCAGCAAAGAGTGCCAAAGCCGCAAAAACAAAGTACATTCCTGTACCAGATAGTGGTTGTATCCCCTCGATAAATGGAAAATACACCTTAGGAGCTACATACAATGCGTGTATCCAACCATTGACCCAAAACCGAATAACGGATACAAGCATTAACAGGCCAAATAAAACCCGAAAGGTTACCAGTGGAGCAATGGTAACCTTCTTATTAACTAAATGATCTGCTATGTATGTCCTGGAGAGTGGCATCAGTCACCGTCATTGTCTTGATAAGTGATCACCACGCCGAGTTGGGAAGCCATATCGGTTTTAAACAAAACAGCCAATTGCTGCATTTCGGCAAAGACTGCCTGTACCTGCTCTTTGTTGTCCTCAATCTGCTGTGGCAGTGGGTCTTTAAGTGGTTCGGCTGAGTTTTGAATGCTTACAAACTGGCTGCTGATCCTATCCGAAAGATCACTGTTCTCTGTGGTAACAGCTTCTATTCCTTTCAGATAGTCATCAAAACCAACATCCTCGCCTCCCAGAAATAATTGGTAATATGCCTGAATGCTTTCTTTAAATAATTCCAAAGAGTACCCTGCATAATATGCCTCGGAAGCATGAAGAATGGGATCTCCCAGCGAACGGATTCCAACGGGTATACCGATTTTTCCATCTCGTGTATTGCGTTCATAGTCGAGGTTCATGGCATTGATCAGTTTGCCAACCGAGCTGCCAACATTCACTCCATAGGAATCCGGTGAAGTGAACGTGCCAAGATAATTCCCTCCATCTGCTGACCATGCATTATGAACCGAAGCAGAAACTTGGGCGATCAAATCGGCAATCTCATTGATATAACTGGCTTCATCAGCCGAAAGGCTTGCGACAATCTCTGAATCTGAAAGGTTTGGCTTATATAACAAGAAGCCAAGTGCCTGAAAGCCTCTCGCATCAGCATTGGACAATGTATTTAGGTTATAGTCACCATTTTCAATATTGCTCTTTATTTGGAAGGTGTCAACCGGATAAATGTTAACCAACCCTGCCAGGCCCTGTGATTCTGCCGGGCCAAACTGATATGGACTGCAATATTGCCAAGCAAGCCTGACAGACTTTAATGAAGATCGTAGTGTCCCCAGAGACTCCACTGAGGGTGCAGACGTATATGTTTGTGCAGATATTTTAAGAGATTCTGCAGTTGAGGATAATTCCGCGTAGGCGGGTACAATGAGGTTATTGCCCAGGTTTTCAAGCATTGGCCCCTGGTCAAAATCATTCATTTTACCAAAAGGATTACTGTCTGATGTACAAGACATCAGCACAGACAAAACCGATAATAGTAGGAGCAATAACCTCATCGAAAGGACTCTATTTTAAAGTTCGTCAGCAATATCCGCAAGATCCGGGTATGCCCCAACAATCGTTTCCTTAGCTGTAGTCAAACTTTCAACAGTTATTTCCCAGAAATCACCATCAGTACCAAATCCAGTATTCAACACTACATCAAGCTGATTACTGTTTATACTTCTTTGTGGGCTATACTTAAGGGCCATGGCAAAACCGTAACCTTCAGAAGCATGGTGAAACAGGCTCCCAAGATCATCGCCGCTTAGATCCGCAATTGATTCATTCAGGTAATGGATCGCCGTAGCTGCGGCTATGAGTTCAAATTCTGTGTAGATGATCTCTTTTTGTTCATCTCTAATGTCATAAGCCTTATTGACAATCGCGGTTCTGCCTATTAGGAATGCGTCCTTTAGCTTGGTAGCACTTCCCAAATACGCCTCACGTCCGTAAGTGTAATTTCCTAAAAACCTATTTTCTCCATCTTCGTCAAACTGTGCATTGACGCCCCAATAACCGAACGCTTCATCCCAGTGATGCTCCATAGCCGTGTAATTCTTCCCTTCTTCCAGCTCAGTGTTTTCTACACCATCACCTATCTTGGCGTCAGTTAAGTACGCGTTGTAGATCTGGTTGAGAAAAGTTGCTCCCATTAGGCCCTTTTCGATGATTTGGGTGTATTCCCAACCTTTCTCATCCACAAGGATCATCCGGTCAGCTCCCCTGGCAATTAAACCACCCTGTCCTTGAGATGCATTTGTTGTTGCAGTACTAGCAGCAGCAGCAGAAACAAGTACTCCTTTAAAAAAGTTGATGTCTGAATCAAAGGTCTTGTTTTCCAATTGCTTTCCACTTTCGTTTAATTCGGAAGTTGAAAATGGTGCATTTTCGTTGGAAAACATATTGAGCAATTTCTCCTGAGAGAGTTCTGAACCATCATTTGCTGTACCAATATAGGCCTTCAATTCTGCCAACATATCAAGACGAGCTGTCTGACCTGAATAGTCCACAGAGGTTGCTCCATCACGAGTAAAATCATATGTAGTAGGTACCTCAAGAGTTACCCCTGGATCCTCGGCTTCTTCTCCACACGAGGTTATAAACATCACAGATACGATCAGTACCCATAAAGTATTTCCCTTTAGCTTTTGCATCTTGTTTGATTTGTTATTTGGATTTATTCTAAATAAGTGCAAAGTTGACTCAAAAGTGCACAGGATTCAATCGCTATAGGTAGGCAAAAAATGAATCACTACTCGTAGTAGTAATTCACTAGTAGTAGTGATTGCTAATATTTCCCTCAGACCTTACTCCAATCTGTAAGTGGTGTTAAAAATGCGGTTTCACAATGGGTAGAACTGCCTGGAATAGATACGATCAATCTCCTCTTTTTGCCAAACAGGCGGTATTTTAGTTTGCCGGTACTTTGCAGGTGGCTGAATATTCGCTTATCTGCAGGTACTTTTCGTTTAGTATGTTTGAACCAAACCGAGAGGTCTTCCTTCAGCGTACCTACTTTCACAGCAAAAGTCATGGTGGTGGAATTTGTTACTTTCCAGTGACTTGAATCCGATTTCATCAGTATCGTCTGTTCACCTTGATCTGTTACTTGTGGATTGATCTTGCCGTCAAAGTCAGCATACTTATCCGGGTGGTCATAGAGGGTCACATAGTCCGATATCTCCAGGCCTTCGAGCATAAGCTTTTCAGATCCTTGTAAATGTAGGTAATCGTCTTCCAGGAAATAGACCCCTTCATTATTATCATATTGATTGACTGCATAACTGATGGCATGGCGTAAAGAACCAGAATTTCCTAGGGTAATAGGGATACATTTTAACCCCAATGATTCAATCATAGCTATGGTTTGAGCTTCACAATTATCCGCAAATACGAAGATCTCTGAATTCGGAAAAGAGGCCATTGCATTTCTCAAACAATATTCCTTAGTTGCCTGGGGGAGTTTGGGTTTGGGCTGACCTTTATCAGACAATCGATACATTACCTTCATACCCGACAAAAATAACCAGAAATATCAGGTGGCAATTTTCTTTTTGACTGATGTTTGACTTTCTTGTTATGTTGTCCATTTGCGTGCTGGATTTTTTGAAGGTTTTTTCATTTTCAACACAATCATCAAGGTGATTAACGGGGTAAGCAACCAAAACGCATCGACCACAAAGATTTGTAGTTGTGGCTCATTAAACGTTCTCCAAAGCCAGTTGCCTGAAACCAACCCATTGACAATGGGAACCAGAAATCCTAAAATCGATCCCATCAGCAGTGTGTACCTCGTGGTAAAAAAATTGTCCTGCTTGATGGCAAACAGAGCAGAAAGCAACAACCATGAGATAAAATAAACCTTATAAATCCATACATGGGGAGTAGCAATGCTATCATCCCTAAACAGCTTGACCATACTAAAGGTCATGGCAGTAATGGGGTACATGGTCAGCGAAATAGCCATGAAAATGTGGCCGATCCACTGATTGGATTTTCGCTTCCATACAGCATTGCTTTTCTTGTCCCTCGCTTCTACCCAGATCAAAACCCCTGAAAGAATCACAAAACAGGAGATAATGCCAAAAGCGAAATAAACCACACGCAAGCCATACCCTCCAAAGTCACCAAAATGAAGTCGTCTTATTGTTTGGTCAGCACCTACCTTATAGTTCAATGATGATGATTTGGTGGCAGTTGATTGATTGCCCTTCCCATCAAAAACAACCCGACCCAACCCAGCAAATGATTGATTTGTTTTTGGTCTGCCTTCCAAAATCACACGCATGTTTTCATCTCCATAATTTTCAATGAGAACACGGCTTAAGTTGGCGTCTCCCCAAAACGCTTTAGCCTTTTGGATTAATGGATTCAACGAAACTGGGTTGTTGAGTTTGGATTGGAGAAAATCAGCAGGCTCAGGTTGATCCATTAACTCACGGTACATCCGGCCACTGTCATTGTCATAAATCAGAGAACTTGCCGGTGCCAGCATCACTGAAGTGCCAATGATGAGCACTGCACCAGACACGGCAAACACAAACTGAAATGGAAGCCCAATGAGTCCCAAAGCAGTATGAGCATCCGTCCAAACCGTCTTAAGTTTTGCCCATGGGCGAAAAACATAGAAGTTGCTAACGATCTTTTGCCAGTGTACAACAACTCCGGTAATGATTGCGAATAAGAAAAAGAATGCTACAAACCCCGATAAAAAGTATCCGTATGGATACGGGATCTGGGCAAAAAAATGAAGACGATAGAGAAATTCACCCAAGGTATATGAAGAAAAGTAAGTTTCCTCGGCATAGGTTTCTGTATCCAAGTAAGTGAACACCCGTGTAAGTTGCCTGTCTGATGCCAGGCTGTCCCGGGATGGGTCGAGTGAAATCATGACATTTCTCTCCTGATGGGACTGGCGAATGTTTATTCCCCTACCATACAGCTCGCCGTACCTCGCCTCAAGCGTATCAAGCAATGCATCATAGTCGATATTCATCTGCTGCCCATGAGCCACGGATTTGTCTCGCTCCCAGGCAATGATATCATCTCTAAAGAAGCTCAACGATCCGGCAAAGAAAATGACAAACAAGGCCACACTAATCACCAACCCACTAACCGTATGCATATGAAACAAGACGTTATAGATCCGGTTACCCATGTTTCAAATAGTAGGTTGGTGCATGTAAAAGATCAAGGAAAAAACACCTGCAACCAGCAGGTATGTGAGACAGGCCCACCAACCATTTTTAAATAGAAAGGCACATACCATCAACCCGGCCCATACGATAAATCCACCAAAAATCAGGGTGACCATTGTACTGGCCTGGTCCAGCCAAAGTGAAAGGGTCATGAATAGGCTATTGGTCACAAAATAGCCGCCTAAAAAGCCAGCAGATATTTTGGCAGCTCGCTGTACTGGTCCACTGAGGTGTTTACTATTTGCCGGCATAATAAAGCATTTCGATCAGGAGAGAAACGGTTGACAGTACAGTAGCCCTGGAGAGGTTAATGACACCAAGTGGAGCCAATATGATCACAAGGCTTGACACGCAAGTGAGTATCATCAGGTAGGTAAAAATACCAGAACCAAAACCCGAGGTGATAACACTCACTAGAAGGCCCAAAGTCATTAACACTATGCCAATAGCCTCCGCTTGAGTAGCGTATGCCCTAGCTACCCCCTCCAGTTTATTGGGCGAAGCAAGTATGGCTTTCCCGGAGGTTTGATAACAAAACCAAAACCCCAAAAAAGCCATATATGTACTTAGTGAAAACATTAAAGTGCTATCGAATAAGTGGCGCAGTGCCAGATGAATTCGTAATTTTCTCCTTTATAAGTCCCCGGGAATTCTTCCTTTTTGGTGGTCTCTACCGTATAAGTTGTTTTCCACGGAAGTTTGAACTTCACTTCGCCATTGGCATCTGCATGGAGTGTTTTGCTCCACATATCTGCCACATACACTGCTACCTCCTGGCCTTTATCCACAGGCTGACCTTTGTATAGGACTTTTAAGGTTACTTCTGCATCAATAGCCGCTGCATTATGGGAGCTATTGATCACGACCATTCCAGTCTCGTTGGTCGCTTGAGTAGCCTTGGTTTCTTCACCCACCACAACTTTAGCAGTGGAGTGATAGTGGGTTTTAAAGATCCCAAAATCGTACTGGGTATAATCGATTACGTCTATTTCATCATTGTTGAGGAAGACTGTGTAGGTGCCCTTTTCTTTGGGGGTGAATTCCCCAATGTAAGCCTCTTTTCCAGCTACTGTGTTTATCTCAGACCTTTCTCCAGTTGGTGACATCACCCAAAGCTTGAAGTTTTTTACATTGGCAAAATTGTCCCCATTCGGATCCTCGATCACGCCATAAGTATATTCTCCAAAGAATACCTTTACTTCATGGGCTTTGTTGAGCTTGCCGGACTCGGCAGTCTGAATCCAAATATAATGTGCAGATACCTGGCCAAAAGCCAACAGCAAACACAATCCCAATACACTTTTAATAATCTGTTTCATATTGTCGGTTGATATAAAAAGCATGCAGAGGTAGACATTGAATTCACCTTCACTGCTTTCATTGATTAATTAATGAGTTCTAAATAGTGCCTGGAACTGGTTTCCAATAAGCTTGGCTCCCTTGGAGGCCGTGCCTGTGGCTGGATCCACCTGATATACATTTGCTTCAGTACCGGTATTGACACTTAAGTACACCTTGCCATCTTCTACCAGATAAGGTGTCTTATATTGCCCACCGTGCAAAGGCACATCTTCCACGATGGTAAGGGTCTTTGCATCAAGGTCTATCACAGCAGCATTCAGGATTGGGGTTACTTCACTGAATGTAGCCCAGGAATTAACAGCTGCAGCCTGCTCATCTACATCAGTTGCAATGACACGGGCAACTGCCAGGCCATTGCCCACATATGTACCAGAAAGCACTTTATAACCTGTAGTTCCTTCCACGTCAAAGTAATAATCTTCATCGAATTCCGTTTCACCTGAGTTAACCTTTAAGATTCCTGAAGTTTTGGTTACCTGCGTAAATCCACATGCTTTACATCCTGTAGATATGAAGAAGTGATCGCCTACTTCATTTTCCATAATGGCCGGTGAACCACCATAGTAACCGATCGGGCCTGTACGGTCATCTTTGAATGTTTTGATGTATTCCAGTTCAGGGTAAGAGAACACACTCACATAAGCCGTATCAGTATTGGGGGTATTCCATGATGAGCCATGTAAAGGATAAAAGCTCACAAAAACCTTATTGTTATCTAAATATGCACTAGTTGGCCAAGAGTTTAACTGTACATGCTCATCCAATGAGTCCACATAGTGGAAACTCTCATAGATCGGATGCTCCACATTATGGTCAATAGCTATATCGTCGATGCTAATCACCTGGAGGTTGCAATCATAAGAACCACCTCCCCAAGGTGCACCAATGCCTAGAAAAAAGTCATTGTCCAATGGTTCCATTACGTCTATTCGCTCAAAAACGAATTTACCCTGAGAGATAAGTTCACCGCCATCCAGCTTATAGCCAATACACTCATTGAGATCATAACCAAAGGCAAAGTAGGTGTCTCTAAATTTGGCATTATAATTCCAGCCAATTAACTCCACCCCCTGTCCGAAAGCACTAATTTCGCCAGACATCAAATCATCTACAGTGATGTAGTAATCTGCGCTCTCGTCATTGGCATTTTGGGTGCGCAATGACATAACATAGTTGGCCTCAGCTGTAGAGACTTCATCATCAGGATCGCAGCCAGATATGCATCCAGCCAGCAAGGTGATTGATAATAGTTTTATAAAGTTTATTTTATTCATGTCTAATTGATTTATTTTCTGTTGTTGATTTTACTTTAAGAAATAATTCAGTTTTAAGCTGACTGCCCTGCCAGGCTTTTGAAGCATAAAATTGTCATAGAGCAATGCATCAAAAAGATTGGTGCAACTCACTGATGCATTATACCTGCCATCTAACATGCTATATGAAAGAGTCAGGTTATGTGAAACTTGTCGGGGGATATCAGCCTTGCTATTCTTACTACCATACGCGGGCCATTTCAGGTAGAAAGCCTCCACAAAGGAGGTCATCCAGTTGACCATCAAGCGATTCTCTTTTTCAGGATTATCGAGAATTGTCATCCCTAGTTGGGCATTGCCAAACAGGATCGGCTCGTTAGGAATTTGAGATTGATACAAATAGTTTGTCCCCCCTGATACCGGGTCATATTTTTGAGTGTTGACGATTGGCTGATAGGTACCACTTATAGAAGCATTGACCTTTCTGTCAAAATCATATTTCAGGTTAAGTTCATAACCCGTGACTTTAGTATCCACCAGGTTCATGTAGTGGCTGGTATTCCCTACCGCATAGTTGCGAATCATATTGTTGGGCAATCGATAGAGGAATGATGCCTCTGACATGAGCTGATGCCGGCCCCATGTTTGTTGGCTAAGTATCCCAATGTTGTAATTTTGACTCTGCTCACTTTCCAGATGTGCATTTGGTTCAAGTTGCAATCCATTTCCGAACAGTTCCACCACATCAGGCAGCCTATAAGCGTACTCATAAGATGCTTTGATCTGAAAGCCGGTAAACAGAAAATAAGTGGCTCCAAATCCATAACCATAGGTCAGATCTTTTTTGCGAATGGTCGTGATTTCGCTTTCATCACCAAAACCATCCTCTTCTCTCGAAACCGAGTTCAAATAGTACATTTTTCCAAATCCGACTACTTTCAACTGGTCTTTCAGCAGGTTGATACTGTATGAAATGCCGGTGTTGTTTTTTTCAAGTGTGTTAGGCTGTGAAAATGGTACTGAACTCAACCCAACCGGATCGCTCAGGCCAAGGGGGTCACTCCCTATGCGATAGAAATGAGAATAGGTATTGTTAATGGAAACCGATTGGTTCGGATTGATTTGATAAGACAGTAATGAAGTGACTGAGGATGCCTTGTCATTGAACCTGAACTGCGTTTTGTACCAGGCAATTTCTCCTGATGTGGTACCAAGCTTTTTGCGATTGCGCTGACCTAACCAGTTGTATTCATAGCTACTCGTATCAACAGTCGTAATTTTGCCGAATTTGGTGAAGCCATTGATTGTCAATGAAAGCCCTTTAACAAAAAAATTGTCCTTTTTATATTTAAAGGTTCCTAGCAATGCCTGATCCTCACTGTAGGCTTCACCCACCACTTTGGTAAGGTTGTACCCCGATTGGATCTCCTTATAATTACTCGAGCCTATGACGCCTACCATCAGTTGGTCTGCGAAAGGCTTATCCGTAACACCCAGTTCTACCTGAACCGTCTGTGACTGGTAGGCATCGTGAAATCGCTTTACCTCCTGCTCTGTTACCTTTCCAGTTTCTATATCAGCAACTTCAGCCAGTATGCCGTAGTTGTTGTCCGAATAATTAAAAAAAGCATTGGCATTGACCCTAAGTCCACTTGTGGTAGTGTAGCGGCTCACAATTGAGGTCCTGTGTGTGTTAAATGAACCAATAGAATAGCTCACATCAAGAAATTTGCGAATGCTTTGATTGGTAGTGATATTGATGGCTCCGCCTAGTGCATCGGAGCCTAAATGAACAGGAACAACGCCTTTATATATCTCAATGTTTGAGATCAGGTTGGATGGGATATTGTTGAGTGATAAGGAAGAACCAAAGTGATCCATCGGTAAGCCATCTATAAAAAACCTCACCTGGTTGCCGGAAAAGCCGTTCAAAGAAAAATTGAAGCTCGATCCCAGACCACCTTCTTCACGGATTCTCACTCCTGAAACAGTACCAAGGATTTGATTGACATCCAGGTTTTGTACTTTAAGCGGTGCCACATCAATGGCAGTGATGGCATATGGCACTTCGCGCATTTCAGCCACCTCAGATTTACCTACTACCTGTACGGCATTCAGCTCAGTGGTACTTTCTTTAAGTGCTATTGGAGATAAACGATCTGACTTTTGTACATCAATAGCCTTTTCCAATTGCTGGAACCCAATACCAGAAAACAGAAGTGTGTGCTGTCCCTTCTTTAACCCAACGAGCCTGAATAATCCCTCCGCATCAGTAGACACTCCATAGCTACTCCCAACAATAAGAACAGTGATACCAGGAATCCCTTGTCCTGAGGGATCGGTCACCTTGCCGGATAAGCTAATCTGACCAAAAGTTGACGCCAAAAGAGCGAACGAAAAAAGTATAAGGAGGACGTGCTTCATTTGCTAATTGCTTATTTAGATTCATTCTAAACAACAATGCAAAAGTGGGTTGAGGCATTGGTTAAGTCAATCGCTAGTGATGAGGGTTTTTTGAATGGCTATTGCTAGTGAGGGGTTTCACTAATCGCTATTTCAAGTCACTAGTATTGATAGTACTATATCTACTAGTTGTAGTTAGCTTAGGTAAGCTGACACTGAAAAGAACTTTTTTCAATTAAAAACAATTGAATAACTTTAGAGCTAAGGTTAATCCACCTGTCCCACAAAAAAGGTCGCTGGAAATGAGCAGTTATTTAGTCAAGGGTATTCGGCCTATGTTCCTGACCTTCCGGGGTGCACATCCGCTGGCGCTACTAAGGAGGAAATAAAGTCTAATATTGCTGATGCAATCTAGCTCTATTTAGCGGTTTTGGAAGAGGATGGAGTCAGTGCCCCTGAAAAAATCTCTGAGTCAGAAATAGTTACAATCCTTTAAGTTTTTAAACCCGCTTGTTTCAAAATAGCCTGTTCAGTTCCTTTTGGAATGTCATCAGACAGTCTGTGAATAGCTACCAATACAATTTCCTCATTCCGAAAAACAATTTAAGAAAGAAACACCACATCGATCCTAAACAAAAAAAGAGGCTGTCCAAAAAGGATAGCCTCTTTCATTTAAAGCAATTTTCAAATTCTCATCAGTAAAGTTGATTGGTCAAGTTTGATGGAGAAGTGCCGATAAAAGCTGTTAATAGCCTTTATAATTCTAGAGATTA
>JAVJQA010000043.1:0-33564 GCA_040218045.1 Marinoscillum sp.
TAGTAGTTGTAGGTATAGTTACCGGAACCACCGGCCGTTGTGATGTTTGTAGGGTCTACGGTGATTTCTCCATTTTCAGAAGAACAGTAGGTCACATGTGTTGCTGTTGCTGACGGGGTAACCGCCGCAATCGGGCTTGTGGCATCATCGATATCAAACTCGAAAGTTTCTGTACAACCTGAAGTAACACTTTCAATTTCGAGGGTGTAAGTACCACCCGGGATGTTCGAAAGGACCACAGAGTTACCTGTTCTTGTGGTGTCGGTACCAGAGATTGCCGATCCAGTGTCCGTGGCATCGTCGTTGAGGACATCAGCAGCTGCCGTAGAAGTACCTTCGTACCAGGTGAAAGTGAAATCACCGAAAGTATTGCCAATGGTAGCAGTGATCTGTCCACTGTACTCCACTGAAGGATCAGTAAGGTCAGGGTTACAGACTTCATTGTTGTTGGTACCACCTGCATCTTCGGCAGCGGTTGGTACTGAAGGATCTAATTCTATTGCAACAACGCTTGGCTGGGTTAAACATCCAGTAAGATTATCTAGAACCTCTATCGTGTAATTTCCTGAATCAAGATTTGTAATTGTATTCGTGGTGGCACCGCTTACTGTATTTGAAACAGCTGATCCTCCTTTTAGTGTTCCAATATTGTCTCCATTGCTAATTAAAGTTCCAGAGACACCACTGCCAACATAATAGCGATAAGTGTAGTCACCCGAACCACCAGCTGTGGTTATAGCAGATTCATCAACAGTTATAGATCCATTGGGATAATCTGTTCCACCAAAACAAGTTGTCACATCTGATGGGGTGGCAGATGGTACGTGAGATTGGAAAGTAGTAGACTCCGAGTCATCAATAGTCACCTGAAATGTAGTATCACATAGGGTGGTGAGATCTTGAATTTCAACCGTGTAGGTCCCACCAGGTAACTCAGAATACACTCCTAAAGTGCTATTGTCATATGCTGTTGCTGCAGACGTATTAGGGCCATCGTACCAGTCAAAGCTGAAATTGGATAAATCTAAAATACCATCTTGTCTCTCAAGGGTGATTTGACCATTAAAAGATCCTGCGATGGCTTCATCACAAATCGTATTGTCATTTGTTCCAGAGGAATTTACTCTGAATTCTGGGGAATCCGTATTGTTCGGCACCACCACATTAATAGGATCCGACTCACAACCGGTGTAGTTGTCTGATAGGGTAAAGGTGTAAGTGTCTGCCTTCAAATTTACATAGACACCATCTCCATCGTCATCAGGGATTACCGTTCCCGACCCATCAGCTAATTCACCTTCATAGGTATATGGATCCATATAAAATTCCACACCATCTATGAAATTCCCTTCAAGGGCATTTCCACCAACAGAGCTTACTGCTTGATAGGCAAACCTCGTAAAGTACTGACCATCAGGTACTACATATGTTCCCTCGAATAAATTCCAGCCATTTTCTGTACCAGCACCTGTGTTTGTTCTTATTGAGCAAAAGTTAGGGCCTTCTTGAGGCAATGAGTTTATGGGAAGATTGCGATCACCAATTCTTAACCGCATACAGTCCGTACCATTATTTCTGGCTCGGTGAGCAAACCTCCAAATCATGGTGGTACCTGGTTGAGTTGGCATGTCAAAATACAGGGCAGCATTGGCATGGGCATTGAGTTCTGCCCATTGTGTACCCTCATAAGCTGAAAAAGTAACTCCATTGGTATAACCAGTTCGGAAGAATTCTATTACGTTATTTACGTTATCATCGGTAACCCAGCCTGGAATCCACTCTTCTTCATAGTAAGCCGTCAATGGTTCATCTTTATTTGGACTAAACCAGCTAGGACTAGACTGTCCTGTGCGGTCATTGAACAACATGTCATCAATTGCTCCAGATGAATTATAGATTTCTTCGAAGCCTCCGTTTTCATTATTAAAGCTTCGATCTTGGGTATTGGCAATTATTTCACTAATATCAACAGATCCGCCGTAGTTACCAGGATCACATGAGTTTTGGGGAGTAATAACAATGTCAGTTTCATCCACCAACAACGGATCCTCACTATCATCATTGACAAATACTGTAGTTGTGGCTACACAACCATTTATCGTATTGGTTACTCTGACAGTATACGTTTGATTTCCAGCTAA
Source organism: Marinoscillum sp. (assembly GCA_040218045.1). Lineage (GTDB taxonomy): Bacteria > Bacteroidota > Bacteroidia > Cytophagales > Cyclobacteriaceae > Marinoscillum. The sequence goes on from JAVJQA010000043.1 coordinate 2,142, forward strand.
TCCTCCTAATTCCCATTCATTGTCATTGACATTGTATGCATTTGGATTAACAGTACCGGGAAGAGCATTTGCTGCGTCAGTATTGTTTCCTAAAAACCATTCAAAGTCAAAATTCGCAAGAGTTGTGGACGTGCCATCACCAGTTGCACTGATCTCCCCATTATTAATAGTACATCCTGTATTGGTTTCTTCCTCGGTAGCTGTTGGATTTACATCCGGGTCTGCATCGATAGTGACTGTCAATGTATCCGAAGTACATTCGGTAGGGGATGTGACTGTTACCTTATAATCGTCATTAACTAATCCAGTAGGGTTTTCAGTTTCAGCTCCTGCCACTGTGCCCCCATTGGTTACTTGAGTACCATCCGAATAGAACCAATCAAAAGTGTAACCGCTGGCCGAAGGATTAGACACATTGCTACTATTGAAACTAACAGCAACAAGGGCTTCTCCATCATAAGATGTAGCGTTACATCCTGTATTGTCCGAAGTGCTTACTTCAGAAAGTATAGGTGCAATTGGTGTGTAATCAATATCCAAATTTCTGACAATACTACATTCCGTTAGCGCATTGGTTACTCTGACATAATATGTACCCTGCTCAAGGCCATCAGTTGTTTCAGAGGTACTGCCATCATTATTGGAGGCAATAGCAGTTGTAAGGCCTGCATCAGAGAACCATTCAAATGTATGCCCTTCAGTAGTTGGATCACCAAATTCATCCAAAACATATGCTTCAGCTATTCCATTTGCTCCTGAACCGGTTCCACAACCAGTTTGTGCTTGAACCTGATCTATAGTAACACTTGGATAGGCTGGATTGTCAATAATGGAAACCACTTTAGTTGTGGTGGGGCATCCTGTCTCATCATTGGTTGCCACTACGGTGTACGTTCCTTCGTCTATTCCTTCTAACCTGTATGTTGTTTCTCCGGCAATTAAGTTTGCGACGTTTACAGTAGACCCTGTATACCAGGCAAATGTGAATGTTTCAGATAACAATAGGTTGGTTGGGCCACTTTCTCCAACAATGCTTGATACCTCTATAAATCCGGCTGGAGTTGTACAATTAACGTTATCGGATTTTGTCGTTGTTGCGGTAAGCACTTCAGAAATATCTCCTATTTCTACATCTTCGAACGTCTCACAGGTCAAAGAATCATTCGTCACTAAGATTCGGTAATCTCCATCTTCCAAATCTGTAAAAGTGAACCCTACGGATCCGTCAGTTACGATCTCAGTCTGTAATAAATTAGCAGGGGTTGTATTAAAACCATCGAACAGTTCATAAGTATAAGAGGATGGCTCTGGAGTAGATGACGAAGTAACTTTAAATGACCCATTGCCATCAACACAATAATCATCATCAACCAGATTTGATATTGTTAATGAAGGGAACGCTTGTTCCCGCTCAACAATTACATTTATGTCTGCGGATTGACATCCGGTGTAATTGTCCTGCACATAGAAGGTATAACTACCATCTTCAACATTCTCAAATACCCCATTATCATTTGCGTATACCGGATCTCCAGTCAAATCATTGGTCAGGTATCCTTCAAAATTGAATGGATCCATATAGAACTCTACCCCGTCAATAAAATTACCATATGTATTGCCTCCAGTAGAGGATATGGCCCTGTACTCAAATCGGGTAAAATATTGACCTTCAGGTACAGTATATGTCCCTTCGTATAATTGCCATCCAACACCAGTTGATGCCGTTGTTATTTGAACCAAAGGTCCACTAGGAGGTCCTATGTATAGGCCTAATACATCTGTACCACTTCTACCACTGTGAGCAAAACGCCAGATCATTTCGACTCCAGGTTGAGTGTTTAAATCGAAATAAAGACCTGCATCTTGATTCGCATTGATTTCTGCCCATTGTTCTCCTTCATAAGCGTCCAATCCAGAATAGGTGGTCGATTCATGCCAAATTTCTATTCTATTATCAGTAGCTGTAGTAGACCATCCGGTAACATTATCTTCGTGGTAATTTTTCACATTACTTCCAAAGTTCTGTGCGTGATTTGTTGATGTGGGGTTATATGGCTCTTCAAAACTTCCGTTGATATTATTTATCAAAACGGTTTGACTAATGTCAATGAGTTCTGATATATCCACATTTCCATTTACAGTCACATCACAACTCAATGTATTGTTGATGATAATTTCGGTTTCATCAACAATTAGAGGATCTTCTCGCTCATCGGCGACAACAGCAGTAGTAGTATTGGAGCAATTGTCACTTGTTCTTGTTACTCGAACTGTATAGGTACCTGGATCTAAACCACCTAATTCATAAGTGTTATCATTGACATAGAATGCATTTTCATTTGCAGTTCCCGGAAGCGCATTTCCCGCAGCGGTATTGTTACCAACAAACCATTCATAAGTAAATCCTGTAACTGTTGAGCCATTTCCAGTCGCGGCGATCCTTCCATTGCCAATGTCACATCCGGTACTTGGTTCTGTTTGCTCAGCAGTAGGTGAGGGGGCACTTGATGTGTTTACAATTTCAACAGTAATGGGATTTGAGGTACATTGAGAGGTGTTATTTTGAGCTCTTACTGTGTATTCGCCTTGAGCTAGCCCAGTCCATGAACTCCCTTCAAAATCAGTTGTTGGCTTGATATTGCTGCCTACATACCAAAGAAATGTAAAGCCACTGGTGCCGCCATCCACGGTTGCAGATAGGGATCCGGTTCCACCACAAGTGGTAATGTCAGTTACATTGACGACAGGATCTGAAAAAGTGGCCAAAGGAGGATCAATTTGGCCGGATCCTCCACTAATACATCCCGTGGCTGACTCTGTTACAACTACCGAATAAAGTGCTCCCTCAAGATTGGGCAAGGTGCTGCCGGTTCCAATCACACTCAATTGATCCGATCCTAAGTACCAATTGAAACTGTAGCCAGTTGTTAAGGTATCGGCCGGGTCTCCATTGGCTAGTGTATCTGTATAGGCAAATGCTGTAATTATCCCGTTTGGATTGACGCAATCTGTGTGGGCCTGGACTTCATAAACTTCTACTAAAAATTGAGGTTCGGTTACCAGTTCGATCTCGATATTTCTTATCGTGTCAGAGTAACAATTGGAAGCCGAATATGCTCCAATAACAGAATAAGTCCCTTCTGCCATGCCAGTATAGGTGCTACCAGTATACAAAACCGTTGAAAAATCTTCGCCAAGGTACCAATTAAATGTATAGCCATCAGACTCAGTAAATTCCTTGGTCACATCGCCACCTATTCCAGTCACCTTGACATTGTCAAATGCCATGATTTCATCGTTGCTCGAAGTATTCAGTTTCGCTTTTAAAACAACAGAACTACCAGACAAGCCTGTAATTGAAGCTTGCACGTATTCGAATGATCCGTATTTGTTGCCGTTGGTCAATAAGATATCACCAGTATTGTCCACATTGTACCAAAAACGAATTCGATCTCTACCATTGCTCCAGCTTCCATCACAATTATCAGTTGACAATAGATCTACAGTAATGTTTATATCGGTGTGTCCGGAAATAGTGATTGGATTAGAAGTCCAGTTAGCGGGTCCGCTTTCAAAGTTCCCTCCAGTATTCTCACCTTCGAATGCCTTGCTGCCAAACGAAGTTTGTACCCCAAACGAACCACTTCGTGTATTGCCATCACCAGCAGAATTCCAACCAGTAGTGCCCGCATCAGAAGTAACTCCAGTGGAAAGGTCATCAAAACTTTCCAGCCAAATCGTTTCACGAGAACCAGCAACTGTTCCTTCAAAGTAAGCTTCTGCCTGACCATTGTCTGGTTTGGAGTCCACACATTTCTGGTTATCGCGCAGCGGGTTGGCTACTATTTCAAAAGGCACATAATCCGTTACGATAAAGCCTAAGTTATTCGTGGCGTCACATTCCACTACACCAGTACTAAGGCTAAAGTCCGTAATAGCTGGAGTCTGTCCATAATCATTAATAGAAATATATAGAGTGAATGTACCACCAATGCCATCCACATCTAGTGTGACCGATTGGGAATCATCCACCTGAAGATTGGTTATTGTTGCTATCTCAGTGTTCAGTTTGATAGACCCTGCCACCCTTGGATCTCCGGCATAAAAGGTCACAGGAATATTTCCAGACATGTCAGTATCTCCAATGTTTGAGATATCGAATGTCACTTCAAATGTGGTGTTTGGACAATCTGAAGAAGTAGCAGATACATTGCCTCCAAATTCAAAATCAGGGAAGGTGAATACGGCACAACCTGCTGGGCCTAAAACGGATGATTGATTAAGGAAGCCATTCAAAGGCTTGAATCCATCTCCACCAGGAACTGCGTTGCCATCACAATCTGTAGTGGCAAATGATTCCGTATGGTCTTGCTGTACCCTGGGAATGGACAAGTCGTCATTTACGTTTGTGTTGAAATAGGCATGCTGGTTCCAAACAGATCGAGAAGGCATCCAGACCTCTCCATCAGCTTCAAAAACCCTTACTTGAGAGTATTGTGTGTTGGTCCAGTTGTCTCCATCAATATCTGTAGAGTTATTGGTTGTACAGGTAACACAGATTTCACTAGCACCATCTCCATCCACATCAGCTACCACGGGGTATTCTTCAGCCGTACGGGAAATACAAGGTTTGGATTGAGCCGTGTTTTCGTTTCCATAACCATCAATCACCAGTAGTGACTCTTCACTTCGATAAATGATTTCTGACTCTCCGTCACCATTAAAGTCAAAAAGGGTACACCCTGTGAACCCTGAAGAAGTTTCTTTAATACCAATGGACCACTTGTAATCCATATTTTCATCCAAAGCATATAGATATTCTCCCGACACAAATACGGCATTCATTAAACCATCATCGTCAATATTGGCAATGTTGATCCGACCTGTTCCCCGGTTCCAGTTATTGCCAAGGTCCTGATAATAATCAACCGTGTTATTGGTTACATCCCAAAAGAAGACGGTAGTTTGAGGATCATCGTCATCATCATCTATGGCACCGGGCATTAGAATGTCTACATGCCCATCAAGGTTGTAATCTGCTGCAGAAATGGTCGTTCTGTAATACCTAAATGAATAATCTGACTCACCCATTGCATTGAGCACGTCATCCATGTCTCGTTCGATAGTCTTTGAACCAGGACTTGAGGAACCATTAGGGATATTCACGGAGTAAATTCTACTACCAGTAACCAGCTCAAGCCCGCTACAATCAGCGCATGCACCGTCTGGCAAGACATCAATTGCCAGTGGGCCGAATGCCTCCGTGTAGTACCAGTCATAGGTGTCAACTTCTGAGCCGGCTACCAACACTGCTCCAGTTCGAGCGTTTCTAATTTCATTTTTGTAATAAAGTTCAGGAACCCCATCCTGATTGAAGTCGGCCAACCCAGGAATACCAGGTCCATAATCAATGCTGGTTTCTACAGACCATTGTAGATCGAGATTACAATCATAGGCATTGATGGTATGGCTGTCTGCCAAGTCATCCTTATCGAGTTCAGTGACAAAAATCCATGCACACTCATCGTTATTTACGTTGCCTATAGCCAGTTGATACATGGGATAGAATGAATTTCCCTCATCATCTTTTACATCTACCTGATCTAATGTTGCGCCTGTAGCACCGTCCAAAACATAAATCTTTCTTTGTAGCCAGTTGACGCTGACTACTTCCGGTACTCCATTCCCATCCAGGTCACCCACTATAGGAGTGGCATAGCTATCGGCAGTTTGATTCGCAGACCCCCATTGTTGTTTCATTTTGAAAGTTGGAGCTCCTGTTGGGTCATCAATACAGGACAAGGATCCACCTACATAGAACTGATCGCAAACACCATCAGGAGAATTTGCACAGTCTCCATCATAGCAGTCGATCAGTCCATCACCATCATCATCTATGCCATTAGCGCACAAAGTTTCCTGTGCCAGGGTAGTGGTGCACACAAAAAGTGAAAAAAGAGATATTAGTAGAATTCGATCCCGATAACTTTTCATAACTGTTGAGGTGATAAATCTATCCATACATACCAGAATATTGACGCAAGTAACCCTTTCGGCAATCTACGAAAACACCCATTAAACCAAAAGATTAAATCGACGAAGCAAAACTAATAAATTGCGCTGAAATGTAATATATTTATAAAAAATATAACTATTCCAATATAACAATCTTATTTAAATGAAACCTCTTATTCGAATTATAATAAATCAGTGATCCAGTTTGTGTTCCTTCTCCTTTGTTATAGACGTTTACCTGATAATTTATGAGAATAAAAATATTAAAATAAATCTCAAAATAAATTTAAAAAAGTGTCAATGCGTTGAGAATTGTAGTCATCGTGGAATCTTATGGTTGATTGTAATCATCGCGCAAGTAGGATGGTGCCGGTTTGGCTGAAAGAATTATTGCCGCATTTTAAAACATAATAATAGACACCAGTGGGGACTTGTACCGAACCATTGTCAATGTTGCCATTCCACACGCAGTTGTCAGTAAACGGGGAAGCACCTTTAAAGACATAACTACCCTTCTGATCAAATATATAGATAGAACAAGCATCTAGCGCATTGGCATTAATAATTTCCCAACAATCATAAATGTTATCACCATTAGGAGAGAAAGATTTTCTGGCAATTACTCCAGGTGTAATCACCGTGATATCTGAGGTGATGGAACAGCCCGCTTCGTCTGTACCTGTTACCGTAATTTCACTAACCCTATTGCTTGGATACACGGTTACACTATTGCCGGTGTTGGTATCTAGAATACTTTCAGGACTCCAGGTGAAATCAGAGCCGGCGGAGACTTCAAGACGTACCGAAGAGGATACGGTTTCCAATTCAATAGTGTCATTAACAATGGTACCATCAGGGGAAGAAAATGTGAATCCTGAGTTTTCAAAATTAGAAACAGTTACTGTTGTTCCTGTTACGGTACATCCTATATCAGTAGTAACGTCCAAGCTGACATTTACAGAAGTTTGATTATCTCCTGTAGCAACATCAATTGAATTACCTGAAGTATTCGTCCCGTCTATGGTCCATGTAGCGCTCGTGATACTTGACGGCAAGGTCAGTGTCAATGCATCTTCCGGGCATTTGAAGGTAACCCGGGGATCTGGGCTCATCAAATCAATAATGTCATCGGAAGAGGGAGGAGCACTAACCAAAATATCTTTAGTGGTAGTGCTCTCGCACGCGTCAACATCAGAAAGGCCTGTGGTGAGGGTTACTGTGTAAGTATCCGGGGTGCTGAATGTATGACTTGTATTGACACCGGTACCATTATTTCCGTCATCAAAATCCCATGAGTAAGTTAAGGGACTACCTTGCGAATTTGAAGCATCGAAATCCAAACCTACCCCAACACAAATTTCATTGTCTGAATCGATCACACCGGTTGGAGGATTCACAACAGTCAATGAGAGCGGCTCACTTTCATTAGAACAGAGTGCCGCAGATGTAAGCTCTACGGTATAGTTTCCAGACGCACTTGCTGATAAAGTATTTTGATCTGATTCAACATTATTCCCATCCAGTTTCCATTGATAAGTAAAGCCATCATAATCTGGCACCTGTAATGTAACAGAAGCACCTGCGCATATACGATCATCTCCGGTATTTGCTATAATCACTAATGGAGGTTCATCTACAACCAAGTTGAAGTCATCACTGCTTATACTGGTACAAGAGCCGTTTGTGAAAGTACGAACCGAATAAGCACCTGCTTCGGAAGAAGAGAGGTCGCTGAGCACCAATTCATTAGTAGTGGTAGTGATCAGCTCACCATTTGGGTTTATCCAATAATATTCGTCGGCTGATCCTTGATCAGTGGTTAAGGTAATGTTTTCGCCAGAGCATTTGGTTGAAGTAGCATTGGTAATGGATGGTTTGGGCGGGGCAGTGCCACCCGTCAGGCTAAATGTTTCTGAGCTTGATACAGCACAACCGCTAGCGTCATTGGCAGTAATGGTCACTTGTATTGTGGCAGTATTGTTAGAAGTAGCAGTCACATTAATATCTGCATTGTCCCCGTTATTGACCACTGTGCCAGTGCCAGAAGTTACCGACCAGGTATAAGAGGCATTTACCGTCTTCGTGGCGTGCAATGTTATGGGGTTGTTTAGACAAAACGTTAGGTCAGTAGGGGAAATGACTGGCACAATGCAATTCTTGTTCAAGACCGTGGATAGATTCCCCGTGACACTACTACCGCTATTATTGGCAGTTAGAACATCAGGCTTAGAATCTCCATCAATATCAGCGAACCTAACGTTTCTATTGTCTGGACCTAGTGCGAATTGCCTGGTGTCCAAAACTAGTGAGCCTGCTGAACTGTTGTTTTCTAAAATATAAAAGTTAGCTGATAGAGCTGCTACACCAATATCCGTCAATCCGTCACCATTCATATCGCCAGCACTTAGGCCCCATGCTCCAGAGATACCAGTTTTGATTGTTGGTGAGTTGTTAAATGTTATATTAGAACCAGTACTTGTATTTTGAAAAACATCAACTCGGTTAGCCGTACGGCTGGTAGTAATTATATCTGGTTTACTATCCCCATTTAGATCAGCTATCAGGATATTAATTCGATGCCCCGAACTTGTAATATTCTGCTGCTGACTGAAACTGGGGCTGCCTGAGGAACTTTGGTTTTTGAAGATCGCAATATTTGAGCCGGGATCATCGAATGGTAACACTGCAATATCTGGTAGGCCATCACTATTCAAGTCCCCAACATCCAATGCTCCTCCATTGGAAACACCAGAAACAATAAGCTCTGTTGGGGTGGTGTTGAATTGTAAAGTTCCTGCGCTGGAAGTATTCCTGAAAATATAAATTCTATTGTCCGTTGTTGTCCCTACTATCAGGTCTTTACGTCCATCCAGGTCTACATCAGCTATTTTCATTTTTCTTCCTCGTCTTGGGGTAGTGACACTTTGGTCAGGAAGCCTGAATTCGATTGTTTTTGTAAGGTTTATTGAACCGGAGGTACTTGTGTTCAGATAAATAAATACATGCTGAGCAACAGACGCTTCTTCCCCAACAGCAACGAGCTCCGGAAGTCCATCTCCATTGAGGTCTGCGCACTCGGTGCTCACTGTCTCATAGCCATTGGCTTTTATTATCTTGCTAAAACTAGGGGAGTTTCCAAAAGATGTTAGGTTTCGAAATATACTAATATTAGTACTTGTTAGATTGGCAACCCCAACATCTGTTTTACCATCCCCATCAAAATCACAGGTGCAGAGGTCGTAGGTACCCAGGTCACTGTCTGAGGTGATTCTGTTAGTGAAGGCAGTACCGTCTAGATCGTTACCTGAAAAACTCAACAGGAAAGGGCGCACGGATACTCCTGATAAGCCATTTGTTAGGTTGGTAACAACCACAGGGCCGTAAGTGGCTGTATTAGGAACAGTTACTTCTATCTGATTTACTGATGAAGAAACAACAGTAGCCACACCTGCTCCAAGGTTTACCCTTACATTTGCTGCTGAGGTTGGGAAATTTGAGCCATTGATAAACAACGACTCTCCAACCTGTGTGGAGTACTTGTCAAGACTGTTAATAATAGGTTTCTGAGCCATGACCAGAAGGCCCATAAGAAGAAGACTAAGTGATAAATAGTAGCGCATTTTACTCATTAACCTTTAAAACCCACACATCTGACAAGCTTGCCATTTTTTTCAATCTGTTTTTCTCAGTATTAACTCTTTGAAGGCTTTCCGATTGGAAAACTACCACATAGTAATACCCACGAGCTGAAAGATATCCCACTTTGGTGTCGTGGAATCCTCTTTGGAAAAGGCGATCACTTTCATCTTCAGCATTTTCGAAACGCTCATACACACCGGCTACCACATAGTTGCCAGCCTGAAGCTCCAGTAAATGGCCACCTCTTTTGACCTCCAGGTGGTCATTTGAATTTGAAAGTTCCTCATGACTCCTGAAATCATCTGTAAGCTCAGGATCTCCTTTGGCCACTTCCACAGGATCTGGCTCATTAACAACCGGCTCTTTTACAGGTACTATTACTTCTTGTTCAGGCTCCTCTTTAGTTTCAACTACTTTAGGTTTCTCTACGATCTCAGGTTCTTTTACTTCGATTTCTTCTGGTTCAGGTTCGCTGATGATCTCTTTTTCAGGTTCCTGGATAGGAGTGTCAGACTTTATGGAAATCACAGCATCTTTCATGCTCATGGCCACTGCTTTGTTATGATCTATTTTTCCGGCCTCTTCCTCGGTAAGTATTTCATCCCATATCACCAGTGTTTCCTTATCCTTTCCATCTATTGTCCTCACCCATTTGATTCCAGCCTCTTTGGTGCCATCGGGTTTTGTTCTAATGAGTGGCGCTTCATCTGGGTTGGCAATTTCATAAGTTTCTTCTTTCGCTCCGGGTGGCGGTGGAGGTAGCCAGCTAAAAACCACTTCTTTTTCACCTTTCTCATTGACCCGATCAAACTTGATGCCCCTCTCTTTTTCACCAAATTGATTGACACGCTCTACCGGTTCGTTTTCTTGTTCATAGTTCCAGTTAGTAGCTGTTTTTTCTTCTTTTTTCTCTGGCTGCGCTCCACCAAGCAAGCCAAGTGCATCTTCATCTGCTTGCTTAGGTTGTTGCCTGCTTTTTTGCAATGCCTGGAGTTGTCTTTGTCTTTCCAGTTCGGCGGCTTTTGCTCTCTCCTCAGCTGAGGATTTATGACTCTTAATGAAAGAAGAAACGTGTTCAGCGTGCTCTTTTTTAGTGCCCAGATGATATCCTATATGTATTTCATGTGTTGGGCCTAATAAAGAGGCTGTTGAAGGACTTCCATATTCATAGGCATAGCCAATACCAATTTTCTCCAGGAACTTAGCTCCAAGAAGCCCTATGAAACCAGCATCTTGTCGGTAGGTGCCTCCCACCCAAACAATGTGAAGAAGGTGTACAATCACTGTAGCTTCATATTGGTTGGGAAGAAACTTGTTGTAACGGTACAATAGGTGGGGTTCTATAGCAATGTCATCACTTAGGTGCCCGCGATAATTTGCCTTAAATAGAATATTATCCTGAGGTCGTGGGTTCACCTGAAAACCTCCCTCATCTGAATACACTTCCCGACTGAACAGCTGGGGCAGGGCCACACCCACATTGAAATGTCCAAAATGATAAGCCACACCCACATCTCCAATCAGAAAGGACGGGTTGGTCACAAGGCCGCTGAATTTATCGATATCAATAGGTTCTACTTGATCGTAATTCAAGGTGTTGGTCCCTGCTCCAAGGGACATTCCAAACCTAACAAAATGCTCACGGTCTACACTTATCAAATACCCACCGGTAATTTTCCCACCACTCTGATCGTATGGGCCGGCTTGTTCACTATATGCCATGGCACCAATTGCCAGTCCACCTTTTAATGGTACGTGAAAGTTTGCATTATATAAAGTGGGGGCTCCATTGATTCCTGCCCATTGATTCTTGTAAGTCACAAAAACAACCGAATGCCCCTCTACACCAGCATATGCCGGGTTGTAGATGTATGGATTCATGAAAAATTGATTATAAACCTTCGGGAGTTGCTGCGCTGATACCGCGAAATGTACCAAACAAAAAAAAGATGCCCACAGAATTCGTCTCATACACCGAGTACCTTGATTTAAGTATTAACCTGTTGTAGTGATGAAGTTGACCATCACAAATCCTTAAACTTGAGCTAAAATATCAAATAAATATGGATTTGCTCCAATTGGAAGCCTAAAAGTCAAACAAAACTTTGTGTTTACAAAATACTGGACTTTATAGATATTTTGGAATTATACCTTTGATAGTGCTCTTACTTCTTGCTATTATTACACTAAGATTGAGGGAGATGAATATAAAAGCTTACAAATTTTTCTGTATTTCAGTGCTTATGTTCTTGGGGCTGCAAGGGAATGCGCAGTATTGGTATGGGCCGAAAGGAGGGGTGAACAGAAATCAATTTGTTTATCAGTCAGATACTTATTTAGATTCATTCAATGTCAAACCATCTTACAGTTTTGAGGTGGGTGGTGTCTTTATTTACCAAGCCTCTGACATGTTTTCAGTTCAACTGGAAATGTATTATGAACGGACAAAAAAATCCTTAACAGACAATGAACTTACCGGGTTTGATGTAACGAGTAAGACCACAAATTCCTTTATTTCAGCACCAGCCTTGTTTAGGGTTAGTTTCGGCGGAGAGCCTATTCATTACTATATCAGTGGTGGGCCAAGGATTCGCTATTGGATGGGAGGCCGCGGTACTATTAGCCTGGACCAATTCGATGAGTTTGGAGAAGGAGACAGGGTATGGAATAGATTGGCATTTAAACAAAAGAATAGCAATACCATTAATAATGTGTACGCGGTACCTGAGGGAAATAGAATTCAATACGCACTGGTAGCAGGAGGGGGTATGTATTTTGATTTACAGTTTGGTGGGCGGTTGCTGCTGGATTTTAAATACACATTCGGGCATTCGAATATGGGGTTTAACGGGAATTCTGATTTTGAATTTCAGGAATACACAGAAAGATTTACTTACAGAAATAATACCATGTCCCTTACAGCGTCGTACCTGTTTGAATATGATGCAAAAGGAGCACGTAAGGGAATGAGTACAATCAAGGCCAGCAACAAGAAAAAGAAATAAGATACCAGATGTTCTGTATGGTTCATGCTTAAAATAGCCTGGTCTCGCATCTATCGGCATCCGCTACCTGAGAATCATCGCTTTCCGATGATCAAATATGATTTAATCCCTGAACAACTTATCTACGAAGGCACCATTACTTCATCCAATTTGTTCGAGCCTCATCCGTTGGAGGCAGATTGGATACTAACCACGCATAGTGCTGATTACTGGCACAAACTTCAATCACTGGATTTGTCAAAACAGGAAGAAAGGAGAATTGGTTTTCCTTTATCTAATACATTGGTAAACAGGGAGATAGTTATCGCTAATGGCACGATAAAAGCAGCTAAATTCGCTTTAGAATATGGAGTGTCAATGAATGTGGCGGGAGGTACTCATCATGCATTTAGGGATCGGGGAGAAGGCTTCTGCCTACTGAATGATATTGCAATTGCTGCAAATTATTTACTAGAAACCAGAATGGCTTCCAACATCTTAATTGTCGATTTAGATGTGCATCAGGGGAATGGAACTGCATCCATTTTTCAAGATAATGAAAGCATATTTACCTTCAGTATGCATGGTCGAAACAACTATCCACTAAAGAAAGAAAAATCAGATTTAGACATTGAGTTGGAAGATGGTGTAGGGGATCAAATTTATCTGGATTTACTGGAGAAGAATTTAAACCTAATCGGTGAGTCCTTTAAACCTGACTTCATCTTCTTTCAATCGGGTGTGGATGTACTTGAGTCGGATAAGCTCGGTCGATTAAGATTGAGCATGGGTGGTTGCAAGTCAAGAGATGCTCAAGTGATATCGTACTGTAAGGCCAATCAAATACCATTGGTGATAACCATGGGTGGAGGCTATTCACCTAAATGGAGAGACCTATTGGAGGCCCATGCCAATACTTTTAGGACAGTCCAAGATACATTTTTCTAACTTCGAATGTTACAAAAGGCTGACCCAAATGATGAGTTTGATTGGTCGTTGATTTTGATGGTTTCATCTATATCACACGCTTGTTTATCAGATAAATCAAAATATTTAATAGTTTTGTCTTCTAGCCCTAGACAAGACCACCTTGAAAAAATTAAATTTTAAGGTTGAATACGATCGATTTAATCGGTATTTTAGACAAAGTTTAAATTTAGCGCAACTGTGATTAAGTCTTTTCTAGCCTTTTTAGGTGGTGAACCTGGAGAGGAAAAACCAATGTTATTACTCCTTGGAATGGGGTTTTTCATGGGTATCTTTCTTGCCACCTATCAGATAGGTTCTGAAACGTTATTCCTTAACGTTCTCGGTGAGGAATATATTGCTGATGCGTTTTTTGTAGCTGGTATAGCTGGGATTATTTCCACCATCTTGTTTGTTTATTTACAAAAGCGGGTCAATTACTCAACACTAATAGTGAGTAATTTGTTTATCATTTTCGCTTTCATGTCACTAATGCGGGGAGCCTTTGAATGGACTGATTATGAAAACACATCAGCCGAAGGTTTTCAAATTTTGCCATTTGTCATGTTTGTAATGATTGGCCCAATTACGGCAATTACACTACTTGGGTTTTGGGGGATTTTTGGACGGATATTTGATCTCAGAGCTTCCAAACGAATCATCGGTGGGATTGATACTGGTGCACTGACTTCAACGATTATTGCTTTTTTCTCCATTCCGTTCATCACCCAGTTACCTTTTTTTAATGCTACTTACGATTTACTTTTTGTTTCCGCTATAGCATCATTGGGAGTCCTGATTTTCACAATATGGATCGTCAAGGATTTTAATATCGACAAAGCCACCAAGATTGAAGTCACAGATGAGAAGCCAAAAGAGGTGAGTTTCTTTGATTTGATGAAGGATCCTTATCTGAGATTGCTTTCATTTTTCCTGATTTTTTCCATGGGTGCGAGTGTGTTTGTGGATTACACCTTTTTAGCAGCCACGGAGATTATGTATCCTGAGGAGCAAGAGCTGGCTAACTTCCTTTCGTTCTTTATGGGAGTAGTGGTGATCATGAGTTTTCTTATTCAAAGTTTCGTTAACGATATTATTATTGGCCGATTCGGTCTTAAAGTGGCTCTTATGACCATGCCACTCATCTTGATACTCTTTACCCTTGGGGGCATTTTTTCAGGACACGTCTTTGGATATGAAGTCAAAACTGAAGAATTCATTCTTTTCTTTATGTTCACAGCTTGCGCTAAAGCATTTACGGCTTCATTGAAAGATGCATTGGAAAGTCCGGCCTTCAAGCTGTTCTTTTTACCGATTGATATTAAGATTCGTTTTGATATTCAGACAAGAATTGAGGGTGTAGTGAATGAAATAGCAACGCTCGCTGCAGGTGCTGCACAGCTTGGCCTGGGCATGTTGGTATTCTTTAAACTTATCCATTATTCTTATTTTGTGTTGGGGCTGGCTGCCATGGTCGTTTATTTGTCTGGTAAACTCTTCTCTCAATATAAAATAACATTGAAAAAAACCCTTGAGGAGCAGAAAGCACTCATGGATGCGCAAGGAGTGCGAAATGAAAAGAGTTCGTCCAATGTACTGAAGAGAGAGACTGAATTGAAGGATCCTGAAAAAGTTATCAATGCCCTTAGGATCCTTGAAAGACTGGAACCAATACAATTTGAATTCAAATTGTTGGATTTGTTGAATTCCAAATATGCCGATGTAAGAGAATACGCCTATACCAAACTGGATGAAAAGCTTGTCTTCACGGCACTTGATATTATCAAGAAGGATATTAAAACAGAAGGAGACCCCAACGTACTGAAAGCAGCCGAAAAATGTGTTAAGAACCTGGAGGAGGCAGCCGCTTTTGTATTAAATGATCAATCGATCAGGGAATTGGTACGGTCAACCGAGTCAAAAAATCGAATTAAAGGTGGGCGATTATTGGTTAAGTCCACCGAGGATAAACATTTGCCATATTTACTTGAATTGCTGAGGGATATTAATCCCAATGTAAGGATTGCGGCAATGATCACTGCTGGAAAAGTAAAACGTCCCGAATTGTGGCCGATTTTAGTAGAAAACTTACATCTCACCACTTATGGTAACACAGCCATGAGTTCTCTGAACCATATTGGAGAATCAGCCTTCCATGCTGTTGATACTTCGTTTTACAAGACCGGACAGTTCAAGTCTACCATGCTGAGGATCGTACAGTTGCTGGGTAAAATTGGTGGAAGAAATGCTTTGGACTTGCTCTGGAAAAAAATTGATTACCCTGATAAAAGGATTGTTTCCGAATTGTTGCTCTCACTCAGCTACGTTGGCTTTTCAGCAAGAGACTTCCAGGCTGCCAGGATTAAAATTGCCATCGAATCAGAAATAGGGGATATCGCATGGAACATTAAGTCCCTCTTGGATATACCCGATGAGGATGAAGTTGATATGATGATCCGGCAAGCCTTTGCTGAAGAGGATCAAAAAAATTACAATAACCTGTTCATGCTGCTCAGTATGATCTATGATCCACAAAATGTTCTTTTGGTGAAAGAGAATATTTTGAATGGAACCTCAGACAGTATTACGTTTGCAGTTGAGATGCTTGATATTTTTGTTGAAGAAGAGCTCAAGCCAAAACTTCTTCCTATTATGGATGAACTCAAGGTTGAGGATCGATTGTCACGGCTACAGAATCACTATCCGCCAGAGGATTTTGAGTCTTATTACGATTTATTACTTCAGATCATCAATAGGGATTACAACAGGATCGATCGCTACACCAAAGCACTGGCACTATATAAGATCAGCCGAATGCCTGAAAGTACGGTTTCTGCGGACCTCATTGCCAACCTTTTCAACCCGGATGTCTTATTGCTACAGACAGCTGCTTATGCCATTTACAAAATAGATAAGGAAGCCTTTCACACCCATACCAAACGGCTTAAACCCTGGGTGAAGAAAGAATTGGATAAGGCTATAGTGCCTCCTGTATTTAGGGGAGAGGATGAAGATTACCATCAAAAACTACTGCTCATTGAGCGGGTCCTTCTTTTAAAAGAAGTTAAAGAATTGCGTAGAGTTCCCGGAGAATTGATCACATTTATTGCTGAAGAGCTGGATGAGGTAATCATTCAGGAGGGGACCTCACTCGTAGAGGAAGGAGACAATGGTGGATTGCCAATGTACATTGTGGTGGATGGTATTGTTGATATTTACGAAGGAGACCAAAAAGTGGAGGAACGCGGACGTTGTGGACTTATAGGACATGAGAATTTATTGGAATCTGCAGCTTTTAAATATACAGGATTGACCAGAGGGGCATGCACGCTGTTAGTATTGAGAAAAGAAGAATTGTTGGACTTAATGTCAAAGCATGTAGAAATTGTTGAAGCATACTTAGATATATTAAACAGAGAAGTAGTTGAAGATGAAGAAATTGGGATTTCAGATATTTTGCTAAGTGTATAAAATATATTAATTGACCTGAAACGAACTCACGCTAAGCCTAATCGAAAAGAATGAAATTAAAAAAGGAGATATATTTATGCTTCTCGGAAGAAGATAACCATCCCATTGATGGATTGAAAGGATGGGTGTCTAACTTCCATAAGTTTCTATCAACTCTATTGTCTCAGATTTCCCGGGATTGTCCTGAGATCACTTTGGTCTCAGAATCCAATTATAATGACGTTAGTATTGAGAATTCGTCGGTGGTTATCGCTATTTGTTCTCCATCTCTGCTAGAGAACAAAATACTTACAAGTCGATTGGATGCTTATGCTAAAACACTCAAATCCAATGATTTACTGGTGTCTGAGGGTATCGCACGTATATTTAAGGTACACAAAGCCCCATTCAATGAAGATGAGGCCCTTCAGAATCTTGAGGATATCATATCATATGATTTTTACATGATAGATCCTTTAACTGGAGAGGCACAGGAGTTTAAGCGGTTTTTTGGTAATGATGCCGAAAGGTCCTACTGGATGAAGTTGGTAGATATGGCTTATGATATCAATCAATTGATGCTTTCTACCAATGAAAAAGCGGTTCAGGAGGATCAGGAAGTTGTCCCTCGTGAGAAAACTGTTTATTTGGCCAGTACCGGGGTTGATATGGTCATTCAGCGAGATATTATTAAGCGGGAATTGATCCGACATGGCTACAAAGTGCTTCCTCAACATACCTTATCTAAAGAGGTAGGTCAACTCGAACACATGGTGTCAGAGGATTTAAATAAGTGCCGTCTATCAATTCATCTAATTGGAGAAGACTATGGTTACAAGCCAAAGGGATCCGATATATCTGTTGTAGACATTCAAAACAGAATTGCCTCCAATCATACCTATGATATGGTGGAGTACAATAAAACAGCCAAGGAAAAGAAACCCTTTAGCAGGTTAATCTGGGTGTCTCCTGATTTAAAGAACGTTACAGAACGACAAAAAATCTTCATTGAAGACCTCAAAAGTGATGCCGCCGCCCTGGAAGAAGCAGAGGTGCTTCAAATCACCCTTCAGGAGTTAAAATCGATTATTCGCGAGGAATTGGTAACTGGAGGTAGGTTTCAGAAAGAACAGCGTCAGATTGCAGGTTATGATCATGACGATGCTGAGGACAGCAAAGTGATTTACCTGATACAGGACAAAAGTGACCTTAAACAAACGGTTCATTTGAGAAAATATCTAGAAGATTCCGGTTTTAAAGTTGTTTGTCCAAGTTACGATGGAGACCTGGTAGATATCAGGTACATCCATCAGGAAAATCTAAGAAGATGTGATGCTTCCATCATCTTTTATGGGAATGCAAAAGAAGCCTGGATCAAAACCAAACTTCAGGACTTATTAAAAGCACCTGGTTTTGGACGGGAGAAAAAGCTACAAGCAAAGGCGGTCTATTTTGATGGTCAAAAAGATGTTGATAAAGATCACTACGAAAAAAACAATGCCATGATTCTTGGCAATAATGGTGGGTTTAAACCCGAACACCTAAAACCGTTTCTAACCAAACTAGAAAAGTAATGAGCGAGAAAAACGTAAAGCAAGAGCATGTTCAGGATATCGTCGATATCACTGAGCTGATAAACCCTTTCCCGGGGTTGCGTCCGTTCGGTATTGAGGAAGGACACTTGTTCTTTGGCCGTGAAGGCCAGAGTGATGAGGTTTTGGTGAAACTCGCTGAGAATAAGTTTTCGGCAATTCTTGGAGCTTCTGGTTCAGGTAAGTCGTCCTTTATGTATTGTGGGCTCGTGCCCAGTCTTGTTGGTGGATTTATGACCGAGGCTGGTTCGAACTGGCGGGTAGTTGTAGCCAGACCGGGAGGTGGGCCCATTGATAACCTGGCAGAAGCACTGCTTATTAAAGACAAGGAATTTGCCAACCTCTCAGAGGAAGATAAACTCATCAAAAAAACCATTATCGGTACAGTTTTAAGAAGTAGTTCCCTCGGTTTGGTCGAGGTAATCAGACAGCTCAAAACTGACCATGATCAGAATATCCTGATCGTAATTGACCAGTTTGAAGAACTTTTCAGGTTCAGGAAACTTGAGGCGGCTACCTCCGATATGGATGAATCTTCTGCATTTGTCAATTTGTTGCTAGAGGCAGTTCATCAATTTGATGAGCCTATTTATGTGGCATTAACGATGAGATCAGATTTCATCGGGGAATGTGCAAAATTCCCTGACCTCACACAAATGATCAACGATTCTCACTACCTGATACCGCAGATGACCAGGGATCAGAAGAGAATGGCCGTAGAAGGCCCGGTAGCTGTTGGAGGGGGTAAAATTGCACCTCGTCTTACCCAGCAGTTGCTCAACGATGTAGGCGACAACCCTGATCAGTTGCCTATTCTTCAGCATGCGCTGATGCGAACCTGGGCCAACTGGGTGGATACCCGGAAGAAGGGTGAAATGATGGATTTGCGCCACTATAACGCTATTGGTACTTTACGGGAAGCCTTATCGCAGCACGCCAACGAAGCCTATGACTCGTTATCTAAACGAGAAAAAGAAATCTGTGAAGTGATGTTCAAATCACTCACTGAGCGTGGAAACGAGAACCAGGGAATCAGGCGACCTACCAAATTGGGTACTATTGCCACGATTGCCGGTGTATCCGAGGATGAGGTGACACGCGTGGTTGAAAAATTCAGGGAGCCGGGCAGGTCATTGTTGATGCCTCCCTATGGAGTAAGACTTGAGTCTGACACTGTTGTGGATATCTCCCACGAAAGTTTAATGCGGATCTGGGATAGGTTGAAGCGATGGCTTGATGAGGAATCAAAAGCTGCTGAAATGTACCTGAAGCTGTCAGAAGCTGCCGAAAGATTCCAGGAAGGAAAAGCATCTCTATGGAAGATGCCCGATTTGCAGCTCGCCTTAAACTGGCGAGAGGAAAATAAACCCACATTGGTTTGGGGGCAGCGGTACAATCCGGCTTTTGAAAGGACTATGGTGTTTCTGGAAACATCAGAAAAGGCTTATGTAACCGAGCAAAGAAACAAGGAATTACTCCAGAAGCGCCAGGTAAAGAGGATGCGGATGAGTGCCATTTTCCTTGGTGGTGCCACACTGGTTTGTTTGTTTTTTGTGGTTTATGGTCAGATAAAGGCGAATGAAGCTGAGAAAAACCTTGAGGCTGCAAAGATCAGTGAGCAGCAAGCGAAAATACAGGCGGATAATGCTAGAAAGGCTGAAGCCGATGCTGATAAGGCTGCAGCAGAATCTAGGATACAAGCCAATAGGGCAGATAAAGCTGCGGATGAAGCTAAATTAGCCTCAGAGGAAGCAAAGGTTCAAGCTAATCTTGCGCAAAAAGAAGCTGCGGCCGCACGAAGTGCGGAAAGAGAAGCAAATATCCAAACAGAAAATGCACGCGAGCAAGAACGTTTAGCTACTGAAGCCAAAGACGATGCAGTTAAAGCTCAAAAAGCCGCAGATGAGGCAAGGGTTAGGGCTGAAAAACTTCGTATGCAGTCGGTAGCACAGTCCATGGCGATCAAGGCAAGAAATATTCCAGACCATGAGTTGAAAGCCGTGGTTGCCAAGCAGGCATTTGACTATTACCAGGAATTTGGTGATCCCAATCGGCCTTACAATGCGGATATTTATGCCGGTATTTATTCAGGACTTGAAGGCGTTTTAGGTACAACGAGTATTGATGATACCGGAGAGCCGGTTTATAACGATAATGGGGATTCTGTGCTGAACCAATATCATGGTCACTTGCCTGTTAAAGATCAATATGGAATCGAAAAAATTGTTGCAGTTCGGTCTGTTGTTTTCTCTAAGGATGGAAACCGGATGTACTCGGCCGGTAGTGATGGCCGACTTTTGATGTGGGACATGACCAATGACCGTCGAACTTATGTTGAAATTTACAGAAAGAACCAGGTCAACAGAGTGGTTAACTTGAGTGATAATGAACGCTACCTGGCGCTTGGTACTGACGATAACCACATTATTGTAGTGGATTTACAAAACACCAATGCAAATCCTGTCCTGATAGAGGGTCATGTAGGCGGAACCATATTTGATCTGGTTTTCTTAGCGGATAACATACATTTTATTTCAACAGGAGCAGATAGCAGAATCCTGTTTCATAGTTTGAAGAGTAAGGAGACTGTGGAAATTGCAAAAACCAAAGGTCGGGCAAAGGCATTGGCTTTATCACCAGACAATAAGACTTTAGCTGCTGGAACAGGGGAGGGAGAAGTGCTGATTATAGATTTGAAGTCTGATGAATACACTTCCCGAAACATTTACAGAAAAAATGGAGCACAGGTTAATGCACTACATTTCAACCATGCTGGCGATAAGCTGGCATTTGGTGATGAAAATGGAGATGTGTATATCTGGGACCTGGAAGGTAAGAAGAAATTTGGCCCAACGCTTTCCGGATTTTCTTCGGCTATATCTGATTTAGAGTTTGGGCCGAATGATAAATTGATCATAGCCACTAGTAAAGACCATACCGCAAGGATGTGGGACTTAAACAATATTTATGACCTTCCAACAGTATTTGATGATCATAAGAATTGGGTGTGGACTTTAAATTTCCACCCAAGTGGAGAACGATTTGCTACTGGGTCTGCCAATGGGATTATTAGATTATTTGATGTTTTACCAAATAAATACGCTTCAAGAATCTGCGGTTTGGTGTCAAACAATCTATCTGATACCCAATGGAGGCAATATGTAGGAGACCCTGAAGAAATTGAATACATCTATACATGTGAAGGTTTACCTAAACCAGAGTCTGAATAACAATTTATGCGCCTAACTTTACTAACCATATTTCTAGGGCTGGGTTTTTACAGCTTTAGCCAAACCTGTACACAACGATTGAAGCAGGCTGAAAGCGACTATGAAGCCGGCCGATTGTTAGGTATTCCCGGGCAGTTGGACAATTGCCTGAAAATGGGATTGTTTTCCAAGGAAGAGCAGGTCAGGGCAAGAAAACTTCTAACCCTTGTTTACATCTTCACCGATCAGGAGTCGAAAGCAGAAATAGCAATGATTGAACTGCTGAAGGCTGATGCTGAGCACAGGTTGGACCCACAAGTAGATCCTGCCGAACTCTATTTTTTATATGATCAGTTCCGGACAGCACCAATCTTCAGAATAGCGCTTCGCATTGGAACGAATATAAACAACCCTTCGATAATTGGGGATTATGGCACCTTCAATGTAAATACTCACAGGAACTTTTACAATGGGAAAACTTCTGATGGAGAAGATCAATACACCGTAGATGGTGAAACTTATACGGCAAATAGCGGGATATCATTGGGTCTGTATGCAGAGTTGATGTTTGAAAAAGAGGTTAAGAAAGGCCTTGAAGTTATTTTTGGGCCTCAGTTCAGGATTTCGAGTTACAATGTTGACTCTTATGTCAATCAACCGCAGGTCAATACCACTGCAGTTAATCAGCAGCGGTATTTGAGGGGGCCACTGTCGGCACGTTATACTTTTAGGAGCGGAGATAGGGACAATAGAATTTTGCCCTATGTACATGCAGGAGCGAGTTTTGACTATTTGGTTTCTGCCACCACTGAGGGCAACCGCAGTGGTGGGCTTTCAAAAACGTTGGCAACAGACAATCTATTAAACACCGATCAAGTTCGAAAGATCAACTACTCTGTTTTTGGTGGGGTAGGTATAAAATTTCGGCATAAAACCAATTTCATCACATTTGAAGCGAGGTATGACCAAAGCCTTCGGAATTACATTGACGGAGACAATAGGCATGACAATCAGGAATTTGTTTTTGATTTTGCCTACGTAGAACCTGCCACTGTTCTCAATTTAATTTCATTTTCGGCAGGGTATACATTTTCTATTTACAATCCCAAAAAGCTTTAAGCAATGCGGCTCAATATTTATTTAGTCTTAATCATATTTTGTGTTCTGATCCTGGGATCTTGTGAACCACCACTTGATGGACCCAATCCTGAGGACGTTTATGTGAAGTACTATGGCCAGGGAACCAATGAAGCCCATGGCCTGGTTTTGACCGATGGTGGGGATGTGATCATACTTGCCACCAATACCATAAGTAATACAAATAGTGATATTTACCTTATTAAAACCGGTATTGATGGGAATGAAATCCAATCAGTGACATTAGATATTTCCAATGAATCTTTGGATGTACCCACAAAGATTAAGGCTATTGGTAATGATGAGTATTTAGTTACCGGTTACATTGATGCGGATCCAGTAGTTGGTGTATGGTTTAAGATTAACAGCTCGTTGGAAATCATTTCTACAGACTCTACAGGAGCAAGTGGTTACAACTTTATTGAAGGAGTTTATCTGACAGATATTATCAAATCCACAGAGACTGATGACGCAGAGAGGTTTGTAGTCCTGGGGCATACAACTCAAAGCATTCAGAATGATCCAATCGACGATCCTGGTAATTTCCAGATTTTTCTCTCTAAAGTAGATGATAATGACAGTACCTATTGGACAAAGCCTCATGGTAAGGCTGGTGATGATGAAGCCACTGCTTTATACGAAAAAGATAACGGATCATTGATGATAATTGGTACTACTCAATCCGCTTCAGGTAATTACACAGGTAAGAATGTTTCCATTATTGAAACAACTTCGAGAGGTACATCAGATCAGAATAGTAGAATCAGTGGAATTCCCGGGTCGGTTGCCGCTGCGGATGACATTCCTTATGGTGTTATTAAGACACCTTCAGGATTTTCAGTCGTAGGCTCTACCAGGACTGCTTCTGGCCAAGCCAGCTTTTATATGGGTTTGAATCACGATGGAGATACGATTGCCGGCAGGACTCATCTTTTGCTTCCTGATAATGGGCTGGCTTCACAGGCATTTTCCATTGTCAGAACTTCAACAAATGAATTCATTGTGGTGGGCAGTTTTCCCAGTTTCATTTCAGGTGCAAATGAGGGTGGAAACGGAACGAACAAGCAGGAAGAAATGATGGTAATGAAGTTGTCTGCCTTTGGTGAGCACCGGGAAGGTTATGACCAGAATTTCGGCTCTACAAGTGGCAATGACCAGGCAAAGGCCGTGATTAGCTTACCAGGCGGTGATGTGTTAGTGGCAGCCACTGTAGATTTTGGTAGTGGGGTCAAACTGGTGACGTTGATGAGGTTGAATCAAAACGGCGAATTAAAAGATTGAATCAGGATAACGGGGTAGGGTATTATTGCCCTAAATCGTTTGTAATTATTTAAAGATAAAAGTGAATTTTGAAGGGAAGGACGAACAATGTTTAAAGCACATTTCATATCAGGTTTGCCCAGGTCAGGGTCTACCATGTTGTCTGGGATACTGAGGCAAAACCCCAGATTTCATGCGGATATGAGTAGTCCGGTGGGATCTATAATCAACAGTGTGCTTGAGCAAATCGGGGCTGGTAGTGAATTTTATGGGTTTTTTGATGAGTACAAAAGAAAGGCCATGTGCAAAGCCATATTTAATGCCTATTATGAAAAAACCCATGCAGAGATCATTTTTGACACCAATAGAATGTGGACGGCCAGGCTTCATCAGTTGGTGGAGTTGTTTGATGATTTTAAAGTGGTTTGTCTGGTGAGAAATCCGGCCTGGATCATGGACAGTTTTGAAAAAATTTACAGAAAAAACCCTTTCAACTATAGTAAAATGTTTGCTCCCGGAAACCGGCATACGGTTTACTCACGATGTGAAAGTATGATCAATGGGGGAATTGTGGGTGGAGCATGGACTGCTTTAAAAGAAGCTTATTATGGGGATTTTTCAGAAAGACTTCTTTTAGTGGATTATGATTTGCTTGCCGCACACCCGGCCGAGACAATGAAATTGATTTATAAGTTCATGGGAGAGGAGCAATATGAGCATGATTTTGACAATGTAGAGTTCTCACATGATGAGTTTGATTACACCATTGGAGTAAAAGGGCTCCATGAAGTGAAGAAGAAAGTATCCTTTAAAACAAGGAGGTCTATTTTGCCTCCAGACTTATTCCATAAGTATAGTGAAATGGCTTTCTGGCAAGATACCGATGGAACAGAAGCCAGTGTAATAGCGCCTAAAAGTAATACCGTAACTGCCGTAAAATAACACTAACCATGACTATGCATCATTCATTTATTAAGAAGTTTGGAACTGCCTGCCTGCAGCTGGCTTTGTCTGCGTCATCTATTTCAGCGATAGGTGCGGCAAATTCTTATTATAGAAACCGACGCTCGAGTTATGCCAGCAATAAGCAATACATTGCTGATATTGCTTCTAACCCATTAATGAGCAGTCATGTAAGGCATACGAATGTCAGTAATGTTAAAAACTTCCCACAAATTCCGGAAGAAGTAAATTTCACTAAAGGGAGAAAGGTTAGAGAACTGGTCATTGTGGATGGAGATGTTCAGAACAAATCGGTATTCTATAAACAATTGAAACCTGGACTTGAAGTTGTTGAAATTAAGAGAAACAGTGGTCTGGTAGGGTTGATGACAATCTTGTCAGCATATCAGGATCTTGATGCAATTCATTTGGTATCACACGCCAGTCCTGGACAACTTCAACTTGGAGGACAAGTGGTTGATGCAAATACACTTCATACCAATGTCAATACATTCGCCACACTAAACGGAGCAATAAAAGAAGGTGGTGATTTGCTGATCTATGGCTGTGAATTCGGCCAAGGAAAGGAAGGTGATGACTTCCTTCAAATAGTGAAGGGCAATACACATGCGGATGTGGCAGCATCTAGCAATAAGACCGGCAATAGCGCTTTCGGCGGAGACTGGAACCTGGAAATACAAAAAGGAGATATTGAAGCCACTCCATTACCGGGTTCTATTGCCTTGAATGATTTTACGGGGGTTTTGCAGGTTGATTTTACCCCACTTAATTCGAAAGTGGTTGATGATGGAGGATATGCTTCGGGGGACAATATTAGCTTCTATGAGGATTTGGGAACAAGTTACACGGTCATTTTTGATGGAAACCAACATGGTACACATAACTACTATGGAGCCGGAGATTATGCTTTGACATATTCCAATGGTTCTACTCCAGCCGGTTTAGAGAATTCTGTGGATATCTACTTAAGTGGAAATCTTCAGTTTCAACCAACATCAATTTATATTTACCGAAATGAATCATTAGCTGGGACACAAACATTTACCGTCACTAGTAACATTTCCGGTAGTGCTACTACTACAGCATTAAACAATCAAGCTGGTGAAACTCTCGACTTATCAGGTCTTTCACCTAATACATCTGTACTAACAATCACTGGAAGTACTTTAGGAGTGGTTGGTGGCCCTGGGTTTCAAATTCGAATGAACAATCTTTCACTCATTGTAACCCCACCAAACACCGCTCCAACCATCGCTGGAGCGGCTACTCTTTCGGCTATCTCTGAAGATGCAGGTGATGATGATGGTTCTGGGGCAGACGGTGATGACGATGCTGCCAATAATGCCAATAACTCTGGATATACTATTGCCTCAATCATAGCAGATGGGGGCATTACCTATTCAGAGTCCAACGGAGGAGATGATCAGGGGTTGGCCATTACCGGCCGGGACAATACAAATGGTGAGTGGCAATACTCTACCAATACAGGGAGTACTTGGACAGCAGTACCAGTTGTATCAAATTCTTCGGCATTATTGCTCAATGATGATGCTGCGAATCTGGTCAGGTTTGTACCAAATGCTGATTATAACGGAAGTTCTGGTAACCTGACCTTTCAGGCTTGGGATGTGACCGATGCCAATTCTTCAGGTGCGACAGGGATAGATGTGTCTGGTGGTGGCGGCACTTCTGCATATAGCTCAGGATCTGCAACAGCGAGTCTTACGGTAAATTCAGTAAATGATGCTCCTTCCACAGACTTGAATGGGGTTGCTGGAGGAGACGATGCGAGTGTGTCGTTTACCGAAGAAGGTTCAGCTTTAGATTTAATGAGTAGCCCTACAATTACGGATGTAGATGACACTACATTCCCAACTTTGACGATTACTGTAAGTGGTGTATTGGATGGAGATGAAGAGGAGTTGGTGATTGATGGTTCGACCTTGGTGTTGGGAAGTGATAATACAATATCACCGACATCAGGAGGTTCCTTTGATATAGGATATGTATCTGGAACAGGAGTGATCACAATCACATTAAACGGGGGTGGTGAGATGGCTGAAGCTGCTTTAGAGACTTTGCTCGATGGCATCACATATGATCATACCAATGACGATGACCCCCAGGATGGTGATCGGGTTTTGACAATTTCCGTGAGTGATGGTGATGATCCTAGCGCAGATAATACAGTAACAATTAACGTTGATCCTGTCAACGATGAACCTACTGCTTCTTATACTACTTCTACACCTACGTTTACTCAGGGAACAAGTCCTGTCTCTCTTTTTTCCGATACAGATATTAATACTATTGAGACCCCACAGGATTTGACCGGATTTGTGATTCAGGTTGTCAATGTGTCCGATGGAGGCTCCGTTGGGCAAGATGAGGTGATCAATATTGACGGTATTGATATTACGCTTAATAATGGCAACTCCGCTTCAGGTGTGACAACTGGATCAACTTTCACCACTTTTGACTATGCAGTAGTTGAGGGTGGAGGTACATCGACCATTACCATATCGAATTTCAGCGAGAGTGAAGCCATTGTGGAATCAGTTATCAATTCCCTGACCTATGAGAACGTCAATGCTACGCCATCTACCGGAAGCACACGTGATGTGACACTTACAAGTTTGACAGACACGGATGGAAGTACACCTGTGACAAATGCTAGTTTAGGATTGGGAACTACTTCGGTGACTGTTGCCGCAGATGCAGTTGCACCAACATTTGAGAACAGCACGCCAAGTGCTTCAAGCATAGGCGGAACTGGTTTTACTTTGGATACTGATATTGATGAGCCAGGAACGATCTACTATGTTGTGTTGGCAGATGGAACGACAGCACCTAGCGCATCCGATGTAATCAATTTGACTGGAACGGCTGCTAGCCCGGAAGCATCAGGGAATTCAGCAACAGGAGCAGGCCCGAACTATGTGAATGCTTTGAGCGTGACAGGTTTGACCTCTGAAACCACATACGATGTATATGTTGTAGCAGAGGATGGAGCTTCCAATACGACTTTAGAACCACTTGCAGATGTAACCACTGCAGATATTACGGCACCAACGTTGATCAATGCTGCTCTGACACAAACAGCACCAGACGCGTTGGAGATTACTTATCAGAGCAATGAAGTGGGTACGATCTATTATATAGTGACTACCGATAATTCCTTGGCTCCGACAACAGCGCAGATTTTCAATGGTAATGATGGATCAGGAGATGCTGATGATGTTTTAACTAGTGATGACATTGCCGTTACAATAACAGGTTCAGACCAAACCATCGGATTGAGTAGTCTTACATTGAGTTCGACTACCTATTATGTTTACTTCTACGAATCAGATGCAGCAGGCAATGAGAGTGGGGTATCGAATGCGAATGTTACAACAGATATCACAGCACCAAGCATAATTAATGAGGCATTGACTCAGACTGATGCTGACGAGTTGGAGATTACTTATCAGAGCAATGAAGTAGGTACGATCTATTATGTGGTGACTACTGATAATGCTTTGGCTCCGACCACCACGCAGATTTTCAATGGGAACGATGGTTCTAATGATGCAGATGATGTGCTCCTAAATGGTAATACCACTGTTACCATTACAGGTTCAGACCAGACAATAATCCTTAGCGGACTGACAATGATCTCTACAGATTACTATGTTTATTTCTACGAGTCAGATGATATTGGGAACGAAAGCGGGGTTGTAGTTGCAAGTGAGACCGTAGATGCCACTCCACCTGCTGTAACTAACCTTGAAATATTCGATACCGATGAAGATGGGTTTATCGATCAAGTGATTATCTCCTTTAGTGAAGATGTTGCCCCGGTTGATGGTACTGAGAGTTTTAATGAACTGGGTACGTTGACATTGCCAGATGGGCTAACTGTTACTGATAATGGCTTGACTATTACTCATCCTTATTCAGCAGATGCGTCCAAAGTGTTGGTTAGCGGCATTAGTGATCAGGAAACTTTCAATACTGCATCTGGAAGTATGGATATTGATGATCTCGAAAACCTATGGCGTGACTTGATTGGCAATCAAATAACAGCCGGTGGCGACGAGTCAGAAACTGTGACTGATAGTGCTGAGCCCGTTTTAACCAGTTCAAGTCCTTCTGCAGGCGCATTAAGCTTCCCAACTGACGGTACTATTGTCCTCAATTTTTCTGAAAATGTAAGTGTGGAGAGTGGTAATATTTATTTGGTTGATGAAAATACTGGTAATAATGACTTTAGCGAAACCTTTGGAACTGGTGATATTTCGGGTAATGGAACTTCCGCTATTTCGATCAATCCGTCCAATGACCTGGATGATGGTGACACATACCATTTGCTAATTGATGCAGGTTTTTTCGAAGATGCTGTTAACATAGATTATGATGGGATTGCCTCTACGACCGAACTTGCATTTACAATAGGTGATTTGTCACCAGATGTTTGTTCCTCAGATACCTACCCTACAGGCCCTGGAGACAATGATATTCATATTAACAATTCGAAATGTAATATTGAAAACGCAACATTTTCATCACTTTGGGATACTGAGGGCGAGATGCAGCCAGTGTTTTATTTCAACTTGATGAATGGGTCAAATACTGCTGAAACTTTTACATCAATCACCATAGATAATGGGAATACGGATGTCGATTGGGGAGATATCATTCAAGGTGCGGTTTTGGTGAATGAAGATGGAGCCTCTGAAACTGTAAATATCATAGATGATGATTTCCTGACTTTTTCTGGTATTAGCCCTTCTGGTTTTGGTTTTGTTCCTGGGGCTAATTCTAAAACCAGAGGTGTGGAGCACGTGCTCTATGTTTACTTAAAGACATCAACCAATCTTGATGATATTGACAATGAAGCACTTGTCTTTACTTTGGATCAAAATGGTTTTGCTGGAGGGGATACTCCTATTGCTACTAATGCATCAAGTGGTACATCCAACAACCTGGTTAAGGTCATTGCCGATCGCCTGGTTTTGGTCAATGACCCAAGTGTGGGCACCCCACATGAAAGAGCGTCAACGAGTTTGACTGTCAGTGTTCGGGCACAAGATGAAAATGGCAACCTTGATCTTGATGAGACCTCAGAAGTTTCCCTGACCGGGCCTACTGACTTTGATGGAGCAGGTACCACCTCTTTGACTTTTGATTTGGTAGCTGGGTTGGCTACTTCTTCTTCCTTTACAATCTATAGTGAAGAAGAGGATGTTGAACTGGCCATAGCTGACAATGACGGCAATACAGGCAGTGAGGGAAGTGCAACGACAATAGCAAATGATGCTAATTCTACGGCTTTTGATGTTTATGATACTACGCCTGCCACCGTAAATGCCCCAACAGGAGCAGATTTAACTCCTTTTCACACAGACACTGAGGCGGAAATTACCAATGAGCTTGAGATCGTTTTCTCTGAGGATGTTGCTAAAGGAAGTGGTAGTATTTCTGTTGTTTGGAACAAAACTCCTCCAGTTGTGGAAACCATAAATGTTAATGGAGCAAAAGTTTCAATCACTGACAATATTGCTACTATTAGTTTGTCTGAAAATTTAGAGACTGGTGCAGACTATTATGTACTGGTTCCAAATGGAGTCTTTTTAGATGCCAATGACAATGCCTCAATCAACGGAAGCAATGGGGGCTTTGCTGGATACTCTTCTAGTTCTAACTGGACATTTACAACAGAAAGTGTCTCGTTGGTCAGCATAGATGATGTCACAGTAGATGAGGACGCAGGTATTGCTTCTTTCACGGTTTCTATTGATATAGCAGATCCGACCAATGATATCGTGATCGACT
This sequence comes from Marinoscillum sp., assembly GCA_040218045.1. Classification (GTDB taxonomy): domain Bacteria; phylum Bacteroidota; class Bacteroidia; order Cytophagales; family Cyclobacteriaceae; genus Marinoscillum. The sequence goes on from JAVJQA010000043.1 coordinate 33,174, forward strand.
ATACCACCACAAATGGGACAGCAGAAGATGAAGGCACGGATAATGATTTCACCTCCGCCTCGGGTACACTGACCTTTCTGGCTGGGACTGCTACATTAACCCAGACAGTAGATATTACCATTAATGATGATGACCTGATAGAAGGTAGCGAAACATTTACTGTCGACTTGACTTTTAATGGCTCCAATACAAGTGATGCAGTTTTGGATGATGATTCTGGTCTCGGAACTATCAATATTGATGATGTTGCAGGCTTCACCTTGTCCAAAACCACAGCTACGGTTTCGGAAGACGGAGTAACAACCACTGATGCTTTTACGGTTGTTTTGGATGCAGAGCCAACAAGCAATGTAGAGATCAGTGTAGTGAGTGGTGATACAGGTGAGGGGAC
>JAVJQA010000056.1:0-118517 GCA_040218045.1 Marinoscillum sp.
CATTCGAATACTGATTCAAGAGGCTGTCTCAAAAGGTCTTAACAAACAGTCATCCTGAATTTATTTCAGGATCTTAACCGCGATTAGCTGTTAAAATCAAAGATTCTGAAACAAGTTCAGAATGACTCCAACCTTTTGAGACAGCCTTTTTTTTATGGCTTTTCACTAACTTTCAAGCTCAATCTTAACCCCAAAATTGCATGAACAACAGTACTAAACTATTCGTATTAATTGCCCTGATCTGGTTCGGCTGTAGTCAACCTGCCAGACAGGAAGAAGCTCCCAGGACAAAATCTCCAATGGAAGAAAAACTATCCGATTACAAAAAAGTCAGGTTGACTGCCGATGTAGCCAAGCTCTCTGATAATGAGAAAAAGATGATCCCCAAACTCATAGAAGCAGCTAAGATCATGGATGAGCTGTTTTGGCATGAAGCTTACGGCAGTAAAGACTCGCTATTATCCTCGCTGAGCGATGAAGCCACAAAGGCATACGTGAGGATCAACTATGGTCCCTGGGATCGTCTGGATGATAATAAGCCCTTCCTCGATGGAGTAGGAGCTAAACCAGCCGGAGCAAACTTCTACCCTGCTGATATGACTAAAGAAGAATTTGAAGCAGCGGACCTTGAAGGCAAAACCAGTTTATACACATTTATCCGTAGAGATGAAGATGGCAAACTAAAGACGGTTGCTTACAACCAAATGTTTGCCGATCAGGTAAAGGCCGTTTCTCAACTACTGAAGGAGTGCGCTGAGTTGGCTGACGACAAAGGATTAAAGAAGTATCTAAACCTAAGAGCAGAAGCATTACTGACTGATGAGTACCAACCATCAGATATGGCCTGGATGGATATGAAAACCAATGGACTGGACGTAGTGATCGGCCCCATTGAAAACTATGAAGATGCCTTATACAATTACAAAGCAGCTCATGAGGCGTATGTTTTAATCAAAGACAAAGCCTGGAGTGACCGGCTTTCAAAATACGCTTCTGTATTACCTGAACTTCAAAATGGGTTGCCTGTGCCGGAAAAGTATAAGGCCGAAGAACCGGGAAGTGACGCTGACTTAAATGCCTATGATGTTGTCTACTATGCAGGTGATTGCAATTCAGGTTCAAAAACCATCGCCATCAATCTACCAAATGACGAAGAAGTACAACTGGCCAAAGGGTCGAGAAGGCTTCAACTAAAAAATGCCATGCGAGCCAAATTCGATGAGATCCTCGTGCCTATTTCTAAGGTTCTGATCACTCCAGAGCAACAAAAGCACATCACCTTTGACGCTTTCTTCGCCAATACCATGTTTCACGAAGTAGCGCATGGACTGGGTATTAAAAATACCATCAATGGTAAAGGAACGGTAAGATCAGCACTCAAAGAACATAGTTCAGCGCTGGAAGAAGGGAAAGCCGATATCCTGGGACTCTATATGATTACCCAGCTTCATGCAAAAGGCGAACTGGAAGGCAACCTCGAGGATTATTACACCACCTTTATGGCAGGCATCTTCAGGTCTGTACGATTTGGTGCAGCCAGCGCTCATGGAAAAGCAAATATGATCCGCTTCAACTTCTTCAATGAAATGGGTGCATTCAACAAACAAGAAGATGGTACATATAAAGTTGATTTTGATAAACTGGAAGAAGCCATGAACAAGCTTTCAGAAATCATCCTAACACTCCAGGGGGATGGCGATTACGATGGTGTGGCCAAACTTGTGAGTGAGAAAGGAACAATTGGTTTAGAGCTACAATCCGATTTGGACAAACTTGAAGCCCAGGACATTCCTGTAGATATAGTCTTTGAGCAAGGAGTAGAAGTATTAGGACTATAGTCTGATCAAAAATTTAACTGAAAAGCCGTGTTGAAGCACAATCTTTTGACACGGCTTTCAGGTCAGTTCTTTCCATTTAAAAACTTAACGAGTAGCGTACTTTCCAAAAGTATTTTGAATAGAGGACATCCTAGGCATGCTAGCGTTCTTCGGTTTAAGTGGTCGAATTCCGTAAAAATTTTGTCGTGCTACCTGATTTAGTAGAAATTTAAGCGCTTTGTATGGAATAAATTTCTCGTACTCATCTACGATTGATTAAATTACCTCGAATTGTGGTAGACCGTATCACAATTGAATCAATCAAAAGAGGAATTAATTTGAAATTTTCAGAACTGAATTTGAATCCAAAATTGCTAGAAGGAATCGAAGCAATAGGGTTCGAAAATGCTACTCCTGTTCAGGAGGCGACTATACCTTTAATACTTGAGGACAAAGACATTATAGCAGCTGCGCAAACCGGCACTGGTAAAACAGCCGCTTTTTTGCTCCCAATCATTCATAAGATCCTGGAGCAACCCGAAGATGGAAACATAAAAGCATTGATCATTGTCCCAACCCGTGAGCTTGCGGTTCAAATCGACCAGCAGCTTGAAGGACTCTCCTACTACACTTCAGTCAGTTCACTGGCAGTGTATGGAGGTGGGGATGGTCAATCTTTCGACCGGGAGAAAAAGGCACTCTCAGAAGGAGCAGACATCATCATAGGCACACCTGGAAGGCTCATCGCACACCTCAACATGAAATATGTGAGGGTGGAAAAACTGAACTACCTCATCCTGGATGAAGCTGACAGAATGCTCGATATGGGCTTCAATGAAGACATTACCAAGATCATAGGCTACCTGCCAAAGGAAAGGCAAACACTGCTCTTCTCAGCAACGATGCCTACCAAGATTAGGGCTCTGGCCAATAAAATCCTGAAAGACCCTGAAGAGGTAAGTATTTCTATTTCCAAACCCAATGAGAAGATCGTGCAAGCGGCATTCGTATGCTATGATGGTCAGAAAATTGATCTGGTCAAGCACATCTTAAAGGCGGATTTTCTTAGAAGTGTAATCGTATTTTGCTCCACCAAAGACAATGCAAAACGGCTGACCAAAGAGCTAAAGCGCAATGAAATGTCCGTGGAAGAGATACATTCTGACCTGGACCAGAAAGCCAGAGAGAACGTCCTCCAACTATTCAAAAGCAGAAAGCTCAAAACATTGGTTGCCACAGATATTCTTTCAAGAGGGATAGATGTGGAAGACATTGACATAGTGATCAATTATGACGTGCCAAATGATGGTGAGGATTACATCCACAGAATTGGAAGAACTGCCCGGGCGGCCAGTACCGGAGCTGCTTTTACTTTCGTAAATGAAAAAGAACAGTCCAAGTTTTTAGTTATAGAAGAACTACTTGGAAATCCTGTACCTAAAGCGAGAATCCCGGCACATATTGGCGAAGGACCTGAATACAAACCAAAGCCAATGCGTGGAGGTGGAAACAGAAGATTTGGCGGTAAAGGCAAGAGAAAATAAGTCCGAGGAAGAAAAGATAAACAGTTAATTGAAAAAACAGGTATCTTCATAAGATGATTCCTATGCTTTCACCGGGCACTTATATCGCGATTCTCCTAATCACGACTAGCTTTTTTTGCAATGCTCAGTCTCTGGTTTTGACCAAAATGGATCAGGAAGCGAAAACAAGAATTGTAAAAACTAAGGAGTTTAAGGTCAAAACAAAGAGTGGTGAAAAATACCGTCTGGAACAACCACAAATCACTTTAACACAGCTGATTACAGCAAAGGATACCATTGCCATTTCGTCCATTAGTGATATTACCTGCCAAACAAAAAGACCTTTTTTAGTCAACCCAGGAGGATATGCTTTGAGTGGATTGGGAGTAATGCTTACACTCTCTGGATTTGTCGGGTTGGCCTGGAATGAAACATCCAAATCTTCAGGTTTCTTCCCCGAAGAGTCTAATGGGCCCGCAATTGGAATGATTGCAGGTGGTATTGGTATGGCTACTGCAGGCTATCTCATCAGTGGATCACCAAGGACTTTTCACCTGGGCAAGAAATGGTCAATCTCGGCAATAGAAATCTCGGAATAAGGTTCTCGAATGAAAGAGTTGTTGGTTAAATAAACCCTGAATTCATGAATTTTCTTCGGTCGAAGACCAAAACCATTCTCCTCACCGGGTTTATTGCTGGCACCTTAGATATCATCTCAGCGATTGTCATATTTGCCGATGGGAATGTTACGGGTGTGCTGAAGTTTATTGCCTCCGGAGCAATCGGCAATGCTGCAATGGACGGGGGCTATGAAATGGTCTGCCTTGGATTAATCATCCACTATATAATTGCCTATTCCTTTACAGTGGGGTTTTTCCTCATATATCCGCTAGTTCCTCTCTTGAGGAAAAGTATCCTCATAAATACCATCTTCTATGGTTGTTTTATATGGTCATTCATGAATTTTCTGATTCTTCCCCTCACCCACAATCCTCCCGGACCAGTCGAATTAGTGCATGTCAGCACTAACATCGGTATCCTCATTTACGCAATTGGATTCCCTGTAGTATTTATGGCCAAGCGTCATTATTCAAAATCCACACATTGAGTAAAACCTTTTTTTCAATTTCCGGTACAATTCCCGAACTTCACACCTCTATTTGAAGTTCAAGCATTGATATGGCTAAAGAAAGAATTGTAAATATTGGTCTCGTCCAAACGTCGTGCAGCGATAATTTGGAAGACAACCTCAACAAAGCAATCAAAGGAGTAGAAGATGCTGCTGCCCAGGGTGCGCAGATCGTTTGCCTTCAGGAACTTTTTAGGTCCAAATATTTCTGCGATGTTGAAGACTATGACAATTTCAACTTAGCTGAAGCCATTCCCGGTCCTACCACAGAGCGATTTAGTGAACTGGCTAAAAAACACAATGTGGTTATTGTTGCCTCTCTTTTTGAAAAACGAGCGGAAGGCCTTTATCACAATACTGCGGCAGTGATTGATGCTGATGGCACCTACCTTGGCAAATACCGTAAGATGCATATCCCTGACGATCCCGGGTATTTTGAGAAATTCTACTTCACCCCGGGTGATCTTGGATTCAAAACTTTTGACACCAAATATGCGAAAATTGGTGTGTTGGTTTGTTGGGATCAGTGGTATCCTGAAGCAGCGAGAATTACAGCACTAAAAGGTGCTGAGATGCTTTTCTACCCTACAGCCATCGGTTGGCACAACAGCCAGGATGAGCATACAAACAAAGAACAGCACAATGCCTGGCAAACCATCCAGCAGTCACATTCTGTAGCGAATGGTATCCCGGTCATCGGGGTAAACAGAACAGGTGTAGAAGGTGATATGCAGTTCTGGGGTGGATCATATGTGACCAATGCTTTTGGATGGCTGGATTATAAAGCTCCTCATCTGGAAGAAATTGTAAAAGTTGTCCCAGTTAACCTGGACAAATCAAACAGCTATCGCATTCACTGGCCTTTCTTGAGAGACCGAAGAATTGATGCTTACGCTCCTATTGAGAAAAGATTTATTGACGAAGAATGAGCACACCAAAAGCTGAGGGTTTCAGGTTTCCGGCAGAGTGGTATCCACATCGGGCTACGTGGTTGAGTTGGCCTCACAACATCAACTCATGGCCCGGAAAAATCGAAACGATCTATAAACCATACTGTGAGTTTATCAGAGAAGTGGCCAAAGGTGAAGAAGTATGCATCAATGTGGCCAATGAAAAAATGCAGGCCAAAGCCATTGGCTACCTGAAAGAAGTTGGAGCAGACTTATCGAGAATAAAATTCTACAATCACCCAACCAATGATGCCTGGTGCAGGGATCACGGTCCTGCTTTTGTGAAAAACAAACATGAGAAAGCCATCATTAACTGGGGCTACAATGCATGGGGTGAAAAATATCCTCCCTATAACCTGGATAACCAAATCCCGATAAAAGTAGCTGAAGAGCTTCAGCTAAGATCTTTCACTCCAGGCATAGTGATGGAAGGTGGATCTGTTGACTTCAACGATCATGGGATTATCTTAACCACCACTGCCTGTTTGCTCAATAAAAACCGAAATCCTGACTTGAGCCAATCAGAAATTGAGGGTTATCTACGGGGCTACTATGGTGCCCTGGATATCTGGTGGATTGGAGATGGGATAGTTGGGGATGATACAGATGGACACGTGGATGATATCACCCGGTTTGTGAACACCAACACCGTGGTTACTGTGATCGAACCCAATGAAGCTGATGAAAATCACCAAACTCTTCTTGAGAACCTGGAGCTCTTAAAGACTTTCAAAATGCCTGACGGCTCTCCGCTAAACGTAGTAGAATTGCCCATGCCCAACCCGGTTGTTTACGAAGATCAACGCCTTCCGGCGTCTTACGCAAACTTCTACATCGCCAATGAGTGTGTAGTGGTGCCTACCTACAGAGATAAGAAAAATGATCCCATTGCTCTTGAGATTTTGCGTGATCAGTTCACAGATCGTAAAGTGATTGGTATTGATTCCACCGATCTTGTCTGGGGACTTGGTAGCTTTCATTGTCTGAGTCAGCAAGAGCCAGTATAAGACTTTGCACAGAATTGCTTATTTTCAAGTATGGACACCTTACTTCAGCAAATAAAGGATTGCAGAATCTGTCATGATCAACTGGAGCTGGGGGCTAATCCAGTTATGGCTGCTCATCCCGAGAGCAAGATTGCCATTGTTGGCCAGGCACCTGGAACCAGAGTCCATAAAACCGGAATCCCCTGGAATGATCCAAGTGGTAAAAACCTAAGAAAATGGATGGAAATATCTGAGGCGGACTTCTACAATCCAGAGAAAATCGCGATTATTCCAATGGGTTTTTGCTACCCGGGAAAAGGTAAGTCAGGTGATCTCCCACCAAGAAAAGAATGCGCTCCTGAGTGGCATACACAACTTTTTACCCATCTCACAAAAGTTCAACTCATCCTGCTGGTAGGTCAGTATGCCCAGAACTATTATCTCAAAGAGCAGTGCAAGGCCACACTCACCAAAACGGTACGCCATTTCAAAGAGTATTTACCAAGCTATCTTCCACTCCCACATCCATCTCCCAGAAACAATATCTGGTTGAAAAAGAATTCATGGTTTGAAGCAGAAGTACTTCCTACCTTAAAACAAAAAGTTGGGGAAATGATTTCCTAAACTATACCCGCTCACTGAGCTCAAGCCAACGCATCTCCTTCTCTTCCAATTTGGCTTTGATAGACTCCATCTCTTGTCCCAGTTTCTGGAGTTCTTCATATGAAGTTTCAGTATTCATCACCTCGGTTACTTTCTCTCTTTTTGCTTCCAGTTTGGCAATCTCAGCTTCTAACCCATCATACTCACGCTGCTCATTATACGTCAGTTTCTTTTTGTCCTCAGTTTTCGAAACTTCAACACCTGGCTTGTCATTTTTAGGCTTTTCCTTTTCGGCCTCTCTTGACGGTGCATTGTTCTTTTGCTCTCGCAGGTCAGTATAGTTACCAGGGAAATCTCTTACTCTACCTCCACCTTCAAATACAAACAGGTGATCTGTCAATCGATCCATAAAGTAACGATCGTGAGAAACAACCATTAAACATCCCTCAAACGACTCAAGATAGTCTTCCAACACATTGAGTGTCATCAGGTCCAGGTCGTTAGTAGGTTCATCGAGAATCAGGAAGTTAGGATTGGTCATCAATACCCTGAGTAGTTGAAGCCTTCTCTTCTCTCCACCGCTTAGTTTGCCTACCTTATTGAACTGCATCTTAGGCGGAAATAAAAACTGATTCAAAAGCTGAGAAGCAGTAATCACTGACCCGTCGGCCATTTTAATGACCTCAGCCACTTCTTTCACTACATCCAGCACCCGCATGTTGGGATCAAATATCTGTTCTTCCTGGGTATAGTATCCAAACTTGGTGGTTTGGCCTACCTCCATTTTACCGGAGTCTATCTTCACCTCTCCTATCAAAATATTGAGAAAAGTGGATTTTCCTACGCCATTTGGGCCAACTACACCAACACGTTCTTTACGTTGGAAAGTATGGTTGAAATGTTCCAATATCTTCAGATCGCCATAGCTTTTTGAAACCTGCTCCATCTCCAAGATTTTCTTACCCTGGCGTTCTCCTTTCAGGTTGACTTCCATTTCCTGGCGAGCTCCGCCTTTCGAAGCTTTTTCTTTGGTCTCATAGAAGGCATCAACCCGGTATTTTGCTTTGGTACCTCTGGCTTTAGGTTGGCGCCGCATCCACTCCAATTCCTTGCGCAACAAATTTTTAGCCTTATCTACACTAGATGCATCCTGGGCTTCCCGTTCAGATTTCTTCTCTAAGAAATTAGCGTAATTACCCTTGTATTTAAAGATTTCTCCCTGATCGATTTCCAGGATCTCATTTGTGACCTTGTCGAGGAAGTAACGATCGTGAGTTACCATCAGCAAGGTTAGGTTGGCCGTAGCCAGATAGCTCTCCAGCCATTCAATCACCTCCAGGTCAAGGTGGTTGGTTGGTTCATCCAATATCAAGAAATCCGGGTTGACAATGAGCGCTCTGGCCAAAGCAACTCGTTTGCGCTGACCACCAGAAAGCTCACTCATTTTCTGGTCTAAATTATGAAGCCCAAGCTCACCCAGCATCTGTTTGACATGACTTTCATAGTCCCAGGCATTGAGTTGGTCCATCCGCTCAATCAAAGGAGTAATATCAGGGGCATTTTCAGGATCGATGGTCGCCATATGCAGCGCCATCTCATAGTCCCGAACTACATTCAGTTCATCAATATCCTCAGCAAAAACCGCCTGGACAATGTTGTCACCTTCATCAAAATCCGGGCTTTGTGGAACCATGGCTACCCGCACACCTTTGCGAAAAGAAACCTCACCACGATCTGGAACTTCTAACCCGGCAATAATTCGCAGAAGAGTGGATTTTCCACAACCATTCACTCCAACCAATGCAGCTTTTTGACCCTGATCCAAACCAAAAGTCAACTCTTGAAAGAGTTGGCGTTCATCAAAACTTTTGGCCAGATTCTCAACAGATAGATGATTCATGCCGCAAATGTACGGAGATACCAGATCAAAAAATGGAATTGCTTAAAGATGATCAGAGATCTGTCTTGATACGCTTTGGTTTTGTCTGGCATTTGAAGAAAAGAAACTTGAAAAGAGAACTATGAGCTGTTTTTACTAATCCTGCTTCGTCAGGTTTAATAGGCGTAGATACTGAAACAAGTTCAGTATGACCACAGGGGAGATAGAATGAAAATTAGAACCATGTAACGTCATGTTGAATTCATTTCAGCATCTAAACTTGACAAAGTGGGACTAAATTGAATCAGCTACCTGCCAATAGATTATTCATGGAAGTGTTTGTTGGGTTTTCGTTATTTTCTTAGTTCGTACAGTTCTGCCGTTGAGTAAATGTCATGAAATCCCTTCGCTCTTAATCCATTGATTAGTTTTTTGTCTCCTGTCCAAATGGCTGCCTCTATTCCGATGGCAGTGGCGAGAAATGGAGTATCATCTTCGTCCACATCAGAAGCTAGCTCATATGCTCGTTTCCAATATGATTCGGAAATCGCTTCCGGTGAAATTAGGTTAATATTTTTTAGGGTTTGATGAATCGAAAGGTCAATTTTTTCCTCTGACATTTTGGTCAGTGACTGAAGCTTGGTTTTGTATTTTGCGAGTTCATAAATGATGAATTCAGACGAGTAGAATTCAAACTGATCCTCTGAATTAAAAAGGAGTTCACCAATGAGCCCATTTGAATTTAAGATTGCGCTGAATACTATTATTGGTGTCAAAAACCACCTTCATTTAACAAATCGGTGCTTGTTTTCCTTCCACCAATTTGCTTTAGATTCTTTAGCCAATTTATCTATTTCGGCCTGATCAGCTCTACTCTCAGCGGTTGCTTCTTTGTACTTTAGATAGTCAATCATGCGTTGAAGTCCAAGCGTATCAATGTTCGCAGGGAGCCTGAAAAGAATTTCACTATCTGTTCTTTGAATGTCCATAATCAAATTTACGAATTCCTGTTAATAAGTGTTCTATGTGGAAAGCTTATTCTAGTCTCTGTTCTTACGCAAAGACTGTTTGATTAAGCTCAAAACGTATTCGAGTTCCTCTGAATCAGAAATTTTGATTTCATAAGATCCGTACCCCAATGTCCAACGTTGGATACGTCTCATGCAACTCCTTTTGCATCATCTATTCGCCACTTTTAGGTTGACGAAAATTTTGAGACTCTTACTCTGAAAAACAACATCGCAGAAGGTGTTACCGTCAACCTTGAAGCCAACAAAATGCTTTCTAGGATTTAGGGTGATGTTGTCAGCTAAGTTGATAATTCGCTCCTTTAAATTCTCATATAGTTCGCGTATCTCGAATTCAGATTTTTGGACATGATCCAAACCAAAAGTCAACTCTTGAAAGAGTTGGCGCTCATCAAAACTTTTGGCCAGATTCTCAACAGATAAATGATTCATGCCGCAAATGTACGGAGATACCAGATCAAAAAATGGAATTGCTCAAAGATGATCAGAGATCTGTCTTGATACGCTTTTGGTTTTGTCGGGCATTTGAAGAAAAGAAACTTGAAAAGAGAACTATGAGCTGTTTTTACTAATCCTACTTTGTCAGGTTTAATAGGCGTAGATACTGAAACAAGTTCAGTATGACCACAGGGGAGATAGAATGAAGATTAGAACCATGTAACGTCATGCTGAATTCATTTCAGCATCTAAACTTGACAAAGTGGGACTAAATTGAATCAGCTACCTGCCAATAGATTATTCATGGAAGTGTTTGTTGGGCAAATTAATCTATTCCCTCGTATGCTTTTCGGTTGATTTCAAGAAATTCTTGCTGTTCAGTGGAGTTCATTTGTTTCAAAATTATGATGTTCCTTCCACGAGTTAAAGTCTGAGAGTTCAAAAGTTCGTTAATCGGTCTAGTATGGACAATTGCCACAAGTTCAGTGTTACTAAAAATGAAACGAATTCTGTCCATTGGGGAAGGATCGTCAACGGTACTTTCATAGATCATTTGTTCTTCATAACCTTCTACTAATCGATCTAGGATTCCACTATCTCTGAACTTGAAATCGATCATGTACTGACTTAAATCAGCTTTCGTTGGTTTGTTGTTGGTTCTCGAAAGGATTGTAGCTAATTGACATTCAGGTATGGATTCAGGTTTAATATTCGATTTAAACGTTGATGCGTAAATATCCATTCCGTAGCGTCTTGGGTTACCCGGAGCTCCACCAGAATACCACGTACTTTGCAAACTGTCGGGAATTGTAATTATAGCTATTCCTATAAATTCATCTTGCCAGTTGAAAAGAGAATCTCCTTCTGAAATAGGTGCTCTGCTTTCATATTGTTCCTTAGTGATTTTTAGGCTTATGGCTATTGTATACCATCCGTTAATAAGTTCAGAGCAGCCAACCACTACATTATCGTTCAATGATATTATTGGAGTTCCTTTTGGAGCTGTTCTTATGTTCGCTGGTCCGTCAATACGTTCAGCAAAAGTTGCAAAGAATAGTAGGAGGAATATTACTGTTAGTGTTAATCTTCTCATTGTGCAATATGGTGGCTACGTTTAGTATATGAAAAGTAGGCGGTTTCGAAGCACCAAACTTTCAGTTAAACACAAAATTTGAAACGAGCCAAAAGCCCTGATTTTACTACTATTCCGCCTATTTTTTATATACATTGTTGTGTTTTCGTGCTTTTTTAATTAGGTATTGCTCTGGAAATCAAATCCAATATCTTTAAATCGGTCGATTTTATCTTGTGACAAATTCCCTTTTTTAAAATGTCTTTTTTGGGCATTGAACCAATTGTTAAGTGATTGATAAAACTTTGTTGAAGGAACCTTAAAATGACCAAGTTCTTTATTGAAAGCATCTAGCTCTTTGAGTTTCACTTCGAAGCTTACATCTTGTGGAAACCAAATAAATTCAAGTTTTTCAAGTAGTTCAATTTTATCTTGCTTTAATATTTTATTTCTGTAGTTCTGCCTTTGTTTAAAGCACCAAGTACCTAAATATTGGTTTTCAGGAAATATGACAGGAATGTTAGAACTACCATTTTTTTCATAATGCTCTTTAAGTAAAGTATACATGTTAAACCATTGCGTTTCATTAGGATTCCAATCAAAACCTATTTCATCTAGTTTTTCAACTTGCTCTTTTGATAAACTCTCTTTAATTGCACGTTGTCTCACAACCCATGTACCGAGGGCAACACCTTTATACTTTGTTCTTGCTGGTACATCAGTAGTTGAGTTGCTCAATTTATATTGTACTAATAAGCCGTAATTCTTTAACCACTCCTTGTAAAAATTCTCTCTTCTAGCTGCAATGCCATTATCGCCTGATATAGTTTTTGCTCTGGTTCTCCTTTTTGATTTTCTCTTCGGTTTATCTTCTTGGGTGCTTTTTTCAAATGATGCAGGGAAACCCGATTTTACCCAGTGGTTAAACCTAGCCCATGCAATAAGTTTAGTTGAATAAACTGTTCTAGTGCCTATAGATTTTGATTCACCAAAAAAATTGGGATACATTTCCATGAATTGTACTGACGTACATGGAGATAGCGCATAAACATCATGCACGAATTTCACTTTATCTAACTGTAGAGATAATGTTGAGAGCTTTTTATAAAACTCATCTTTTGTTTTTAAAGCATAAAATGATTTGCCTAATGTGGTAAGTTGAAAAATTCCCTTTTTAAGCTCAATTATTTTCAAAATCCTAAAATCACGCAGAAACTCTTTATCAGCTTCTTTTACATCTAAGCCACTTTCGATAAAAACATAAAACATGTCAAAAGAGATAAAGGGATTGCTTCTTAGAAAAATCGTTTCCTTTTCCTTATCAAAGTTCTTTAATGCTTTCCCTTTTTGAGGTTCTACTATCTTGTGGCTAATATCCAAATCTAAGAACTTGAGCCAGTTAGCGAAATTGTTAGAATAGGTTCTCCAAGTCTTCTCTTTATGAGAAACACTCTTAAATATTTCTTGCAGAATCTCTGAAATTTGAGAAATTTCAATCTGCTTAGTATCTAGCTCGATTAATTTAGAGTAGGTTGAAAATTCTAACACCTTCTGTTTAATCAAGTGTTTGAAAGTAGTTTCTGTAATTTTCAACTTATCGGGAACCATGTAGATATCCTTACCAGGAACTTTTTTTACTAATTCGAAATTCCTTAACTCGATTAGAATATTCCCCAATGTTCCGTCTCCTATTCTTTTATCCTGATTTTCAAGTAATGCTTTAAAACTTTGCTCTCTGGACTTTCTGAACGACAAAAAGACATCCATGCATGCCTGTGCGCCTTGTTTAAATATATAACCCCGCCTTATTAGGGGGATTTTGCCGCTTACTATGTAGTCTCTAAAAATATCCCAGTAAACGTTGTAATTAAAGCCTGAACGAATGATTAAACGTTTGTCAATAAGTGATTTAATCTCTTTGGATAATTTGTATTCAGTTATGTCATTTTCATCAAATAGATTACCAGAGGCAGCTTTATTAGCCACAAGTTCAAGTGCTTTCTGTTCTTTCTGGACAACGTTTGACAAATCTGATTCGAACAATGTCTTGATGTTAAGATTATCATCAATTAAATCTTCAATGCTTTGTCCATTTTTTATCTGCTCGAATATGTGAATGCAAAGTTTCTTAATAAGCCATGGAAAGCCCTGACTGTTTTCAATTAGTCTGTTCTTTAAATCACTGCTTAATGTAATAGAGGAGTACTCTTTTACGGATTTCTCAAGCTGTTTTAGAATTCCATTGGTTTCATTTACTCCAAATTCGGGGACAATAAATTCTAGTGATTGTTCTTTTGCCTGCTGAAACCAACCATATGAAGGTATATCTGGCTGAATGTAAAATTCAGACTTCCATGAAAAACCAACTAATAAGTTCGTTTGACTTTCACTAACATCAGACAAAAATTTGTAGAAGTATTTGAAGATATCAGTTTTTCTAAAAACATCTTCAAATTGGTCAAATATGATAATCAGTAGTTTATCAGATTTTTCTAAATAGTCAAGATATGACCTAACAAAATCTGAATCTAATAAACTAAAGTTAGAGGTGAATTTTATATCTGAATAATCAAGGTCTTTACTTTCTATAAAACCTGATTCAAACGTTCTTTGGATAGTTTTTTGAAAAGCTTTCGCAACAAAGTTCTCGGTAATCGCACTGCGACAATCAAAAGCCACGGTGTGAAATCGTCTATTGTAATAATTCGTTTCACATGTTCCTTTTATTGCGTTTACGAGAGAGCTTTTACCCCAACCAGAATTACCTTTCAAATAAAAAGCCCTTTTGTTTGTTTCCTTAGCTCTGATGCGTCTGAAAAAATTGAACAATTCAGACTTTAGACTGTCCCTACCTACAAAATAATTAAAATGAGCAGGTTTGTAATCAAACCAGTCATCTCCAGATTGAACTTCTGCGACTATTTCAAAGTCATCAAGTCTATTTGTTTTTTCAGCGGTATCATCCCCAGTATTGCCAGAAGACCTTAGCTCTAATTTTTGTACTTCCGGAATTTTAGCCAGAATGGACTCTAGTTTTGTTATATCGGCAATAGATTTTCCTGATTGGGCATCGAACACATAAAAATAGGTTGGATAAGCAAGACTATCTTGGCCAATATAAACTTGGTAGTCTCCCAAATAAGAGATAATAAGAAATTGTTGAGTGATATCTCCTAAATTTCGATAGTCAATGGTTTTAATTTTTCCAGAATCTTTCAATAAATCTATGACCATTTCGGGCCCGTAAAAAGTCACATTTTTAAAAAGTTCGTTTTTAGTAAATTCTTCATTTTTTAAACCTGATGCATGCTTGTCAAGCTCTACTGTATGGATGAAATACGCCTGGTCTGGTTTCTTGGTTAAAACACTGAAACCAAAGTTTTTTATCTCGGTGGATAGTACTTTTTCCTTTGCTTTACACTCAACATAAAGACTTTTTCTGTCGTATTTGTGTTTAGCAATTAAATCTACTTCTAATCCTGTGAATTGCACGTTGGGAGAAATCTCATATTTCTGAAGTGCTAAAACACTTCTTACCAATCTTTCGAAACAATTGCCTTTTTCAAGGCTCTCCATTCCTTTAGTCGACTCCTGCGGTATGACGATGATTTTACTATTCATTTCAATTTTTAATATTCAACTTCCCACAACTTAAATCCATCTATTTGATAGGCAATTCAATTTTTCCCAAGTACACTTTGATATATTTTGCACAATCGTCTTTTCGCATGAAACACAACGCCTAGGCTAGCCATCATACCGGGCATTGTTGGCGTTTTACTTCCATTTATCAATTTTCGTACTTAAAGCAACAAGTGATATTGCTGATTTTTTTGCCCGGTTGGGGCTAGCTGATGTTGTAAGTCGTTATCTTAATTCGATATTCTGAAATTCCACATTAATTTTTCCCAAAAGTTTTTCTGAATAAACCATACTGCGATAACTGTTATTCATCCTTTCAATATCCTCCTTCTTGCTACTGAAAATGCGGGCGTTTGGATCTTCAAGAAAAGGGAAAGTTTCATCAATTGGTGGGAATTCTAAAATTGAATCATCCTTCCTCGAAATTCTGTCAATACATTTCTTGAGATAACTCATATGTTGCTCAGTTCCATACATGTATTGTGGATCACCTTTTTCAGTTGGTTTTAGGGTTCCGCGTTTTACTTTTAGACAGAAGAGAATTTCATTCTGAACGTCAATATAATATCGCACGTTATTCCGAGATTTGTTATTGGATGCAGCGATTAACCAAATCCAAATTCTATCTTTTTCCCAATCCTTCATTTTAAAATAATCTCTGAGCAACCAAATTCTGTTTATTCTGAGTCGATTCTGTTCGTAATCTTTGGTAATGTGAATGACTTACAACGATTAGCTAAAATGAGTATGCGCCCCAGTTGCTAGAAGTACCAAAGTTCCTGTTTCGCATTGACCTTTCAAAGAGCTCTGTTCGCATATTCATTTTTAGCGCCTGTTAGATGGCGTTGATTTTATCCAAATATTTGAAGTTGTGTTGGACGTGTTGTTTTGTTGGCAAAAGTTGAGTCCTTGAGTGTTCGGAGTACGTCACTTCCATCCCTGAATTCAATTCCACCAAGTTTTATAAGATCATAATTTCCCTTTGGGGGTTCATTCATAACAGTTGGACTGAGTACAAAAACGGGAATGTTCATTTCCATTGCTGATTTAGCTGCATCAAATGTTCCGCTCATTCGTCCTTTACTATCTCTTTCTGGCCCTGAAGCTATGACTATAACAGCTTCTGACATTCCACAGACAACCTTGTTTCTGGTCATTGCATTTCTAGCATTCCATCTTACATAAGGAAGAAATTGAGATATAAATAATGTGTTGCGTTCCCAATCGTGCTCTCTGAATTCCTTCTTGATGCTTAAATTATTAATTCCTTCACTGAGGACTACAGATGTTGTTCCATCTTGTTCAAGTGCGCCTAAATGAGCATTTGTGTCGACTCCCTTCGCATAACCGGAAACAACATTATAACCGATGCTGGCAAGATTTCCGGCCAAACTCCTTGTAAGCATCAATGAAAACTCATCAATATTTCTTGATCCAACTATTGAAACATTACTTGAATTAAGTAGGGGTAAATATCCTTTGCAGAAAAGGACAGGAGGAGAATTAGATTTTAGCCTTTTCTTAATTGATGCAGGATATTTAGAATCATTCAATGGGATGAGGTGAACTTCACTTGATTGAATCTTATTGTACGAGTCCAAAATTTCATCTTCGTCAAGATCAATAAAGCTCTCATACTTAACTCTTGCAAACTTCCCTTTGCCGAATTCTTTAAAGACTTGATAGAATCGCTGTTGATCCATACTAAAGATATCCGAAACTTGAAGTGAATGTTCGTTTATTGCTCTGTAAAGAAGTAATAGGCTTTTTGCGCCAAGACCCTTCACATTAAGAAGTTTATACCATGCTAATTCATTTGTCATCTCTTACTCCTCGTTTTTGTTATGGTTACTACGTAAACCTTGTCAACATTACCAGAGTTTAACAAAGTTCGAGTTGCTTCGGTTACGGTTGATCCTGATCTATAAAGATCGTCAAAAAGAAGGACATTTTTTTGTTTGTATTTGTCGCTTGCTACAGAAAAGGCGTCTTTGAGTAGTTCCTTCCTTTTGGTCGGATCCATTATTGATTTCAGTTGAGATGTTGATTTGGCTTTCCTCAAATAGTCTAAATCTAGTGGTATTCCTAGTTTGTGACTTATGTGATGAGCAATTTCGTAAACAGGTTGAAAAGCTCGATCTAATTCTGATGGAGGCATTGGAATAAGTACATCTATTTTCCAAGAAGCATTTTTTTCATTTATAAGATCACTTGTTGGTAGAGCAATAGTTTCAGCTCTGTGTTTTTCACGCCAATACTTGAGCCGATATAACTCCTCACCAATTGGTGGGCGTAAAGTGTGCCAACTAAGTACATTCCCATCTTCATCTAATTCTGAAGGTTCACTTTTGGTTGTGTGCAGATCCATTGCAAAACCCTCATTCCAGACCCCTTTAATTTCAAGCCCATAACAATTAACATTTCCGTCTTTGGAAATAACATATTCATCGTGATATTTCACAACCTTAAAGGTTGACTTGTTTTTCCAGTCTACTGTTCGAATATCTTTGTTGATATTTACTTTAACAGGAAGTGGTTCGTTATAATAATAATCTCCGACTTGATATAAATCCACCCTTTCCTTCCCAAGTATATTTTCCTTAAATTCTTGAATAGTCATCATTTTTCGTAGCGGTTATGCCATCTAACATTTGTATAAGCGGAAACTTCCGCTTATTTCCTTATGGCTACACTTGCCTAAGATATTGAAAGCCAGTATTAAAAGCGTCTGTAACCGAGTAAAGCCGGTTACAAACAGTAATAATAGCCTCTTCAATTTTTGAAAATACGACTTTTCCTAACACCACACAACTGAAACCACCCCGAGTGAAGAATATACCACAAAGTAGGTAAGAGGATATTCAGAGCAACTTGGATTTTTTGAGGATTTCAGGTGTTTCCCCTTCAAGGCCAGGCAGCATAGGTCGAGCCAGCGTTTCATCAGAGGATAGTTTTCGCCGTGGATGAAAAATATTTTTCCTGGGTACCACTAGTTGCTTTCATCAGAAAGAGCATCCACAAGCAATTAAGGCCGGAACTTCTCAAAATATGATGAGCTGGTGAGTGCATTGACCAAACCTCATTTTGTATATTCGTGCTTTAAAATTCCCATTGATTCACTATGCATAAGCTACTTACTCTTTTTATCCTCTTGTTTGCCACAGTCCATATTGGGTTTGGTCAATCCATCTCCTATCAGCTCGGCCTTTCCAATATCCACCACCACGAGCTGAGAATTACCATCACATTCTCTGGATTAGAGAAAGAGCAGCTTGAAATCCGAATGCCCAATGCTTCCCCCGGCAGATATGCGGCTCACAACTTCGCCAAGAATGTCTATGACGAAAAAGCCTTCAATTCGTCAAATGAAGCAGTGAAAATCACCAGGCTTACCCCTTTCAGTTGGAGCATCCCCGTTGATAGTGGAGCAGCTGTTTTTTCCTATATTCTTTATGGGAACCATGCTGATGGTACTTACATGGGCATAGACGCACGGAAACTACACATGAACATGCCTGCCACCTTTGCTTATGGTGTAGGGTTGGACGATGCTCCTATTGAGCTGATTATCCCTGATCAAAATGAAAATTGGAGTGTAGCCTCTCAACTCTCCAAAAAGAATGACTCCACTTATTCGGCCCCCAACTACTACTACTTCTATGATAGTCCAACGATGGTTGGGCAAATTGACTGGAAAAGATGGGATGTAGACGGTCAAACCATAGAAATAGCCATGATGCACGAAGGCACAGACAGTGAACTGGATGCCTATACCGAATGGGTAAAAAAGGTCGTCCACACCCAAAAAGAGATTTATGGTGAGCTTCCCGTATTTGATTTTGGCAGGTATACTTTTCTGGTCAGTTATAACCCCTGGGTAAATGGCGATGGCATGGAGCACAGAAACTCCACGGTTTGTACGAGCACCGGAAACCTGGCAAGCAATGCTGAGAACTTGATAGGCACCATTTCACATGAGTTTTTTCATGCATGGAACATCGAGCGTATCAGACCCAAAGCGCTTGAACCATTTGATTTTGATCGTGTAAACATGTCAGATGCATTATGGTTTGGCGAAGGTTTCACATCTTACTTTGATGATCTTGTGCTTACACGAGCAGGGATCAAAGATCCTGAACAGTATGTGAAAGGATTGATTGGTGGACTCAACTATGTACTGAACAGCCCGGCCCGTACATTTAGAGGGCCAGCTCAGATGAGCCAAATGGCGCCTTTCGTTGATGCCGGCACAGCCAATGATGAAACCAACTACTCCAATAATTTTGTGAGTTACTACAGCTATGGCGCGGTGATTGGATTGGGGCTTGATCTAACCCTTCGCCTAGAATACAACAAGACCCTTGACGAATTCATGCAAATGGTGTGGAATCAGTACGGCGAACCCGAAATTCCTTATACGCTTGACGATCTTCAGCAAGTGCTGGCAAAGTTGACCAACTCCAAATTTGCCTCCACCTTTTTTGAAAAACAGATTTATGGAAGCGATCTACCAGACTTCAAGGAACTGTTCGAAGCGTTTGGGATTAAGATGTCCCAGCAAAACCCCAATTCCGCATATTTTGGCAATCCTAAAGTAGACGGCAATGGACGAATAGAAAGTACGATCACTAGAGGAACTGCACTATATGATGCTGGTGTAGAAAAAGGAGATAAAATCATTTCGCTGGATGATCAGGTGATAGAAACCACTGCCGATCTCAACCGGGCAATCAACTCTTTGCAGGTTGGTCAGTCTTACACCATTAATTTTGAACAAATGGGCGTGGAGAAGTCAGGGAACTTCGTGGCCCAACAAGACCCAAGGGTGACACTATCCTATTTGAGTGATGATAAACTAAAGAAAAAAACAGTGAAGAGAAGACAGGATTGGTTAAATATAGGGGACTAAAAAAGAAGACGCGACTCCCGAGAGGAAGCCGCGCCTATCTATCACCGCCTAACCTAACCTTAAATTCCTTTTATATCTTCTAAACAATCTTTGGGTGCCTGAAAGTTCAGTTAGTTATTACTTTTTTTTATTTCATTCCTTTCACATACATAACCGTATATTTTCGAGTATGTTGTGTTCAGTCCTAAAAATGTAATACTGCTTACATTTACGGCTTTTTTTGTCTGTTAGCGGTGATTATTTGAACTCCATCTGCGTAATTAAGTTTAATATGAAACATTACAATATGCATACTACGATCATTATATTATTCTCCGCTGTTCTTCTTGGTTGTCAGACTCCCGGAAATTCTTCTTCTACTACTGAAAAAAGTGAATCAACCCTTAACCAGGATTATTCAAAATTAGACACTGCAACCTTTGCCGGTGGATGTTTTTGGTGTGTGGAAGCTTCTTTTGATCAAATAAAAGGTGTGGAAGAGGCAGTCTCCGGTTATTCAGGTGGAAGTAAGGTGACCGCAGACTATAAAATGGTCAGCTCCGGGCAAACAGATCACGCTGAGGCAGTCCAAATCTATTATGATCCTGAAGTAATCGATTATGAAACCCTTTTGGAAATCTTCTTTACTGCACATGACCCTACACAGCTGAATCGTCAGGGTCCGGATAGAGGTAGACAGTACCGAACGGCTATCTTCTACCACAATGCCCAACAGAAAAGATTAGCTGAAGCTAAAATCAAAAAGTTGCAACCAAACTACAGCAATCCTATTGTAACCGAACTCAATAGCTACGAGGCCTTTTATGATGCGGAAGACTACCATCAGGATTATGAAGAAAAGCATCCATATGACAGCTACATCATGAATGTGTCAAAGCCTAAAATTGACCGTGTCAAGGAAAAATTTGCAGACAGGCTGAAAGAAGGATATAAATAATTAAGCCAAATAGGTAAGTCCGGGTGGTTGGTAAAGCAGCCATCCGGTTAAGCTATAGCGATCTTTATTGGTCAAAAGCACCTCATGCTCCACCATATCACTACGCATAAACACCACACGCTTAGCAATCGGAGCAATCACTTCTTCCTTTCCCTCCAGATATACCTTCAACTCCCCGCCATCACCCGTTTTCCACGCTTTGTTCAAATAGAGAATTACCGAAATCAGGCGGTTACTTCTGTGGTTAAACTGATCCAGATGACGTTTATAAAAAGTACCCTGCGGATAATGCGCCATGTGAAATTCTGAACCAGACAAGCTCAAAAAACAATATCTATTCAGTACACTTATTGATTCATCCACTCTGGCGAAAAATTCAGAAAGCTCTAAATCCTTATCTCGATCAAGCCAGCGTATATAGTCCCCTCGAATTTCCGTTTTCAGTTGAAACTCAGTGCCCGTCCCTATACCTGCTTTCTTAAAATCTGCTTCTGCGAGATGTTCTTGAAAATAGCTGAGGAAAACCTCCAGTTCCTGATCAGAAATGAAATCATCAACAACCAGGTAATTATCCTCTGACAATCGGTCAACCCAGCTGACCCAAGTGTCCTCAGTGTATATCGTCAATAAAGTGCTTAAAACAATAATCGAAAATAATACGCATTTCCGGGATAATGGTTAGATTCAATTTTAATTTGAAAACACAGCAATATGAACAAAAGGTCTTTCTTCAAAAAAGCACTTCTTTCTCTTGGTGCAATGGGATTGCTGCCCGCATCGGTTAACGCACAATCAAAAAAATATATGAAAGGGAAATTCATCCATATGGTCTACTTCTGGTTCAATGAGGGAACAGATATTGACGCGTTCATCTCAAAAACAGAAACTTTTTTAAAACAGGTTCCTGAAGTAAAAGGATACCACATAGGTCAACCGGCGGGTACTCCACGGGAAATTGTAGACAATTCCTATTCTGTAAGCCTGGTGGTTACTTTTGATTCTAAAGAAGATCAGGATGCTTATCAAAAACATCCGGTCCATGTGGAATATGCTGAAAGTATTCAATCTCTAATCAGCAGTATTAAGATTTATGATTCCTGGAGTTCGCTTTAAGGGCGTGTAGTGACTACTGAAAACAAAAGTTTGATAGAATTACCGGCAAGCCTATAAGAAATAGTGGGATCTTCATCGGTGTGCACTTTGAGCTCTCGGATGATCTCACCTAAACTTGCTTCCGTCAGATCTTCACAGTTGATAACAAGGGCTGCATTGGATCCAAGATCTTCGGCTTCCACTTTTATTTTGTGATGTTTCCCGGCTTTTTGTAATCCCGTTCCTACCAGTGATAATGTGATTGCTACTATGGATGCACCGAGTGCTCGAGGTGTTGAAATAAAAGGATCAAACTGAATATCAGGCATTAACACTCCACCGGTTCCCCTGGTAATATGCCTGGCCAGCTCCCGACCGGACACTGCGATTTCAGAGAGCAGGGTTGTGGACGATGGGTGAAAAACATGCTCCAAAGCTTCGATTGAATCCTCAGCATCCTCTACACTTACTTCAATATCGTAGAGGCTATCCTCACATCGCTCCAATGCTTCACGGGCTTTTTTCAGCGTTTCCCTGAGTTCTTCCTTTGAAGGTAGTTTACCATAAAGTGCCATTTCCGAAATTCTCAAAAAGGTAGAGAGTTCTCTTGTTGCCACGTGAGCTACTGAAAGTCTTTGACGGATTGGAGGTAGCGTTTCATGGAGTTCTTCAACAGCCGGAAAAGCAGCTCTTCCTATCAAGGATGTCCTTGACTCTTTTCTTTTACCATTCAGCTCTGCAAGACGTTCATTCACAAGGTCTGCCAGCTTCTTCAGATTGATCCGTTCGGATTCACTAAAATCATGTGGCTTGGTGTCTAAAACACACAGCGACCCAACTACTGTTCCATTGGATAGAATAGGAATTCCTAAATAAGCCCGGATTCCATATTCATCCACCATCTGCTGAGGCACTTCCTGACCTTTGGCGTCTGACAACTCGAACGGTTGGCCGGAGTTAACTACAAACTGGCAAAAAGAAACATCACGATCCGTTCCTCTGGCTGAAGCTAATTCTTGTGGCAAACCATAATGCGCTTTGAAAAATTGCACTTGCTCCATAACCAGAGTAACCAGTGCTATCGGCGATTTCAATTCACGAGCCGCCTCTTCCACAATCCTGGTCAACTGATCGTCTTCTGCTTCTGCAAGAAGCTCACGGGTAAAAGCGGGATTTCCTCCACGAGAGGAGTTGAAATGTGAGATTTTGTCCATCGGGAACCATTATTGCCGGTCAAAAAATGATGGTCAAATATAGGGACTAACACCGAATATATTGACATGGGTATAAACGTAAAATCAACGACCACAAATATCCTTGTATGCACAGTAACCACACTTTTTCAAATCGTCGGTCTGATCGAAAGACACCTCAGGGTCATACATCTCTGTGAGCAAACCTGTGAGTACTTCTTCAAACTCCGCATAGTACTGTCTAAATTCAGAAACATACGTCTTGTGGGATTTGTCAAAGATTCTCCACTCAAAATCTGCACTGAACAGATCCCGACTGTTAAAAAGACCGGGCTCGATATGATCGTAATTTCCCTGGTACTTTTTGGCCACCAGGTAGGAATAGAAAAACACCTGAAAAACGGCTTTATTCCGGGCATTGTCATTTCGATCCACTAGTGAAGCTACGGTGGTGAAGCTTTTCTCATCGCGACCGGTTTTATAATCAATTACGCGCACTCTCCCCTCCTTCTGATCTATTCTATCTATGATTCCTTTCACTCTTATTTTTTGAGCCTTTCCTGAGACCTCAATGGGCATCTCGAGACTATAGCCGTCTTTGGCACTTGCCTCCAGGCCAATAATCCTGAAAGGGGCATATTTATGATCATAGTCCAGGATCTTTTCAATAAATTTAGCCAGTACATCTGCAGCAATCAGAGAGCGTCCTTCCAGCTTAAACTTCTTCTCATTCTTGATACTATAATGTTTGATAAAAGCCTGATTGAGCGCTCCCTGAATACCGGATTTAATCCAAAAAACATTGTCTGGCTGCACCACATCACCTTTGGCTCGTTTCATATGATCCTCATAGAGTAGCTCCATGGTATTATGAAGAATGTTTCCAAACACCATTGGCTCCATCTCTTCCTGAACCTCATCTGGTTCGTACAGTGCCGCTATGTACTTAAAGTAAAATCTCAGCCTGCAATCGAGGTAAGTATTTAGCGCAGAGGGCGTAAATGTACCCGGATAGGTATCTCCTTTTGGAACAAATCCCTCCAGATATCTGGACATGCGCTGCTGGATGGCAGGGGTTTTCTTGATGGTAATGGGATGTGGAGCGGTGGTCTTGATCGGACTGGCCAGGATTCTCTTATTGATTTTATAGTCCGACTCCACTTCCAGCTGCTGCACCAATCGACTGATTTCTCCATTCACATTGAATTCTGCCACAGTATTGTAGAAGAAGTGGATATTCTTTGCTCTTTGAAGTAATCTGTAAAACAGATAAGCATAAATGGCATCATGGTGGTCAAAAACCGGAAGACTAAAAGCCTTTCGAATATTGAATGGTATGAATGACCCACGTCTTGGTGCAGCTGGCCAACTCTCTTCATTCATATTGAGAATAAAGACATTCTCGAAATCCAGGTTTCGCGTTTCCAAAATCCCCATGATCTGCAACCCATGTAGTGGCTCACCAGTAAATGGGATTTTCATGCTTCGAGCTAACCTGCGAAAGAGCTTGATCAGGAACTCATAGCTTAGCTGATCAGCTCTTTCACCCATCATTTCCTTCAGTTTGGTGACATGCTCATAAAATCGGCTGATGAACTCCAGTTCCAGGTCATGTCCTTTGTCTTTCCAGGTGTCATAAAGGTTTTTCAAGATTGCCAGCAGGTAGTCAAATGCTTTAGTGGGCTTTTGAAAAATGGTTTTGAAAATCTCACTTTCCAGTCCTAAATCCTCCACGTATAACCTGATCTGGTTTCTACTTTTAATATTCTTGATGAGCTCCTTGATACGCTTTTCCTCCAGCCCAAATAAAAGGGGATGCTCCAATAACTCAACCAGAGGTTTGTAATAGAATGAGATACCATGCACCACACTGTCCTTAATCATGTGCTGAAGTACTAGCACGCTTTCCATCAAACTATACACCGGTGTGTCCTTCAATGGATAACCCATGGTAATATTTACCTTGTCAATCTCGTCCGGAATGGCATGAAGCGCCGGAAAGAGCATATGCTCCATTGGAAGCACCACCACCGTGCGTTCTGGCTCATAGGTACCGCTATGGACAAGTTTGGAAAGGTGCTCAGAAAGCGCTTTGGTCTGACCTACCTCCAGGGACACGCCTGTTGCTTCAAAGTTTTTAGGTTCTTTGAAACGCGTGGGAATTTCCTTCGGAAAGGTATTTCTTAGTACAGAATCTCGGGCATATTCCCGAAGGAAAAATCCTGCTTCCTGTTTAGGGTTGTTAAAATAATATTCATCCAGGTCCCATTCTACCTGGGCATTATATTCAACCACAAAGTGCTTGATGATTTTTTCTTCAGCAAAGGTCAATGCATTGAACCCAGCAAAATAGAGCTGATTGTTGTCGCTGACCGAGGCATCACTGAGATGCTCGGCAACTTCCCGATAGATCATGCCACCGTAAGCATGCCCTCTGGATTTCAGTAGCTCCTGAAAGGACACATAAATAGGGTGCAGTATTTTCCAAGTCTGGAGGAAAGCTTCCTGTGTGGGCGTGGTATTGGGCAGAAAACTTGACCAAAAGCTCTGGATGACCTGCTTGTCCTCTTCATCCAGGAAGTAAAACTCTTCATCCAGTTCCTTTTGGGTTTTGATGCTGGTAAAGAGCTGCTGGGTATTGACCAGGTATTGATCAATCTCTTCGAAATCCCTGAGGATCATTTCTCCCCAGAAGAAAAACTGATCAAAGGTTTCATCTTTTTTCTGATGAACCTTATACACTTCATATAGTGTAAAAATTGCTTCAAGAGTCTCAATCTTTCGCAGGGGACAAAACCGTCTCACAAAGTCCTCCATGCTTACCACCGTGGGCATCCATATCGGTTTGGTTATGTGTTTTGAAAGCGCCTTTCGGAAAAACAATCCGGCCCTTCGGTTGGGAAATACTATGGTCAACCTGTTAAGATTTCCTTCGTTTTCAGAAAGGATCTTAATGGCCAGTTCGGAGATGAAGGTGTTTGATATTACCTCAGGCATTTATAACTTTTTATATTTTTTCCAACTACAGTAGAACTATTCAACAGAGGCTGATCATATCACTTAAACTGCCTATCAAGTTAGATCTCTCCTACGTCGAGATGACAATTTTATTGAAAATTGATACCAACAATTGATTCTATTCGTCAATTTAAATTTGATAAGAAATCACCAAAACTCAACCTAATGTCATTTCGAGGAACGAGAAATCTATCTCTTTTTATTTATAAAATGTCATCTGACCTCCCTCATAAAAAAGATGAGATATCTAAAGTACTTTCAGATTTTTACAACCTCTAATTCAGACAGGTAAATCAAATATCCCTTCAAATTTACATACCCCATCTCCCCAAGAATGTCCATATATTCTTTCACCTGCCTTTTGTCCTTTTCGCGTTTAGAGCCAGTTTTAAAATCAATCACCACCAATTGATCATCCATTTCATTGAGCCGGTCAATTCGCTTAAAATCTCCATTTGGTAATAGAATAGGAACCTCAGTATGTACTGTCCATTTAGGATCGAACCAATCGGAAATTCCAGGATGCTCTACCACAGCGGTCAACTCAAGTCGCTCATCGAGGTTCAAATACTTTTCAAGATCATCTTTATACTTGATTCCACTTAGCAATTCATGGAGTTTGGTTCCTCTACGGGTGGCTTCAGTAAAGACAGCCTCACTCAGCTCGGCTGATCCTTTCACCTGAATACTCACCTTACCACGCCATGGGTTAGAATGATAAGCTTCCAATCCGTATTCGATCGTATTGTTAATTTCGCTTTGAGCAGGTTGTAAACTTCCTTTTTCGAAAGAAAGACGATCTTCCTTCCAACCTTCCTTTTCGGTAAGTTGAGCATGGATGAGTTCATATGCGTAGCTCGCTTTTGCCTTTAATGGCAATTTGGCAAACCCAATGAGTACTTCAACAGGCCTGGTAAAGGCTACATAAAGTAGGTTCAGGTTATCCAGATACGCTTTTAGCTTCTCTTTATAATAAGCACCTGCCCAATACGTCTCTGTCAGTTTTTGACCGTATTTGACTGGGATCACTGGTAGCTCATTGAAGGGTGCCTCGTCCACATTGCCTTCACACCAAAGTATATTATCCTTGTTACCCTCATGATCAAAACCCCAGCTCAAAAATGGCAATATGACTACTGGAAACTCGAGTCCCTTGGCTTTGTGAATGGTGAGGATTTTGACGGCATTGTTGTCATCAGAGATCTGAATGGCCCTGTCTTTCCTTACCTCCTCCCACCAATCCAAAAATGATGGAATGTCACCACGCTCATTTTTTGAATAGTCCAGCACGGCATCCTGAAACCCCTGCAAGTAGGTAAACTCTTCTTTCAATAGGTTCAGACCAAATATGCGAACGATGCTTTCCACCAACTCATAAAGTGGCAGTGTTTTCAAAAACGATTTTTGCCGGACAAACTCCTCGGGCACCAGCTGCTCCCATTGGTGGTAAGAAGTAAAAATTTCACTTTCTGTTTTTCCTCCATTCAATATGTAGCGTTGGTATTCATAAAGCCATTCACTGAGTACAATGGTGTTCTTTTCATCATTGAGCCACTTGATTAGTGATACAACAAATCGTACCAAATGACTGGACGTCAAATAAAGCGCTTCACTACTCACTACTTCATAGTGCAAATCCGGATCAGCCTTTTCCGAATTCCGATAGGCAATAAAAGCGTCTGCAACTCGCTTTCCCTCCCCAGTATAACGGGTTAAAATGGCAATGTCCCGAAGTTGATAGCCCTGCCTTTGTAAAGATTCTACCTGGGCAATGGTTCGGGTAATGGCTTCATCCTGCCATCGCTCATCTTCTGAACGGTCTTCCTCGATAAACTCAAACTTAATGAACCCCTTTTCTTCTTCTTTATGGGCTGGTACTTTCTGAGAAACATCTGAAAAGGTGGCAAATACTTCACCTATTTGCACATTGACTTGTTCCCTGATGCCTTCATCCAGGATTTCAGAAGTTGAGGTAATAAAATGCTCCTGTGAAAATGCAGAAAGCCCCTGAAAGAAGTCATTGTTGAACCGAACAATTGCCGGATCGCTACGCCAGTTTGTATCCAGATTGTGGGATCGAACGTGATAATCGCCTATATCATGCTTTAGTCGATGTTGTAGTAGTTCCCATTCTCCTCCTCTGAAGCGATAAATAGATTGCTTAACATCACCCACCACCATACTGAAGTTGCCCTCATCAGTGCTGTTCTTAACCAACGGCATGAAATTGTCCCATTGGAATGCAGAAGTATCCTGAAACTCATCGATTAGATAGTGATTGAAAACTGAACCTACTTTGTCATAGATATATGGTGTATCGCTATCACTGATAATTTGATGTAGAAAATCGGGCAAATCCGCAATCAGCATCACATCATTGTCATCTCTATACTTCTGCAAATACTTATTGATCTCTGCCAGAATGCCAAAAGTGAAAAGGTATCGCTGAACCTCCAGCGTGGATTTATATTTTAGCAGGTTCTTATCTACAAAATTGATCAGGTCAACATATTGCTGCATAACCTGCTCGGTTATACTTACCAAACCCGCATTGCTCAGATCACCCTTCTTCAGCCACTTGGTGATGTCTGACATAGCCGCCCTGCGCGTATCTGAGATATCAAAATCCAGATTTTCCAGTTTTAGAAACAGACCTGCCGGTCCGCCTGCCTTTCGGCTAAAATCATCAATTGATAAGCTATTATCTTCCAGGAATTTCAAACACTCACGGCACATTTTCTTCACCTGGTTCTCAAAAGGATACCTGATATTATTGAGCTGCTTGCGTATGGAATCAAAATATCCCGGCTTTTTGCTCAATTCAAGAACTTTGGGTGCGTAAACCTTGAATCCGTCTTTGAGGATTTCCTTTGAGAGCGACGTGATATCTCTTCTAAAATCCCATGACTGCCCCTCTTCCACTTTATGCTCTGCAAATTCTGTGAGCCACTTACGAAGTTGCTTTTGTTTCTCCTCACCGATTTCCAACAGCATATCATCGATGACCATCTGCAGCACTTTGTCCAGATCAAGGTCTATGGTGAAAGTCCCCTGAAGGCCCATTTCACGGGCAAATGATCGAATCACCTGGTGAAAGAAACTATCTATGGTGACAATGCTAAAACGGCCATATTGATGCAGGATGTCGGTAAGTGCTGTGGATGCCCTTTTAGTCAACTCGCCATCTGTTATTTCCAGAGCGTCACACAAGTCCTTTCTTAAAGTACCACCAGTACCTGATTCAAGATTCTTCAAAAAAGTCACAATGCGTCTTTTCATTTCCTCAGTGGCCTTATTGGTAAAGGTCACCCCAAGGATATGCCTGAAAGCACCAGGTTTGGCCAGGGCCAATGTTAAATATGACTTAGCCAGTGTGTAGGTCTTCCCTGAGCCCGCACCGGAACGGTAGATATGAAATGGAGTTGGTGTGTTTTGACTATCTAAATCTAATGCCATTGAAATGTGTGAATCGATTTTAAAGATCAGGAATTTCAAACCCAATTCATCGCATTATCCAACTAAGATTTCCACACCTCTGAAAATTATGGAGTAAGGGATAATTCAACGTGCCCTCAAAGGCTTTCACCGTAAAATACTTTACTTCAGTGAAAATTTAATGTTACCGAATTGTTAATTTGTTAACATTTGATTAACATTACTGTATCATATAAGTAACACAAACAGAAAGCCATGAAGAAGTCAGTATTGTCAGCCATCGTATTATTAAGTGCAGTAATTGTGTTTGGTGCGTCTGACCCAATGAAAGCTACCTCTGCGAAGGCCCTGAATCTTCAGGAAGTTGCTTCTACGATAGAATACCCAACTGCTACAAATGAAGGTGGAATTGAGGGCACGGTCATGATGGAAATTGAAATCGATGCTCAAGGAAATGTAAGTGAGAAAACTGCTCTCTCATATCCTTGTACCAGGCTTAAAGAAGTAGTTGAGGCTGCTGTTGCTGATTTGAAGTTTGAACCAGCAAGAGATGCATTTGGTGATGCAATGGCAAGCACACTGAAAATTCCTTTCCAGTTTGAGTTGAAAATAGATTAAGAATTGGTTCAATAGAACACATATGATACATGAGAGGAGCTTGTTCGGCTCCTTTTTTATGCCCTATATTTCAAATATCAGCATTATTGCCAAGTATAGAAATCTCTTTCAGACGTCTCTTTTGCGTTTGTAAAAGATGTAATCAGTAACAATTGGTGCTACACCACTTTTGCGCAGGTCTGAAATGATCTGGCCCCGATGATGAGTGGTGTGATTAACTACCTGAAAGAGCATTTCGTGGGTTGTGTTCTCAAACTGATCTCCCCGTGAGTTCTGATAGCTGATGCGCTGATTTAAATCAAACTCTTTAATAATCCTGAAGGAATTTTTAGAATTCTCGTCATCCAATTTTTTACATTTCTGAAGGGTATGAACGTCATTCACCCCAAGCGATACCCCACCTAGTATTCTCGTATTCCAGATCTGGTGTGCATTGATCACGTGCGAATAGAGCAGAACCGTACGCTCACTGATGATGTCCTGGTGCTTAACTAATTCATCAAGCAAGAGCTGATTGAAGTGGTGGTGGTACTCAAAAAGGTCTTGAAAGAATGTGGTGAGTTGCATGATTTTAAAATTAGCCCTTCTTTGTCAAGTTATAACCACAGATACTGAAACAAGTTCAGTATGACCCCTAAGTTGATAAAACGAAGATTAAAACTAAGTAACGTCATGCTGAATTCATTTCAGTATCTAAACTTGACATAGTAGGATTAGTAACATTAAATTATCTCGTGTTCAGTCCATTTCCAACCACAAAATTGATTAACAAACTTGATCTTCTCAATTACTCAGCAATTTACTGCTTCATTTCATCTCCAATCTGTCAATTTTTCAAAGAATCGGGTCTTGGAATTGCCATTCGCAATAATAATCGGCCAGGTTTCCCTGACGATCTCAAGGCTGGTAATGTCCATACATATTTAGGTTTTGGTGCATAACAATAATATCCCTATTAAGCCATCAACCGAAAAAAAGATAGTCTACAAACAGTCTACACTCACACAATTATTTACCACCAAAATCTCCTTCGACGTGTGCTAATTATTCACAGTGTGGTAGATCATTTGTAGGGCACAGAAAAGCCGAAAGCATTATGGTAGTGTACATCTTTGGCATCAGTACATGGATGTATATCACCTCATATGAAATACAATGCCTTAATCATTAAAAGCTGGATTATCAAGCAAATTTCCCCGATGGGATGGAGCATGATCGTAGCGAGATCTTTACCGGAGCTTTTGGAAGTAAATCCATACTTCTCAGCCTTTATGATCAACAAGCGCACCAAATGGAATGATGAAGAACTTCAAATCATTCAGTGGTACCTCAAGAAAATGTTTGATGTAAGGATACCGGATGATTTGCTCATTGAAAATGGCACACTCATAGCTAATTTTCTGAATGTAGGTTCAATCAATTTCCTAACTGGAAATACGATCACCTTTCACCGAATAAAGAACTCAATTCTCAACTTTCTAAAATTCTAAAAACTCACACTATGACAGCTGACCAAGTTAAGACTATTACAGATTCATGGCTGATTGTATCCAGCCAGCCAAACCTTGTTAAATCATTTTATGATAAACTCTTTGAGCTTGCTCCACATACCAAGCGATTCTTTCCTGAGGATCTCTCCAAGCAAAGTGAAAAGCTCGCTTATACTTTGAACTTCCTGGTCCTCAACCTGGACCGGATAGGTGAAATCAAAGAATCAATTGAAGACCTGGGTAGAATGCATAATAAAATGCAGATTCTACCGGAACACTATGGCTATGTGAAAGACGCCCTGATTTACACCATCCTTAAGAATATGGAAGCTGATGCTGAGGAGAAAGCGAAAGTTAGTGAAGCCTGGGATTTGGCACTAACCTTCGTAGCAACCACTATGATCAATGCTCCAGAAAAGCGCGAGCCAAGGTTTAGTAGACTATTTGCCAGGCTTAAAAAAATGACAAAAGGTTAAAGATAACCATCAACCAGCCTAACCTAAGGGGAACCTACGTGGTTCCTCTTTTTTTGTGTTAGTGAGGTTGCTCATACACGGTACTTGACCACTATTCTATAACAGTTTTGTCAGGTAGTAGACCAGCCCAAAAACAGCGCTAACGCCAATCCATGTAATCATGCCGATTCTAAATCGATACATAGCTATCAGTGAAATCAAAGTCCATCCTAGGGTAACATAGTCGAGCCCAGCAAGTGAAATTTCTTTAGGGAAAATTACGGCTTTACCTAAGTAGATGGTGAGGTTGAGAATAACACCTACAACCGCAGCAGTTACAATTGAGAGTATTTCCTTTACCTTCTTGTTTTGCTGAGTTCGCTCAATGAGTGGTGCTCCAATAAAAATGAATAAAAAGCAAGGTAGAAAAGTGTAGAAAGTAGTAGTGACCAGTCCAAGGGTTCCCATGGCAAGTGAACCACCGAAGTGATTGTTTCCGGCCATAAACCCAACAAACACAAGCACCATAACCAAAGGCCCTGGAGTTGTTTCGCCAAGTGCCAGCCCATCGACCATTTGAAGGTTGGTCAACCAGTGAAATTCTTCTACAGTTACCTGTGCTACATATGGCAACACCGCATAGGCTCCACCGAAGGTTACAAAAGCCGCCTTAGTAAAGAATACAGATAACTTTTTCCAAAACTCAAAGTCAGATGTAAAAAGATAAAAAGTAACAATGGGTAATATCCAAAGCATTACGCCTGTGAAAATCTGCTTCAGTAAACGCAAAGGATCAAAACCACTTTGCTCAGTGTGGCTGTTTTTATTGATGTAATACTCACTTTCATTAAGTTCATTTTTGTCTGTTCCTTTATTACTTGCTTTAAAAAATAACGGAAACAACTGGCGGCTAAGAGCTGCAATGATGATAGCACTTAGTATGATTAACGGGAATGGAATATTGAAGAAGAAAATACAAACAAATGCAATAGCAGCAACAAAATAATGAAAGGGACTTAGGAGAGATTTTTTACCAATTTTGATAAGTGCAAGAATGACTATTGCAATTACTGCAGGTTTCAGACCACTGAACATGGCATAGATCCAGGGTATATTTCCGTAAGAAACATAGACCATGCTCAGGCCAAGAAGGATAAACATCGATGGCAGCACAAAGAAAATGCCCGCAGCCAATCCACCGCGAATCCCATGAAGTAACCAACCTGTATAAGCTGCCAGCTGCTGTGCTTCAGGGCCAGGCAGTATCATGCAATAATTCAATGCGTGAAGAAAGCGGCTATCGCTTATCCACTTCTTTCGGTCCACCAAAAACTCGTGCATTATGGCTATTTGCCCAGCAGGCCCACCAAAACTGATAAAGCCAAGTTTGATCCAAAACTTTAATGCCTCGGTGAATGTCGGCTTTTCTTTCATTGTACCAATATAGGTTCTTTTCTTACTTGTTTTCCCGGTTTTATCCTGGCCCTGAATCGGATCAGGCTTCAAGCTTCCATTAAATTGTTTTTCCATTGTTCAATGAGAAAATTATCGAAA
Organism: Marinoscillum sp.; assembly: GCA_040218045.1. Lineage (GTDB taxonomy): Bacteria > Bacteroidota > Bacteroidia > Cytophagales > Cyclobacteriaceae > Marinoscillum. The sequence goes on from JAVJQA010000056.1 coordinate 33,769, forward strand.
TTGACGCATCAAATGTAAGATAAGAAAATCGCCCTGCCATACCCTTGTGCCAAGTTTAAAGTAGTAGTTGAGGTGGCAGTCGTATGTTTAGAAAGTATCTAGTGATTTTTTTTTAACCCTATGGTTTTAAATCATCTGACTTGGGGATACAGGTCTTTCTATTCTCAAGAAGAACTCACTTATCCCTAACCTGATGGTTATGCCACTATATTTGCGAAATTTGTTTTCCAGCTTAAAATGATCTGGTCATAAAAATGTGTTTGCCCAGATCATAAAACCTAAATCCGCTTTTCTCTCGGCTCAAGTGTAGTTAGCTCGGCAATACGCACCGGTTTTTTACTTTCGATACTTTTTCGAGCCGCTATCCCTACAAGGATCGACATAGCTCCGTCCCTAACTCCTGCAGCCCTTACATACGGATCTTCTTTTTCGGGATTTACAAAGATTTTTTCGTGCAGTTTCACATCTCCGCCCCCATGACCTTCCCGACTCATAGCTACTTTGACCACATCATATTCTTCCCACAGCTTATGTACCACGATAGGTTCCTGGGAAACTTCACCTTCTCCAGTTTGATCCATTTCTGATACATGTAGCTCCGCCTGATTAACGGAGGTGTTTTTAAAATGCGGAATATCAAGCCATGCCTCTATTCTTCCTTTGGTGCCGTTGAATGCCACTTTCCAACCCTCGTACGGGGAATAAGTCGTTAGATTGTAGTTGAGGATCACATTGTTTTGATACTTGACCTGGGCAGACATTTTATCATAAATATTGACCTCATCCCTATAGAGACAATTGTCACGGATGTACCCGTCATGCACCTCATGATCTGCATAAAGTTTCATCATAAAATCATTCTTGGTTATATCCCAGTAGAAATCACACGATTTGGTATGTGGGCAGGACCGACAGTTTCCTCCCTGGAATGGCCCGTTATTTCCGTAGTACTCCAAATCACCAAAAGCAAACACTTCAGCAGGATCAGAATCCAACCACCAGTTGAGCAGGTCAAAATGGTGTGTGGCTTTATGCACCCAAAGCGTACCTCCCGATTCACGCTCTCCATGCCATCTCCTGAAGTAAGAAGCTCCGTGGTAGGTATTCAAATACCAACTAAACTCTGCGGAGGTCACTTTCCCGATCTCATTGTTCATCAGAAGCTCTTTGATCTTTGTAGCATATGGGCTCCAACGATAGTTAAAGCCTACAATCAGATTTTTATTGGAAGCTTTCTCTGCATCCAAAATCGCCTGACACTTATCTTCATCAGTTGTTAAAGGCTTTTCCGTCAATACATCACACCCCATTCTCAAGCCCTTAATGATAAACTCATGATGCGTAGAGTCCTTAGTAGTCACAATCACCAGGTCGGGCTTTGTCTCCCGAATCATTTCTTCAAAGTCTAAAAAAGTAGGGCACTTAGCTCCTATGTAAGATTTACCATACTCCAGTCGCCCGGGGTTAATGTCAGAAAGACCCACAAACTCCAGGATATCACTGTATTGATCTACCAGTCGTTTACCCCAAAAAGTGATCCCGCGGATACCCGTTCCTACCAGGGCTACCTTAAGCTTACGGTCAGCAAAACCAAAACCAAACGATGGAATGGTGGCTGAAGCTGCAGCTAACATACTAATAGAAGTAAGGAATTTTCTTCGGGATGGATTCATTATTTAAAGAATTTAAGGTTGTGCAATCGTTTGTTTTAAGTTAACCATTTTAGCTACGTATTCCGAACCATCAAGTCAATTAGATTGTAGTCCTTTTGTCAAATTCACAAACCAGCAACTATAACAACCCAAAGCACATTGGTCGTTGGATACATGTCAATCGGCATCTCCATATCAAATGGGTCCCCAACCCATTGGCCGAAACAGTGATCATAGCTCCTGCTAAAAAGACAACATCCGAAGCTTCATGGGATTTTGCATAAAAGTGCAATTCCAAATTGATACTGATTTGAAAATCAGAATTTGCGTTTCTAATAAAAATTTGAGAAAAATTTAGACAACTTTTTACTCTCAGGCGTCCTGAACCCTCCTGTCAGAGGGTGTTTCTTGGAATAAGTTTGAAGTCATTTTTCACTTTGAGTGGCTCATTTTTCAATATGACATTAGCTGCCAGGCTCCCCATCTTTTCAAAATCGGTAGTGATCACAGATATCCCACCCGTCAGTACCTCCTTAAGCGGAGTATCATTGTACGAAATGACTCCCACATCGGTACCCAGATTATAACCAGCGGCACTGGTTTGCTTGATTAGATTGATCAGATCATTCTCTTCAATAACCACATAAGCCACATCTTTCTCGATCTTTGCATCAGGCCTGATCTCACTAACAACCTCGCTGTTGATCTCATTAAAAGTGCAGAACCTTCGGAATCCTACAACAATCTCCTTAGGGTATGGATAATTCTCATTTTCAGGAAAAACCATAATCAATTGCTTGTATTTTTTTATTTGGCTTAATCCCTGAACCAATGCATCATGGATATCCATCTTAAAATCCTGGTAGATCAATCCCTGATAGTGGTCAATTCCTTCTATATTATTGTCAAGCAAAATCACCTTTTCTTTTGGTAGCCTTTTCAATACTTTCTCAAAAGCCTTCAGATTATAGTCAATGAAGTGAGGCATGATCACATAGTAGTTGTAAGTTGCTATTCGTTCTGTCAGGATTTTTTCGAAAAGCTCATAATTGCAGTGATAAATAAATAGATCAATATGCGCTTTGTCTGAAAGTTCATGCGACAATGAATTGAAAATGACCTTTTTGTATGAACTGAGTTTATTAAAAAGAACGAGGACTTTCAAGCGGCTCTGTGGGTTGGCATTGATCACATAATAACCTTTACCCATAACAGCCTCTATGATCCCCTGATTTTTGAGCTCGTTGTAGGCTCTTTCCACCGTATCCCGAGCTAAAACATAATGAATACTCAGCTTATTGATGGAAAGAAGCTTTTGTCCATATTTTATTGAACCTACTTCAATCTTACTAATAATACTGTTTACTATCTGCTTATACTTAGGAGTACTGGAATCATCACGAATCTCCAGATTAAGAAATTCTTCCATCATTTTTCAACTATTCAATCTCATTTCAATAATTTATTCATCCGATAGAACAAATAAACTATTCTTCTCCATTTTCTTCTGTAATGTAATTGATTTCACAAGAATAATCCCGCACGGTGCAGGACGGAATTACCTCCATTTCTGGGCATTTTAGCTACATCAAATTCAATAAAAATTGTAAATGTTATTACAAATGAGCACATTGGCTTCAAACATGAAGACTAATTGTGGGATGAAAGTAAGCCTACCGTAAATCAGAGACAACACTCAATGTCTATTAAAAACTATGGCATTCTCTTTAGTCCCTCCCACTTTACAGCCCAGGTGCCATCATCTGGGAAGCCTGGAGTCTCTCCTCCTGATCCGTCCCAGCCAGCAGCCATCATCGCCACGGCGGTTAACAACCCCCCGTTTCCGGGTAGGTAAATCCGTAAGCGATCGTCTTGGTAGTTGTGGCCGTTAGGTAGATAGGTATTCTTCTGAAGGTCCATAAACAGTGCATCTACCGCCTGATCCGGATTACCCAATCGGGCGGCGCACATGGCCAGCATGGGATAGTCCCAACCCCAGGTGGTCTGCCACTGCCAGCTTCGCTGAATCTCATCATAAGTAGCCTGCATAATCCCGGGATCAATGCGGTCACTTGCCGGAAGCATGCCCAGCGAACCAAGTACCACCGGGTGATCCCTCCGGTAAAAATCATCTTCATACGCTGTGGTATGTGAAGCGGTCGGCAGATAAAGCCCATCCTTAATAGCCAGTGGTGCCAGCTTATCTACCACTTGTTGCCATTTTTCCCTGGGTTCCAAACCTAATCGTTCCCTCCACTTTTGTGCTACGGACAATGCATAATGCCAATAAGAAAGCTCAAACGGTGGATCGTTGGTTTCCATAGCCGGGAAAAGCTCCTGGGCTGGCTTCAGCGGAGCACACAAGTGATAAAAACCATCCGGTTGCTGCTGTACATAATCCGCCATAAAATCCGCGGTTTGAAAGACCCTGTCTTTGTATCTCTCAAGAGTTTCCTGATCCTGCTTTTGACGATAGATCAACTCGGCATAGTAGATTGGATGTGGCTCTTGCCAAACGAGATACTCGCCAACCCCTGATGGACTTCCCTGCCCGTTTGGCCCGGTCATTTTCACCCATCGAACTCCATCAAACCCCTGCCATGCGGCAATTTCTCTTGCCCTGGGCATCACTTTCTCGTACCAGTCCATACTTCTTTCCAATAGTGATAGCCGATCCCACAATGCAAAATGCACCACATGCCACCAATGCATCTCCAGGTGAAATTTGCCGTACCAGCTGTTCATTGTCAGGCCGGTTTCCTGAGGCGGTAGCTCACCGGCACATTGGATCTTTGTAAGATACTGGCTGAGCACAACCCTCCGCTCTAGTTCAAAAGCTCGTGGGTCGGTGCATTCAGAAAAATCAATGGCTCCACCTTTCTCCCAAAAAGTCTTCCAAGAGGTTATGCTGTTTTCAGCGGTTTGTGAATAATTCGGTATGGATCCGTTAACCGTTGGGGCAAACCCAACAGAAAACGAAAAACTTTCTCCGGTAGGATCAAGAACCCAGTCGTGTTTTGACCTTTCGGCCATCTCTACGGTACCTGTCCAATTAACCGCTGTGAAATAGATGGTAGTATCAAGGGTTCTTCTCAGAACCACTCCATGATCACTTTCTGATTCCAAAGTTGTCTGATGCTTACCCTCGGCTTCCCAATCATAACCAGGGCAAACATGGCAGTCAGAACCATAAGGAAACTTCAAAAATACCTTGAGCCTGCCCTTATCAATCAACGGAGAAATGATATTTGCTGCAATAGCATCTTCTTCCTGGTGCCCGAAGAGTTCCACTTTGACCGGCACTCCTTCTATCTCATAGGTACTTTCTATTTTTCCAGTCCATGGGTCTAAGGTTTGACTGATTGCTTTCAGATCTTCTAGTTTAGCTTTTTCGCCGTTTTCTTTGAGCAACTCCAACCCTATAATGCCCATATGCAATCGGTGGGGGTTTGTGCGTAGGGCATGAGTAGCTCTCCCTTTTCGTCCTTCACTATGCTGCACGGCAAAAGGGATCACCTGCCCTGTACATGAAGTGTCATATTGTGCTACATCTTCAAATGTGAAGTGCTCTTCAACGGGAATGGAATGCCAGGCCCACTGGGACTGTGTACCCAGAGAGACTCCTTTTTCATATTCCTTATAAAAGCTCTGCAAACCTGAAACATCAACAGTAAAAGCAAAGTCTCCATTACCCACAGACAGAGAAGCCAGTGTATCCGGTTGATCCAGCTTTACAATATGTCTGGTGACCAGGGCTTTTCGGTCGATTGACTGCTCGTTTTTTTGTTCGCAGCAAATGAGAAGAATTAGTACACACAGAAAAGGGAAAGAGGTATTTTTCATGAATCAGTTTTTTAACAGCGAAACGGCCATCAGACCAATGACCACATCGTTTGCAGTTGTTGTCAATTTAAGGAATTTAAGTTCTTTTTCAGGATTTAAAGGGAGATCCAGCACCGTTGCGGCTCCTCCATCTACCGCGTAGTTAGTAAAATGATCTATAGACACATAGTCGTCGAATTCCCGGCCTACCCATCCGGATTTCAGGTGCACCCGAAAAGGTTTTGGTGCCTTAATATTAAAGGCATGGCCCACCTGCTGAGGAGCATGACATTGAAAAATGAAAAGAATGAAAAGGATGTATATCGCTATAGGTTTTGTCATTGGCTTAACAAATTTCAAAATGTACTGATCCCAAAAGATCCATCCGATATATAGGCGCTTCCGAAAATGCTCTCCTGTCCATAATCACTATTAAGAAAAAATGGCAACCCTGAGTAAGGGTTGCCACATAAATCCAAGATAATAGTATGAAATTTTAGTAACCTGGGTTTTGTTCATATAATCCAGGCTTAATGTCAATCTGAGCCTGATTGAGAGGATAAATAATAAAGTTTGCATTCATTTCAGTAGGCATAACATCGCTTCCTGGCTCAGCTGGCCGTAACCAGGCATTCATCACGTCGATTACTTTTCCTGTCCTTACCAGGGTATGCCAACGCAGACCTTCACCCATAAACTCCCTTCGGCGTTCGGCTATAAGGTCATCTAATGTGGCGTTGGTGATTGTAGGAATGCCAGCTCTGGTCCTAACATCATTGATGATTAGATCAACTTCTGCCTGTGTTCCAGACGCCCCTTGTAATATAGCTTCTGCTTTCAGCATAAGCACATCAGTATACCGCATCAAAGGATAGTTGAGCTCATATTCGAAGCGATCAGTTGGATAACGAGAAAAATCGATCCATTTATTATAGAACAGGTCATCCCTGAATGTACCAGTAAGATCTGTCCAGCCTTGCTGTACGCTTGCAAGCCACCGAACATCGTTGGCAGTATCCATATTTGCGATAAAATCCAGTGAAATTCTTTTGACGTCCAATCCCCCGGAAACTGCACCTCCAGTGGTTCTCGGAAAAGATTCAGGAACAAATTCACCAGGCCATTGACCGCCTAAACCCAGGCCGCCTCCTATGTATTGGATATCAAAAATGATTTCGGTGTTACCGTCATTCAGTTCATTATTGTAACTAAAAATATCAGCATAAACGGACTCCGTAGCATGACGCCCTCCACTGATTATTGCATTCAATAATGTAAGTGCATCACTATATTCATTTACAGCCAAACCTGGGCCTTTGATACCATAAGTCGGTCCCGAACGTGTCAGGTGGACCAGCGCCTTATACGCCCTGGCAGCATCTTTCGTCGGCCGTCCTACATCTATGCCAGTATACGTCTCATCCAAATTATCAATGGCAAACTGTAGGTCCTCAAGAATGACCGTATACACATCTGTGACCGGAGATCTTGAAATTTCAAGAGATGCCTCCGGCGTGACTAGTGTAGTGATTAGTGGAACTCCTCCAAAATACCTCACAAGGTCAAAGTAGCTAAACGCTCTCATAAACCGGGCTTCGGCTATCAGTCTTGCCCTAAGTGCTGCATCATCACCAACCAAGCTTTCGTCTTGCATGGCATCCAGAATTGCATTGGTACCCATGATGGCATTATAGTTGATATTCCAGGCATCACGAATAACATCACTTGTAGGCAGATTTGTGGAAAAATTGTTGATGGGGTCCCAAGGCCTTACACCCCCTTGCGAAACTCCCCACACATTATCCGATCGGATCTCTGACATATAAAACGCCCTGACCGGATAAGCATCCAGCCGCTCATAAACACCATTCAATGCAACCTTAATATCATCTGCATTTTTATAAAACCCATTACTCCCAACCTCTGAAAGAGGGGCTTGATTCAAGTCATCTTCACAAGAGGTTATGACAAGTATCGAAACTAATATTATAAATATCTTTTTCATTTTTTTCAATTTAGGATTGACTAAAACTTGAGATTCAGCCCAAAAACCATTGACTTATACAATGGAAATGCCCCGTAATCATCGCCACCATTATTTACCGCTTCAGGATTGAAACCTCCATCATAGGAATCCTTTCCGAACCAGTTCTCCGCTGTAATGTATATCCTACCCCCATCAATATATTTCAAGTTTTGGAGCACATTATCTAAGTTGTATCCAAGCGTTATGTTTCTAACTCTAATGTAATTACTGGAGTAGAGCCAGTCCGTACTCTTGATACGTCCAAAAGAAGAGCTGGCTTTACCACGAGGAGCGTCGAAGTTTTGATCTTCTGCAGTCCACCTTTCACGATCAATCCCAATTTTATTGTCATTATATCCTTGTCCGGTTCGATCCATGGCACGACCAAATGTAGAATAAATGGAACCTCCGGACTGACCCTGAACAAAAACTGACAGGTCAAACCCTTTATAAGAAAAGTTATTGGTTATTCCATAAAGATAATCGGGGTTAGGATGGCCTGAAAGCACCCGGTCATCACCATCTATGACACCATCGTCATTTTGATCTACGTACTTGGCATCTCCTACCTCCTGGGTGTTGAGCATGGCAGCTCCACCATCAATATCAGCCTGGCTCAATATGCCATCAACCTGAACCACATAAATACTATACATTGGCTCACCAACACGTAAAATATTGTGCTGAATATCAAAATCACCACCGAGAATATCGGCGTCTTCAGGACCGAGATGGACAACTTGATTGGAGTTGTGGCTTAAGTTTAATGAAGTGGACCAGGTAAATTCATCCACGAAGTTACGCGTAGTAAGTTCCCACTCCCATCCTGTATTCTCAACTTCTCCGATATTTGTAAATGCTGTAGAGAATCCTGTGGCTGAAGGTACACCTACTTGCAAGAGCAAATCTGATGTAACACGCTTATAAACATCAAAAGAAGTAAATAACCTGTTTTTAAATAAGCCAATATCCAGACCAATATCAACCGTAGTTGCTTCTTCCCATTTAAGTTCGCTGTTTGCATAGTTACCTGGTCTTAACCCTGTTGCCTGCTGGTCTCCCAATGTGTAATGATTGACATCTAAGACAGCTACATGTTCATAACCGTTAATAGGAGTATTGCCTGTTTTACCCCAACTCGCTCTCAACTTCGAAAAATTGATCACTGAGGGTAGAAAACCTTCCTCTGAAAGTATCCATCCGCCTGACACTGCTGGAAATACACCCCACTTTGTGTCCGGCCCAAACTTTGATGAACCATCCCGACGAATAGACCCTGTTAATAGATATTTATCATTCAGAGAGTACTGAAGCCGTCCAAAATAAGATATCAGGACATGTCTACTTTCCCTTGTAAAGGTGCCTGAAGGGTTTACGGTGGCCTGGTTCAGCGTTTGAATCCCTTCAATATTAAAGTCCCCGGCAACCCTGATGTCCTGATTATTATAAGTAGTGCTACTATAAGATTGACCTGCCACTGCAGACAAACTGCTTCCCCCAAAACTTTTGGAATATGAAAGGGTGTTTTCATTGACATAAGTCTGTCGCTGATAGCTTCTAAAGCGACCCGAAGCAATTCTGTTTCGGGTAACCCAGGCAGGAGTATATTCCTTGTGGGTTTGATCGGCATTGTCGAGATTAAAGGTGCTCTTCAAACTAAGTCCGTTAATGATTTCATAGTTGATAAATGAAGACGCAAGGGTCCTGAACATTTTTTGATCCCCAACACTGTTTTGTGCCACCCGTACCGGACTTGATCTTGAACTGCCCCAGAAATACTGGACATTGTCACCAACATTAACATCTATACCTACCTCTTCTTCTGAAACTGGTGGAAGCGAAACAGCCAGGTGCATTTGCTGATCCTTGCCCTCCACTCCCGGGTCACTAGCAATTGAATAAGTAGGGTTAAGATTTAATCCGAACGTCAACTTTTCGCTTGCTTTTATCTCTACGTTGGCCCGTCCTGAAAACCTCTTATAGCCAACTCCCCAGGCGATACCTTCCTGATCAAGATAGTCACCGGAAACAAAATATTTAACAGCGTCAGTTCCTCCGTTTGCTGACAGCTGATAGTTTTGTACAATACCTTTCCTGAACATTTCATCCTGCCAGTCGATAAAAACCAGCCCCGGATGACCTGGCATCGCCCATCTTTCATCCAGATAGTAACTGCTGTTTAATGTTGCACCAGGATTCAGGGCTTGTTCATTGGCCAATCTCGTGGTATTGTCATCAGATGCCTGACGATTTTGTGATCCATTATCCCTTCCAATGTAAGCAGTATTAATCATCTCAGTTGCACGATCAATCCACTCCTCAGAGCTCAAAACATCTAATTTCTTGGCTGTTTCACTCCATCCGGTATAGTAGTTAAAATTAATGGCCGGCTTTCCAGCACCCCCTGATTTTGTGGTTATGATAACCACACCATTTGAAGCACGAGAACCGTAAATAGCTGCTGCAGCAGCATCTTTCAATACCTGGATTGACTTGATATCATTCGGATTGATGTTATCCAGTGGACTCCCCTGACCGAAATTACCATTCCCGTCCCTGTAAGCCACTTCCAGTGGAAACCCATCGATTACATAGAGTGGCTCATTGTTTCCACTGATAGATCCGGTACCACGAACCTGAACACTAAAACCTTTGCCTGGAACCCCACTGGATTGCACTACGCGCACGCCGGCCATTTGACCTACCATGGCCTGGTCTATCCTTTGAACGGGTCTCTCTTTAAGATTTTCTGCTCCATATATCGCAACAGCTCCAGTAATATCAGATTTCTTCTGAGTACCATATCCCACCACTACTACTTCCTCCAGCTGCTGGAGGTCTTCAGATAGTGAAACATCTACAGTCGATCTGCCAGCGACATCAATCTCTTGAGCCTTAAATCCCACAAAACTATACACCAGTATCTGGTTATCTGTAGGTACATTAATTGAATAATTCCCATCCATGTCGGTAATGGCTCCATTGGTGGTTCCCTTTACTACCACACTAACTCCTGGTAGGCCTGTTCCATCATCATCAGATGTCACTGTGCCCCTCACTGTTTGCTGAGCAAAAAGAGGGCTGATCCCCAGTAGACTCAGCAGCATCACCAGGCCGAGTGACCTGGCAAACGCCCTAATTAGTAATTTTCGTTTCATACGTGTTATTTGGTTAAATTTTAAACTGTGTAATCGTTTGCGCTAATTATGCTATTTAAATTCGCCTTAACAATGAGTCCACATTTCCTCTGTATTACCAGATTGACAAGTCCTTGATATAGCAAGCGTATTAATAGGAGTAATTAGCATTTTCATAATATTCAATGTTGAAATATATGAGATTTACAATCTGAAAGCGTCCTGTAGCCTCATGATCGATTATCACATTTTGAACAAAAATTTATTCACCGTAAATCCTACCACAATAAGGAGGGTACATGACGGCATTTAGAAATACCAACTATAGCTTTAAACCGATAATTATTTTTAATCAAAAGACTATGATATACAGGACTCTTTATCTACTGGCAGTCAATATCCTCTTCCTAACAACCGTAAGCGGACAGCAAGCAGTCGGAAACTACATTTCAGGGTTTTCAGCTAAAGGAAATACTGTTGAATTCTCTTTTGAAAATGCTGATGTGCGTGTTGAGTTTTGTAATGAAAACATCGTGCGTTTAAGAACCAGTTGGGAAAGAAAGTTTGAAGATCCGGAGCCTTATATGGTCGTAAAATATGACTGGCCTGCCGTAGACTTCACCTCAGAAGAAACTCCCGATGCTTTTAGAGTATCCACAAATGAAGTTTCTGTAGAAGTATCAAAATCTCCTTTTGGAATCACTACCTACAATAGCCAAGGGGATGTGCTTTCACATGGACTCGGGAACCAAAAAAATGGTTCTGAAATAAGCAGTAAAAAAGAATTGTTGCCTGGAGAGCATTTTTTTGGATTTGGGGAGCGGATGGACTTTCTGGATCGCAGAGGAAAACAAGTAGACCTTTATGTGGGACGTGGTGAAGGGCGTCCCCACATTATCGGCGCGTATAATGTCCTTGAGGCCAATTATTCTCCTGTTCCTTTTTTCTTGAGTACCAGGGGCTATGGTATTTTCCTGCATAATGCCTACGCCACTCACTGGGATATGGGAGCCACTTCTAATAGCACCTACTCCTTCAGTGCTGATGGAGGTGAATTGGACTATTATTTCATTGCTGGCCCTGACTTTGGGAAGATCCTGGGCAGCTATACAGAGATCACTGGAAAATCTCCAATGATGAATCGATTTGCCTTTGGCCTGCATGTAGGGACCTACAGCGGAGGCACCTGGGGTCATGAAGACATGACTTCTACACAGTATGTAGTAGCACTGGCTCGGAAATTCAGAGAGTTGGGTATTCCGCTAGATATTCTCCACCTGGATTCTACCTGGCGGATTTTTGGCGAAAATGGAGGTAAAGGCGCTACTACTTTTGAGTGGAGGGAAACTTTTAAAAACCCGGAAGCCATGTTTGACAGCCTCTATAGCCTGAACTTAAATATGGTAGGTGTGCATCTGAGGCCCCGATTTGACAATGGAAACAAACTTAGATTATTGGATGCCGCCCGTGAAAAAGGTTACGTATATGAGGAGCAAGGTAACCCCGGGGAATTTGTCAACTTCTTTGACCAAGATGCTGTAAACTGGTGGTGGGAAAATGGCGTGATGCGCGTAGCTGAGCAAGGTGCCATGTTCCTGAAAACAGATGAGGGCAGTGCTTTTGGAAGAAAAGCAAACGAAAGCAATAAAGTAGGCCCACAGGGGGAAGAGGTAAAACGACTCCACAATATCTTCCCACTTGCTTATGCAAAGGCCCCCTACGAAAAATTCCAGGAGTACAACAATCTGAGGGGAATGAATCACACTAGAGAAGGATACGCAGGTATTCAGCGGTATCCATTCATTTTTGCCGGAGACTGGCCTAGTGAATGGCAGTATTTTGAACCCGTGATCAAAGCAGGATTGAACATCGGTATTTCTGGTGTTGGCTATTGGGCACACTGTATGGGAGGTTTTGAGCATGATGCAGATCCCGAACTCTACATCCGATGGACACAATTTGGTTTAATGAGTCCGGTCGCACATTTGTTTGGGATGGATCACCCAGGCTATAAAGAACCGTGGAACTATGGCGATGAAGCCCTACGGATTTTCAAAACATACGACAGCTTGCGATATAGCCTGATCCCCTACCTCTATACCCAAGGCTGGAATATGTATCAAACTGGCATGCCGATCATGCAGGCACTTGTACTCAAATACCAGAACGACGTAAACACCTACAATATTACGGATCAATACTTGCTGGGTGAATCCATTTTAGTATGCCCGGTCACAACCAAAGAAGCCAAAACAAGGTCACTTTACCTACCAGAAGGCAAATGGTACAATCACTGGAATGGGGAAACTTATAAGGGTGGCCAATATGTGCATGAGGTCACTCCTCTGGATCAGATGCCTATTTTTTACAAAGCTGGCTCCATAATACCCACTCAATACCCGGTACAATACATCGATAAAGAACCACTCAACAAACTAGCACTGGATATTTATCCGGGCAGTGAAGCTTCGTTTGAGCTTTATGAAGATGACGGACGATCATTGGATTATCAATCTGGAGGATATACCCTGACCAACATCAGCTATACTGAGAATAATGGTGAAAGGAAAATCAACATTAAAGAAACAAAATCTGGCTATGAGCTCCCTGATCGAACCTACACCATTCGTTTGAGAACTGACAAGGCACCCAGCGCAATCAAATCCGGATCTGGAAAAAAAGCTAAAGCCATCGAAACCTGGGAGTTTGATAATCAGAAAGGTGTTTTGACTTTCGATGTGCTCAAAGAGTCTGGTAAAGCACTGGAAATTAATCTTTTATAAAATGCGAGCTGTACTAGTAATCCTTCTTTCAGTACTTTTCTTTCAGGCAGTGGCCCAGGAAAACGTCATCTTGAATTTTGATTTTGGTGGTAAAAAGAAAGGATTCTATCCGGTTATATCCAAAAATGGAAATCAAGAGAAAGATGGAACAATCTACCGGCTGTACGACACAAAAGTTCAACTTGTAAAAAGGAAAGCAGGATCAGGTGAAACGAACTTCCTAACCTCCAAAACCCCTTTCTATTTTTCCTTAAAAGTACCAGAGGGAAACTATCGGGTCACTGCAGTGGTAGGAGATACGGAAGGAGTTTCAAATACCACCATTAAAGCTGAATCCAGGAGACTGATGGTGTACGATCACACAATCACCAGAACCATTGATACCGTGTCTTTCATTGTAAATGTTCGGTCGGCAAAGATCAATGAAACGGACAGCATCCTTTTAAAAAAGCGAGAATTTGATTACCTGAATTGGGACGAGTGGCTTACACTTGAATTTAGCGGAAGCCAACCATGCATCGGAGCGTTGACCATTGAACCGGTTTCAGATATCCCTACGATTTTCCTAACTGGCAATAGTACAGTAGTAGATCAGGACAAAGAGCCTTGGGCCTGCTGGGGACAGATGTTTCCGCTTTTCCTCAAACCGGAAGTAGTGGTTGCAAATTTTGCTGAATCCGGAGAAACGCTGAAGTCATTTATCCGGGAAAAGCGTTTGCAAAAAATATCCTCACTCATTAAACCGGGCGACTATCTGTTTATGGAGTTTGCTCACAATGACCAGAAGTCAGGAGCAAACCATGTAGAGCCTTTTACTACCTATCAGGAATACCTCATGAAGTTTGTAGAGTTCGCCAGGGAAAACGATGCTTACCCCGTATTGGTCACCTCCACTAACCGTCGGGTATTTGATGAAAATGGAATGATCGTCAACACCCTGGAAGAATACCCTGAAGCCATGCGACAGCTAGCCAAAGAAGAAAATATTGCCTTGATCGATCTGAATGTGATGAGTAAAGCACTGTATGAAGCACTAGGGCCAGAGGATTCTAAAAAAGCTTTTGTACATTATCCAGCCAACAGCTTTTCCTGGCAGGAAAAAGCCCTGGCGGACGATACACATTTCAATTCCTACGGAGCCTGGCAGCTTGCGAAAGCTGTAACACAGGCAATCCTGGAAAGTGAACTTCCTCTCAAATCAAACGTTGTTGAAAATTTTGGGACCTATAACCCAAACCAACCTGACGAATTTGGAAACTGGAAGTGGCCGGTTAGCCAGCAAGGCTCATCATCCAAACCAGCTGGTTATTGATCACATCCTTCAAAAAAATACCATGCGATTACTTTTCAGTCTTTGTGCTTTCATTATTTTTCTATCATCAACTGCGCAGGATTATTTACTGCCACTCTGGCCGGAAGGAGTTCCCAATTACAAAGTGTAGGCAATGAAGAGCAACGGGATACCACCAATGCCGTTCGCATTTCCGACGTTCAAAACCCCACTATTGAAGTTTATTTGCCGAGCAAGAGTCACGCGACAAAGCAGGCAGTACTGATCTGCCCTGGTGGAGGATATTCCATCCTCGCATATGATAAAGAAGGCACCGATATAGCCAAAATGCTCAATGGGAAAGGGATCGCTGGAATTGTCCTAAAGTATCGCTTACCCAAATCAAAAAGCAACATCGAACCGCACAAATCCGCTTTGATGGATGCCCAGCAAGGCATGAAGCTCGTACGTGCCAATGCGGAAAAGTGGAACATAGACCCTGCCAACGTAGGTGTTATGGGATTCTCTGCAGGAGGACACCTGGCTTCTACCCTCGGCACTCATTTCGATGAAGAGTCCCGACCCAATTTCATGGTATTGGTCTACCCGGTGGTCTCCATGGACAAGGGAATTACGCACATGGGCTCGCGAACCAATTTGATTGGAAAGGACCCCACTGAGGAGATGATTACCTTGTACTCCAATGAACTCCAGGTGAAACCCAATACACCTCCAACTTTTATTGTACACTCCTCTGATGATGGTGCTGTGCCAGTAGAAAATAGCTTGAGACTCTTCAAGAATATTAAAGATCAGGAAATCCCTATAGAAATGCACATCTATTCGTATGGTGGACATGGTTATGGTTTGGCCATCGGAAATGGCAGGCTTGCTACCTGGCCTGATCGGCTGATCGATTGGTTAAGAGAGCTGGAGTGATTGACCATCAAGGCTTGAGTTTGGTTTAAAGTTGGATTGACTTAATAGCATTGACCTCTCCCTTAAAGGGGCACTCCAGGGCACTGGAATTTATCTTAGTATCCATGGGAGGGGGATGCTAACAGTGATCAGAAAGGTGAGCGTTGGAGAGCTAGTCTTACGGAATTTTTAATCTCATGATCCCTCAATCTCCACCGCATAGCTATGCACCGTGCCATCAAGGTCTGACCGGAAAATGAGCCATTTCCCATCTGGGGAAAAGTGAACGTTTGGCTCCAATGGACGATACCCATGCTTCTCCATATTCACTAGCTTTTCTGATTTCAATGAATCCCCTTCGGGCGTAAACAGGTAGATCCACTGACCATTCGGAGCGTGGGCCACCTGTGTGGAGTCACCTCCATCGCCAGCAAAGAGCTTTTGGTCTGGTGAAATATTGAAATGGATAGACCACTCATTGCGTTTCATTGCATAGATGGTCTTTTCCAGCGTTACCACATCCACTCCGGCCAGGAAGAAAGTTTCCCCTCTTGGCTTTTGCAGATCATACCATATCGTTGCTCCATCTCTACCAAAGAACTCATGCCCGGCGATTTCCCTGTGTACTGTACGCTCATGCATCAACTGGTTTTCGCTGGTTTTCACATTAATGGTCCATATCCGATCCACCAGGTGCCATGGCCCCTCATGATCATACATCAGCAAATCAGGATCGGTTGTTGAAAACTGGACATGATTGAGCCACGCTTCTTCACTGTATAGTTTCTTCAGCTCCCCGGTTTCAATATTTACTGTAAAAAGTGTATGTGGGATCTTCGCTTCATAGATCAAATTGAAATAATCTCCTTTTTTGGGATTTGCTCGATAGATGGAATCCTTGATAGGATCAGCATAGCTTCCCGCTAACAGGGTTTCGTCTGCATTGATGGTCGTGATCCCAGCTTGAAAGTCTTCCGGAAATATGTAAACCAAACGCGTTTCCTTGTTCAGGATATTGGTTGCAAAGACACTGTCCCTGCTTTGATAAAAAACCTCCTTGCTTTTCTTCGTCACAATTTCCCCACGGAAGCCAGTAGAGTGATCAGTTAGCTGTTCTATTTCTAAAGTTGCCAGGTTTACTGAAAATAACTGGTGAGATTCATCCTCTGCCTCGCCATAAAAAACCATCAGGTCATCTCCATTTTCTGCTTTCACAAACGGGTTGTTGTGGAAGTAAAAACTTCTTCCTCCCTTTGCTCTCCGGGTAATTCGTTTGATCTTATGGCCAGTGTCTTCATCAATCCATTCATCGGGCATAGGCTGCTGGCTCCCGGTTTTCAATACTGGAATACCTGATTCCACAGATTGCCCAGGTTTCTGACTGCAGGCAAAGAGGCCTGAAATCATCACCAGAATCGCCATGATAGTGTTTGAATAATTTGGTATCATTTTCAGAGGGGTTAGAAAAGAAAACCTCACATAGATGAGAGGCTTTCTTGATTATGGGGAAAAATAATGGTCATTTTAGGGAAGTTGCTTCTTTACCCAACTTATAGACCTCACTACCTGCCAGTAAGAAACAACCCAATCCATAGTCTTCAAAATCGGGTACTTTATCATAAGTCACAGGTTGGCCTGTAGAAGGTTCCTTCCCCGTACTTTGAACATATCCTAAAAATCCGTTCGGATGCACTGCATCATCCTGCAAAGCATTCCACGCTTTAGTAACTACCGGATGATAGGTAGCCGAATCCAACAAATCGTTATTTAGGCCCCAGGCCATTCCATAGACAAAAAGGGATGTACCAGTGGTCTCCGGTCCACCATAATTATTTGGGTCATGAAGGCTGGCATTCCAAAATCCATCATCTCGCTGTACCTTGATCAATGCTGCCAGCATGGTTTTAAGATCAGAAATGTACTCGTCCCGATGTGGCTCATCCCGGGGTATATCCCGTAGGACCTGCACCAGGGCAGCAACTACCCAGCCATTACCGCGTGACCAGTAACAATCCTCACCATTAGGCTCCGTATATGGTGGATCATAGTCCGCATCACGCCACCAAAGACCATCCTCCGGATTGAACAATCCACTGCCACCTTCAATGTTTTTGGCATGGTTGTACATGGCGTACATGCGTTCAAAATATGATGTATCATCATAGATCCGACCCAGTCGAGAAAATACGGGCATAGCCATCTGGATCGCATCGATCCAGTCCCAGTCGTCAATTTTACTGGTTGCCAACATGCTATCAATGGATGCTTTTACGCTATCGATCCGCTCTGGCTGCTGATCAATTTCATACAGGTCAATATAAGTCTGCCCCGCACATTGATTATCCGCATTTCGGGTCATAATGCCATACCTAAAACTCCAGTCATGAGCTTCACCCCATGAAACTGCATAATCGTAATAAGCATCCTGTGGATCAATCGCATATAAAGCCATCAGACCTTCATAATAAACACCACGGGTCCAAATATGGCTCGGCCAGGTTTTTAGCCCGACGATGGGTGCACCTGTATCTGGCCATTCGTCCATAAAGTACTGATTCGTTAATCGCATGACCTCCAGGGTTTCGTCTTTTGTGGGCAATTCTTTTGGTTCATTTTTACAGTTGAAAAACAGCACAGGCAAAGCCAACAGGAGTAAAAAATTTCGATTCATCATCATTCTATTCAATAGCGTTATCCGGTTAAGTAATTTTACAATTCACTCATTGAAATAAACTCATTTTCCATAAAAATCCGTCCTGTAGCCTCCTGTTGGCTGACCAATCACAAAGCTCAAACCTGCTTCCGGAACTTTGGTAAACATCCCTGTTTTTGACTTGGAAGAGGTTTTACTGAAACAATTTATTCAGTCACTGGAAGCTAACTATGTTATGAGGGAATCATAAAAAATAAGACTATCGAAGGAAACGTTTGGCCTCTAGAACCAATGGTATTCCTCCTAATGAGATTCAAAAGATATGTAATGACTTAAATGTATTCCAACTAAACACTTGTTTTAGATCTTCTACTCCTGGATCAAATTTAAGCATACGCAGGCAGTGAGCTGACTCCATGAAACAGCAATCAAGACACCTCATGACGGTATCTTCAGCTTTTTAGGACAAATTAGCCTGATATATAGCTTATACTGAAGTATGAAAAACCATCTGATCCTATTCATATTTATTTTAGCCGCTCACATGAGTTGCCAGCAACAAACGACAAATCAAGTTCCCGACTGGCCGAAGATCACATCGGAAACAAAACCCTGGACCCGCTGGTGGTGGCATGGTAGTGCGGTAACAAAAGCTGGTATCACCCGCGATCTGGAATCCCTCAAAAAAGCAGGCATTGGAGGCGTAGAGCTCACTCCCATTTTTGGGGTAATCGGAAAAGAAGAGGAATTTATTGATTTTTTATCCCCACAGTGGGTAGATATGTTCACGCATACACTTACTGAAGCCAAAAGACTGGAACTGGGAGTGGATATGGCCACAGGCACCGGTTGGCCGTTTGGTGGCCCATGGATCGGGCAGGAAAATGCACCCAAGACAGTTAGATATAAAACCTTCAACCTAAAGGAAGGAGAGACACTAAATGTGCCTGTTGTGTATACACAGGAACCTATGTTGCGGTCCGTAACCAATATGGTTTACCAGCTTTATGGCATCTATAAAGTGCCTGGGGAGAAAATCACCGGATCACTGAAGGAACCTGAGCTGCTGAACAAAATGAACCGGATAGCTATCAATGACATCAAAGAACCTATTTCTGCTAATGAAAACCTCCAGGCACTCGCTCTTGACCAGGTAAGGTTTGAAAAGCCCCTACCCCTGCAGGCGCTTGTCGCATATTCCGATCAAGGCGAAACTGTAGACCTAACAGATAAAGTTTCTGAAAACGGAAAATTGGACTGGACAGCACTTGCTGGTGACTGGACTCTATACGCTGTGTTCCAGGGTTGGCATGGTAAAATGGTGGAGCGAGCCGCTCCCGGTGGAGAAGGCAACACCATCGATCATTTTTCCAAGGAAGCCATCCAAACCTATCTCAGCCGGTTTGATAGCGCGTTTTCAGGTCAGGACATTTCGTACCTGAGAGCTTTTTTTAATGACTCGTATGAGGTAGATGATGCTCAAGGCAATGCTGATTGGACTCCTGAAATATTTGAAGAATTCGAAACCCGACGGGGCTACAATCTTAAAGAACACCTGCCCGCCTTGTTTGGAAAAACTAATGAAGAAACTAGTAAAAGAGTACTGAGTGACTATCGGGAAACAATCGGAGACCTGATCCTGGAGCGGTTTACACTGGAGTGGAAAAATTGGGCTGAAACCAACGGAGCAGTCATACGAAATCAGGCTCATGGATCCCCTGGAAATATCCTTGACCTCTATGGGGCCAGTGGCATACCCGAGACAGAAGGCACCGATCCGGTTTCGATAAATTTGGCATCATCCGCCGCGCACGTTACCGGAAAAAACCTGGCTTCCTCAGAATCAGCTACTTGGCTGGATGAGCATTTTCTCTCCACCCTGGCAGACGCAAGAGCTAACCTCGAACGCTACCTGCTGGGTGGAATTAATCATGTTCTTTATCATGGAACGGCCTACAGTCCTGCTGATGAAGAATGGCCGGGTCGTCTGTTCTATGCTGCTGTTCATGCCAATGATCGGAATTCATGGTGGGATGATTTCGCAGCTTTGAACCAATATGTAACGCGGGTCCAGTCTTTCATGCAAGCCGGAGAATCCGCCAACGACCTGTTATTGTACCTGCCTATGTACGATCTGTATTCGGCATCAGAAGGTGAAAACATAGTCCATTTTGATCTGGGGCGAGGTGCATTCGAAGAGTCCAATGCCTATAAAACAGCAACCTGGCTTAAAGACAAAGGCTATTTGTTCGATTTTATTTCAGACCAACAGCTTCAGAAAGTACAATCCAATGACTCAGGCATGCAGTCTGGCGGATTAAACTACTCCGCAATAATCATCCCCTCTTCTGAATACATCCCTCTAAAAACACTACAAAGGATTAATGAATTGGCCAGCCAGGGTGTGCCAGTGATTGCGATAAATAACCTGCCTCTTAGCCCTCCTGGTCTTTATGACCTGGAAAACCGTAAAGCTTCATTTGAGAATGGGATCCGTGACCTTTCCGCTCAGGAAACGCTGGAAATAGTAGATTTCAATGCCACCGGGCTTGAAGGCTTGAGACGAGAACCCATGGTAGAGCTTGGATTGGAGTTTGTCAGACGGAAATACGATGATGGAAATTGCTACTTCATAGTAAATCAAGGAAAAGAAGCTATCGATGGGTTTGTGCCACTATCTGTTGAGGCCAGGTCGATTGCGCTCTACGACCCAATGACGGGAAAGAAAGGAGTTGGCAAAACAAGATCTGATCAAAGCCGCACAGAAGTATATCTCCAGCTTTTGCCCGAGGAATCGATCCTTCTGGTGACTTCTGAAAATGAAATGACCGGAGCGTCATACAATTATTATCAACCCACAGATGAGGCCATCGATCTGAAGGGGCCTTGGAAAGTGAAATTTGTTAAAGGTGGGCCTGAGCTTCCAGACAGCCTGGTGGTGGATTCGCTCACGTCATGGACAGCTTTTGATGGAGAAAAGGTGAAGGTCTTTTCAGGGACAGCTTCTTATTCAACCACATTAAGTCGTCCAGAAGGAAATGCTGACGGCTGGTACCTGAACCTCGGGGAGGTGCAGCAGAGTGCCACTGTATATCTTAATAACCGATGGATCGGCACACTCACTGGTCCGAATTACCGGATTTTCATAGATCAAACAGAGTTGCTACTACAGGAGGAAAACACCCTCGAGATCCATGTTTCCAACCTGATGGCAAATCGCATTGCTGATCTGGACAAACAGGGCGTTTTCTGGAAGAAGTTCTACAATGTAAATTTCCCAGCCCGTTTGGCAGAGAACCGGTCAAGGGGTTTGTTTGATGCCTCCGGTTGGCAGCCGAGGCCCTCCGGGCTCCTGGGGCCTGTAACCTTAACCCCGCTTAAGAAAATGTGATTCTAAATTATTGGCGTCCGAGAAAAGATGTTCAGTCCAAAGTTACCCCTCTCTCGACCTAAAGGGATGATTGCTCTCCCTTTGCGAAAAGTCGATATTCGCTATGGACGGTCTGCTGCTGCGGTAGTTTTCCAGTTTGATTAAATTTCCCTAATCCACTGATCTGACAACATATTGAGCCCAAGTTACCTTCTGGGAACAATGAGTTTGGTGTAATGCCACATTTTAACCAAAGGGATTTGGCTCCTATTAATCCTACTTCAAGTTACCATAGATACCGCATTCATTTCAGTATCTAAACTTGACAAAGAGGATTACAGACCATAAGACTTTAAGAAGTCCATATAAACCTGACCTCTTAACTCTGCAAAATGATCAAACAGGTACATCACTAAACCCTGAATAATCAAGCCAGCGGCAATCCCCCGAACCAAATCCTTGTGCCAAAATATAACCATTAGTGCTACTCCCACGAGAAAAAGCCCAATTTCAACAGTCTTAATGACCTTAAAGCTCTTCATTACTTTTTCCATTCTGGTAATCTCTTCAGTTTGAATTTTAGCAGGCTGAGTGTTGTAGAAATTGGTAACTCGCTCAATATCTGTGGGAGTACGGACAATCACACCAACACAAACAATCATCAAAAAGATAGAAATCGGCAAAAACGTAGAAGCTATACCTTTTAACTGGACGCTTTGAACCTGAAGAAAATACACCGAAGAACCAATACAAACAATTGAAATGACCACTCCAATTATACACTGGAGTTTCTCCCCATTGAAATACTGAACAATGCTATCCATTGGCTTTAGCTCTGTTTATCCCAATAATCAAAAGGACACCTAAGAGATAATGAGATGCTATCGCTGCGATCACGGTTGTTTGCGCCAATGAATTACTGAATATCCCATCATCCTTGTACGAAACCCACATCACCCAATCCATTGTAGCACTGGCCATCTGATAGGCCGCGAGTCCTTTAGCGATCCCCAGGTGTGGAGTTTTCCTGAATATCCATGCGATGTATCCCATAAAGCCCAGAGCCAATCCAATGAGCTTAGCAATCCAATGACCATCTATACTAAGATTCCAGCCAGTGGCGATTGGAATGATGGAAGGGGGAAGCATTCCGCAGATGAAATAAAAGAATTCCAAAATAGCCACTGCCGTAAAAAGAAATTTAAGATCTACCAGTTTTTTCATTTTTCAAGCCATAGGTGCATTCATAAAATCAAACATATGGCATAACTTCACAACCTGCAAGTATAGAGTATACTCTATACTTATACTTTTTTTTTCCAACCATATTTTGAACACATGCTAATAAGTGAACTATCCAAGCGGACAGGGTTGACCATTCATACGTTGAGGTATTATGAAAACTACGGTTTGTTTGCCGGAGCAGCAAATGATCAGGTAAAAACGAACAACTATAAGCAATACGATGAAGGTCTTGTGGAAAAAATCACGCTCATTAAGGAAGCAAAAGAAATCGGATTTACATTGGCTGAGATCAAGGTACTCCTCAATGATTGGCACAGTGGCGATCTGTTACCAGAAAAGAAGGTTGAAGTACTGAAGGTGAAAATTCAGGAAATAGACTCCAGGATTAATCAGCTCAAACGAGTCAGGAAATTACTCATAGATGGTATAGAGGATGTAAAAAAAGGGAACTGCTAGCACTTAATATCTAACTCCCGGGCTTATGAAAAGCTCTTACCAGACACAGGTTTCAGACTTTTTCTCTTGTCACGATCACTTTAGTCGTGTCCGTCAGGAATGCATCTATCGCGTTATTCCAGGTATCCAATCTGGTTGTTGCCAGTCCAAAGTCTATGTGATGAGCATTAATCAATTCAAGCACTTTTGGAGCATCCGTTTTTGCGTTCGCCAAACCAATTTTAAACTTCACCCCTTTTGCATATAAGTCAATCAGCGAAATGGCTGTTTTTTGAATGTAGATACCAGAACTCGAGACGGTTCCATAATTTCTCACAGATTTGAATGCTGCATTAAGTCCCTTTTGAGTGGAACTCGCATCAATTACTAAATCATATTTCTTATTAAGCTGGGAGAAAGAACTGTACGTGATAGTAGCATTCAAATTTTGAGCTAACTCAAGCCGCTCTTCGTTGTTGTCTACAAAATCCACTTCTCTTGCCCCTAGAGACTTTGCCAGGATCAAAGCATATATTCCTACGCTTTTGGCTTTTCCAGAAATAATCAAGATACTTTGATCTGGGTTTTGTTCCAAGCCCCCAATATGTCTGTAAGCATCCGATATATTGTCTGAAAGACTGGCAAGTTTGATTGGATCAATGCTGTCCGGGATTTTTGTCAGCATATGATCGGCATAGGGAACTTTGATCACATCAGACATTGCTCCGCCAAACTCCAGGTGCTTACCAAATCCATAGGTAGAAATAGATGATACTGTATTACACGTTGCTGTGTAGCCCCGTCGGCAATTGTCGCAAAAGCCACAAGAAATCTGGAAAGGAACTGATACGATATCCCCAATTTTAACATCAGAAACATGACTGCCTGTTTCTATGACCTGAGCGACACATTCATGACCAAACGGAAAAGGACCCTTGAGCAGGTTTCCAAAGGTTGATTTATAACTGGGGTCAATTAACCCTAAGGCATTACCTATTCTTATTTTTAAGTCTACATTGTTAAAAAGGAAGGCATCGTCTAAATCACACTTGGCAACAGCAAACGGCCGTACCAATGCATCATTACCTGATGAAATCCTGGGAGCTGGCACTTCTCTCCATTCTAACTTACCTTTTTTGACAAAGAATAATTGCTGCATTTAATTGTACCCGGATTTCATTCGAATAATTTCCCTTATTAGGTCTATAGGTAGCGGTTTGTTGTGCATAAAATGCAAACTATCTTTAGTCCTTTTAGCCTTATACTGAGATAGTTGCTCTTCTAAGGCCGGTAATCCATATACCGGATAAAAACCAATATGCTTTTTGTATGAAGCGAAGTATAAATGGGATTTTCCAACCTTAAAGGCTGGCATGTTATAACGAATACTTTCTTCACATTCGGGATACACTTCAAAGAACAGGCGTCGCAACTCAGTGAGTCTTGATTGAATTTCAGCGTCGAATTGCAATATGTATTTATCTACATCATTCATTGTTGTGCTATTCAATTTGTTCCCATCATCAACAATCCGTTGAGCCTGTCCATTTACTTTTCGTATTTAACCGTCAGGTTGAACCCAATTCCCATACCCCCTACTTTTTCCCAGGCAGCCTGACTTGTAAGTCGAGTCATGACATTGCCAAAGGGAGCAACCGAAAAAAATACCATGTGCTCCTTTTCCCCTTCCTTTTCTACCAATTCCACTGATACCACAAAATCTTCATCTATGACAATATCATAATCAGTTAAATCCAAAGTGAATGCTCCCTCCTCAATATCAATAGGAAAAATTATATTCTCACTGATCAGCTTTTGATTTGGCATACCATCCTTCAAATCATAAAAATTAAGCCGAAACTTTAAATTTTGGTTCGTATTGGCAGTTACATAGGTATGAAACTTTTCAATCATAATTGAGCTTTGCTTAACACTGATCTTTGTGCCCACTTCATTGCCCAGCTCGGCGTTTCTAAATCCACCCCGCATCATGCCGGAACTCGTTTCTTTACCCAGGTTCTTTTCCTTAAACTCTCTCCCACTCACTACAATCACCTCCAACTCGATGATTTGTTCCTTTAACCCGATTACGGAATCCTTTCTTATGGCATCAATGAACTCCGAAACAGTAAATGATCGTGACTCATAACCAATAGAAGAAATTCTTATCGTATCATTTTGGAAGTCCCTGTCCAACTTCCACTCAAACTGACCACTTTCATTAGATACAGTTCCAGTACCTCTATTTACTACACCAATATTCACAAAGGGAACGGGTTTATTTGATACCTGATCTTTGATGACTCCAGAGAGTGTTTGCTGACCATACAGGTTTGTTGCCACAGATAGAACCAATAGGTTTAAAAGAACTTTAATTTTCATAGTGTACATTTCATAACTCACTGGTGATACTGGTTTTCAGAAGAAGTAAAATAGCGAAATTGACCCACCCGGAAGGAATCCATAACGACAACTCACGGATTTCACCCTGATTTAATGCCATTTAGTTAAGCCTTTATCTTGTCACTTCGACCTGTCTTCCGACAAGGCAGGCGCAAGAGAATCTCACTATTGATGAGCCGAATCCTTCTAACAAGTAAGATCTCTCATACTTCGAGATGACCTTCTAAACTAAACGGCGTTAATCCGGTTTAATTTCCTGGCCTTCATTTTGAGCTGCAGCAATTCCTACCAGCGTATAGCGGAAACAGCCACTGTTTGATCAATGTGGTTTGCTCCGGGTAAGTGTAATCTGTCTCGGTAACACCTACCTCCTCCACTGTTCCCTTCCGGTTGTAATAAGTATTGAAAACCAAATCCCAAAATGGCAGAATGTTTCCAAAATTCCTGGCTTCCTTTAAATCTTTGCTGTGGTGAAACTGGTGAACTTTAGGTGTCACAATCACATAATCCAGGACACCGGTCTTCGAGTCAATGTTGGCATGCGACAAATAAGCGATCATCACATGAGTAATACCAATCACAAAAATCACGCCTTCATCAAACCCTAGCAGCATTAAGACTCCATACTTCAAAAAGGTATTTAAAAACATATTGACCGGATGTATCCAGCTAGTCTTAAACCAGTTGAGCGAAACAGGCAAGTGATGAATGGAATGCACTTTCCATAAAAAGAGGTTCAAAACAGAATTGGGCTTACCCACATGGCTGATGCGATGATAAACATAAGGCAAAAACTCACTCGCTATATTAGCAATGACAAAGACAAGAACAAACGGCAACCGCTCCCAAACTCCAACACCAGAGTCAAACCACCGATAAATAAACAATATAAGTCCCAATGCAAACGCCTTACCTAATGCATCAAAAATGGCTGCAGACAGGAGGTGTTTGATGTCAATGGCGGTTTCCTCTCGTTTCGTTTTCCATTCGGATTTGAGCGGAATGATCTTTTCCAGTATCAAAATCAACACAGATGTAAAAAGGAAAATTCCCACTGCTGCCAGTTCATAGTTCCATTGAAATGTAATTGTTAGTGATGACAGCAACCATCCAAACAGCAATAAAACCGGAACGGAGAGGTACTTCAAAATGATGTTAACCATAGTCTTTTCCCTGTAGTCGGGAATCAATGGTAAAAAGACGCAAACTAAAACGACAATTTCAGTTTTTCCATTTCCTGAAGCAGCTCGGGAGGCAGTACACAACCGCTCTTCAGGTGAAAGTCACTGATGGATCCGTTTGCTCTGTAGGTAATAGCTACACAATCCTCTAGCCGGTCTTTGAGCATTTTTCTCGCTCTTTGAATGCGGCTTTTCGTAGCTGTGAGGCTAATGTTCAGCCGCTCCGCAACTTCCTTTTGAGGGATTTTTTCAATATCAGCCATAAAAAGAGGTTGTCCGTATTTTGCTGGCAGGTAATGCTGAATAACGAATCCAGCCAAATCACAAACACAAGGATCATACGCTTCAGCCACCGGGAAATCAGCTTGAGTTGCAGGCTTTTTAAACTCCCGTCTGTAATAGTCCGCTATCGTATTTCGGGTTACCTGAAATAGCCATGACTCATGTTTTTCAATGCTCCCATTCTTCAGGGCAGTACTGAATTTTACCGCCACCTCCTGTAAGATATCTTGAGCTGATTCCACAGAGTCCACCTTTTCTCTGGTGAAATTGAAAAGATGCGTTTCATACTTACTCCAGATTGTATTGAAGCTCATTTAGTTGGTAGCTTTTTTAATTTTTCTAAGAAAACCAATTCCAGATGTTCATTTACCCTTTGCTTTCTCAACTCAAAATATCCAAGTTTTTTATAGAGAGCGAGGTTCCTTTCACTTTTATGTCCGGTAAACAACTCAAAACGATTTGCGGCTTGAAACTGAGATTCAATGGCTTCCATCAGTTTGGTGCCTAGTCCATTGTTTCGAAAATTATGGTCCACGATTAACCTCCCGATTTTGCAGGTATCCGTGTCCAAATACCCACGAACAGACCCAATAATCTTCCCAATAGCCTCAACCTTCAGGAATACTTCATTTTCAAAATCATGCTCAATCGATTCCAAAGTCTGGGTCATCGGAGGAATTGAAAAATCATTGTACAATTCTGCTTCTTCCTGATAGCAGGCTTTTTGCAGATCCAATATGGACTTTAGATCTTCCCTTTCCGCTCTGAGTATTTTCATCTTTAATTTTTCAATAACGTGATCCAACACCTCATCTGAAAGTATACGGACTTTTTAAAATCGCAGCGGTTATTCCACCTACTTTTTGAACATAAAGTAAACAGCAAGAATCAGAAAGATAAAAGCAAAAATATGGTTCAGTCTGAAGGTCTCTGTTTTAAAGACAATTAACGTGAAAACAGCAAAAACGACCAAAGTAATGACTTCCTGAATCACCTTGAGCTGAATGAGTGTAAATGGTCCACCATTTTCAGTAAACCCAATCCTATTTGCCGGAACCTGGAAGATATACTCAAAAAGAGCAATGCCCCAGCTTATCAATATGATTGATATCAAGCCTAATTTCTGAAACCAACTCCACTCAGAAAATTTCAGATGCCCATACCAGGCAATGACCATAAATGAATTGCTTAGAATCAAGAGGCCGATTGTTAATATTGCTTTCATTTTTTAATTAATTCTACTTTGTCAGGTTTAGATACTGAAATGAATTCAGCAGGACGTTACCTGGTTTTAATCTTCGTTCTTTTACCCCTGTGGTCACCTGACAAAGGATTACTATGATTTTTTAAGGTGTTGTATGGTATAAGTAGGTTTAGAACTACCCATCAATTTGTCCATGAAACAAGGTTGGTAGTTATGGGAACCGATGTTCCATTGGTCTTCCTGACCTGGATGTGAAAAGTATGTGCTGTATCAAGTGTTGGGGCGGTGAATTTGAAATAATGATTACGATCAAATTCTCCAAAGTCATCTACATCACTTAGGTACTGGCTATACTGAATGTTTGATCCAAATAGAATAACATCATTTAAGGGAGTTCCCGCGGGATGCGATTCGTCCCAATCAGCGTCACTGGTAATGATAATCTCTTCTATTTTGAACTTCTTGCCTAAATAACCTGCTCCCTCACATTCCTGAGTGGCGTGGGCAGGTGTCAACAAGCTGAATTTACGATGATCAGCGAGATACGAAATTTCCAACTCATTTAAGATTAGAATAAAATCCTGATTTTCAGAAATACTGGTTCCATTTGGATACTCAGCCTCCAGCGATGCGAAATCATAAAAGGCATTCACATCCGGACAGCTCAAACAGCTGGTGACTAAGGCGATTCCAAAGTAGCTGATCAATAAGAGTATAACCTTGTTCATTTTAGTGATTATCTAAGAATCCTTGATCTTACGATTATTCTTATTGATTGTTTGGTTTGGCAGAACAGGGATCATTCCAGCTGATAAACAACAGGAAGAACGTGTAAGACACGGACTATTTTTCCGGCAATTTCACCGGGCTTCCAGTTGGGCATCTTCTTTACAAGCCTTACAGCTGCTTTGTCTAATTGCTTATCTACTGAGTTCGTGGCTTTAACATTGGTGAGTTTACCGTCTTTCTCTACAATAAACATGACATAAACAGTTCCTTGCGTACCTAATCTTCTCGCTTCGGTCGGATAATACAATTTCTTCTGATAATACTTAATCATGCCAGATCGACCACCTGGAAATTCTGGATCTTCATCTGCACCGAAATAAAGCTGAGTTGTATCCTTATTTTCTAAGAACTCAAATAGTTCTTCTGGAATCTGGGAGAATGAATTGAGGGTTAGAAAAAACAAAAACGGGATTATTAGTATAAATGTTTTCATTGATCATCCATAGCTTTTATCGTTGAAGTCTTGTACTCGGATTGTTTGTCCTAAATTAATAGTTTGATAAATCATAAAAGGAATAGTAAGGATTCGGATTGCTCCAGAAAATAGTGTAGACATAGGATATTTGAAAAATGTAAGGTCATGGATAGAAGAATAATGCTGTTGAGGCGCTATTCCAGGTCTATTGGTCATACTTCTGTTTGTAAGCGTTGTGTAACAGCTACATCTGTTGTGATCCGTTTAGACTTTCCAGTTGGAAGTTGAGAGGTCCGAAATGGGCTCGTAATGTTTTTGGTTGTTCGTTATGAGAGTTAGGCCGTTAGCAAGTGCAATTCCAGCAATCAATAAATTCGCTGTTCCAATGGTCACCCCTTTTTCTCTGAGTTCAGCGTAAATGCTCGAAGATAATCGAAGAGATGGAGTTGAAAGTTTCAAAATCTCACAGGTTGAGACAAATGCTTCGAAACCTTCAATTTGTTTAGTGGCTTTCTTGAAAGTTAGGCCGGAAAGAATCTCGAAATAGGTTATCTCAGAAATGGTGATTTTCGGATGAGATTTCAGATAGAGTTCAAAGTTCTGCTCTACTGGTTTGTTGCCTTTCAGAAAATATGAAAGGATATCCGTATCAATAAGGGATCTGTTCAAAATTGCGGAATTCGATCGTTGTTATCTTTTCTGGATTCATGCAGTTTTGTGGTTAGTTCATCCAAATCCAGTCCTTCAAAGATTCCGCTGAATGACAAGGTTGATTTCTCAGTTGAAAACCGTGATTCCAAATCGTTTAAATAAGCGTCAAGGTTAGGAAGTTTGTCGTCCGAAAGTTTCTTGATCTTGTTTAGGATTGATTTTCTGAGTTTCTCATTAGTCGCCATACGGTAAATTTAGAGAATTCCTTTTTGAAGACAATGAATCACAACGCTTAGCTCGTCATAATAACAATACTTACCTAAACAACCTCCTTCTGTGGTTTCGTTCAAGGTCGGGCGGCGTAGGCTTCATGTTGGGACTAGCTGTCCGCGACGTACCGACCACACGAAGGCTTAGTTGTTACCTCACGTTTTTTTTTAGTTTGGCAGTTATGATAAGTACTAGCAACACAGCCAATCCGATGATCAGGTAAATTCCAAAGTTCCATGTTCGGTCTCTACTCATCTTGAACTGATCTTCAAGTTGAAAATCCAGTTCAACCGTTCCAAGGAGTTCGCTCTCCAAGTTGTCAAGTTCGTCTTCTAGTGAGAGTTCGAAAAGGAGTTGATAGAGTTTGTTCTTACCAAAAACATAATATACTGTGCGTTTATCAAATTTGATCATACGTCCTTCAAGGGAATCGATCAAGACGTTTTGGCTCTCTCGAAATTCTAATTTCGTAGAGCGTCTAAGCTTCCGTTCAGCTACATCATAAAACAATCTCAAACTATCAAGTGAGCTGAACTTGAAATTTCGGATATCTTGGATGTTAGTCATTGAATCAATCTCTATTTCGGTTGCTCCAAATATTGAGTTACTGATTTTAACTGCTCGTCCGGATATGACCAAGGTGTCGACAGTTAGCGAGTTAATAGGAAAGTTCAATTCCATAAATTCACCCACGCTAATGCGTTCCAGTTCAGGCTGTTGAGGGGTCTGAAAGTTGAGGGTTAGAAGTAGGACTTTGAGAAACATATATGTGAGGTAATGTACAGATATCGGGCCACAGCTAGTGAATGGCCTAAAGTAGTGAAATCTGCCGAAGCTCACAACGCTTTCAAATAGCAGTGCGTAGCGAAAGTCAAAATCCTGCGAGCAGAAGTCAGTTAGAAAGCACTGCCGTATCTCAGCGGCAGATATCACGGTCAAGTCCCGATACCGTATGTAAGAAGCACATAAGCACATGACTTATACATAATGTTATGGTGCTGCTTCATACGTTTAGTTGTTTGACTATTTGTTCATATCCCTCACTCAGAGATGAATAGATATCATTTGCGATAGTTTTTTCCAAGACCTGATCTACCATCAAATCGATGAGTTTACCTTTTAATAATTGAAACCAAGTCTTTTTACCAAGATTAAAATGGTTTTTAAGCGATTCAATTTCTTCAAAAAGGATCTCTTGGCCAAGTCCTTGCTTTTGAAGTTCAGCAAGAATAGTGTTCAACTTATTATGTAACTCAGATTCAGAAGGTTCACTAAAGGCGTCTTCATCTTGAGGTTCGTAAGCGTAATATTTTTTAATATCTGAAATTTCTTGGTCTATAACGAATAGACCTGTATTTCTATCCTCTTCGAATGCGCATGAGCTTTTGCCACAGTTGTGGCCATCAAGTTGTTCCTTTGTTCGTGTTCTGACGGTTTTAAGAAAGTCGAGCTTATCACGATCCCTATTGAAATCATAGAGTTTGGACGTTAACCTATCCTTGAGTGTAGATAATGTGTTCCGAGTTCCTCCCTCGTAAAACCTTTTTGAAAACTGTTCTGCTTCTTTTTCGACTATATTCATTTTGTTCCGTCATGCACCATAACAACAGCATAATGCACACCATGCGTATTACACACCTTTCAAATATACCTTTTCTATTGAATCAATCCAGTGGACTGGTAACATCATGAAGTTTTTTCGTACCCGCATTAGTGTGTCTTTCTGTCGTTTTTGGCTTGATATGTCCCTAGTTCCCGAGGAGTACACCGTTTTTATAGTGTAAGTAGTACAGTTTCCATCTATATTTTCCTTGTTCAATAACTGTGCTATCCAATAAGCCTAGTTCATTAAAGAATTCGGTTTCAAATGTTTTCTCAGGCAACCATTCGCCTCTTTCGGTTCCGTATAAGTATTCTTTAGTTATTCTTCTGAGTTGCCCATTATTGTACTGAAATATTTCTAGTGTCTGCTGTAGGTCTTCGTAATCATTTTGATAGGAAGTTATTACCTTAATCAACTGTGAAGAGTCATTATATTGGAAAGTCTTGTTATATGTACACTCATGTGACTTATCATCATGAATGTGGCCATGTTCATTTATTAATATTCCCTTGTGATCAAATTGAAATAGGGTTGTATCAGTCTGATCTGTATTATAGTTCCAATATTGGATCAGTTGATTCTCTTTAGCTAAATATTCAGTTTTGATCTGATATTCCATTTTGTAATCAGTATCATAAGTCTTTGAAATTAAGTTCTTATGTTCATCGTATCTATAATACACATATGTTCCCATCCATTCATAGGAAATATCTTCTGTTAAATTCGATCCTTCATAAATTTTATAACCAGAAAACAGAGCATTTAAGCTGTCAATTGTATCTCCAGGTATTGTTCCGATGGTTGTGTCATTCATAATTGCCTGGTCAATTGGAAACAGAGTTGCAATGGAGTCAATTCCTAAATTCCTGATTGATTGAATGGAAGGATTTGGAAATTGTAGCTGATTCTCCTGTAATCTCCCTGAACACCCGAATAGACAAATTAGAATGATGGTTGTGATACGATTCATTGGCAAATGGTGTTCAACAACAGCATAATACGCACCGTGCGTATTACACACCTTTCAAATATACCTTTTCTACTTGAATCAAATCTAGCGGACTGGTCACATCATGGAGCTTTTTCGTGCACACATGAGTGTGTACCTGCCTTGCCGACATATGCAAGCATTCATTTTAAACCGATCAGCATTCCGCTACTTTAATCGATACTGATAAGGATTTCTTCCGGGCGACTCTTTAATTTTTTTGGGTAATCGTTCAAATTTTCCGGAAGAGAGCATTTTTTTTTGAAACCTGCTGCGGTCAAGCTCTTCTTCAAGGACAATTTGGTAAAGTTTATGGAGCTCGGGCATGGTAAACTGATTCGGAAGTAGGTTGTAGGTGATTTGCTCCTGCTTGATGTCTTCCTTCAAGCGATTTCTAGCTTTCATCATAATGGATTGGTGGTCCATCCATATATCCGGTAATTGGTCAAAACTAAACCAGGAAACTGCATCATGGCCTGATCCAGCTTGCGGATCAACTTCATCTATATTGACCAGGGAATAGAAAGCAAGCGTAACAAACCGGTCATTCATCCAGTAATCCTTACGCCATGGAATTTCAAATTTTTTCAATAATTGCTTCCAATGGTTGGCAAACTGACGGTCCCTATCACCAAAAACTGACAAGAATTTCAAATGAGGATTTTCGAGATTTGTTCTTTCCTTCAAAATCCGGATAGCCGCCTGATCCACTGACTCATCCTTTTTGACAAAACCACCCGGCAGCAGCCATTTTTCTCCGATCTGGAGTAGCAGGCATTTTAACTGATCGTTCTTGTATCCAATGATGACGTGATCGATACTAAGGTTGGGTAAGAACTGTTGACCACCTGCTGACAGGAATTCTTTTATGTTCATTTCGCAAAAATAATATTTGTGACATTTTGCCACAAAAAACTTTCAATTACTTTTGTGTCAAAACGCCACAAATAATTTGATTATGAAAAAAGTTCTGAAAATCTCCTTGATATTTTTAGGATCGCTTGTTTTACTATTGGCTATTGGCGGTATCGTCGGATGGTTTTATGCCAAGTCGACGTTCCTCAATTTTGAGAATAATTACGCCGAAAAGAAAGATTTTCAGGAAATCACCGTCGAAACGTACACCTTTCTGGATCGCAATGGAAACGGTCAGTTGGACCCATACGAAGATGATCGAAGATCGACTGAGGAACGTGTGGAAGATGTATTTTACCAGATGACGATTGAAGAAAAAATCCACCTACTGAAAGGCTCAGGAATCGCGTCGGCTATGGGCCAGGGAGAACCTGGTGGCATTCCTGGTGCAGTTGGCACAATTGTCCCTACGCCAAGATTAGGATTGCCCACTGTCTATTTATCAGATGGCCCTGCGGGATTGCGAATTGAGCCGACCCGTGAAGGAGAAGACAAGACTTACTATTGTACTGCATTTCCTATTGGGACATTGCTGGCATCTACCTGGAATACAGAATTGGTACAAAAAGTAGGAAACGCCATAGGAAGTGAGGCATTGGAATACGGCCTGGATGTCATTCTCGGTCCCGGAGCAAACATCCAACGTCATCCTTTTTGTGGTAGGAATTTCGAATACTACTCCGAAGATCCTGTACTCACAGGATACATAGGGGCGGCCATGGTCAATGGAATAGAATCCAATGGCATAGGTGCCTCTGTCAAACATTTCGTAGCGAATAATCAGGAAACAAACCGCAGCTATAATGATGTCATCGTTTCTGATCGGGCCATACGGGAAATCTATTTGAAAGGGTTCGAGATTATTGTAAAAAAATCACAACCATGGACAATCATGACCTCTTACAACAAAGTGAATGGAACATACGTCGCAGAACGTAAGGATTTGCTCACAGGAGTGCTACGAGACGAATGGGGATTTGAAGGATTGGTCATGTCGGATTGGTTTGGTGGTAATGATGCCCCCGCAATGATCAGCGCAGGTAATGACCTTTTAGAACCGGGCACCAAACTGCAATGGGACGCCTTGTCTGACGCTTATGAAGAAGGTGGACTGACCATCAAGGATATAGACACATCCGTAAAACGAATCCTCAAGTTGATCATTGAATCCAAAAAAATGCAGAATTATCAGTTCGGCAATAATCCTGACTTAAAAACCCATGCTGAAATTACCCGTCAATCTGCAGCTGAGGGTATAGTGATGCTTAAAAATGAGCAAGTTCTTCCATTCCAAAATGCAATGAACGTGGCCCTGTTAGGCGTAACTTCTTTCGACTTCATTGCTGGCGGAACAGGTTCCGGAGATGTAAATGAGGCTTATACCATCTCATTGGAAAAAGGGTTGGAGAATTTGAATTTTGAGATCAATCAGGCTAGCAAAAAAGCCTACGAAACACACAGAAATTCCAACCTGGAACAATTTAATAAACCTGAGGGTATGGATGCCATGTTCGAACCCTACAATCCTCCACAGATTCCATACACTTCAGCATTGCTCAATGAAATCGCCTCTACGGCAGATATTGCGGTATTTACGATTGGCAGAAACAGTGGTGAAGGCGGTGATCGAAAAGAGATGGATGATTTTACCTTAACGCAAGAAGAGCAGAAATTGATCGATCAGTCATGCAAGGCCTTTCATAAGGCCGGTAAGAAAGTGGTGGTCGTTATGAATATCGGTGGGGTGATCGAAACGGCATCATGGAAGGACAAACCGGATGCCATTTTACTTGCCTGGCAAGGGGGACAAGAAGGTGGCAACTCCGTAGCTAGTGTCCTAAGTGGAAAAGTCAATCCAAGCGGGAAACTCCCTATGACCTTCCCTATCAATTTGGATGACCATGCATCAAACAAAAACTTCCCACAGGATGGAAGACCAATGAAAATGACAGATATGTTATTTGGCAGTGAAACGGAAGAGGAAGACAAGGTGCGTAATACGGATTTCACCATATACGAAGAGGGAATCTATGTAGGGTACCGCCATTTTGATAAGGCCGGACTGGATGTATCCTACCCCTTCGGATATGGACTATCATACACAGATTTCGACTATTCAAATCTCAGCGTAACTAATGAGAACGATACGATTAATGTTACCATGACAGTGCAGAACGTGGGTAAAATGGCAGGTAAAGAGGTGGTGCAAGTGTACACTTCAAAACCAAACCCGACCGTAGAACGCCCGGTACAGGAGCTGAAAGCATTTGGCAAAACTAAAGACTTACAACCCGATGAATCCGAAATTATAGCACTTCAAATTCCTGTTAGCGAATTGCGTTACTGGGATCAAGATGCTTCTACCTGGCAACTGGAAAAGGGCGTGTATAACATACATGTAGGGTCTTCGTCCAGGTCCATTAAGTCCAAAGGTGAAATAGTACTATAGAAAAAAGCCATTGGCTAAACGTTCGTTAAGCAGACAGGTTTCTGTCGTTTTTAGATGGTTATTTCTCAGCTGACTAGGCTCCATCCTGCATTGGAAGAGCTCTCGCAGTACGGTGGGAAGGAAATCCTCTTCTCCCCCTCCGGATTTACAAATCCAGAAGAGCCCGAGTTTAACCCAAATTTCACACGGTCTTAGCTACATTTTTAATACAGATATTTATTTGGGATGTTTTTAGGTTTGTAGTCAATTCCGAATTGGTACTTGAGTAATTTAGATACGATCTCAGCAATGGTTTTTTCACTTCGATGCATTTGTGGTAACAATCCCATCATTGCATAACTGATTGGGTTAACGGCAGGGATAAGGGTTTCCCAGTCATAACCTTTTCCCCATATCAATCCTTTTACAGTTATTGATAAGTCGGACGAGTTTGACAATAGAAAATCCAACATTTCAATGGATTGATTCCTATTTTGGTTCACAGTATGAAAAACAGGCGTTTGCCCACCAAACCCATTTTCATCAATTCCAGCTTTTGCGTTGACATCTGCACCTTTTTCCACTAAAACTTTGGCACAATTTATATGATTAAATTCCGCACAAATGTGTAATAATGATGCATCAATTATATTCGTGTACGCACATCGTAAAGAATACTTCCTATTAACAGTCTGAGGATTTTCTTCAATAATATGTTGTAATTTATTCGAGTCATCCAACAAAACTGCAAGGAGAGTTTTATCATGAAATTCCAGCCCAAATTCCACAAACACCTTTACACATTCTTTAAATCCTGGACTCCGTAAATATTCACTGGTTAATTCATTAATTAATGGTTCTCCTCTATAGGAATCATTCGGGCTAACTCCATTTAGAAAGCAGTTTCTTATTCCTTTAGAAGAATGAAGCTCAATTTGAGTTATTATTTCACTTCTATAGTCCATTTTTTCAAACTTCAGCTATTACTCAGCTTATTAACAATGCCTAAATAATCACCTCAAATATCACACAAATAAAATGAGGCTGCTTACAGTTTGCAAAAGCGAATCCATTACTTTGAAAATGTGTGTAAATAAAAAAAGTCAAAGTTAATTGTAACTTTTATTATTACATTAAGTTTATAACCCTACATTTGCATTGATTATGAACAATACAAGATTTGCCACAGCCATTCACATTTTAACCCTTCTTGCGGATAGTAAGGGGGAATGGGTGAACTCTGAATGGTTAGCTGGTAGCATCAATGTTAATCCTGTGATCGTTCGTAAAGAGCTAAGTGCCTTAATGGCAAGAGGTTTGGTACAGAGTAGAAAAGGCAAGGTTGGCGGGTATACACT
Source organism: Marinoscillum sp. (assembly GCA_040218045.1). Classification (GTDB taxonomy): domain Bacteria; phylum Bacteroidota; class Bacteroidia; order Cytophagales; family Cyclobacteriaceae; genus Marinoscillum. The sequence goes on from JAVJQA010000056.1 coordinate 71,567, forward strand.
GATTAAAAGTAGTGTTGATATTTCGCTCGCTGAAGTGTATCTGGCAGTAAAAAATACGGATGTTTTGGGTAAGAAGAATTTGGAACCTAACCCGAAATGTCCAATTGGCAAGGATATCAATGAAAGGCTGGATCGATTGTTTTCAGACATAGATGAAGCAGTGACTAATAAATTACAAGGAAAAACGCTGGAGAATTTCGTGGCACAGTTTCACTGATATTTTTTTAATCTTTAATGTAACATATTTTATTACAATTTAATTTAAACTAAATAGGAATCATGAAAATTGGAATTACTGGTGCAACCGGACAGCTAGGAGCTTTAGTTGTAGAGCAATTGAAACAGAAAATTGATGTGGGAAATCTGGTGGCACTTGTTCGCTCTCCAGAGAAAGTGGAAGGATTAGAAGCAAAGACTTTTGATTACGATAAACCGGCAGAATTGGCAGAATCGCTAAAAAATATCGACACTCTACTTTTAATTTCTGGCAATGAAATAGGACAAAGGGCAAGACAGCATGAAAATGTGATTAAGGCGGCAAAAGAGGCTGGTGTAAAATGGATTGTATACACTAGCATTTTAAGAGCTGATTCAACTACTATCAGTCTTGCGGGCGAGCATTTGCTGACCGAAAAACTATTAAAAGAATCGGGTATTCCGTTCACTCTGCTGAGAAATGGCTGGTATACAGAAAACTACACCGCTTCTATTCCAGGGGCCGTGGAGGCAGGAGCCTTTATTGGGAGTGCAGGAGATGGTAAGATCTCATCAGCATCCAGAGCGGACTTTGCTGAAGCCGCCGCTGTGGTACTGACAGGGAATGGTCATGAAGGGCAAGTATATGAACTCGCTGGTGACGAAGCTTACACCCTCAAAGATTTGGCTGCTGAAATCTCTAAGCAAACGGGTAAAGACATTCCTTATCAAAATCTCTCTGAGGAAGAATATAGTAAAGCTCTTAGAGGTATGGGACTTCCTGAAGTCTTTGCGGATAGCATTGCGAGTTGGGATGTGAGTGTGTCGAAGGGCGACTTGTATGCAGAAGACCGAACATTATCGACCTTGATAGGGCGCCCTACAACACCATTGACTGAGGTAGTAAAAGCCGCATTAGGTTAATAGATAATCCTAAATCAATAGTAAATGCCATCTCATTCAGGGGTGGCATTTTACTTTTAATGGACTTTCGTCTATGCGCTCCAGCATCTTTGTAAACGCTATAGTCGATCATTCTTCATTTGCGTTTCTCGCTAAATAAATCAGCCTATTAACAACGTATAAACCAAACAATCTCATAGTATCACACTCCAAACTAACGGAATAACCAATACCAGTCAAGAGAAAGTTTTATTTGTCTGACTTTGATAAGTAACCTCACTATCTGAAAGGAAATAAAAAAATCAAATTTGACGCTTAGGATTGGCGTAAATCAAATTGATTTTTAAGCTGAACAAAATTCTAATCCTCAATCTAACCCTTACAAAAAATGCTATTCCTTCTCGTTGTCCTCGAGTTCATCCTCGTCTCGCTCCTCTACCATCTCTACATTGGTGAGAAACGAATCCTGACGGTGAAAAGTAGGCAGAATCGCTCCGCCAATCCCAACACCAATGGAGGCCAGGGAGATGATAATAATCAGCACAAACAGACGCAGTGCCTTTTTTAAAAACTTCATAAAATTTGAAAGAATGCGAGCCTAAGCTCTGATGATAAAAATTGATTGCCTTGTGGGAGATTTATGCAATCAATTCTTCGCTATCATCTTTTGGTAAGATTCGGGGAACCATCTTCCGATCAACAGGAATGGCATACCCAATAGTTGTTAAAGATCGCTGAAGTACTGCCGTTTTCTGGTGATACGCGTTCACAGCAATGCCCCAATTTCTTGCTTCATTATTGATGGCTGAAATAGTTTCGACCTCATAAAGACCGACCGTCTTCTGGGTTTGCACTCCTGCAGTATTGACGATTTCCGTAGTGACTGGCCTGATGACTTGCTCAGGCGTCACTGAAAAACCCGGACTCATAAAACCGAGCAGCAAAGCAACAAGAAACATCAGCATGTGACTGTTGTACTTGGTCATTCCGTATGTTCTTGAGTTGCTCACAGGTTAAAGTTACGCATTTATCATTTCTTTGTTTTCTTTGAGGACCTGGCCCGTGGATTAAATTCCAAAGCCAGCTCCACCCAATACTGAAAATCCTTTGGGTCACGATAGCCTTCTTCACTGATATAGCCAAAACCTTTCATAAATCTACCGGCCATTTTCACAGTCTGGAAACCAGCTTTATTTTCCAACTCTTCCTGCAAGTCAGGATCGAATCGGCACATCAAGTTATCGCCACTTACATTTACGCACATCTTGTCGTTAACCAGGAAAGCCAACCCCCGAAACATCTTCTTCTCTTCTACTTCAATATCCGAAACTCTCGACAGATAGGTTCTTAATCGGTCAGCAAGTTGTTCACTATATGCCATATAGCTAAGGTTTAGTCTTAATCAAATATAAGCTCCATCAAAGAGAAAACGCCACGATCTGATTCCCTTTCATGGTACCAAGTTTCTCACCACCACAAGCAATCACTACAAACTGCTTTCCATTGGCTTCATAAATAGCCGGAGTGGCAAAAGCCGGTGCCGGGAGTTGATATTGCCATAGCAGCTCACCTGTATGTCTGTTGAAGGTTCTGAACACCCCATCTTTTGTGCCAGCAATAAACAACAACCCATTTTCGGTAATCGCAGGGCCTCCGTAATTTTCAGTCCCCGTAGTTGGGTATCCCTGCGCTTTCAGCTCGGGAGTTTCTCCTAGTGGGATTGTCCAAAGGTACGATCCGGTGTTGAGGTCAATGGCATTTAAGGTGCCCCACGGCGGAGCAATGGCCGGCAAGCCATCACTATCCAAAAATTTGTGATAGCCTTTGTGTACATAAAGGTCCTGATTAAGGCTATTTACACTTGTCACTTCCTGTTTATCAGTTTCAAGCTCCAGCAAGTAATCAGCAATAGATTCTTTTTCCTCCGTTGTTAAATGTGGAAAACCTGGCATCATTCCCTTCCCTTTATTAATCAGGTTGATCAACGAGTCTTCTGCATACTTCTGATTCAAACCGATTAAGGACGGCACCCGGCTTTCAGGTGAACCAATTCGATCCTTTTGATGACAGGAGGCGCAGTAGCGAACATATAATTGCTCACCACCAGAGAGCCATTCTAACGAATCTGCCACCGCCTTCTCAAGCGACAGGAGCCACGCCATTTCATTGCTATTGACATAAAGCACACCATTCTGAGGGTCGGCTGCTGCTCCACCCCATTCCCCACCGCCATCATAGCCAGGCAGCAAGAGTACCGTATCTTCACCCGGCGGTGCATAAAATCGCCTGTCCGCATTTCTGAAAATCGCTAATAGTTCTTCTTTATTCTTTGCGTAAGGACTCAGGTCATCCGCTGTTAGGCGGTCAGACCTTCTGGCAAATGGCTCAGGTTTCGTTGGAATGGGCTGTGTAGCATAGGCACGTTCGCCAATCAGTCTGGATTCAGGAAAAGGAACTTCTTCAATATCAAACAGCGGTTCACCGGTAAACCGGTCGAATAGATACACATAACCTTGCTTAGTGATTTGAGCAATGGCTTTGATTTGTTTCCCATCCCTGGTCACCTCGAGTAGGTTTGGGGTGGAGGGAAGGTCTCTGTCCCATATGTCATGATGGGTAAACTGAAAATGCCAGAATTTCTCACCGGACTTCACATCAAGTGCCAGCAAACAGTTCGAATATAGGTTGGCTCCTAACCTGTTGCCACCATAGAAATCAGGAGCAGCAGAACCCAGCGGAACATATAAAATCCCATTTTCCCGATCCACGGTCATACCACACCAGTTATTGATACCACCAACATTTGTGTTTTTATAGGCGGCTGTATTTTCCCAGGTTTCATATCCATCTTCACCCGGATAAGGCAGGGTATGAAAAGTCCACACCAAATCACCCGTCCGGACATTAAATGCTCTGATGTCACCTGGAGCAGCATCAGAGCCTTCAGATACACGCACCGGAACGATTATCAGATCATTATAAATGGTACCCGGCGCATTAGAAACCAGGAATTTCTGCTGGGCGCTTTCCGGCAAACCTTTGTGCAAATCCAGTTGGCCGCTATCCGCAAAACTGGTGATCAACTCACCATTCAACGCATCAAGTGCAAATAAATAGGCTCCTTTTGAATAATAGATTCGCTTGTCTGTACCCTTTGACCAGTAAGCCACTCCCCTACTGGTACTGTGCCATTCGTTTAGCGGATCTCCATGAATCCAAAGTCTTTCGCCGGTAGTGGCATTCAGTGCAAATGGACGTACATCTGCACCAATACCATATAGCACATTATCGACTATGATCGGGTTCATCTGCATCTGACCACTATCTGGTAGCCCATGTGACCAGGCTACTTTTAAGTCCCTGACATTTTCAAGCGTGATCTGAGCTAAGGTGGAGTATTGATTCCGATCCGGACCACCTTGAAACTCTGCCCATTTTGTATAATCGATCTGAGAAGAACTTTCGGGTTCGCTGGCACATGACAACAATGCGAACAAACCAATGATCAGGATGGACAGATGGATACTTCTCATACAATAAAAGTATGGTCTCCATCGGCATATTGCAAATGATCATTGGTTGTTTGAGGTTAATGCCTTGATGCCGTTTAGTCAAGCTTTTAGTCAATTAGAGTCTGTCTATAATTTCCGATCACTGCGTTTCGTTTGTTTTCAAAAATGATCCTCTTCGCCTGACCGATTTACGAGGGTAAACTCACATTTTGAAAACTACACAAGCCTTGACGGTTCCACCTTGCCGGTCGCACCTTGCCGGTCGCACCTTGATCTCGAACATTTTGACTCAGACCCTGAGTTTATAAACAAGCACTAATTAGGAAGCAATTGCGGAATCCGTTTACCTAACATAATCAATTATGCCCTTTAAATGATCTTGGACAGCCTTACTGGCCTCTTCCGGATTTCCCTCTCGAATATGTTTCAAAATACGTTCATGCTCCTCCACAGCCAACTCAGATTTTCTCTCTGCACTGACGTTAATCTTTTTGAAGTATGTCATGATATCTGGAGTAATAATCATCATCAAAGACATTAGTACAGAATTTTTTCCTGCCTCGCCAATTTTTAAATGAAACAATAAGTCTTCTTCTACAGAATATTCATCAACTTCAGCCTTTTTCCTATGAGCGTCGAGCGCTTTATTCAGCTCATTCAAGACATCATCCGTTCGGTTTTCTCAGAAGGATTCAAAAGTATAACTTAAGTCATTATATATCAAGTAGTTATATTATTTTAGACAGGCTTTTTAACCGAATTGTTAACCGCGAGAATTGATGCAATTCAACACCTAACCAATGCTTCTATATTCCTAATTACTCGAGATACTGTTTGATTCGCTCAAGACTTCTACTTTTCTCTTAAATCTCGCAGGGTATTGCGGTATTGCACCACTCTCAGAGGCGACAAAGCCACCGACCATATTACCTATTCGGGCTGCTTTGTTCGCATCGTTGGTTTTGATATATGTTGTAAGAAAAGCGGCGCAAAATGCATCGCCAGCTCCAACGGCATCTATCAGTTGAACAGGGTCGGAGGTTACTGTTTTATGTACTCCCTCGCTATAGACGGTACAGCCTTTGGCTCCAGACGTGACTAAAACGATTTTAATTTGACTATAATCTTTCATTATACGCTCAACAAAAAGTTCGGGAGATAGCTCTTCTGAATACAGTAATCGGCTAAGAATGAGAGTTTCCTCCACATTCATTTTTGCAATATTGCAATAGGAAAAAGATTTCTCAACAATTTCCCTGGAGTATCCGTCCTTTCTCAAATTGACATCATAAAATATTGTCCTAAAATGCGCATTGTCCAGCAGGTGGTAAAGTGCTTCTCGTGATGCAGTATTTCTTTGTGCCAGGGTGCCAAAATACAAAGCATCGTAAGCTGATACTGCATTCAAATCAATTCTTGATTTATCGATATAGTCAAAGGCCACATCCTTCTTGATCCTGTAGCTTGGTTGTCCGTTATTAAGTGTGACCATCACTCTTCCGGTCACCTTGGCATCTACTCTCTGCACGAAGGCAGCGCTCAACCCGGCTTTTTGAATCTCCTCTAACGCCTGGTCTCCCAACCGCTCCGTTCCTAAAGCGGTGATGATGGCGGCTTCCGCACCACATTGCACCACGTGTGCTGCAAAATTTACCGGTGCACCCCCGAAAAACTTATCTCCTGCTATGAAATCCCAAAGGACTTCTCCAAATGCTAAAACTTTCATGTGTTTAAATTTTTTTCAAAATATTGAGAACGAAGCTTTTGCAAAAATTTGCAAACCCATGGAACCGCTTCGCTTTCGCATAAAATTATTTTAATCATAACGTGGATGGTATGCTTAAAAAAGTTTAAGCTCATTTCATATCGTATTTTACCAGATAGGTTTTAAATAGGTGATTTCAGATTCAACATTTTTATTGGTAATCCAAAGTTTATTGTAGGGTGAATTAGGGAAAACCAATTCGCTCATCACTAACTGTCCGCCGTTAATGAATAACTCAAGGGAAGATCTATCAGAATAGACCTGTATGTTGTTCATTGGTTTGCCCTTCATATCCATGAAATGTGTGGCTGGAAATAAATCACTGAATCCTGTCTTTCCTGAATTTGCTCGATTAACCTTGACATTTTCCCGGGTGAAAGAAATAATGAGTTCATCATTCAAATCATTTGAGAAATGTAATTCAAAGGGCAACTCCGTAGGTTTGAGATCCAACTTGAAGAGAGAATTCTTCAAATTGATGGTTTCCGAGAACTTCACTGGAGTAGATTCAAGCTTCTTGAGCTCATCAACAGGCGTGGATATTAGTGCTGGTTCCTTGTCAATGAATTGCAATTTTAACTCCCGGGGAATGGTCATTGCACTCCTCCATTCGGTTGTGGGAACTTCATTGGCATATTGCCAGTTGCTCATCCAACCCAAAAACAATCTTCTGCCATCGGATTCAGGAATGTTTGACCAAGTAACGCCAGCGTAGTTATCAGCTCCATAGTCCACCCATCTGGTTATTGTATCATAGGGAATAAATTCGCTTCCATCGAATTGCCCTACAAAATACTGTGTTGCTGAGCCTCCTTGTGGCCCTCCGGGGTTAATGCTTACCAACATCACCCAATGAGTACTTCCTGAATCATCGGTTAATGGGAAGAGGTCGGGGCATTCCCAAACGCCACCATGAGCTCCGATATCATTGCCAAACTCACTCTCAAAAGCCCAGTTTTTTAAATCAGGAGAAGAATAAATAGTGACATGATCTTTCACAGCCAATATCATTACCCACTTGTTTAACTTTTCATTCCAGGAAACCTTAGGATCTCTGAAGTCTCTGATTCCGGGGTTGTTCAGTACGGGATTGCCCTTGTATTTCGTCCAGGTACGGCCATTATCCAAGCTTAGGGCAATTCCCTGGGTTTGAAAATCCACTTTACCTTCCCGCTCTGCTTTTGCATCGTGATAGGTATAGATGGCTACCATGGCGGGCTTTTCTTTAGAACCAAAACCCGTGGTGTTATTTACATCAATCACTGCGCTTCCTGAAAATATATATCCCAAACTATCGGGATAAAGGGCAATGGGCAGGTGTTCCCAATGGATCATGTCTGATGAAACTGCATGCCCCCAATGCATCGGTCCCCATTTATTTCCATCTGGATAATGCTGATAGAACAAGTGGTATTCTCCATCGTGATAGACCATGCCATTTGGGTCATTCATCCAGTTGGTAGGCGGAGAAAAGTGATACTGAGGCCTGTATTTTTCATTGAACATCTCCGCAGAATTACTTCTGTCTGGCGACTTAAAATGACATGAAGAAAGTATTCCAATAAATGCTATAACTGTTATAAGTTTTGCGTTCATGTTAAATAGTTTGAAGGATTTCCCTGGTTCTTAATTGATTACTGAATAATGAGTTTCTTTTCGAAAGCGTCTTTCGCACTGGTAAATTTGAGTATATAAATACCTGGCGGCTGGTTTATATCAATGGTCTTTCTACTACCTGAACGGACCTCTGTTTCCGTTAATTTTTGACCTCCAATGGTCATCAGCTTGACAACATAGTCTTGGTTGGAATTAGAGTGGTCAATGGTCAATGATTGACCTATATGAAGTGGATTTGGATAGATAAGCGTGTCCTTAAGCTCCTCCACTTTCAGTATTGTCGGTTCTAATCCCCAAATAGACTTCAACTCCCAGGCTTGCAAACTTTTGAGACGGGAAACTCCGCCAATAGAGTAAATTTCCACACCTCTGGAAGACTCACCAGGAAAGATCAATTCTGAGAAAACCAGTTCTCCATCATTCACAAAGACTTCTACAGAAAGTTGATCTATGAACACATGAAAGGTAATCAAGCTATCTTCAGATATATCAATAGGGGCAATAGATCTTTCACTAAACCCTGTCGGCGGGACTATGCCATTTGCTGCAGTCCGGTCAACATAAACCTGTGAATTGACCAAATCTAACCCTATTTTAAGCCCCAGGTTACCATTGGCAACAAGCTTTAGGCCTAAATCAGCATCAGATTCCGAATCAAATTGAAAAACTGCTTTGAGTTCGTAAGTATTTCTTCTGGGCTGAAACTCTGTGATTGCCATTGACCCATCTATTTCCTGACCGGAGATTTCGCTCACTTCAAGCCTAAGCTTTTGAAGCTCGGGAATAGGCGCTTGTTTTAGTACGTACCCTTGTTCAGTTGATGAGGACAAGCTTAGCTCCCTTGGCAGGGAATGACAGGTACTGTTTCCCCAATCGGTCTTGATGCTGTTGGCGTATGTCCAGTTGTTCATCCAGGCAATCTGGACAACACGGTCATCCCCATCCTGATCAAAGTTTCTAAAGGTTTTGGCAGCATAATAATCATGCCCCCATTCCAGCCAATAGGCATGCTCCCGCTGTGTATTCCTGTTGATGTTTGAAAACTCAATATGGTCAATGTTGATGTGCCCCCATCCTCCCGTTTCAGCATCCTTGATTACTATTTTGGCGTTTTTAGATTGATAGGCCCGCACATCCCAGGACATTAACCGTAGTTGCTCAGAATTATTACCTGTGGTTCGCTTGACTATATTACCATCTACGGATAGTGCTATTTCTGTCCCATTAAGATGATTGCCTCCACTTATCAAAAAGTTGATAAAAGGGTATTCAATGGTAAATTCCGGTGAGGTAAGCGTACCAAGGGAGCCATCTCCACCCAAGTAGCTATTGATCAAGTGATCACCAAAATACCCACTTACTGGCGTTTGATCCGGTAAAGTTCCGGTAGCAGGTGCTGAACCGAAAGCTTCTCCCTGCACTACCCAATCGCCATATCCATTTTCAAAATCTTCGAAAATGATACCGTCTGTGGTATATCCTGTATTCAGGAATTGTGTAGTTGTTTCATCTGGTGTGAACTGAGTGCCATCAAAGTCCCCAACATAATACTGTGTTTTATTGGGACCCATTCCACAAATCATAACCCACTTGAGGTTCCCCTGGTCTCCATCCAGAGGTAGTTGAACCAAATCTGGCACTTCCCACACTTCCTTCCTGGCGCCTAATGGACCAAATGTGCTCAGGTAAGTCCAGCTTTTCAGGTCATCAGAAGCGTAGAATTCTACTGTTCTGTCCATTGATTTAGTTATCAGCATTATCCATTTTTCGGAAGGCTCGTGCCAAAAAACCTGTGGATCACGGAATTCAGTACTGCTAACATCCAATACCGGGTTTCCTGAGTAGTAGTTAAAAGTGTTGTAATCTGTGCTATAGCTTATACCCTGACTTTGATTTCCAGTATTATGATTGTGCATGGTATAAACCGCAACCATAGCGGTATCATCAGTATTAAACCCTGCTGTATTTTCATGGTCTACTACAACTGATCCCGTAAAGTAGGCAAATGACCCATCGTCACCTCTCATGGGCCACCCGAGCTCTTCCCAGTAGACCAGGTCGTCAGATGTGGCTTGTCCCCACCAGAACAGCCTGTAGGTGTTGTCGTATTTGATGGCTCCTGTTGGATCTCCAATCCATCCTGATTTAGGTGAAAAATGAAATTGTGGGCGAAAGCGCTCTGTATAAACCTGACTCCAGGTACTGCCTGTGACAAGGCACAGCATGATTGCGAGGTATATAGACTTGGTCATTTAATTATAATTTTTGCTTTATATCGATTGTTTAATGTTGAGCCAATTAATACATAGAGCCCCGATCCTATTCCCTGAATGGCTATTGCATCACCGTCAAAGTTTATTTTGGAAGATGATATTTGGCGTCCACCCATATCGTATAATTGGATTGCGTTTATGTTGCCCTGAACTCCATGAAGTTTGAAATGCTCGCCCAATGAAACCGGATTGGGGCTGATGTTCATAGGAAGGAGTTCACTTTGGGACGTGGTTAAAATCGGGTTATGGGAAATTCCTTGTAATTCCCATAAAGACGCCTGCACAATTCCTGGCGCACCATTGGTTACCCTGGCACTTAATAGATCTGACTGGTCAACCGGGAAAACCCGAAACGTGAATACCTCAACCCCATCATTAACAAAAATTTCTATGGAAGAGCGGTCAACGAATAGGTGTAGTTTTATTACTCCCTCTACTGGTGAAACTGAAAGCTCATATATTCCTGGAAAACTTTGGTTGAAATTGGTGAAACCTGAACTTCGCCGATCAAATGTTAGAAGCTCCTTATCTGAATTGTAGCGAAGAATAGAGGAAAGGCTTTGACGCTTGAGAAAGCTTAATTCAAACTCATCACCAGTATCTACCGCTATTTCCAATTGCATTTCGTAGGATTGGCCAGAAAGGTTCAGACCTTTGACCTCATTTTCAAAATCAACGAAACTTACATCTGACAGACCCAGGAGATTTTCTCCCCTTAAAGATTTCATTTCCTCAATAGGCTCTTGCTTTAATCTTGGAATACCATCTCTGGTCAAAACCTCAAGCGTGCGAGGTATGGTCATGGCTCCACGCCAGGTAGAAGTAGGTAAGTCCCCGGCATAAGACCAATTGCTCATCCAGCCCATCCAAATTCGTCTGTCGTCATTTTCAGGTGCGTTTTCGAATGACCGACCGGCATAATTGTCCGTCCCCCAATCGGCCCATAATGCTTCTATACGATCATCAATTACCGGATCATTGGAAAAATAAATATGATCAATGTTGATATGGCCCCACCCTTCGGAATGCATATCAATAATCTCCAGAGTGGCCTGTTTGCCTTTCCATTGTGTAACATCCCAAGAATTCCATGATAGCTCCTCTGTATTTTGACCTGTTGCGGAAAGGGCGCTTTGTCCATCAACCATTAAGCTGATTCCTGTCTTATCCGGGTGGTTTCCTCCGCCTATCAGGAAGCTGATGTAATCTTTGTCAACCGTGAACTGAGAGGAGGTGAGTAAACCGGTAGTCACATCACCATTTAAAAATGAATTGACTAAGCCTTGACCTAAAAATCCAGCAACTTCCTGTTGACCGTCCAGAGCACCTGAGGCCGGGCCTATACCAAAGGCTTCTCCGGAGGCTGTCCATCCACTGTAATCCTCGTTTTCAAAATCTTCAAAGACCACTCCAGCCGGCAACGCTACTTCTTTGGTTAGCAGCTCTTGAATGGATGAATGCAAAGAGAAAACCTGACCATCAAAATCCCCAACAAAGTATTGGGTAGCTGAGCCACCTTGTGGCCCTCCGGGATTGATACTCACAAGAAGCACCCAATATTCATTGCCAAATTGGTCTTTTCGAACAAACATATCCGGGCATTCCCAAACACCACCATGCGCTCCAATATTTTGACCAAAGGCGCTTAGATACGTCCATTCTTTAAGGTTGGGGCTTCCATAAAATTCAATCCGGTTTGAAACAGCCAATGCCATGATCCATTTAGATGTTTGCTCATGCCAGAACACCATAGGGTCACGAAAATCTGGTGTGCCCTGATTGGGTAAGACAGGATTGTTGGCATATTTTGTCCAGGACCGACCCTGATCCAGGCTATAGGCTATGCTTTGCTGCTGCTGATTTCCCGCCGAGGTATTAATTGCGATCATCGCATGCTCTCCAAATCCAGCGGTGTTTTCCTTATCTATAATCGCACCACCGGAAAAGATGTCACCTAAATTATCAGGCGTTAGCGCCACAGGTAATTCTTCCCAGTGTACCATATCTTCAGAAATGGCATGTCCCCAGGACATATTTCCCCATTGTGTACCGTAGGGGTTGTATTGGTACATGAGATGGTATTCGCCGTTTAAGTAGACCATGCCGCATGGGTCATTGATCCAGTTCTTTTCAGGAGTGAAGTGATACCGAGGACGAAAATCCTCTAAAGCACTTTGTGCCTGCGTAAAACTTACGATAAAGTAAGGCGATAATAAAACAATTGCCATCACAAACCTCAACCTCCCACTATGTTTCATTATCGCCATTAATATCACTTTTACTCAAAAACTATTCTACTGGTCGCCACATGATTATATGACCGCACCTTGATCAGGTACATCCCGGACATTGTTCCTAATTCACTTTTTTCCAAAACCACTTTCGTTGGTTTTGTTTCAATACGCTTTAGGGTCTTTCCGGTCAAATCTATGACTTCAACAACTATGTTTTCTTCTTTAGAAAAGGTTGTTAAGTCAATGGTTAGTTTGTCTTCTGACGGTATCGGATAGATATTGATTTGATTGGTGGAAAAATCATTCTGCTCATCAATAACGATGCTTTCTTCTTGGTCTGTCACCCTGGAAGATGATGACTGGCCTGTAGCCTCAAGCAATTCCAAACGCCACTGCTGGTGTGGGTTTGCCACGAAAGTCCACAACTGAATTTTGCCTCCATTGGTACCAAGCGCACTTTCCACTTCTAAAGATCTCCCACTGATCTTTGAAAGAATCTTAGCCACACCATCACCTCCAGACTTGATTTTCCATTTTTGATTGTCCCCTTCAAGCGAAGACCATACCTGAAGCAAGCTGCCATCAGACGCTCCGTTGGAATCAAGAACTCGATTTCCACTCACAGAAGTAATCGTGTAATATCCATATTCAGAAGACGGTTCGATCAGCCATTTTTGATTGTCACCACCCAAATACTCCCACTGCTGGACAGATGCTCCATCATAAGAGCCTCCCGCATCTACATCCAAAGCCTTGTTACTGTTCTGATTTACGATCTTATATATACCTGGCGTTAGCATATCCTGGGGTATTTGAATGTCATCGACATTAATATGCCCCCAACCTCCAGTAGCGCTATCTACAATTTTGATGTAACATTCCGTACCGATAAATGAAGAGGCATCGAAGGATTTAGACATATAAGCTTCATCATCAGCACCAGTGCTCTTCATCAATTCTACATTATCAGACGAGCGTACCAGAGATACATACAAATTATCAATGTCATCTCCTCCACCTTGCAGAAATGTTATTTGACCATCGCCTCCGATTACAAAATCCTCAGATTTGATTGCCCCAACCTGAGAATCACCACCATCTTTATAATTCCATAGATGAAAGGTTCCTTGCTGATTGAAAGGACCTCCCCATCCCCAATCCACGTCCGAAGTAACATCCGCATCGGTGAAAGCATCTCCAGATAAAACAGTCCAGCCGGACAGATCTCCAGACTCGAAATTGTAGGTCAAATTCGGTGTGAAGTCATAATTATCTTTCCAAATCGAATTCAACATCCAGGCTGTAAAATCGATCGTGGTGCCATTGCAAAGGTCTGAGAATACCTCCACTCCAATTTGGTTTTCAGATGGAAAGGTCAGGGCTGTAAGCACTTTCTTTCCAGAGTTTGCGAATACTTCTACTGTGGATTTATCAACAAATATTCGAAGATTTAGCTCGTCATCAACCGGTTCAACAGGAGCAAAAAGTGATTTAGCAAAGCTTCCATTGATCGTCGCATCTGTACAATTGGTCCTATCTATGAACACAACCTGTGTTCTGGTATCATATCCAACAACCAATTTTCTTCCTTCTCCTACCAGTAAATTAAATCCAAACTTTCCTGCAACATCTGTGGAAAACGTGGCATCAATCTCATAGGTATTTTGGCTTGGGCTAAAACCCGGAATAGCACTCGTTCCGCAAATAGCACCAGAATAGTTCACAGGAGTTTGGCGCAGGGATTGCAATGCCGGAACAGGTTCCTGAACAAGTCTAACACCCTCAGAATAGGTCTTCAGTGAAACATTTCTGGCAATTGACCATTGTCCTTTTCCTCCTTCGTTCCATCCGGGCACATCATGTGCATACTCCCAGTTACTAACCCAACCGAACCACGACGTTGAATTCAATGTACCATCATAATCAGGAATTGCCCGCGTAGCATAGAAATCAGATCCGTAATCTACCCATAAGGCGTGTTCCCTGTTTTCCTGATGAAGCATATCCGAGAACATGATATGGTCAATTAAAATATGACCCCAGCTGCCGCTATTGCTATCGACAATTTGCAACTGGGCTTGTTGCCCGATATATGGTGTTACGTTCCAGCCGCTCCATTTCAGTATTTCCCTATTTTGACCAGTTGCAGTCGCAACTACCTGACCATTTACCAATAGATTGATACAAGTCTGACTTGGGTGGTTTCCTCCTCCAATAAGGAAGTTGATATTATTCTCCGTTATTGTAAAGGTTGGAGAAGTCAGGGTACCTGTAGAAGCATCACCTCCGTCGAAAGAGTTTATTAGTTTAGATCCTAAAAACCCTGATACATTTTGTTGACCTGACAATGCGTCCACCGCCGGAGAAGTACCAAAAGCAGAACCAGTGACTGCCCAGGAACCATAACTAGATCGGTTGAATGAGTCATAAACATCTCCAATAAGATGGTTACCCTTCAATAAATAATTCGAGAAAGTAGTATCCATTTTAAAAGTGGTTCCGTCAAAGGACCCGATAAAGTATTGTCCTTTGTTAGGTCCCATTGACACTTGTAATACCCATTTTTTCTTATTTGGATTACCGTCCACGGTCAATTCGAAAAAATCAGGGCATTCCCATATCTGATCTACAGCTCCAACCGGCCCAAAATTGCTCATCCATGTCCAGCTTTTTAAGTCCGTGGATGAGTAAAACTCAACTACTCTATCTACGGCTTTTACAATGACCATTACCCATTTAGAAGTTCCTTCGTGCCAGATCACAGTGGGATCCCTGAACTCTGGATTATTTAAATCCAATACCGGACTCTCCTCGTAATACTGGAATGTATCATAAGACTGGTCAGCGCTATAGGATATTCCAACCGCCTGATTACCGGGTAAAGCCATGGTATATATGGTGACCAATTTATCCGCACCAAATCCCGCCGTATTGTTCTTATCTAATACAGCACTCCCGGTAAAGTAACCAAAACTGCCTGGGTCTCCTTTCATCGCAAAGGCGTTTTTCTGATCAAAGTGAACAAGATCAGTAGATGTAGCCTTGCCCCACCACAAGAAGTGGTACGTACTATCTACATAAGCATAACCACATGGATCACCTATCCAACTGGTCGATGGGGAAAAGTGATATTGTGGCCGGTATTTTTCCTGATACAATTGAGCATAGCTCAAATTTGACATTAAAAACAAGAGAACAATAAAGCATAACTTCCATTGCTCCCCGTGTTTGGGGTCTAGTAATATTTTCATCTTTTTATTGGTTTAGGGTAATAAACTCCATGCATGCAGTGCATGCATGGAGTTTTTAATTGATATAAAGAAATGTGTCTAGTGTCAAGTCACATGTAAAATGGCGTTTGCCCTCGCTCACCCCTCAGTCCCCTAAAGGGGATGGCAGCGCGCAAGACTGCCCCTTTAGGGGATAGGGGTGCGATGGAGAAGCGTCAAAGTAGACTTGGCTTGACACTAGTTAGTTGACAGATAGTTGATGATATTGAAAGCCATTGTTTCAACATTATCCTGATAGGGGTTCACGCCATCAGGGTTTATGGTAGCATCAGCTCCCCGCTCACCATTCGCATTCACATTCCACTCAACGCCACCTATCCCAATTGAAATAGCCCGTCCTTGATATTCATCGGTTGGAAGATATTCGAATACACCACCATTCCAATAGTCTATAATTCCGTCCCATGATCCGATCCAAACCAGATTGTTTTCTGTTGTGTATTTTGTGAAGACTTCCTCATCATTATTTGGCAGACCATATCTTGCCGGTATTGAATTTTGCATGGCATTGCGGTCTTCTCTCCATCCTGCACCGATAGTCGGTATCGCCTTTTGTCCATTGTCGTAGGTCAGAATTTCTATTCCGCTAAACATCGGATGAGCACTATTATCGTGGGTAAGCCCCATATTGATTCCAATAGACCAGGTATCGCCATTCTCAAAACCAGCGCCTCCCCCGATCATTTTCTCTGGAAAACCACTAACCTGAGTCATCCTTCCAAGGTCAAAAATGTAGTGGGCTGCATGCTGATGCAGGTATAAATTACCTCCATTTTTGTACCAGGTAGTGATGGTGCCAAGCACATCGGTATCAAGTGCTATTTCCGGAAACCAATTGGAATTATCCTCAGGGTGCCCGTCCAAAACCCAGAACAATGTGGTAACATCATCTAGTACTGTTGGATCTGCTTTTATGTCATCAAAACTCACAAACTTGGTTACCGTCTCATCAAAAGAGTCAAAGAACCAGGCAGCAGCGGCTGCCTCATCATCGTCCACAATGGTCTCAACTGTAGATGCATAACTGAGGAATGCTGTGACACACCTAATATCAGCAGATACAGTGTACTTCTTGAATAAGTTGCCGTTTATTACCGTTAGTTGCTTCGGACTAGACAGGTCAAGAGCAGTTCCAGATTCTGGAGTAACTGACGCACCCTCGGAAAGAGAGAAAGTAGGAGTAATACTTTTCACATCTGTATCGCACGGATACACCAAAGTGATTTTCCCTGTTTCTTCATTGATAATCACTTCATCTGCTCCGGTGTCAGCTACTTCCGTAATGGACACTTCGATATCGCTTCCGATATTGATCGATAGATCATCAAAGGAGTCATTGTTATCTGTACACCCGGAAATCAACATCACCATGCATATACTTAGAATATATAGATTTTTCATTGCTCTCAGTATTTAGGATTTTGTTCGTAAAGGAATCCGCTAGAGATCACCTGTTGCTGTGGAATAGGCATGTATTCATGCTTGCCAGCAGTAAACTCATAGTCAATCAAATATGGTGTCCTGGTCACCTCTACAGCCTGGTAGGCATCCAGCGTCTCTTTGGCAATCCCCCAACGTACCAGATCAAAGAACCTCCAACCTTCGAGTCCTAGCTCGAGCCTTCGTTCCCATCTCAGTTTTTCACGAGCTTCCTCCTGGCTGCCAAGTGATGCGTATTGACCAATGTTATATATAGATGCCCCGCTTAAACGCCCGGCACTGGATGCAGCTCTGGCCCGGATATCGTTAATTATGGGAAGAGCCTCTGAAACTCTGTTGAGCTCAATGAGTGCCTCGGCTTTCCAGAGTAAAAGGTCAGCATAACGTATGATCGTTGAATTGCGCGAACTGATGGTAAACGGTCCATTGGCCGCCCGGCATTCACAATCCGGCTCATCCAATTCTTTCATTGACACATTGTTGCCATAAGTTCCAGGGTTTCTTGCCCAGGCATCTCCTGGATGAACAAAGGAAGGGTCATATTTAAATGGTTTGCCTTCCATGGATACCGTATGATCTAAGCGTGGATCCACTGCATCGGTAGAAACGTCATAAACACTGTTGTTATAGGTATCAAACTGTGGTAAACCACTAGCATCCGTTTTGAATGCATTCACGAAGTTTTGTGTGGGCACATGAAAACCGCAGCATCCCCATTCCGGGTCTTGTGGGTAATTAAGTGCCGTAGGCCATGAGCCTTTGCCATCAGGACTTCCATCATCAATAGAGCGCTGTATCGCGAAAATGACTTCATTGTTAAACTCAAATTCGTTGAGGAAATTCATGGCATAATCAGGGTTCAACGAATACTGGCCTGAATTAATCACATCATCACATAGTGTAACCACTTCCTCCAACATGTCCTGATGAATCTCGATCACACTGTGATCTACCTCACTTTGCTCGTAAGCCTGATAAAGCTTCACCTTAGCCAAAAATGCCTTGGCAGCAAACTTGTTGATCCTTCCAATTTGATCCTGAGTTTCCGGTAATACTTCAGCGGCATAGGCCAAATCATCGGCTATTTTAGTCCAAAGCTCCTGATCCGTAAGATCAACATTTGAGACCGTGGTAGGATCTTCTGTAAACTCATCAATGAATGGCACTCGCTTCCAGTGAATCTTGGCATCAAAGTAGAAAAATGCCCGAAGGAATCTCATCTCACCAATTCTCTGATCCCGTAGCGGCACCTCATCGAGTGTTACATTGTTCAGAACTTTCAATGCGCTATTTGCCCTGGATATACCGATGAAGTCTCTGGTCCAACGAATGTTGAATAAATCCAACAAATCCGGTGGAAGTGAGCTCATATCTGCAATTATTGGCTCAAATACCGAAAGTACGTGGTAACCAAAAATATCAGCGGCACCATTTCCTCCTTTGTGAGCATCACCAGCTCTCAAATTACCGGTTGGCCACAGGAGGTTTGGAGCCACATAATGGTCATTTCCCATAGATGAGTATGCAGCTATTACCAGCTTATCGACATTCTCTGCCGTGGCTACCTGACTTTCACTCAATGTGGCCTGGGGCTCAACTTCGAGGAAGTCATTACATCCTGCGATTAAAATCAGCGAAAGAATCGCAATGTATTTATTTAGATATCTTTTCATTTCTATTCAGTTTTTTTGATCAAAATGTGAGATTAACCCCAACAGAATACCTTCTTGGTACCGGGAATCCTGCACCCGGAGTTTCCGGATCTTGCATATTGGTATCCTTAGGTTTGAAGGTCAGCAGGTTTTGTCCAGCGACGTATATTCGTGCATTGGAAAGCCCAACCCTGGAGACCAGTGATTTCGGAGGAGTATAACCAATAGAGAGGTTCCTCAGCTTGGCATAGGATTGGTTCTCATATCGGAATGTTGATACTCTCCACTCATTGTTGTTGTCAACCGTTGATAGGGCGGGAACATCTGTGTCGGTGTTTTCAGGTGTCCACGCATCAAGCGTTCTGGTTCCGTAATTTGATCCGGCATTAATGGAAGTAAAATCTGAAAATAGTTTCCAACCATTCACCGCCTCTGATCCTGATATTCCCTGAAAGAATACATTAAAATCAAATGCCCCGTATGCCAGGTCAAGGTTTAACCCAAATAACAAGTCTGGTGAAGTCACGGTGAAGAACATCTGATCCTCATCATCAATGACATCATCACCATTCAAATCTTTGAACCTTATCCTTCCTAGCCCAGCGCCAGATTGAGTCGCATGATCAGCAACTTCTTCAGGACTTTGAAAAAGCCCATCAGCAACATACCCGTAAACTGAGTTGACATTTCGGCCAATAATGGTTTGATCATCCCCATTGCCGCCAAATTGATTCTGGATGTGCAGAGGCAATTCTTTAACCTCATTATCTAATGTTGCAAGGTTTCCGTTAATATTAAACAGTAAAGATTTGCCTCCTACTTTCAGTTTTCCTTCATAGCCAAGTACCACTTCAAGACCTCTGTTTTCAACAGTCCCTGCGTTAACAAAACGATTTGCTCCTTCACCTTCGGTAGCTACCGGTTGGGTGGCAGTAAGGATGTCACGAGTTTCTTTGATATAGTAGTCTACAGAACCCGAAACCTTATTATCGAACAAACCAAAATCAACTCCAACATCTACCGTTTCTGAGGTTTCCCACTTTAAATCCGGATTGGCTGTTTGCGATTTAGCAAATCCTGAAGGAAGCTGACCGGAATTGTTGCCATTGATATCATAAGCGGTTCCATTGTCCTGATCAAAGGTGAACAGTGATCTTGTGGCATAACGAGGCTCAAATATGGCGTATTGGGCTCTTGGATCGATTTCCTGATTACCCGTCAGTCCCCAACTCGCTCTTAATTTAAGCTCTGAAAGCAAGTTGTTTCCTTTCAAAAAGCCCTCCTCACTCACTCTCCAACCCACAGAAGCTGCCGGGAAATTTCCCCATCGGTTATTTGCACCAAACCTGGATGAACCATCCCGTCTAATCGTTACAGATGCCAGGTACTTGTCCATCAGGTTGTAATCGGCTTTTGCAAAAAAGGACTGAAGCGCCCATCGGCTGCCTGATCCTCCATTCTGGATGTTTTCCGTACCCTGATTCAGATAGGCAAAATCCAGATTTTGTGATTCAAAGCCTCTTCGTGAAGCTGAGAATTCTTCGGATTTATAAGAGATGGTTTCCGAGCCAACCAAAAAAGAAATGCTATGATCACCTGCGCTGATGTTGTAAGCAGCAGTGTTTGACCACACATAGTTTCCATATCTGCTATGAGTATTGATCAGTTGATCCTGAAAGTTGAGGTTTCCAGGGGAGTATGCTTTGGTGAAATCCCGATTGTAGAAAAGGTTGAAGTCAATTCCGAAGCTTGATCTGATATCCAAATTCTCTACGGGAGAAACCTCGACAAACACATTGCCCAAAAACCTGTTGAACTGGTATTCATTGTCCTTATTCTCAGTAATCAGACGAACAGGGTTGTCTCTATCGGTTATACCACCGGTGGGACCTCCCCAGTCTGATCCGTCTTCTGTCCGGATGGGAACAATAGATTGTTGCTCGAACGATAACCCAATAGCCTGGCCCGCTAAATCATTTACCTTATTGGCTGCCTGATTTGTAGCAGTGAAGTTCTGGCCGACCTTAACTTTGTTTTCAACAACATTGTAGGTTGAGTTCAGCTTGAAGGTATATCGCTCAAAATTGGAGTTTTTAATGATACCATCGTGATTATAGTATCCGATAGACATGTAATAGTTGCCGTTCTTGTTGCCATTGGAAACTGAGATATTATGATCATGAATTACGGATGATTCCGTGATCTCATTGAACCAATTGGTATTGGCCGGGCGCATTTCCCTTGCTCCATCGATGTATTCTGGCAAGAGAATTTGATTTAGCTGGGGACTGTTAAAATCACCATTCCAATCATACGTATAAAGTGGCGATACCGAATTAGGATCAATGCCATCATTCACGGCAGCTCTCCATACTACCTGGGCTCTTTGCTCCGTATTTAAAGGGCCAACGTCAAACTTGAACTCTTCAAAGGAAACGCTACTTTTTACGTTTACTACTAATTTGTCTGTACCCTTTTTGGTGGTGACAATAATCACCCCGTTTGCAGCACGCGATCCGTAGATACTGGCAGCAGAGGCGTCCTTCAAGACTTGAATTGACTCAATGTCATTCTGGTTTAGCTCATGCATTCCGGATTTCGTAGGTATACCGTCAATTACATAAAGGGGGTCGTTGTTTCCCAGTCGTCCCAGGCCTTCTCCCCGAATGCGTACAGTCGCACCGGATGCAGGATTACCATTCGTATATACTTGCACTCCGGCCACTCTCCCTTGAATGTTTTTCATCACATTCCCGCCAGGAAAGTCTTTGACGGTCTCCATATTGACCGTTTCTATAGCCCCCGTGAGATCCTTGACCTTCTTGGAGTCATATCCAACGACAATGACCTCATCCAGCTCAGACAAATCGATCTCAAAGGCTACATTTATAGATGTTTGGTTGCCTACATTTCGCCTCTCTGTCTTATAGCCAATAAAAGAAAAGACCAGAACATCGTCCTCCCCAACATTGACAGCATAATTTCCGTCAGCATCAGTGATGGTTCCTATGGAAGACCCTTCAACCTGAATGGTTACACCGGGTAACGCCTCACCGGTTGAAGAATCTGTAACCTTACCGTTTACCTTTTGTCCTTGTCCAAAAGACAGGAGCGGAAGGGTAAGTATTAGTAGAATTAAATTCAGACATTTTTTCATCATAATAGTATTAGTTGCCGTTCATAAGTTAATTGTTTGGTTCATTAAGTTTGGGAGGAGTCATGTTATCCTCTCTATGTTTTTACAGTGTTTGCATTTTTCATTCGCTTGTGGTTAAAGATGGTTTTTGATTGATTTTTTCTTGTTTTTTATGGTGTTGACCAAACTGGCCTTCGATCTCTTCAAGAGATGCTCCTTTGGTTTCTGGCATCATGAAAGCCACAAATAGTAGCTGTAACACACTACACCCCGCAAAAAGCATAAAGACCTGCCACGGTGGCATTGAGTTGATCAACACAGCTCCGAAAAGAGTAATCAGAGCAGCAAATACCCAATGAGTCCCTGCTCCCCAGGATTGACCGTAGGCTCTCACTCTATTGGGAAAAATTTCAGATATGAAAACCCATATGACTGCACCCTGGCCTATAGCATGGGATGCTATGAAGATCAAAATAAATGTGAGTTTGAAAATCGCATGAGCGTCAGTATAAAAGCCAAATGATATCATGCTCAGGCTAACTATGTAACCAAAGGATCCTATATACATGAGCTGCTTTCTACCAAGCCTATCGATAAGTACCAGGCCGAGCATTGTGAAAATCAGGTTGACAAAGCCTATTGAAATAGCGCTTAGTAATGAATCATCTGCAGCAAAACCTGCCTTCTCCAAAATTTCGGGAGCGTAGTATAAAATAAAATTGATGCCGGATAATTGATTGAAAGCAGCAATGAGGAAGGCCAGTATTAATGGAACGCTAAACTTTGACGAAAATAAATTGGCTGGCTTCCCCTGATTCTGTGAGTTATTTTCTTTGAGCAGGCTTAATAAATCTTGTGATTCTTGCTCTGTTGAAGTAAGCCTGAGGACGTTCAAAGCCTCTTCTTCATTGCCTTTGTGCAGCACAAGCCATCTCGGACTTTTCGGAACACCGAGAACCAATACAATATAAATCAAGGCTGGAATGGCTTCTACTCCGAGCATCCACCGCCAATCATTTGCTCCATCAAAACCTGCCAGCAGATAGTTTGAAATAAACGCAATCAGGATACCGAGAACAATATTGAATTGGTATAAGGCTACCAGTCTACCTCTATTTTTGGGTGAGGAAATTTCTGAGGTGTATGTAGGGGCAGCAATCGATGAAGCTCCAACTCCCAAACCACCCAGAAACCTGAAGAAGGAAAATAGATAAGGGTCAGTAGCCAAGGCAGATCCCAAAGCTGAAATCAAATAAAGTACCCCTATCCAATACAATGTTGTTCTTCGACCAAACCTATCTGTTGGAATTCCTCCCAAAAGGGCACCGACAACAGTCCCCCATAGTGCCATGGACATAATGAAGGTTCCATGAAACCAATCTGAGGTTTGCCATAGTTCCTTTAAAGGAAGATTGGCACCGGATATTACAACTGTATCAAAACCAAACAGGAAACCTGCTAAGCCAACGACGATAGAGTAGTAAAGAATTCTTTTGTTCATAACTTGAAATTTCCTTCCAAGCTATTTTGAAAACAATTACGCCTATTTCGTCATTGTATCAATGTTTTGCGAATTTGGTATTAATTGAGGCTATTGCTGCGATAACGCACTTTTTCAAGCAATAAAAAGTTATTTTATTGAAAATATTAAAATTTAACACCTTCAATCCTGTATCAATTATTCAAAATTGTATCAGTCCGGAACGCAAATCGAAACAATAGACAAGAGCTATAAGACCTTGGGCAGATCAGGATCAGAAAGCGATAGCTTATCAGCGCTCTCTATAATTCTGAATGATATCAGTAATGTCCTCTTTCACAAATTCCCAATATTTTCCTTTTAAACAAACTGGATCGAAATCTTCATCGGCCTGGGAAAAATCCGTAAAGTTATGAAGGATTGATTCCCTTTCATGTCCGTAAGGATATCGCTGTTCATGTAATTTCAACATTTGGCCCACAGTGTATGTACCCAGAAGCTCGTGCAGATCCCAAAAGTCTTTCTTACGTCCCCCTCTTTGCACAACATCTATTTTCATGGCTATGATTTCCTGTATTGTAGCCATCCTGATGTTGTCCTCAATGTGAACAGGTTGAATAAACGGATCAGTGTAGAAAATATCAAGCTTTAAGGTGTTCTCCGCATCACTTCCTACGAAGTAGGATTTCCCAATTGCAGGAGCCATTTCAGAGAGGTGATCTACATATGGAAAGTTAGCTTCCAGATACTCTTCTACTGTTTTAAAGTCGATATCCCCATAATTAACATCACTAAATATATCTATATCAATAGACTTACGATGACCGATATGAAGACTCAATGCGGTGCCACCAACTAACCTGAAAGCATCGAACTCTTCTGCTGACATAAGCTTAAGCAGGCTATTCCTAAGCAAGTCATTGATTGTTTGGTAATACAACATTTTTAACCGGTTATAGTAGCAGTAGTATACGGTTTCCTGCTGATGGATCTGATGGCGGATTCTACTTTGTCAGCACCGTAAAAGCGAACCATTTCATTTTTCTCTGCTTCATTTCCCCGCTCAAAAACCCTTCTTATAACTGCTTTGTACTTTTTTCCCCAATCAAGACTATTGATGTCTGTATCCCAAAACAAGGATTTTCTTAGCATGGAAAGATCTGGTGTTTTTGAGTGATGTTTCCCCCTTTCCATCCGAACGTCATAATAGGTCTGCAAAATAGCCAGTGTGCCTTCTTCCAATCCTAATTTTTCTTCAATCTTGAGAGCAAGAGATGTATTAAGACTTCTCCTGCCTTTAGTAATAGCGTTTAGTGTTTGTGGATGTGCATTAATAGAAAGGGCAAAAGGGCGTTGCCTGATTGATCGTTTTCTGAGTTCACGATCCAGAACAATCCCCGGATGAATGCCCTTGTATTTCTCTATGTAATGATTCATGCTACAAATGTAAACAAATATGTTTACATTTTCCCCTGCTTGAACTCAGATGGAGTTACACCAAATTGATTTTTGAAAGCGGTAGAGAAGTATGGGGCAGATGAGTAGCCTACTAAATGTGCAATCTCCGAAATGCTATTATCAGAAGTAGAAAGCAAATGCTTAGCCTTCTTCAAGCGCACATTATTTATGTAGTCATTGACACTATAACCCAAAACGGCTTTAACTTTTCTGTATAATTGGATTCTTGAAAGCCCGAGGTGTTCACAGATATCATTAACACCAAAGGCTGAATTGGAAATATTTTCCTCTACCAGAGCCGTAAATTGATTGATGAACTTCTTATCAATTTTAGAGGGGGAAGTATTATTAACCTCTGTTGGGAGTTCACTTACGTAATGCTCTCGCAGCTTTTGATGGTTTATCAGTAGGGTATTTACACGTTCAGCAAGGAGATTGAAATTAAAAGGCTTGGTTATATAGTCATCTGCACCCAATTTGATCCCCATAATCCGTTCATTCATATCAGCCTTTGCTGTAAGTACAATAATTGGAATATGGGATGACCGAATATCTGACTTAAGTGTTCTAATGATATCATATCCACTTTCTTTCTTGAGCATAAGGTCACATATAATAATATCAGGAATTTCATCATGGGCCTTAGCTATACCCGACCTGACAGATTCAGCTTGAAGGATGTTGTAACTTTTGCTAAACCTTTGCACCAGATAGTCCCGTAGTTCAAGGTTATCTTCAATGATCAGCATGGTTTGCTCTTTAAGCTCAGAAACTGGTATTTCGTCCTGATCTGGTACAGCGTCCATATTAAAACCAAACAAAGTGGTGTCATCAATTACATGCTCCTCAAGAGATGCAGCAATTTGTGAGTCAATGAAATGGTCTCTACCCGTTTTCAACTTGAGTTCGAAACGCGTTCCCTTTCCTTCCACACTGTGAACAGAGATTTCTCCTTGATGCAACTGCACAATCTCCTTAGATAAAGCCAGCCCAATTCCTGTTCCTAATGACCGGTTTTGCTCCCCTTGATAAAACCTGCTGAAGATATTCTCTAAATCTGTCGTGGACATACCTGTTCCTGAATCATCAACAATTATCAGCACATGACCATCCAGGTGATTATGCTCCATCTTTACATTGATTCTTCCTCCCCTGGAGGTAAATTTTAGGGCGTTGGACAAGAGATTGAAGAGTACTTTATCCAGCATATTCCGATCATACCAGACTGGGATCAAATCCTGCTCATGAATAAATGACAGTTTAATCCCCTTTTTATCCGCAGCCTTCTGGAATGCTTCGACTACTTCGCCCACAAACGAAACCAGGTCGGACTGGGTAACTCGAATTTGCATTTTACCTACATCCACTTTCCTGAAGTCCATGATCTGATTGACCAACCTTAATAGTCGAAGGGCATTGGATTTTACAAGTGTATGTTCCTTACGAACATGTGCAAGATCCTTGCGCTCCAAAAGCTCATCGAGCGGTGAAATCATTAAAGTCAAAGGAGTCCTGAACTCATGCGAGATATTAGTGAAAAAGGTTAGTTTCTGTTGATTGGCTTCCTCAGCCTGATTTGCATAGGTCACTACTTTCTCATTGATTATTTCCAGTTCTTTATTGGTCTTTCTCTTATCAATCAAAGCTTTGAAGGCATAAGCTCCCATAATGATTGCGGTAAACATGACTACAGCAAAAAGGTAAGTCAGTATTCTTTGTGTCCTGAAAACATTCGTAATCACATTTAACTTTTTACCTAACTCCTGAATGTTCTTCTGTTGATCTATCAGTTTATTGGATTGTAGCTGCATGAGCTTCACATTATTTTTATCGATGACCATGGATTGCAGAATATTCTCTTTCTGATAGGGCTGATTGTTTAGAATTGCCGCTGCTAAATCTATGGCTACATCACCACCGGTTGGGTATAAAAATGATGCTTTTAATATCCCCTGATCCACATATTCCAATCCTGCATCTGGCCCGGGAAGTCCGTCTATCCCTATAAAGCTCATGTTATCGGCCAGCCTCAAAGAATCCGCCACTACATAGGCGTAATACGCTGTTACATCTGTAGGGGCAAATACTACATCATAATTGTTCTTTTGAATAAGTTCCTTATAGATATCAGCTCCTCTAAACCACGCAATACAGGTGTCAACCTCAATACCGGAGTATTCTCCAATTTGTTTTTGAAATCCATGATGCCTCTCGGCAAAGGCGGTTACACTTTGAGATTCATACAGTTCCAGAACCTTTCCTTCTTCACCTATTAGTCCTCGAATATATCTGGCAACTTCATTTCCTATGTTTTCGTTATCAGCTCCCACATAGGCGGTATATTGATCAGAATTGATTCGTCTGTCAAGGAGGATAACCGGGATACCCTGTTTGTACACTGATTCCACAATAGGCCGCAGGGGTTCAGATTCAACAGGAGAAACGATCAATAAATCAATGTCCTCTTCCAGTAATTGTTTGATTTGCTGAACCTGGGTTTCAGCAACATCCCTGGCATCTTTCAGTATCAACTCGATATCATCATGAAACAACAGTTGCCGTTGCATTTCCTCGTGCATCGCTTCCCTCCAGGTATCGCTCATTAGTGGTTGCGAGAATCCTACTTTAAACTTTTCAGGTTCGGTGGATCCACAGGATGAAACCAATAACAGGAATAATATGGGAAGCCATGATTTGATCATATCCATCAAGAGAATTAAACCCGAAAGCATTGTTTAAAAGACAAATTACATAATAATTGGTGCTTGTTGCAATTTCCGCTCGCTTACCATTCACGGTATTATAGGAGCCTCCCGGGTTTTCTTTCCTACACGACTATTTAAAAGCCAAAAAAATGCTGAAATAGTGAATTGCCATTCGGTTAGCACCTTTCTTATTAACCAATAATATGAAAACTGATAGATAATACAGGTAGGTCTTAAAAGAAAAAACCCTTCATACGTAAAATATGAAGGGTTTTGATTTTGATTGGTTATCAAATAGTGCACTCGGAAGGATTCGAACCCTCAACCCCCAGAGCCGAAATCTGGTATTCTATCCAGTTGAACTACGAGTGCAGTGCTATAAAAAGAATGCAGTGTCGAAATCTGGTATTCTATCGCAGCGACGAACCGTCCAGTTGAACTACGAGTGCATTTTCTTACAGGAGTGCAAATATAGTGAGCATCACGACACATGAAACAATTCACGTTATATAATTTATCCACCGCCATCAGGATTAGATGTAAGTTGGCAAATGACCAAACTACTTTTACATTAGTGACTTAAATTGAGACCTCTTAAAAGCTCATAACATTTGTAAATGTCTGACTATTTTATCTGGATACTCTTGTTTGTAGCAGGTGCCTTTGCGTTTAGTATTTCGGCTTTAACAGCTGGTGGAGGGGCTTTGATGCTTGTTCCTATTCTTAATTTCCTCATTGGAACTACGTCCACTGCTCCTGTGCTCAATACGGGAAATTTATTCGGACGACCAGTTCGTCTGGTGCTATATTGGAAGCACATTCAGTGGAAGGCGGTTTTGTGGTATTCCCCATTTGCTCTCATCGGGGCATTGTCTGCAGGATATTTCTTTACACAGGCCAACCTCACTCTACTCCAGGTTATTGTCGGTCTATTCCTCATCTCTACGGTTTTCCAGTTTCAGTGGGGTAAAAAAGAGCGATCATTCCCAATGTCCTTCCCACTTTTAGCTCCACTTGGATTGATTATTTCTGCGATTGGTACATTGATCGGGGCTGGAGGCCCTTTACTTAACCCATTTTACCTAAACCTGGGCATCACCAAGGAAGAATTGATAGCCACCAAAACGGCCAATAGCTTCATTATGGGCTTGGCTCAAATTGGATCATATACCTATTTTGGCCTGATGAACATGACCGAGTGGCACTATGCCGTTGCCCTTGGTTTGGGAATAGCATGTGGTAATTTTTTCGGAAAGAAACTGCTTAAAAAAATCAGTGACAAGAGCTTTAGACAATGGGCAATCGGTTTTATGGTATTGAGCGGAGCTATTCTTTTACTGAAAGCGATTATGTCACTAATCGATGGCCACTAAGCCACATGTCTTATATTCTGGCTAATACTAATCCGGTTGCTGTAAGTAACTTTTCATTCTTCACCAGGACGAAGAATTCGCAATCACAAAACACGTCGACATCACAACTACAAAACACATGGATTAGATCATGCAGGTCTGGAACCCGACTGATGGCTTCCTTTAGGTTTTGTGAAACATCCAGGGCTATTCGCCTCTGGATGTCACTGTCTAGAACTGAATAAGAGGTAATCATAGGCTTACTTATCCCATTAAACACACGCTTTGCGTACATTTGAGATTGATGGTGAATAATATGGTTCCGTTAGGCAATATAAGTTATTATTTATAGCAATTGCAATTATTTATAGCTTTTTATTGTCACTAAGATCAACTGATGTCAGAATTGAAGTCTGCAATTGGCAAGAGAATGGCCACACTCCGCAAAGAAGCAGGTGACTCTCAGGCTGTTTGCGCAGAAAAACTTGGAATTAAAAGGGGTACTTTGGCTGCTTATGAAAAAGGCACTAATGCTGCTCCGGATGAAGTGAAGAAAAAATTTACGCAGGTATATGGAACAAGTTTACAGTTCCTTATTTCGGGGAGCAATGTAGCTGAAGAGCCAGAGGGTAATTACCACAAGTCTGATATTCTATCCTTACTCAAACAACTTGACTCTACACCTATCAATGAAGCAATCATTAGTCAGGTGCATAGGCTAATTGAGGAAAACCGGAATCAGAAAGACAAAATCATAGAATTGCTGGAGCGACTAAACAACAAGGCTTAATCTTCAATCCTAAGTCCATCGTCCAACTCATTGGTATCTGTAGATTTACGTACAAATCCATGTTTAAGTAGTAGGTCCTTGCACTGCCCGATGGCGTTTACAAGGCCTTTTCCGATTGTCCTGGTTTTGATTCCGGAAATCACGTCATCCACTACATGTTGCCAATCTGATTGGTCAACCTTTTTGCTAATCCCTTCATCACCCACCACAAGTACCATATGCTCAAGCCGGCTTACAAAAATCAAAATACCTACACGCTCCTCGGTTGCAAAAACCTTTTCGTTAAGAAAAGCGGTCAGAGCACGTTGATTAACACGTTCGGACTGCCTGTCTTTGGAAATAATCAACCTGCGCGTTTGTGGAAATAGAATAGGTACCAAAAAGCCCAAAATCATTGCTGAGAATATAGCCAATGAAACCTCAAGGGGAGTAAACTGGAAGGGTAGCTTCCAAGTGTAGGACAGTACCGCAATCAGGACACTAACAAATCCTGATAATGCCGTAGCGGTGTACCAGGATGCTTCTGCATAATCATCGCTGGAGTTGACAAAATAGGGAACAATCTCACCGCAGGAAACTGTCTCCAGATCCTTCACTGCTTGTTTAACCTGCTCCTTTTCTTCGTTTGTGAATGTATATTTAGCCATCTTATAATCTATAGAAATATTGATTTACCAACCACCGGAAGCACCACCGCCTCCAAAACCTCCGCCACCACCGGAGAAGCCACCTCCTCCAGAAAATCCTCCTCCACCAGAGAAACCACCACCTCCCCAGTACATACCGCCTCCTCCTCGGCCTCCACCGCCTCCATTAGACGGGACACTCATAAAGATGGCTACAATGGCGGAAATAAACAGTCCTGCAAAAAGACCTATTAAGATCCAACCCAGTATGAAAACCACTAAAGCTGCTATTCCTGTTGATTTACCTTTACCTAGTTTCTTAGCAAGTACTGCCTTCAAAATGGCACTTCCAAAAAAACCAAAAATCAGCAAAGGCAATACCCAATTTCTTGAACCTGATGAATTAGAGGCTCTTTCTTTTACTGCAGGAGGCAACTCTTCCCCCTGAATAGCACTCAGTACCACATCTACTCCACGATCTATCCCTTTGTAAATATGCCCGGAACGAAACTCCGGGGTGATTACATTGGCAATAATTCTCTTAGAAAGGGCGTCAGTCAAAGCCCCTTCCAGGCCGTACCCAACTTCAATACGCATTTTACGATCAGACATTGCAAATAGCAGAATCACACCATCATCTGCTCCACCACGTCCAATCTTCCAGGCTTCCGCCAAACGAATGCTGTATTGTTCAATGGTTTCATCTCCGGTAGTCGGAATCAACACCACCACTACCTGGCTCCCTTTCTCTTTTTCGTAGGCGGCCAGCTTTTGCTCAAGTGCGTTTTGCTCTCCTGAAGATAAAGTGCTCGTCAGGTCAGTTACGCGTTTACTGAGTTCAGGCAACTTGACATCTTCGGCCTGCGCTATAAAAGCAAGTAGGAATAATATCAGAGGAAATAGTATCCGAATTTTCACAATATCGTTAGTTCTCGTATCCTTGTAAATCAATTAGCAAGCTAAAAATTAAATAGCAGACTCATGAATAAAAAATGGATAACTATTATCGTCATCGTTGTGGCGGTATTTATTCTTTATAGTTTTTTCTCTGGTAAGTATAACAGCATGGTCACAAAAGACGAAGCTGTAAACACTGCCTGGTCCAATGTGGAAACTCAATATCAGCGCAGAAATGACCTTATTCCCAACCTTGTCAATACAGTAAAAGGTTTTGCAGCTCAGGAAAAGGATGTGCTTATAGGAGTGACTGAAGCCAGATCAAAAGCTTCTAGCATTAACCTGGATGCAGGAAATCTCACAGCGGAGAATATGCAGCAATTCCAGGCAGCCCAAGGTCAGTTGACATCTGCTCTATCCCGGCTATTGGTGACGGTGGAGCGTTATCCGGAGCTAAAGTCAAATCAAAACTTCCTGGAGTTACAAGCTCAGCTGGAGGGTACTGAAAATCGTATTGCAGTGGCGAGAAGCCGGTTCAATGAAACTACTCAGGACTACAACACTTACATTCGGGTATTCCCAAATAATTTGATTTCGGGCTGGGGTGGATTTGAAAGAAAACCACTTTTTGAAGCTGAAGAAGGAGCAGAAAAAGCCCCGGAAGTGCAGTTCTGATTTTAGATGATTAGAACACTAAGGATAGACTTTCAATGCTGTTTATTACCCCGACCGAACATCTGGTCGGCCTAATGGGGGTGAAACAGCATTGAAAATCTTCGATCCCCTTTAGTGTGCCCGACGTACCGACCACCCGTCGGTTTAGTTGTTACCACACGTTTATTTTATTTCGTCGATAGGAGTTTCGATAATATCCCCGTCAAAGTGTCGATTCCCAGACCTGTATTGTTCCTTCGTAAATGGTTGGAGTTACTTCTCCGAATTCAAGTATTTACCGGTCAATTTAATTGCCAATAGTTCGTTGTACCATTTCGTTCGGATAATTTCAAATTCGGTGTTAGGGAATTAGTGCTGAGGTTACAAAGATCACTATGGTAATTGAAAATTCGATTTCAGAAGGCACTTTTATAACATACTTTTCAAACAGCATATAGGGAGCAAGAAGGATGATTGAGTCCATTTCATTCCAAAGTTCTCGAAACGCTTCCAAGCTGAAAACTTACGTCTTCTGAGGTGCTCCTTTTCGGAGTCTGTATATGGCCGAGTAAATCTTTCCACTGGGGATTTTGTGTGGTAGTCGAATAGATAGCGCTTGTGGCCTATCAGATTTAGAATAGCTCTAAATATAGCTTTTCTCCACTGAAACTGGCAAATCACTAAGTCTGCTCATTGAGCTTATCGTTTGTTACCCCTCGTTTTCACCTGTTTTCCCAACTCTTCAACTCGTTCAATAGACAAACCAGTAAGCTTAGATACTTCTGTTGCAGTATATCCATTCAGTAACATTGTTGTAGCTATTGATTCGGCCCTTTCATCACTAGCCGTATCAAGTGAGTTCTTCAAATCACGGTAATATTTCAAGCTATCTTGATAAGAAGTCCGCTGTTCCGGGGTGAACTTGGCTATTTCCGCCACCTCAAATACTTTCATAAATGTAGCTTCTTTCAGTTTTTCCGGAATGCTGTTCAAACGGTTGAGGTTACGAATCACATATAACCACTTTTCAAAGTGTGTTTCCAGTTCGTCTACAGTTTTGGTGAACTTGGGCATTTCTAAGTAAATGAAGGTCAGTTTGTCGTAAAAGACCTTGTTGGTTTCGGTGTCTGAGAGCTTGACTTTGTATAGAAATTTGTTGGGTTCGTTTTTGTCTTCCTCAAACACAAAGTCCAGAATAGCAATGGTGTAAACGGCTTTTAATTCATAGTTCCATTCGCTTCCTGTTCGCGCTTGTTCCTGAATGGGGAAAGTGGAATAGTAAACTGTTCTGTCCTTAAAGAAGTTCTGCTTAGTCTTTTGCAGTTCTACGATAAATTTTTCACCCATTTCATTCTCACAGTAGATGTCGAAAATAGCTTTACGATTCAAGTCACTGTCCAGATGTTCGTTCCTTTTGTATTGAAGACTTGTTATC
Organism: Marinoscillum sp.; assembly: GCA_040218045.1. Classification (GTDB taxonomy): domain Bacteria; phylum Bacteroidota; class Bacteroidia; order Cytophagales; family Cyclobacteriaceae; genus Marinoscillum. The sequence continues at coordinate 104,981 of JAVJQA010000056.1, forward strand.
TGCCCTTCTTCCTCTTTTAGCAGTTCGTTCAGAAAGTCCAGTAGAATGTCCTTGTTCGGTTCCTCGCCAAACAACCGCTTGAAACCGTAATCTGTAAAGGGGTTGATGTATTTTTCTACGAACTCTCCCATTTTAACTGTTTTGCAACAAAGATAACTAATTGCTCAAATTGGTGGAAGTCGCAGTGAAGGTGGGGTAACATTCGTTATTATGTAACTAATCCGTTATGGCACATATATAGAACCTATTGACATACTGACATACAATGTGAGGCTATGTGCATTAAAACCAAGATAGGCATTCATTTACTCTCGAGGTGATTCATCGGCAGTTTTACAATAAACTGTGTCATACCATCTATGCGATGATAAACAAGATGTCCTCCATGAGCTTTTACTATCTTTCTGGAAAGTGATAACCCTATACCCGACCCCTCTTTTTTAGTCGTAAAGAAAGGGATGAAAATATGATTAATGTCTTTCAGTGCTACTCCTGGGCCATTATCACCTATAGTCATATGTATTTCGGGTGAAACGTAAGAAATGCTAATTGATATGTGAGGTTCTTTTATTTCTTTCGTCGCGTATACTGCGTTTTTCAATAGATTCAAGAGCACCTGACTCATTAGTGGCTGATCAATCATTAACGGCCCATTGTAAGTGTCATTGATTTCAATATCGATATCAGCAGGAACGATTGCCACGATTTTCTCAACAAACTCCGTACTGTTAACAGCACCAAGCTGTGGCTGTATAGGCTGACCGATTTGCTTATATCCCTCTACAAATTTGAGCATTCCATCGGTACGCTTTTCTATAGCCTGAAGACTCTTTACCAGATTGGGCCGATCTTCTCTCGCTGGTATCGTAAAGTGTTTATTGTCTATCAGTTTTGCATTGATAACCTGGACTAAAGATAATATGGGCGTGGCTGAGTTCATGATCTCGTGGGTCATGACACGCATGAGGTTTTCATAACTCTCAATTTCTTTCGTATCCAATGACTTTTTTATATCAGCAAACGACACCAGTTTATAAGCTTCCTGCTGCATTTTAAACTGCTGAAGCCTTACATGTAGTTGTTTATCATCTGGATGTTTTATCAATTCATCCATGGCATCATCGGCACCTTTGATAAGTTGATAGACTTCAGGAAACTTAGCCTGAAGTTTTTCCAGATGGACCAGACCTTTAATTCCGAAAAGAGACCTGAAAGACTTGTTGGCGAAAAGTATCTGACCATCCTCTTTGTAACAAACCAATGCTATAGATATATGGCCTAAGACAGTTTTCAAGAGACGATCTTCGGCTTGCTTTTCAGTAGATAGTTTTTCCATTTGCCGTGTGATCAAGGAAAACGCCGCCTGAAGCTCTCTCGAGTGTGCCTGCTTAGTGAATACACGGTTAAAATCATCATGCTCTATAGCGTCCAAAAACTTTAACCATTCGCGTTCTTGTGACCGAAGGTACCAGATCAGTTCTATCAGGGAAACCATGGCCAACATACCGAACATGATAGGCGTGATGTTCAGATCAGTCCGGAGGTATACGAAGATCGATGAGAAGATAAATCCCGTCAGAATAATTACCCTGAGCAATATCCAAAACAGTGACCGTCTAAAGATCATATTTTTTCATTTTGCGATAGAGCGTATTTCTGCCTATGCCTAACTCAGCAGCAGTGCGGCTTATATTTCCAGCATGACGCTCCATAATCTCTATAATCTTCATCTTCTCGACTTCATAGAGGTTATCTTCATTGGTATGCTTTGCAGTTGCTCTGCTTAGGTCCTGATATTCGTTCATGATGACCATCCGTTCGATACTGTTTTTGAGCTCTCGAACGTTTCCCGGCCAATCGTAATTTTTGAGTGTAGCTAGTTGACTTTTATCCAACTCAAATGATCGGTCATATTTCTTGTTAAACGACTTGCAGAAATGCTGTATCAAGGGTTTAATGTCTTCCTTTCGGTAGCGCAAGGCTGGGATTTCCAGATGTACCGTATTGATTCTAAACAGTAAATCCTGTCTAAAAAATGAGCTATCACTCAGTTCCTCAATAGATCGATGTGACGTACTGATCAGACGTATATCGATCGCTCTTGGTCGGTGTTCTCCCACACGATTGACTTCACGGTTTTGTAGCGCAGATAGCAGCTTAGCTTGCAGGGTGTGATCGGTATCCCCTATTTCATCCAAAAGGAGTGTTCCCAAATTAGCTGTTTCCATGAGCCCGGCCCTATTCTCACTGGCATCTGTAAAGGCTCCCTTCACATGGCCAAATAAGGTGGATTCAAAAAGGCCTTTTGTGACGGCACTGAGGTCAGCAGTGATTAAAGGCTGAGCGGCACGAGCAGACTGCCGATGGATGTATCTGGTCAAAACCTCTTTACCAGTGCCGTGCTCGCCAGTAATGAGGATGGAAGCATCTGTATGAGCGACCTTAGCCACCGTCTCGATCAGCTTGCCCATAGCAGACGATTTGCCAATGACCATTTCAGTATTCCTGTTTGCCTGATCGAGCAATACTTTAGTAGAAGACTTAGCCTGATCAAGCGCCTCCTGTGATCTGGCAAGGTTGAGCCCCGCCTGTACAGTAGCTACTAATTTTTCATTTGAAAAGGGCTTTTCCAAAAAATCTGTAGCTCCCTGCTTGAGCGCTCGTACCGCTACATCTAGAAACCCATGAGCCGTCAAAATAATAATGGAGACATGAGGGTTAATGGATTTGAGCTTACTTATCCAGGCCAAACCTTCAGCTCCGTCTGAGTCTCCTATCGCAAAATTAAGATCCAGTATAATGACCTGAATGTCATATTGCTCTAGTATGTTTTGAATTTCACCTGGTTTCTCCAGCGTTTTAATTTTCCCAAAAGAATCTTCCAACACCATTTCTATGGTGTGAAGTAAAATGGGATCATCATCAACCGCTAAAATTTGCACAGCTAAAGATACACATTTGGTGTTCCGAGGCGGAACACTTCATGACACATTTTCGATCACATGCTCAAGGTGATGCTCTCCTAAATGAATTTATAACACTGGAGTACAGTGAGTTATGATTTTTGGCAGCCTATTCGCATTAATTGTATCAAATTTGAAATAATTATGCTTCGAACATTTCTACGCTCCATTCTTCGTAACCTTTGGAAAAACAAGATCACTTCCATAATCAATGTATTGGCGTTGACTTTAGGCCTGAGCAGTACACTTTTCCTATTCATTCAAAATCGATACGAAAACAGCTTTGATGCCAATCAACCAAATGCGGATCAGATATTCCGGGTAAACATCACGATGAATTATCCCAATCAATTAATTCACACTGGCAATACTGAATCGATGCTTGTAAAAGCCATGCGCAATGAGTATCCGGAACTAGCAGGCATTACACAAGTAATAGGGCCGAGACAAAGCCTTGTGTCCATAAATCCCGGAACAACTAAGGAGAAAATATTTGAAGAAAGCAATAATCTCTTTTTCGCCGACAGTGTTTTCTTGAAACATTTCGAATATGATTTTATAGCTGGAAACCCAAAAACAGCGCTTGACTCCAGAAACGCATTGATACTCTCTAATAAGCTGGTAGCGAAATACTACCCTGACTTTGTGGGTAGAGAACGTGACTTACTGGGTACTCAGGTGGGTCTTTATGATTCATTAAGAGTGGAAATCACAGGAATCATCAATAATCCACCGAGCAAAAGTAGTCTGCCTTTTGAGATGCTTGCTTCTTCTGAGATATACTACAGACTCAATGACTGGGATAGAGATAACTGGAACAATGTATCTTCTGGCCTTACCTTCGCTATACTTAAAGACGGACAAAATCCACAGGATTTTGAAAAGCGCTTTCCTGAAATGGTCAATAAATACAGAACTCCGGAAGACGCTGAAATGTACTCCTACAGTCTGATAAACCTTCTTTTGATTCACAATGAATCTAAATGGGGGTTTGCAGGAAATTATACCAACTCCCCATCGATAGCTATCGGTTTCAATGCAGTAGGGTTGTTTATCCTGCTCTCAGCCATTATCAATTTTATCAACATACAGACTGCTCAGGTCGTAACACGATCAAAGGAAGTAGGTGTGCGGAAGGTTCTGGGCGGAACCAGGCTTCAATTAATCATCCAGTTCCTTCTGGAAACCGTATTACTGACAAGTATTGCGTTCATATTTGCTCTATGGGTCACGGAGCTTGCCGTAACAGGATGGAATGATCTGCTCAGCATAGTGCGTGTAAACATGCAGATAGAAGCAAGCACGTTCGTTTTTGGTATCTTTTTGATTCTGATAGTCAGTCTGGTAGCGGGTCTCTATCCTGCATTGAAGCTTTCCAAATACAAGCCTTCAGAATCCTTAAGGAGTGGTTTTTCTGCCCTTGCCGGCAAATCCTCTGGAATATCCCTACAGCAAGCACTTGTACTGACCCAATTTGTGATTACCCAATTGCTCATCATCGGTACCATTGTGATCTCCGCACAGATGGATTATTTTCTCGAAAAGGATCTGGGTTTCAATAAGGAAGAAATGGTGACCATACCGATCTTTAATGCAGACAGAAAGAAGATAGACCTTTTGACAAGGGAAATTCAAACAATGCCGGAGATAAAGAAATTTACATTCTCCTCTGGGCCACCAACGGATGCAGGCATGTACGCAACCTCTTTTAGAGAAGTAGGTCACGAAGACAAAGGAGACATCAAGACCAGAAACAAATTTGTAGATCATAGGTACCTCGAAGCTTATGAAATAGCCCTGGTAGCCGGCAGAGATTTTAGAAAGAATGAGTATAATGACACGATAGATGCCTTTATAGTAAACGAAGCACTTGTAAGACAACTGGATGTACCAAGTCCTGAAGAAGCGATAGGCAAGCAACTGAAGTGTTATGGAGTGAAAGCCACGATAGTGGGTGTGACCAAAGACTTTCATATTGACAAACTAGACAAAGGGATAGAACCACTAATCATGTTTCCGTGGGAGCATAACGCTAACAGTGCCGGGGTGAAGATCATGAGAAGCAACCTATCTACTGCGCTTCCAAAGTTGGAAGAATTGTGGGCTGAGGTATTCCCAACTCGAGCATTCGATTACCAAACTGTAGATGATTATATGAAAAAGGTCTACATCGTAGAAGACATCATGCTAAAAAGCATCAAGGTTTTTTCGGTTGTAGCCATACTCATTGGTTGCTTGGGCTTATATGCTTTGGTATCCTTTATGTCCCTGAAAAAGACCAAAGAGATTGGTATCAGAAAAGTGCTCGGAGCTTCTTATGGACAAATACTCTTCATTTTTTCAAGAAGATTTTTCATACTCACGTTCGTTGCATTTGTGATCAGTGCCCCACTGGCTTATAAAGCAATGGAGTTTTGGTTGCAAAACTATGAGTATAGGGTAGCACTCAGATGGGATATTTTTGCCTTGGGACTTTTGATTACATTAGTCCTTACCATGATCACAGTGGGGTATATATCCCTGAAAACGGCCAGAACCAATCCGGCAGACACGTTGCAGTTTGAATAGTGCCTTTATAAAAAGTTCAATTATTTCGATACGTGTTCGTTTTTAGCTGGCGTAGAGTAGGGCCTGACAGCCCCACTATTCACCATAAATATAGGAAATAAGAACTGTCGGGAACCAACTGACCGCAATCCCCATATGCTTACCTCATTGATCTCCTTCAGTGGTTTCGTTCAACTAAGGTCGGGCCGCGTAGGCTTCATGTTGGGTCGTACCGACCACACGAAGCCTTAGTTGTTAGGCATTGTTTTTTTTATATTTTTCAATCAGTCCGTTAATTCTTTCATCAGTATATCTCAACGCTGTCGTTGTACCTGAACCATAAATCAATTCGTTCATAAAGGCTTGAACTAACTTCAATTCTGGCTCTTTAGCATGCGTCTTTTTATAGCTGTCCATGAAAGTCTCTCGCAAATGCTTGGTAAATTTTGAGGCTGCATAACTGAAAAGTCCATTTCTTTTCAGATTCCAATCAGAGCTTTTGACTAAACATATTTGAAATTGATCTTCGTTGAGATTAATTGTCAAATCACTTATATACTTCTCTAAACCAAAAAGATTTTGTCTCACTTTCAAATTCTTCTTGTCTGTAAAGTAGCAAAGGGAGTATTCATTGATTTCAAAATAGTAAGGTGTATCTTGGTCTATAATAGTTATTTGATTTGCAGTTATGTCGCAGAAGTATCGTGTAGTGCAACAAAAGATAGCTTCGTTTAAAATGTACTCTGAATTATCATTTGTAAGATTCGTAGTTTCATCGAGATCATTGCCAATCGAATCATGAATGATTTCTCTAAGTCTCTCTTCAATTTCTTTTGGCAGTTTAAAATTGTCGAACTCCGCTACTGAAGCTCTCCAAATCATGCTTAAGAAGAATAGTCTGATTAATAAGTTGTTCGAATTCAGGGCTGAATTGACGAACTTTTTATCTTCAGGTGTAATGTTATCAAAGACGTTATCTTTAAAATAATTTTCAACTATTCCCATTCGGTCTTCACAGCCTTTACAAAGCAGATACGCCTTGGAGTACGGATCCATTTTTAAGTCTCTTATTTGGTCGTCAGTTAGTTCCTGACCTGCAAACAATCTTTCAAAATCATCCATTGAAACATCTCTTTCAAAGAATGTTTTAGACCCACTACCACCGCTAAATTGAAAACTGCGACCAATTCCGCGCTGTTTGTTGTCAATTGGATTCAACATGGATTTTATGAAGAAATGCGTGAAAATATGAGATTTTATAGGAGAAGCAGGTTTCTTCTGACAAAGTTTGCAAAGTCGAATTTCGTCCATGTCTTTAAATAATGCCTAACGCCCGGATAGAGCGAGTGGCCCTCCCGGTTCTATAAAATTCTAAACTAGCTAAATCTGCCATGAGATACAACTGGCGAGTTCGCAGTGCGCACAGAAAGTTTCCTGATCCTGCATAAATCACTCAGCAGATTACCACCCACTTTCTCCAGGGCAGATTTAGTGGTCAAGTTCCAGAGAAAATGGCTCGAAGGTAGTATAGGCCATTCGTCTCTATCTCATGCTGTGCTCCGTTCATTCAGCACCCACAGTAGTTCTTTATTACAGTTGCATTTTCCTTTTCGATAATTTCGTAATAGCAGCCAACCCCGTTGTCCTTAGGTTCGAATTTGGTATATTCTGCATTCCATTCATTCTCAATATCTGTTCTATCAATCTCGTACAGATCATTTATTAGGTTAACTACGCTTCTTCGTTCAGTTTTCGGAAGCACTAAGATTACTGAAGCCCCACCTGCCTCCCCACATTGTTCTATAGAGTAATTAATCTCATGTTGAAAATTTTGATTAAATGAGCAGATGCTATAGTTAGGGTATTTATAGTGAATAACTTCTTTTTTCTTTTCCAAACTATCAAAAGTTGTATGCAGATAGATGTAAATTAAATCTTCAGCATAACCAGATTTTTGATACTCTTTTCCAAGAAGTTCATGGTCAAGTTCTGGCAGTTGAAACTCTTGAGAGAATCCTGTCAAACAGAATAGAAGCAGAAGAAAAGTCAATTTCGATTTCATCATATGGAGCACAACGCCAAGCTCGGTTGTATGCCCACAGCTTGTAAAGAGCACAATCTAGTGAAATCTGCCGAAGCTCACAACGGTTCAGAGCGGCACTGCGCTCAGAAAGATGAAAAATCCTGCGTGCTGCACTCAGCAGAAAGCACCGAACTTTCCCAGCGGCTGATTCATGGTGATGTTCATACAAAAGCCAGCAAAGAGGCAGTTTGGCGCATTCGTGCTAGCGATTGTTACCTGCCGGATTTTATCTCTTTTTTGTATTTTTCAGATGCCTTATGAAAGTATTCTTTTTCTTGTTCGAAAGTCATACCCTCAATGTCTTTGTCGATCTGGTTTCGGATGTCTCTCATCATTTTGACGGCATCAAATTTTTTTGTTGTCTCAATTGTCTTCATAAGTCAAAAGTTCTCTGGGTGTTCTGATTTCAATAGTTCGATACCCAAGTTGTAAGTTCACACCGTTATAGAGGTGTATCTTGTCAAGGTTCACAATGTGTTTAAAGTTCCAACTTGTTAGAATATCAATTTCGTTGACAGACGCAGTTGCTATGTGTCGGCAGTCAGTTAAACTTGACTTTCCTACAATATTTGCCTCAATGTATTTGTTCGCAAGTTGCTTGGCTTCATTGTTATAGTTAGCCAGAATCTTGTGTTCGTCAGGAATGCTGGTCAAAAACCTCTTCACCTGTTCGGGTGCGTTCAGAAGTTCAGCGTTAAGGAGTTCGGATGTCGCAATTTTGAATCTACCTGTTTTTACTGAATCGAAAAAAAGCTTAGTCCAGAGTTCAAACTCCTCGTCAAAATAACCACCCACCACGGAAGTGTCAATATATACCTTTCGAATCATACCTTAAAGTTCGTCAAATACTCAGGTCTTTGCAAGGAGCACTTCTGGCAGGTATACATACATGTATACCGATAAAACTTCAGGTTATTTCACATATGGCCTTACTAATCTAGTAGGTTTTTGATCCGGGACAAAGCGTTTGTTGCCACATGTGTGAATTTCTGTGGCGCAAGATATGGTGCTATAATGCTCAGGCCGGCTATGATGAATCTCTAAACCTAATTTCTGCTGGTCACGTCAACTAAAAACAGGAATAAAACAATAAGTGTCAACTTGTCCAAGGACTAACTATTGAACTGACAACCATCACCAGGACAACACAAAATCATGACAACACTAATGAAGGATTAAGAAAACAAGAGACAACCCAAAGCAGGACTACATCCTGGCCTGCCTACTCCATACAGGATTAGAGTAATCCCTGTATAGCACAATTAGACGGCCCGCGAAGGGATTATGAATTATTGTAAACTCATATCAGTATTTATCTAAAACCTGTCAACTTATTTTAGGACGATACAGGTTGCTAAGTAAGGCCATGCGCCATGATCGTTTGTTAGGGTGATTTTAGCCCAAGTTCATTCACTTCGAGGTTAACCTTTTTCCAGTCAGTTTCCGAGAGATCATCTGTTTTCGTTAGCACGTTCCAACTTAAAAGGGGTAAGACTTTTGTCCGTTTTACTATTCTTCTATTATAGCCCCTTGCGCCCTTGTCTTGCATTTGATATTCTACAGTTCTGAGGCTGTTAGTTTGGTGTTCAAATAGTATAGTTTGAGTTCTCCAAGATCCGCCTCCATCATAGTTGATGTAAAATGCTGTTAACCTGAAAACTGCAAAGGCTAATGTCACAATGGTCAAGATTCTGCGTTCAAATGTTCGTTTTTTAAGCCATAAGACAAGAGGAACAAATGTAATTGTGCTGAGAGTTAGGAAGTAGTTCGCTGGTCTGTATTCAAGTTCAAGCGCTGTGAAGAATTGAATTAGCAGTACTATTCCAGAAAGTATCCAGAAGGAAATTATGAATTTTATGGTTCTACCTTTTGACATTGACGACTCAATTCACCCTAACGTCCATCATCCGTAAGCTGGACTTTTCAAATATCTATAAAAGTATCCGTTCTAAATGCCCTTTGCAAATAACTAAGTAAGCCGATGGATCTTAGTAATTGTTAGCAAAAGTCATTCAATCGAGTTGTATTTGAATTCCCAGAGATCATCAGAATAATCTCCCATTCCAAAAATTAATTTACCATCAACTAATTCTCCAATTAAGTTAAGATTCCCTTCTCCTGGGTAATCTTCTTCAATTTGCATCCAAATTTTGCTATTTGCATCAAAACGCCAAACATCAAAAAGGTGTTCATCATCATCAAATATTGTCCCACCATGGAAACGCCCACCAAAGACATAACCATATTCGTTAATTGATATTGCAAATGACTCAAGTCTTGGTTTTCCATTGAAGTTAGCCAATTGTTCCCATTGATCTGCAAGTGGATTGTATTCCCAAAACTCATTACAAGCACCAGAACCCCAACCAAGACCTACATAAGCCTTGCCATTTATGGAAAATGCAATATTAGGATAGCAATTACCTGGATAGATCCCTTTTTCTATCCAAATATGTCTCTCTGAGTCAAACTCCCACAATACATTTCTTCTTTCAACTCTTTCGCCAGATACAATTACATATCCACTTTTATTGATTGTAAAACTTGCCTTTAAGTCAGTCCCAATCATCTCTGGAATACTATCCATTTGAATCCACCCATTTATTTCATCAAAGCTCCATAAGTCTCTATAGTATAGGAATTCGCATGTGCCAGACTCAGTGTTAGTGCAGGTACTTCCTAACCCTACATATGCTTTATCATCTATTACAAAAGCTATTGCCTTATCTCTTACACCTGTAGGCATTCTCTCTGCTTCTTCCCAAGAATTGGATGACAAGTCATAGGTAAGAAATGTATTTTGAACATGACCTTGATTGTTTCCAGTTCCTATATACAATTTACTGTTCAGGCTAAAAGTAACTGGGTTCCAGAACCACCCCTCTGGATGAGTTGTTAGTTGATTCCAATATTCATATGTTGGCTCTGCTTCCTCATCTTGGCAACTATACAATGCAGTAACCAATAAAATGAATGAGGTAATTCTTTTCATGTAGTGATCTAATTTTTGCTAACGCCAGGATAGAGCGAGTGGTCCTCCCAGTTCTATGAAAATCTAAAGTAGCTAAATCTGCCATGAGTTACAACTGGCAAGTTCGCAGTGCGTCCAGAAAGTCTAAAGATCCTGCGTAAATCTCTCAGCAGATAACCGCTCCGTTTCCCAGGGCAGATTTAGTGATCAAGTTGTAGAGAGAATAGCTCGAAGGTAGTATAGGCCATTCGTCTCTATCCAATGTTAGTCACAGTCTCTTTTTGCAGTTGTGATTCAAGCCAGTTTAGAAGTTGCCTGAGTTCCTGTAGAGTCTCAGTTCGCAGTGTCAGTAGCAGTTCAGGTTTGTTGTTAGTTAGTTCTACAAAAATGTAGTTAATCGATCCGTCTCCTGCCTGTTCTGAACATATTCCAGTAATCTCTTTCGTGTCAATTCCCGAGGTTTGTTCGTACCTGTTGTTTGATGGAAATATCAGTTGGCTGTTCAAGTGATCAATGATAAAGATTGTTCGACCGTGCCACTTTCTAATTATCGAAAGCAGGCATAAAACAGCCATTACAGTTGACACCAAAAGGATCTTGAGTTCGAAGTTCCAGAAACCAGTGACCAGAAATGCTAGTCCAACCAAGCCAATTGAAAGTAGATAGAGATTATTTCTCCGAAAACGTATAATTATTCGTTCGCCCGTCTCAGTTACGGTCAATTTGTTCTTGGTTAGAATGTCAGGATATCCATTTTTCATTGTGAGGATTGTGACTAATCGAGTAGAGCAAGATACGGAAATTCCGTATCTCCACCCCCACTGGCTAATATCAGCAAAATAGTGAATCTGCCGGTGCTCACAAAGTTTGTAGAAAGCAGTCCGTTCTGAAGTGAAAAAAAACCGCGGACAGAAGTTTCCAAACTGTCGGGGAGCCAACCGACCGCAATCCCCATATTGTTACCTCATCGATCTCCTTCAGTGGTTTCGTTCAACTAAAGCTTCGCGCCGCGTAGGTCGGGCCGCGTAGGTATGTTAGATCGTTCCGACCACACGAAGGCTTAGTTGTTTTGAGGCGTGTTTTCATTAGGTAGTTCGGACGTTCAGGTTGCCACCCACCGCCCTCAATACTTTCAGAATTGTTTCAAATTGAGGTTTCGACCCATGTGATAGTGCTTTGTACAAGCTTGATCTGCTGAGGCCAGTTTCTTCTGCAATTCTTGTCATTCCTCTTGCCTTAGCCACATATCCAAGTGCTGTTATGATATCCTCTGAATCTCCGTCTTCAAGTATTGTATTCAGATACTCTGCAATCATTGCATCATCCTCAAGGTATTCAGCAATGTCAAATTTTGTTACTTCTTTAGTCATCATTTCCAAGTTCATCTTTATAATCAGACCATAATTTTTTGGCTTTATCTATGTCTGTCTGTTGGGTCGATTTAGTTCCACCGTTCAGTAGCAGGACTATAGTTCCACCATGTTCCTTCAAATAGACGCGATATCCTTTGGCATAGTGGATTCTCAGTTCGCTGATTCCTTCTCCAACTGGTTCACAATCACCAAAATTTCCATGTTCTTCAATTCGTTGAATTCTGAAGAGGATTTTGGCCTTTGCTCGTTGGTCTTTCAGTTTTCTAAGCCACCTGTCAAATACCTCGGTCTTTTCGATAGAATACATACGCAAATGTATTCACTTGGATACAGTTCTGCAATTTTAAGTTCGTTGGTATATGCGCAATGTAGGAGGTGCCTCAGTAGAGTAGAGCCTGACAGCCCCACTATTCACCATAAATATTGCAAATTAGAACTGTCGGGAAGCCAACTGACCGCAATCACCATATGCTTACCTCGCCGATCTCTTTTAGTGGTTTCGTTCAACTAAAGCTTCGCGCCTCGTAGGTCGAGCCGCGTAGGTCGGGACTCGCAGGTCTGCTGTCTTACACTTTTCGAAACTCAGTAGCAGCCAGGGTTCTTTTAATGTCCTTACTCGGTAAATGCCATTTTCACTTTCATAATGTCCCGTTTCGTGACATTATCTGGAGCATCCTTACCTACTCCTGATACATGTAAACTAAAGGTACCAAAGCCATCCAGACGGACACTCTTGCCCTGCTTCAGCATCTCTGGCACCAACTGGATCAATGTTTCTATCATACCTACCACGTGCGTTACATGAAAAGCCCTGGTGACAATCGAGTGGTTTTTAACGTGCCACTCCTACCAGCTATGACATGGAGTAAGCCTTCTGGTCAAGCGTCTTAAAAAACCTAATGTTAAAAGAATATTTATAGGGCTGATTTGCTGTTACCCTCATTGTATTCAGTATGATCACAATCTGGCTATAAACAAACAGGAGAATCAGAATTGGGTAAATCCCAAAAAGAAGCAGTGGAAGCGCAAACAACGAGATACTCAGCTGGTAATTGATCACATCAACAGCGTGTTTCTTAATGCCTTCCACCTCGTCTCGTTTCAGGATCCAGAGAATAATTGGTGGAGCTATTAAGATCAACAAACCACTAAAATGCAATAGTGGGAGCCATTTGCTCAGCTCTCTTTTTTCTGTCTCATTTGAGCGGGCGTCATTTATTACCAGTGTTTCGTAATCCACTTCCAATGCACTGGCAATCACTTGAAGGGTGTATGAGCGTGGGTCAACCTCGCCACTTTCGATGCGCTGTATCGTCCGTGCACTTAAATCCGTTTTAAAGGCCAGTTCCTCCTGGGTAATCCCTTTTTTTAATCTTAATTCCTTTATTAATTGTCCTGTTTTCATAGCCTTTTTTTATCCCAAATTAAGATCAATGGTAACTACTCAGCTGCTACATTAGCATGAGCAATAATTGTCATAGCCTTGAATACGGGTACGCTTTTTTTTACGCAGGTATCGGCGACAGATCGTAGTTTGGCGAAAATATGATGTCCCGTTTTGAATTGGCCGGAGACCTTCATTTTGACTTTGAAGTTTCTA
>JAVJQA010000003.1:0-4088 GCA_040218045.1 Marinoscillum sp.
TTACCCCTAAATCCCCTAAAGGGGACTTTCGTTCACCCCTTTAGGGGCAGGGGGTAGTTTTAGGAAATCGAAAAAATCTTTTCTCATTTCGTTTAAACGTACTTTTTTTGAACATTTAAAATTTAGTCGGACGCCAGTAAATATTTATAAATGTAGTTTCCGCTAAAACTTAAACCAGCAAACGCTATGATCAAACGTCGCACTTTCATTGGTAAAGCAGGGCTTGGCGCACTATCCCTCAGTGTGTTGTCAAACTGTGAGTTATCTGGTTCCCGCAGCAATGCCGCTGTGAAAAAGCCGGTAGCAATCTCCACATGGAACCACGGCATGATGGCCAATGAGGAATCATGGGAATTTTTGAAGTCGGGTGGCTCAGCGCTGGATGCTGTGGAGCGTGGCGTTCGGGTAGTAGAAAATGATCCGCAAGTGATGACAGTCGGTCTGGGTGGACATCCTGACAGGGAAGGTAAAGTGACCCTTGATGCCTGTATCATGGATAAATATTCCAACTGCGGCTCTGTGGCTTACCTTCAAAATATCAAGAATCCTATATCTGTTGCCCGGAAGGTAATGGAAGAAACCCCGCATGTGATGTTGGTGGGAGAGGGGGCACGAAAGTTTGCTTTGAACCAGGGATTTAAGGAAGAAAATCTACTCACACCAGAGGCAGAAAAGGCATACTTTGAATGGCTAGAGGAGTCTAAGTATCAACCAGTGGTCAATATCGAAAACCATGACACCATCAGCATGCTGGCCCTGGATCAGCAAGGTGATCTGGCGGGTGCATGTACCACAAGTGGTGCAGCTTATAAAATGGATGGAAGAGTGGGGGATTCCCCGATTATTGGTGCCGGGTTGTTTCTGGATAATGCTGTCGGAGCTGCGGCAGCCACAGGGCTAGGCGAAGCGGTGATGAGAACCGCCGGAAGTGCCATGGTGGTGGAGCTGATGCGACAAGGTAAGTCACCAGAGGAGGCTTGTATGGAAATTGTCGGGAGGATTCTTAATCTCTACAAAATGCGTGATGATTTGGAGTATTTGCAGGTAGGTTTTATCGCACTCAATAAGAATGGGGAATATGGCGGCTTTAGTTTAAAAAGTGGGTTCAACTATGCCATCCACGAACCAGAGAGGCAAGAATTGATTGATGCAGCATTTATTTTTTAGGTGCTATGCTGGCGTTTTGCTTCATTGGAAATGAAGCTTGGCGAACTTTAAACTATTTGCAACTGATGCAGGGAGGTGTGAAGAGGAAGTTTACAAACTTCAAGATTTAAGAACCCTCGTTGCAAACGAGGACTAAAGGGGGCTTTATGGGGCAATACCGTTTATTAGAGTAGACATTTTTGCTTTCAGATTCCCAGGATATCGGCTTGAACAGACTGTATCTTAAAAAATTCGTTATCAGGTAATTGCCCTATCAACGAAATAATCCTTTTGGTTGAAATAGTTCTTATTTGATGACAGAGAACAAAGGAATCTTGGCTAAGACCTCCAATGCCAGATTTTAGTTTGATTATTGAGAAATAAGCGTTAGGAGGTGTTTTGGTAGTACACGGGATCACTACTGACAATTTTAATCTTTCAAAATGTCTTAGAACGATACAAGGCCTTGTAAAAGCTTGTTCATGACCTTTAATTTCCTTCGGAGGCTTTCCTAAATCGACATTAACTATGCAGCCTTCAGTGTAGATTGACATTTATGAATCAAGGGTTTTAAAAAATTCATCCAGTCCCAATTCTGAAAAGGTTTCTTGCTCATTAATAAATTCAGGAGATATGATGTTGTTATCATTTAGTACTGTTTTTTTCTGGATCAATCCCAATGTTTTTGACAAAGAATAGTACTCATGGGATTCATTAACAACAATTGTAGATAATTCCTCAACCATATCTTTTTGAATATTGAGTTTTGAGTCTTGAATTATTGCAAATGAAAAGATCACAAACTCAACTCTTAAAGAAGAGTTAATCCAGTTAATCAAAATGTTAAATTCATGACTGAGAGGAATGGAGGCTCTAAGGAGAGCCTTTAATTGGTCATAAGTGATATCAGCTTCAGAAATGCCTTGGATTCCATTCTCTAATTCGACAGTGCTGATCTGAGAAGTTACAGATGATAAAACTCTAAAATTTGATCTTAGAGCAAAAAGGCAATTCTCTGCAAGAAGACCATATTTTTTATCAGAAATGAATGGACTAATATCCTCTTGTATATCCTCATACAGGTTATTGAAATCGATATCTTCATCATTTCTTGATAACCATTTCATAGCTTGTATCCGGATATCAAATAGTTGAGAAATTAGCAAGTCCATAGAAGGACGTAACTCAGAAGGTTGTCTTTTTAACAGATCTGTCAACTCAATAATAAGTCCATGAAGTTTCATTCTTAAGGGTAGATTGACTTCTTCAAGATGTTCCTTAATTAGGAAGAAAATTGGACTATATGCTAGAGCACCTGATGTCATATAGGCAAATTTACGAATTAATTACACTGTTTGTTCATTCACTGGCATAATATCCAAGAATCCAATAAGATAACTATTGGTCATATTATTGCTCTTATGGCAGCTCTACACCACAGACAGTCATATTTCACCGAACCTAACAAAAATGCCATATACCAGTCAAGATTTTATTTCGTTTTTAAGATTACTCCTTATCAGGATTAGAATCATTTCCAGATCGATCTTCACGTTTTTTGATGGAGTAATCCAGCATAGCACCAAAAGCAACACCCAGACTAAGACCAATAGCGATGTTGTCCATGACCACACCAATGGCGGTACCAATAGCAATGCCCAACGCAATTCCAGATCCTTTTCTTCTTTTCATAAAATCAATTTAACCCACTTTATTCAGTAGAACAATGAGAAAGTGACGAGTGTGTTGATTCTCAACACATTGTCAGGGTAAACAAACACTGCTGATCTGGAATAAATACCATTTAGTTAAGCTTTTTAAATTTGGTCATTCCGCCCGAAGCTTCGGGAGGAATCATTATGATAAACAAAGGTTGACGTAAAGATTCCCTGCCTACCGGACCATAGCCGTCAGTTTAACATCATAAGTATTTCATAATGAGTTTGTTTGCACTTTTTTTCCAGGACGAAGTTTGGTGAAGCCCAGTCCCTTAGTTTTTTCAGCAGTTCTTTTAGTTTACCGGGCGTGTTGATGGCCTCCCGCATATGCTCGTTGATGATGTGCGCGTACTTATAGTATTTCCATGGACTGGCCGTTTTATTGGTTGTAGTGGCATTGAGCCAGTGAGCCACGTGCATGAAGAGTTTCCAGTGCAGTATCAACCATATCAACCGGGCCAGTAGCTGGCATTCGAACCTGTGGATTTTCATTTCCTTGACCCGGTGCAGGACCGTTTGTGACTTCCAGATTTTGAAAACCAGCTCAATCTGCCAGCGAAGGCCGTACACCTTTTGTATCTCGGATGCCGGAATATCTTTTTGATCGGTATTGGTGAGGTAGAGGTTCAACCGTGCTTTGGCCTTAAAATCATCAGATACATTGTGCCCATAACCTTTGGCCTGCTTGCTCGTTTTTCGCAGACGCTTTTCATAAGTGCCCTCACCAGCAAGGTAAACCACCAAACGGGAGCGGATCTTCTTCTCTTTACCGATAAGCACGTCATATTCCGTATAAGGGAGTTGATACTTTTTCATGTGGTGGTAGCATGCCTTCAAGTCCAGTTGTTTTTCGGGGGCGTCTGTTTGGTAAACGGTTGTTTTCGGGCCGAGGCGGTTCAGGAAGTAGGCTTCACCTTTGACTATTTGTTTTAAATAGTTGAGGGTGATATAGCCAAGGTCCCTGAGGAAAAGGTCCCCTTTTCGAATGTCATGGGTGCGTTCTTTGGCATCTCCCTGATCATTCTTAGTGCCAGGTGTAAGTCGTAAATCCAAGGTTTCTGCGGACAATAAATCATACTCATATTGAATACTGATCATCGATTCACTATTATGGGTGGCTCCCCCATGTCCTTTGTAAACACTGGCGTATGAAGGGGGCAAGGCAAAGCGAGTGGAATCTTTGACTCGTATGCGGCCAAAACCCTTCAATAAAAGGGAAGGTTT
>JAVJQA010000004.1:0-130501 GCA_040218045.1 Marinoscillum sp.
ATAACAATCACCACCAACCCAGTCAAAATCAATAACATAATGAGGACGGAAAGACCGGTATATTCATATAACCAGGCCAGCACCCAGCCTGCATTGGCAAAATTTACCATGGCAAACCAGTAGCTTGTTTGTCGGTACTCCATTATCTCTTTCTTGTATTTAAAGACAACTAATAGCTGGTAGGCCACATAGGCAATTAGCCCCAGAAAGATCAAACCCCAGATGGAAAACGCATATCCTGCGGGAGTAAAAAGATTATTGTATTCTTCACTCAATTCTCCAACGGTTCGATCATTGAAAGCACCTATCTGCGACAGGTAGTTGACCACCAATACGACTACAACAGATATGGTGTTAATGATAGCTAGTCTCTTCGCATTCATGAGATGAATACCAGATCAGGCCACTTTATGTTTTAAAAAATTGGTCCTCCGTTGATATGGGACTTAGCACCCCTGCTCATTCGGATTTGTGCAGCAGGCACTCTTGCGGAGCAGTCCGAATTGAATAGTTACTGGATTTGTAATCCAGGTCATAGCTGGCATAAAACCGATTGATATGCAGGGGGCCTGCGGCATAAATCCATAAGAGCGGGATACATAGTTAATCCCTCCTCCTATCCCCCAAAAAATCCCCAAAATCTGGTATTGCTCTTTTACATCTGTCATGTTACTTGCTATGCAAAAGATCGCTACCTGAATGACTCACATTTTACCACCTTCCGCTCACACCTCCCACCCCATGGATCACACCTCCGGGTTTGTGGTTCATATCTCCCACCTGCGGATCGCAGAAGAAGGCTCATGAGCCGCATATCCGGGCTTATCACTCACAGCTCCCACTCACGGATCGCACAGGAAGGCCCATGAATCACAAATCCCCGAAAAAAATCACATCTCCCACCTTACAGGTCACATCTCCCGGTCTATGAGTCATATCTCCCTGGAAAAAACGACATCTCCCGTGTCACAGGTGGCATCTCCCGAAAAAAAACGACATCTCCCAGCCCAGCAACGACATTTTACCATCCATCAGCCACATCTCCCATGTTTTCACCACAGAAAAACCATTTTTAAACATAAACTCTTAGTGACATGAAAAACAACACTATTGATTCCAAGCTTCTTTCTGCTAAAGTGGCACTGGAAAACGCCCTGGGCAATGACAACATCAAGACCGAACTAGCTGTGTACGGCTATGATGAATGATACAGCCTTAAAACCCTCTAGCGGTCCTCTCTACCAAATCTTCAATTTGCCTGCCGCTCCTCATCCAGCTCTTTAAACAAGTTCACCATACTTTCATTTCCCTGCTGTGCTGCCAGGTCTATTGGCCGGAGCCCGCGCACGTCCTGATCATAAATGCTGGCGCCATTGTCTACCAGCTTCTTCACTATGGTTTCATGGCCAAACATCGCTGCGAAAGCAAGGGCAGTACCTCCGTTACCATTCTTCAAATGGACATTGGCTCCATTCTCCAACAGTAAGTCTACAATTTGTTCGTATCCTTTGAAGCACACACCCATCAGCGAGGTATTTCCAGAAGCATCCTGATGATCGATATTGGCTCCATTTTTTAACAATAAGTCTGTAAGCACGGCATTACCGTGATAGGTAGCCAGGATCAATGGAGTATAACCTTTTTCATCTTCATGCTCTAGTACGGTTACATTTTCAGCCAATAGCTTAAGAACCGTGTCTGCATCGCCGCTTCTGACGGCATGAAATATTGAGTCCGTGTGAGTTGAGTTATCAATCATAGTTTGAGTTTTTCGTGAGTTGATTAGTTTAAAAAACCCAGAATTCAACAAAGTGTTCGGAAAGTAAGCAATAGGAAAGGTATAACGGAAAGTTATCGCCCAGTAGCAGCTCTGAAATAATTATTCCCGTCACCTCCAACAATTCCCGAATATGGAGGTTACAACACTACTCACCCTCCTTCCCTATCACTACAAGTAACTTATTGGTAATCAACTAGCACAAAAACAACCAGTACAATGGATGATAAGAGTAAACAACTGAAACAGAACACCAGGGAAAGCGGTGAGAAGCTCACCACCAACCAGGGTGTAGGCATAAATGACAACCAGAACACGGCAACTGCCGGTGAGCGCGGCCCTTCCCTATTAGAGGATTTCATTATGCGGGAGAAGATCACGCATTTTGACCATGAGCGGATACCTGAACGCATCGTACATGCCCGCGGCTCAGCAGCCCATGGGTACTTTGAAGCTTACGAAGGGGCAGAGAACCTGACTAAAGCTTCTTTTCTGAAAAAAGGCAAACAAACGCCCATCTTCTTGCGGTTCTCTACCGTAGCAGGGTTTCGCGGCTCAGCGGACACAGCCCGTGATGTTCGCGGGTTTGCCATTAAGTTTTACACAGATGAAGGCATCTTTGACATGGTAGGGAACAACATCCCTATCTTTTTCATCCAGGATGCCATCAAGTTTCCAGACCTGATACATGCCGTAAAGCCAGAGCCTCACAATGAAGTACCCCAGGCGGCATCAGCTCATGACAATTTTTATGATTTCATCTCATTGACCCCCGAGGCGATGCACATGATGATGTGGATCATGTCCGACAGGGCCATACCTCGCAGCTTTTCCATGATGGAAGGGTTTGGTATTCATACTTACAGGTTTATCAACGAAAAAGGTGAATCCCATTTGGTGAAATTCCATTACAAACCCAAGCTGGGACTACATGGCCTGGTATGGGACGAGGCTCAAAAAATAGCCGGCAAGGATCCAGACTTTCACAGAAAAGACCTTTGGGAAAGTATTGAGAATGGCAACTTCCCAGAGTGGGAATTTGGCGTACAGGCCATCAAAGAGGGTGAAGAAGATAAGCTGAACTTTGACGTGCTGGATGCTACTAAAATATGGCCAGAGGAAGAAGTACCAGTGCAGATGCTAGGCAAAATGGTGCTTAACCGCAACCCGGACAACTTCTTCGCAGAAACTGAGCAGGAGGCATTTCATCCAGGGCATATTGTGCCGGGCATAGACTTCACCAATGACCCGCTGCTCCAGGGCAGATTGTTTTCCTATACCGACACCCAATTGATTCGTCTGGGTGGCCCCAACTTTGCAGAGATTCCGATCAACAGGCCTATCAACCCGACACACAACAATCAAAGGGATGGCTATATGCGCCAGACCATTGACAAAGGGAGGACGAACTATCAACCCAACTCCATCAGCGATGATATGCCCGCAGAAGTACCTGAAGCCAACGGCGGATTTGTGAGCTACCCCGAGCCCATGTCTGGCGTGAAAATACGCAAGCGCCCCGAAAGCTTTAAAGACCACTACACCCAGGCCAGACTCTTTTACAACAGCATGACCCCTCCCGAAAAACAGCACATCATCAATGCATTCAGCTTTGAAATGGGCAAGGTAGAAACCAAACATGTGCACGAAAGAATGATCGATCACTTAAACCATATTGATCATGCTATGGCTGTGGAAATAGCTGGCAACATCGGTGTAAAGGCACCTGACAAGAGCCAGGCAAATGACAACTACATCAAGGAGTCGCCAGCACTAAGCATGGAGAAAAACCAGAAAGACAGCATAGAGTCACGAAAAGTGGCCATACTTGTTGCCGATGGGTTTGATGCCAAGGGTGTAAGTAGCCTGAAGGAATATCTCAAGGCGGAAGGTGCACAGGCTGAGCTTATCGCCAAAACGCTCGGTCCGGTGATGGCTGCTGATGGTTCATCCATGGAAGCTGACAAGAGCATGCCGACAGTGGATGCCGTGCTGTACGACTCGGTATTCATACCCGATGGAGCTGACAGTACTGATCAGCTAAAAGACCAGGGCGATGTGCGGTATTTTGTCAACGAAATGTTCAAGCACTGCAAGGGTATAGCCGCTATAGGGAAAGGCACCGACGTATTGGAGGCATGTCAACTCCCAGGAATCAAGCTCAGCTATGAAGGAGTGAAAACTGACAAAGGTGTGGTGACCACCGATAAAAACTCCGAGGAATTTTATAAAGAATACAGAAATGCAATCAAGCAGCGGCATTGGACTCGTGAAGAAAAAGACAAAGTCTCTGCATAGAGCCCTATACCAAGCCCCTGAGCATGCCAGATCACATGTTCAGGGGCTTTTTTGAATTAACAACCACTACCTACTTTTTAAATGATCAAATGATCTTCCAAATCATGGGGTCACGTGAATGATTGGGTTTCACTTCTCCGAGCTAAAAATCCCCGACACCTCTCCCAAAACTTTATAAGCCCCAAAACCCGCGAACAGAACAATTCCCGGTTCCATGGGGATATAAAAACGGTTATCCCAGTCCACTGAAGAGATGCCGATCAGTAAGCAATTCACTATAATCACAGTTATCACGAAGGCTTTAATTGGCCGATGCGTGCAGTGGAGAAAACCAATAACAAAACATGAATACATCATAGCCATCCAGAGAGCGCTGAATAAATTGTGCCAGGTGCTATAATATGGTCGCTGAAAAGTGAGCAGATAGTACACCTTCTTAATGGCCAGAGTGAAGAAATAGCCCGGGTGATCGATGATGAAGCTCGTAATCCTCACGATGCCCCACTTACTGTCAGACAGACCAACTGAAGCATTCGCCAAGGGCGTGTGTAGGGTTTCATGATACAGTGAAGACTCCTGCACCGTGCTCATATAAGTGACCACCTCCCCACTGATGTAGTCTACCGTAAAATCCCACTTTTGAAACATCAGAGTGGCGCCCAGTAGACTAATCATCGCAAGAACTGATGCCGATAGCAACTTTTTCCTCATGGAGAGTGCTCTCAAATAATTCCAGTAGGAAAAGAGAAAATAGGCAGCCAACCCTACCACTACCACAATAAAGGTAGGTCGGGTAAAGCACAATGCTAGCATTGCAATGGCCAGTCTGGCAAAGTCCGTTTTTCGGTTATCAAAATGTACTAAAAGGTAGATAATGAGTATAGTGAGACTACAGAACAGAGACTCAGACATCACCGTACCATTCCAGTGAAGACAATCCCACCAAAACAGAAATACCAGGCCACTCAAAAATGCTGCGTACCGATTCTTAAAAAGTTTATAAGCCGCATGATACAATGCCACGGTGGCTAGCACCGCAAGGATCATTTGGAAAATAATGACCGGCAAAATCTCGCCCGGAACAAGTAACCTACTGAAAGCTATGATAGCCACGTGTAAGCCATAGAAAACATGATGAACACTTTCAAAAGATCCTACTTCCAACAAATAATCAGCTCCGTTCACATAGACTCGCACATCATACAAATCTGGCCGCTGGCCATAGACCAACAGGATTGCGGAGTTGACTATTACGCCAATTAGCAGAAGGGCGAAAACGTATGTCTTTTGATTAAGCGATTTGGACATTACCTGGGTTAAGCAATATTATAGCAATATTATATATAGATTGACCAATTCAGTGTTAAAAAGAAGAAAGCAAGAGTCGCCATACTTTTAAGAAATCTGTAATAAATCTGCCTGAAAAACCTCCAGCTGCATCCATTCCACACTCGTCTACTTAGGCTATTTTACATCAAACTTTAAGATTCATCTTACCCATGAAGCATTCAAAATACATTCTTTCATTATTCATTGGTTTCACCCTCGTTTCCTGCTCCTCCATCAAAACAACACAACCGCCGCAAGAGTGGTCAAGTCTTTTCAACGGCAAAGATCTCTGCGGGTAGATAGCTAAGTTTACCACCATGAGGTCGGTGATAACTATGCCAACACTTTTCGAGTAGCAAAGCGCAACATACTAGTGAGTTATGATGATTACGACACTTTTGACAATAGGTATGGTCACCTGTTTTGTGACCAGGCATTTTCCTCTTTTCACCTTATGTTTGCTTATAGCTCTACTGACCAGTGGATGGACGATGCCCCGAGTTACACATATCGCAATAGTGGGATTATGTTTCACTCACAAGCCCCAGAGAGTATCCTAAAAGAGCAGGACTGGCCAATTTCAGTGGAGTACCAAATGCTGGCCGATGAGGGCAACGGCCCGCGCCCTCCTAGCAATATGTGCTCGCCCGGTACTGACGTCAGCTATAAAAGGCGGTTTAGACCCCAGACATTGCATTAGCTCCTCATCTAAAACCTATCCATGGGATCAATGGGTGAATGGTGAACTGATTGTTTATAGTGATTCGCTGATCCTGCATGTAGTGGAGGGAGATACTGTGCTCCAATACAGCAAGCCACAAATAGGTGGTGAGGTTGCCAATGGCTATGACTCTGCCATGAAAGTGAATGGAACACCTCTAACCAAAGGCTATATCGGGCTTCAGGCAGAAGGTCAGGGAATTGAGTTTAAGGATATCCTCATTAGGGAGTTGGAATATTTCTTTCGCTGGAGACGCTGTAGTTCATCCCAACAGTGTGTGGACAAACTCAACAATGCCCAATGCTGAAAAGCCATACTGACTCTAAGCCACTTAAAAATAATATCATACTCATTCACCAAAAATGAACCAATGGCGTGATATGGCTAAATTATGAACTCATAGCATTCGCAAAAGGTACGACTTACTGATTTTTTGGCACGAGTTTTTCATATTTCTATCCAGACAAAACACATCTTCCCATGAGCCAATTAGAAACAAAAAATAGAAACCCGAAAGAAAAATATACTACTCCACCGTTCCCAAGCCAAAAACAGGGCGAGCCGGGACTGACGGATAAAATGAGCCCAAGACCCGATCATGGAGAAACCACCTACAAAGGTTCGGGTAAGCTGGAAGGACAGAAAACTATCATTACCGGAGGAGATTCTGGCATTGGTAGAGCAGTAGCTATTGCCTTTGCGAGAGAAGGCGCCGATGTAGTCATATCCTATTTAGAAAAGGAAGAGAAAGACGCTCAGAAGACCGCTGAACTGATCAGGGAAGCAGGAAGAGAAGCGTTACTTCAGCCCGGAGACATCAGTGAAGAAGCGCAATGTCGCAAAATCATTGAAAACACTATGGAGAAGTTTGGACAGATCGATGTACTCGTCAATAATGCGGCATATCAAATGGCTCATGAGTCTATTCAGGACATTTCCTCAGAGCAGTGGGAGTATACTTTTAAAACCAATATCCATGCGATGTTTTATCTCTGCAAAGCAGCGGAACCGCATTTAAAACCAGGAAATTCGGTCATCAACACTACATCTGTAAACGCATACAATCCTACTCCCATTCTTTTGGATTATGCGGCCACTAAAGGTGCTATCCAGAACTTCACCTCTAACCTCGCACAGCTATGGGGTGAAAAAGGTATACGGGTAAACTGCGTAGCGCCTGGTCCAATCTGGACACCGCTAATACCGGCTACAATGCCTGGCGAACGAGTAGAAAATTTTGGAAAAAACACACCCTTGAAGCGTCCGGGACAACCCGCAGAGCTAGCAGCTACATATGTGCTTTTGGCCTCAGAGGGTGGCAGCTACATCAATGGTGCTACTATTCAGGTAACTGGTGGTAGAGCTACTATCTGAAGACACTTAAGCAATTTGGCACTCAAAGGATAAAAAATCTGGTCATTGGTTCGAGACTCAATATGTAGTAAATTAGCCTTGAATCAGAATCAATAAAATGAGCCAACTTAAAAATCTACTCCTATTTTTTATCAGTTTAGCTTTAGTGGGGTGCACCAGTTCCAAAACTGAAGAACAAACTCAAGAAGAATGGATCAATTTGTTCAATGGACAGGATCTGGATGGTTGGACTGCCAAGTTTCATCACCATGAGCCAGGTGACAATTACGCCAACACTTTTCGCGTGGTAGATGGTAAGATTCGTGTGAGCTATGATGATTATGACACATTTGATAACCGGTTTGGCCATCTATTTTATGACCAGCCGTTCTCTTCCTTCCATCTTAAATTCACTTATCGCTTTACAGACCAATTGATGGAAGATGCACCTGATTATGTGAACCGCAACAGTGGAGTCATGTTTCACTCCCAGAATCCCAAAACCATACTCAAAGAACAAGACTGGCCCATCTGCGTCGAGTACCAAATACTTGCAGATGAAGACAAAGGTCCCCGTCCGACTGGCAATATGTGTTCACCAGCAACCCATGTGGTTTATCAGGGCGAGCTGGACCCACAGCATTGCATCAACTCCACATCCGAAACTTATCCTTGGGATCAATGGATACACGGAGAGCTCATCGTTTATGGAGACTCAATCATTTACCATGTAGTGGAAGGTGACACGGTACTCCAATACAGCAAACCGCAGATTGGTGGTGAAGTAGCAAGTGGGTTTGACCCAGCCATCAAAGTAGATGGCACTCCTTTGAAGGAGGGCTTTATAGCACTCCAGGCCGAAGGACAGGGCATAGAGTTTAAAGACATTTTTATACGCGAGTTGTAAAACTGGCATCAATGGGAGATTAGGTGCAAACTTCAGACACTCACTTCATTGAAGCCAGCAATGCATCATACCGCTGTTTCACTTCAGGATCTTTAAGGATTCTCACAGACTCTTGCAATACCAGTACATCGTTTCGTTCTGGCTCCTCTCCCATTTTAAGCTGTCTTCCAATCTTGTCAACAAAATATGCATTCAACCTGTGAATCAGGTTTCGGGCTTTTTCCTTCTGGTCAGTAGCATTCAAAAAGGCACTTAGCTGTACATCTGCATAAGATGGCTCCAAATGATCGAAGTAGAAGTTTTCATAAGCAAACTGTGAGAGCTCCAGCACTTTCTTTTGGTTTCCTGATTCCGCATAGCTATTGATCAACTGATTAAATGCAAACCGAAGCGGATTAATCATCCGGGCTTGGTAGTCCTCATAGTTGAAATACACACGCTCATTACCCAGGTTAGAATAATCTGCATTGACTACAAGATGTTCATAGGATTGTTCCAAATCCATTGGTAGTTCATCCCCTATGTATCTTTCTGGCTTCAACCGGTAAACCAATCCTTCCTGTACTACATAAGGTTTTAGGTCAATATTAAGTGTATTTAGGGAAGTAAAGTTGAAGTAGATCGGTCGTTCCCAATCATTGGAGTAGATCAAATCCAGGATAGCCATTTCACTCTTAGGTAAGTAAGAGCCATTCAGATTTACTTGTAAGGAGCCTTTGGAAGTTCGGATGTTGATTTTCCGGGAAGGAATAAAATAAAGCTCTGAGTTGGCTCCCTGAATCCGAAGTTGTGGGCTCTTTTGCCTGATTGCTTCCATATATTTTCCCCAATCAATTGGTGCTTGCATGCGCTCTTGCACATATACTGGATCATAAGGTCCATACTGATTGTCGCCAGTCCTTAGGGTGAGGTTAAAATCAGGTGAGTCATAGTAAGTCCGGCTCAACTGATCAATGTACCAGTCAGCATTGAAATAGCTCAAAACCTTGACTCGCACATCAGTTCGGAATCCCTCCACATCCTGGATGTACCAAAGGGGAAAAGTGTCATTGTCACCACCAGTAAACAGAATCGCTCCGGGATCACAACTTCCCAAAACTGTGCGTGTGTAAGCAGTCTGAAAAGTCCGGCCAGATCGATTGTGATCATCCAGATTTTGATAGGCCATCCAAACCGGAATGATTAAAAGGAAGGCACCGAGATATGGTACTGCTTTGGTACTCAACCGATGCATTATTGCCATCATTCCCAACCCGATCCAGATACTAAATGCCACATAAGATCCCACATAGATATAATCTCGCTCCCGGGGCTCATTTGGCGTGCCATTCAGATAAAGAGTCAGTAAAAGGCCTGTGATCAGGAAAAAAGAAAGGTTGGTGATAAAGTCATTCCGGTCACGTCTGAGCTGGAAAAACATCCCCAGCAAACCCAACAAAAAGGGGATCATAAAATACTGATTGCTGGCCCGATTGTAACTCATTGCAGATCTATCTGGCAAACCATGCCACGGTGCCTGCCAACCAGCATGCTGCACATCACTGATCCTACCAGCGAAGTTCCACATCAGATATCGGCCATACATATGCCCTATCTGATAGTGCATCATAAACTTCAGATTGTCGGAAAATCGGGGCTTTTCTCCTTTGGATAAACCCGTCCACCGCTGATAGGTTGCCATATGATTGGGGTCATTGCTGTAGATTCTGGGCAGAAGTGTTTTGCGACCTTGTTCATAGACATATTCCGGCACCTCTCCTACCATTTTATACCCATCCTCCTCCTTCACATAAGACTTGGCCTTGTGATTTACCTCTGTGATTTTCGCATCATAGTAAGGTCCAAAAACCAAAGGCCGTCCAGGATAGGATTCCCGGTTCATATAGGGTTTAATTTTGGCCAGATTGTTTGGAGTGAATTCGTTTATTGGGGGCATTTGCCCCGAACGAATGAACAGCATGAGATATGGCGTAAACCCAGCTATGACCAACCAAATACAAACGACAATCGCCCTGGATTTTGTAAACTTTTTCCATAGCAGGATGCTCACAGTAACCAGCAATACGAGCAATAAAAAAACCCCGGAGTAAAAGGGCATAGATAGCTGATTAACCAATAATAAATCCAGTTGAAAAGCCCATTCATACAGGTCTACCGCAATCACTTTGCTAATGAATAAAATACTCACAACGCCCATCAAAAATGAAATACCCATCTGTTTCCAACTTTGGTTTGGCGCTCTGAAACGCCAGATCAGGAAGCACACTGGCAGGATCAGGATACACATAGGGTGAATGCAATAAGACAGCCCCACCAGATAACTCAACAGGTAAACATGGCGCTTTCTGGCTGCACCTTCATGTTCGGCGCCCTTTATGGTGAGCCATATCAAAAAGACCATAAAAAACACTGATGGTCCATACGTTTCTGCTTCCACAGCCGAAAACCAAAAAGAATCTGAAAAGGTCAGGCATAAAGCACCTCCAATACTTCCAAAAATCAGTGGCCATCTTGAGGGGATTATGCGCTTTCCAAAATGCCAGGTGATCAAATATGCAAACCCGACTGCCAAAGCTGAGAAGAAACCCGCCATCAGATTTACACACCATGCTACCCTGGTCACATCATCAAATGCCAGCATAGAGAAAAGCCTTCCGATCAAAAGGGTTAGAGGTGTGCCAGGCGTATGTGGAACCTGGAGCTTATAGGCCGCAGCAATGGTTTCCGAACAGTCCCACAGCGAAGCTGTAGGTTCCAATGTTAGGAAATAAGTGATGAATGAAATACCAAAAACCATCAGAAATCCAAGTGATTTGTAAGGTGAGGTGCTCAACTTCTTTTTCCAATCTTTCAACGCTGCAAACCTGGCCAGCGCAACGGCTGGAAGTATCAAACCAATTATTAAAAGAATGGGTGCAATCCATAAAGTCAGTATTCCAAACCCATGGGGTTCAGGATCAAGAGCCATCATTAGTAAAGCAGCTAGCTGGAATAGTACTGACAATACGACCAGAGAATGCTCTTTTAAAAGTGCGGATATTTTCATCTGGCAAGCATAGCTGCCTCATTTATAAACAATAGTTAAGTAGTGTAAAGAAGTGTTAAACGAATGTTAAAAAGCTACAAATCCTTTCATCCGAGACTTCATCTGGGTATTTTTAACTTAAAAAAAGAACCTTGAGAAAGCGGATAATTTACGGCAGTGTTGTTTTAGGGGTTTTCGTCTTCGTTCAGCTTCATTGGTTTTCCAGGGCCTATGATGCCAATGCAACCTCCTTTGATCACATGGTTTCCTCGGCACTTTACGAAGCAGGCGACACCATTTCAGAAAAAGTAGTAGTTGAGAAGAAGTCTGCCAATTATTTCTTTGTCCAGACAAATACACCAGCAACCAGCGAGACAGTGGACAGTTTGATCCAAAAAGCTTTTTCGGCACGAAATATTACAATGGATTATGAAATCGGTGTTTATAATGCCGAAGATGATACGCTCATCCATGTGACACAAATCAAATCTTCCAACCCTACCCCTCTCAAAGACCTTAGAATTGAAGCAGATGGTGTTCAAAAGAACTTTGCCGTGATGTTTCCATCAAGGAGCAATTTCCTCATTAGTCAGGCAGACATCTGGCCTTTCCTTGTATTTCTAATCCTTCTGATCGCATGGCTGTCAGTTCAATGGACACCCTATTTCGCCAACCAAAAATCCAGTGAACCACAGAGTAAAACCGAGATTCTACTAGGCAATAGCCGGTTAGATTTCCATAATCAAAATCTTACTGTAGATAATACTACTTTCCAGCTGACATATAAAGAAAACCAGATACTGAAACTCTTCTTCGAAAACCCCAATCAGGTCGTGGAACGAGATGTTTTTCTTAAAGATGTCTGGGAGAAGGATGGCTTTTTTGTTGCACGCAGCATGGATGTTTTCATTTCCCGTGTGAGGAAGTATCTAAGCAATGACAAATCTATCCGTATTGAAAACCTCAGAGCGATTGGTTATCGGTTGGTTGTAACCAGATAGAGTTTGTAACCGGTGACAAATCATACCTCAAAAGTCGACATTTGACCATTCATTTGGTAGAGTTCCAATCAAGATTGCAAGTAGTATTTATGGATTTTTCACTAATTTCCATAAAACATAACCTCAAACCTGATGAAACGAAGAGAAGCTTTGCAAACACTGGGTCTTGCCTCCACGCATGCCTTGTTTCCCTCTATACTTACTGGTTTCATCGCCAGTTGTTCTTCGCCCACTCCTGAATCAGACGGCTTATTCTTTTCTCAAGCAGAGCAAAAAGCGGTGATTAAAGCGATCGATCTGATACTTCCATCCACCAAATCCAAAGCAGCAAGTGAAGCAAATACACATCTCTTCCTGGATGAAGTTTTTGCCAAATGCATGAATGCTGATCAACAACAAATAATGCATGAAGGATTAGCACAATTGATTGATGCCATGGAATCCACCAACTTTATAGGAGCTCTAGAAACAATTGATCACAACGCCTTTGCCAACACCGATGAATTTGCCTGGTATAAAGCATTTAAAAAGTACACGCTGATTGGATTCTTTACCTCACAAGAAGGCGAAACCGTAGCCAGTAACTACCTCGCAGTACCCGGAGATTACCAGGGAGATGTCACTATTGACGATACCACCCTGAATTACGGACATACCTGGCTTAAATTCTAAAATCAACACCATGCAGACATATAATATCCTCGGAAAAGGCACACAACAAAATACTTATGACGCCATTGTGATCGGCTCGGGAATGAGCGGTGGGATTGCGGCTAAAGAACTAACCCAGGCAGGACTCAAAGTGCTGGTGCTGGAAAAAGGACGAATGGTAGAGCATATTAAAGACTATACTACCGAAAACACAGATCCATGGGATGTACCCATGCGAAATATGGTGAGCGAAGAAGAAAAGAAAGATTATGAAGTTCAGAGTAATCTGTACCTCTTCGGTCAAAACACAAAGCATTTTTTGGTAAAAGACAGTGATCATCCTTACGAACAAGTGAAGCCTTTTACCTGGTATCGCGGTTATCACATGGGTGGTCGTTCCCTTCTTTGGGCTAAACATGTCTTTAGACTAAGCGATTATGATTTTGAGGCCCCGGTTAAAGATGGTGTGGGGATTGATTGGCCAATTAGATACAAAGACATAGCTCCCTGGTACGATTATATCGAATCATACATTGGAGTAAGTGGAAACAAAGACGGCATTCCACAGCTTCCTGATGGTCAGTTTATGGCTCCTTTTGAGATGAATGTGTTTGAAAAACATCTACAGAAGCGCATAAAGGAAGCATTTTCTGAGCGTGATTTGATCATAAGCCGTATGGCGATTCTTACTCAAAACCATAATGGCCGTACTAAATGCCACAATCGTAATCTCTGCCATAGAGGATGCGTGTTTGGAGCGTATTATTCAAGCAACTCTGCCTCTTTGCCAGATGCTGCCAGGACTGGAAATCTCACCATTCGACCCTATAGCAATGTGGCCAACCTGATTTACGATAAGGAGACCAATAAAGTAAAAGGCGTGAATGTGGTAGACACTGAAACCGGAGAATCCACAGAGTTTTTTGCAAGAATCATGTTCTTAAATGCCTCCACATTGGCAAGTGCACAAATTCTGCTGCAGTCTGCCAATGAGCAATACCCAACTGGTCTGGCTAATTCCAGTGGTGCTCTTGGCCATTATCTCATGGATCATCATGCTGGTATAGGTGCCACGGGGGAATACTCTGGGTTAAGTGACAAATTTTATCATGGTCAGCGCCCTGCAAGTGTTTACATTCCGAGATTTAGGAATCTGGAAAAAAATGATCAGGACTACATACGAGGCTTCTCCTTTGAGAACTATACAAGTAGAAAAGACTGGACCAGGGGATTCTATCAACCGGGAATCGGTGCAGATTGGAAAGAAGGACTAACAAAGCCCGGTGAATGGACTGCTTTTTTTGAAAGTTATGGAGAAACACTTCCTGAGTATAAAAACCAGGTAACTCTTAGTGCAACGGAAAAGGACAAGTGGGGAATGCCCGTTTTGGAAATAGACATGGAATACGGTGAAAATGAAATAAAAATGAGGAAAGATATGAAGAAAACCGCCGTAGAAATGCTTGAGGCCAGTGGTCTAAAAAGTGTCAATTCGTTTGATGCAGGATTGATGCCGGGCTCCGTCATTCATGAAATGGGAACTGCAAGAATGGGCCGAGATCCAAAGACCTCAGTCCTGAATGGCTGGAATCAAACGCATGACATCAAAAACCTGT
Organism: Marinoscillum sp.; assembly: GCA_040218045.1. GTDB lineage: Bacteria > Bacteroidota > Bacteroidia > Cytophagales > Cyclobacteriaceae > Marinoscillum. The sequence goes on from JAVJQA010000004.1 coordinate 14,679, forward strand.
TTGTGACTGATGGGTCATTTATGGCTTCTTCCCCTCCTCAGAACCCATCACTCACCTATATGGCTATGACTGCCAGAGCTTGTGACTATGCGGTCAAGCAAATGAAAAAGGGTTCGCTGTAAGTAAAATCTGGTTTTTAATGCGTTAAAACAATTTGAACCATATCGGCAAAAGTTTGCTCTTGCAGCAGCTGATCTTTGGCTGATACTTCTTCCTCCCGAAAGTCCAGCCTGGTAAATACGTGCAAGTCAGAGTCGATCATGTCCACCTCCACCTGATCGGTATTCTGCTGATCAATTCCCTTATAAATTAGCACCGCGCTTACAGGATCAGCATTCCCATCACTGATTGATTTAAAGACCTTCAAATAGCTACCAGATGGGAGCTTAAAACCTCGTTGGAGATTCTTTCGAACCCTCTTGATAACAGCTTGCAGCTCTTGCAATGTTTCTTGGGGCCTGTAGGTATACCAGTAAACCTTTTCTCCGTCGGTATTCTCCGAGGTACTGTATCCTATCAAAGGCCCGAGAACGCCTATCAATGGTAAAATTTTAGCAGAAGGTATGACAATCGGATCGACCAATACGACACTTCCTGGTGGTATTTTATCTGCAAAATAACCCGACGACAAAGCCTCAAGAATCAGCGCACCACTGGTAGAGGATCCGACTAGGTGCAAATTGGTATAACCCGCGCTGAGCAGCGCTTCATACTCATCAAAAATGGCCTGCTGCCAGTCATGCCAACTCGAAGACCTGAAATCCTCATAAGTCCTTCCGTGACCGCCGAGAAGTACACGGGAAACAGAGTAGTCTTCTGTATCTCCTGACCAATCTACAAATTCCTGCCACTCGAATGTAGAAGCACTATATCCGTGACACATAATGATTACGGGCCGTGTTGCTTCTTCGCTGGTTGGTGATGGGTTACTTACTGAAACGAGGTAACGCTCCGGATAGAGTATCGATGAATCAAAGATCATTTGGCCATCCAGCAGATCTTCTGTAATCACCGGATCGGCATCACAAGAACAAAAAACAGCTGTCAATGAGACCCAGGTTGCTAAAACTAATCCCTTGTTGAATGTCATATATTTCATCTAAGTGGATAATAAACAGTGAATTGAGCAAACAAAGGGTAAAGAGTGCCGGGACCTTCCTCTCCGTTTCCAGAGATGAGGTTATACCCAATAGCAGCGTTGAGTTTAAGTTTCAGGGGCAAAGTATACTCCACACCTGAACTACCCGAAAGCAGCATAGATGAATTGTCCAGCACATCGAAGATTTCTTCTTCATAATTGGCTATAAAGTATCCGCTGTTCAGGCTTGCAAATGATCTTAGCTTCTTATCCTTTCTGAAGTAATATGCCAGCCATATCTGATAATTATCTTGCTTAATGGCGTTGGTTCCCAATGCAGACCCTAACCTGGAACTTACAAAACCTAATCCCAGGTAAAGTCTTTGATTGGCCAACTGATCCAATGACCATTGACTAGCAATACCATTTTCAAAATAAAGTCCGATTGTTTTCTGGCAGCGAATACCTACATCTACATGATACTGTTGGCCATAGCATTCATTGGCTAAGCTCATAGTCATCATGGTCAAGCATATAACCAGGCATTTAAAGCAATCTATCAAAGTACCTCCCTTTTTAAAGTCTATACAAGATACTTGTTTACGGAATTAAAACAATAAGTGTTTATGAGGAACACCCAGCTCAAAACACTGGTTAATAGTAACTTAACATACAGGAATTTGGATAGGTAAATTTCACTTTGACCTGTTTAGCCCTTTAATTTGTTCTTTATAAGCTGAGGGCAGAAATATCAAACGAATCAATCCATCCATTCTCAAAAATCGGATGATTTGATAGCTCTTTAAAAGTACTGGTGTTAAGATGTTGATTTTGAACCTTAGCAACTCCCTCACTCGATTTGGACATAAGATTTTCTGTACCTGAATTAAAACCCAATACCTCACATTACCAAGGCTCTCACGATATCGTTGATACAAATCATTGGTGAAACTACTCCTCTCCAAATCAGCAATCAAATGTGCTCCACGATCTACAGCCCATTCACTGTAGGTTCCAGGTAAACCCTCAATTTTCATTCGGACACCCATTCTGTAAAAAACATCAAAGACCTCCTCCTTTTCAATCCAGGTAAGTTTCCTCTCAAATTGATCATGCACTTTTATGGTGTAATCAATCAACATGTAAAGCACGTCTCGATAAGAAGACTGAGGTATGCTCGATTGACGCTTGTTCTCAACGTCCTGATGAATGCTAGCTATAGAATCTATGGCTGCAGTTGCCTCATCATGAGGGAGGTAAATAATACGCTGTGCATAAGCAACTGTGGAGAACAGTCTACCCAAGGGATCAGCTGGCAAGCGACCAGTGAAGTATAGCCAGTCTACGGCTTTGTTTAAGGCAAACTCAGCAGATGCTCCAGCAAAAATGAATAATACCAATTCGCTCCTACCCCATATCTTACGCACTATTGACTGCTCACAAACAAAATATCTCATATATTAAAAGTACTTTGAATCACAAAGCTATGATATATTTTAAACACACCAAAGCAGTAATTAATCCTTGTCAAGTTATAACCACAGATACTGAAACAAGTTCAGTATGACCACTAGTGTGATAGAGCGGAGATTAAAACTAAGTAGGGTCATGCTGAATTCATTTCAGTATCTAACTTGACAAGTAGGATTAAATTCTTTCTACAAAATTGATCAGACGGTATTCGGGAGAATGACATGGGCCTCTCATCTAAAACCATGCTTCAGAGTAGTACATGTTATTACTTTTTGTTAACGGGATGCCAACCTGTTTTCAAGTCGGAGGCTAACCAGTACCTTGGTGGCGATCTTATATTCGTTTACTGAAAATTCGAACAATACTTCAGACCCTAAGAAATGGTTTAGTTTTGATGTATCAATGAGATGGTATTCACTTGATGAATAACAATAGATCAGAAAATACTTCATATTGATGAGTTTTGGTACATTTAACGTTGGTGATATAGCTCCACATCCACAGCACTACATACGCAACGGAAGTGTCTCATGGATTTTTCACATTCAATCTTTAAATCATACCACATAGGTATTCGCCCCTTGAGTCTAACATTTGATTTCCCATATTTGTCCAAGATGTTCATCATTCACACTTATGCGCAAACTGCCCGATCATATTCATATAAAACCCGCCACTTTAGAAGACCTGGAACAACTCATTATCATAGGTCAAGAACTCTTTGATTATCCTGTAAAAGAGGACAGGGCCCGGGAATTTCTCTCCGATCCAAGGCATCACATGATAATTGCCGTTGATGAAAAGAAAATTGTTGGAATGGTGTCCGGAGTTCATTATGTTCATCCTGATAAAGACCCGGAATTATTCATCAATGAAGCGTCAGTTATTGAGTCCTATCAGGGACAAGGCATTGGGCAAAATTTACTCAGATTTATCATTGAGTATGCTCAAAGAGAACTAGAATGTGCAACTGCCTGGGTAGCAACAGAAAATAGCAATGAAGTGGCACGAAAGGCCTATCGAGCTGCAGGGGGCAAAGAAGATGATTCCTTTATTTTCATCGAGTTTGACTAAATCATATCAGTCATAGACAAACTTCCAGCTCCCATCTTTTTGACATTTCCATACTGTATGAAACTTTCCTGCGGAATGGATTCACAGGCCAGTGGTCATTCATTTGACACTCAAATTTACTAAAGATTATTAGCCAAAGTTACGGTTCAAAGAATCTACTTTTAATGTCCCCTAACCCTGCAATTGCAACTCTTACATATACTAAAGTGTTAGTTTGATAGTTATTTAGTAACTTTTATCCAGTTTATGCTATGAAAATCACCTTACCATGAAACCAGTTGCCCTATCCCTAGCTATTGTCCTTGTTATTTCATTCTCCTGTCAGGAAACCGAGCCAGATATCATTGATGATAACTTACCATCACCAGGCTCTATTCTCAGCAGCCGAGAACTCGGGAGAGCCTTGTTTTATGATGTTAATTTATCAGCCGATCGATCAGTATCCTGTGCCTCTTGCCACAAGCAGGAATACGGCTTTGCCGATAACTTGGCTTTGAGTAAAGGGGTGGCAGGTAATCTCACAACCAGAAACAGTATGCCAATTCAAAATCTTCAAATCAGTTTCCCTGAAGATACTTCTGTCAGCGCACCATTGTTTTGGGATGGAAGAGAACAGGAATTATTGCAAATGGTCCTTCAGCCTTTTGTTAATAATCATGAACATGGGTTCAATAGTCTTAAGGAACTTGAAGATCGTGTCAATAGTCTTAGTTATTATAAAAAACCTTTCCAGAATTTTTTCTCCACCTCAAGTGCCAGATCAGAATTCATAGCTTCTTCGCTTGTAGAATTCATCACGTCCATCCAAACCAATAAAACCCGCTTTGACATTTTTCAGCAAACAAATGAAGGTTTGGATGAAAAAGAACTAAGAGGCATGTCCCTGTTTTTTGAAACATACAACTGCAACTCGTGTCACCAGGTGCAGGATCCATCAGGCTATCTCGAAGGTGGAGGTGGCGGAGGAAGCCAGGGGTTTTCGAATATCGGGCTTGAAATGAACCCACAAGATGTAGGGCTAGAAAAGACTACCGGCCAACGATCTGATCAAGGCAAGTTTAAAATCCCATCACTGAGAAATGTAGTCTACACTGCCCCCTATATGCACAATGGTGGTGTTCAAACTCTTGATTCAGTCATTGAACATTACAGTACAGGGCTTTTGGCCACTGAAAACCTTGATCCAATCTTAAAGGATGAAAATGGAGAACCATTAGTGCTCAACATCACCAAGGCAGAAAAAGAGGCCATCATTGCCTTTCTGGGTACTCTTACAGATAAGAGTATATTGGAAGACGAAAAATTCTCCGATCCATTTAATCGGTAACCTCACCAACTGAAGCATTCTGTCACCAACAATATTTTTAACCACCTACCTACTAGTAGGTAACAATTTTTCTTGTACCTCGTATGACAAATTATGTCTACCCGAAGTGACATTATCAACATTGCGAATGAACTAGTATTATCCAAGGGGTATAATGCTTTTAGTTTTGCTGATATATCAAAAAACCTGGGGATCAAAAAAGCCTCTATTCACTATCACTTTCCTTCGAAAACCACACTTGGTCAGGCGCTGATCGCTCAGCATATTCAAGAAGCCAATGTATTGTTCGAAAAAAATAAGAACAAGAAGCCAATATTAAGAATTCAAGATTTTTTTTCGATTTATGAATCTCGAAAGCTGGCAGGTCAGGTGTGCCTTGTTGGATCATTGGCTACTGACCTTTACACTATGGAGCAGGTCATTCAGGATGATATAAAAAACCTTGCTTCCATCATTTTGAGTGGTTTAACGGACATCCTTGAAGACGGAAAATCCTCCGGTGATTTTCAGTTTAAAGAAGACCCCCGAACAAAAGCATTAATGATTACGACTAACCTACTGGGTGCATTACAAGTTTCACGACTCACTGCAGACCAGGATTTTTATCAAATAAAGCAAACCATTTTAGAAAACATCACTTCATGAAAAGAGTAGTTATAACTGGCTTAGGTGCCATTTCTCCACTAGGAAATACTGTAAATGAAACGTGGCAAAACGCCATCAATGGGTTCTCTGGTGCTAAACCAATTACCCGTTTCAATCCGGATAAATTCAAAACCACCTTCGCCTGTGAAATCAGAGACTTTCAACCAGAATTATACCTGGATAGAAATGAGATCAAACGTACTGATTTATTTACCAAATATGCACTCTATGCCACTTCTGAAGCCATGGCAGACAGTGGATTGGAACTGGACAAAATGGATCCTTTCGATATCGGTGTAATCTGGGGGTCCGGGCAAGGAGGTATGGATACATTTGAACAAGAAGTAAAGGAATATGCAAAAGGTGACGGCACTCCAAGGTTCAGTCCGTTCTTCATTCCCAAACTTATTACCAACATGGCATCAGGGATGATCTCAATGAAATTTGGATTAATGGGGATTAACTATACCACGGTTGCGGCTTGCGCTACGGCAAATTCGGCCATCATGGACGCCTTCAACTATATCCGCCTGGGTAAAGCAAAAGTATTCGTAACCGGTGGCTCAGAATCAGGTATCACTGAGGCTTCAATAGGCGGATTCAATGCATTGAAAGCCATGTCTACCAACAACGAAAACCCTGAAGGAGCGTCCAGGCCATTTGATGTTAATCGCGATGGCTTTGTAATGGGAGAAGGTGCTGGCACGTTAATTTTAGAAGAATATGAACATGCTAAAAAGCGTGGCGCAAAAATCTATGCAGAAGTAGTGGGAGCTTCCATGACGGCAGACGCCTACCACATGACCGCCACACACCCGGAAGGACTGGGTGCTTCGAGAGCCATGCAAAATACTTTAGATGAGGCTGGGTTAAACCCTGAAGATGTCAACTATCTCAATGCACATGCTACCTCTACTCCTGTTGGGGATATTAGCGAAATCAAGGCCATCACCAACACTTTTGGAAGCAATCCCAAAAACCTCCATATAAGTGCCACCAAATCTATGACTGGGCATTTGCTGGGAGCAGCTGGAGCTATAGAAAGTATCTTTTGTGTAAAATCTATCAATGACCATATCATCCCTCCTACCATCAATCTTCATGATCTTGATCCAGAGATTTCGAAAGGTTTTGACATTGTAGCCAATGAAGCCAGAGAAATAAGAGTAGATGTGGCCATGAACAACACCTTCGGGTTTGGTGGGCATAATGCCATTAGTTTGTTCAAGCGATTTAATGGCTAGTTTCAGTATTTATTTCTATTCTAGAGAGGCTGTCTCAAAAGGTTAGAGTCGTCCTGAACTTGTTTCAGAATCTTTGATTTTAACTGCTTAATCACGGTTAAGATCCTGAAATAAATTCAGGATGACTGTTTGTTAAGACCTTTTGAGACAGCCTCCTTTATTGACCCACACTTATCACTGCACATAAAAGTGGAAAGGAATAATATTAAGACCAAATGTATCGCCTGAATTGATAACAATCTCATCTTGAGCTCGTTAATACAGTAGAATAAACAAATTTTAAAACTAACCCCAGTAATTATGGATTTACAGATAAAAGGCAATTGGAACCAGTTAAAAGGCCAATTGAAAGAAAAATATGGAGAATTGACTGATGATGACTTGAAAATGGCTGAAGGTAAAGCCGATGAGCTCATCGGAATCCTCCAGGAAAAAACAGGTAAAAGTGCGGAGCAACTCGAAGAAGAGATTTTAGAGTTGGACTCCAAGCAAATCTGATTGATAACTATTCGAAAAAGCAGAGAGCAGGATGTAAGTCCTGCTTTTTTTATGTCAAAGTTTAAACGCTTTAAACACGCGAGGGAAAAACTTAAAAATACGATCAAATGTAACACTATTGCGGGCTTGCATACTAAAAGCATCTCCATCCTCATCCTGCCACTCCACGCTTACTTTCAATTTATTGACCTCAATAGGCCTGGAGATTTTCTTAATAATGGTATATCCATGAATTACATCCTCTTCATTGTCCTCGGCAGCCGTAGGTAGTCCATGGTCAAACTGTAGGTATTTCTTCTTTCCCTTATAATACACACGGAGGTAGTGACTGGTCTGCTTTCCCAAAAATCCACCCCTCCCTTTCACCTTATAATACCCCGGTTCTATTTTCATATTACTAATATTTATAGTATTGCTAATTTATTTAGTTTTTTAATGAAAATTAAGGCCCTCAGGAAAATAATTTACTAACTTAATCCTCTCAACAAACGCAATCCGCAATGTGCTATGACGTAAGCTATCTTACCAAGAAATACCGCAAGTATGCTGAGCACGTAGGTGAAGACGCCTCAGAAATCGATAAGCTTGAAAAAGAACTGGAAAAGTTCACGCTTGGACCAGTCTACCATACCACAGCATTCGACCATTGGCAACTCCCGGTAATCACAGGTGAAAGCCCAAAGGAGTTTCAATTTCACACCTGGGGGCTTATTCCTCACTTTGTGAAAGACACCGAACAATACAATGAGAAGTATGCCAACCGATACCTTAACTGTCGGCTGGAGACATTATTTGAAGAGAAAATGTACAATGCAAAGCTCAACCGTAAGCTGGACAATCCCTTCTTCAAATCAGCACTGGAACGACGGTGCCTGGTCATGCTTGACGGGTATTTTGACTGGCATTGGCAAGGCAAAAACTCCTATAATTTTCATGTGAGACTTAAGTCGCTTGAGCCAATGTTTGTAGCTGGAATCTGGCGTACCTGGGAAAGCAAGTCAGAAGGTATCACCAAAAATACGGTTGGGATGGTAACTACTGACGCCAATCCGCTTTGCCTACAAGTACACAACAAACCAAAAGCAAGTGAAGGCTCCAGACAGTTGGCCATTTTAGATGCTGAAAGTGTGCAAGCCTGGATAGATCCTGATCTTACATTAGAGCAGCTCAAAAAGGTTATTCGCATATTTCCTGAAGAGAAAATGGAGGTTTTCCCCGTGAAAAAACTCTTCGGACAAAGCGGGCGAACAAGGATCCCTGTCAATGATGAAGAGTGTCTGGAACCTGCCAATTACCCTGAACTTAATTTTGATGGAAGCAATGAGCAAAAAGGTCAAACGAGTCTGTTCTGATATACCCGGACTACATCATTACTACATCTACCAACCAGGGGCATTACATCAATTACTCATCAACCCCTCACAAACTTCTTCACCTACAACTTCAAATCAATATTGAATGATTAATGTTGTTGAACCCATTTTTTAACATTAATACACCAAATGAGATGATGAACAGGTTCCTTTGTGCCCTTTGTTTTTGTGCGGCCCTCTTACACTGGGCTTGTAAAGAAGACCTGCCTACACACCGCATATCAGGCACCATCATAGATGCCTATTCCAAAGAACCCATTCCCAATGTCTCAGTAAACCTCCTTGAGGATGGACCAACCGTAAGCACTGATGCCAATGGTAAATTTCAGTTTGAAAACGCATCAGTAGAAGAAAACCATACAGTCCAAATTGCAGGAAGAAACAATGGTGCAGTTGCCATCTCCCACCCTGATTATTACCCTGCGGAAGGCAATGTGGCTTTTGACCAGCCTTCTGAGTTGACGCTTTCACCGAGAAGCATTCCGGCTTATTTCTATCATCAACCAGTACATCTCAATGACGGATTGACCACATCTACCCTATCAGAAGCCGGGTTTGACAGCCAGCTCATTCACAACATGATGGATAAGGTGATTAGAGCTGATTTCAATCAGATCCACAGCATTCTGGTATATAAGGATGGAAACCTGGCATTGGAGGAATACTTCTATGGCAACAACGACACGATTAAATTCGAAGAGAATGTAACGGTGGACCGCACTCCTGATCATATTCAATGGAGTCGCAAAGACCCGCATTATGTTGCTTCTGTAAACAAAGCTTTAACTTCTACCATCCTTGGGATCGCTTTGGCGCAAAATGAGATTAGTGTTGACGAGAAAATTTCAGACTACCTACCTCAGTATGCTACCTATTTTGAAAATGATAACACAGGTAGTTTGGATTTTGAAGATTGCCTGACAATGACCGCAGGCTTTCAGTGGGACGAATGGTCATCCAACGACTTGTCCCTCCTTTGGAAATCTGATGATTTTGGAGCGTTTGTTCTAAGCAGGACCAACCTTGGTCCTGGTAGTGAATGGAGGTACAACAGTGCCCTCCCAAACCTCATGCTTAAAGCCGTGGACAATATGGTAGGTGGAAATGTCCGGGATTGGGCGCATGATAATTTCTATGCAAAACTGGGTATTGAAAACTACAAGTGGCAATCCCAGCCTGATGGTTACCCTGAAGGGTCAGCAAGGATGTATTTAACTCCAAGAGACATGCTGAAAATCGGGATTACTTACCTGAATGATGGCCAGTGGGCAGGTGAACAAATCATTCCACAGGCATGGGTACAAGCGTGTATGAATGTGAAAGAGGAAACCTCTTCGGGCGACTATAGCTATCATTTTTGGTTAAGAGAACTCAATGGCACTACCTATCTCTCAGCAGATGGCGATGGTGGTAACTATATCAACATTTTCCCGGATGAGGACATGGTAATCGTCATAACTCAGGGCCTTTATCTGCAGTGGCCAAATTACGTGGTTCAGGCTAATGAAATGATGGGTGATTTTATCCTCCCGGCCATTGAATAGCTGCCTGAAATAGCTACCATTTCACTATTTTGCCAATAAATTGAAAAGGCAAAAACTTGAGTAGCAGAACTTTTCCTAGAAACAACTTTTTTATAGCCAACTCCCTCTGTATTGGGTTGTTGTTTCTGTTCTTTTGGGTAAAAGCATTAAGCAATCCCAGTTATGAAAACGTGATTTTCTGGCCAGGAGCTTACTTTATTTCCATTTGGCTACTCAGTCAGATTGCTAATGGCTTCATTTTATCCAGTTCGTTCGAGAAACTCAAAAGTGCTATTGTCGGACAAGTAATCGTTGCACTCGGATTTGGTGTCGCCCACCTACTACTTACCGGATTATTAACCATACTACTCGAACGGTTCTGTAGGTTTCCTGAGCATTATACTTTCAAAACATTCGGTCAATACTTATTCAATCATTGGTACCTGGTTATAGAAGGCCTCATTTGGTATACAGCCTACCTTATTGTGCTGCTATTCTTTAAGCTCTTAGTTCGTTACCAAACAGAAAAATATCGCTCTGAAGTGCTTAAAAAAGACTTGCGGCATTCAGACCTAACCAAGCTTCGCAATGAACTGAACCCACACTTCCTATTCAACGCGATGAATGGAATAGCCATGAAAGTAAGGCTTGGTGAAAACAAAGTAGCCGTATCTATGATTGCCGCACTCAATGACTTGCTGAGGCTCGCACTCACCAAAGGCGAAGACAAAAGCATCACACTTGAAGAAGAGTTGAAACTGCTGGACAAATACCTGATCATAGAAAAAACGCGATTTGGCGACACTGTACATATCCAGTTTGATCTAAATCAAGAAATACTTAATGCCCTGGTGCCGCAGCTTATCTTACAACCACTCGTTGAAAATGCTTTTAAACACAGCATCAAAGAGCATGCAGAAAATCAAATCATAAAAATTGCTGCTGTCAAAAAAGAAGGGCATTTGATTATGACTGTTTATAATACCACAAAAAACCCGGCTTCTGTAAACATCGAAACATCAGGTGTTGGACTATCCAATATCATTCAGCGACTGAAACGGCTCTATGGCACTAACTTTAGGTTTCAAAGCCAACCAGAAGAAAATGGTTTGACTTTCATCATCACTATCCCATATCAAACATGACCATTACGTGCCTGATCATCGATGACGAGAAAGCTGCCAGGGAAGGCCTGACATTATTGCTTAATGATTTTCCCGAAATCAGGATCATCGGTCATTGTAAAAATGGTGTGGAAGCCATCGATCAAATACAAGCCTTAAAACCTGACCTGATTCTATTGGACATCCAAATGCCGCTAGTGAACGGGTTTGAAGTTCTGGCAAGCATCCCGAAACCACACCCAAAAATCATCTTTATAACCGCTTATGATGAGTTCGCACTGAAAGCATTTGAGGTAAATGCGATTGATTATCTACTAAAGCCATTCTCTGATGAGCGCTTTGCTGAAGCCATAAACCGTGCTAAAGAGCTGATTGAAACTAACAAGGAGCAGCATATGAATGATCTGGTACAGCAAACAAGATCAAGCCTAAAACAACCCAATACACTCGCAGAAACAAATGATAACCGATTGGTCATTAAGTCTGATGGGAGCATTCACCTGGTCAAATGCGAAGAAATCATTTATGTAGAAGCGTTTGACTATTATGTAAAAATACATGTTAACAATCGGTTTTACCTGCTAAGGGAAACCATGAAAAACATGGAAAGCAAACTGCCCAGAAGTAGCTTTTGCAGGATTCATAAGTCATCAATTGTCAATTTGCAAATGGTGAGTTCCCTGGAAAAACAAGAATCCGGAGACTATACGGTCCTGCTCAAATCAGGCAATGAACTCAAGGTAAGTCGGAGTTACAGGGCCAGTTTACGCTCCAGGCTGGGTGAATAGTGCAACTTCCTGCATAAAGGATGCAGCTTACTGCAAATTATAAGCAAAGCTCAACCTTGATCGTTAATTTGATTCAAGATGCACTTTGAATAAATTTCAACCTGACTACCATGCTCAAGAATCACCTAATCTTCGCCATTCGTCTCTTTTTGAAGGAACGAGTATACTCAGTATTGAACATCCTTGGGTTGACCCTGGGGATCTCTGTTGGTATCATCCTTTTGCTCTACCTACAAACCGAGCTGGGGTACGACACCCACTTTGAGAAATCCAATCAGATCTATCGCTTCACCAATCACCTGAAGGCGCAGGGAGCGGACTTCAATACCGCAAGATCATCGAGGAGACTCGCTCCAATTTTCAAGAATGATTTACCCGAAGTAGTAGAATATGTACGATTTTTAAATGCTGGTGAACCTCTGGTTTCAAGTTTTGAAAATGGCGACCTGTCCAAACAGTTTTATGAAGATGCGGTTTTCCTGACTGACAGTACTATTTTCAAAGTCTTTGATCATAAAATTTATGAAGGAAACCCTAACACATGTTTAGCCGGGCCAGGAAAAGTCGTCCTGACCAAATCTATCGCTGAAAAGTACTTTGGAAAAGAGTCCGCGGTGGGAAAAAGACTCAAATTTAACAATGATGATGTGCGTGAAGTGTCTGCTGTCATTTCAGATTTACCAAAAAATACCCACCTGAAATATGAGATTCTCCTATCAAATATTCCACTCATCGACTGGGATAACAGTGGAGAACCTGAGCGAACATCAGAGGTCTTTTGGAATCCATCATCCTACACTTACTTATTGCTGCCTGAGGGTTACAATACTGAAACTTTTTACGAAAAGTTTCCAGCCATCTATGATAAGACTTTTAAGATATTTGGTGACCGGATCCAGGGATCAGTGACTCCTCAGCTTCAGCGCCTAGATGAAATACATTTTGATGGCAGTAAAGATGGTGATGAGACCTCCGGTAATATCGCTTATGTATACACCTTTGCCGCGGTAGGGTTGTTCATTATCCTGCTGGCTTGCATCAATTACATGAACATGGCCACTGCCCGCTCTGTAACAAGAACAGGTGAAATGGGCATAAGAAAAGTACTCGGTTACTCTCGATCGGCATTATTTGGAAGTGTGTTGAGTGAAGCCATTTTCATGGCATTTATTGCGATGTTGCTTGCCAATGTTTTCACCTATCTGGTGCTGGAGGTTACGCCATTCAATGCACTGATCAACAAAGACCTTACCCTGAATTATCTGGATAATCCGACCTTACTTCTTGGCACAATAGGAATCACCTTAATAATCGGTCTTGTTTCGGGGATATATCCTGCACTCTATATCCCCTCTGTTCCTGTAGTAATGGCACTCAAAGGAACATTTACAGGAGATAAAGCTGGTGGTATTTTGAGAAAGAGCCTGATCACCTTCCAGTTTGTGATCTCACTATTTGTCATTATCTGTACGGTACTCATGGATCAGCAGATCGAATACATGCAAAACAAAGACCTGGGATTTGACAAAGACCATCTGGTATTGATTGGAGTAAAAGACACCGTAACCGAGAATAGACTCCCGGCTATATCCACCGAGCTCCTGAAGAACCCCAACATTAAGAGTACTACCAATTCTTATGGAGTGCCGGGAATGAGCAACAATAGCTCTGTGATGTGGGTGGAAAAGGACTCAGGAATGGTACAGCAGCACATGAATACCTTGTACGTTGGTGAAAACTATATCAGTACGCTAGGCATTGAGGTGATTGAAGGAAGAACCTTTAGAGAAGATTCCGATAGTGAATATTTCAAATCACTCCTGATCAACGAGTCTGGTGCAAAGCAACTTGGCTGGGAAAATAGTGCAGTAGGCAGAAAAGTGAAATACTTTCATGGCAAAGACGAAATGAAGGTTATCGGAGTGTATAAAGACTTCAATTTTGAATCTCTACACAACAAAATCAACCCAATGTTTGTGATTTTAGACAAGGATGACGGAGGTACCTTTTACATCAAACTTAGTGGGGAAAACATGAAAGAAACACTCGCCTATATTGAAAGCGTATGGACCAAGTTTGACACCCAGCACCCTTACGAATACACCTTCCTTGACCAGGAATTTGCCAAGCAATATGAGGCAGATCAAACGCAACAAAAACTGATCTCATGGCTTTCATACATCTGTATCTTTGTGTCACTGCTAGGCCTGATCGGGCTGTCCGCTTTCACTGCTAGCCGCAAAGCCAAAGAGATCAGCATCCGTAAGGTCTTAGGAGCGAATGTCCCGTCTATTGTGGTGCTGTTTTCTAAAGACTATATCAAATTGATTGTCATTGCATTCATAGTGGCAGTGCCACTGGCTGACTATGTGATGGTGGAGTGGATGTCTGATTTTGCCTATCGCATGTCCATCAACTGGTTGTTTTTTATCATCCCGGGAGTTTTGGTACTATTACTGGGACTGCTCACAGTGGCCATTCAGTCCCTGCGATCAGCTCGGGCCAACCCGGTAGATGGATTGAGAAGTGAATAGCTACTGCTCAATAGAAACAGCATCAAACAGGACAAGATCTCCTGCCTCAAACTCATAGGTAACCTTAATCGGGTTGCAGCAAACTTGGCAGTCCTCTATATACTGTTGATTTACTGTTGGATCCAAACTAATTGCATTGGGTGCATTGCAATAGGGACATAAAAATTCGTGCTCATACATGATGCCAATATTTTATTCACACATAAAACGGCGCACTTACAGTTATGTTTGTTCCTTTTGACGGTTCGGTGTCTATTGTCAACTCTGCTTTGATAGATGCTGCACGCTCACGCATATTGCGCATGCCCTGGCCATCTTTCATCACCTGGTTGGAAGATATCCCAACTCCATTGTCCTTAAAGTTGAGTTTGATTTCATTTTCATGAAAAGTAACCTCCACATCGAGTCGGGTTGCCTCAGAATGTTTGATCACATTATTAACGATCTCCTGAGAGACGCGATACAGTACAAACTCTGATTTTGAATTGAGTTTCTTCTGTTCACCCATCAGCTTAAAAGACGTTTTGATTGCTCCAATATTGGAGATGGTTTCTATATCCATCTTTAAGGAATTGACCAGCGAAAAATTCGTGATATTCTCTTCGTTGAGCGTACTTGAAATATCCCTTAATTTGTCAATGGCCTGACCCAGCAACTCCATGGAATTACGAACCTTCTCGCCATCCTTTCCTGATGCTGGCAGGTTGAAAGTAGAGAGATTGAGCTTCGCTAAAAATAGCGACTGACCTACATTGTCATGAATCTCTTGAGACAAAGCATAAAGTGCGGTTTTCTTTTTCTCTTCAGCGAGTAGGATGTTCTTCTCGGCCAATTTTCTCAAAGCCGTGGTTTTACCATTTTCAAACACGAGTGCCACCACAAACAAGATCACGACCAGACCTGCAAATGTATTGCCCATGAAAAAATCACGATAATCAGGGTTATAATCCAAAGGGTACTCATACCCTTTTGCGGCCAAAACTCCTGCACCAATTATCAGTATGGTATTGAGCGATGCCCAAGCAATGCCAGAAGGCTTGCCGGCCATTAGCAAAGCCACAATTGGCTGGGAAACCAACCAGACAATGACCGGGGAATAAAACCCTCCTGAATAATATGCGCAACCATAAACTCCAAATGCACCGATGGCCACATACAGGTTGGAAATAAGTTTAAGGTTCCAATATCTTATGGTGAAGATCAGGAGAAAATGCAATGCACCTGTAATGGCCATAATCCTTATACCAGGGTCAAATCCAATGTTGGTAGACAAGCTGATATAGTTGAGGTCAAAGAGTGTGGTAATCACCACAAAATAGGCCACAATTTTATACTGCCGGTGCTCATCAGCATTCTCTTGCTTTGAGAGCGGTATGAGGTAGTTGATGAATCTTTTTATCATTGGATTAGAGGTGTTTGTGGTTTCCGATCAATCTTAATAACCAACTGAAAGGCAAGGCATACCATTTGATTTTTGGAACTTGCCAGGGCAAGCCTTTAATGTATCTACGATGATCAAGCCACTTATAATAAAGCAACCAGTTGGGTTCTTCAAACGCCCAGAGTTGACAGGGTTTCTGGTTCGATTTTGCTGTTTCCAAAAGGTTATTTACAGCCTTTCGGGCAGCTTCATTTGCGGCTTCCATAGTGGCCAGGTTGGTCTCTGTACGCACATAGTCAGAAGCCAGAAAGAAGTTGGGAATTGCCGTTCGTGCTTCAGGGCGCATTGACCATGAGTGGACCTGATTGACAAGAAGCGGCTCTTCATTTTGATTGCTCTTATTAGAGCCATATTTGATCGGTTCATTCAAGATAGGGTCTTCAAATGATTCATTCTTCTTATTGCTGAGGAAACCCATATCAAATATGATTGCCTCGTCCACATACACCCCAGCCACATTCTCATCTTTGAGTACTTCTTCCTGGTAGTTGATATTGATCTTGATCTGGTGCCACACCTCATCTATCACTTCCCCTTTCGTACTATTTCTAGCCATCTTTTGCACCTTCCAGCCAATGGCGTCCCAATCTGAAACATCAATAGAAAGCACACCATTTACGCTCCCATCCCAATGATCTGACCAGTCAAAGTGATTCCAAAACTGCGCTTGTGAAATAGCAGTAATCGCCCATGGAGAATCTGCCATAATGATATGGCCTTCGTTGATTTTTACATCTTCTTTTAGAAAGAACTGGATACCGTTCATCCAGGCTACATGATGTTGCAAAGTACGCAACAGCTCAAGCCTGGGATCAAACTTTGGTAAGGTGGAACCTAAAATAACTTTGGCTGCCTGCTCCACAGGTAAGGCACAGAGGTAATAATCCGATTCAAACCGGAGCGTCTCACCGTTACAGCTCGCAATTACCGCAGATACTGATCCACTCTTCTCCTCCAGGCTTTCTACTACTGTATTGAAGTGATAGTCAACCCCTTTTTGCTTTAAATATTCCAACCAGGGGAAAAGCCAGGTTTCATTGGTGGGGCCATTCAAGATGCGATCATTCACCTCGTGCTTTTTGGTCATGCTGAATATCATCTGAAGAAGGATATTCCCATTGGTAAAGGTATTTGCACTTTTCGCTTTAGCTGCTACCAGGGTACGTGTCAGTCCATCCACGAATAATTTGCGATAATCTTCACTATGAACATCAGCTTCGCAGTAGTCCCACCATCCTATATGCTCATACTCGCCCAACCTTCTTGCCCTTGAGCTTGTCATCAGCTGCCAGATTTTCAGAAGGATTTTCCTTGGTTCACCCTCCTCAAGGCCTGTATCCGTATTAAAAATCGCCTTGATAATGAGTTGGACATCCGACCATGACTTTGGATAGCCGCTTGGCAGCCTGATCGGCTCTTTGTCCTGCCGGGTGAGCATCATCTTGGGAGCTTCTATCAGGTTATCTGCCACTCCGTTTGTATTGGGCTGCTGTGTAGAAGGATCCACAAAAGGAGTGCGCTGCATCACGTCTATGATGTGGCGATAAAATCCAGGAAAGAAGCGGAATCCATGTTCACCAGGCAGCCCTTTTTGGTCTTCCTTAAGAGGATCGATTTTATCCGTCAGTACAGACCTGGCTTTACCTCCGGGCAATGCGGGATGTTTTTCTAATACGGTGACCTTAAAGCCCCGGTCAATCAGCTCGTGGGCAGCACTCATTCCTGCTATTCCACCGCCGATAATCACTACTGAATCTTTCATCTACTGGTTAGGTCAGATCTATGGCTGACCGAAAAGGTAGAAAAAATATTAAAGAACTACGCCTAATTTGTTCAGTAATCTCAGTGGCCCTAAAAAGATAAAACCGCTTCTTTGAAACGGTTCTATACAGTATAATATAAAGAGTCCTTTATCGAGTTTTCAGAATGTTATCTTCTCAACTCTGTCATATCTTATGTATTCTGCTTTACCTCCGTTGATAACCAGAATTCCCTGGTTTTTATCAGATACATCCTGAGATTCGCCAAGCATATACTTGTCACCATTTTTTAAGGTAACGTTGGTGTTATCATAGTTTCTTGGGGCTATTTCTTTGATGTTTCTAAAAGGAATAATCATTTCCACATCGTCCAGCATGCCCTGGAGTACTTCAAACTGATAAGCCTCATCTAAATCGAAGATCAGGTCTCCTGTTATTTTGTCACCGCCTCGTGTTTCTACAGTTCCGCTAATTTTGGGTTGCTTAGCAAAAGAGCCATAAGCTGGCCCTGATCCCGGAGCTTTTGTAAACGTTACTTTATCAAATTCGTCCCATGGCACATCTATTCTTCCCAGCCCTTCAATGGTCACTATGACTCCACGGTTACCGTCATCCACATCATTGCTGCCATCCAGCTCCAACTCACGACCTGAATTCAGCACCACAATACTTCTGCTACTCCCATATCGCTCTATTGATTTGATGTTTCCAAAAGCGATGGACACATCTCCGTCTCTGGTATCTCCATCCAATTTGTCCTCAGAAACACGCTCATCGTGATCCCACTGTACATATCCTGTAAATGAACCTTCACTTGTCTCTACAGTTCCATAAAGTGGTTCACCAAACTTCTCCCTTAGTTTAGAAGGAGTGCTCATGAATTCTACCAGCTCTATTCTGCTCCACTCGATTTCAATCGTTCCTAACTCAGGATCAATTACCCGAACTTTAGAGCCAATGTCATTGTAACCTTGGCCATCAAGCTCATACTTCATTCCACTTTGCAGCACTACGCTCACTTCTTTTCTACCTGTTGGTCTGATTGACTTGATTTCACCAAACTGGCAAACAAACTGATGCACAAAATCCTCATCATTATCCCAGTTCCAACTTACATTGACCCACTCGCTTTTTCGGTCCCAAAACCCTCTCTGACGGTCTTCCAATTCATCCAATTGATCCCTGGTGAGATAGTCAAGGTTTTCATTTTTATCCTTAGAAGCATTGAACAGATCTGTCCAGTAAGCTTCCTCTTTGCCCCATCTCAAGGCACCTTCATATGTTCTGCTATCAATTGTGGTCACCTTACCATAAATGAACCCTTCATCCTGGGCAGAGACTTGCTGACTGCATACCAGGGCAAGTATTATCGTAGAGTAGGTAAGTAATTTTTGCATGTCCGTTTATTTTTTGGTTTGTCTTTAGGTTTTTGATAATGCTAAGATGAACGATTACAGGAAGTCCTGAAATGATATTCTGACGAGTCGGGTAACGGGCTAACCGAATCGGGATATGTCAATCTGTATCGGACCAAGTATTTTCAAAAATGGCTTTCAGAAGACTCAAAGCAGATGTATCTTCACAAATCCTAGCAAATACAGTTTATGAAAATTCAATTTGAGATGTTGAGGGCTTCCAGGAAAAATGTACTGGAGGTGTTGGAGCAAGCCACAGCCAAAGCCCTCACAACAATTCCGAAATCATTCAACAATCACATGATTTGGAATGCAGGACATTTACTGGCTACCCAGCAAATTCTGATCTACACTTCCAGCAATACCTCAGAAAACCTTGATAAAGAGTTTATCAAAAAATACGCTAAAGGGACTTTTCCTGGTGATGTTTCTATTGACGAAATTGAACTTATCAAAAGCAAGCTGATACCTTCTATTGACCAAACCGAAGAAGATTATGCCAACAAGGTTTTTGGGGAATATGTGCCAAGGATGACAAGTTATGGAGTACAACTGGATTCAGTGGAGGATGCAATTAGCTTTCTCAATGTGCATGAAGCAATGCATTTTGGACAGATTAAGATGCTAAAAAAGCTTACTGATCCAGCCAACCTTTAAACTCGGGTGTTTTATCGGCACTGATGACCAGTTCTAATTCTGATCGCGGTTCCAACTCCAGTTTTAGTCTCCCTTTGAAATAAGGATGAATCTCAGAAATGGACCCGAAGCTCACAATAAACTGTCGGTTGGCCCTCATGAACACATCCGGATCCAACTGCTCTTCCAATATTTCAAGAGTCTGATCTAAAGGGAACTTTTTACCGTCTTTTGTCACCAGGTAGGTGAGCTTGTTTTGGCTGTAGAAATAAGCCACTTTTTCTACAGAGACGGCCACTATTTTGGTTCCTGTCTTGATCAGGAAACGGGATTTAAACGATTTTTTCTGATTCTGGATCAGGTCATACAGGCTCTCAAAATCAGCAGGAAACCTATTGTTTTCCTTTCGCTCAGTAAACTTGCCGATACTGGCTACCAACTTCTCTTTAAGGATTGGCTTGAGCAGATAATCAATGCTATTTACTTCAAAGGCTTTGATGGCATACTGATCATATGCCGTGGTGAAAATAACCGGTACTTCAATTTTTAGTGATTTGAACAAGTCGAAGCTCAGCCCATCCAGTAAACGAATGTCACTGATGATCAAATCAGGTGACTCATTACTTTCAAACCATTTTCTTCCTTCTGATATTGACTTTAATACGCCAATTATTTCATGAGTATTGTCAATTTCCTTAAGCATACGCTCCAGTCGATCTGATGCCAACTGCTCGTCTTCCAGTATTAAAATATTCATGTCCTACTCTTTATATTACTTCAATTTCGATCAACGGTAAACTTGCTCTAAAAACCTCCCCTATTCGATTGATCATTACTTCTTCATCTGTATAGTACTTATACCTGGCCTGGATATTTCTCAACCCCGTACCGGATTTAGTCTTCAGGTCCTCTGCCTTTTCATTGACATTGTTCTCTACAAAAATCCGGTTATTCTTTCTGTATATTTTGATCACAAGTGGCTCCTCAGCTGTGATATTGTTATGTTTTACGGCATTTTCAATGAGCATCTGCAAGGTGAGCGGTGGCATCATGAAAAACAGCGATTCATCATCCAGATCTATTTTAAACTGGATAAAATCCTGGAACCTTGTTCGGATCAGAAAGATATAGGTCTCTATAAAATTCATCTCCTCTTCAAGCGTCACCAGATCCTCCGCTTTGGTAAGTAGCATGGTGCGGTATACCTGTGCAAATCTCCCCAGAAACTCCTGGGACTGATCGGCATCCTTATCAATAAGTGCGGATAAAATATTGAGGTTATTGAATAGAAAATGTGGATCCAGATGATTCTTCAAAGTTTCCAGCTGAGAGCTCATACTCTCCTTCTGAAATCGCTCCATCGCCAACTCAGATTCCTGCCAGTGATTGAGGAAGTGCAAACTGAAATAAATGGAGAAAATAGGAATGATCACAATGGCTCCGTAGACGTTGGCAACCACCAGTTGCTCAGTGGTAGGAAGCAAGTCTGTAGCAAGAATCTTCACGATATAGTAAGCAATATTGATCACCCCAATGGAGTAGATGATCCCGATTAGCAGATGCGTAAAAAAGCGTCTTTTGCCGTAGGCTGTCCAGGGAAACCACCGGTCGAGACTCTTGGTGATGAGCGTATTGCCCAACCATAAGAATGATCCCACCAAAGCAATGGTGGCAATGGTATAATAGACGATAAGCTCCGGTTGGTAGTACCAAAACAACGCTACAATCCCGAGTATCAGGATTGTAGCGATTACGATTCTTTTTTTAGTTAGTTGTGACGTCACGAAATAAATGTAATACTAATCAAAGATGATTTCGACAATATCACTCCATTTCACATATTCTCCTTTGGCATCTCTGTTAGCAAATATGAGCAATCCATCATTATGACTGTCTACATCCCTGCCTTCACCAAGCAGCAGCCTCTCGCCGTTGCGTAGCTCTACCTGAGAGTATGCATAGTTCTTTGGAATGATTCGCTTTACATGACGCATGGTCACCTCATAATCCACCTGATCATCTTTAGCATCAAGTGTCTCAAACTCCCATTCTTCATCAAGATCATAGATGATTTTACCTTTAATCTCCTCATTCCTCACCGTGATTACTTTGCCGAAAAGGCCCTTTGGAGTAGTGTAATTGCTATACGCCAGCCCGCTGGTCTTAGCATCCTCAAAAGTCACCCGGTCAAAATATTTCCACGGGATGTCTACCCGACCCATCTCAGGCACATCTACTATGATGCCGCGGTTCTCTGAGTTTACATCGTTGGAATTGTCCAGGTATATATCTCTACCATTTTTCAACACTACCACACTTCCATTGCGCTCTTTGGTAATACTCCTGATCTGGTTAAACTGAAATGACACATCATGTCCTCTATCATCCCCATCCAGCTTATCATCACCCACTCGTTCGTCATGGTCCCACTGGACATAGCCTACAAAGGTTCCCTTTCTCAATGTCTCCACCTTTCCATAAAGAGGTTCTGATTCCCGAATATTCAAGGTTTTCGGAGTTGGCAAAAAATCCACACGATCCACACGGTCCCAGTCTATTCTAAGCGTGCCCATTTCACTGTCATATACCCGAACTTCAGAACCAACATCATTGTACCCCTGTCCGCTAAGTCGCATGGTCACACCATTTTTCAAAGTAAGATCCACATAGGATCTCTTGACATTCACAATAGACTTGATGTCACCAAACTGGCAGGAAAACTGATGGGCCACTCGAACATTGTCTGACCAAATACTTTTGAAGTCCCAGTTAAAATCAGTCCAGTCCCACTCTTCATCCTTCTTGTCACCATACTGGGCATGTTGACTTTCCTTGGTCTTGGCAGCATTGAAGTAGTTATGCCAAAAGGCCTCCTCTGACCCCCACCTGATCCTTCCTTTATATTCCTTATTGTCAATGGTAGTGACTTTGCCATAGATGTAGCCCTGTGAATCCTGGGCTTTAATCTCCTGTACCACTATAAGAAAAGCAATTAAGTTTCCTAAGACCAACAATATGATGCGCTTGTTCTTCATCATCCAATGATATGCTTTGTTCCTTGCTACCATAAACCCAAAAATGGGTAAATAGATGCATAAATATAAGTGAAGGATGACTCATCCGGTGCATTTTCAATCCGAATCAGGATTAAGTCTTACCCAAATGGATTGCTGAAACCTGAAAGATTCAAGAATATGAGGAATAGCAGAGACTGCAAGATCGAATCTTGTGAATAGAACTTTGACCCAAAATCCATCTAATCCAAAAATCTGATCCTATTTACCAAAAATCTTTGGTCACTGTCCAGTCATCTAAATTCGGTTCACTGCCCCTCTAATGCCCTATACTTTTGGAATATCAAATCAACGATAACTACCATGCAACGACAAATCTTGCTAATCGACGACAACCCAATGATGGGAGGATTTCTTAGCCATCTTTTCGGTAAGAAATACGATGTAATGTGGTGTACACAAGCCGAAGAAGCACTTGTCTGGCTTCAGGACCGCAATATACCAGACCTGATCATCTCTGATTATGAGCTTATGGGCATGTCTGGTTATGACTTCTTAATTGAAATCAAGAAAACCGGTTTTTTTAAAGAAATCCCCGTGATCATGCTCTCCGGCAAAAGTGACAGCCAGAATAGGATTCAGTGCCTGCAAGCTGGTGCTGAAGATTTCATCATGAAACCATTCAACCCTGCCGAGCTGGAGCTGAAAGTAGAAAACCTACTGGCAAAAACCCCTACCAACATCCTAAAGTCCATATCATGAAAGAGATCATTCTAATCGGTCAAGACCATCTGAAAAATCCACTTTCTGACTATGGTTATCAAACGGTGATATTCTATTCCATTGAGGAAGTGGTACTCGATATTCACACAAGAAAAGAAAATAAATTACCACAAGCACATGCTATCCTTTGTGAAATAGATTCAGAAAACCATTACAAAAACCTTATTGACTATATAAGAAGCCAAGGTGAAATAATCCATGTAGTGGTGTTATCAAATCACCACAATCCAGCACTGAAAGCCGAAGCTTTTAAATCCGGAGCTACAGACTATTTCAATTACAGCCTTAACCTGGATGACCTGGCGCATCGGTTGGAAGCACTTCAAACATGGTTTTCTAAAACTGAGAAACCGGTTAGAAAAATCAATTATCAAATGCCTGTTGGTAAACGAATATTTGACATTGTAGTCTCCTCTTTTCTCCTGTTGATTCTTAGTCCGTTATTTATCGTTATCGGGGTATTGATCAAGCTTTCTTCAAGAGGTCCGATTTTTTATGGAGCACCTCGAGTTGGCACAGGATATAATGTTTTTCCATTCTACAAGTTCAGGTCCATGCGGGTGAATGCTGATCAGATGTTGAAGGATATTAAACACCTCAATCATTATAAGAAAGATCAGGAAAAAGAAATCATTGACTTTGATCAATCCAGTCCCATGCTTTTCAGTGATGAAGGATACTTGAATGAAGATGAATATTTATTCAAGAAAAAGAATGAAGAGCAGGATGCTTTCATCAAAATCCAAAACGATCCGAGAATTACCAAAATCGGACATTTCATCAGAAAAACAAGTATTGATGAATTGCCTCAACTTGTTAATGTCTTACTTGGCCATATGTCCATAGTAGGGAACCGGCCACTCCCCCTCTATGAAGCTGAAAAACTTACTTCAGATATGTGGACACTAAGATTTATGGCTCCAGCGGGAATCACCGGTCTCTGGCAAGTGACCGAACGGGGCAAAGCTAGCACCTCAGAAGACAGCCGAAAAATGCTCGATATGATCTATGCAGAAAACTACTCCATCTGGATGGATCTGAAAATCCTTATAAAAACTCCCCTGGCCGCTTTCCAACAAGAAAAAGTATAAAAAAATGAAAAAGTTAAGAATTCAATTTGTTTTGATGCTAATGGTGGGAACCATCACTAGCTGTGTTACCTCCAATGAGTCCATTGAAAAAGACATTACAAATGATGGTGAAAGTTCATACATCAATATCGACCCAACCAACTTTACCGAGTCGGTCATCAACATCTCCTTAAAGTCAGACAACAATGATCCAATCAAAGGAATCAAAGTAAGCCTCTGGAGTGCGTCCCCGCTAGAAGGTGGAGAGGTGGTATTCAAAGGAATCACTGATCAATCAGGCTCAATTTCAACCAAGTACAATGTACCAAACCATCTGGAATCACTTGTTCTCCAGATTGGATATATTGGAATGCCTGATTTCCTTATCATCCCTGTAGACCAAATAGATGCCGTGGTAGTTAAAGGTTTTGATCATGAGTTTACACCACTCGCGGAAGAATTTATCCCAGGCCAAAGTCATGTTGAAGATGGTACTTACGTAAGCGAATCAGGAGGTAGGGTTACCGCCACTTCAGCCATTGTAACACTCGGTGGATACAATTTCTGGGGAACTCCAGACTATCTGCTGGATAGAGATGTGATCACTTCAGATCTATTGGAGTTTGTAAATGCATCCCTTCCTGAGAGCAAACCAGTGCCGGACTACCATCCAGCTTATCTGGAGGATGGCACTCAAACCAGCCTGAATGTTTTAGAAGATGCAGATGTGTGGATGACATTTGTATCAGAGGGTGCCGGATATAAGAACTCATTAGGGTTCTACACCTATGAAACAGGTAACCCACCTGCTACTCCTGAGGACATTGAGACCTTGCATATTGCATTTCCAAATGCTTCGTTTGGCGGTTATGGAGGCCAGCTAAGGTCAGGGGACAAAGTCCACCTGGGCCAATTTACAGCCGGTACCACAATTGGTTTCGTATTGATTGCAGATGGTTATAATATCCTGACTTCTTCGATCAAAACCAATGCACGAATGCATTTCTCAGACACCCATCTCAATCCAGAAGAGGACGAGTCAAAAAAACAACACACGGTATTACTTTGGGATGATGTCAATGAGGTCTTCTTAATCGGATTTGAAGACTTACTGCGCAATGGTGGCAGTGACAATGACTTTAACGATGCGGTTTTCTACATCACCTCAAACCCAATTGAAGCCATAAGCAGGGAAAATGTAAAGCCAGTTGACAAACCAGTAGATGCTGACGGAGATGGTGTAAATGACACCTATGATGAGTTTCCTGAGGATTCCAGATATGCATATAGATATTCCTACCCTGGAGAAAACAGCTTCGGAACGTTTGTGTTCGAAGATCAATGGCCGGGATATGGTGACTATGACTTCAATGATTTGGTGGCTGATTATCAGTACGACCAATATGCTAATAGCAACAATAAAGTGGTACTCTTAAAAAGCAATTTTGTGCTCAAAGCGACAGGAGCTGGCTTTGACAATGCGCTAGGCGTTCAGTTGGACATAACTCCTGATATGGTAGCTTCAGTCACAGGAAATGACATTAGTGGAAATCTTTTCAGCTTCAATGGAAATGGTACAGAAGCAGGGCAAGACAAAACAGTGCTGGTGGTCACAGATAATGCCCATGAGAGTTTTGGTTCTAATGGCCTGATCAATACAGATCCTTCACGGGGATATACCACTCCAGACACGATCACCGTTGATATAGAATTCACCAGCCCTCAAGCACTAGATGCAATCGGGAGCGCACCATTCAATCCATTCATTGTGATCAACCAAGTAAGAGGTCGTGAGTTGCACTTGCCAGGTTATTCACCCACAGATCTGGTAAATACAGATTATTTTGGACAAGGAAATGATGGATCAGAACCGGAAAACGATTTGTATTATGTTTCTAAAATGAACCTGCCATGGGCAATGAACCTGCCTGTTTCGTTTGATTACCCTAAAGAGAAAGCGGATATCCGTGACGCATACACTCACTTTGAGCAATGGGCAAAAAGTGCAGGGTTTAGTTACATGGACTGGTATACCAACAAGGAAGGCTATCGCAATACAGAAAAAATTTATCAGAAGTAATTCTCATTAGGTTAGGCGAACATGTCTAGGACACTCGAAATGGGTGTCCTTTTTTATTGTGTACGGCCTATGTATTTTCACATTGTCTTTGGGGTATTGTGCAAATACGGCCACCCTATTTTCATTAGATCATATGCAATATCCATCATGAAATAGATATTAGCTCAAAATCATAAAAGCTAAAATGAATGAATAAATTTTGGATGATTATCCGCCAAGTAGTCCATATAGGAGTATTTGTAATTCTGACTATCCTCACCCAGATTGGTGGGGTTATTTACTTAGCTACCCTGATTTTATCTCGAAAGCTGAACTTATCTAAGCTCAAATCATTGCTTCTTTTCAGCCTAATTTATCTTTTGTGTGCTGTGCTTATAATCCCACTTGTAGCTCCCATTTTTGGCCGAACACCACTTCCTCTGTATGGAAGCCTTAGACCGCTGAATGTAGTGACTTGTCTATTGAATCGTCATTATGTTGCCCCAGACCTTAAAACACAGTTGATAAAAGTTTCAGGACTCATAGCTCAAAAACACCCAGGTTCAAAAATCAATTATCTGGATGCAAATTTCCCTTTCATCAATCAGTTTCCGCTTTTTCCGCACCTAAGTCACAATGACGGTAAAAAAGTGGATTTGGCATTTTATTATCGTGACAGTGAATCAGGTGAACGCTCGGATTCTGCACCATCATTTATGGGTTATGGAATTTACGATGGGCCAACGGCGAGAGAAGTCAACTACCCTGAAAAATGCGAGCATCAAGGACATTGGCAGTACGATCTGATCACTCACCTGATTCCGAAATGGAATGAGTCTAAGTATGTTGTAGACAAATCCAGAACCAGGGAGTTAATCAGACAATTGTCAATTTCGCCAGGAACAGATAAAATCTTTATTGAGCCACACCTGAAACAAAGATGGAATCTGATGAATTATGACAATATTAGGTATCATGGATGCCAGGCAGTAAGGCATGATGACCACATTCACCTACAGATAAAATAATTATTTACCTTCTAACTGATTCATTTTTGAGAGATAAGCTTGGAATAGATTTTCTAAACATGATCCTGGCTCAAATACCGTTTAGTTAAGCTTTTTTAATTTGGTCATTCCGGCAGGAATCTTTATGCTAAACATAGTTGACGTAAAGATTCCCTGCCTGCCGGACAGGTTAACAGAATGACTTTTAAAATGTGATTCGAGCTTAACTAAACGGTATTAGATCCTGGCTTAATGCTTCACTACCACGTGTCCATAATATGAGCCTGCGCCCTGAACCAACCGGATATGATAAACACCCTGGTACCAGCTATCAGTCCTGACTATAAAAACATCATCAGAATTTACTTGCTCTTTCACCACAGACTTGCCTTTTTCATCGGTGATGATCACATAGCTCCCATTGGTTAAACCTTTCACTTTCAGCACATCACTGACCGGATTTGGATAAACCTCAAAGATTTCCTCCTCTTGATGCAGTTCTTCAAAACCAAAACTACCCTGGCGCGATGATGAAGTCTCAGTTGGTTGCAGCTCTACAGCACCAATATCTACCAAATGATAAACCGTATCCGGCCTGACGTGTCCAAAGTAGTCTGTGTACCTTACTATTGACCCATTAACATCAAGGCCTGAATTGAACAATGGTGAGCCTTCTCCTGGCACATAACCAGAGTCAAGCGCCAACGAACCCACATATTGGGTGGAGTAATTATTTAAAATAGTTTCATGATTGGCCGTAAACGTGGATATCTGATTGGCACTGTTTTTATAATTGCCAGCAGTAAGACTGTCAGTTATCGAAGACTTGTTGATGGCATTATTTACCAATATCAGACTATCTACCGAACCAGTCCCAACTCTATGGAGTATCCTAAAATTGGATGTGCTTCCAGTATTGGTATTAGCCAGGTTTACAAAAGTATTGTTGATCAACTTCACACTATTGGCTTCCGTGGAGCCTTCCTCTGATTTCATGGACACCTGGATCCATTTGTGCATACTTGCATCAGTATCAAACCCATCAAATATTGAATTGTAAATTCCCAGATTACCTCCACCAGCCAGGTTGACATTCATCAATGTCTGGTTTAGTTCTGAAGACTCTGCTTTCACATTTTTTAAAACAACATAACCAGGCTTTCCCTTGATTCGGATAAGATTATTGCCCGGACCTACACTTTCCAGCTTCACATCGTCTATCGTTACGGAGTCCATCAGGTTAGTCCCATATCCATGGGCAATATCGATCAGGTCATCACTTCCAGTAATCACCAGGTTGGATATCAGCGCACTGCCTGTGTTTCCAACAGAAAACTCGATTTTCGCATAATTTGGATTAGATGCGGTAATCGTAATCTGCTTACCAGTTACTGCAATGCCCGAACAGTCCTTAAAGGACATAGCGTTGGAGTGGTAAGACATGGCTATACTCAATTCTTCCACCGCACTAATGATAACCGGTGAACCTGGAGTGCCTTCCAAATTCTGGAACCATATCCTGCCCGCCCTTGCAGAGTCAAGAAGACAAATCTTGTATCCAGCCCCTATCTCCGCTCCATCAAATCCATATACTTCCTTAGGCAAAGCACAGTCACAATCTTCTGTTGACTGGTAGATCAACGTTGATGGCAACTCATAACCACTTTCAAAAGCTCCACAGTCAATCCGCGACTGCTGCACCCGATCATTCCCATCAAAATCATAACCAATGTAATCTTCAAGAGAATCATCAGTCCACAAAAGTCCAATTCCGTTATCATTTGCGGGAGACTGTGCCGTCAGCCTTACATCCATTGTACCCGATACTCCATATGCCCCTGACGGGTTGAGGGTGCTATCCATAAAACCTATAGATCCTATGTGCTGATAGATCACATTATTTCCAGCATGCATAAACCCGTCATAATTGGCTGTTTCGGAGGAAATGAAATCCATGGCTTCAGCCCCCCATTCGGTGATGATATTATTGTTTACATAAACGCGTTCCATTTTCACATCAGTCATTGAGGCTTCAATATTTACTCCAAATCCCGCTGTATAGGCAATGGTATTGTTAAAAATGCTCAACCGCTCCAGGTCATAATAATTAGACAACCCAAAAAAGGCAGGTGGATTGGAATACTTACAGCTGCTTGTACAAATAGCTGTACCTGCATGGGCGCGAATACCATCAGTAGCAGTCTGGAGCACAACATTCTGGTAAATATCAATAGTACCGAGCCCAGCTGAGAAAATACCAACCCCACTGGTCTTCTCTACCCAGTTATTGGATACTTCTCCAGAGCAGCCTTCTCCAAACTGAATACCATTGCCATGCGAAGCGTATCCGTCAGTGCCAACATTCAGTATTTGGTTGCCACGTACAATACAATCTCTCACTACTCCAGTAGCCTGAATACCGTCCTTGCCCGTATTGATGATGATATTGTCCAGCATATGCACTCCATCCATTTCATAGGCGAAGTAAGTTTTATTGACATCACAGTTATAGTCAAACTTGTAAGAGGTATTGTTCATATAAATACCTTCATTCTTGAGGTTGGCGAGATAGGTATTGGATATAGTGATGTCCGAGGCATACCAGGTAGAGTCAGTTGGAGCCTGCACGCTTGCTTCCTGACAGTTGGCAAAGAAACCATCCCGATTATCTTTTACTTTTACACCGGTGCCTGCTGTATCTACTTTTACTTTGTGGATCAAAAACCGCTCTGACATCCCAGAAACTTCAACACCATTGGAGTTAATTCCGTGTAGGTAAATTCCGTACACACTATCAGGCAGGTTGCAGTCTCCTCTTATTTCAAAGTATGATGAGTTATGGATTTGCAAACCAGCATAGGTAGTCTCCGCACTGATTTCCGCTACCTCCCCTGGGTAATTCTTAATGATGATCGGATCAAGAGAATCGCCTTTGACATTTTCAAGATAAAGCCGGCGAATGATCTGGCCAAGGCATACCTGAGTACCTGGAAGAACTACACCCGAAGTATCAACCACTTGAGCATAGGGCTTCAATAACTCCACCCATCCTGTAGAATCGTTACTTAAATAATAAGAACTGGTACTATCTGGCATCCCGGCAAAGTCAAGTGATTGGAGGCCATCACCTACTTGTCGATCATGTAATATCAGGTCACACCCACACTGAGCATTAGCAAAAAGGTTAAGAAAAAAGGTATTGATGAAAAGAAAATAGTACAGATTAGTTTTCATGAGGATTTGGAGTTTGTTTGTATTACAAATTTCCTCACGACGGCATTTTTATGTTAGGGTATATTACCGAAATACAAAAATCCCGTATTTCACGGGGCACATCGCAACAGCAAAACCACGAGATTGTTACAAATACCTAAAATCTTCCTTTCGATTCCATTTATCCTGAAAAGAATCCCAACTGCCGATTTCTTGCTTTCCTCAAGGACCAGCCGATTTACTTTTAAGTAAAATTAAGCGTTCAAAAACATGGAAAAAACATCAATCCTCCTAATCGGTTACGACGAGCACTTGTGCCTGAGTATAGTTTATTGCCTTAGAAAAGCAAATTATGACATTCATTTACTTACCCACAACAAAAAGACGGTTTGTAGATATTCCAGATTTATCAAAAAAGTCTTCTTTTATAATGACTATAAAGACATTCCAGAGGCTATTGCTGAGGTATCCAGAACACAGCATATTGACCTGATCATGCCATACGATGAATTGGAATCGCTGATCGTATCTGAGCACAAGGACTGGCTATCGGAGTTCGCGCCTGTAGTGCCGCTTACCGATCCCAAATTGTTCCAAACAGCAATTAATAAAAACAATCTGGATGCTTTTCTTGCCTCTGAAAAAATCGAGGTAATGCCAAAGTCCGTGCTACTAAATGCCGGATCCACTCTAAAAGATTTTAATGGATTGAAATTCCCATTACTGATAAAGCCTTCCAGAAGTTCTTTTGGACGTGGAATAGTCACCATCAAAGATGAAGAAACTCTGAAGGGTTATTTGAGTGCTAAAGGAAAAAACCTGGATGGATTTGCGGCTCAGGAGTTTATAGTCGGGTCAGATATTAGCTGTAACGTTTTTGCGGTAGATGGAGAGATCAGGCATTATACGATCCAGGAATCACCTGTAAAACAACTTGACAACTATGCCAAAAACGATGACCTGGTTTTCCATGACGATCCAGAGGTAATCGAAACAATTTCCACTGTTACAAAAGCACTAAACTGGAATGGAGTAGCTTGTTTGGATTTGCGTAGAGATGCACAAACCGGCAAAATCTACCTTTTAGAAATCAATGGTAGGTTTTGGGGATCGGTTTCCAGCTCATATGATCGGGCCAATGTGAACTTTCCCTTGATTATGATCAAACATACACTGCTAAAAGAAGAGCTGCAATACTCGAAGCAAGAAGGCATTCAGATCTCCATGAGTCGGTTCATCAACGAGCTGAAATCGCTGAAAATTAACCAGTTGGGTCTTACAAAATACCGGTCCTATTTATATGATCCATTTGCCCGATTCTTGAAATATATGCCTCGGTAGGTATCTAATAAAATCCACGTCAGAAACGTCCCTTCAAAAGTATTTTGAACGGACGTTTGTTTTTATACAGAGTATTTGAATGCATTAAACTATAGCCCCGCCAAGAGGTATGACTAAAATTTCCTTTTCATCCTGTTTCGTGGATCTTCTAAGAGAAGAATAGAAGCAAGCCCAATTAGCACGTGGATTGACTGCAAGACTGTTTATTCGAATCTGATCTGAGTCGATTGTTAATTCTTCTCCAAAAGTCCCGCAGTAATTTCTTTCCCATATTGTGATATCGCGTAATATAAAATGAGCGAATCCTACAAAAGGTGACTAGAAGCAAATAACGTGATGAACTTTTTAAGGGGTCAGTACAAAGCTTTGAAGTTGAGCTATTAAACCCTGATCATGCATTTAAAAATCTATTCCAAATTTATCTCTCTGTGAATCAGTGAAATAAAATGAGTTTGTTGAATTAACCATAGCCATGCTATGCCGAAACCAAGCAAACTCCTTGATTCTGTGAGAAATAAGCTTTCATAACGATGTTTTAATGCATGTCCGGGTTAAAGAATCCTTATGTTCAATTCATTCAGTTAGAATATCCTTTACAATATGACTTAAACATTCGAAACTCTAATTCATATTACTTATTGGGTTTATGACCAAATAACATTGGAATGTACTCTAGATCTGATCAATCTTCCAAGAAATGTACAACCTGAGCCAGTGTAGTTGTAAAAGGATTAAAGCACGTAGAGTGCTTGACTTTTTTGCTCGCCATTTCAACGATCTAGGCAGGACTCGTGGCATCGTTGCTGGTTGATCAGTAGGTGCTTCAAGTTTATTTCCGCTTATTCTGATTCTAATTTTCCCTCTGTACCCAAGTAGACAAACGCCAGACCAACAAACACTAATATACCTGTGGGGATCTGTGTAAGCAAACCATTGGTATAGCTTGCCAGACATAGTCCTAAGAACCCACAGTAAAATGCAACCAACTTCTGCCGCAGCGGCGAGTTTGTCATCACCCAGAGTCGTCTCCCTAGGTAAAAAACAATAACAATGAGCATCAACAGGTACAACCACAAGCCAACAATCCCGGTTTCCATCCAGATTCGGGTATAGTGACCATCAGTCCCTATTTCAGCTAAAAACGTTCCTGGGCTGAAGCGTTTGCCCCAATAGCCCGCACTACCGATACCCCCACCAATAGGCTTGTCAGCCATGAACCCTGCAAGAATTTTTTCTCGCTTTTTTCGTACCATCATTGAAGGATCATCTGACCGTAACGCAGTACGCATCCTGTTTACCTGATAGTTGGACTGCATGATGGTCGTATACTTCAAAAAGACAAATACAGAAGCTCCTACAATGATACCCAGTACCACGATTCTAAAATTCTTGGTCATAATAAAGTAGGTAAACCCTCCAAGAGCGAGCACACCCAAAGCCCCACGAGTACCCGATGCGAGCATCCCATATAGGCTTAAGCCCGCTACAATAAGATAAAGCCATCTGTACTTGATCTTGCCAGGAAAGATTCCAATGATCCCAAAAACAAGGGCCGTGTGAGCCTGGCTCGCTCCAAATTGAGCTGCATCGCTGAAGTATGAAAATACTCTAAGTTTACCAAACAGGATATGTGTACTGGCAGCACCTGCATTGAGCCAGGCCTGCTCTGTTGCACTCACTCCCAAAAACAACTGTTTGATCCCCCAAAGTGTACCAAATACCTCCAAACAAGCCCATATTACAAGAAATATATTTAACTGTTTTTTCGAGCTAAACACATACATTGATAAAACACATATCAACAATGGATAGAATGAAAGGCCACGATTGGCATAAAACCAGGCCATCTTACTTCTTGCTAATGGATTGGCTATTTCTGCAATAGAGAAAAACAACCAGATCAAAAGTATAAGAGAGAGCAAATTGGTTGTGTATTTTCCCACATAGCCCTGACCCTTACGGAAAATCAATACTACAACGGTGAGAATTAACAGGGCATCTATGCTTAAGCCAAATGGGATATTGCCAGGTAAGTATCTGCTTAGAGGTGAAAAGAGAAATCCCATCACCACCAATGAGTGCATAAGCAATGCCGGCTTATTGAATGCAATCATAACATAAATCACAAGAGGTGGTAGTACCACCAGAATTGCTCCAATACTAATCCCTCCTTTTGCAATCACGAAACCAGCAAATAATGCCATAAGAATCCCCAAAGCAATTCTGGATGCCTTGCTCAACCATAGCGCCCGTTCATCATATAGAGTTCCGTGTTCCATTAGGCCACTTGAGGTTTTAGTTCGGCTTGTGTTTTTGCACTAATCTTAGGCTCAATCCTGACTTCACTATTTTTAACCATTCTAAATTTCTTTTTCAGGTTCAGGAAGTATCCTTCCAGGTATTTATAAGATAGTGACGAAATGGCCATTGTAAATAGGAACGATCCTGCATATAGCAAAATGTTGAACATTACCGGATTGGTTTCAACCAGGCTTGTTTGAGTATTCAACAAGCTAATAATGATCGCAATAGAAGCCGTGTGGTAAGCGTACATCCCAAAAGAAAGGTTGCCCAGGTAATTGAAAAGCTTGTTCTCCAATTGAATTGGAAACCGGTCATTCAATGAAATATTTAAAATCAATATCAGAGCTAAAAACCCTTGAAGTACAGTGTAACCTACGAAATGATATTCCTGAAATAGCAAAACCAGGAATACTGTACTGGCTATAGTAATGGTGACTGGATGATAAATGTAACTCAACACCCGATCCTTGGCATGGAATACTAAATAAGCACCTAGAGCCCCCACAGCCATTTGTTCGAAAAGGAGCAATTGCCACATTTTCAATCCTTGCATTAAGCGCAAATGAAGCTCTGTACCGATCACTTGGGTATCAATCATCTGTACCAGTACGATTTCCCCTACTACTTTCAATGCTACAAAAGCGAACAAGAAGGGAATGAGTTTTTTGGAAAAGAACCTGATCACCAATGGCCATATCCAATAAAACTGCTCCTGCACCCCTACTGACCAGAATTGGTAAGCACCCATGATTGGCGGAAGCAAACGGGCAAGATTGGGAAACAGCACCATATATACAGTGAATTCCTTCCAGAAATTATCGTTTAATACATTGTTGAATGCTGGAATGTCGATGAATTTAGGAAGTATGAAAAAAGAGATAATGACCATCAAATAATAAACAGGCCATAATCTAAGAGCCCTTCTGGTTTGAAACCTCCACCAGTTGATCTTACCAGTTTTTTCTTTCTCTTTTAAAAACAAGTAAGTGATCAGAAACCCACTCAATACAAAGAAGATAATTCTCGCCTGATGTCCCAGGTTGTCTATGATAGGAACTCCCCACCAGTTATCCATTCCCATAAGAAACTTGTGCTGCTCCACGTGATGGAAGAATACGAAAAGCGCTGCGAAGAAACGCAAGCCATTTAGACCAGGGAAGTAGATACTCTTTTTCATAATGCTCATTAAAAATCTACTCCAAAGATGAGGTTCTAATAAAGAGTATATGTTCATAAATCGATCATTGGTAGGAAACCAACGATTATTGGTAATCGACCCCAGGTTCAATGATTTTAGGTTTTTTACCTTCAAAGAACAAGCTTTACCAAAAATCGAAGCATACTTACCAACCGTCTATTATTCACTTATCACCCTTACTGGTTGAAATACTTTTACAATGAAAACAAAAGTGAATTATCAACATGAAGTACTTCATCTTAACATTGATCAGTACGGTTTGGAGCCTGACGGCACTATCACAGAAAGAAACCTTCCTGCTGACCAATATCCAAACTGAGAAAGAAATCCTGGATGTCACTCAAGTCCTGCACAGTGAAGAAATCCTTGACTCTATTGTCACACGAGTAATTGTGAGTTCCAACTTACTTAAAGCGATTGATCAGGAGATCATGATGTATGATGAAGAGATCCTGCAAAATAAAAGATCGTGGATATCGTCCTTCAGACTTGGTGTCAATGTCTTCTCAGCCAATACGTCACTGGATCAAACCAACGAGTCTGTTACTACCTACGGCCTCCTGCCAAACGTAGGACTAAACCTCAGCATTGATCCTGAAAAATTGGTCAACAGGAAAAGCTATATGCGCCAGTCAGCCAACAAGCGTGAATACTCACGGTTCATTAAAGCTGACTCCAGGCAAACCCTGAAAAAAGATATTTTGAATCACTATTATGATTACCTGAGCTTACTCGAAACAGTGAACATCAGGCAGCTTGGATACGAAACCAGAAAACAGCAAGAAGAATTTTTGAATAGTTCATTTCGAAATGGTGAAGCTTCATACTCTGAGCTACTCATTGCTGAAAACCAGGTGCATTTAGCAAAAGAATCATGGATGTCAGCCTCCATCAATGCGATGAAAAAACGCAGCGAAATTTCAGTTTTAATCGGTCTTAAATAATACCATAATGAGCTTATTTGATTTCCTCAGACTGATCTATAGAAACCTAAAAATGCTGGCCATTGTGCCCGTGGTTTTAGCTGTGACAGTATACCTGTTGACCATGAACCAGGCGCATGAATACAAATCGAACGCCCTGATTTACACAGGCATCGGTTCAGGATATAACATCGAATCCGGATCCAATAGCAAAACAGACTACAAAGAAGTGAATGCAGCTTACGACAACCTGATGTCAATCATTAAGTCCCGTTTGACTCTTGAGGAGGTTGGCTTACGGTTGTTAGCACTTAACCTTTCACAAACTCAACCAGGGCCAGTCATTGGCAAGATAGCATTTGACAAACTTACGGAGGTCATTCCTATGGAGAAGAGGAAAGAATTTGTGATAGACAATGATCCGGAAAAAACTTACCAAAACATATTGGTACTTTATCAAAATGGATACCCGGCTATTGTACAGATGATACGTGGCAAGGGTTCTTACAGCATTTCCACGCTGCAATCAATTGACACCAAGCGAGTGAAATCCAGTGACATGATTTCGGTAGAGTTTAGCACATACGATCCTGGGCTATGTAAAAACACTCTCGATGTACTCCTCGATGTGTTTTCTAAAAGATATCTTCAACTAAAAGAGGCAGAGACCGGTAATGTGGTAGCTTATTTTGAAGCAGAGTTGAGCAAAGCAAAAGCCAACCTCAACCAGGCGGAGGATGAATTGACTGACTTTCGGGTTTCCAGCAGAGTCATCAACTACGGTGAAGAAACCAAAGCATTGGCTATCAAAAAGCAGAATGCAACTGAAGAATTTGCCATTAAAACCATGAACTTGAAGGCCACAGAAGCAGCTATTGCAGAATTGGAAAACAAGCTGGAGATCCGTGAAAAGATGATGGCCAATAACCTGGACCTCATCAATAAAAAGCGCCAGTTGGGACAAATTACTTCGGAAATATCCAGACTTCAAGTTGCCCATGCAAAAGACAGTGTATTACAAGCCTGGCTGATAACACAAGATCAAATCAGAAATGATATTGAGCAATTCATGATGACAGCCGTCAGTCAGTCCTCAACAAAAGAGGGCATTTCGGGGCAACAAGTGGTGAACCAGTGGCTCGATGAAGTCATCAAGCTACATCGTGAGCGGGTGACTGTTGAGATGTTTAAAAAACGCCTACAGGACATTGACAATCAATACGACATCTTCACTCCAATGGGCTCCAACATTGACAGACTGGAGCGCCAGATCAACGTATACGAACGTGAATACCTGGAGGTACTCCATGGCCTTAATATGAGCAAGCTTCGGCAGCAAAATATTGAAATGACCAGTCAGCTGGAAATCCTTGATGCTCCTACATATCCTCTAGAGCCTGAAGCTTCCAAACGAGGCTTGTTGATCATCGTAGGTTTTATGGTTGGACTAATGGGCGTACTTGGCTCTGTTCTCGCAGCAGATTTACTCGACAATTCTATCCGTCATCCCGAGCGTGCCAAGAGAACAACTCAAATGGATGTAGCTGGAACACTGCCGGTTATTGATGAGAAGTTTAATAAAAAATATGGCGACCTGGCCCAGCAGGTAACGGGAATTATGGCCAGTAAAATCAAGCTGGATAAGTACAGCATCAACCACACTGGAGCTACAGTGATCGCAGGGATCAGCACACAAAAAGGTGAAGGTAAGAGTTTTGCGCTCAACCTGTTGTTCCAGGAAATGCTAAAATCCGGTGAAAGCGTTTGCCTGGTAACTTCCCAGAAAAATGAAACAGATACTCCTCATAGATATGTGTATGAGCAAAACGATCAGTTTGTAAGTGATCGGGAATTGCTGTCCAAATACACTTTCCAATATCAATATGTACTGGTAGAGCTACCAGCCTGGGTAAGTGGAAAGATACCAGTCCATGTCATCGAGCATTCCCAGCTCATACTCTGGACGATCCGCGCAGATAAAGTGTGGTCAACAGCACACATCAATATGAAAACTGATCTAGAAAAGATCACCAAAGTAACTCCATCCCTGGTGCTCAATGGTGTAAAACCTCACTTCCTTGACCAGGTGGTGGCTGAAGTTCCGGTAAAGAGAAATTTCATTACAAAGTGGATAAGAAAAATCGTCCGGTTTGAGCTGGGCAATGCTAGAATCAAAAGTACATCGTAATGAAAAAAGGAAAAGACATAGTATGCATTTCGATGACCACCTGGGAGGGTGATTATATGAAAACCATCGTACACATGGTAAGCCAACTGGCAAAAAATCATCAGGTACTATTTGTTGACTATCCATTTACCGCTAAGGATGTGATGGGCACCATTGCTGGAAAAGCCAACGCTCCTGTGAAAAGAATGCTAGGATTATCCCCAAGGCTAAGAACACTTTCAGAGAAAGGCCAGGAGATCTACCACCTTACACTCCCACCTGTACTTCCAATCAACTGGATCAACAACCCTACTACATACAGTAAACTTAATACACTTCAGTCTTCTATCATCGCATCAAGCATTCTACAAGCTATGGACACGCTAGCCTTTGATAAACCGATTGTGATCAATGCCTTCAATCCAATCGTCGGCTTGCCTTTAGTTGGCAAACTGAATGAATCTAAATTGGTCTATTACTGCTATGATGAGATCAGGGCTGCCCAGTGGTGTGGTAAACACGGAGGCATGATGGAAGATCAATTCATGCAAAAAGTTAACGAAGTTATTGTAACTTCAGAAGGTCTGTACGCGAGCAAGTCAAAAGTACATCCCAACACCACGCTCGTCAAAAATGGAGTAGACTTTGATCTTTTCCACAAGGGCTTTAACCGCACCAAAGATACTCCACGAAAGGTGGTTGGGTATGTTGGATCCATTGATTTCCGTTTGGACTATGATCTGCTTGAGCACCTAATCAGGGCAAAGAAAAAGTACGACTTTCATTTCGTAGGTAGAGTGACCGAACCAGAGCAGCAACAGCGATTGGCCAAATACCCAAACGTTAATTTTTTCGGCCCTCAGCAACCAAATGATATTCCGAAGAAAATGGCTCAATTTGATATCGGCATTATTCCTTTTGCGAAGAATGAATTCACCAAAAACATTTATCCATTAAAAATCAATGAATACCTGGCAGTAGGTATCCCTGTAGTGAGTACAGATTTTGCTTCCCTAGATGATTTTAAGGAGGTAGTTGCTATCAGTAAATCCAACCTGGAGTTTCAGGCTCATTTGGATGCAGAGCTGGTTTTTGACACTACAGATAAAGCGCTTGAAAGAGTACGTATTGCACAACAAAATGACTGGTCGGAAAGAGCACTCGAAGTGGAAAAAGTATTGGATAAACAACTACTATCACATGCTTAACAAAATCAAGACACTCGTTAAATCCGATAATGGACTGGTACTTATGGGCAACCTGAGTGCTTCAGCCCTGGGTCTATTCACCTTTATGCTACTTACCAGGGGGTTATCCAAAACTGATTTTGGAGCCTGGACTTTGTTTATTTCTGCATCAGGGCTACTTGACCTAATGCGTACCGGCATGGTACGCCAGGCATTGGTCAGGTCACTGGCTATTGAAAAAGTTGAATCCAAGCATCCGGGAATCCTGTCTGCGGCTGGTGTACTGGCAGGATTGATCACCTTTATTTTTGCCACTTTAATTTTTGGAATTCACCTCAGTGTAGATACTTCCCAATGGTCACTACACCTCTTCTTCAAATACTACCCTGTTTTGGCAGTTATCTCCCTCCCTTCCAGCTTCGATACATGGAAATCACATGCCCAAAATCAGTATGGAAGAATGAATGCAATTCGGCTTTTTGTCAACGTATTGTTTATCCTATCTGTCACGATAGGTCTCTTTTCAGAATTTGAATTAGTCCATTTTCTCTGGGTATATTTAGGAGCTCAAGCTTTAGTCTCGATATATTCCATTCTTTCTAATCTGTGGAAAACACCATGGCTATCTGCTACCAAATCTCAAGTCTATTCGCTCTTCCAGTATGGCAGACACAGTCTGGCTACATTAGCCGGGTCCAACTTGCTAAAAAGCGCAGATAGCCTGCTGATCGGAGCATTTCTTGGCACCGGGGCAGTGGCCATTTATGCCATCCCGCTGAAAGTGCTTGACCTTATGGAAATCCCGCTTCGTGGATTTGTCATGACCAGTTTCAATAAGCTCTCAAGAGCTCATGCGGAAGGAAAACACCATGATTTTAAAGCCATCGTCCGGAGACAGGTATCGCAACTTACCATCTTATTCTTACCTGTTGCCATATTCATCCTATTCATGCCAGACCTG
This sequence comes from Marinoscillum sp., assembly GCA_040218045.1. GTDB lineage: Bacteria > Bacteroidota > Bacteroidia > Cytophagales > Cyclobacteriaceae > Marinoscillum. The sequence continues at coordinate 55,839 of JAVJQA010000004.1, forward strand.
GTCATCCAGGTGCTAGGTGGGGATGGTTACCAGGACAGTTCCCTGGTGCTTAGGATTTTACTTATCCCCATGATTCTCTTGCCTTTAGACAAGTTCGTGGGTATCTCTTTTGATAGCATTGGTCAACCAGGAATCAATGCATTGAAAGTCTGGATCATGGTGATTGTCAACATCCTGGGTGACCTCATAGTCCTTTACTTTTTCCAATCCCTTTGGCTTGTGGCCTTGGTTACTGTACTTAACATTCTGATGGGAATCGTCTTTGGACTAATCAACCATCCGCACATTGATTTTGCCATTTTCAAGCTGAGACCTTCAGCTTACCAAAAATCGTCAATTCGCTTCCAGTCAGCGAAAACCGAGGCTTAATCCAGAGTGTCCCACCTACTTTTGAATCAAATAATAATGTGATGAACAAACTCCCAAATTTTGTAATTATTGGCGCAGGTAAATCAGGCACAACCGCCTTGTACGAATACCTTGCAGAACACCCGGATGTATTTATGAGTCCGGTGAAAGAAACCAATTTCTTCGCTCTGGAAGGCACCGAAATGGTGGATCCAAAAGACGATCCTAACCAGGAGTTTCATTACCCATGGTCAGTGACAAACTGGGAAGATTATCAGCGATTGTTTGATGCGGTAACTTCGGAAAAAGCAATCGGCGAAGTTTCACCAATGTACCTGTATTCGCCAGATGCTGCGCAGCGATTGAAGCAACGCCTGCCTAATGTAAAAATCATAGCAATTCTCCGCGATCCGGTGGATCGCTTGTATTCCAGATATATGCATCTTGTAAGAGAAAACAGGGAACCAACTAAGCGATTTGAAGACGCACTTGTAGAAGGGAGTATTTGGTGGAAACGCAATGATTTGGTTCAGGAAGGTTTCTATCATACACACCTGCTCAAGTACTACGAGCAATTCCCAGAAACACAAATCAAAGTTTTCCTATATGAAGACTTGAAAAAAGATCCCTTAAGTGTCATTCAAAACATCTATGACTTCATCGGAGTGGATGGCTGGTTTGAACCAGACCTGTCTGCTGAATACAATGTATCCGGCAAAATACAAAATAAGACAGTTGATCAACTAATTGGCCAAAATAGTAAAGTAAAGGCGCTCATCGGAAAAGTCAGCCCCACATTTCTCGATACCGTAACCGGAAGCCATGCGCTTAAAAAATGGATCAATAGGCTTCGAAAAAAGAATTTGCACAAAGCTCCATTGAGTACTTCTACTCGCCTGGAGATGATCAATAAGATTTATAGAAAAGAAGTTAATCAGCTTCAAAAGCTAATTGACCGGGACTTGACCAATTGGCTAACAATACAATAAGATGACGACTTACCTTCTAACCCCCATCCTGGTTTATCTGGGAGTATCCGTTTTTTACAACCTGGTATTTGCGCTTGCATCTACAAAAAAAGGCAACGTACCTTATCAGCCCAGGTTTGTTCAAATCAACAAAATTGCAGTATTCATTCCTGCCTATAAAGAGGATGGAATCATAGTAGATACTGCCATCAAGGCACTGGATCAAAATTATCCTTCCAATAGATATACGGTATTCATAATTGCCGATTCCCTTAAACCACAAACACTCGTGAACCTCAGGGAATTGCCTGTGGAAGTGGTAGAGGTTTCATTTGAAAAAAGTACCAAAGCCAAAGCAATTAATAAAACCTATGAGCAGGTCAAAGGTGACTATGATGTGACAGTGGTGCTGGATGCTGACAATGTGATGGAACGATCTTTCCTGACCAAAGTCAACAACGCTTACAATGATGGAAATATGGCAATGCAAGGCCATAGAATTGCAAAAAACCAGGAAAATTCACTGGCGGTGCTGGATGCCATCAGCGAAGAAATCAACAATAATATCTATAGAAAAGGTCACAGAAACCTCGGACTCTCATCTGCGCTGATCGGGTCAGGAATGGCCTTTGACTTTCATCTCTTAAAAAATGAAATGAACCAGATTGATGCCATCGGGGGATTTGATAAGGAACTGGAATTGAGACTTTTAAAACAAAATATCACCATCGAATACCTGGAGCATGCCTGTGTTTATGACGAAAAAGTGAGTGAATCAGAAGCTTTCACGAATCAGCGTACACGCTGGATTGCGGCACAGATTAGGTATGGGGTCAACTCTTTTGGTGATGCTATCACCCAGCTTTTGACTAAAGGAAACATCGACTATTTTGATAAGTCACTTCAATTTTTACTGCCACCTCGATTGATCCTACTTGGGCTATTGGTCGTGTTGACGGCCGTCACTGCACTTTTTCAGATCGATGGCTGGTCAATCGTTACCACATTACTTTTGGCGTATATCATTGCTCTGGCAGTATCCGTACCTAAAAAATTCTACAATTCAACAGCCATTAAAGCTTGTCTTAAACTTCCGAAAACCTTCGCCTTAATGGTGGTTGCCATCGGCGGATATAAGAAAGCAAAAACCAATTTTTTACACACCCCGCACCAAAACCAAATTAACCAATGAGAATAGGAATAGAAGCCCAACGTATTTTCAGGAAGAAAAAACACGGGATGGACATTTATGCACTGGAACTCATCCGCCAACTCCAACAGGAAGATCACGTTAATGAATACATCATTTTCGTAAAACCCGGAGAAGACAAATGCCTCGAAGAAACTGCAAATTTTAAAATTGTAGAAGTGAGAGGTTTCACCTACGCTGACTGGGAGCAAATCAGCTTACCAACTGTAGCAGCTCAATATGACCTGGACGTGCTGCACTGCACCAGTAATACAGCACCACTATTAACTAACATTCCTCTTTACCTGACCGTACACGATATCATCTACCTTAATCAGTCGTTTAGCGGTGGGTCATGGTATCAGAGATTGGGGCATTCCTACCGCAAGTGGATTGTACCTCATGTATTTAAGAGAGCGATGAAAGTATTTACTGTGTCTGAGTTTGAAAAGACCAAAATTGATAAGCAGTTTGGGGACTCAGGGAAAGTAGAAGTAGTCTACAATGGTGTAGCTGGTCACTTTAAGGAACCAACAAATACCGAAATTGATGAGGTAAGAGCCCTATTTAACTTACCTGAAAGGTTTATATTTTTCCTGGGCAACACTGCTCCCAAAAAGAATATGATTGGAATGCTTGAAGCATATGGGCATTACAGAAATAATGATGAACATTCACTACCTCTCGTAATTGCCGAAAGCAGTCCTGAGGATCTCCAAAAAATGCTTGAACGTATCAATCGCCCGGATCTGGCCCGGCACATTTACCTGACCGGGTATGTTGATCACCAGCATTTGCCTACACTTTATGGCATGGCCGAACTTTTTGTCTATCCTTCGTTAAGAGAAAGTTTTGGTATTCCGATTATTGAGGCAATGGCATGTGGTACCCCTGTAATCACCTCCAATACTTCCAGTATGCCGGAAGTAGCTGGAGACTATGCCATGCTGATCGACCCAACCAAACCCCTGGAACTCGGTGAAAAAATGGCAACATTTCTTAAAACAGATTGTCATTACAAATCTTTTGTCGCGTCAGAGGGACTAATAAGAGCAAGTAAATTCACCTGGCAGGAAACCGCCAAAGCAATGCTCCAAAGCTATTCTGGCGCAGAAATAGAGCAGTTGGTGTTGGCATAAACACTCTGGCTAAAAAGATACAAGTACCTCCAAAAACAGGAGTTCTACAACAAACCTGCCTTGGTAAACTGAAATTTAGTTTACCAAGGCAGGTTTTTCTTTTACATGTGGTAAATCGTCCCAGTACTCTAAATAAGTATATTTTGTAAATCTAATAGGCAGACAAAGGCAGGTACCCCTACCCACTTCAGAGGCGACTGCAGTCACCTTTTTACCGACTCGAGTCGCCACATTACTGACTGGAGTCACCTTTTTGGAGAGTGGAGTCGGATAATTACTAACTGCAGTCACCTATTTACCGACCCGAGTTCCCTTTTTGGTGACTTGAGTCACCTTTTCACCGACTCGAGTCACCTATAAGCCTGCCTGCCCGGCAAGGCAGGTACCCTACCCCACTTCGGAAGCCTGCCTGCCGTCAGGCAGGTACCCCCTCCCACTTCAAAGGCCCATCGTTGGGGTAAATAGACCCGACGTTGGGCCTTTTAGGTGCGGCGTTGGAGTAAATAGGCCCGACGATGCATCTTTTAGGCCCGGCGATGAGGTAAAAAGGTTCAACGATGAACCTTTTAGGTGCGGCGTTGGACCTTTTAGGCCCGACTGTGAGGACAAAAGACCCAAGCGAGCATCTTTGAAGTACCCACGAATAGCCGGAGGTTTCTAAACTTCCTCTTCATCGTTCAGCTTCAGTTGCAAACTGAAGCTAGTGACAGGGACAAAACGATACCGGTAACCAATTCCATTACCTGTTTACAAGTCAATACTATGGCCGCTTCAAGGCACATCGATCCATATGATTTCTCCAGATAAGAATTCTCTCAAAGTCGTATAAGTTAAAACCGGATATGTACAAGATGTCGCATTAGTTATTTGGCCATTACGCATTCAGTTACAACCATAAAAAAAGGGAAGAGCCTGCACCCTTCCCTCTGAAAACAAAAGCGTATCGCTTTATTGTCTTAAAAACTCATATTTATATCCAATTCTTACACTCGATATTGGTTCTCGAAGATTCCAGATAACTCCATTCAGGAATGATTTAAGGTGGTCTACTTCTCCTCGAAGCAAGAATTTCAAAGTGCTTTTGGGTAGTGCGAGCAATACAAAAAACAAATAGAAGGCCAGCTGATTCATGAATCCAAAGTTTCGACGCATGAAGAGGATTCTATTTCTTGTCTGGAAATAGGTCTTTAGTGGCGATGATTTACCCGTAGAAACTGACTCTTTATGTAAGACATAGGCAGCCTTAACTACCCTTATTTTATAGAAATGAGTCTTCATATGGGCAGCCCAGTCTAGCTCTTCATAGTAAAGGAAGTAATTTTCTGGCATCATCCCTACATCTCTAATTACCACCTTGGGAACCATCATGGCAGCTCCATGCGCAAAGCTTGTTTCCTCCACGATATTCTCCAACTTTACTTGCTCTCGATAACCAATTGCCCTATTTCTACCAGTCAACGTATTGATTGGTGTATAGCCTGCATACTGGGTCAGTTCCGGGTGATGATAATAATTAATCACGGGACATATGGCTCCAGAATCAGGGTACTGATGAAATGCTTCCACCAGTTGGCTTATAGTACCACTTGGGATTTCAGTATCATTATTGACAAAAAACAGATACTTACCAGTGGCTTTTTTTATTCCAAGATTGTTACCTCCGGCAAATCCCAAATTCTTCTCCGAGCGAATGAAGATCGTCTCAGGATAAAGATTTAGGATTCGATTACGGGAATTATTTTTTGATCCATTATCTACTACAATTACTTCTAGGTTGTCATAGTCTTGCTGTTTCAAAGACTCCAGCAGCTCCAACGTAACATCCGGCTGATTATAATCTACTGTGACAATACTTACCTTGTCCATACTATTTTCTTTTGGCTTTGTCCCATACTACTGACTGGTTACCCGCAATAAGTTTGAGTAAACCGAGGTATACATTCAAATTCATAAAAGTGAAATACAGAGGTATGAACAGGGCTTTTATTCTTATATCTAGCCTATCCAGATAAAACCCGGCAATTGCCAACAAATAGAACATTACCTGTCCTGCAAACATGGCCCACCAGAACCAATACCCAGTGTGTATCAAAAAGATATTGGTAAGAAATAGCACCAACAATGCAAGTGGTGCCAAGGTCCACCTCAATACCCGGTGCGAGAAGAATTGAAATGAAATGAGCCCATACCTGAATGGATTAAGAGCACTTTTTAATCTCCAAGTTGCCTGTAGCCCCCCAGCAGCAATTCGTACTTTTCTCTTCATTTCCTCTTCCAGGGACTCAGAAGAAGTTTCCATTGCTTTAGCTTCAGGTTCATAAGCCACTCTATACCCTTGAATGGCAATTCTCATAGTCATCACAAAGTCTTCGATGAGTGTGTCTGGCTCTGGTTTTTCATAGAGCTTAGTACGGATAGCAAACAGTTCGCCAGCCGCACCTACAACAGTGTGCAACTGATAATCCCATTTCTTCAAAGCAGACTCATATTTCCAGTAAATGCCTTCACCAGTGCTTGCAGCATCATCTTCGGCAATCACACACTTCTCTCCGGCCACAGCACCTACCTGTTCATTCTGAAAGTGCCTGACCATATTGCGAACAGCGTCAGAGTTGATCATGGCATTGGCATCGGTGAATATGGTCACAGGCTCTTTTACATGCTTCATCACACGATCCACAGCTGCCAACTTGCCTTTCCGAGCGGACCGATGAAAGATCTTGACATGTGGGAACAGTCCAATTATTTTGGCTGTCAGATCATTGGATCCATCAGTTACAAAATAGAGATTAAGCTTCTTTTGTGGATAATTGAGCTTCAGGCAGTTGTCAATTTTGGAAATGATATAATCCTGCTCATTGAAAGCAGCAACTACCATAGCAACTTCTGGTAGTTGATCATCATGACTGATTGTAAAATGAGGCTTTCGGCCTTTTAGTTTGACTAGAAGCCCTAAAACTATTCCATAGCCGAGATAGCTATAGAAAACAACAATCAACGAAGTAAAAAATAACCAAGCTAGTGTTTCCATTGCCTTTTTTTTAAAAGCTAAAATAGACTTCTACTAACTGTAGTTGGTTGACTTTTCGCTGACTGACCTGAACCAGCAGATTTTTGGTAAGGAGAACGGCCTAAATAGTTTTGATCCGGTTCATCAGTATAGATCTGTGCGCCCTACTCACAGGGATCACTTTATCATGGATCACCATATTTGTCTCCTCAATATCAACTACCTTGGACAGATTCACCACATAAGATCTGTGTACTTTCAAGAACTTTTTATTCTTGATTTTATCATCAATGTTCTTTAGCGTGGAATGAACCACATACTTTTCCTTCATCGTCCGAAAGGTGACATAGTCCCCAAGAGATTCTATGTAAAGCACATCATCCAGCTCCAGCCGGACGTACCGTCCATCTACTTTGATGAAAAGTTCAGTCATTTCTTCAGCAGGTGATGAATTCAGGTTTCCCTTTGCTCTATCTATGGCCTTAAGTAGTCTGGGCAGTTCTACTGGTTTGGTTAAAAAATCAGTAACCCTATGCTCAAACGCTTCTACGGCGTACTCTGCATGGCCAGTTGTAAAAATGATCTGAGGACAATTGTCAAGGCTTTTGACCAAATCCAGCCCCGTAAAATCGGGCATCTGGATGTCCAGTAAAACCAGCTCTACTTCGCCTGATTTAATTAATTTGAGCGCCTCAAGCCCATTGTTAAATGAACCAATGAGCTCCAATCCATCAATTTTTTCACACATGGACTCAAGGGAAACCCGAGCCATTTGATCGTCTTCTACAATAATACATTTCATAATATCACAGTTATATATCCCGGTCTATTGTACCTTCATTTCAAGTGTTTAGAGATTTTTGTCAACTCATTAACCACTAGTTGATTTTTAACCTCAAATTCCGTTAGGAACGCAGGTACAATTTTTTCTAATAACTGTTTGTCTAATGCCTTGGCTGCGGTTTCAATTTCCAACATCTGATCTGTTTGCTTACTGAGACCTACCATCACAAAATTAGGCTTGATGCGATGTGCAATCTCTGCAAGACCAGACCAGTCTTGTTCTCTAAAGTATTCCTCCAATTGAGTAAGCTCGTCACTTATATTTCCCAAGAATATTTCAAACATCAATTTAGCCCTTTCAAAATCTTCCATATAGAAAGAATTCAAAAAATCAGCATCTAATTCTTCAGAAAACTGAAATGAATGGTTCTCTTCCATGTCTAAGTCATGATCTTTCAACAAGTTAAATATATGAAGTAATTGCTCAGGAGAGAAGGGTTTGCTAAGATGATGGTTCATACCGGCTGAAATTGCCTTTTCCTTTTCATCGACCAGTGCTGATGCAGTCAGGGCAATGATCGGAATGTCTCTATTAGGATTGTGCTCACTACTTCTAATTCTAATGGTGGTTTCATATCCGTCCATCACTGGCATACGAATATCCATCAGTACCAGATCATATCTCTTTTTCTTTATCCACTCTAAGGCTTCACCACCATGATTGGCCATATCATAACTTATCTCCCATTTTTGGAGTAGCCCAGTGAGATACTGCTGGTTAATTTTATTGTCTTCTACCACTAATACATGATTGATTTTATCAGGAATCAATGCCGAACCCCGTGGGTTTGATGATGCGACTTTTCGTCCGAAACTCTTTCTAAATATCATAGTTAATGCAAATTCAGACCCTTGGCCAGGCTCACTGGATACTTGAATGTCTCCATTGTACATATCTACCAGTCTTTTGACAATTGAAAGACCCAGGCCAGTGCCTCCATATCTTAGTTTTGTTTGTTTATTCCCTTGTTTGAAACTTTCAAAAATGGTTTCCAATTGCTCCTGATCAATTCCAATCCCTGTGTCTTTTACAGAAATCCTGACTGCAATCGAATCCCCCAGATCTTCTTTCAAGCTAAGTTCCGTGGTAATTTTGCCGCTTTCTGTAAACTTATAGGCATTACCAATCAAATTCATTAAAACCTGGTTAAAGATTGTTGGGTCACCCACTACTGAATAGTCAATCCCTGAAACCACATCTACCTCAAATTCTATAGATTTGTTATTCCTGAATCGAAAGGTCTGTACAACAGCTTTTATACTCTCAGCCAGCTCAATATCCTGTTCGTGCAGCTCCATCTTTCCAGACTCTATCTTGGAGATGTCTAGCACATCCGAAATAAGTCCCAGTAATATATCGGCTGAGTATTTAATATTATTCAGGTAATCAAGTTGATCTGAATTAAGGCTGGTATCATAAAGTAAGCTGATCAAACCGACTATGGCATTGATTGGATTGCGAATTTCGTGGCTCATATTGGCCAAGAATTCCTTTTCAGCCTTTCTGGCATTTTCTGCAACTTCCCTGGCTTTTCTTAGTTCTGCTTCCAGGTTTTTACGGGGGGTGATATCATAATGTATTCCTATTGATCCAGTATATTCACCCTTTTCATTAAAAAAAGGAGCACCACTAATCAATACCCAGATCATCTCCCCGTTTTTGCGTCTTAACTCAACTTCATAGATCCCTTGCCTACCTTCTTGTCGTTGCTCATCCTGATGGGCCATTACCTCCTCATAGTTTGATGGCAGCAGTAATGTGTTGGCATTTTGACCTTCCAACTCTTCGCGGGAGTAACCAGTCATATCACAGAACCGATCATACGCCTTGACAATGGTATGATTTTGGTCTACTTCAAGTAGTCCTAGTTCCATATCTTCAATGATCCCTCGGTACTTTTCCTCCGACGCCTTGATCTTCTGGTCAGCCACGAAATTAGCTGTAATGTCACGGTACTTCCATAGATGTCCGACGTACTCATCCTTAATATAAATAGGCAGGAAATCTCGCTCTAGCACTCTTCCGTCCTCCATCTGCAGCACTTCTCCTACTACTTTTACCCGATCTCTCAACAATTGATCTATGCCACGCTCGAAAGCTTCAGGCTCTTTGAATAAATGCCTGGACTGTGCAGCAGCCTCGGAGCAATCAGTTCCAATCAGATCCTCAGGGTCAACCGGAACACCAAAAAACTCACAGAAAGTCTCATTTACCAGCATGACCCGTCGGTTTTCATCCTCTAAGAGTATTCCTGCATGCAGGCTTTGGATCAACGAAGACAATGTGTTTGTGCGCTTGAGGATGCTTTTTTCAAGATTTTTATTAACCTTAATCAACTCCAAATTGGAGTTGTGTAGCTCTCGGGATTTAGCGTCAAGAAGAGCCTCAGCAGACTTCCGGGCGATTCGCTCGCGCTCCACCTTTCGCTTCAGCAGCTCCAGTTCCTCCTTAAGCTCTTTTTCTGATTGTAAATCTAACCGTTGATCCGTCATCATCTATTCTCTCTACTTTTAATCCTGCCTGTTCATCAAAGTGTTTAAGGCATCCCTGAATAAGTCCCTCTGCAAATGCACCCATTTTAAGCTCTGATTTATAAACTATAACCAAATTAAAATCACTTTGAAACTCAATATCAAATGCTGCAATTCTGCATCCGGGTACAGCTTCTGTACTTTAGGATGGATTTTACTCTCAAAACTGGCCAGAAATCCTAAAGCATTCTGGTCATCGATGAAAAATGCCGGGTAACTCTTGGCAAAAACTCCCAAAAGATGGCCCCATATATTTAATCCTACTTTAATATCCGGTCACTGGGCTAACTATATCAAAGCCCATTTTTTCCTCTATCATATCAAGAAACCCTGTAAATACTATTCCTCTCATCTACAATATAAACACGAAATCAGAAGAATTGAATTTGGCTTTCGCTTAATGGAAGGTATTGTTCGTTAACCTGTACAGAAATAAAGTCAGTTGAATTTGAAGAATATTGCAACCAATTCGTCAAATATGCAGTCATATAACAAAATTCACTTGTTATGAGATTTACACACTTATTGGTAATAGTTGCAATTGCCCTGGCATGCGAAGACACTCACCAAATGAGCCAGGAAGAAGAACTTCAGGAGATCGAAAGAATGCGAGAAGAAATAGCCTCAATTTCCCTAAGCGAGACTTGCACCAATGAAGAGGACTGGTCTTACGTGGGTATAGGACATAAAGCCTGTGGTGGGCCAGCGGAGTATGTTGCTTACTCCATACTTATTGATGTGGATGGTTTTGAATCACTTATTGAGGAGTATACCATTGCTCAAATGGAATACAATAAACGCTGGGGAATTGGGTCTGACTGCTCAATTATTAATCCACCTTCGGGGGTAACCTGCCAGGAAGGTGAACCTGTTTTGGTTTACAACAACCAATAGACCGCCCTTACGATTGCCTTAAAGATTACTTAAGAGGTGAAAACGGTGTAGCTATCAAGAGTTCATCCGTTATAGATTCTACTAATCTTCCTGCTTCTATAGATTTCTGATACACCTCCTGCCACTCCGGATCATTACCAAAGGAACTCCAGCTGGCACTGCGAGCTGTCGTATCTGGAAAAGTAATGAAATAGGTTAGGACGTGATCCGCCTCAACATGACTGGAGTCCATTCCAAAATAGGCTATGTTTGTGATGCCGTGCTTTTCAAACAAGTCAATGGTATGATTTGAAAATCTTGCATGCAAGTCATTCAATTTCCCCGGATTTGTATAGTATGTCCGATGGGAAAAAACCCTTGTTTGTCCACCTTCGGCTACCTTAAGCTTAGGCGAGTAATCAGTATAATGCAGAAACTGACTGACCAAAGAATCTACAACGGGGCCATCGGCTTTGGAGTCTTCCCATATCCTATTCCACTCTGGGTCATTCATAAATGCCTCCCACGACTTATTCCGCTCTTCAAGGCTTGGATATCCCATTAGGTAAACCAACTTATTGTCCGAATTGTCCACTGGCACCCAATAGCCAATATTGATCATACCATGTTTTTCGAATAGTTTCATGGTGTGGTCATCAAACCTGGTGAGTAGGTCATCCAGCTTATCAGGATGACAGTAGTACGTCCGAAGCTCGAAAAACTGAGGATCAGCCAATTCAATCTTCTTTGCATTCTCTTTTTTATTTGATGAACAAGAAAGTATTGTAATAGCCAAGACAATAACTAATAATCTTCTCATTGCATAATTTCTTTAAAAATGGCTCACTAAATATAGTGTATTGTTGGCTACCACTCCACCCGATAAGCCAGGATCGGGATCAAGCCAAGATTATTTTGCACTTCCCATTGATTGGTGAACCCATCATAATACTGATATGCCTGGTTTTGAATGTTCGCCACATTTTGCAAATCCAAAGCGATCGATGAAGTCCTGTTTTCATGATAGCGTTTCCAAACCACACGCAAGTCAAACCTTATATATGGATGGTTATCATAGTAGTCAGATGGTGGAGCGTTCACAACTAATATCTGAGGGTTGAGGTAATTTTGATATCCGCCCTGGTACATTCCTCTTAAATCGACTGATAGTCTTCGGTTCTTCACTGCATTGGACAAATCCCATTCTTTACCAGTGCTCAGGTTAAAATTGTACTGGCTGTTATAGTAGTTTTCATAGACTTTCACTTCTGAATCAAACAGGCTGCCTCCTACTTTAAGATAGGTACTTTTTGAAAAGTCCTTTTCAAATGTCAAAGACAGGCCATTTGTATATGCGGTTAACTGATCGTCAGAAGTCACAGAATTCACTTCTGGGAAGTAGTAATAAAAAACTTCCGTATGTAAACTATAGTCACGGCCAGTGATGTCATGAGAGAATGTACCTCGATAACTCTTGAGAAGCGCATAGAACCCAGGATCGTCCGACCAATTGGTTTCACCATACCCTGCATCGAACCAGTAACTCATTGGTGAAAGCAACTGAGAATATACACCTGCACCCAGGCTCAACGAATGTGCTTTGCCAACACCTAAAGTCAGGCCTGCTCTTGGCTCAACTACCTGATCTCCATCAGTAATTGAGGCACCTAAACCTAAATAACCAGTAAGTGAGCTTCCAAGTTGACCATTCATTCTAACAAAAGGGCGACTGAGCCACTGCTTGACCAAAATACTCTGATCAATTATGTCGGAGGTATTTGAATATTCTATTTGATAGAAATTTTGAATCATCCCTGCCTCAACAGTGCCAGATCCAACTTCCACTTTGTTGGAGACATTTAGGCTGATGATTTCATTTTTAGTTCGATTGTTCAGATTAAAATTAAACTGATCGCTCCCAAAATCATATTGCCGTAAATTTCTGCGATTATCCGTTGCGCTGTACACGGCATTCAAACTAACCTTTCCTTGATCATATCCGGTTTCCCAAGTCGCACCAATAATTCCGGTTTTATTATCATAATAAATGTCACTTCGATCCTTCTGAACCTCGGATTCATCATAAGGCTTATGCGTGAAGTCATTGAAACTTAATCCACCAACTCCAAAGACTTTCAGTTTGGATCGATCTCCTAAAGGTGAGCTTATCGCAAAAGACAAGTCCTGAAACCCAATGGATTCCCCACCAAAATCTACTCCAAAACTTGTCAGTAATCCGGTGAAAGAATAACGATAGTTGGCCGCATATGTCACCTTCCCTCCATGCCTGAACGGACCTTCGGCCGCCAGGTCAAGTCCGATCAAAGAAGCCTGCGCAGTATATTGACGATCCTGATCAGTACCCGTCTTGAGATTCATATCAAATACTCCGCCCACGCTATTGCCATAACGATTGTCGAAAGTGCTGTATAGAAATGATGAGCGATCGAGCATCTGGGCACTGAGTATATTGACGCCTCCACCTGTGGCTGATGGCTGGTCTAAAAATGTACCTGCATTGGACAAGTGATTAGGGTTAACGATTTCGGCACCTTCAAGTCTCCATACATTGTAACTTGGAGACAACCCGCGAACGGAAACCTGGTTGTTCTGATCATTGGTGACGGCCACATCTGGTGAACTTGTAATCAATCTTGCAGGGTCATAGTATGTAGCTGCAAACCTATTGATCTGCTCTTCTGTAATGCTGATCCTCCCCGGCTCAATCATCGGCTTAGGTGCCATGATCACCACCTCATCCAGGTCACTGTTGCTCCTACTTAGGTAGATATCCTGCTCCGTAATTTTGCCTGCCTTGACCCAAACATCATCAATTCGCATAGCCTCATACCCAACATAAGTCACTACCAGACTGACACGCCCCATCTCCACATCATAGAGCATATATCGGCCTTTGGTGTTTGTAGAGGTACCGGTCTGTGTCATGGAGACACTGACCGTGGCACCAACCAGCGGCTCATTGTTTAACTTATCATAAACAATGCCAGTGAGCGTTTGTGCTTCCAACATCACCGCACTGGCTATAGCCAGTGCCCCAATCCAGTACTTCATTTTAGATACTATGCTAAGATTTTCTCTGTTAAGTTCTTATAAGAAATTTCAATACTCTTCATCGGATCCTCAGACTGGTCTTGCTCCACGAAGAAATGCTTCATACCAGAGGTTTCCTTAGCCTCAAAAATCGATTTGTAGTCGATGGTACCTTCACCAACTTCAGCAAATCCTTTTTCCGGAGTATCAGCCATATCTTTTACATGCCACAGCGGTACTCTTCCCTTAAACTTCTTGAACTGCTCTATTTGATCTTTACCTGCTTTAGAAACCCAGTACAAATCGAGCTCGAACTTCACCAGGTCAGGATCGGTCTCGTTGGCGAGGATATCCAACCCAACCTGACCGTCAATAACATCAAACTCAAAATCATGATTGTGGTAACAAACCTCTATGCCTGCCGATTTAGCTTTCTCTCCTGCCTGATTGAGGGTTTCGGCTATTTTTTTATATGTTTCTATATTTCTCATTTCAACTGGCAACCAAGGCCATACGGCATATTTCTGTCCCACAATATTCATATATTCTAAGGCAGCATCCCAGTTTTCACTGAATACCGGCGGGTTAATGTGACCACTGATAAATTTCAACCCCAAATCTTCACAAATTTGATTCATCTCAGGTGCTGACAAACCAAATACCTTGTTGCCATCAAAGCCGAATGGTTCGATTTTCTTATAACCAATCTTGGCTATTTTCTCTAAAGTACCCTTCGGGTCTTTAGCCATTTGATCTCTCACCGTGTACAAACCAATGCCTATTTCCGGTTGCTCGGCTGCTACAATAGCTTTGGCTGCTTCTTTAGATCCTTTGGTTACACAAGATGGCATCACCACCACAGCTGCTGCCGCAATGGCCGATGTTCTGATAAATTCTCTTCTTTGTTTTTTCATAATGCATTTGGGTTAGGAATAAATTCAAAATACCTGATTATCATCAATTTATTCTTTTCTTCCGGATTGGCAAACACAAAGTAAACATCCTGCTTACTTACCGTCTGAGTAAGACTAATTCCATATTCATTATCAAGGCTTTGAGCTTCACTAATTCTTATATTGCCAACTTCTTCTCCTTGCGGGTTACCCACTCGTACTGAGATATTCGTCCCCACAACTGGCCTATACAATGTCAAATTTATCGCTACTATATCAGTGAGGTCAATATTTGAAAACTTTACCCATGATTTATCAAAAAGACTATTGATGACGCCACCTCTCGCTTGCACTTCATGTGAATCATCAAAACTGTCCCCATCAACCTTGTTGTACCTTAACCAGACAAACTCCTTTTCCTCAATAGGCCTTAAAGGAGCCTTTCCCGCATCTTTATATGAAGCATTAAATAAGTACCTGCCTCCATCTTTATCAGTAGCATAAACCCCTGCTAGTGGATAAAAACTTGACTTTCCTAACGACAGGATATAATCAACAATTTTAGCCGCATCTTCATTGGATAACTCTGGATGCGCCGACATGGTCTGCTCTCCCCAGACGCCTCCACCACCACCAATAATTTTATTGGACAGATAATCCCGGGCTTTGCTATCGTTGCGATATCGCTCTGCTACAGCGGCATAAGAAGGCCCAATGGATTTTGCATCAAGCTTATGACAGCCCTTGCAATCCAATGACTCAATCAAACTCTTACCATTACTTACCGGACTCTGGTGGCCTAATGCCTCAGCCATATCACTTGACTGATAATGTCCGATATCAAATGTAATGGCATTGATATCAATACCACCAGGCCGCTGGTCATCTTCAAGGTCAGATACTTTTACGGCATAGTTAATATTCCGCCCATTCCAAAAGAAAGACTCATTACCTGAAATGTCAATAGAAACAATAGGTGGTTCGTTACCTACATCCACTACAAACTGTTGCTTGATTGTGTTGCGGCCATCACTCACTACCAGTTCAGGATAGTAAATCCCTTCCTTGTCGAAAGTAACAGTAAACGCTGAATCAGTATAGATTTCATTGTTGACAATCCACTTATACTTCAGGTTGTCACCATCATGATCTATTGATTTAGAGGCATCAAAGTCTACCTTAAGCGGTACTGCACCCTTAGTTTTAGAAAGTGACACCTCAACTACCGGTGGACGATTGCCTTTGACATAATTGATTCTGGACAGCCTGGCATTTTCATTTCGGGTAAACCAGCCAGTACCGTATTCAATCATATAAAGTTGGCCATCAGGCCCATACTCCATATCGATAACGTTGTTGAACTCAGTGTCTGGCATGAAATGATACCAGTCGATAGGGTTACCTTCTTCGTCCAGTTCTAGGAAATAAATGTACCCACGCATCCAGTCATAGTAGATCACACGCCCATCAAAATAGGATGGAAATTCCGTATAGGACTCAAACTGGTCAGAATAATAAACTGGTCCTGCCATAGCATTTCGTCCTCCACTTTTCAGCTGTGGAAATGTATCAAACTTGGCATAAGGATAGTAGATTTTCGGGGCGTTTGTAGGAGGTAATTCTCTTAACCCCGTATTATTAGGGGAGTTATTAATTGGCTTCTTAGGGTCATATTTAGCTTCCGATTCTTTTGTTGCATAGTTGTACTCATTATAAGCATAGTTATTCCCTACAAACAGTGGCCAACCGAAAAAGCCTGGCTCTGTGGCTACATTAAATTCGTCATAACCTCTAGGGCCTCGGCCTTCTTCGTCATTAGCAGCATCTGGCCCTACATCACCCCAAAACAACCAACCACGTTTTGAATCTACCGCAATCCGGTAAGGGTTTCGGCAACCCATTACGTAAATTTCAGGACGCGTCTTTGGGTCATTATCCACAAACAAGTTGCCTTCTGGAATGCTATAACTTCCGTCCGGCTCAGGTTTAATCCTAAGTATTTTACCCCTTAAATCATTGGTATTGGCGGAAGAGCGTTGTGCATCCCAGGCAGACCTACCAGGCTGCTCATCAGATGGTGAAAAACCATTTGAGGCAAATGGATTGGTGTTGTCTCCAGTAGATAGGTACAGTAAACCATCACCACCAAACTGGATGGAACCTCCTGTATGGCAGCACTCTTCACGTTGCACTGGTACTTTAAGCAACACTATTTCATTGGTCAGACCTTTTGGCGTATAGCTAAATCGTGATAAGTGTTGCACTGGCTCATCTCCAACCGGAGAATAATATAGGTACATCCATGAGTTTTGCTCAAAGTCTGGATCCAGGGCAATCCCCATCAGTCCATCTTCTTTAGCCAACCACACCGGGATACTGTCATAATCGGTCAGACGTTCTGTTTTGAGATCATACTGTTTGATCCCACCTCTTCGCTGAGTAAAGAGGATCTTGCCCTGTGGGAGAACCACAAGCTCCGTTGGCTCGAAGAGATTGGATGCAAAAACCTCCTTGCTAAACCGGTTTGCTTCTGGCACTTCCGCCTCTTCTTGTCCATGATCAATATTATCACAAGCATATCCCAGCATTCCCAACAATGCCACGTACAATAACTTTTTCACTTTATAATTCCCTGATTTTTATATTTCTGAACCACACTTTATCGCCGTGATCCTGAAGGACAATATGTCCCTTTTTTGTTTTGCCAAAATCTGGCATATCGCTGAACTTACTCCCTGCTACCATAGAGTCCCATTCGGCATTCCATAGATCATACTCTACCACCATATAGCCGTTGAGCCAGTGCTGCACATGACCTTTGTTCACTTTTAAATGTACGGTATTCCACTCACCAACAGGGTTGACGGAGACAAACTCGCACTCAATCATGTCATAAAGGTCCCCTGCCCTATGCTTTTCTATCTGCCCATCAGGGTGGCGTACGTTATCGAGAACCTGGTACTCCATACCCGTCAGCCAAGGGTAATCATATTTCGAATCTTCGTTTACATTATATACGATCCCACTATTACCCCCTTCAGAGATTTTCCAATCCAGGGAAAGCTCATAATTTTCATAAGGCTTATCGGTGATTACCAAGTCGCCGCCTTCTCCGGCACCCTGGCCTTGAAAAACCAATGCACCATCTTTGGCTGTCCATTTGCTTCCCAGAGATTCGCTATTGTAGCTACGGAGACCTGCCGTAGTTTCTCCATCAAATAAGAGTTTCCAACCTCCGGATTTTTCTGTTTCACTGAGTTGGTTATTAGGAGTAGTATTAGCTTCTATATTCACTGGATCATTGGCTGGTATGCTAGTAAGCGTGTACCAGGCTTCAGTAGTCCAGAGTTCCTGGTTATTGGCACTTCTAAAAGGACGCTTGATACGGAAATAAACCACATGCTTCTCCTTAAGACCATCAAGTTTAAATACTGCCGTTTTCCGGTCTGGTGACAAAGAGAAAGCCTTTGCGCTCATTACTTTCAGGGCCATTTTCGGCCCACCATACTCTGCTGTCGGTTTAAAATAGAATTGCTCAATCTGAAAATTGTCTGCTGAAATCACTTGTCCTTCGGCAATGGGTTCAGTAAACTCAATCTCAAACCCATCCGATTTAGCTTTTACTTTAAGCATCTCAAAAGTGGATTCTTCATTAAAAACCAATCGCTGAAGACCATAGTTAAGCTTGCCAGTTTGGCCCCAGTTACCTGAAACACCAATACCCCCTACAAGCAATGATCCGTCTGGTGCCCACGCCAGCCGATTTACTCCTGCCTCAAGTCCCTGAGAAAAGCGAAAAACTGCACCTTGATAAATGCCATTTACCTTTTCTACATATACTCGCTTAATTCCCCCATGAGTAACCTCACAATGTATCATTTGACCCGTATAAGGTCCTTTGTCCAGATAAGTTGGTGTACTTGGGGAGTTGCCAATTTCATCCTGAGGAAGCCAAACCAGAGGTTCATCCTGAACCATTCCTTCTGTTCCTTCAAAATCAACAGAACGTGAACCATACCATGCCCCTTCCCTCACATGATTGATCTTGGATGCTGGCAACCAGTCGCCTTGGTTGTCTGCTACGAAAATCTCTCCATCTACACCGATTCCAATGCCATTTGGCGTTCGCAATCCAGACGCGATAAACTCAACCTTACCCGTTTCTTTGGAAATTTTGATGATCTTTCCACGATCCTTTGGCTGTGGCTGGGCGGATGCTCCACCGGGTAAGATATCAGTGGCCAGTGCTCCATAGAAATAACCATCTTTATAAACCAACCCAAAAGAAAACTCATGAAAGTTGGCTGAAACTGTCCAGTCATCGGCCACAGTTCTGTACTCATCTATGACCATATCTCCATCATGATCAATTAACTGTGTAAGCTCTTGCTTCTGAAGCACATAGATTTCTCCATCTACTACTTTGATACCCAGAGGTTCAGCCAAACCTGATGCGATCAATTTGACAGTGATTTCTTCCGGGTTCGAGCTTCTAAAATTCTCAACTAAGTAAACCGGACCCAGTGAATCCCAGGTACAAACGAGCATTTGATCCTCATTGAGAAAATCAATCCCTCCTACTCGGGGTTTAAAATCATCGGGACGTGACTGAAACAAGTCAAATGACGGATGTACACCTTTCAACCATTGCTTGTCACCCGGTATTGACTTGACCAATTTTTCCTGCGGAATATGCGGCTTGACCATCTTAAAATCCTCTGGCGAGGTGGATAGCATGTCTTCTGGAACTACCTCAAATCTTCCTGTATTCTTATTGAACCACTGGAAAGACAAAGCTGCGCCACCTTTTCCCTGGAAGTAATGAATCTCCAGATCGTGTTTGCCTTCCGTAAGGTAAACCTCCCCATCCTTGGGACTAGTGCTGTGCAGTCCACCATTGTCAATGACTTCCTTGTCATCTATGAAAAGCTTACTTCCATCATCTGTAGCCAATCGAAAACTGTAACTGGATATTTTTGGAATGATGAGTCTACCTTTAATGATCATAGCGAAATCTTCCTGTATCTCACCAAAATCCTGAGCATCTCTTATGTGTAGTTTTGGTACAATCGCTCCTTTGATTGGAGATTGAGTTTCCAAAACATTGAAGTTAGGTGAGTCACCAGAATAGAGATAAACATAAGCTGTTAAGCCGGATGTTTCCTTTGACACTCTATTAAAATTATCCTGAAACCTGATTGGCACTGTTTTCTCACCCAGATGCCAGGCATTGGCGTCTTTGTCCTCATCATTATTGTCTAGTGTGAGGATATATTTGATCATTTCCTGAGCATCTTCCTCCTCTAGGGCCGGGTGAGCAGTCATCAGGGCTTCTCCCCAAACACCACTACCACCTTTGATAACTTTACCAACAAGCATACTAATAGTCCCCTCACTATCATTGTACCTCCGGGCAATGGAAATGTAGGCCGGACCCACAGTTTTTACTTCTTCATTGTGGCAAGACTTACAATCACTTTTTTCGATCAATTCTGCCCCGGAAACTATTCCAATTTCCTCTGTTTCAACTTTTCCTTTACCAACATCAAACCCTTCATGATAAAAGACTTTAAGGTCCGTAACTTCATCATTTAAGAGTTTTAGTGATCCTTTCACCGACATTACTGATCCTCCAGCATATTCCTGTTGGTTAGTAGAAGTTATCTTAAACTCCCCATTGGTGTTAAAATCCCGTTCGTTGATCAGTGATGTAAGCGTAGTTTTGAGAATCACATTAAGGTCCCCAGCATTTGACACCTCAAATTTTCTATGAAGACCATTTTGAGATCCTCTTTTGATGGCTTCAGGGGTTTCTTTTACTAGGATTTTTAGTTCTCCGGATTTAATCTCATAGCTGAATACTACCTGACCCTCTACAAATTGGTGCCCAAGATATTGTACAGACTCAGGTTTGATAACTTGTTCGCCATTGGACAAATACCATTCATTGTCTTCGGCTTCATCTGTATAATAGGCATACCCCTTGCTGGTTGGTTGTGGACCGTGCTGTGTGGTATAGACAGCTCCATCAAAATTGACTCCACCCTTCCAGGCTTTGTACAAACTGGAGGTCCGTGCATCATATGACACCCAGAGTTCATCACTCAAGGCAGCAGTGACCATTCTTGGTCTCAGGTCCATTACTGAGCGAAATACCCAGGCTTCTCTCGGTCGTTCAATTTTCTTTTCTTCCTTACATGCACTAAATACACTAAGTATCACACAATAATACAGGACCTTCCTCATCGAATTCTTATATAAATTATAAACCTAAAATCTTTCTATTCGCTTCATCATCAGGCTTTGCTCCTGCAAAGTCATCAAAAGCCTTCTCTGTTACCTCGATAATGTGATTTTGGATAAATGGGGCACCTTCAGCAGCTCCTTGCTGTGGGGATTTGATACAACACTCCCATTCCAAAACTGCCCAACCATCATAATCATATTGGCTCAGTTTCGAGAAAATACCACCAAAATCCACTTGACCATCGCCAAGTGACCTGAACCTTCCCGGACGTTCTACCCAACCCTGAAAACCTCCATAAACACCTGCTTTACCTGTTGGGTTAAACTCGGCATCCTTGACATGGAACATCCTGATGTTTTCGTGATAGAAATCGATAAACTGTAGATAATCCAATTGTTGAAGAAGAAAATGCGAAGGATCGTACAGGATCTTGGCTGAGCTGTGTTTACCAGTAGCTTCCCAAAATCTCTCATAAGTAATGCCATCATGTAAGTCCTCGCCAGGATGCAATTCATAACAAATTTCGACACCCTCATTCTTTGCATGATCCAGGATAGGCATCCACTTCTTGGCAAGCTCCTTGAATCCCAGCTCTACTAAACCAGCAGGTCTTTGAGGCCATGGGTATACTGTGTGCCAAAGTAATGCACCTGAGAAACTGGCCATTACATCAATTCCTAGATTTTTGCTTGCCGTTGCTGCCGCTTTCACCTGATCAACCGCCCATTCAGCTCTTGCCTTTGGGTTACCATGCACAGATGCTGGCGCAAAGGCATCAAACATGCTGTCATAAGCAGTGTGTACGGCCACCAATTGTCCTTGAAGGTGTGTAGCCAGTTCGGTTATTTCCAGTCCTGCTTCATTAACAATTCCTTTTATTTCGTCTGCGTAGGTCTTGCTTTCGGCTGCTTTTTTAATGTCGATCAATCTGCCGTCCCAAGCTGGTATTTGTACCCCTTTATAACCTAGGCCCTTCGCCCATTTACAAATATCCTTCAGGTTATTGAATGGAGCCTGATCGTCTGCAAACTGTGCTAAAAATATTGCTGGTCCTTTGATTGTTTTCATGATTTAATGGTTTTGGTTCTAGTTTAGGTTTTGGGTTTTGGGTTGCTCCCATACACTTCAGGTGGTTCCTCTACTTTAAATTTGGCTCCTCTATATCCTGAGTTTCTTAGGTAATTCGAAAATGAGATTAACATACCGGTTAACTTCTGAGTGAGGGACGAAAATTCGTCAAAAGCTTCTTGGTCGATATAACTTCTATCGAGAGTTCTAATTAACTGACTCTCGACCTCATTGAGAGACCCTAAAGAATATCCCAAAAAGACCACAAATTCTTTGGTA
Source organism: Marinoscillum sp. (assembly GCA_040218045.1). Lineage (GTDB taxonomy): Bacteria > Bacteroidota > Bacteroidia > Cytophagales > Cyclobacteriaceae > Marinoscillum. The sequence goes on from JAVJQA010000004.1 coordinate 78,279, forward strand.
CCTCCTCTACCAAACCCCTCAGCTATATTGTCCATCACTGATCCACTCGATCGGTTAATCTGGTCTTTCAATGGAAAATCTTTAATTTCAGAATTACTTAAAATCTTATCAAATACTAACTGATTCAACAACCTAGCCTCCACCCACACTTTTAAATTCCTAAAGCTTTTTATCGTAGACATACCAACTTAGAACCTAAACCCCATGAACCTTGGTCCACACATTTCCCTTTCTTGTAGAATCCACGACAGCTAAAATCATGGACATGCCGTGGACGCCATCCTCAACTCCAGGACAATCAAGTAATTCATTGAGCTCCTCATTGAAATAATAGTTTCTGAGTGCATGAGCAAAATTCCGGTAGATATTGGCGAATGCCTCCAGGTAGCCCTCCGGATGCCCTGACGGAGTTCTTGTATGTAACATGGCTTCTTCTGTGAGATACCCGCCTCTATCTGCTCCAGTACGGTAAATCCTATCCGGGTTACCATGGTCTTTTACTATAAGGGTATTCAGATCTCTTTGTGACCACTCCAAACCTCCTTTATTGCCATATACTCTGATCTTCAGATCATTTTCATCACCGTTAGCCACTTGTGAAGCTGACAATACCCCATTAGCGCCATTATCAAAGTGAAGGAGTACGTTCGCATCATCATCAAGAGGTCTGTCTTCAAGGGTAGATCGTATTTCAGATAAAACTTCAGTAATCTTCAACCCACTTACATACTCAGCCATGTGAGCCGCATGTGTTCCTATATCTCCAAAACAATTGCTGATACCTGCCATAGCAGGATCTGCACGCCAGGCAGCTTGTTTTTGATCTGTGTCTTCTACTTTGGTCACGAGCCAGCCTTGTGGGTACTCTACCATTACTTTGTGCACTTTCCCGATCTCACCTTTTTTCACCATTGCCATGGCTTGCTTCACCATTGGGTAGCCAGAATAGGTGTAGGTCACTGCAAATGGTAATCCTGTAGTTTTTACTTTATTTTTCAGCTCAACTGCCTCCTCATAAGTGAATGCGAGTGGCTTATCAATGATCACTGGAAATCCATGCTCCAAAGCCAACATAGCTGGTTCAAAGTGTATCATATTTGGTGTGACAATAGATACAAAGTCCATCCGCTCACCTTCAGGAAGAGATTTCTCAGAAAGAATCATTTCTTCAAAGCTTCCATAGACTCGATTGTCTGGAAGGAAAAGCTCCTTCCCTGAAGCTTTCGATCGATCAGGATTGGAGCTAAACGCTCCACACACTAATTCAATTTGTCCGTCAAGGTTGGCCGCTATCCGGTGAACTCCACCAATGAAGGCGCCGATTCCGCCACCAACCATCCCCATACGTAGCTTTCGATGACTCATATTAATCTAAATGTTTACCCAAACTTGTCCATTTCTACTAGATTCCAGTACTGCTTCTATAAATTTCATTCCTCTTACACCATCTTTTACATTAGGAAATGCTCCTTCTTTAAAAGCCTCACCCCGTATCGCCTGAGCTGTTCCGGAATAAATATTTCCCATTGCATCAAACAAGCCTTCAGGGTGTCCAGGTGCGATCTTAGTGCTCTCAAGCGCAAATTCAGTGTTGTAAGGATTACCAGGTTTAAGGATTTGTGCGGGTTCTCCCTCACGCATGTATTTAAGAAAAGTAGGATGCTCTTGCTCCCATACCAATCCAGCCTTATCTCCATAAACCGCTATCTTAATATTGTTTTCTTCGCCTGTGGCGATCTGACTTGCACAAATCACGCCTTTCACTCCGTCCTTTGTTCTCACTAGAGCAGTTCCATCCACATCTAACGGGTTGTCATCATACAGGGTATCTATGTCCGAAAGCACCTTGTTGATTTCCAATCCAGAAGTATACTCTAATAAGTTAAACGCATGCACTCCAATATCTCCAAAGCAGCAGCTCTGCCCAGATTTGGCAGGGTCTAGTCGCCATATAGCTGCTCGTTTTCCCTTTTCATGAATAAATGGATTGATCCATCCCTGATAATACTGAGCATCAATTTTCTGAACCTTACCCAGGTCACCTTGCGCTATCATTGCTTTCATCTGGCGCACCATGGGATACCCGGTATAAGTATGTGTCAAGCAAAAGACTACCCCTTTCTCAGTTACCAATTGATCCAACTCAATAGCCTCAGAGGCCGTCATAGTAATTGGTTTCTCACAGATAACATGAAACCCAGCTTTGACCAACTTTAAAGCCATAGGATAGTGTAGGAAGTTTGGTGTCAATACCGAAACCACTTCTATCCTCTGATCAGGCGGAAGAGCCAATTCTTTTTCAATAAATGCATCTACATCTGAATAGGTGCGTGATGGATCAAGTTCCAATTTTTTAGCGAATGCAACACTGGCTTCATAATCGACATCAAACACACCACCCACCAAGTCGTAGCGTTCGCCCATATAGGCAGCGATCCTGTGTACAATGCCAATAAATGAATTGGGGCCACCTCCCATTAAACCTAATCTGATTTTTCCTTTTTGCATTTATAGTAAATTTTGTAAATCGTATTACTAGTTCTTCTTGATTTGGCAATTTGTGGAAAAACTGGAAAACTATTAAGATCTTCCCGAAATTTCAATGGTTATTCTTTTGCAAACGTTTGTATTCAGGGTGTTTTTATAAAATCATTAAAATTGCTTTGAGATTGAGGTTTAGATTTACTTATATTGATCCATTAACCAACTCACAAAAATGAACGATAACATTAATAGTAGAAGATTATTTATTGCAAGTTGCTTTGCGCTGCTTACAACTGCCTTTGCATTTGGAATCAGGGCGGGCATCATGAATGACCTTGTTTCAGATATGAGACTCGATGACTCACAACTTGGGTGGATCAATTTCATGGGAATATTTGGTTTTCCCATTGCCACATTGGTTGGTGGGCCTATGTACAATTCCCTTGGGCCAAAGCGTATTGGCAATATTGCCTTTATATGCCATATCCTGGGAATCACATTTTCCATTTTGTCAACGAGCTTTTACACCTTATTCTTTTCCACATTTTTTATCAGTTTTGGTAATGGAATGGTAGAGGCAGCGTACAATCCAATGATTGCTGCCATGTATCAAGAAAAGAGAGCAGTAATGCTCAACCGTTTTCATGTGTGGTTTCCCGGAGGGATTGCTATTGGTTCTATTCTTGCCTTAATGGTAACAAACATTGAAGGTGGATGGCAAATGAAATTGGCCATCATGTACGTACCAGCATTGATCTATTTTTTCATGTTTTGGGGGCAGAAATTCCCTGAGTCACCAAAGGAGACCACTGTTTCAACTTCCAGTAACTTCAAAGCGATTCTATCATCACCCATTTATTGGTTGATGCTCGTTTGTATGGCGCTTACAGCCACCACTGAGTTGGGCACACAATCTTGGGTGGAGCGGATCCTGGCCAACTCAGGAGCTCAGCCACTATTGGTATTGGCCTTGGTCACTGGCCTGATGGCTATCGGCAGGTTATTTGCTGGTCCACTGATCCATAAACTCAATATCACCGGGGTGCTTTTGAGTTCGGCAGTCATTTCTGCAATTGCTATTTTCTTAATGAGCCTAGCCACTGGCCCTATGGTCTATGTAGCTGCGATCTTGTTTGCAGTAGGGGTTTGTTATTTCTGGCCTACTATGATCTCATTCGTAGCAGAATACCTACCTGAAACCGGAGCTCTTGGCATGTCTCTAATTGGTGGAGTAGGGATGTTGGGGCTTTCCATTTTCCAACCAATTATTGGAAGTTGGATTGAAGGTCATAGAAAAACTTTAAGTAGTGAGGGTTTAGCCGGGGAGGCGTTGGAATTGGCCGCCGGGCAAGCCACTCTCGCGAATATTGCAATTATTCCAATAGTACTCATTGGTGCTTTTATTGTGGTATTCATTTGGCAGAGAAAGCACAAACCTGCCTGATCAGAACAATTATTAAAGGATAGGGCTTATGATGAGTCCTATCCTTTAATTGCGAATTTCTCTATGAGTGTTTGATGTTCAGGAAACTTGGTATGTAGCTCCTCAGCTTCTACCATCCTGAAATCCTTAAAATCAAAACCAGGATTGACCATGCAGCCCATAAGGGTATAATCATCCCCTGCCGAATCCAAAACCTCTGCCGCGAAAATGGACTCACGAGGTATGACCACCTGAAGTGAATGGCCTTTGGATATATCAGAACCAAGTATTTCCCTTCTATATCCACCTGCTTCCAAAATGTGAACCACGGCTGGTTGCCCTTTGTGGAAATACCACAGCTCGTCAGATTTGAGTTGATGAAAATGTGATTTGTCCTTATGCTTTAATAAGAAATAGATGGAGGTCGCAAGGTTTCTTGTACCTCCTTCCTCCATGATTTGTATGTTGCCTGGGTTTCGATAAACCTCTTTGTAGTACCCACCTTCAGGATGGGCTTCCAAATTGAGCTGGTCTATCCAGAAGTCTGCTGATTCCATGTTTCAAAAAAGTTTGGCAGCTAAAGCTCCTTCTCTTTTCACCTTGTAGAACTCTTTATGAATATTGAATGGTTTTTCATCACCCAGCTCTACTGGAGTAAATGATCCGTCCTCATTCATTTCGTAAGAGTTGACATTATCCTTAAGGTTGAAAGTAAGAATATTGATAGCCTGCTGCTTCAGGAGAATGTCATTAATCAAAAACAGTGACTCCAGCCGACTGTCAAATGATCTCACCATCAGGTCAGCACTTCCTGAATACACCAACGGGTTACCTTGGTTGTGGAAGTAATAAATGCGGCTGTGCTCCAGGTAATCCCCCACGATGGAACGAACCGTGATGTTTTCACTTAAACCAGGCCTACCTGGTCTGATGCAGCAAATTCCTCGAACAATGAGCTTGATATTTACTCCAGAGCGAGAAGCTGAGTAGAGGGCCATAATAGTATCACTATCCTGTAGCGAATTGACCTTCACTACAATGCCAGCAGGTAATCCATTTTTTGCATTCTCTTCTTCGTTATGGATCAATTCGATCAACCGAACCCGCATCTCCCGTGGAGCAGTAATGAGATTTTCATAGCGATCAGGCACCGAATGACCAGTGATTACATTGAAGAATTCCTGAACATCGTTGGCATAGCCTTCATTGGAAGACATCAACCCAATATCTGTATAGAGTCTTGCAGTATCTTCGTTGTAATTGCCACTTGACATGTGGACAAATCGTCTCACCTTTTCACCTTCCCTTCGAACTATCAAAAGAAGTTTGGTGTGTGTCTTCAGCATTCCCACTCCATATATCACAAAACACCCTGCCTTTTGCAAACGCTGGGCCTCTTTCATGTTATTCTCTTCATCAAACCTTGCTTTCACTTCAAACAACACCGAAACGTGCTTTCCATTTTCGGCGGCATTGAGCAATGCAGAAACGATCCTTGAGTTTTTCGCCAATCGATAAATGGTCAATTTGATAGACAGGACATTCGGGTCATCTGCAGCCTGATCTAGCAGGTCAAGAAGTGGATCTATACTGTTATAGGGATGATGCAACAAGATGTCCCGATCCTTGAGAATCTTAAACATATTTTGATCCTCATATTCAGCCATGCTTATTGGAGGAACTGGCTTTGGTGTTTCAAGCACACGATCTTTAAACTCATCGTGTTTCACAATCTGCCAAAGGCCACCATAGTCCATCAGTCCCCCGCTAGGTACTTCAATGATGTTGTCATCATCGATATCGTACTTAAGCTTCAACTGACGAAGCAGCCACTTGTCATAAGTAGACTCTACTTCCATTCGCACCACCCTCCCGGTCTTTCTTGTTTTCAGCTTTTTCTTCATCTCTTCGATGAAGTTGGCCTCCATGTCTTCCGACTCTTCCAGGGTAAAGTCTCCATTCCGGGTTACCCGAAAGAGCGTTTTAGAAATGATTACAACGTTCTTGAATATTTCATCGATATGCTGACGAACAACCTCCTCAATCGGGACAAATATCACTTTGTCCTTACGCTCCATTTCATAAAACCTTGGTAGGTTTTGCGGAATCTGGATGAAGGACATTTTTTTCTTCTCTTTCTGATCTTGTGTTTTTGTGACCACACCAAAAATCAGGATGTTATTCATCAGCACCGGGAAAGAGTGATAGGTGTCATATACCATTGGTGTAAGCATGGGGAATACGATTTTCTCAAAATAGTTGCTTACGCGCTCCTTCTCACGCTTCTGAAGTCTGTCAAATGGAAGTATCTCAAAGTCATTTTCACTTGCTTCTGATTTCAATGAATTGACAAAATGTTCATGCTGCACTCTGGTAAACTCTTTATAGTCGTGCAACAATTTCCGCTTGAAGGGCACCACACGCAGACCGCTATAATCAATACGGTCTTTTCCATAGTCCAGATAGTTGTACAAACTACCTACCCTGATCATAAAAAATTCATCAGCATTGGACGCAGTTATGGCCACAAATTTCAATCGATCATACAGGCTCCGTCCCTCCTTCATCGACTGATCAAGCACTCGATAATTGAAATGCAACCAGCTCAAATCACGGCTGATCAAATCACTTTGCTGTATTAAATGATCGTATTTTTCTATCATATTGGTATCAAAAAAAGTCTTTTCGAGTGAGATTGTTTAACACGCCCTCAAAATACTACAGGAAGAAAGGAAATCGCAAATTAATCTTTCAGTATCCATACAGACCTGACTTGAATAAGATCAACAAAAAAATCCCTGACCAAAGACCAGGGATTTCTATTGTATGTATTGTATTTGAATTCTTTACAGCAATCCGTTGGTCTTCTTTACTGCTTCGGCACTTTCGGCTATTTGGGCTTTCTCTGCATCGTCAAGCTCGATTTCCACAATCTCTTCGATTCCGTTTCTACCAATAATAGAAGGCACACCTATGCAGATATCACTTAAACCATACTCACCTTCCAATAGGCACGAGCAAGGGAACATTTTCTTGGTATCACAAGCTATTGCCTGAACCATGGCAGAAACTGCTGCTCCTGGTGCATACCATGCAGAAGTTCCCAGGAGTTTAGTTAAAGTAGCTCCACCTACTTTAGTCTCTTCCTTCACATACTCCATCTTGTCAGCACTCAAAAACTTGGAGACTGGCACACTATTTCTTGTAGCTAACCTTGTCAAAGGAATCATCCCAGTATCGCTGTGACCACCGATCACCATACCATCTACGTCAGATGCAGGACATCCCAACGCCTCGGACAATCTGTACTTGAAGCGAGCAGAGTCCAACGCTCCGCCCATTCCGATAATTCTGTTTTTCGGAAGGCCTGTCGCTTTATGGGCCAGATAGGTCATCGTATCCATTGGATTGGACACTACAATGATGATCACATTTGGAGAATGTTTGATGAGGTTTTCAGCAACAGATTTTACAATTCCTGCATTGGTTGAGATCAATTCTTCTCTTGTCATCCCTGGTTTTCTAGGAATACCTGAAGTAATCACTGCGATATGGCTATCAGCAGTTTTGGCGTAATCGTTGGTAGTACCAGTGATTTTTGTATCGAAGCTATTGAGAGAAGCTGTCTGCATCAAGTCCATAGCTTTGCCTTCAGCAAAACCTTCCTTGATGTCAATAAGAACCACCTCAGATGCGAAATCTTTGATGGCAATATATTCAGCGCAACTTGCACCTACGGCACCTGCACCTACCACGGTCACTTTCATATGATATTGATATTTAGGAGTTGAAAAATATGATGCTCAAAACTACTACCCAATTGCCGAATAGCAAAGTTTTGAGGGTCAAACACTGGAATGTCACAAAATCCTGAGCAATCAACTATAATTTCAAATCGGTATAGACCGTATTTAAGTCAAAAAACCCAAGAGAAGATTTATAAGTTTTGAAGAGGTTGTTGGTGTACTCGTTGTAAGTCTCAGCAAAAGCGGTCATGATTTTCGCTCTGATCGGAGGGTGATCGTTCATTACTTCCAACAGGTTGGCCTTTGGAATTACGTAGAGCTCTGCATCTTCGGTCATCACAATGGCCGTGTATATTCTTTTTGTCCCGCTAAGCACCGCGTTATCACCAAAGAGTTTGCCACTTCTCAAGGTCATTAACTTCTCAAATCCATCACGTATATCGAGGTTAAGCGTGACAATCCCGGATTTCACAATGTATATCGCCTGGCTGGGATCTCCGGTAAAAAAAGCGACTTCATTTTGATTATACTTTCTGGAGTACAAATAAGGTGTGAAGTGTGATAATTCATCATCACCAAGCTTTTCAAAGAGTCTGTTCTTTCTCAAAAAATTGAAAAGTAAAAGCTCCTCTTCCGAATATTTCTTTTTGAAAAATCTAAACATGGCGGGAATATTGAATCTTCAACATATTGGTTGTAGCTGCGGTCACTTTGAACCGGTCATCAATCCTCAAACCTACAATCCAGACAATTTGATCACCTGATTCCAAAATGAGCACCTCCTTTTTCAATGTTACGGGAATTTTAGAATCAATCATAAAATCACTCACCTTTTTTTTACCCTTCATCCCCAGAGGTCGGAAACTATCTCCCTCCTTCCAATTCCTTAATTTCAAAGGAAATTTGATTCGATCAAAATCGAGGTAAGCAACATGCTTTCCATCTACCTCATAAGCATTCCCTTTAACCTGTTCGATCTCCAATTGAGCATCCGAAAACCTAATCAGTTCCGAATCTTCGGTAACCCATGCTTCAGCGAGTTCATTCGTGCTGTTTTCTTTAAGAAAAAGTTGATTTCTGTCTACATTGAGTAAGTGGGTAGTTGATGAGAAAGTGGCACCGGATGATCTTGATAAGATGGAGCCAAAAACATCTTTCACCTGTGAAAATTGGAATCCATACGCTTTCAAAAACTCACTTAACAGCATCAGACTTCTGTCAGAGCCATCCAACCACTCCAATGCCAGTACCTGATGATTACCAACTTCTTTCATGTATTCCCACAACTGAGTGGCCGTTTCTTCCACAAGTTGAGCAGTGCCTTTTAACCTCATCTGTGTGTCGGTAAATGTGCCAAAAAGATTCGGATTAATAGCTTTCAATTCTGGGATTACAGCATTTCTGATTCTGTTCCTCTGATAATCCAACTTCTTATTGCTTTTATCTTCTCGCCATTCTACCCTATTTGCTTTCGCATAATCATACACTTCAGATTTAGAAGCAAAGAGTAACGGGCGTATCAACCTATCCTTTTTAGGTGCAATGCCAATCAGTCCATTTATACCAGTTCCCCTGGTCAAATTCAAAAGGACTGTTTCGAAATTATCATCCGCATTGTGCGCAGTGGCAACCAGGTCATAGCCATTTGCATCAAGCATCTCCTCAAAAAACGAATAGCGGATTCTTCTAGCTACCATTTGAATGGATTCACTGGTCTTATATTCTGAAGATTTCACATGATGAACATGACAGGTTTTCTGATGTTTTCTACACCATTTTTCTACCAGGGCCTGATCCATATCTGATTGAATGTCCCGAAGGTGATAATTCACATGGGCTACTGAAATATCAATCTTTGCTTTCAGAAAAAAATCAGCCATCACCATAGAATCAACACCTCCACTAAGAGCGAGTAGTACATGTGGCTGACCGTTCATTAGTCCCTGGTCTTTAATAAATGTTAAAAAACGATCATACATAATTAGTTGGCTAATGCTATCGTTTAGAAATATTAGCTTTGCACGCTCATGTTCAAGATACTGCAATATTATATAATCCTTCTTATCATTTTGGCAACCATCCCAATGGCTTATAGCCAAAATGGAAAGCGCATCAAATATGAAGCAGAAGGTTCTTTGGAGTATGGTAAACGTGGAGATGAACGATACAGAAAGCTTATTGACAAGGTGGTATTCACGCAGGAATCAACAACAGTCTATTGCGACAGTTCCTTGTTTTTTTCGAAGCGCAATACCATGGAAGCTTTTGGACATGTAAAGATTGTTGATGAATCAACTACTATTACCTCACGAAAACTCATCTACGAAGGAGATAATCGGATGGCGAGGCTCAGAGAAAATGTTGTTTATACAGAAGGTGAGCGCAAACTGTATACAGATTTTCTGGACTATGACCTGGATGGTGAAATAGCCAACTACTTCAACAAAGGCAAGCTGATTGACTCCACGAATGTACTGACGAGTAAAATCGGGTATTATTTCGCTAAGGATAATTATGCCCAATTCTACACCAATGTGGTACTGGTCGCGCCGGACTTTACTTTAAAAACGGACACCCTGAAGTACAACACTATTACCAAAGTGGCTTACACTTATGGCCCCACGGAAATCATCAATAAAGAAGAAGGCACTACACTGTATGCAAAAGGTGGAGAGTTTAGGACCGAGATTGATGAATCCGATTTTGTGTATGGTGAAATTGAAACAGAGGATTATTATCTGGAGGGTGACGAATTATACTTTGACGATCTCAAGAAGTACTACAAGGCTGTAAAAAACGTGAAGATGACGGCCAAAAACGATGATGTGATCATCACAGGAGATGAAGGGTTTTATGACAGAAGAAATGGCATTTCCAAAGTTTACGGAAACCCCTTGATGAAACGTGTATTAGAAGCTGATACTTTCTATCTGGCTGCTGACACCCTTGTTGCTATTGAGAGTGATTATGATTCACTCAAAAGAATCCTGGCATACCAGGACATTAAGATTTTCAAGAAAGGCCTGCAGGGAATTGCTGATTCCATGGCTTATTTTATGCAGGATTCAGTGATTTTCTTCTACAATGACCCAGTGATGTGGAACAATAAAAACCAGATCACTGCAGACACCATCAATCTGGAAATCTCTGAAAATGAAATGAAGAAAATGAACCTTCAAACCAATTCGTTCCTCGTCTCAGAAGACTCCATACATAACTTCAACCAGATTAAAGGTAGGGACATGGAGGCCTATTTCAAGGATAATCAAATTGACCGAATTGATGTCAATGGCAATGGGGAAATACTGTATTTCGCACTGGAAGAAGGAGATTCTGTACTCATGGGCATGAATAAAATCTTCTGTGCGTCCATGCAGATACGTTTCAAAGACCAAAAACTGTCAAGTTTCTCAGTATACACCAATCCTGAGGCGCAGTTTATTCCTCCACATGAGCTCACCCAGGAAGCCAGACGATTAACCAATTTTTCCTGGCGTGAACCTGAGCGGCCAACACTGTTTACCGTGGCACCATATTTGGATCCCAATTATGATCCGTCTAAAGTAATTGAAAACACTGATGAGGTCGAAAATAAGAAGAGCGCAGAAGGTCCAATGAAGCACTTGCCTGAATCAGTAAAAAACAGGATCAAAAATCAACCGTCAGAAAAATCAACGAAAATTCAAAAACCAAACAGTAAATCCACATTACCAAAACAAAGCAGTGGAACTATTGATCAAAATATTAGAAAACCATCCCAGGTTAATAGGGATGATGGAATTCCGCTTTAATTCCTATTGTTATTCCATTAAGTTTGCGTCCAATTTAGAAATATGCAGAGAGTACTAAGAAATATTATCCTAATCACAGTAATCATTGGCAGTGCTGCTTGTACCAAATTCAGAAAGTTGCAAAAGAATGGTGACTGGAAAGTAAAGTATGAAGCTGCACTGAACTATTATGAAAAGAAGGATTATTATAGATCCAATGTATTGCTGGAAGAAATCCTACCAATAATCAGAGGTACCGAGGAAGCAGAAAAAGCCAATTTCATCTATGCTTATACCTATTTCTATCAAAAGCAATACATTCTGAGTGCACATTACTTCAAACTCTTTACTGATGTGTATGGGAGAAGTTCCTACATGGAAGAAGCCAGTTATATGTATGCTTACTCTCAATATAAACAATCCCCACAACCAAGTCTTGACCAAACTAGTACCTATGAAGCCCTGGCCGCACTCCAAACTTTTATCAACAAATATCCGGCATCCACAAGAGCTGATGAAGCTGACGAACTGATCAATGAGCTTCAGGTCAAATTAGAAAAAAAGGCCTACGAAAACGCGAAACTTTACTATCAACTTAGAAGATTTAAAGCTGCGATTATCGCTTTTGACAACTTCAAATATGATTATCCGGATTCGAAATACAATGAAGAGATGGCCTATTTGGCCATCGAAACGGCTTTTGATCTTGCCGAGGTTAGTATCAGGTCTAAACAAGAAGAACGATATACTGAGGTAGCGAATCGATATGAGAAATTCGTTGATCAATGGCCGAACAGTAAATATCTAAAAGAAGCAGAGGTATTTTATGCGGAAAGCATAGAACAATTAACTACCTTTGCCGATCAAAATAACCAGAATCAATAAAAGGAAATGGCTACAAACGCATCTTTAATCACAAGAGATAACGAAAAAATAGCTGAGCCAAGTGGCAACATCTACGAGTCTCTTGTAGTAATTGGCAAAAGAGCAAGGCAAATTTCTGCTCAACAAAAAGAAGAGTTGAACTCAAAATTAGCTGAGTTTGCTTCTTCCGTAGACAACTTGGAAGAGATTTTCGAGAACAGAGAGCAAATAGAGATCTCAAGATTTTATGAGAGAATGCCAAAGCCATCTACGGTAGCTGTAGAAGAGTTTTTGGATGGTAAAGTATCTTTCAGAGCTCCTGACGAAGAGGCTTAATTTACCAGCTATGCTGGACGGAAAAAAAGTATTAGTAGCGGTTTGTGGCTCAATAGCAGCCTATAAAACCGCTTTTTTTGTGCGCTTACTGGTCAAGGCAGGTGCTGAAGTGCAGGTAATCATGACAGATAGTGCCAAAGACTTCATCACTCCGCTCACTCTTTCCACACTTTCTAAAAAACCAGCCCTTTCTTCTTTTGAAAAGAATGATCAAGGGGAATGGAACAACCATATAGAGTTGGGCCTTTGGGCAGACCTAATGGTAGTGGCTCCTATGAGTGCAAACACACTTTCAAAGTTTGCAAATGGTGGGTGTGACAACCTGGTCTCTGCCGTATACTTATCAGCCAGGTGCCCGGTGATGGTATGCCCGGCCATGGATCTGGACATGTACCAGCATCCATCTGTAAGAGCCAACCTCAACCGTTTGAGTGATTTTGGAAATATCGTTGTTGATGCCGAAGATGGTGAATTGGCCAGTGGATTGTCTGGTGAAGGACGTCTGGCAGAGCCTGAACATATTCTTCAACATGTCGTATCGCACTTTTCACTGAAACAGTCATTTGCTGGTAAGAAAGTAATGATGACCTCTGGCCCGACGCATGAAGCCATAGATCCCGTGAGATTTATTGGCAACCACTCCACGGGCAAAATGGGGAAGTCTATTGCCATGGAACTAGCCAACCGGGGAGCCCAGGTCCAGTTCGTCTCCGGCCCGGCAGGTCATTACCCAAAGCATCCCTCTGTTCAGGTAACTAAAGTTACTTCAGCCGATGAAATGTATGAAGCAGCCCAGGCTTACTTCCAGGAAGCCGATATTGCCATATTCACTGCGGCAGTGGCTGATTACAAACCAAAAACAGTAGCCAGTTCAAAAATCAAGAAGAAAGAAGATGATCTGGATATTGTGCTGGCACCAAATCCCGATATAGCCAAAGAGCTGGGAGCTATCAAAAAGAGCCAGTATACAGTGGGGTTTGCATTGGAAACGGACGAAGAGGAAAACAATGCAGTTATAAAACTGGAGAAAAAAAACCTGGATATGATTGTGCTCAATTCTCTAAACCACGAAGGAGCAGGTTTCGCCCATGATACTAACAAAGTTTCTATCTTTGATAGACATAATAATGTGACACATTTTGAGTTGAAGAGTAAGGCGGAAGTAGCCAAAGATCTTGTTGATCTACTTGATAAAGCACTCAATGGATAAAATACTAGCTTCAATACTGGTTCTATCATCACTTTGGGTTTCAGGCCAGGAACTCAACTGTCGTGTGGTAGTAAATGACCAGCAAATACAAACTACTGAAAGGGGTATTTTCCGGGACATGGAATCTGCCTTCACCCAGTTTCTGAACAATAGAAAGTGGACTGATGATGAATTCACCAAGGAAGAAAGAATCAACTGCAACATCATCATTTCCCTTGACCCCAAAGAGTCAACGCCAAGTTCAGGCCGTTGGGGGGCTTCTGTCCAGATCCTCTCCTCACGACCAGTTTACAATACAGATTATGAAACCGTAATTTTCAATTTCGCAGATCGGGATTGGCAGTTTGACTACCTTCAGTCCCAACCACTGCAGTTCAATGAAAACTCATTTACCAACAACCTCACTTCACTTCTGGCTTATTATGCCTACACGATCATTGGCTTGGATTATGATTCCTTTTCTGAACTCGGTGGCACCAAATTCTTCAAAATTGCCAATCAAATTGTACTGAACGCACAGAATTCCAATTACCTGGGTTGGTCACAATTCAATAGTGTTAGAAACAGGTATTGGCTCAATGAAAACTTGCTCAGTAGTAATTTTGAACCCATTAGGAAAACCATTTACAACTATCACCTCAAAGGTTTGGACATCTTTGCAGAGGATCCTGAAGCGGCAAGAGAGACCATCATGACAGGATTGAAAGCTATTGAAACTGCCAATCAATCTCGACCAAGGTCGATATTGACCATTTCATTTTTAGATGCTAAGGCTGAAGAACTCGCTCAAATTTTCAGAGAAGGCACTCCTACTCAAAAAAAACAATCCTTCGAAATCCTCTCAAAGATTGAACCGAGCAAGTCCGACACATTTAAGAAAATCATGGAATAATGGCTAAGAGACAAGTGAGAGTAGCCATTGATCAACTTTTAACCTTTGTTACCAGAAATGAAAACCTGAACATTGTCATGACTGATGGTTCTGTTTTCTTAGTTAACCCAACTGAGGTGAAATCGGGAGTGGCAAAAGTTAAAAATACTAAAGGTCATATATTACATTTGCCGTTGGCTCAGATTGAAGAAATTTGGGCCGAAGTAAAGGCAAACTGATCTATGATCCAATCCCTATCCATTAAAAACTATGCACTGATTCAGCAATTGGAGATGGCTCCATCTGCACACCTGAATATTATTACAGGTGAGACGGGAGCTGGAAAATCAATCATGTTAGGAGCCGTGGGTCTTTTACTAGGTAATCGAGCGGATACGAAAGCACTATTTTCAGATGATGAAAAGTGTATTGTAGAAGGGGTTTTTGACGTAAAAAATTATGACATTAAGCCTATATTTCATCAGGCAGAGCTAGATTTTGAACCCGAGTGCATCATCAGAAGAGAGATTAGTCCATCAGGTAAGTCCAGAGCCTTTGTAAACGACACACCTGTGACACTGGATGTACTGAAAGAAATAGGCGTTCACCTGATGGATATCCACTCTCAGCATGAATCCCTACACTTGGGCGACAATCAGTATCAATTGGACATACTGGACATTTATGCAGGAAATTCAATTTTAATCAATGATTACAAAAACGCCTATAACGAATATAAAGAAGCAGAAACTAGGTACAATAAACTGACTAATCAAGCTGCCGAAAGCAGCAAGGATGTTGATTACAAACAGTTTCTTTTCAATGAATTGGAAGAAGCTAAACTTCGCCCTGGAGAATTAGAAGAACTTGAACAAGAACTTGAGGTTTTGGAAAATGCTGAGGAAATCAAAACCAATTTAGGGCAGCTAACACAGGTATTGGACGAATCTGAATATGCTCTCATCAACCAAATGAAAGATGCTTTGCCACTATTGTCAAGTATCAAAGGGTTCTCTCAGAAATTTGGTGATCTCTTCGACCGGCTCAATAGTTCCAGCATTGAACTTCAAGACATAGCACAGGAAATTTCTAATGAGCAAGAGCGGGTAGAGCTAGACCCTGAACGTCTCAATGAAGTCAAAGAAAGAATAGATTTGATTTTCCGACTGCAGCAAAAGCATGGCTGTACTGATGTGGATGATTTGATCAAAATCCATCAGGAGTTGAGTGCTGAACTGGAATCAGTTCTCAACATTGACGATGAAATAAAATCAGCCAAAACGCTATTGGAAAAGTGTGAACATGAGGTGCTAAAATCTGGCAAGCTTCTGGGTCAAAGCAGACAAAAATCCGCAGAACCCTTTGCTTCAGCTATTGTAAAGCTGATTGGAAAACTTGGAATAGAGAATGGGTCCATCCAGATCAAAGTGTCACCAGGAAAACCCAAACCAAATGGCCTGGACATTGTAGAAATGCTCTTTTCGGCCAATAAAGGCGTTCAACCTAGAGAGCTTAAAAATGTTGCTTCTGGTGGAGAGTTCTCAAGGTTGATTTTCGCCATCAAATATCTCATAGCGGATAAAACAGCTATGCCTACCATTATTTTCGACGAAATTGACACTGGCGTTTCCGGAGAAGTAGCACTACAAATGGTGAGTATGATGAAACAAATGGCCCTAAGTCACCAGGTAATTTCTATTAGTCATTTGCCACAATTTGCAGCAGGCGGTGATGCCCACTACTTTGTATATAAAGACCATTCTTCCAATAAGTCCATTAGTAAAATCAAGAAACTTGGAACAGATGAACGCGTGATGGCGATTGCTCAGATGATTGGTGGAGAGCACCCGGGAGAAAGTGCCCTTCAAAGTGCGAGGGAATTATTGCTAAAAAAGCAATAACTTTTACGTATAAATAATTATTTTTGTACGTACAATTAAATTCCATTAAGATGGACACCAAAGTTACACTTAGTTTTGACGAGGAGGTAATCAAAAAAGCCAAGGCATATGCAAGTGCTCAGGGCATCAGTCTGTCCAGGCTTACAGAGATTTTGTACCGCAGGATTGCTGAAACACAATCCACAGAAATCGAAAACCTACCAGTAGCCGATTGGGTGAGCATGGTGGCAGAGGGGGCTGCCGAATACAAGCCTAAGAAATCTTCTTCACTCAAGAAGGAGTTTTACGAGTCTCGCAAAAAATGAAAGTATTCATTGATGCCAACATTCTTGTTGCTGTCCTTAACAAAGAGTATCCATTATTTCCTTATGGAGCCAAGCTATTGAGCCTTGGTGATCGATTTGGTTTTGAACTATGCACCTCTCCTACCTGTATAGCCATAGCTTTTTATTTCTCGACCAAGAAATGTGGAGAAGCTCATTCGAAGAAGAAAATCTCTACATTATTGGAACATATCAGGTTAACCAACATTGACGAATCATGTACACTGAACGCGGTTAATAACCCCAAAATATTAGATTTGGAGGATGGCATGCAATATTACAGTGCGCTACAAGCTACTTGTGATGTCATTGTCACAGAAAACCTAAGTGATTTTCATTTTAGTGAAATCCAAATATATAACTGCCGTGACTTTCTGATACACGAGGTGGGGTAATGCTATCAACACAAAATTTAGGTTTCCTATTCGAACCATTATCCCTATTTTTGAACCAAAAAATAACCTACAATGTCTAATAACTTACTTAAAGGAAAAAGAGGTATCATTTCAGGAGCACTTGATCAAAATTCGATTGCATGGCATGTGGCTGAGCGTGCGCATGAAGAAGGAGCTACAATCACTTTGACCAACGCCCCAATCGCCATGAGAATGGGTGCTATCAATGAGTTGGCAGAAAAGACCGGAAGTGAGATCATTCCTGCTGACGCTACATCGGTGGAAGAACTTGAAAATCTTTTTTCCAAATCACAGGAAGTGCTAGGTGGTAAAATCGATTTCGTGCTACACTCCATTGGGATGTCTCCAAACATCAGAAAAGGAAGATCATATGGGGACCTGAATTATGATTGGTACCAAAAATCAATAGACGTTTCGGCACTCTCTTTTCACAAAATGATGGCTGTTGCCGAAAAGCAGGATGCATTGAGTGAATGGGGATCTGTAGTAGGCCTGTCATATATAGCCGCTCAAAAAACATATCCATTTTATACTGATATGGCCGATGCGAAAGCCGTGCTTGAATCCATTGCCCGTGGGTATGGCTATAGACTTGGGAAAGCCAAAAAAGTAAGGGTAAACACCATCTCTCAATCTCCAACCAAAACCACAGCAGGATCAGGCATTGGTGGGTTTGACTCATTCTTTGACTTTGCGGACAAGATGTCACCACTAGGCAATGCGCTTGCTGCCGACTGTGCAAACTATTGCATCTTCTTATTCTCCGATCTCAGCAAGATGATTACCATGCAGAACCTTTATCACGATGGTGGCTATTCCAGCACAGGCATCTCTGAGGAGATCATTGAGCAAATGGGAAAATAATTAAACATATAGTCGAAAGACCATAGTCCATAGTAAAAAGTAAATAACCAACGGTGGTTTACAACTATTGACTATGGTCTAGAAACTATGGAACGACCAATCAATGCTTTCCTTCCCCAATGCCAAAATCAATATCGGTCTCAACATCACTTCCAAAAGACCTGATGGCTACCACAACATTGAGAGTTGCTTCTATCCTATTCCCTGGTATGACGCATTAGAAATTCTC
Organism: Marinoscillum sp.; assembly: GCA_040218045.1. Classification (GTDB taxonomy): domain Bacteria; phylum Bacteroidota; class Bacteroidia; order Cytophagales; family Cyclobacteriaceae; genus Marinoscillum. The sequence goes on from JAVJQA010000004.1 coordinate 96,716, forward strand.
CCCGCAAATTCATTACAGTTTACCACTTCTGGTTTAGAGATCCCAGGCACAACGTCTTCTAACCTCTGTATTAAAGCTTATGAAATTTTAAAGAGCGAATACAATATAGGTCCGGTACACATTCATCTGCACAAGGTGATTCCGATGGGAGCAGGATTGGGTGGTGGGTCTGCAGATGGAGCATTTACATTGACCATGCTCAATGATATTTTTCACCTGAACCTATCCATTCAGGCTTTACGGGATGTCGCTGGTCGTCTGGGGAGCGACTGTCCCTTCTTTATTGAAAACCGACCTGCCATAGTAAGAGGTACAGGTAATGAATTTTTCAACTGCTCTGTAAATCTTAAAGGAAAATACCTTGCGGTCAGAAATCCCGGCATTCACATCAGTACCGCTGAAGCCTATAGAAATGTAGTCCCATCTATTCCAGAAAGTGCTATTGAAGAAATTCTCAACGGGTCTATTACATCCTGGAAAAGTAAGCTTAATAATCAATTTGAACTGTCCATTTTTCCAAATCATCCTCAAATAGCGGATATAAAACAGGAACTGTACAAACATGGAGCGATTTATGCCTCTATGACTGGATCTGGCTCTACTGTCTTTGGCCTGTTTGATCAATATCCCGACCTACCAAAGTATAGGATACTCGGTCTTTAAACCACTCTTGATTGATCGAGAAATTTCAACAATACACCTAAAGAGGTATTCCTTCTTCTAATGAGTTTCTCTATAATTGCCGAGAACACATTTTACACGAGTCCCAACCAGACAGAGTGAACCTTTATAGTCATGGAATAAGTAAAATCACAATTTTCCTATGGATTGTGGTCATCGTTAATTTGCCTTTTTTGAGTTCCGCAAATGGACTGAAATTGGCACCTGTAAATTTGGATAAAAAATCTTCCTATACCTCTATCAATCAACAAATTCGGGTATTTCACACTTCCTTGGATCTCTCTGCAGAAAAAGCATGGAGAGACATTCAAGATAAAGCGATCCCTGAAACTGATAAAAAAACAAATCCTGGAATGGCTTTCCCGGAAGACACCTATTGGGCGGTCGTTGAAATGGTTAACCTTGATACCGGTACCAGCAAATACTACCTGGAGATCGATTATCCACAGCTTGATGTTATTGAATTGTTTGAATCCAAAAACGATGAAGTCATTCAACTATTTACTTCAGGAGATCAACTGCCTTTTGAACAACGACCTGTACTCAGTCGATCTTTCGCATTCCCCCTGACCCTACAGTCTCAAGACACTATCACTGTGCTCATTAAACTCCAAAAGTTTAAGTCTGCTATGCGCTTCCCAATGTCACTACACTCCGAGCAGGCATACAATGCAGCTCATTTCAAGTCCAACCTCCTTCATAGCATTTACTTTGGAATAATCTTACTTGTGGCGCTGACTTCTCTATCACTGGGGCTAATCGTTGGTAAAAACACTTTTGCAATTTATGCTCTGTATGTATTAGTATTTGGGTTCTGGCTCTTTACAAGACTGGGTTACTCCTATCAATTCATTATCCCCAATAGTCCTGAATTAAACCAACATCTCCTACCGGTTTGTGGGCAGCTAGCTGTAATGGGCCTGATCCTCTATGTCAGGTCTTTTTTCAACACAAGGGAGTACCTTCCTATTTTTCACAAGGTAATGACCGGTGTTCTTGTTTTTTTCCTCCTCGGGTATGTAGCATGGGCTGCTTTCCCAGATGAATTTGTATTATACGCGACCAGACTGTTCATTTTGAGGTATGTGCTTTTCACCACCACAGTTGTCTTTGCGTTTACGGCATGCATTGCCTATCGGAAGGTTGAGAAGTTCCGATCGAACATGTTCCTGCTGGCATACTCCCTATTTCTGATGGCAATCCTTAGCAAAATCATTGCCGAATATGGTTTGGTCAATGAATACAACATGGTGTATGACCCAATAATGGTCGGTTTCTTAATAGAGGTATTGGTATTATCCAGCGCCATGGGTGTAATTCTTAAACGATATATTTCCCAAACTCAAAAAGTCAAATCCGAAAATGATCAATTGCAGGAAAATCTGGACCGCTATGAAAAACAATCAGAGATTACCCAAAATGGTTATGTAATCTTAACTAGTAAAGCCTCATTGATCACTATGGAAATTATCTATATCCAATCAGATGACCATTACTTGGAATTTAATCTAACATCAGGTAAGAAAGAGATCGATCGTAACTCATTGTCCAAGGCCCTTGAAAGTCTACCCGATTACTTTGTCCAGACGCACCGTAGCTTTATAGTGAACCTCAATCAGGTACGTGCGGCATATTCAGAAAAATTAGTCATGTATAATGGGATAGAAATAAAACTCTCGCGGAAGTACAAGCAAGATGTGCATAGTAGGCTAAAGAATACACAGGACACATAGTGTCATTCACGAAAAGAATCCTGTCGCTCACGACAAAAATTTGTTCTACCCCAAATAAAGTACCTTAATTAGGGGGTATGGAAAAATCCGTCGACCATATCATTTCAGTTCTTTCACCACGCGAAAAAGAAATCTTGACATTGATCTCCAATGGTAAAAGCCGGGTTCTCATAAGTCAGCAATTGAATATAAGTAAGCTCACCTATGATGGATACCGCAAGAGTATAAGAAATAAACTCGGCCTAAGGAATCCAGCTGATTGGGTACGGATTCTGTATGAAGTATCCCATCAAGAATAATGTTTTTTATTTGATTTTATAAGAGAATTATACCGCTCACGGAATGGATATCACAACAAAAAGAACATTTAAACTAAAAGTTAATCATAAACGGTCAGTTCACAATTCTGATCTTGGAACGATTGAGCAAAAAGCAATTAGAGGACGAATTCATTTTCATAAAATCACTCTGCGTGAAAGAGATGTGTTAAGACTAATGTCTGAAGGGCTCAGAGCCGAGGAAATTGCAGATTGCTTATTCATTTCGCCATTTACAGTTAAAACGCATCAAAAAAATATTTTAAAAAAATCAACCTGCTTGAACAGTATTCATTTGGTGGCCAGTGCGGTTAGAGCTGGTTATATTTAACCCCCAATATACCTCTTTAGTTGTATTGCGCTCCATCTAAAAAAGCAAGAATTTTAACGTCGAAAACTTTACCCAACACCATTTACCATTAAAATTATGAAACACTTATCCTATTTATTCATTGCATGTTTCACCCTAGTTGGCTTCACCACCATGGCACAAACCAATGTGGGGGGTGCTCTTAGTACCAATACTACGTGGACACTGGCCAATTCACCTTATACTGTTACAAGCTCTGTCACTGTGAATATCGGAGTTACCCTTACAGTTGAATCAGGCGTGGAAGTAAAATTTAACACGGGCACCAATGTAAAAGTACTTGGAACGCTGACAGCCAATGGAGCCACATTCACTTCTCTCCAGGAAAGCCCTGCTGCAGGTGATTGGCTTGGCATAAGTGGGGGGAACAGTACCAGTGGTGCAACTGAGATCAATTTAACAGACTGTCAGGTACAATACGCTGTGGATGGAATATACCTCAATGAGGGCCGCGGATTCGTTACCTTGACCAACTCCTCTATTACCAACTGTAGTCAGTATGGAATACAAGGTGGAAATATCTATTTGGACAGTGAATCTACCATAACTGCTTCCAACCTTACCATATCAAATGTCGGCGCTAACTACCCCGCCATCTACGGCAACAAAACCGTATTCGATATCAACAACTCCAACATAACTGGTGGAAGCATAGCCATCCATTTGAATGGTGTACACAACACCGTACCAACAGATACCTCTTCTGTAACCAATACTAGCTTAAGCTCTTCACTCGGCACAGGACTTTACCTTCAGAACAATGCTCATATCAAGCTTTCGGGTAACACCATTACGGGAAACAATTACCCGATCACCTATGGCAATCGATCACAATTGATCATCGAATCTGCCAACACATACTCTGGTAATACTTATAACTACATTCGGTTCGAACCAAGTACATTTCAAGTGGATGGTGACATGACCGTTACTGCCTCTGTACTTCCTTACTTGTTCAGCACACTAGATGTAAATGCTGGAGCGACCCTCACAATAGAAGAAGGTGCCGTATTTAAATCAAAATATTATGGACAGATAACCGTAAAAGGACAATTGAATGTAAATGGTACGAGCGATAAAAAAGTCACCTTTACTTCAGAAAGTGATGACACAGTAATCGGCGATACAAATGGGGATGGCAACAACTCAACTGCCGATGGTACCAGGTGGTACGGTATTACTTTCGAAGACGGTAGCAGTGCTGCATCGAGTATAAACTATGCAAACATCCACTGGGCGAAAAGCTCATCAGCCCATGGAGCAATATCCTGTTTCAACTCCTCTCCAACCATTACCAACTGTAACATCACCAATGCACAGTACGGAGCATATTTCAAAGATGCTGCTGGTGGAACATTTAGCAACAACACTATAGGCAGTAGCGAGATCACCCCTGTGGCCATGTCTTTTGAGGCTAACCCTTCCTTTTCAGATAATACGTTCTCTACTTCGGACAACCAGTATGATGCCATAGGCTTATTAGGGGGCACCATGACAACAAGTGGATCCATCATCCAAAGAGATTTTACGGACATACCCAATGTTTCTTACGTGCTACTCGCCTCCATTACGGTGCCGGATGGAATTACACTTACGATTAACCCTGGAGTAGTGATTAAAGCGTTGAGCGGACAAGAGATAAAGGTTGAAGGTACGCTAAACGCTACTGGAGCAGCCGAGGCGCCAATTGTTTTCACCTCAGTGAACGATGACAACTTTGGAAATCCAAATGACACAAGAAATGATGGTAACGATCAAATCCCGTCCATTGGCAACTTTGGAGGATTCTACTTTACGGAAACAAGTGTTAACTCAGTGCTGGATTCAACATTGATTAAGTTTGCCAACAATCGCAATGATTTTGATCCGAATGCTGGTAGTACTCAATACTATGATGGAGCGGTAAGTATCTCAGGCACAGATATAACGATCAACGATGCCACAATTACAGATGCCAACTTTGGCATAGTCATGCGTAATAGCTCTTCTACTATCACCAATTCTGAAATCGTAAATACGGTGAAAGCACCATTACGAATATCCCTGTCTTCTACCCCAACACTGACAGACCTCACCTTTACTAGCGTAGGTTGGAAGGGTATTGCTATTCTTGATGAGTACGTGACTTACAACGCCAGCCTTGGTAAGAGAAATGTGGCTGGTCTTGACAACATCACCTATATCATTACAGGCCTGCGGATAGAAAATGGAGCTGAAGTCACCATCACTGAAGGATTGAACATCAAGGTAGATCAATACTCTAACATCGATGTATATGGAGGCCTAAAAGTATCTGGCACCTTGGATGAGCCGGTCATCTTCACCTCCCTAGCGGATGACAATGTAGGAGCTAGCAGTGACCCAACAGATAATGACACAGAAGGAAACGGAAACGCCACAGACCCGAACTCCAGAAAATGGGGTGGTATCCTATATCAGGGCACAAGTGATGATGCATTTTCAGCGGTAGCGCATGCAGAGTTTTGGTATGGTGGCTATAACAAAGCACCGATCACACACATCAATGCTGCCGCACCAGTATCAAATGTCACCATCAAGTATGCTTACGCTTATGGAATGTATTTTGAGAACAATAGTACACCTGTAATCGATAGTGTCTTTATCCAAAGTTCATCATCCGACCCCATTGCGATTTCGTTTTTTGCCAACCCTACTTTTACTCGGATGTCATTTGATGCCAATAGTTCCAATGGACTGAGGCTGATTGAATCCACGCTTTCGTCCAATGCCACTGTACGCAAGCGAGACATAGCCGGTATCAATAACATCGCTTATATATTGGGTTCGTTGGATGTAAACTCCGGAGCTACCCTTACTGTGCAGCCCGGTGTGGTTTTCAAATTGCCAAGCTCACAAATCAATGTCTATGATGGCCGAATCGTTGCTGTAGGTACAACTTCAGAAAAGATCATCTTTACAAGTACGGCCGATGACAGCCGTGGTGGTGATACCAACAATGATGGTAATGGCTCTGTGCCAAATCCCGGCCACTGGGGTGGAATAGATACTTACTCAACTGCACTCCAAAGTCATTTCCAGCATTGTGAGTTCCGATACGGAGGATCGGGCCGGGAAGGCGCTCCAAAGTATGAACCATACAGACCTCATCTCAGCTCTCAAGATAACAACCTACTTGTAGAAGATTGTCTAATCCAGCTAAACAGTTCCATGGCATTAGGAAGTTATGGCACATCCACCGCTACCTATAGACGCAACCGAATAGAGAACCTTTGCAATTCGTGCTCACCAGTACACATGAGCATGTTTGCCAATCCCACTTTCACAGACAATACAGTAGAAAACATTGGCCGATTTGCCATCGAGATCAGGGATGAAACATTTACACAGAATGCCACCATGCCATTCCGATCATTCGCAGGTGTGGACAGCATCACCTACGTTATCAGTGATATCAATATCGCATCAGGCACTACCATCACCATACCTGCTGGTATGATCTTTAAGCATGGCACCATAGATGTAGAAGGAAATCTTCAGGTTTTAGGTACGGAGTCCGATCCAGTTGTATTTACTTCGTTGAGCGATGATACTTATGGCAGACCACTGGATACAGAATTGAACGGTGAACCTACCAGCCACCCAAGAGGCAGTCAATATGGAGATCACTTTATCGATTTCTACAACATCAGCGATGACAACAGCCTTGTGGAGTATACTATATTTAGAAATGGTGGAATTCAAAATTCAAGTAACAGTAACGGAGCCATCAAATTACAATCTGCTTCGCCAACTATTCGAAACAACACCTTTATTCACTGTGATGAAGGCATTGCCTGTACAGGATTGTCACAACCAAAGTTGACTAACAACCTGTTTAAGGACCTGGACCGTGCACCATTCTCAACATCCATTGTCGCATTCCCTACTACCATGGTGGACAATCAGATAGAGGGCTCTACCTGGAAGGGTATTAGAATCGTTGACGAAACGTTGACGCAAGACACTACCCTTGTAAGAAGAACATTTGCTGGGAACGACAACATACCATACATCTTTGGCGCATACACCATAGGTACTGGTGTCAAGTTGAGTGTTGACCCAGGTTTGGTACTCAAATTTGGTGGTATTTATTATGGCTCTAATAACGGCTACTCAGGGTCGATGCGTGTATATGGCTCATTGGATGCTCAGGGAAATGCAGATAGTACCATTGTTTTCACCGAACTGGCTGATGATTTCTATGGCGGAGATACGTATACGACTCGTTCTCCATCTTTGAATTATGGCACTGTGAGAGGGTGGAGTGGAGTCACTTTCGAAAATGAGTCGTCTGATGCGCTATCGAATATCGCTCACGCCATTGTAAAAAGAGGCACCTACGGCATCAAACTCAACAGTGCCTCTCCGACCCTCTCGGAAATCGCGTTTATTGAAAATGACAATTTTGGCATTGATATGTCAGGGGCGTCAAACCCAATCGTTACTAGTTGTGACTTCATAGACAATGGTCAGTCTCATGAATCCTATGGAGCTGTGAACAATACAGGTAGTTTCACCGTGGATGTGACAGGCTCATGGTGGGGCAAAAATTCGGGGCCATATCACGCCACGCTTAATCCAACAGGTACCGGACAAAATACCTTTGGAAACCTTGTGATTGACCCATGGACAACAGACAATTCTTTGAACCCAGTAACGGGAGATATCAGCTTAAATGGTAGGGTAACTGCCTTCGATGCAGCGCTTGGGTTACAGTCCGTAGCTAGTTTAATTACGCTTAATGATCGCCAAACACGAGCAGCAGATGTATCTGGGAATGAAACCATCTCAGCTATGGATGCTTCATACATTTTGCAATTCGCAGCTGGACTAATCACCTGGTTCCCGGCTGAAGCCGAGAATAAACGTGTTGATCAGGAGTGGGTTAGCACATACTCAAACATAGAGGTGACACTGGAACCAGTAGAGGTTGAAGATATCCACAGTACATTGGAGATTCCACTTTATGTAAACAATGTAAAAGATCTGTATGCTTTTGAGTCCATTATTGAGCTTGACGAACAATTGGAGTTTGTAAGTTTCCAACAGGAAGGTTGGCTCGAAACAAGTCTTGTGTCAAACTTCATCGAAGATAAAAATGAGGTGAGACTGACCTTTGCAGAAATTAACGCCAAGCAACAAGATGCACTGCTGGGTACGCTCATACTGGAAATCAAAGAAGGTACTACAGCACCAGAACTTAAAGTAGCGCTCAACAAGGTGATTGGAAACGAAAGCAATGTCACCAACCTCGCAACCTCAGCTACGGTACGCGTACTTGCTAATGTTCTCAATGCAGCGCAGCGTAAGGAGCTATCAATATATCCTAACCCTATAGCATCTGAAGTCACCGTCATCCCGGCATTTCATGGGAGCTATCTACTGGAAATGATTGATCTTAAAGGTGCCACGGTATATAGAACCAATGCAAGTGGAGAGTTGCAATTGAATGTAAGCGAACTAAGCCTGGAAAATGGTACATATATTCTCCGACTCTCGGATGGTCAGAAATCCTTTGAGGAAAAATTGATCATCAATCAATAAAACATCTGTCATGATATATTTGATGAATAAATTATCAAGACTGAAGCCCGCATTTCTGGGGATATGCTTATGCATGTCCCTGGGGATGGTGCAGGCTCAGGTAACGGACATAGCAATAATCGGCACCCAAGATTCCACAGGAGTTGAAGGTGATACGGTAAGGGTTCCGGTAATTGTAAGTGCAGATGGTCTAGCTGACGAAAACATCCTCGCATTTAAATTAAGCTTCTATCACAGTGCTAATCTCAAACCCATCGGCTTTAGCACTGATGATTCGGCCATATCTGGTTGGAATTACAACACTAACATTACTTCTGACAACAATTTCTCTTTTAGTGGTGCGGGTGTTACGGCAATTCAAATGGATTCAGCTGTATTGTTTTGGGTAGACTTTGAATTACAAGAAGTTTCCTCAAGTACATCAGGGAGTTACTACCTCACAGGATCGGATCATTACTTCAATGAGGGTGATTACAACATCACGATGATGGGAGCTAATTATGGACGGATTTCCATAACAAATATCCCTGACCTGACCGTAAGCGTCAATCCAAGCACCCTACTTCGTGGGGATTCGGCAGCTATCAATGTAAGCAACGGATCAGGTGAGTACACCTATACACCTAGTGATCCCACCATAGCTTCGATTACTTCTGGCAACTACCTCCTGGCAGAGGCTCCTGGTGTCATTACCGTGAGGGTTGATGATGAAAATGCAGGATCCGGGGTTTCCAATAATGTTGAAATCAGAGGGTTCAAGCTTTCTGGAGAATACCCCGAGGGCCCACATTATCAGAAAGACACCATTACCTTCCACATCACCACAACAGATTTGAGTGATTTAGAGGTGTTGGCTGGGAGTTTTGAATTTTACGTATCGGGAGCGGAAGTACTTTCAGTTGACAATGTAGGTACGATTTTGGAATCAGTAGATATTGAAGTGGATAGTCTTGATGTAGATCGAAGAAAAGTAGCCTTTGCATCTGCTTCAACAATCTCTGGGACAGGTAACCTGGTGCGGGTAACCATTAAAACCACCAGTAACGGCACAGGGGTTTACTTTTCAGGAACCACCATTTTCAATGAAGACTTGGTGGGTGTTCATGGAAGTGCGTCCATCTCACTAAGCCCATTACCTACGCCAAATATTACTCCTGTCAGCTCTATACCCAACCCTATTTTACCAGGTAATATCATCAATTTTGATGTGAGTGGTGAGGTCGGCCCGGTTACCTGGAGCCTATCAGACCCTACGGTTGGCACTATTGATATGGATGGAGTGTTTACAGCCGAAAGGTCGGGTAAGTCCTCTATTGTTGTTGTGGACTCTCTTGGTGGAGAAGGCACTTATGGACCTTTGACAATAAAGGACGGAACCCTGGAAATAGCCAGTGAAGTAGCAGTATTTGCCAGTGACCATCTCTTACCAATCAAGATAAGCGACCTGCCATCTGGTAGGGAATTGTTCGCTTTTGACTTCAAAGTAAGTATTGATACTTCAAAAATCACTTTTGTTGAAGTGGTTAAAGCGGGAAGTTTAACTGAAAATTATTCAATCGTTGCGAATAGTGCAGATCCCAGGCACATCAAAATAGTAGGTGCAGGAGATCAATCAATCTCCACATCTGGTGATTTGCTTTACTTCAAAGTCAACTTGAAACCCAGCTTTGTTTCAAGTTCTACCTATCTCTACTTTTCAGAGGTAAATTTGAATGAAGGACTACCTGACCTACACCTAATCAATGGACAAGTCACCCCAGGTGATCCACCTCCTATAGCTGGCGACACCATGCTGACAATCCTGGAGGATGAGGTGTACTATTTTGATGCTGAGGATTTCGCTTACTCACAACCTCAGGGTAAGCCTATGGCACGGGTTCAGATACAGTCAGGACCTACCAAAGGAACCTTGCTATACAATGGCAGTGATGTGACTATTGACCAGATCATCCAGGTTGAAAACTTCGATCTTTTCAACTATCGTGCTCCCAAGGATTCGTCTGGTGATGACTATGCCAGCTTTTCTGTAAGGGTTGGTGATGCAGACTACTTTAGCAACAACACCGGGACAGTCACCTTTGACATCACGCCTGTCAACGACCCACCGCGCTTCAGTGTAGACATAGACTCTATAGGAGTGGATGAGGACTTCACCGAGGATGTAAGCTTTACAGTATCTGCTACTGCCCCACCTCAGGAAGAAGGTGAGACGTACACTTACTCAATTGAACCTGATGAGATCAGCTTTGCCATCATGAGCTTTGATGGTTCTACAGGCAATGTTTCATTCTCAGCTATTCAAGACAGCACGGGCACACAGGTGTTTAAGTTGTATGGCCATGATAGTCAGGCTGAGAACAACACTGATTCCATTTACTTCACATTTCACGTAGAAGCCATCAATGACCAGCCTGTAGCCTACGACTCCACGTTTTCACTCAATGAAAATTCGGAAGTCGGCACTGTTGTTGGTCAGTTTGGTTCATCCGATGTAGACGGTGATGAACTCACATTTAGTCTGACTGAGGTAAGTTCAAATCTTGGCTTGGCCATAGACGCTTCCACCGGTGATGTAACCGTTTCGGACGTTTCTTTAATGGACTTTGAAACCAATCCATTGATTGAACTGGAAGCCATTGCTTCTGATGGTGCACTGAGTGATACAGCAATCGTTACCATTAATCTCATTGATCAAAACGATGCTCCTCTGGTTGATAACCAAACTTTTGTCATTGCTGAAGACATAGCAACTGATGGAGATGTGGGCACTGTGGAGGCAGTAGATCAGGATGGAGATGCTTTAACCTATGACCTTACAGGAGGTAACGCTTCCGGCACCTTTGCTTTGGACGAGCTTGGCAACCTGACTGTAAATGACGCTTCGCTCATTGATTTTGAAACTGTAGCATCATATACATTGACCATTGCAGTTTCTGATGGCACCAGTTCTTCGAACGCTGTAATAAGTGTAGAAGTAACTAATGTCAACGAAGCTCCTAGCCTGGATGATCGTACGCTTCAAGTCAATGAAAATGCGCCAAATGGATTTGTGGTCAGCAACCTGGCCACCACAGATCCTGATGGAGATGACTTAACCTATGCCATCCTTAGCGGAAATGACCTGGGCGGATTTGCGTTGAACGCCTCATCTGGAAAACTTACTGTGCTCGACACGGAAGTCATGGATTTTGAGACCAACCCATCATTTACTCTGGAAGTGGAAGTATCCGATGGTCAACTTTCGGACACTGGTACCATCACCATAGCACTCAATGACCTGGATGAATCCATAAATCAAGCGCCACAGATCTCAAATCAGACCTTGCAGTTGGATGAAAATGTGGCCGAAGGAACAGCTGTAGGCACCATATCCGCTGGAGATCCTAATGGGGACCCTATCACATTTAGCGTGGTGGCTGGCAATACAGAAGGTTCGTTTGAAGTAAACAGTGAAACGGGTGCAGTTACCTTGGCCACTGGCGCTCAGGTGGATTTTGAAACCCAGTCTACCTACGAAATGACTGTGGAGGTAAGCGATGGATCTCTCAGTGCGCAAGGTGTCATCACCATTGAAATCAATGACCTCAATGAACAACCAACTTTAGCCGACGCTTCCTTTTCAATCAATGAAAACTCAGTGGTTGGCTTTTTGGTAGGTACGCTCACAGGGGACGATCCGGACGGTGATGTGCTGACCTATAGCATTAGTGCTGGTAACAGCCTGGGAGCATTTCTGATGGAAAATTCCACTGGAAAACTTCGAGTGGAAAATCAGGCGGCACTGGACTTTGAAACCACACCTATCTTCACCCTTACGGTAGAAGTATCTGATGGTGAATTGACCAATTCGGCCACTGTGACTGTTTCCCTAAACGACGTAGACGAATCCGTCAATCAAGCACCTCAAATACAGGATCAATCCTTCACGGTGAGTGAATCGGCCAGTGCCAATACTTCACTCGGCACTATAGCAGCAGGAGATGCTGATGGTGACGCGCTGACGTTCTCTTTCTCAGGCACCTCACGCTTTGAAGTGGATGCCAGTACAGGGGCGCTTACCCTGGTAGCTGCAGATTTGGATTTTGAGACAGAAGACACTTACACATTCACTGTAGAAGTGTCAGACGGTGCGCTCACGTCCTCCGCAATAATGACCGTAGAGGTACTGGATGAAAATGAAGCGCCTACCCTATCCGATGCAACTTTCGGCCTTCCGGAAAACAGCATCAAAGGAACTGTGGTCGGCCAGCTTACCTTCAGTGATCCTGAAAATGATGTGCTGGACTTAAACATTACATCTGGTAACCAAAGTGAGGCCTTTGCAATCAATGCATCCGGTGAATTGGTGGTAAACACCAAAAGTGCATTGGATTTTGAAACTACTCCAACTTTCAGTCTGACAGTGCAAGCTACAGATGGGGCTTTTATTGTCTCTGCTGTTGTGGTTGTCAACCTGGAGGATGTAGATGAATCAGTCAATCAGGCACCTCAGATCGTTGCACAATCATTCTCTATAGAAGAAAATAGCGCTGGAGGAACGACTGTGGGTACAGTCATAGCCGAAGATCCTGATGATGATGGCATCACGTTTACGATTATTTCAGGTGATGAAACAGCATTTAGCATCGATGCAGCCACTGGAGAAATCACCGTGGTGGAAGGTGCTGACCTTGACTATGAAACATCGACAAACTATAGCTACAACGTACAGGTCAGTGACGGTAGCTTAACAGCCAGTGCAGACATTACAATTCAAATTATTGATGTCGACGAGTCAGTAAATGCGGCCCCACAGATCAATGGACAGTCGTTCACTATCAATGAAAACAGTATTGTTGGCACCTCTGTGGGGACTGTTGCTGCCAGTGACCCTGATGGGGACAACCTTACCTATACGATCACCTCAGGTGATACGGGGGCATTTGAGCTGGATGCGAATACCGGAGCCTTAACTGTGGCTGACCAGTCACAGCTGGACTTTGAGACAACCCCTACTTTCAATCTGATTGTTAAAGTAAGTGATGGAGCACTATTTGCCTCGGCCAGTGTTGTGATCAACCTCAACGACATAGACGAAACAGTCAATCAGGCTCCACAGATCGTAGACCAGTCATTTGATATTGATGAGAACAGTGCAAATGGTACTGAAGTAGGCACCGTAGCTGCCAGTGATATCGATGGTGATCCTTTGTCATATTCGATCACTGATGGCAGTGGAGCGTTTCAGATCGATGCTAACTCTGGGGTTATGACGGTTGCTGATCAGAGTCAGTTGGATTTTGAGACTACTACTTCGTTTAGCATAACTGTAGAGGTTAGCGATGGAGCATTGACTGCTTCTGCTACCATCACAGTGACGTTAAATGATATAGACGAAACAGTTAATCAGTCTCCACAGATCATAGACCAGTCATTCGATATTGATGAGAACAGTGCAAATGGTACTGCGGTAGGCACCGTAGTTGCCAGTGATGCTGATGGTGATCCTTTGTCATATTCGATCACTGATGGTAGTGGAGCGTTCCAGATCGATGCTAGCTCTGGGGCTATGGCGGTAGCTGATCAGAGTCAGTTGGATTTTGAAACAACACCTTCATTTAGTATAACTGTAGAGGTTAGTGATGGAGCATTGACTGCTTCTGCCACCATGACCATTACACTAAATGATGTGGACGAAAATTCAGCTCCTGAAATCTCAGATCAGTCATTCACAATCGATGAGAACAGTCCAAACGGATCGATAGTGGGTACTGTGGTAGCTAGTGACCCTGAAAGTGATGTCCTGACTTTTACGATACTTTCAGGAAACGATCTTGGTGGGTTTGATTTAGATCAAAGTAGTGGAGTGCTTACCGTAGCAGATGTTAATGTCCTTGATTTTGAAACTACACCTTCGTTTAGTATTACGGTTGAGGTTTCTGATGGAGCGCTGAGCACAAGTGCTATTGTGAACATCCAGTTGAACGATTTGGATGATGAGACCATACTCAATAATCAACCTTCTACATTGACTATTTACCCGAATCCAACCTCCAATATGCTCTATTTTGAGAACGCTCAAGATATAAAAGAGGTGGTTTTGTATGATTACAATGGAAAACTAATCATTCGAAAAGTCGATCGTTCATACTCAATTGACCTTAAAAACTTAAAAGAAGGAGTATACCTCGTAAAATATTTGGAGGGCGATAAGTGGTTTAGCCAGAGAATTATCAAAAACTAACTTCCACTTACAGATTCAATTACTTTAGTAAAAAAGTGTTGGTACCATAACTGGTGCCAACACTTTTTTTTGTTACCTGCCGGTATCTCTAAGTGTGGTATTTAATCTCATTTATATGTAACTACATTTAATGTATAAGCGTATATATTTCTTATAACAAGAAAGAGACACAAATGAACTCAATACAAGCATTTCATAAAGACACCCCAACCGATTATAAAATACTGGATGTAGTTAGTAACCGATGGAGTCCTCGGAGTTTTTCCGATCAGCTCATCGATCAGGAAACACTAAACAGTCTATTCGAATCAGTAAGATGGGCTCCCTCTTCCATGAATGAGCAACCCTGGAGGCTTATTGTTGCCAAAAAAGGTGATTTAGCCCACGCCAAAATTGTAGAGGCTCTTATGCCGGGGAATCAATTGTGGGCTAAAGATGCTCCGGTCCTTGTGGTCACGTTGTTCAAAAAATCCTTCACCAGAAATGGAGCACCGAATGGTTCCGCCAAATATGATTTGGGCCTGGCTATTGGCAATCTTAGTGCTCAAGCTACATCTGAAGGTATTGGTTTGCATCAAATGGGAGGTTTTCAAAAGGACATGATAATCAGCACATTTACTATCGCAGATGACTATGAGCCAGTAACAGTAATAGCCTTGGGTTATTATGGAAATGCCGAGGATTTACCTGAAGAACTTAAGTATCGAGAATTAGCCGAAAGGCAAAGAAAACCAATTAACGAGTTTGTATATTATGGACACTTTAATGAATAATAAGATAATTAAACATACTGCCAACAGCCGCGGAGTTGCGGATTTTGGCTGGTTGCTGAGCAAGCATACCTTCAGTTTTGGAAGATATTACAATCCTGAAAGGGTGAATTTCGGAGCACTTAGGGTGCTCAATGATGATATTGTGCAGGGAGGAATGGGCTTTGGAACCCACCCCCATGACAATATGGAAATTGTCTCCATACCGCTCCAAGGAAACCTTGAGCACAAAGATAGTACCGGCACTACAGAAGTGATTAAAACCGGAGACGTCCAAATCATGAGTGCCGGTTATGGATTGAGCCATTCAGAATACAATCATAGTAAAACAGAAAAAGTCAATTTTCTTCAGATTTGGGTTTTACCCAAAGAGCAAGACATTGA
This sequence comes from Marinoscillum sp., assembly GCA_040218045.1. Taxonomy (GTDB): domain Bacteria; phylum Bacteroidota; class Bacteroidia; order Cytophagales; family Cyclobacteriaceae; genus Marinoscillum. The sequence goes on from JAVJQA010000004.1 coordinate 112,759, forward strand.
ACCTAGATATCAACAGATCACTTTCGCCCCAGCGGATCGAAGGAATAAACTTCAAACTGTAGTTGCTCCTGATGATAGTAGTGCGCTTTGGATCAATCAAGATGCCTGGTTCACACTATCCGATCTTGATGAAGGTAAATCGCTAAATTATGAACTTCATAAAGAAGGAAATGGTATTTATATATTTCAAATAGAAGGTTCTACGACGATCAATGGTGAGACTTTAAACAGTAGAGATGCCTTAGGATTCATTGACAATTTTTCAATAGCACCCAAAGCAAACTCAAATAGTAAACTATTAATAATAGAAGTGCCTATGATTAAAATTGGATTTTAGTACCCTATCAAAACTGTTGACGGTAATTCAATTCCTTTTGTAAGGTTTTTGTAACCACAAGAAAAATACACAAGGTTGACTTTTATTTGATTCTTTTCTTTATTGCTTTTTGATTTGATTAACAAACGATCATCTTCATGTTTCTTTTTGGATTTGAGATATAAACCTTTTAGAGTCTGTTTATCCGTTAGATAAACTCAGTTATCCTTGAAACATACCTGTACATTATCGTTTTCAAAGACCGATAGCACAGACTCACTTTTTAGCCCGAACGAGTTGAACACGTTCGGGCTTTTTTTTCATAAACACTCATTGCGAAAATGATTTCATTTTCGCAACCACGTTACATTTGGTGAAATAAAACCCTATCTTTGCGCCTTTTTTAATACTAAAATTGCTCAATGTCCAAGCTCTTTCACAATTTCACAAAAAACCCAAAAGACGATATTCTTTCTGGCCTAACAGTCGCATTAGCATTGGTGCCAGAAGCCGTTGCATTTGCATTTGTGGCGGGCATTGATCCACTGGTTGGCTTATATGGCGCATTTATGATGGGCTTGATCACCTCTCTTTTTGGTGGAAGACCAGGGATGATCTCTGGCGCCACTGGAGCCATGGCTGTAGTCATGGTGCACATGATCCAGCAAGGCAACTTAGTGGGGAATTCCCTGGCCAACCCAATTGAAAATCTTGGTTTGCAATGGCTATTCATCACCCTACTCATCGTTGGTGCCATCCAAATAGCAGCGGGTGTCCTCCGGTTGGGCAAATTTGTAAGACTCATTCCTCACCCTGTCATGATGGGTTTTGTCAATGGACTGGCCATTGTCATTTTTGTGTCTCAATTGGGCATGTTCAAGCAAACTTCAAATGGTACCACCGAGTGGCTTCAAGGAAGTGAGTTATGGACTATGCTGGGACTTGTAGGACTTACAATGGCCATTATGTTTGGGTTGCCAAAATTAACAAAGAAAGTGCCTGCTGCACTCACGGCAATTGTTGTGGTAGCATGTGTCACGATATTCGGTGGAATAGACGTAAGCAATGTAGGGTCATTCATACGAGACGGAGGAGGTCAAGGTCTTGAAGGTTCCCTCCCATCATTCCAATTTCAGATATTCGGATTATTCAATACACTTGATGGACATTGGAGCATGATCATTTCCACTGCTTTTCTTTTAGCAGCCGTTGGATTAATTGAATCGCTCATGACCTTAAACCTCGTTGACGAAATGACCGAATCCCGAGGCAGTGGCAATCGTGAATGTGTAGCCCAGGGTGGCGCAAATATTCTCAATGGTTTCTTTGGTGGAATGGGTGGATGTGCCATGATTGGCCAATCCATTATTAATGTTAATTCAGGTGGACGAGGGAGACTCTCAGGATTAATGGCGGCAGTTGCCTTACTATGCTTCATACTTTTTGGGGCACCTTTGATCGAACAAATCCCCATTGCAGCATTGGTTGGTGTAATGTTTATGGTAGTAATTGGCACCTTCGCATGGAGTAGTTTTAGAATCATCAATAAAATACCAAAATCTGATGCTCTCGTATTAATAATAGTATCTGCCATTACTGTCTGGCAAGACCTGGCTATTGCGGTGATAGCTGGTGTCATTATCTCTGCACTGGTGTTTGCCTGGAAGAATGCGACAATGATCCGGGCAAGGAAAAGAATCAAGGATGATGGAACCAAGGTTTATGAAATTTGGGGGCCTTTATTTTTTGGTTCTACCCAGGGATTTAACAATAAGTTCGATGCGCGTACCGATCCGGAGAGTGTCGAGATTGACTTTATTGAATCAAGAGTAAGCGATCATTCAGGAATTGAAGCACTTACCAACCTCGTTCAGAAATACATAGATTTGAACAAAAACATTAAGCTGACCCACCTTAGTCCTGAGTGTCAATCCCTACTATTAAAATCCGACCCGGCATTTGAAAAGTATATCGAAAAATCAATTGACGATCCTCGTTACCATGTAGTGACCGACATGCTGGATCGCAATGTTTGATGGAAGTATTCTTCAATATTTAACACCGAAGGCAGTTCCTGGATGAACTGCCTTTTTTTGTTTAAAAAAACTTCGGAATCCTGAAACCTTTTAATGTATATACAGTTTATGTTATTACATATATTATATATGTAGGTACATTGATTATTTAATTAAACTAAATACATTAAAGCTTATGGCACAAATTTGGAATATTGATCCTACCCATAGTGAGGTACAGTTCAAGGTTAAGCACCTGGTAATCTCCACGGTGACTGGTACATTTAAATCATTTGAAGGTTCCCTGGAAACCGCAGGAGAAGGTTTTGACGGAGCAAAGGCTAAGTTTAGCCTGGATGCAGCTAGCGTAGATACCAACGTAGCTGATAGAGATGGACACTTGAAAAGTGCTGAATTCTTCGACGCTGAGAAGTATCCTAAACTTACTTTCGAAGGAGTCCTGAACAAAGTGGGTGAGCAATATAAGCTTATCGGGAGTCTTACGATCAAAGAAACAACCAAACCGATCGAACTTGACGTAGACCTTGGCGGTACTATGGTAGATGGATACGGTCAACACAAGGCTGGTTTTGAAATTTCTGGCGTAATCAATAGAAAGGCATTTGGTCTTACCTGGAGCATGGTAACAGAAGCAGGAGGAGTGGTTGTTGGAGACGATGTGAGGTTACTCCTCAATGTACAGGTAGTGGAGCAAGTAGAAGAAACAGCCCACGCATAGAATATTCTTCAAATCATACTAATCCTACTTCAAGTTATAACCACAGATACTGAAACAAGTTCAGTATGACCCCTAAGTTGATAGAACGAAGATCAAAACTAAGTAACGTCATGCTGAATTCATTTCAGTATCTACTTGACAAAATAGGATTAATTAAAAAGCGGATTTACTCCGCTTTTTTTATGTTCTCCCCTTTTTTGTGTCATTCCCCTAGGCCCAGTTACCTATTAAAACCGTAAGGTACCTGATGTAGTAATGATGTAATGAAAACAATCCTCACGCTCACTGAGCCACATTTTTACATTGGATACACAAAACACACATGAAAATATTTTTTTGAGGTGATGTATTATTGATGTGTTGCTATTTTTTCAATATCCAGATGTTTTAGGCAGCTTTAAATACGATTTTATCAATATACAAGCACTATTGATTGAATATATACAAGCAATCCGCCATTGTGATTTATGATTTGTACCTATTATAAACACAACTTTTACTCACTTATGAAAATTACTCAACTCAAACAAACACTTGCTTCTACCTTATTAGTGCTTCTGCTCCTCTGCACATCCAATGCGCAAGGGCAGACACTAATTTGGTCAGATGAATTCAACAGCTCTCAACTTGATCAATCTATATGGACATACGCCATCGGTGATGGATGCGACCTGGGAATCTGTGGATGGGGAAATCAGGAATTGCAAACCTATACCAACTCAAATACGAGTATTGAAAATGGTCGATTAGTCATCACCGCTCGAAGGGAAACAGTAAATGGAAAACAATTTACTTCAGCCCGGTTGCTTACCAAAGACAAGGTGAGCGTAAAATACGGACGTGTGGAAGCCAGTATCCGGTTACCAGACATGAACAATGGTTTGTGGCCAGCGTTCTGGATGCTTGGCGATGGCAATCGCTGGCCTTATACTGGAGAGATAGATATCATGGAGGCAGGGTTTAGTGCCACTACTACCAACACCAATGCGGTAGCCAAGGCCAATGTCTTTTGGAGAGCGGAAGACGCTGGTGTGACTGGCAATTTGCAATTTGGTAACGAAGATGATTTTAAATACGATGCTCCCGCTGAGGCTGGAAAGCAACTCAATGAGGACTTCTTTGTCTACCGAATTGATTGGACACCCACTAGTCTTTCCGCTTTTGTGCTGGAGACAGATGCCAATGGTGATCCCATTGAATCTACTGCCTATGAAGTATTCAGCATTGACAATGCTCCAACCTTTGAAAGTGAATTCTTTTCAGGGGATAACTTTTATATTCTGCTCAACCTTGCAGTGGGGGGATGGTTACCGTTCACAGAACCAGAAAACAACCCCGGAAATGTTACGGCACTGCCGAATCCGGGCTCGGAAGCGGACATGCTTATTGAATATGTACGAGTCTATGATATTGGTGGTGTAGGCCAGGTGACTTTAGGCAATGTGGAAGAAGAACTCTTGAGTGCAAATGGTTTTGGGATTTTCTCAGACGCCACTACCATAGCTAATCAGCTCAATTTTGGAGTGGATGCCGAGCTATTCCTTTGGGAAGATGCCGCCGCTCCTGAAATCCAACTCAACACCGTTTCTAGTCCATATGGTTCAGAAGCTTATGAGATCACCTTCCCTGCCAATCAATGGGCCGGAATGACTTTGAACAGTTCGGATATTTTAAACCTATCCAATTATGCCAATGGCTCACTTCGGTTCAAAATGAATACAAGTTCTCAGGAACCATTCAATATTTCTGTAGAGAGTACCGCAGGAGGCGCTGGTATTGCATTTACTACTGGTGAAGAAAAATTTGGACTGGTAAGGGATGGTCAGTGGCACGATGTAGAGATCCCTATTGAACTCCTTGTGACCAACTTTAAAGGTGTCCAGGCACCATTTACTATCGGCAATGTGGAGAATAGTAATCCAACCACGGCTTCAACATTTCTAATTGATGAGATTCACTTCTCATCCCAGCCGGCAAGTGGATTTAGCAAATATGTGCCTGCCGCTGGCAACTATGGCTTATACACCAATTCCTCAGTAGCTGATGAGTTTACTCTTGGTACAGATGGAGATGTATTTGTTTGGAACCAAACACTCCTGGAAGGCCCTACTGAGGTTTACAATGGTCAAACAGCCCTGAGTTATGTAACCAATAACCTCGGGTGGTTCGGTCTGGGATTCACTGCCGAACAGCTTCATGATCTTTCTGCTTTTGAAAACGGCTCACTTCACTTAGCATTGAAGTCTGGTTCGAATGAAACACTCAACCTAAGCGTCAATATCGGTTTGGCTGTTGGCACTGTAGTTCTGGAAGCAGGCAGTAACCCTTACGGTTTTGCACGAGACGGACAATGGCATGAACTAACCATTCCGTTATCTGATTTTGATGGTGTCAACCTTTCAGGTGTCGAAACCCTCTTCAGTATCAACGGCACGGGCAATATCTCTGATCTGGCCATAGCTGACTTATACTTCGAATACAATGGACAGCAACCACAACTCACATCTATACAGGTAAGCCCGGGGAGCGCATCCATTCCTGAAGGCAGTACTCAGCAATACACCGCTCAGGCATTTGACCAAAACAGTGAACCAATGAGTGCTCACTTTAACTGGTCAGCCACTGGCGGCACTATCAACTCCAATGGGTTATTTAGTGGTACAACTACCGGTAACTTTACAGTAACGGCAGCTAGTGGTGGAGTTCAAAATTCTGCCTCTATAAGTGTGATGCCAATATTTTCCGGAACTTCTCTACCAGGTATTGTAGAGGTAGAAGACTACAATGAAGGTGGCTATTTTGACACTTCTACTGGCAACAGTGGTGGTGCTTATCGAACTGATGATGTGGATATAGAAGCTACCGGAGATGCATCCGGAGCATTTAACGTTGGCTGGACTGATGCCGGTGAATGGCTGGAGTATAACATTAATGCCGGAGCCTCTTCAGGCGTTTATGACCTAAGTGTAAGAACTGCCTCACCATCTGGAGCCGGCCAACTCCATATAGAAATTGACGGTGTGGATGTTACCGGGCCAATCAATACACCCAACACTGGCAGCTGGCAATCCTACACCACTGTGACTGTGGAAGATATCGCTATTAGTTCAAGCAATCATGTCATGAGACTCGTTATTGATGCTGCCGGGTTCAATATCAATTTCATAGAAGCTACGGAAGCTACCGGGCAACAGCCAGTGCTTACCAGCATTGTAGTAAGTCCTGGAAGTGCTTCCATCAATGAGGGACAAACCCAACAGTTCAGTGCTCAGGGATTTGACCAAAATAACAACCCGATCTCAACCACTTTTACCTGGACGGCCACTGGTGGGTCAATCAACTCCTCTGGTTTGTATTCAGGGACATCAGCTGGAAATTTCACCATTACTGCAACGAGCGGCTCAGTCAATGGGACAGCCAATATTACAGTGACTGCCGTGAGCACTGGAATTGCCATTCCAGGCATTGTTGAAGCCGAAGACTTCAATACTGGTGGCCAGAATGTAGGATATTATGATACATCAGGTGGAAACACTGGCGGAGCATTCCGAACATCTGAAGATGTAGACATTGAGGCAACCGGAGATTCCCAGGGCGCATACAATGTCGGCTGGACCGAAGCTGGTGAATGGCTGGAGTATGACATTAACGCCTCAGCGTCCAACTTTGACATAAGTGTAAGAGTTGCTTCAGCCAATGGCAATGGCTCCATGAGAGTAGAAGTTGATGGCAATGACGTCACCGGGTCGATCCCTGTTCCGAATACAGGAGGCTGGCAAGTATATCAAACCCTGACAGTTGAAGATGTCGCCATATCACCTGGTAATCACACGCTTCGAGTGTATTTTATATCCGCAGGAATCAATCTAAACTATCTGGAGTTTGTAGAAAACACCAGTTCTTCCTCCGGTTGTAGCCAGTCAGGACCAAACGGTGATTATTCAGTAAGTATATCTGAAGACAGTACCAACCCCACCTTAACTTTCGAACCAGGGTACACAGGTGTAGGCAACCCTACTACCCTGCTCTATTATGGCACAAGCCCAAGTGGGCCTTATCCGGGATATGGAGTTACACCAAATACCCCATTTCAAATCAATGCATCGAATGGCCAGACGGTTTATTTCTACTACACTTATAGCGTGCCTGAAGGTGGCGAACGCAACTCTGCAGCCTCTCCACACAGTTTTGTGGTTGGAAATTGTGGGGGTAGTTCTCGATTTGGAGAGAATGAAGTTTCTGAAAATGCTCCTTTTATGATGTATCCAAATCCAGTGACCAGCGAATTAAGTGTTCAGTTTGATCAGCCATACAAACAAATAGAACTGATCGATATCACTGGAAAGTCTCTTCAGGTAATTGACATTGCTGGTAAAGAGAACCTGACTTTAGATGTAGATCAACTGAAAACAGGTCATTACCTCATCAAACTCATAGGAGAAAACTCGTCAAGAACCGAGCGATTCTTTAAGCTAAAATAGATTTTACACCCGTCTATTGTGTAGCCCTGCCAACGTTCGTTGTGTAGGGCTACTTTTTTATCTCTTGTGAAAATACGCAGGCAACTCATTCCTAAACCTAACTGTGACCAACTACTTGAAAGAGTTTCCCAATGTGCTTGTTACTGAAATAACCTCTTTCAATTCAAAACACAATTGATATTTGGGCCGGAGGAAAGATTTATTACTACTTTTATAGTAATGAAAAAACAACCACTCCTCCTCCTTACACTTTTAAGCTGCTATATAAGCTTTGGCCAGAAACAAGTGGCCATCACCATAGATGATCTGATCAGCAATGGCCCACACAAAGACCTGGAGCATATTGAAGCTGTCAACGAAAAAATTATTCAGACTGCCAAATCCTTCGACATCACTGCCGTAGGGTTTGTGAATGAAGAGAAGCTAAACCGTGACGGTCAGCGCGACAGAAGGGTTCAGATTTTAAAAAACTGGCTGGACGCTGGAATGGACCTGGGCAATCATACCTACAGTCACCCATCGCTCTACAAAACACCACTTGGTGAGTTTAAAGAGGAAGTGATCAAAGGAGAAGTAGTGACCAAAAGGTTACTTGAAGAAAAAGGTTCTTCCATGAGATATTTCAGGCATCCTTTCCTGAACACCGGTCCGGATAGCCTTACCAAAGCATCTTTTGAGCAATTCCTCAAAGACAATCATTACACAGTGGCTCCAGTAACAGTGGAAAGCTCCGATTATGTATTCAATAAAATCTATGCAAATGCATACCTCAAAGGAGATACAGCCGAAATGCGATTGGTTGGTCAGGAGTACGTAGAGCACACCCTGAAAATGTTTGAATGGATGGAAAGTGCTACTGACCAAGTAGTCGGTCGTCCCATTCCCCATATCTATCTCTGCCATGTCAACCCTTTAAACGCAGACTACCTGGGCGACATCTATCAAGGGCTGAAAGCGGCTGGTTATGAATTCATCACTTTAGAAAAAGCACTGGAAGATCCGGCCTATCAGAAAACCGATTATCATATCGGTGCGTGGGGCTTAAGTTGGGTATATCGCTGGGACAAAGGCAAGGCCAAAGAATGGTTACAAACCGAACCAGGTTTATCAACCGAGATCCTTGAGAAGTACCGTCAATAGGTTTGTCCGGTGGATTTGACCAAATAATCTACTTTTTATGGCCTCAACTAGAACTAAAAGTGCTGCAGGCGACTTTTGTTGCTGAACATAAGGCTAATTTTATCGTTCGTAATTAATCCATTTGAAAAGATCAGCATGCAGGAATCGTTTATCAAGAAAATATTCGACGCTCATCAAGAGTATACCAAAACACCTACCAAGGCTTCAATCATTGGTTTTTTCAATGAATTGATCGGGGTGCTTTTTCCTGACTTTTCCAGTCACCCGGTAGAGTCAGAAGCGCAGGTGAGTGAACTTATGGAATCACTTCGGGGCAAGCTCAGTAGCGTACTCCTAAAGAACATTTCACTGGAGGGGGATACCAAAGAAGAAGTCATCGAGGCGTTTTTTGATAGCCTGCCTACACTCTATGCCCGCCTACAGCTAGACATTGACGCAATGTATGATGGTGACCCGGCAGCTACAGACCGTTCGGAGATCATCCGCTCCTACCCTGGCTTCTATGCCATAGCCTCCTATAGGCTGGCCCATGAGTTGGCACTTCTTGGCGTTAAGAATATTCCACGAATCATCACTGAGCATGCCCATAGCAGAACAGGGATCGACATTCACCCCAACGCCATTATTGGCGAGCACTTTTGCATAGACCATGGTACCGGAATTGTAATCGGTGAAACTACGATTATCGGGAAGCATGTAAAGATCTACCAGGGAGTAACTCTCGGTGCGCTGAGTGTAGACAAAAAAGATGCAAAGGTCAAGCGCCATCCAACTATTGAAGATCACGTGGTGATTTATGCCGGGGCCACTATTTTGGGCGGTAAGACCCGAATAGGGAAAAACTCTGTGGTGGGTGGAAATGTATGGCTGACGAAAAGCATCCCCGCTGATTCCCGAGTCTATTACAAGGCCGTGTTGCATGACGAGTCTGAAGACAAACCAGACCTGATCATTGTCAAACAAGCCTGAATCATATTTCAACCTGAACGATCATGAGACTTTTCGACCTTATTGGCAATACACCACTGGTAGAGATCACACGCATCAATAAAAATGCGAATGTGAAAATCTATGGAAAGCTGGAGGGGCAAAATCCCGGCGGCAGTGTGAAAGACCGGGCAGCTTACGGTATGATCACTGAAGCGCTGAAGCGCGGTGACATCCGGAAAGGTGACAAGCTGGTGGAAGCAACAAGTGGCAATACCGGCATTGCCCTGGCCATGATTGCCCAATCTGCCGGACTCCACATGACCCTGCTCATGCCGGAAAACAGCACCAAAGAACGCATACAAGCCATGAAAGCCTATGGAGCTGAGGTGATCCTCACCCCTGCTGAAAAAACCATAGAATACTCCCGTGAGCTGGCCGAGGAGATGGCTGCCAAGCAGGGTTACTTCATGCTCAATCAGTTTGCCAACCCGGACAATTATGGCATGCACTACAAAACCACCGGGCCTGAAATCTGGAAGGACACCGACGGAAAGGTCACCCACTTTGTGTCGGCGATGGGGACTACAGGGACGATTATGGGTGTGTCCAGATACCTGAAAGAGCAAAACCCGGACATTCAAATTGTGGGCACACAACCCACTGAAGGATCCTCCATCCCTGGCATCCGACGTTGGTCTCCAGAGTTTTTACCTAAAATATTTGAGCCTGCCCGTGTGGACCAGGTGATTGATGTGAGTGAGGACAATGCCCGGCTGATGGCCAGAAGGCTGGCCAAAGAAGAGGCGATCTTATCCGGGATGAGCAGCGGTGGCGCATTGACTGCAGCCTTGCAAGTAGCTGCTGAGCTGGATGAAGGCGTAATTGTCTTTATCGTGTGCGATACCGGCGAGCGTTACCTGAGCTCAGGGCTGTTTGATTGATTAATCCTGGAAAAGATCAACTTCACTTGTCCGCCAAAATCAACCAGTTGTTGGTTGATAGTAAAGGATGATTGCCCCGCCGCTAAAGGTTTTCGTCTTTACGAGTTTAAGTAGCAACCTGTCGTTTACATGCTCAAATAACGGTAAGCCGCCTCCTTCTATCACCGGATAAATACAAAGTTGAAGTTCATCAATCAATCCAAGTTTCATCAATTGAACAATTAAACTCCTACTGCCCACTAAAACATCTTTACTCCCACCAGATGACTTCTTAAGCGCTAAAACAGTCTCTTTCAGTGGTTGATTTGACAATTTCGCACTATCCCATTCTGTGTCTTTTAGCTGATTTGAAAAGACCACTTTTGGCACCCTGTCAATGGCAACTGCAAAATCATCCATTGTTTGATCACCAGAAGGATTCTTTACCAGATCTTTCCAAAACTTCATTAGCCCGAATGTGATGCTCCCGTAAAGAACCACTTCAGCGCTTCTAATCAACTCAGAATAATGTTGATGTATTTCCTCATCTGGTATTCCGGCAGTATGATCGCAGATCCCATCCAGCGTCATATTGATTGCAGCAATTATTTTTCTCATTGGCCTTTAAGGTAATTTGGTTTCAATCTCGTTAAGTTAAGCTTTCTCAATTTGGTCATTCGGCTTTCTGTTAGAAAACGCTGAACATCCCGTATCTCAATTGGCTGAATGGCTCTCCCCTTTGAGCTGTCCCGTCATTCGCTACAGACGGTCCGACGTTGCGGTAGTTTTCTAGTTTGGTGAAAAACCCTTTTTTCATTTCATTTAAAATGAACTGCTCATTTTTTACTGTTACGTTGTGCTAGACGTATGGATTTTTCAGGTTAATGAGTTATCTTCCACGTTTAAACTTTAACAACTAAAATTTATCACAATGCAAATGATTAACGTACCCAAGCTGCGAATGGCGCAGCTACAAACCTTTACTGAAGGTGTATTGAAGACCACCAAAGACCTGGCGGAAGTCAGTGAACAAGTCGGGGAAGTGCAGACCAGGTTTGATGCTTTCAAAGACGGGATGACCCGTGAGGATGCCTCTTCAGATAAGGAAACATTGGACCGTACCAGGGATTTGCTCAACTCCGGATTCTTTAAAAATGTGGAAGCAGAGCAGTTTTTTCCGCATGAAGCGGCCGCCGCTGATATGCTCAAAAAAGTCCTGAAAGTCACCAATGATTATGGTTTTAGGCTCAACAAACTCACATATGATGAACAGACCGCCCAAACGGACAACATGCTCAAAGAGCTGGAAGCACTCGATCTTACCGCACTGCCCGGGCTCTCTCGATGGCTCGTGCCGCTGACTACAGCCAATGACAACTTTAAGGCGGTAGCGGATGCCTATTTCAAAGAGCTGACTGCATCAGGAGATACCATAGCAGCCACTAAAGCCGCTCCGCCGCTCACGGATGCCATTAACAATCTTTTTACCATGCTGTTTGCCCACGTGAAGATTTCAGGGAGCGAGGCAATTACGGCCGCTTATAAAGAGTTGATCACTCAGGTAGAGGCTTACAAGTAGTTTTTCAGGTCCATGCCCCAGAACTGCAGTTTTGGGGCTTCGGCTAACCGGCGGAAGCTTCCAAACTCCAGTTTTGGGGTTCCGACAAGCGGAAATAGGTCCAAAACTCCAGTTTTCTTGGTCCCGACAGCTTGCAGAAGGCCCAAAACTGCAGTTGGGAGGTCTTGCACACCTGCGGAAGGCAGAAAACTCCAGTTGGGAGCATTTGGCTCATGTAAGACGTGTAGGAACCAAAGGCTGTCCGTGACTGGGCGTCCCAGATGTATCGGTCACAGGGTTGGTTGTTAGCCACTTTCAAACAGCCCGTTCAGATAATAATAATCAGATCGAGTTAGCCCGCTGAATCTGAGAAATACGGATTCAGGCTCATATTCCTCTACAAAGCCCAAAATCTGAAGCTTTTTCCCAATATACAGATCATAGTTTTTCTGGCTTAGTTGATCATTTTCACAGTCATAGAAAATTCGTTCCTTGCCTTCAAGTTGAATCTCAAAATGTTCAGCTATCTGATTTAGAGTAGACTTCAACTGATGGTCAATATTGACCAGATATTCAGCGGTTCGCATAGAAATTTCGAAAATAATCAAAAGTAATTCCTTCGTCTTCAAGTTCATCAGCCCTACCACTGATTAGGGTATTTACTTCTTCCCAACGTTCAGGATTTTTCTTCCAGAAATTATGTTCAATATTGAGGACAGCTTGCAGAAGGTCTCCTTCATAAAAATCTCCTTCAACAAAAAGGTTTTTCTTCAATTGTTCAATAGAAATAGGTAAGAGAAATTGAAGTCCGATATTCTGTTGGATCATTATTCTCAAATCTTCAATTTGATATTCATTTAGCGGAACTGTTCTAAGTTTATTCACGGCCTTCACAAGATGACTGTCATAATAAGGATCACCCTCTCTAACCTTCTCAAGGCTCTCAAGGTTCTTAAATTTCCAGTTTGCTTTGAACTTCATGCTTGGAGAGGATTGTGGCTAAGGCCAAGCTCGCTGGAGTGCGCCCCGAGCTTAGCAAGTTCCGATAAAACTAATGAATCTGCCGCGCCCGGCAAGGGGGTGCTTCCAAAGTATCAGAAAGCACTGCGTTCAGAAAGATGAAAAATCCTGCGAGATGCGCCAAGTAGAAAACACTACCCTTTCTCAGCGGTAGATTCACGGTCAAGCTGCACTGAAACTAGCCAGAAGGCACTTTGGCATATGCCCGATGAGTCTGTTAGGCAAAGTGTCATATGACTAGATTCATGTCAATTTGATATCCAGCATTTCGTAACTCCTTTGCTAGAGCAATATGCCAAGCTTTATGCGAGTCCATTTGAACATACACAACTCCAGATATGTCATTTGGTAACTCTACATTTTCTTTCACTAGGGCACAAACGTTTCGCCTCCCCAGCTTTCCAATTAAATAGCCATGTTCAAACACAACATTTTGTCTTGCTCTACTTTTCAAAGCGGTTTTTTCCGCACCCATTTTCGAACCAACATCACATGGTGTATAAAGAATGATTCCAAATCCTACATTTGAGTACTCCTCAATTTTTTCAATTATGGTATTTCCTGAGCTAGCTTGTTCATGAAGAATTATAGCCTTAAGTCCCAATTTTTCAATAAAACGTGCTGTATCAGTTTTTGCTAATTCATCATGACCATGAACAATGAATACCTTAGATAAATCCGGTTCTACTTGATTTGATTTCTTATTTTCTTTTTGTACTGAATTTGATTTCTTCTTACAGTTCTTAAAGATGGATTTGGTAATATCCGTTACATGATTATCATATGAAAGAATATCAGAAGGTGATACATACATAACAATGCCTGAACCCATATTGGCATTTTCATAGTCTGAATATTCTTGAGTTGTCCGTTCGGATTCCTTAACTACTACACGACTAATATCCGAACTATTCAAAAAATATCCGTCAAATTGGAATTCCTCTTCGTTCAGGTACGGCAATACTATGTCCTCTTCTATTTCAAGTAAGTTAGTCTTATCAAGTTCATAGTATCTCTTGGGAGAATTGGTTTTTCCCTTATTTTCTTTAGTCTCAATTAATACATGATAATACATCTGGTGGTGTCCTATTTTTCCTAACAACATACGTGTATACCGATAAAACTTCAGGTTATTTCACATATGGTCTGACTAATCTAGTAGGTTTTTGATCCGGGACAAAGCGTTTGTTGCCACATGTGTGAATTTCTATGATGCAAGTTGTATGGATGCGCTGGTAATATCTCCATTAACAATACAACCCCGAAATAGTCAAATCACCACGTAATCAGTAATCAGTAACCAGTAGACAGTAATCAGCAATCAGTAAGCAGTAATCAGTAGACAGTGAGCAGTGAGCAGTGAGCAGTGAGCAGTAAGCAGTGATCAGTGAGCAGTAATCAGTAATCAGTAATCAGTAATCAGTAGACAGTGATCAGTAAGCAGTAAATCAGTAGACAGTGAGCAGTTAGCCGTTAGCAAACTTAAACCCACTGAATGCTCACTTTCTCAAGTTCATTGTTTAACGCAATTAATGCGGTTGGTTCGATAAGTTGAGTGTCAACAGTTAGTTCTTTCCCGTTATTCTTGAATATGTAGTCTCCGGCGAATTTTTTAATTCTTGTTGATTCTGAAAGTTCGATCGAAGAATGGTTTAGAAACTCGTGAACAATTAACAAACCTCCTTTTAAGGTTAAATATGGCATAAAATACCTATACGCCGATTGGCTGAAATTTAGTACCCCAATAATTATCCAGCCCATCAATAGGTAGGTGTTATCGACAAAATATGCTTGAGCAATCGTTAGTCCTAACCATACTATCGCCAGAACAAAGTTTAATCTCAAGCGTTTTTTTCGGTATTTGATGTTCATGGTCGTTGAATTGTGTTTGCTAACATTATACTCTTATTTTCATTGGCTTTTCTCATTACTAAGAAAATACCCATAATATCACCCATCAAAATAACGGAATTACTTTTACAAATCAAGGCTCAGCTCACCAACTTCCGCAGGCACGCCTCTACCTGCTCAAAACCAAACCCGCTCAACTCACGCTTGATCTTTGTAGCAATATGATCGTTGCCAGGATTGCCAATCGTGCCCAGGTGGGTGTGCCAGTGCTGGCCCAGGGGTAGAAAACACAGCGATCTGCCCAAGAACATAGCTTAGCGTATCTCTACTCCTCTATATATGTATTATGGGGAAAGGGGAAGGTGTGGCCAAAGCACAACAAAATAGGGCCGTAAAACCCTCAAAACGGACGATTCTCTCTCGCAACACACTCAATAGAGAACCCCTTAGACTACTTTATGCCTAGTAACACAGGTCTTCGGTCAACAGCGAATAACTGAAAACCCCACCTCCCAGAATCAAATACCAAAAAGCCTGATAGATATACGCCCTATCAGGCCTATTTTGAGGGGTTTTCAGCTGTTCGGCTAAATGTTCTATGCCGTTTCTTTTTTTCGAGGTGTTCTTTTTTTGGATTTACGTTTATATTCGGCTATAAATTTACTGATCTCCTCTCTATCCTTTTCAGTTAGAGGTTTACTATCAATTATGAAATCTACGCCTTTCGGTTCTTTTATATAACCCATGTCTTTAAGTTTTAAAGTATTTCTCTACAAGTTTCTTTGATGCATCTGTCGGTATTATCATTTTATGTCCTCCAAAATGATAAGCACCTAAAGTTGCCTTATAATGTTTGATCAACTTAGTTTTAGCAGTGAATGCCACAAAACCTTCATGTCCATGTCGAAACGAGAGTTTACAGGCATATGCAACCATGTTACCCGGAATACCTTCATAAAGCTTGTCTTCTCCTATGTTGAACGGCGCACTTTCAAGGAGGTTCATGTAAACATGATCACTTTCAATAGTGACACTCATTAAACCTTGGATCACTGTCGGATTATTAACTGTAATACCCTGAAAGCACTCCTCGACGTACCAACCACACGAAGGCTTAGTTGTCACCCTTCAAAATAACGGAATTACCTGTATAAATCAAGGCTCAGCTCACCAACTTCCGCAGGCACGCCCCTACCTGCTCAAAACCAAATCCGCTCAACTCACGCTTGATCTTTGCAGCTATATGATCGTTGCCAGGATTGCCAATCGTGCCCAGATGGGTGTGCTTGATGTTGCGATTGGCCTTATAAGTGCCATCCTCTACCCGCTTGCCCACTTCTTTATAAGCATCCCTGAAAGGCATCCCTTCCAGCACCAGCTCATTGACCAGTTCCACCGTGAAGAGGTAATCGTACTTAGGATCATTGATAATGTCTTCTTTCACACGCATCTCACTGATCGCAAACTCTGCAATATCCAGGCATTGCTTCAAGGTCTGAATGGCCGGGAAAAGGTGCTCCTTGAGCTGCTGCAAATCCCGATGGTATCCACTTGGCAGATTGCTAAGGACAAGGTTCAGTTCATTGGGTAGAGCCATCAGCTGGTTGCAGCGTCCACGTACCAGCTCAAAAACATCCGGGTTCTTCTTATGTGGCATAATGCTGGACCCCGTAGTGAGCTCATCAGGAAAGCTGACAAACCCAAAGTTTTGCCCGGCATAGAGACAGATGTCCATCGCCATCTTACTGAGTGTAGAGGCCACAGCCGCAATACCATTGGCCAGGGCTACTTCCGTTTTGCCCCGGGTCATTTGTGCATACACCACATTGTAGTTGGGCTCGTAGAACCCCAGGAGTTCCGTGGTTTTCATTCGATCAAGTGGGAATGAAGAACCATAGCCAGCTGCGGAGCCCAGTGGGTTCTTATTGGCAATCTGGTAGGCGGCGCGTAAAGTAATCAGGTCATCAGACAGGCTTTCGGCATAAGCACCAAGCCACAGCCCAATGGATGACGGCATGGCCACCTGCATGTGTGTGTATCCCGGGATCAGTACATGCTTGTGCATCTCTGACTTTTTTAGTAGCTGCTCACTGAGGGTATCAATCTGGTTGGCTATGGCTTCTATTTCACCACGGAAATACATCTTCAAATCCACCAGCACCTGGTCATTTCTGGAGCGGCCACTATGGATCTTTTTCCCAACCTCACCCAACCGGTCTGTGAGCATATACTCCACCTGTGAGTGAATATCTTCTATTCCTTCGTCGATCAGGAGGTCGCCAGCTTCAGCCCGGTGATAGAGTGATTTTAACTCTACAGAAAGGATCTCCAGTTCTTCTTTGGTCAGCAAACCAATCTCCTGTAGCATTTGGATATGTGCCAACGACCCTAATATATCATAAGGAGCCAGCACCAGATCCAGTTCCTGGTCATTACCTATGGTAAATACTTCTATCTTTTTATTGACGTCTGTTGACTTTTGCCAGAGCTTCATAGTGTTTTTTAATCTTTATCCTCAAAAGTATCTATTACAATAATCTATCGCTTCGTTCAGCCCTCGAAATCCTTTACCAGATTTTCTACTGGAAAGCAGTTAGGACTGGCCTTGTTCATTTTAGGCTTTGATGTTTCAAAATTACTGGCGTACGACTAAATTTTAAATGTTCAAAAAAAGTACGTTTAAACGAAATGAGAAAAGATTTTTTCGATTTCCTAAAACTACCCGTTCCACGTCGGCCCTGCCCCTAAAGGGGTGATCGAAAGTCCCCTTTAG
>JAVJQA010000007.1:0-8175 GCA_040218045.1 Marinoscillum sp.
AATAGAATTATTGTATTAATTTAAGAATGCAAATCCGAAAGAAGTCATATGTCGTCAACAGCAAACTAAAAAATGCGAACTGCAGAAATCATTGCTCACTTTGCTCCGGAATGGACTGCTCACTTTAACCGGAAATTCCACATAAGGGAAGTCCCTGCCAGTAATGTGTGTTTTGTAAGGTCTCGTGATGAAAGAGGGATTTCTAAAGACTTTGAACGGTATGCAGACCTCTGCTGGAGCTTCCATGTTCAGGTCATCAAAGAGCTTAGTATCAAAATGATTCTGTGCTTTGGTCAAAAGGCTGGCCTTTATGTAAAAGCCAGGACAGGGGCCAAGAAATCCATTGATTCATTCAAAGAAGCCAATGACCGTGGATGGATTACAGAAATATTTGAAAATGAGGAAGGACTAAAAATTGTTATCACTACCCATCCAAGTCGGGTTGCCTTGCAAAATAGGCCTTTATGGTAGATCGGGATGAAATATGCAATTAAGTGATTTTCAGGTGATTGGCTCCACCATTTTGTCAATAATGGCCATGTAAAAAGTTCTGCAAAATTCGCAGTTCCTTTAAGATATTTCTTACCTCTATTCATAATAACTCGATAAACTACCATCAATCAAATAGTTTATAAATGTGTTATTTTAAGTATGAAGGACTAAGGCAATATATTCGGTCTCGCTTACGGAGAATTTGCCTATCTCATCTCCTCAACCTCAATGAATTACCAATTACGCTCACAGAGCTTAGGCTCATCGCCAATGCAGCCAGCATAGGACTTAATAATAGGCCGAATACAGGAAACAACACTCCTGCCGCAATAGGCACGCCCAACATATTATAGATAAAAGCAAAGAACAAGTTCTGTTTGATGTTTCGCATAACTTCTGTACTCAGCTTTCGGGCTCTCACAATACCGTCCAGTTCACCTTTAACCAGGGTAAGGCTGGCACTCTCAATGGCTACATCCGTGCCTGTCCCCATAGCTATTCCAATATTTGCTTGTGCAAGCGCCGGGGCATCATTGATTCCATCTCCCGCCATGGCTACAATTTTTCCGTCTTTCTGGAGCTCTTTGACTTTCTCATATTTGTTCTCAGGTAAGAGATCCGCTTCAAATCCATTCAATCCAAGCTTGTCGGCAACCGCTTTGGCCGTATTCTTATTATCGCCTGTAAGCATAATCACCTCCAATCCTTGATCTTGTAAATGCTTGATCGCAGAAGCCGAAGAATCTTTGATTGGGTCAGCAACACTTATGAATCCGGCTATTTCCTTATCAACTACTACAAACATGACCGTTTGGCCTTCCAGCTGTCTTTGCTCCACATCGTTATTATGGTCCTGCATTAGGGTAAGGTCAAATTCAGCCAATAACTTTTTGTTACCTATGGCGATTTGATGCCCATCCACTTTGCCGGTAATTCCTTTGCCAGTGATCGAATTAAAATCGTCTACTTTCTGTGGTTTCAATCCTTTGCTCTCGGCACCCTCAACAATGGCATGAGCCAATGGGTGTTCACTACTTGATTCAAGTGAAGCAGCATTTTTAAGGATTACTTCCGCAGTATGTTTTTCATTTATAGACTGTACATCCTGAAGCGAAGGTTTGCCCAGAGTAATCGTTCCGGTTTTATCAATTACTAATGTAGTCACCTTGTGCATTTCCTCAATGGCTCTGGCATCCCTTACCAAAATCCCCTGCTTTGCACCCTTACCGGTTCCAACCATGATCGACATCGGAGTTGCCAAACCTAACGCACATGGACAAGCTATAATGAGCACCGTGACTGCACTTGTAAATGCATAAACAAGTTTTGGGTCCGGACCCCAAATCGCCCAAATCGAAAAAGAGATGACAGCAATGGTTACCACGATTGGCACGAAGTAGCTGGATACTTTATCAGCCAGATTCTGAATGGGTGCTTTCGTTCGGCTGGCTTTATTGACCATTTCAATGATCTGGGAAAGCAGTGTATCGCTTCCGACCTTTTGAGCTTTCATTTGAAATGAGCTGGTACCATTGATCGTACCCCCAATTACATTGTCTCCTTTCGTTTTCTCAACAGGAACAGGTTCACCGGTGATCATCGACTCATCGATGCTGCTTTTCCCTTCGGTAATGGCTCCATCTACCGGAATCTTTTCACCTGGTTTGATCTTGATTATGTCATTCAGCTTCACATGCTCTAATGGAATGGTCATCTCCTCGCCATCTCTTATGACAGTAGCCTCCGGTGGTACAAGATTTAGGAGCTCTTTGATAGCAGAATTGGTCTGACTTCTTGCTTTTGCTTCCAATAATTGTCCCAATAAAATTAGCATAAGGATGACCACTGCCGCTTCAAAATATAAGTGAACGGCACCCCCTTCAGATTTGAATTGATCAGGGAAAATATTAGGAAACAGCAAGGCAAAAATGCTAAACAGGTATGCCGCTCCAGCCCCCAGGGTGATCAAGGTCCACATATTTGGGGAGCGATTAATAATGGACTTATACCCCCGAACAAAGAAGTTCCAACAGGAATAAAAGATCACGGGTGTACTCAGTACAAATTGCATCCAACCCCAGGTCTTTTCGCTTGCGATCCCGGATAAGGAAACACCTATCATCTCACTCATTGCGATGAAGAAGACGGGTAGTGTAAAAGCCACCGAAATCCAGAACTTGGTGAGCATTTTCCTGTATGCTTTCAGTTCTTCAGAGCCATCATCGGCAGAAGCTTTTTTAGGCTCTAAATCCATTCCACATTTTGGGCATGAGCCCGGATGATCCTGCTCTACCTCCGGATGCATGGGGCAGGTGTAAATGGTTTTTGAACTTTCCTCTTTTACCAAATCCATTCCACACTTGGGACAATCGCCTGGCTGGTCATATTTCTTATCCCCTTCGCATAGCATCGGACAATAGTATTTGCCAGGCCCACCAGTGGGTTTTTCTTTAATTTCTGGCATGGGATGGTGATGGTGGTCGTGAGATCCAGGAAGATGAATGTCATAGCGACCTCCGTCCTTTTGCAAGGCTTCTTTAAGTGTCTCAATGTGAACATGAGACTCCATTTGGACCATCGCTTCCTTATTTGCTAAATCAACAACAACATCAGAGATACCCTCAACTGCTTTGAGCGTTTTCTCTACATGACTCTTGCAACCATTGCAGGTCATTCCTGAAATTTGATAGGTGTGTTTCATTTTTTATCTCATCAATTTTTTTAGATGATATTTTATAGCACATTTATTATAATAGTAAAGTTCATCAAATGAAATTGATAGTCCGTTACAAGATTCGGAGAATGATTTATAAGATTTTGGTGAGGATGGGTTAAATGGAATCCAGAGAACGACGGCCAGCTCTCTTCAATTTTTTAAAGGTAGTAGGAGTCATTCCGGTCTCATTCTTAAACTGAGTAGAAAGGTACGCAACACTGCTATATCCCATCTGAAATGCAATTTCTGAAAGCGTCAATTCGTCATAGATGATCAACTCTTTGACCTTTTCTATTTTTTGACGAACAATGAAGCGCTCGATAGTGATCCCCTCTACCGAAGAAAACAGTTTGCTTAGATGAGTGTAATCGTGATTGAGATGCTCTGAAAGTAACAATGAGAAATTTTTATTTAAAACATCCTCGGGGTAATGGATCCATTTGATCAATAGCGATTTAATTTGGCTGATCAGCTTGGATTTGCTGTCAGTTAACAGCTCGAACCCATGATCGGTCAATTTCTCGCTTAACATTATTTTCTTGGCTTCATCCAGAGAGTCAATTGTTGCTATTTCTCCTAACTGTATTCTCTCGACCGATATTCCTAAATCTTTAAAGATGTATTTTACTGTAGCAATACAACGAGGGCACACCATGTTTTTGATGTATAAATTTTTGGGCTCGGTCATCTTCATTTCAACACTGTTTATAGTAATAATTTACGGGATTTTACCGGTTTACTATCCAACGAAAATCACATTTGTTCGCTCCCCCCGCTATACTTCCTGTCCGCTCTAGCCTTGCCCCCCACATAGAAGCCAATGGAATATCCAATGCACACCAGGTGTTTACACAAAACTGAGACAATCCTTGTTTGTGAAAATATTCGGCAACGGGGCATTTTAAACAATCAAAACCAACCACATTTTTAGCGGTCGTCGAATCCTTCCATAAATAAGCCGGGCTATTAAAAGGGAATGACCTAAACAGCTAGGTAGCTTTCAGTAATCTGCCATGTGCGCTTCGATTACTTCATCCAGCAAGCCACCATGAGAATCTACCCATTTTTTGATAGATTTTCCAGGCAATGTCATAAAAAAGCTGTGTGGAGGTCTCTTCTCTTTTGCCCCTTGCCCTTAGTTCTTGATAAAACCCCGTAGACATGGCAGAAAGGTGAATCATAAGTGATGCTCCCAATGTGCGCATTGCAGGCAATTCAGGCTTAAGAGCCAGGTAACGCCTCCAATAGGCTTTAAGAATATCATGAACTTCAACGCTCTTGAAATATGGTGCAAGAACGTGTTTTGCTTCTTTAGCCGCTTGTTTCTTAAACCAATACAACATCAGTGTCCTCAACTTTATTTTTATGCCTCCCTCATGTTTCATGTCATGCCTATGTTTTGAAAATCATTAGCCCATTAACCGTTCAGTGCGTATTGTAGTCCGTAGGTTATTAATATTCGACAATCCAAAAACGATCATCATAAAACTTTGGCCAATTTCCATTATCACTAAAATTTTCGACGGTATCGTGACCGGTACAATATCCCCATAGCCTATACCCGCAAACGTGACAATACTGAAGTAAAACGTTTCGAACAAATGCTCGAAGTAGTTGAAATTTTCTGTTGTAGTAAAGCCCTGAAAGGATGACGAATCGGCAGCCATCATACAGGTGAAGTCTGCTGCATAGGAGAAAACGATGAGTATGACAAGCAATCCGAATATCCAGAGCAGCTGACCAAAGGAATGGCATTGCCTGATGGATTCATTCACTTGTCTGAAGGTAAAAAAAGTAAAATATCCGGTTTTGACAAATGCCAGAAAGATCACCAGAAAGGGCACCCAGCTAAGTTCATGATCCACAAACCGCATCAGGTAGATGTACCCAATCGCAATAAAGGCTACTAGTACAATTGCAGGGCGCAAGTGTTTGAGGAGTTGCTTTAAGAAATTCTGAGAGTTCATGTTATCCTTGTCAATTTAGTTGTTATTAAACCTTCAATGAACAATACATGTAATTTTTGTGGAACCTCCCTTTTATATAATAACATTTTGAAAGAGGAAAAGGGCCTGCCTCTCGACAGACCCCTTCATCACCGCTTCTACTACTCACCTAACTTAGTCTCTGGATTAGAAGCTTATTGCAGCTTCGATCACAATGCCATCAAATTCAGCTCCCTGATACAAGGTGCCGTCATAACCTGCTCCATCGTATTTCTGACTGACGTATTCAACTTTGGTCAGCACATTTTTGGTCAGGAACCAGCCAGCCCCAACATTAACCCTGTTAATGTCAATAGTGGATGCATTGTCGCTCACTTCTCCGCTTACGGAATTGTATCTGCCTCCCAGGTACCATTGCTCATCGGCTCCAAATCGATAAAGTGCTTCTGCTCCAAGTTGGGTAAAACCACCACCTGCAGCATCGTCTCCGTTATTGGCTGCTTCGTATACACCAAAGAACTCAAATCCCTGGAATTTTATAAATGGGTTCAACTGGAAAGAGGTCAAGTAACTGAATCTTGGGTTGTATCTTCCAGAAAAAGTACCTCCTTCGGCTACAGCATAATACCTGCTTCCGGCACGGTCGCCTCCATAGATGTAGTCTCTGGTATTTTTGTCTGAACTGCTATAAAAAGATCCTGTCAGCCTTACCCTCAGATCGTCATTCAATTGCTTATCATAGCCCAGTTTACCAAAGACCACAAACCCTTCATCGGTACTTGTCACGCTTTGATTCAGCCGACCGTTGGTTGCACCCAGTACGCCAATAAATCCGGAACTCTGTATAGTTAACTCCGCAAAGGGTTCAGTCGTAAAAGCATCCATAATGTAGTTTCCTACAAAAGGATTGAAAATGGCCCTTGCATTATCCGACCTACGGAAATGTACATCACCATAATTAATCTCGTCCATACCAAACCTCAAGGTCGCCACATTCATCAATCCGCTCAAAAGTCCCGGTTTGATGAAATCAAGTTTATCAATCTGCAAGTATCCCCCTTTCACATAGGCCTCGGTGTGATTGCGCGATGATAAATAGGTTCGTAAATGCATTCTCATACCGTCAGCTAGTTGCACATCAAGGTTCAAATTGGCCGTTGGCAAATTGAAATTATTTCCAAGAGTAGCCAGTGAATCTCCGGAATTGGTCTGGGAGATCCCCTGAAACTGCAGGGCGAAATCACCTCCCACACGAACTTTGAGTCCGTCAAAGACCGCATCGCTTTGTTTGGGAGTTTCAAATACGTTGAGGCCATCCTTATCATTGGATCGGAAGTAGCCCATTTCCGGTTGCTGGGCGAATAAATAGCCCGATCCCAGTACAAACAAGACTGCTATATATCTGGGGTTGAAATGTGTTTTCATGATTGTTATGATTTAAGTTATATTAAGTATGCTCTACAATGATTTTGTATTCGATGGTTACTTCATCACCCGTCTTCATCGTACCGAACATGGCCGTGGGTGGAGAGATGTTGAAGTCTGTCATTTTGATGGAAACTGATCCTGTGAATGATATTTTCTGACTTCCTGACTCCTTAGAATACGTTGCGGTAACGGGTATTTCCCTCTCCGTTCCGGCTTTTTTTAATTTGCCATCTGAGGCTACCACCTGTCCTTCACGGTACTCGAATACCTATACTTCATAGTTGATGAAGGGGTATTTTTCTGCTTTTAATGCCTCATAGGTCTTGTCGTCCATGAGACTTTGACCACTTTCGATGGATCGGGCAGGTACTGTGAGCCTGAGATGACCAAGCAATAAAGGATCTGTCTTCTCGATGTGCAATTCCACTTTTGTATCCTCCATTTTCACCGAGGATTCCCAATCATGGACTGATGAACTACCCAGTACCGTTATCCTGCTCAATTCAGGATAGAAGAGCGTCTGTGAAAGTGCATCCACCGAAAGGAATAAGCCAAGTAAAATGATGCTGAAAAATTTCATTGTTCTGTCTGTCAATTGTGATGTGAATTTAGGGCTGAGCATTGCCTGGTTGTTTTTGAAATCTTGTGGAAGATTTAAGGTATTTTGATCTGGCTCTGCCCCGGGTTTGATTGTATCTGTTCAGTGAACAGCAGTCGAGTCTCCTGGTGCCGAATGAGTTGTCTGTGTCACTGGCCAGGAAGTCCAGGATCGTTTTCCAAAATGATCTTTTTTCTTCGGGCTTTTCCTTAAACCCGGATCTCTGGACAATTCCTAAAATGTACTCCGGTGTGTACAGATAAGCAGGAAAGCTTATACTTACCTGGTCCGTGCCTACTTTTTTATAGCTGACGCCTTCCTTTACCTCTAGCCCGGCCCTGATTGCATTCCACACTTCGTCCGGTATCTGTCCGGCGGAAGTGAACGTATGGGTTATTACAAAATCATCCATCTTATTCGAAATGTTTGTTCTACTGAATTTAACCGTCTGGAGGACTAGTAGTTTGATGAAATTAGGACAGTGATTTATACTATTCTGACTGTTAATGACCGCTTTCTATCCCAATACATTTTACACATTCCGAAATTACTGAAATGAAGTTAATATTTTAATTTCTGACATTCACGCCCCAAAATATGGAATAAAACCTCTGCGTAATTATCGTCAATAACCTGTATTTTGCCTTTCATCCAGTACTTCTCGATTCAACACAGTCTGAAACAGATAAATGTCTTCCACCTGCCCATAGTTGCCCAGCACAATCCCCGTATTGCCCATGAACTTGATGTCCATCGTCAGTAGGCAGGACATATCCTCACTGCCTTCCC
This sequence comes from Marinoscillum sp., assembly GCA_040218045.1. Classification (GTDB taxonomy): domain Bacteria; phylum Bacteroidota; class Bacteroidia; order Cytophagales; family Cyclobacteriaceae; genus Marinoscillum. The sequence continues at coordinate 7,970 of JAVJQA010000007.1, forward strand.
AGTGTTCTAACAGACCGTCACCGGTGATATAGTAGGCTGCCTCATTGTAATACAGCTCGCCTTTAATACTGAAATTCCTGGTGGGGTGCGACTGAGTTTCAATTTCCCTGAGGGAAAGCCTGGACTTGATAGCCACATCATAATCGTAAAAAAATCGATTGGTCGGGATATGATCATCCAGGGTATCGTCCAGTTTGAAATTGATG